>JAGVQM010000021.1 GCA_020051695.1 Candidatus Zixiibacteriota bacterium | reverse complement strand
CCGTCGATCGGCGCCGAATTCTCCCTGGGGGCCGTGGCGCTGGGCTGGGTGAATACGGCTTTTCTGCTGGCGGCGGCGATGTTTATCATTCCGTTCGGCCGGCTGGGCGACATTTACGGCCGCAAGAAAATCTACATGTGGGGCGTGCTGGCTTTCACCTGCTCCTCGGTCCTCATCGCCAATGCCCATTCCGGGACGATGATTATCCTCTGCCGGGTATTGCAGGGGTTTGGGTCGTCGATGATCTTTGCCACCGGGATGCCGATTTTGATCTCGGCGTACCCCGCCGGGGAGCGGGGCAAGGCGCTGGGCATTGCCATCGCCGCCGTGTACTTGGGGTTGTCTACGGGCCCCTTTGTCGGCGGGCTGATCACCGAACACCTCGGGTGGCGTTATATTTTCTGGCTCAACCTGCCGCTGGGACTGTCACTGCTGGCGGTCATTTTTCTGATGCTGAAACAAGATTGGGCCGAAGCCCGGGGGTCACGATTTGATCTGTTCGGCTCACTGATTCTGGCGTTGGCGTTATTTGCCACGATGTACGGGTTTGCCGGCCTTCCGGCGCTGTCGGCGGGGGTGCTGATTGCTGCGGGAGTAGCAGGGTTGATCGCTTTCGTGGCTTATGAGCTACGCACATCCAACCCCGTGATCGATATCAATTTATTTCGCTGCAATATGATCTTCGCCTTTTCCAACCTTGCCGCGATGATCAACTATGCCGCCACGTTTGCGGTCAGTTTTTTGCTGAGTTTGTACCTTCAGCAATTGAAGGGGCTTTCGCCCCAGGAGGCCGGAACGGTTCTGATCGCCCAGCCGATCATCCAGGCCCTTTTTTCACCGCTGGCCGGGCGGTTGTCCGACAAACACGAACCGCGAATTATTGCCTCGCTGGGCATGGGCTTGAATTTTATCGGTTTGATTTTGCTCGTTTTTCTCAGCCGGGGGACACCGATCGGCTATATTATCGGTTGTTTGATGTTTCTCGGTTTCGGTTTTGCCCTCTTTTCCTCACCCAACACCAATGCCATTATGAGTTCGGTCGAGCGCCGGGATTTCGGCGTGGCCGGGGCGGTGGTCAGCATGATGCGCCAGATCGGCATGATGCTGTCGATGGGGATCGTCATGATGCTGCTGGCGCTGAACCTGGGGCAGGCCGAAATAGCGCCGGAAAATTACGATCGATTCGCCCACACGGTGCGGATCGCGTTTGCCTTATTTGCCGTACTGTGCTGCGGCGGGATCTTCGCCTCACTGGCCCGGGGCAAAATGAACCGGCAACCTCAATAATCCGGCAGTCGTGGATCCGCTTTTGAAAATACTTTTCTCCGGCACCCCGAACATAAAAAAACCCGGCCGCGGGCAGTTGCCCGGGCCGGGTTGTTTTCGTCATGGTGTTCAGGCCTACAATTTGCGAACGTGGGCTGCCTGCGGTCCTTTGGGACCCTGCACGACTTCAAACTGGACCGAGTCACCTTCGGCCAGGGATTTAAAGCCCTCGCCTTCAATCGCGGTGTGGTGTACGAACACGTCGTCGCCGTCTTCCCGCGTGATGAACCCGAAACCCTTGCTGTCGTTGAACCATTTGACGGTACCTTCCGTCATGATCCACTTCCTTTGCTCTACTGGGGCGAAACGGCGCCCCTGATCCGTTGGCCGACATGGCCGATGAAACAAGTCGATCTTTTCTTTGAATTTCCGAGGGTGATACTCCGTGCGGTCGTTCGCAAAAAGGCCTACTGTTTCCGTTACCTTAATTGCAATGTACGGCATTTTCCGGCAAATGTTAACTAAATTCTAAAAAAAATTACACCCGGCCTGACAGTTATATGTCAGAGATTCGCCTGTCTGGACATGTGCGCCTGTACTAATCCGTACAGCGGTGTGCCGTTTGGGTACAAATATTCCATAGTAGATTTATTAGCATTATGCTATTTCATTGCTGGATAACTGGTTAACTTTAGTCGCCGGATTGGCACAACATTTGCCGATATCGCGGCCCGGAAGACCGCGGGGTTCGCGGTTACAGGGCAGGATGCCTCGAGAGCGGGGCAAACAAACAATGTACTAAAACCAACGGGAGGGAGCGAATGCTCAAAGCACTGCACGGCCGCTCGCGATTGTCGACGGCCATCGTTGTATTGTTCGTCTCATTGGTGGCGTTGATTACGGTGCCGACCTCGGCGACGGCGATGACCATGAGTCCGCATAAGCTGGTGTTAAACAGTGTCGGCAGTTCCGAGGATGTCCAGGCAATTATCCCGATGACCATTACCGCCGGCTACACCTTCACCGCAGGCGAAGCTACTCTCCGCTTTGACGGTATCGAGGTGGCCACGACGATCTCGCTGCGTTATTGCTACATTGACGATAATCTGATCGTCAGCTTCGATAAGACAGCACTATTGCAGAATCCCGACGTGATTGCCCTGGCCGGAATGGTCGTGACCGCGGAGGTCGAGGGGTCGTTCACGGCGACGGATGCCGACGGCAACACCTATACCCAGGATTTCAGCGGCACCGATGAAGTGGAAATTGTCGCTCCCGGCAAGACGAGCGAACTCAAAAAATAGGCGTCTGCAAAGGCCGGATGACAACCGTCCGGCCTTTTTAATTTCCAATCAGCCAGCCCCTTCAACTCAAACTGTCCAGCTGCAAAATTACTGCAATGCCTCGGTCTTGGCGGCCATGATGAAATCATTCACGTGCAGTCCGCCGATCTTGTGGGTCCACCAGGTCACGGTAACCGCACCCCAGCCGGTAAGGATCTCGGGGTGATGGCCTTCCTGCTCGGCAAGCGCTCCCACTTTACTCGTGAAAGCCAGCGCCTGCGCAAAATCCTTGAATGTGAATGTTCGCGTCAGTTGCCTGATATGGTCGACCTCCCTAATCTCCCACTGCGGGAGCTGCAGCAGCCAATCCTCAATTTCCTGCGCCGTGGCCAACGGCGCGCCGACACGGCAGGGTTCGCAAGTCCTGGATATCAGATCACTCATGAAAATTCTCCTTCATCATGTTTTGCCCGGGCAGGTTCCTGTACTCATACGAAATGCACGTCCATCGAGTTGGCTGGACCGCAAGTCACCGGTGGAGCTGGAGCAGCGATCGTATCCGGCCGGTTCAATCACTGCAAGCGGCAGACAAAACGAACCACGGCACTGTCGCTGGCGCCGTCAGGGTCATCGGGCGCATAGTCGGCCTCAATCGTCCAGCCATTGGCCTGCAACAGCGAGACATAATCCTCGCGGGTATAATGCGCATAATCCACCGGACAAATCTCAAAATCGATTGATTGATCGGGTTTGGTGATCTCGTACGTCATCGTGCCCTGCAACCGCGTGCCGTCGCTCGAAATTTCCAGTTCGGTTTTCCGCCGGACTTGCACCCCGGTAATCGGATGGGTCACCGGCGCGGACCAGCGGGTAATCACGCGCCCGTGCACTATAATGTCCCGGTCATACACGCGGGCGGTCAGGACCAGCCGTCCGTTCAAATCAATGTGTTTTCGGGCGCAGCGCAGGCATCCGGCCCGGGTCTCATCGGGAAGTTCGGCCAGTGAGTTGTCGGCGATAATGATCAGCTTGTACCTGTCACCAAGCGAAAAACTGCCGATATCGGCCTCGATCAGCCGGATCCGTTTTCGGGTATCATCGGTCAGCGCGCCGATGCGCTGGTGTGCGCGGATGAGCATGGCCGACGAACGGTCGACAGCATCGACCGCATATCCCGCCATCGCCAGCGCAGTACACAACCGGCCCGACCCGCAGGCCAACTCCAGGATCGGACCGCCATACACGCCGGCCAGTTGTCGATGCCAGGCAATTTCCTCCCTGCGCAGGGGGTTGAACTTCTCATACGTCCAGCCCAATTGCGCATATCGGCGAACGTCATCCGGCATACCACTTTTCCCCGCAAAACCGGATAATACACCATCGGCGGGTAATTGTCCAATTTTCCGGCAACCGGAGGCAGGGGCTTGATCCGATGATTGTAACACAAGGTCTCCTGCGCCGCCGGGGATCCTTGCCTGGTTGAAATAAGCTGTCCCGTCAGGGATTCCTGACGGCACCTAAAAAGGACGGTCCGCCGATATCATCGTGCCGGATGACCACTCATCAAAAAGCCGAACCGATGCGTCGAAGGCGCGCACGGAAAAGGCCACGCCCCACGGGCCGAGCCGCCGTCCGGCCGCAGATAATCTCCGATCGTTTCGGTCAGCCGAAAGCCAGCCAACCCGATCACAAACACCACGGCCGGAAACCCTCAAAAGCCGCAAAGTGCGGGACCAACTATTTACGCGTGTGTTGTTCTTTCGCGTCGCGGATAAAAAACACGGCAAATGCCGAGATCAACAGCGCGATTGGTGGCATAACCACCCAGAAAATCGTCCAAAACGGCATATCCGCTTGCCCCCCCATGATGAAATCAAACCAATTCCGTGCGCCAAAATAATCGCCGCCCGGGCGACGGCAAGCCAAAAATGGGGCGAAAAGTGGAAAATTCAACATTATTTGACGACAAATGCCTTTGACACGGCAACAGTCCGCCGGTAAAATCGGTATAATATCCACCGCCGGCGCCGAGGGCGCAGCCGGACAGATTTGGCAAAGGAGCCGAAGTGAGCGAAGCAAAAACGACCGTAGCCCAGGATGACCTGCAAATCGTTGAACGGCTCAATGCCGCATTCCAAACGATCAAAACCGAAATAGCCAAAGTAATCATCGGACAGGAGCGGGTGGTCGAGGAACTACTGATTACCATCCTGTCCAACGGCCACTGCCTGATTGTCGGGGTGCCCGGCCTGGCCAAGACCCTGCTGGTTTCCACGTTGTCGCGGGTGCTGGATTTGAAGTTTTCCCGGATTCAGTTCACCCCCGATCTGATGCCCTCGGACATTACGGGGACGGAAATCCTGGAGGATGACCACACCACCGGCAAGCGCCGGTTCCGGTTTGTCAAAGGACCGGTGTTCGCCAATATCGTCCTGGCCGATGAAATCAACCGCACCCCCCCGAAAACCCAGGCCGCCTTATTGCAAGCCATGCAGGAGCACGAGGTCACGGCCTCCGGCGAAACCTACAAGCTCATCGAACCTTTTTTTGTGCTGGCCACGCAAAACCCCATCGAGCAGGAGGGGACGTATCCGCTCCCCGAGGCCCAGCTCGACCGGTTCATGTTCAATATCTATATCGATTATCCGGATAAGGCCGAGGAACAGCGTATCGTGAAGACCACGACCTCGGCCATGGCCCATGACGTGCAGAAGGTCATGAACGGCGAGGAAATCTCACGCCTGCAGGCGCTGGTCCGGCGTGTGCCGGTCGCCGATCATGTTATCGAATACGCGGTCAATCTTGTCCGCTCGACACGCCCGTCCGAATCCGCCTCGCCGCAATATATTAAGGATTGGGTCAGTTGGGGCGCCGGGCCGCGGGCCTCGCAGTATTTAATTCTCGGGGCCAAGACCCGCGCGATCCTGGACGGGCGGCCGACCCCGGCCATCGACGACGTCCGCCGCGTGGCGCGGCCGGTCCTGCGCCACCGCATAGTCACCTCGTTTAACGCCGAGGCCGATGGTGTCGATTCGTTGCAGATTGTGAACAAGCTGCTGGCCGACGTCAAGGACTAGCGCACTGCTATTCATTACCGATAAAAAAACCCCCGCGCCTGCGGGGGTCTTAAATGTTTTTACCGGCCTTGCCGGCTCCGAAACCGCTGGTTAAAAATCGTCGTCATCTGCTCCAAACAACGCGTGCATCTCCGAGACCGGCGCGTCGTCGTCATCATAATCATCACCAATTAATCTGCTTTCCTCGGCGCATTCCAGCGTACAAAACGGGTCCCCGTTGCTCCAGACCGGATCGCGTCGTATAACCCCACCACATTGGGCGCATCGCATCTGGTTTGTCCTCCTTCAAACAATAATTGTTCGCGATCTACCCTGTTACGGCTTTATCGCCCCACGGCGATTTCAAATGTTTTTTCGTCGCCGCCGACCAGGACTTTACCGTCCGGCAGCAAAAAAATGTCGGGCGGGCGATTTTTTTTATTGGGGTGAGCGGTCGGTATCGGCCAGTGGGAGGGTAGTCCCACCCGATCGGCTCAGGACTCCGTCCAAATCATTGAATATTATCTGCTCCGGCATGGAGTCAAAGGGACCGATGGTCACGGACACGTGATGCTGGTAAACCCAAATGCGTTGGTGGTACGGCCGCCGGTGACGAAAGGTAATCGTCAGCGGCACGGGCATGCGAAATCCGGCCGACACATCTAATTGTTCCACTTGTAGATACACATAATAGCCGTTGTCGGGTACTTGCTCCACCCGATACCGCGATGAATACGTTGGAATTTCGGGAGAATACACCCATTGCCGGAAAAACCAGTCTAACGATTCGCCATAATACAATTCGGCCTGATGCTGGAAGTCCCGCGCGGTAACCTCTTGCCCCCGATAATACTCCAAAAAATCGCGCAACATGGCGGCAAAGCGCCTATCGGTGGAAATATCTAAATCCAACATCATCATCCGCAGCATATGGATCACCCATGCGCCTTTGGCCCGCTGAAATGAGGCGTTGTTGCTATGCCGCCGGGGTTCTCCCAGAATTCGCCGGTCAGCGGCGAAAATACTGTCTCGCCACGAATCAAGCGTGGACTTAAAAATATCCATCCGTTTGTGGGATTTGAGAATATATAAAGCCGAGGAATATTCGACGATGCCGTCAATGAACCACCGGTCCTCATCGGTTGCCGCCCGCACGAGGTTATCCCACCATTGGCAGGCAACACCACACCCCCGGCCGGTTCCCGCGGCATCCGAACATCGGGCGCCGAAAATCTGAGGCGGTAATTGAATCAGTGAAGGATACGCTGCGGCGGGCGCGGGCATTTCCACGACGGTCAAATTCCTGAACGGGAAAGGGCCGAAAATCTGGCGGAAATAACTTAAAGCATTCAGCATATCGGCGGCAGCGGACTCATACGCATTGTCCTGCAGTCGGTCCCGTCCGTCCCCGGAATCCACAGGAACCAGGACACTCAATGGAGGGATGCCCTCGTACCGGTATTCCTTGCCGACAAATGAGCCAAACATAAAGGAAAAACCCGCGGCCCCTTCCAACACCACCCAATAAGACGAGGTCACTGCTCCCCTGGTTATTTCCTTGATTTTCTGGCCGGTCGCGGCGACTGTCCACCGTGCCGGGCAGACAAATCGGGCGTCGAAAACCGCCGAATAAAACGACTTCGTCGTCGGGAACCAACTAACATCTTTGCGAAAATGATATGCTTCTCCGTCCGAGACGTGTTCGGGCCGGCCATGATAAGCAAAACGCAGATGTACTGTATCGCCCGGGTTGTAGGCGCGGTTGAGCAGCAGCAGCAAACCCGGGTATTCGCGGGGATGGCGCGCCGGCCAATGGAGCACCGGAAGATTCGCGTCATCGACAACCGAACTCACCGAAAAATCGAGCGCCAAATCGAGGAAGATCGAGGAAACCGCCGAATCCAACACGACAAAATGGCCCTCGAGGTTGAAACTCACCTGAGTCGAGGTGTCGATTCGTGCCTCAAAATCATACCATATTGGCCGAAGCAAATTCCTGGTCATATCGGCGACCGTGCTGTCGGCATTCGCCGGGGCATAGTGACACCAGCCGTTATAACTGATTGACTTCCGCTCTTCGGGGATGAAGCTATAATGACGGCAACCAGAGGCGGAGGTCTCCCGGCGGCCGAATACAGCGTAGACATTCCCCGGATGACGTTTGCATTTCCGATCGTAAAACAACCTGACCGGCGGCGCAACCGAACACCCGGCACGCAAATTTCCGGTGAACCACTCCTCCAGCCGCTTGTGCAACTGCGCCGGCAATGCGGCATGCGGAAGCGGCGTAAAGACCGGCGGGGACGAGAATTTTAACTCCTGCCAATCGGCAAAACGACAGTACAGGTGAGTGAACGGGTACCGTTCGACACCATTGGCTCCACCGGTTTTGCCGTCCAGCCACCGCGCTTCACCGGTATCGGATGGGGCAAAAACAGCCGTGCCGTTTCCGTCAAAATATAGTCCGGAGGCCCGCCCACCGGAGTAAGTTATCTGATAGAAACTGCCTTTCTCGAAGTGAAATTCAATATCCGGAAAATTCAACGTTAAATCGTTAACGACTGCCGAACTTGAGGAATCCAACCCTGCATTAAGAATTTCGAATAAGACCAGACTGTCGGCCGCCACCAAATGGCCGGCGGCAAAGCCGGCGGCGGGCAGCGCAAGTGCCATCAAGATAATGATTGCCGCAATGGCAGCTTTCCGCACCCGGAGACCGAAATGGCCCACGCCCCGGGGCTGGGACAGAACAGTTATGTCGGTATGGGCTGCTTTCATGAGTTATCGATGGACGCTCCTGTTCGTCCACTGAATCATGCGTCGCAGCCACCCCGATACCTTGGTGCAGAACCAACGCGGCTCGGCAGTCACATCGGAAAATCTTACGGCGCCCGACCTGCCGAATACAACCGCCACGGATTGTGCTTTGGGCAAAAGCGAGATGAATACTCTATTGAATATATCGGACCAAAAATTATCGACTTTCGAGGAAAAATGAAAATAATGGGGTCCCGGCAATCGGAATGTTTTCAGTTAACTCGATGATAGTTATAGGATTAATTGTATATTCAGAGACTTCGGTCCGTGGATGCGCAAATGAAAACCCCGGCGGAAAAATGTCGCGCCGGGGCGAATATCCGCACAACGTCGCCGAAGCTCAGTTCACACTCGCGACCGGCGCCGCCTGCTCCATGGTTTTCCGAATCACTGAACGGGCGATTTTGCTGATTTCCTCGGCCGCCGGCGATTTCTCCGGCGAAAGCACGATCGGTTTCCCCGTGTCTCCACCCTCGCGCAGCCGGGTTTCGATCGGCACCTGCCCCAGCAGCGGCACATTAAGTTGGCCCGCAAGTTCCACTCCGCCACCCTTGCCGAAAATGAAGTCCTTCGAACCGTCGGGCAGTTGATAGTACGACATATTTTCCACTACACCCATCACCTTCAAGTTGGTTTTTTCGGCCATTTTAGCCACGCGTCCGGCCACGCTGCGCGCCGCGGCCTGCGGCGTCGTGACAACCAGGACCTGCGCCTCGGGGATCGCCTGCGAGATCGTGATCGACACATCTCCCGTCCCCGGCGGCAGGTCAATCATCAGGTAGTCCAGTTTACCCCAGTGCACATCCGCGATAAACTGATTGATGGCCTTGTGCAACAACGGGCCGCGCCAGATCACTGGATTATCGTCATCCGCAAAAAAACCCATCGACATTAACCGCACACCGTAATTCTCCAACGGGATCAACATATCACCGATCAGGGTCGGTTGACCGACAATCCCCAAAGCCCGGGGCATCGAGAAGCCGTACACATCGGCATCCATGACCCCGACCTGGTACCCTTCGGCCGCCAAGGCAACGGCCAGATTGGCGGTGAATGTCGATTTGCCGACCCCACCCTTGCCGGAGGCGACCGCGATCACATGTTTAGGCCGCACGTCCTTGAAACCGGCATATTTCGATTTTCCAGTGAGCTTTTCGGTAAGGGTTTTGCGTTCATCCTGGCTCATTGCGGAAAAATTGATCTGCACGGTTTTAACACCGGGCATGGCCGAGACTCCCTCGGTCACGTCCTTGTGGATCTTGGCTTTAAGCGGGCAGCCGGGAATGGTCAGGGCGATGTCGATCACGACCGAGGTATCATCGACCGCCACATTTTTGACCATATTCAATTCGACCAAAGAACGGTGCAACTCCGGGTCGTCGATTTTTTCCAGGACTTTCATGACATCATCTTTGTTAATCATCACGATCACTCCGCATGAGGACTTGCCGGTTTTCCTGCACGCCGACATTTTTCATATATCAAAACCATACTTGACCCGAAAGATAAGTGTTTGCCAAAATTCAGGATATGTCGCCCGCAACCTGTCATGGATAAATCAGCCGCCGCCGACAAAAGCAAGTTATAATTGCTTATTTGGCAAAATTACCAAATGAATTAATCGCATGATCCGTTTATGTGTATATTAAAAACGGGCAGGCAGAAAAGCGGGATTAAAACAGGAATGAGCGCCGTCAAGCAGGTATGGTTCAAATAATCCAGCGGGAAGGAAACGGATGAAAGCCAGGAATATCATTTCAGGGATATTACTATTATTCGTCGCTGCCAGTGTCGTGTATCTGGTGGTGCGCGAGTCCGGACAATCGGCGGCGGTTTCCGAAAATACGCAACAAATCGCGACGGCAGAGGCGGACGTCATGCCCGCCGACCGTGTTCTTGCTTATTACTTCTATGGCGGCCAGCGTTGTCCGACCTGCCGGAAAATCGAGGCCTATACTCAGGAGGCCATCCAGACCGGCTTTGCGGCGGACTTGGCGGCCGGGCGTCTGCAATGGCAGGCCGTGAATGTGGATGAACCAGTGAATGAACATTTTGTCGCGGATTTCGAACTGACCGCCAAATCCGTGGTGCTGGTGAGCATACAAAATGGTGAACAGGCCGGCTGGAAAAACCTCGATCAGGTTTGGGATCTGACAAGCGATAAGGAAAAGTTCGTCACCTATATTACTAAAGAAACCCGCGCGCAGCTGGAGCAGACAAATTGACGGACGGTTTTGTGTTCGGGCTGGCGTCGGCGTTGTGGTTGGGCATCCTGACCTCGATTAGTCCCTGCCCCCTGGCCACCAACATCGCGGCGATTTCCTATATCGGCCGCCGCGTCGACCGCCCGCGCCGGGTGTTCTGGGCCGGGGTACTGTATACGGCCGGCCGTTCGCTGACTTATCTGGCATTGGGTGCGCTGCTGGTTGCCGGTTTGCTGTCGGCGCCATATATCTCCCATCTGCTGCAAAAATATATGATCAAATTGCTGGGGCCGATGTTGATCATCGTCGGGATGTTTCTACTGAATTTGATTTCGTTTGCGACGTCCGGTTTGGGGATCAGTGAACGGCTGCAACAGCGGGCGGAACGCTGGGGTATCTGGGGTGCGGGCTTGCTGGGGATCGTCTTTGCGTTGTCGTTTTGCCCGGTTTCTGCGGCATTGTTTTTCGGCAGTTTGCTTCCGCTGGCGGTCAGTTATCGTTCCGGCGTGTTGCTGCCGACCGCATACGGCATCGGAACGGCCCTGCCGGTCTTCGCTTTCGCAATACTTATCGCATTGGGCGCGCACTCGCTGGGCCGGGCGTTCAATAAAATAACCCAGTTTGAACGCTGGGCCCGATGGAGCACCGGCCTGATCTTCATTGTCGTGGGCATCTATTTCACCCTGGCCTATATCTTTGACGTGGTATAAAAAGCGGAGTTTCGTTGATGGATGCAAAGACTCAGGCCCGTTACGAAGCCCGGGCAGCGGTCATCAAAGCGATGGCGCATCCCACCCGGCTGTTCATTATCGATGAACTGTCCAGGGGGGAGAAGTGCGTTTGCGGGCTTCGCGATCTGATCGGGGCCGACATCTCGACCGTCTCCAAACACCTGTCAGTATTGAAAGATGCCGGGATTCTGGAGGACGAAAAGCGCGGTCAACAGGTTTTCTACCGCCTGCGGGTGCCCTGCATCCTGAATTTCTTCGGCTGCGTCGAGGATGTCCTGGTCGCCAATGCACGGCGGATGTCGGCCGCCGTGCGGAAATGAGTTTTTTGGTGAACATATTTGGCGTAAAGGCCAAGTAGCCCAGTGAACGATTCTATCTTTGGGGATGTAACAACGTGAACTGGAAAAGGGAATGGAAACCCCTGGCGGTGATTGTGGCCGCATTCCTCGTCAGTTTTTACCTGCCGGTCGGAAAGCCGCGTTTTGATAATGCTGTCACCGAGTCATTGCAACTGGTCAAATGGTACGCACAGGAACATGTGGTCCTCTGCTTGATTCCGGCTTTTTTCATTGCCGGAGCCATTGGCGTGTTTGTCAGCCAGGCCTCCGTGATGCGCTATCTTGGCGCTAAGGCGAATAAGGTGCTTGCCTATGGTGTAGCATCGGTCTCCGGGACGATTCTGGCTGTCTGCTCCTGTACGGTGTTACCGCTATTTGCCGGTATCTATCGTATGGGCGCCGGTCTGGGCCCGGCCAGCGCGTTCCTGTACTCAGGCCCGGCAATTAACGTTTTGGCCATTTTCCTGACGGCCCGTATTTTGGGGTTGGAAATGGGTGTTGCCAGAGCAGTGGGAGCGGTGGTGTTCAGCGTTATTGTGGGACTGCTCATGCACCTGATATACCGGAAAGAGGAAACGACCAGAGTTGAAGCTCAAATGGCCGAGCCGGATCCGCCGGCTGCCCGACCGCTGTGGCAGACCGTGTTCTATTTCGCCGCGATGATTGCTATCCTTGTGTTTGCCAACTGGGGAAAATCGACCGAGCCGGTCGGGGTCTGGAATACGATCTACGAAATCAAGTGGTACTTGACGGGCTTGTCGGCGGCAGTCCTGGGGTTGATACTGATCACGTGGTTTCAGGTGCAGTCATGGAAGATTATCTCCGCCGCGATCCCTGTCATAGTGCTGGGATTGCTCTTTCGCGAATATCCGCTCATTCCTTTTGCCGCAGGTTTTATCGGGTTGTCAATCATCACCAGTACTAGTGACGGCGAAATTGGCACCTGGTTCGAGCAATCCTGGGATTTTGCCAAGCAGATACTGCCGCTTTTGCTCTTTGGCGTCCTCATCGCGGGACTTCTTCTGGGCCGGCCTAGTCATGAGGGGATCATTCCCTCCGAGTGGATCAGCAGCTCGGTCGGTGGTAACTCTCTTTGGGCCAATCTATTTGCCTCGGTCGCGGGCGCTTTCATGTATTTCGCCACGCTGACCGAAATCCCCATTCTGCAGGGCCTCTTGGGCAGTGGCATGGGAAAAGGCCCGGCATTGGCGCTGCTTCTGGCCGGCCCGGCATTGTCGCTGCCGAGTATGCTTGTTTTGTGCAGCATCATGGGGATGAAGAAGACGATGGTATTCGTATCGCTGGTAATAGTTATGGCCACCATCAGCGGGTTGGTGTTCGGCGTAATCACTGGATAACACGGGGAATTGCGAAAGTGCCGCAGCGAGAAATGACCATCCGACCGATCGGCGTCATCCATACGCCGTTTACCGAGCCGAAAGGCACGCCGATTCAACCGTCGGCTGCGGAGGGTGCTGAGGGTTGGATCGTGCTGGACGACAAATATCTTTCCGCCCTGCGCGACCTTGACGGGTTCGACCGGGTCTGGCTGGTGTACTGGTTTCATTGCGCAGGAGATGTTCGGCTGGAAGTCACGCCGTTTCTGGACGATGTTACGCATGGATTATTCGCTACGCGTGCGCCGTGCCGGCCGAATCCCGTTGGCATGTCGTGTGTACGTTTATTGGGCATCAAGAGAAATATCCTGCGGATCGCGGACGTGGACATGCTGGACGGCACGCCGCTTCTGGATATCAAGCCCTATGCGCCGCGTTTTGATAATTACCCGGTAAAACGGTGCGGGTGGCTCGACCGCGCAAAGAACGGCAGTCACCTCGCCGATGAACGGTTTAAAGAATGAAGACACGCGCGGAAAGGTTTCGCCATATATGCGGCCGCAAAATATCGATGGAGAATGATCATCATGAAAAAGATCGAAATCTACGGCACCGGGTGCCCCAAATGTGAAAAACTCGCGGAACTGGCCAAAGAGGCGGCGCAACAGGCCGGTATCGCCTGCGAACTGGAAAAAATCACCGACATCACCCGCATTACCGCGGCCGGCGTCATGATGACCCCCGCGCTGGCGGTCGATGGCAAAATCAAGGTCGTCGGCAAGGTGCCGAGTATTGAAGAAATTAAGAAGCTGATTTCCTGAGGCCGAAGATACGGAGCTGATGACACGTGGGGTATAGTGTAACCCAATTGTGGATCGGTGCGAATAAAGTCGGGATCTCCGATCTGGACGCCGCACTGGCCGAGGTGCGCGCCTTGGGACTGACCGATCCGGAACACATCACTGCGGAAATATTGCAACGAGTCCGCAAGACCAATTATATCCCCAGCGAGGCCGAGGCCGGCTATGCCCGCGCCCTCCTGGGGGCATACCGCCGGTCACTCGGCGAAGATGTCCCCGAGCGCCCCGGCGTGCTGGAGGTGCGCGTCTACGGCGGCGACTGACTGAATGTCGAGGAATTACGGCGGCGCGTGATCGCCGCTGTCGACCAGATGAAACTGACCGCCGATATTCAGCATGTCAAAAGCATGTACGAAATCGCGCACCACGGCGTGCTGCCGACGCCGGTGCTGACGATCAACGGCGAGATTAAAGCCAAAGGACGGTTGCTACCCCAGGCCGAAATCAAACAAATGTTGCGTGACGCAACCACCGGCTTATAATATCAACCTGTATTACGCAACGCAGATGCAAACGCTGGACACATACACTTTGAACATCGAGCCTTAAAGGACAGTGGAGAGATGATCAGAAACCATCTAGTGCAGCTATTGCTTGCCGCGGTCGCGGTGCCCGCCTGGCTGGCAGTCGCCGGTTGTTCGACCGAACAGACGCAAAACAAGCAGAGCGTGCAGGAAACAGCAGCGGCCGGCGACGAGACTGAAAAACAACACCCCGACAAAGTCAGTCAACCCACGCCGGGCCCGAGCGAGCAACTGAACGGGATCTTCCTCCCGGAAAAAAGTTACCATTTCGGGGCAGTGCCCCGGGGGGAGAAGCGGACCCACAATTTCGTGCTGCGCAATACCGGCGATGCGCCGTTGCGTATCCTGAAAGCCAAGGCCGGGTGAGGGTGCACCGCTGCGGTGATTGATACCACCGCCATTCCCCCGGGCGGGGAAGGACATATCGCGGTTACCCTGGACACTCACGGCAAACGCGGGAAGATGAACAAGCCGATCAACATCACGACCGACAGTCCTCAGACTCGCGAGTTGACGATCAATGTCGAGGCCGATGTCGAGTTGGATTTTGACTTCGAGACACCCAACCTCTATCTGGGACAGATTGCCGCCGACTCCGTCGTAGTGAAAAACGTGTTTGTCTTTATTAAGGACGTGGATGAATTCAAACTCGGGGAGATCACTGTCACCTCCCCCCTGCTTTCCGCCCGCTCGCTGGGCATCATCCAGGAGGAGGGGCAACCCGCCCGGCTGGAAATCGAAGTGACTGCCGGGCCGGGGTTCCCGCCCGACCAGTTCAAGGGCACAGTGCTGGTGCACTCCAATTTGAAACGCAAGCCGGTGACCGAGCTGCTCGTCTGGGCGCAAATCCCCACCGGCGTGGAGATCGCGCCGCGCTCGCTCAATTTTAGGATTCGCGGCAGTGTCCCAGCCGATCTCCAGCAGGAAAAACTGGTCAATATCACCAACTATGCCAACAATCTCCCGCTGGAAATCCTGGAGGTGCGTGATCTGGACGGCAACACAAAGCTGACGCTCAAGACCGTCCGGGCCAGCCGGGAATATCAACTGGTCGTGGCCCTCGATAATCCGTCCGTCCCCACCGGAGGCCACCGCAGCGGCCGGATCATGGTGCGCACCAACAACCCGCAATACAAGGAAGTGACCGTGGCCTACAGCATGGTGTGGCAGCAATAGGCAAACCGACGAACCAACCCTGAGCGCCGGGAGGCCGGATGTCGAAACAACATGAGAAATCGAAGGTCCTGTTCCTGTGCACGGGCAATTCCTGCCGTTCGCAGATGGCCGAGGGCTGGGCCCGGCGCCTGAAGGGTGACCTCCTCGAGCCGTATTCGGCGGGTATTGAAAAGCACGGCCTCAATCCCCTGGCCGTGAAAGCCATGGCCGAAGCCGGTGTGGATATCTCCCGGCACAAATCCAAACATGTCGAGGAGTTGTCGGCGGTCGATTTCGATCATGTGATTACCATCTGCGATCACGCCCACGAACATTGCCCGGTCTTTCCGGGACGGGCGAAAAAACTGCACGTCGGTTTCGATGATCCGCCCCGGCTGGCTAAGCAGGCGAAAACCAAAGATGAAGCGCTGGGGCATTACCGGCGTGTGCGTGACGAGATTCGGGCGTTTATCGAAACCCTGCCCGAGGCCCTTCCGACGAAATCCACATCCGGGGAGAAATCATGACCGGTTCAACCGTCAGGAGACTGGGCTTGCTGGACCGCTGGCTCACGCTGTGGATTTTCCTGGCCATGTTTGTCGGTGTGGCGAGCGGTTATCTGTTTCCGGAAATCAAGAATTTCATCAACCGCTTTGCCGTGGGCACGACCAATATCCCCATCGCGATCGGGCTGATTTTGATGATGTACCCGCCTTTGGCCAAGGTCAAGTATGAGAAACTCGGCTTTGTGTTCCGGGATGTCAAGGTGCTGGCTCTGTCGCTGGTGCAAAACTGGATCATCGGGCCGATCCTGATGTTCCTGTTGGCCATCGCTTTTTTGTCCGGGCACCAGGAATACATGGTGGGCTTGATCCTTATCGGTCTGGCGCGCTGCATTGCCATGGTGATCGTCTGGAATGACCTGGCATCCGGCGACCGGGAGTATTGCGCGGGTCTGGTGGCTTTCAATTCCATCTTCCAGGTCCTCTTTTTTTCGGTCTACGCTTTTATCTTTATCACCGTGCTGCCGCGCTGGCTGGGCCTGCAGGGGACGGTGGTGGACATCTCCATCGGCCAGATCGCGGAAAGCGTTTTCATTTATCTGGGCATTCCCTTTATCGCCGGAGTGCTTACGCGGGTAATCGGTCTCAAAACCATGGGCGCGGAGCGATATGAAAAGGGGTTTATCCCCAAAATCAGTCCGATCACCCTGATCGCGCTTTTGTTCACCATCGTGGTCATGTTTTCACTAAAGGGAGAATACATCGTTCAACTGCCCCTGGATGTGGTGCGGGTAGCGCTCCCGCTGTGTATCTATTTCGCAGTGATGTTTTTTGTTTCCTTCTGGTTGTCCATGAAAGCGAAGGCGACATACGAGCAGGCCGCCACCTTGTCTTTTACGGCCGCGTCTAACAATTTCGAACTCGCGATCGCGGTGGCGGTGGCTGTGTTCGGTTTGGATTCGGGGCAGGCATTTGCCGCCGTGATCGGGCCGTTGGTGGAGGTGCCGGTGCTCATTACGCTGGTGGGCGCCGCGCTGTGGTTCAAGCGCAAGTATTTCCCCTATGCGGTAGAGACACTCACGGGGGTTTGCCATGTGCGGTACAAGAAATGAGTGTCGAAATGAGTGGCCGCTCTTGGTGTGGGCTTTGACCGCGGGCGTCGGGGTGTTCATCGAGGTGCGACTAATGCGATGTATCGTGAGCAGGTTGAATGAGACGGAAAGATGAACGAACACATTCAACACCAATTACTTAACATGAATTATTACGAACGACTTGACAAATATCAGAAATCTGATATAATTAATAGTGTTATTTATTGTATCCGCCGATATGTCTGTTAGTAATGAAGTAGGGCAGCGAAGGCAAAACGAAGGATGAACACTCGGGCCTTGAAATCCATTATGCGAAATGCCGTGGCCATCGTCGCCGTCCTCGGCATCATTGTGCCGTCGTTTGGTCAGATTTTCTGTATTGATGCGTGTTCGGGCGGACAGTGCGAGACATTTGAATTCGGTGTTTCATGTGACCTCGATGCTGCGGAAAATTGTTGCGAACCGACCGACCCTCCGGGACCGATTCCGCCGCGCGATCCGGCGCTCGCTCAACTTGAAGATGATTGTCAATTGTGCGGTTGTTTTTCCCTTAACGGCCCAGGGGACGGCATTGTCTCGAGAATAAATAAGGAAAGAGTTTATCAGAGTCCTCTTATTGAAACCTCGTCGCTACAGATTGGTGCAATTACTCAAGTTAAGAGAAACCCCTCGGTCTCGAATTTTGCTCTCCAGACACACGATCCTCCCCTGTATTACCTGACTCACGCCCTTCTGATTTAATCTATTACTCCCCGTGACTGTCTTCGAACGGCCGGATGGAAAAGTGCGTCCGGTAATTGATTTTGCAATTGATAAGGAGATGGACCAATGACTTACGGAATCGGCAGTATCCTTTTCGCGCTTGTGCTGGTCATCATGTTGAGCTTCGCCTGCCACGGCCAGAGCAGCCGCCAACAAGCCAAAGCAGCAGGTTTTCGCCACGTGGCAGCGCAGGTTGACACCTTGAAATCAACGGCAAAAGAAGAGACGGCCTTCAAAGTACTGGTCTTCCACCCCGCTACGCGAACTAGTTTTGGCGATCTGGAACAATCCGTCAAGGCGATTAGCGAATCCGGAAAAACCAAGACGAAAATGGAATATCATGTCTGGGGTGAACCATCGACCACGGTACTGGCCAGGAAGATGAGAATCGGCACTACCGCCCAAAATACGTTGGTCGTATTTGAAGCCCCCAACGGTGCGACCACGTGGGGCGGGCCGGCAGAAAATATCGGGTCCGCAAACCCTGAGGCGGTTTTCCCCACTCCCCGCATGTGCGAAGTCATCAAGTCCGCCCAAAGTGGAAACGATGTACTGCTGGTCTTCAGCCATGACGGCGCTCCCAACGGAGACGAGTTGGTGCAAACTGCCACCGCCTACGCCCAGATGCCGGTGAACAAAGCCGAGCTATTTGTGATCGATCCGAACGACCCGGCCAATCAGGAGATCGTCGCGCGCACTCAACTGCCGGCCGATTCGTTAAAAGATGCACGAATGTTGTTTATGGTCAATGGGCAGGTACGCGGCCAGCTCACCGGCGCCGTCACCGACCAGGACATTCAAGGGTTGAAGAAATCCTGTAGCGGGAAGTCAGGGTGCTGTTAATGTGGACGAATGTTCGGGTCGTTATGGGGGTCTCGGCCAGTGTCGCGGTCAACCTCCTGCCGGATTTGATCGCGGCGTTGCGGGAAAAAACGGCAGTAGTTGATGCTGTCCTCACGGCCCATGCCTGCAAGCTGGTATCGCCTTTGTATATCGCCAGTCTCACGGGACGGCGGGTATACACTGACGAGTTCAATGCCGACGCCGGATGGGAAGTTCCCCATATCACTTTAGTCCGGGACGCCGCCCTGTTCCTTGCGGCACCGGCGACAGCAAACCTGGTGGGTAAACTGGCCCATGGGATTGCGGATGACCTGGTCACCACCGCATTTCTGGCCTGCCGGGCACCGCGAGTGATTTGTCCGGCAATGCACCCGAATATGTGGCAGGACTCGATTCTCCAGGATAATATCGACTACCTGCGCCGAAAAAGAGTGATCGTCATCGACCCGGTTTTCGGCAGATGCGCTTCAGGCGATGAGGGTATCGGCGCCATGGCCCCGGCGGATCAAATCCTGAATGCTGTCGAGCGGGCTCTTGGTTTCGTGAATAATGAAGGGATGGACACATGAATGTTATCAAGGTTGTCTTGAAAGAACTCACTCAGCGGAAAAATCAGCTGGTCACCAGTCTGATTGCCGTGGTCATGGGGATCGCAGTCATTGTCGGAGTCCGATCGATCACTTATTACAGCGAGAAAGCCATCGCACTCGAAATGGATGCGTTAGGGGCAAACGTATTGATTATGCCCAAAGGTGTCACGGTCGATGATTATTACCGGGCGGATCTCAGTGGGGAAACCATCCCGGAGTCATACATTGAGGATGTGCTTAACTCCGGTTTGAAGGGCGTGGACAATATGTCGCCCAAGCTTTCCATGTCTGCGCTGGTAAACGGCCGAAAAACGACGGTAACGGGGATTAAACCCCGGGAAGAGTTTCTGGCCAAACCGGTCTGGGAGATGGCCGGGAACATCTTTGAGACACCCGTTGGTTGCGCGGCGCCTGCCGGAACTCCGCCAAAGAATCCGGCGGCTGTCGATCAACGGACAACGATTGAAGTCTTGCCGGTCGATGGGATTTTGCTGGGCAGTGACATCGCTGCCGTTTTTGGCCTTGAACCCGGTGCAACTGCGAACATCAACGGTGAGACATTCCAGGTCACCGGCGTCCTTCCACCCAGCGGGACAGTTGATGACGGCCGCGTTTTCGCCCATTTGTCTGTCGTGCAGCGGATGGCCGACCAACCGGGACGGATCAATGCCATCGAAATGATGGGGTGTTGCCAGGAAATCTCCGGGGACTTGATTGCCGGGTTAAACCGGACGTTGCCGGATGCCAAAGTCGTCACGATTCAACAAATCGTGTCCACGCAGCAGAGAACCAATGGAATGATGCATCGTTTCGGGCTGGTGTTTTTGGTGATCATCCTGATCGTCGGTGGTGTTTCCATCGCCAACTACATGTTCGCCAACGTTTATGAAAGACGCCGGGAGATCGGAATCCTGGTGGCTCTGGGAGCTGGACGCGGACTGATTCAGCGGATATTCATGGTGAAAGCCCTGCTGCTGGGATTCGCCGGAGGAGTAGGCGGTTTCGTGGCGGGTTCGGCGCTCGCAGTGTGGTTGGGGCCGTCGCTGGCCGGGATCGACATCCATCCGCGCCTGGAATGGCTACTGTACAGCATCGCCATCTCTGTTATCCTGACGCTGACAGCTTCCCTCATCCCGGTGTACCGGGCCAGCAAACTTGATCCATTCATTACCCTGCAAGAGGTGTGAGTAGATGATACGTGTCGAACATCTGATCAAAGAGTTTACGCTCGGCTCCCAGGTTGTGCGTGCCCTCGATGATCTCAACCTTGAGATCCCTAATGGCGAATTCGTCAGTGTCGCGGGGCCGTCCGGGAGTGGAAAATCCACCCTGCTCATGGCTTTGGGCGGGCTGGTGCGACCTACAGCGGGCCGCGTGTTGTACGACGAGGTCGATATTTACGCCCAACCTACACGCCGGCAAACAGAATTTCGGAAGAACATTGTTGGATTCGTTTTTCAACAATTTCATTTGGTTCCTTATCTGACTGCGTGGGAGAATGTCGCCCTCCCCTTGATGTTGAATGGAAATCATTCCGGGCGGCATAAAGAAATTGCCGCTCGCCATCTCGAACAGTTGGGGTTGGGTTCACGGTTGAATCATAAACCGTTCCAGTTGTCGGTCGGGCAACAACAGCGGGTGGCGATGGCCCGGACATTAGTCAATGATCCGGCGATCATCCTGGCCGATGAACCGACGGGAAGTCTGGACCCCGGTCTGGCGACCGAATTAGTGCGTTTGTTAAACGACTTGAATAAGAACGGCAAGACAATTGTTCTGGTGACCCACAGCAAAGAGGTTGCGGCGGCCGGCAGTCGACAATTGATGCTCGAGGAAGGTAAAATCAGGTAATCTCTGCGGTAATCCGGCGGCAACGACGGAACTACCTTGAATTACACGGCCAGTGTCTGAAAACTGGCCGTTTGAATTACGTGCGGACGAAAACCAGGAATTTCCGTTATGGTCTTTTCCGCGCCACGATGCAGAAAAATTTCTGCACTGAATTCAACAAATGCCGATTCGTTCCCGGTTGGGCGTGCGGGTCATGCCGCAGGTGGCGGGGATCTTCCCAGACACTTTGGATCGCCAGCCCGGCGTCGATCAAACCATTGAAGATATCGTGGAATTGATGGCGGAACTCGTAAAAACCCTCGCACTCCTCCGGAGGAAGTCCGCCGCCTAAGTACGGCCCGGAGATATGGTATGTGGCGCCGTCCCACGAATCCTCATCGACCATGTAGGTCGCGGGATTGACATGCCCCACCCGATACACCCCTCCCGGTCGCAACACGCGAGCGACCTCCCGATACACCGGCCGCACGTCGGGCACAAAACATAGTGATATTTCCTGATACACCAGGTCAAACGATGCCGGGGAAAAGACGGACAGATCGCGCATGTCACCCTGAATGGTCTTGATCGCATAGCCATGATGCTCGGCGGCCTGACGGTCGGCGGCGAGCTGCCCCTCGGTCAAATCATAGGCGGTCACCCGCGCCCCCAGCAAGCCGTACACGGCCGATTGCTGCCCGCCGCCCGAGGCGAGGCACAGCACATCCTGGGTCTTGACATTCTTAAAAATATGCGGCGGATAGATATAAGCGTACGGTTCTGGAAGAAACTCAATTTCCCCGGCAGCGAAACGGCGCAGGATCCCGGGATCGAGGTCCAGCCACGGCCTGGTGTATTGGCCGGCTTGTTGCACGTCCTGCTCCCAATGGGCGCGGTTGGTGCGGGCGATGTCGTCGAAGTCGTCCATCCTTATTCCCCCGGACATCATACATTCCCCCGATAACGACACAATGAAAATAATTCCGTGACCCCATAAAAAAACCGGGCACAATGTGCCCGGCTGCAAAATACGATGAAGATACAAAGCTAGCTTTGTTTCCGGCGACGGCGCAATATCGCTCCGCCGACCAGGCCGCTGCCCAGCAAAATCATGGTTGCCGGCTCCGGGACCGGATTGCGCGGCTCGAGATCGGAAAAGAAATTCAACCGGAAACCCGACTCCGTGGTGTGGCGCTCGGCAAAGAAAATGTCGATTGAGTGGTAACCCTGGGACAGAAAGACATTATGACTGTCGAACGACAGTGCATGCACGCCCCCCAGGTCCAGCTCCAGGTTGTCGTCGATAAACAACCAGGAATCATCGTCGCTGCCCATCTGGTAGTTGTAGATCTGGTCGGCGCCGACATAAAAGGAACCCGACCAGTGCACGGCGAAATGATAGGGATCGCCGGGGAGGGCGTTGGGGATCGGAAACCAGCCAGAGGCAAACGCGCCATTCAAATCGGCGTCCGAATCCACCCGGTCAAACGCATGAAACACGTCCGGCGAAGACCCATCCCACCAGTCAAACTGGTTGATGTTGGCTGCGCCTGCGGCAGTCAGCGAGGGCATCGAGCCGGCAAGCAGACTCTGCACCCAGCCGGTTTGCACGCCGGTAATGGAACCTTGCATGTCCGGATGAGTCTGAGACATGTTATAGTACGCACCCAAAAGACCCGCCTGCGCCGCAGGCGCCGCCACTGCCAGAGCCAGGGCGACGAAAACCAGTTTCTTGAACAATATGTACCTCCTCCTATCATTCTGTTAATTCCTACTAAAATAGTAGCAATTAAACTGCCGGCTGCGCGATTTTCGTCGAAAAATTTTTATCTTCCACCCGGACAATCCGTTAGTCGACAATCCTCTCGACTAAAAACGACAAACAGGATAAAATAAGTGTTATATTATTCGACACCAAATCCACCATTTCGACGGTTTAAGCCGGAGTCCGGCGGCTTGGCCAACCCCCCCGTGTCGGGTTTGTTGAAAAACCCGGTAGGTCGGCTTCCGGAGTCCCGCTTTCAAGCGGGACGGAGAAAGCCGACATCTCTGAATGACGCAGATTCCGACCCGACAAAGATGTTTTGGCCTATTAATACGAACAGTATCAATGAGTTACCAAATTTGCATTATCACCTTCAAAAAGTCCTCAACACCGTCAGGGATTTAGCGTATAATTCATACGTATGTATGAATCGAAAGACACAAAGACAAATCTGCTGGCAGCAGCCCTAAGATTGTTCGCCGAAAGGGGTTACGAAAATACCTCGATTCGGGCGATTACCTCGCTGTCCGGGGCCAACTTGGGGGCGGTCACCTATCATTTTCAATCGAAGGAGAATCTCTATCAAGAAGTCCTCAAATCAAAGGCCGAACCGTTATATCTGTTGTTGGCCGCTATTGCCGAGGATCCGGGGGACCCGGCGGAACGTATCGAGCGTATCGCCCGGGGGTTTTTTGAACATTTGCTGACCAATCCGGAAATGCCGGCCTTGCTGCTGCATGAGATTTCTTTGCGCCGTCCCGTGCCCGGGCCGATTCGCGAAACGATGTCGCGCTTGTTTGGCTTGTTGAACAGTCTGATTCGCCAGGGGCAGCAACAGGGAAGCATCATCAAAGGCGACCCGGCCCTGCTGGCGATCAGCACAATTACGCAGCCGGCGTATGCGGCGGTGATGCGGCAAGTCATGCAGGACGTGGCCGGGTATGATCTGGAGAATCCGGCAACCCGCCGGGAGGTCCTCGATCATTTCATGCTGTTTCTTCGCCGGGGACTGGCCCCGGCCGGAAATCAGGAGTGAATATGAGATTGAAGCTGAAATACGGTGCGCCGGTCATAGCATTGTTGATTACTGCCGCGTGCGATGTTGCCGCCGAGACAACGCTGATCCCCGAAAGTCTTTCCCTGCCGCAGGCGGTCGAACAGGCCCTGGCACAATACCCCACGGTGCGTATCGCCGAAGCCGAAGTCGAACGTGCCGGTGCGGCCCGGGGCGAGGCGCTGGCCGCCTGGCTGCCGTCGCTGACCTTCACGGCCGCGGCCACCCGTTATGAAGAACAAATGCCCGCCACCCCAATCCACGGGTTCACGCCGGCGACGATGCCGGCATTTAATGACGCGCTGGGTCAGTACGGTCTCACTGTGGGATATACCGTGTTCGACGGCGGCAGTCGGCGGGGCAAAACTCGCAGCGCCCGCTCGCGATTAGAAATGGCGCGGGCTTCGTCCACCGATGCCCGCCAGCAGCTTATTGCCGGCGTAATCAACGCCTACCTTGCAGTCCTCAGCGGCCGCGAAATACTGGGCGCACATGACCATCGGTTGGCCGCGATGCAGGCGGAATTGGCCCGGGCCGAGCAGTTTTTCGCTCAGGAAAAGGCGGCCAAAGTGGAAATTCTCCGCGTGCAGGCCACGCTGGCCGCCGCCGAGGCCGAACGCGAACGAGCACAAGCGAAACTGACAGTTGCGGAAAAAAACCTCGCTTCGCTGACCGGCGCAGACCCGCTATCGGCCAGCAGGGTCCGCCTGTTGCCGGTGTCCATGCTGGAGACAACGGTTGATGACGCGGGGCTGCTTTATTCCACCGCACTGTCCGCGAACTCGGGTATCGAACAAGCGCGGCGCCGTCTGGCCGCCGCCAATGCCGATGTCACCACCGCCAAAGGCGCCCGGTTGCCGAGTGTGAAACTCAGCGGCAACTGGCTGGATCAGGGTGATTTCGACGGCAATCGCGTCGATGAATGGAATGTCGGGGCCACGCTGGCGTTTCCCCTGTTTGCCGGAGGAGCGATAAAACACCGCATCGGTCAGACCCGGGCTGTGCGACGCCTGGCAGAGGAACAACTGCGGCTTGCCGAAATTGCGGTCCAGCGCGAGATTGACCAGGTCCTGGCCCGACTTGTTGAAACCCGGTCCCGCACGGCCAGTCTGGCCCGCGCCGTCGAAACATATGCTGAAGTCGCCCGCATTGAGCAATTACTGGTGAAAACCGGCGGCGGCACACAGACCGATTATCTAGATGCCGAAGCAGAGCTGGTGACTGTCCGGGCTGGCCTGGCTGAAGCCCGTCATGCGGTTATCGCCGCCCGGGTGGAACTGGCCCGGCTGACCGGTGAACTTGATGAGCAATGGATATCCCGCCATGTGGAGAATAAACCATGAACAAGAAACGTCGCATCATCATTCCGGTTGCTGTCGTCGTCGCAGCCGTGGTGATTTGGTTTTTTGTGTTTAGCACCTCTCGAGACAACAGCATGCTCACTGCCTCGGGGACGGTGGAGGCCACCGAGGCGCGCCTTGGCTTTCCAACACCGGGCCGGCTGGATTCTGTCTTTGTCCGGGAGGGCGATGCAGTGACCGCCGGGGCTGAACTGGCCGTGCTGGACCGGACAGAAGCGGCCGCCCGCCTCCAACAAGCCCACGCTCAGGCAGCCGCGGCGCAGGCCCTGCTCATGGAACTGCAAAGCGGCACGCGCGTTGAAGAACTGGCCCGCGCCCGCGCGGCGCGTAATGCGGCCGCCGAGCAATTAAGCGACATTCAGCGCGATGTTGAGCGGGGACAAGAATTATTCGCCGGCGGGGCGATCAGTAAAGAGGCGCTGGATAAAATGAAGACTGCGCTGGAAGTAACGCAAAGCCGGGACACGGAAGCCGCCGAGTACCTGCGCCAATTACAAGCCGGCCCGCGGGTTGAACGCATCGCCGCTCAGCGTGCGGCGCTGGAACAGGCCGAAGCCCAGACCGCAGCGGCCGAGGCGGCAGTGAACAATATGACGATTCGCGCGCCATTTGACGGCACCATTACTGTCCGGCATTTTGAACCCGGGGAAATTGTGCCTGCCGGTTCGGCGGTGCTGACCATCCAGGACCACCACGACCGCTGGGTCCGCATCTACGTCCCGGAAAATAAAATCGGCGCGCTGCGGCTGGGGGCGCCGGTGAAAATTACCACCGATTCCTATGCCGATAAGGCGTATTCCGGCGAAGTACGTTTCATCGCCGCCGAAGCCGAATTCACGCCGAAGACCGTACAGACCGCCGAGGAACGGGTCCGCCTGGTCTACCTGGTCAAAGTGCGGATCACCGATGATCCGTCGTTCGAGCTTAAGGCGGGTATGCCCGCCGACGTCCAACTGGAACTGGCTGAATAATCATGGCCTCCGCACCGGCACTAGTCATCGACGGTCTTTCCCGGTCCTTTGCCGGCAGGGTGGCCGTGGATAAGCTGACCTTTTCGGTCAGTGCAGGTGAATTATTCGGACTGGTGGGACCGGACGGCGCCGGCAAGACCACGACGCTGCGCATGCTGGCCGGAGTGTTGTCGCCCAGCAGCGGCGACGCGCGGGTGGGGCCGGCCAGTATCGTCCGTGATCCCGAGGCGGTCAAACATGTTATTGCCTACATGCCCCAGCGGTTTGGCTTATATGCCGATCTTACCGTGATTGAGAATATTATCTTTTACGCCGACTTATACCGCGTTCCACGGGCCGACCGACCGGCCCGGCTGGAACGGCTGTTCGCCTTTTCCAACCTCGGCCCGTTTCAACAGCGGCTGGCCGGCGCCCTGTCCGGCGGGATGAAACAAAAACTCGGGTTGTGCTGCGCGTTGATTCATCATCCGGACATCCTTCTGCTGGACGAACCGACGTTCGGCGTCGACCCGGTTTCGCGCCGCGACCTGTGGCTGATCATTCATGAAATGGTCGGCCGGGGCACCACGGTGGTGGTCAGCACCTCGTATATGGACGAAGCGGAGCGGTTCGACCGGGTGGCATTGTTGCACGAGGGGCGCCTCAAAGCCCTCGACACCCCGGTCAAGTTGCAGCAAAGCATTAAAGGTGAAGTCCTGGTGGTCTCGATCACCGATGTCCGCCGGGCGCGTGATCTTGCCGAGTCCATGCCCGGTGTGCGGGGGGCCGCCGTCTTCGGCGATACACTACATGTACTGGTCGATTCGGCTGCAGGGATGGCCACGGCGATCAAAGACCATCTGGCCGCAGCCGGCTGTGCAGTGACCGGCATGCGCCTCACGGCGCCGTCCATGGAAGACGTATTTATCGAGTACATGGCCGGCCGAAAGGGCCACGACCATGAATGACAGCCCGGCAGTCGTCGCCCGGGACTTGACCCGTGTTTTCGGCTCGTTTACCGCTGTCGATCGCGTGTCGTTTTCGGTGAACACCGGTGAGGTGTTCGGTTTTCTCGGCCCCAACGGCGCCGGCAAGACAACCACCATCAAGATGCTCGCCGGACTGTTGCTGCCGAGTTCGGGGACCGCCACCGTGGCGGGTCTGGAGATCCACACGCAGACCGAACAGATCAAACAGCGGATCGGTTACATGTCGCAGTTGTTTTCGCTGTACGGCGATCTGAGTGTCGAACAAAATATTGCCTTCTTTTCGGGATTATACGGCATCCCGAAAGAAAAACGGCACGAGCGGCGCGACTGGGTGCTGGAGATGGCGGGGCTGCGTGATGCCCGTTCCCGGCTGACCGGTGAACTGCCGCTGGGGTTCAAACAGCGGCTGGCCCTCGGCTGTGCGGTGCTGCATGATCCGCCTATCCTGTTTTTGGATGAACCGACCTCCGGCGTCGATCCCATCTCGCGCCGCAATTTCTGGGAATTGATATATTCGCTGACCGCGCGCAAGACCACGGTCTTTGTCTCGACCCATTACATGGAAGAAGCCGAGTACTGCCACCGGCTGGCCCTGATGCACCAGGGCCAACTCATCGCGCTGGATACGCCGGCGCGGCTGCGGGAACAATCAACCGGCACGGTGCTGGAGATCACGACGACCGACAGCGCCCGCGCAGTCCCGATCCTGCAACAGGTCCCGGGGATTGTCGAGGTCGGCCTCTTCGGCCGCACGGTGCATGCCGTCGTCCAATCAGTGGGCATCGAGACGATCATCCCCGCGCGACTGGCCGCCGGACAGATCACCGTTAACAACATCTCACGGATTCCACCGTCGCTGGAAGATATCTTCATCTCTTTAGTCCGCACCGCGGACACCTCCGGGAACAGCGGGGTGCCGCATGCTTGACCGGGGCCGGCTGTTCGCCATGGCGCGCAAGGAAACGTTGCAGCTGCGCCGCGACACTAAAAGTCTGATCCTGGCCTTTGTGCTGCCGGTGCTGCTGTTGTTGATCCTGGGGTATGCCATCACCTGGGATGTCGAAAATATCAAGACCGCGGTGCTTGATTTCGATAATTCGGCGCGCAGCCGTGAACTGGTGGACATGTTTTCCTCGTCGGGATCTTTTTCATTTACCCATCACTTGTCTGGCGAAGCGGAGATTGCCCCCCTGCTCGAACGGGGGACGGTGTCCCTGGTCCTGGTCATCCCGGTCGGCTTCGCCGCCGACCTTGGTGCAGGCCGGCCAGCTCCGCTGCAGGCGATTGTGGACGGCAGTGACGCCAATACGGCAACGATCACGCTGGGCTATACCCGGGGAGTCATCGAACATTTTTCGACACGAGTGCAATTGAACGCCCGGCGGTTTACCCCCCCGATTACCGTGCAAAGCCGGGTGTGGTACAATGAAGATCTGAAAAGCCGCAATATGATCGTCCCCGGGCTGGTCGCGGTGATCATGATGATTATCGCGGCCATGCTGACCTCGCTGACCATTGCGCGCGAGTGGGAACGTGGCACAATGGAACAACTCGCCGCCACGCCGGTATCCCGCGCCGAAATCATTCTCGGCAAACTGCTCCCCTACCTGGTGATCGGCGTCATTGATGTGGCCACAGTCTCACTGTTGGGCATCGCGCTGTTCGGCACGCCGTTCCGTGGCAGCGTTCTGCTGCTGGCCGTGTTGTCGAGTCTGTTTATCGTCGGCTCGCTGAGTCTGGGGATCATTATTTCGGTGATCGCCCGCTCGCAGGTGCTGGCGACCCAGATCGGCATGGTCGCCACGTTCCTGCCGGCCATGCTGCTTTCCGGGTTCATGTACGCCATCGAGGTCATGCCCCAGCCACTGCAGCTGATTACCTACGTCGTCCCCGCGCGATATTTCCTGGTGGTCACGCGGGGAATTTTCCTGAAAGGCGTCGGCTGGGATGTCTTATGCATCCAGGGCATCATTATGATCGTCTTTGCCGTCCTCGGGCTGGGCCTGGCCATCCGGGTCTTCAAAAAGGAGTTGCGATGAGCACCGGACTCAGTCTCGGCCGCATCATGCAGGTCGTACGCAAGGAATTCATCCAGTTGTTCCGCGATCCGCGCATGGTGCGGTTCCTGATTTTTCCGCCGCTGATTCAGCTTATTGTCTTCGGCTATGCGGTCTCCACCGATATCCGCAACACGGCAACATTCATCGTCGATCTCGACCAGACACGGCAATCCCGCGAACTGGTTGACCGGCTGACTGCGTCGGGATATTTCCGGGTGGTCGGGCAGTCGTCGCGGCCCGCTGAGATGACCGCCGCGCTGGACCACGGGGACGCGCGCGTCGGACTGGAGATCCCGGCGGGCTTCGCGGCCGACCTGTCCGGCAACAGCGGGGCCAGTGTCCAGTTATTGCTGGACGGCACCAATTCCAACATCGCGATGACGGTCAAGGGTTATGCCGAGCAGATTATTATGCGTTACGGCCTGGAATCCGGCGCCGCACGGATCGTCATGCCCGTCGATTTGCGGGAACGGGCCTGGTATAACCCGGACCTGGCCAGCCGTAACTATAATGTCCCCGGCGTCGTCGCGCTGCTGTTGATGGTCCTTGGATTATTATTGACCGCCCTGGCCGTGGTACGCGAGCGGGAAATCGGCACGCTGGAACAATTAATGGTCAGCCCGCTGAAACCGCGCGAGTTGATCGCCGGAAAAATTATCCCGTTTGCGCTCATCGGATTGTTCGACCTGGTCCTGATCACCACGCTGGCGTTGTTATGGTTTCGCGTGCCGTTTCACGGGAATTTCCTGTTTCTATTCGGCAGCGGCATTTTGTATTTGTTATGCGTGCTGGGCATTGGATTGCTGATTTCCACGATCTCGCGGACCCAGCAGGAGGCGTTTATGGCGGGTTTTATGTTTTTAATGCCTGCGATCCTGCTGTCCGGTTTTATGTTTCCGGTTGCCGGCATGCCGCCGCTGTTTCAGTATCTGACCCTGCTCAATCCCCTGCGGTACTTTCTGGAAATCGTGCGGGGGATCTTCTTGAAAGGCGCCGGTCCGGCTACCCTCTGGCCGCAATGCCTGGCGTTATTGATCATCGGCCTGGGCGTGTTGAACATTGCCGCCTTCCGTTTCCGCAAAACGATGGTGTAGCACGGTTACCGTTATCTTGTGCTCGCCGCCCCGACAACTCATTCTACTCCGCCGGGAACGGATTACCGGGCGGCGTAGGAAATACTGGAAAGCAAAAACCTGCAAAAACTTCAAACAAAAATTCGAATGCCGGCGTCTAAAAGCAAATTAAGGGGACTAATATGATCCCGTTTAGGCATTCTGACACAAGGAGCTGCTGTGACTCGCAAGACGGTTTTGTTCGTAATGCTGACGCTGTTTGGCTTTAGTCTGACGGCTGCCGCCGGTTACTGGAATGAAAGCCAGCGTAAAACGCTCGAAGGCAAGCTGACCTGTCTGGCCTGCGACCTGAAAGGTCTGGCCGGCGTGAACGCCCAATGTGAAACGTTTGGCCACCGGCATTCTCTGCGGCTGGATAACGGCGAGTATGTCTATTTTCTGGAGAATGACCATTCCGAAAACCTGATCAAAGGCGGCGGCCGCCATGATGCCCAGGTGAAGGTCACCGGCATATATAACAAGAAATCTCATACCATCGATATCGAAAGCTATGAGATTGACGGTCTGACCACGGCGTGGTGCGACGGTCACAAGCAGATGGACATGTGCGGCTGCGAGAAAGCCAAAGAACTGAATGATAAGACCGCTGATGTTCAGAACGCCGGAAAGTAAAATCGCCTGATTTCCGTGCCGGTCGGCCCCTGGAGTTTGTCTCAAAACCTGCCTGAGCGCGATTCACCGCCGTCAGGATTCCTATCCTGACGGCGGTGACAGCTTTGGCACCGTAATGCTGTAATCAACGACGGCGAAAGGCGCGCCGGCGCCGCCGTCTTTTTTCTGTTTCTGTTTCTGTTTCAGTTTCTGTTTCGTCAGTGAGTGCTCACCACACATTCAGTGAATGCTCAGTGAGGACTCACTGGGATCATTGTGGATTTTCCTGAGTGGCTCATTCTGCCCTTACTTTTTCACCCACCCGATTGGGTGGGGTACATTGTACAATGTCGGGCACGGTGCTCTTGTCATTTCGACGAGCGCCAGCGAGGAGAAATCTTGACCCGCGCGGTAGAAGATTTCTCGCCGCTTCGCGGCTCGAAATGACAAGATGAACGGGGTGCGGCCGGCGTGGGGCCAGGTTCGGTCTCGTCCCCGGGGTCTCCGGCACCGGATCGCGAAGCGATCAAATGATGTTTCGAATCCACTCGCGGGGGTACTCCTGCTCTGATTTGTCATTCCGGGCTTGACCCGGAATCCAGTTTTTGCCGTGACCGAGGCGAGAATCCCGTCGTGAACGTGGAATATGGTACCTCACCCAACGGGTGAGTAGTGTTGACTTTTCCTGAGTGTCTCATTCTGTGATTGCTTCTTCACCCACCCAAAGGGTGGGCCACCCGTGCGATGATGGATAGCGTACCCGGCTTAGAATGGTAGATCTTCCATGTCCGCCTTCTCAGGATCATACCTCGTGATCGAATCTAGTCTCGTATGTAGGTTAGAAAATATAATCCGTTTCTTTTCTAGTGAAGATGATTTAAGCAGATGTAGGAATTCTTCAACCGCATCCACCGGAAAATCATTCTTTTTGTAATAGTAGCTTCCGTCGATTATACATCTAATTATAAGTGCAGAATTTGGAACATATTCCTCCAACATGAAACTGCGGTATGCGTTCTCCAATCGAATCTGTATCTTCTCCATGTTATCTTGATATTTTGCCGAATTCGCGAGTTTTATGATGTGTTCTACTATACAATCCGCAAAATTGCGATACCGAGTTCTTTCTTCCTCACTAAATCCAATCACATAAAACCTGTCGCTCTGGATTTCTTTCTCAATATCAACGAATCCCTGAATGCGAGCACCTGGATCACGCTCGCACATATTTCCAAGCATCGCCTTGTATTTGAATTGATCGATCTCATTGTCATGAATGATGCGCTCGAATAACTTTCCAACGAAGTAAACCTCAGTCTTGAAGTCATACACACAATCCGAGAATTCGTTTGGGAGTTCGCACCACCAATTTAAACTAACGCTTTTATCAAAGTCTAAGGTTTCTCGTACTTGTTTCCCGAAGCCGAAATCGATTATTTTGACATTGCCATCGACATTTACCATGAGATTCGGCGGTCGAATATCTCTATGGAGAATATTATTTATTTCTAGATAGCGAAAGCCGCTGATTGTCTGAAGAAAGAGTTCGTTGATTAATTCCGGGGACTTTGTCAAATATTTATCGATGTCTGATCCTTCAACGAACTCCATTATGATGAAACCGGCATATTGATCCGGATAGAGATGATAATTGAATACGCGCACCACATTCTGATGGTAAATTTGATGAAGGATTTTCGTCTCGCGGACGAAGTTTGAGAACAACTCTTTTCGGTTCTGTTCTGAATATGGAGTAAATTTCTTGCATACAAAATGTTGGTCAATCTGTTGATCATAGAGCAAAACCGTCCTGCCGCAGGCTCCTTGCCCCAATTCCCTTACAAACTCATAATCTCTTTGGCGAATGAATTTGATGATTTCATCCTGCCCTATGGAAGCTTCTACCATATTCCTACCACTCCACAGATTGAATGTCCATTATTAAGAAACTCTTAAGTGACGGTTCACAATTCTTCGCGCTCGATATCAATACTCACCCACCTCACAACCGCTTCGAACGCAAGATCCCAATCACCAGCCAGATGCCCAGCACCCCGGCGAACAGGAAGCCTAGTAGGCCCAACAGGGGCACGTCGAATATCCGAGCGCCGACATCGGCGCGGATCAATAGCGATGAACCGACGATCAGCGCGGCGATGATCAATGCAAACGACAATCTATTGGAGGAGCGGTCGATTTCGTTGATCAGATTTTCCAGTCCCCGGTGCTCCAGGGGGACAATCAGATCTCCCTTGCGCAGTTTGCGCACGATGCGCCGCAGCTCGAAGGGGAGGATATTGACGATCTCCCGCAGATCGCCAATCCCCCGCGACACACTGCGCGCCGCGCGTTTTGGATCGAAACGCGAGCGGGTCAGCTTTTTGATATACGGGGTCACCGCCTCGACCATGTCGTACTCGGGGTCGAGAGCGCGGGCGACTTCCTCGTAGGTTACCAGCGCCTTGGCCAGCAGCATATAATCGGAGGGGATGCGCACCTGGTAGGTATGCACGAGGTTGAACACCCCGGCGATGATCGCTTTCATGTTGATCCGCGCCAGCGGCAGCCGGCGATAGCGGAGGAACAAATCGGTCAAATCGGCCTCGAACGCGCGCAGGTTGACCTGTTCATCGAGAACATCCATGTTCAACAGTTCGCGGCCGAGCGATTCGGTGTCGCCGGTCATCGCCGCCACCAGCAGGTTGCCCAACTCATCCACTGTCCGGCCCGACAACCGCCCCACCATGCCGAAATCAACCGGCGCGATACGGCCATCCGGCATCACAAACAAATTCCCCGGATGCGGGTCGGCGTGGAAAAAGCGGTGTTCGAAAATCTGCTTGAGTACGATCTGCCCGCCGTTGCGCACCAGTTGCGGCACGTCAAAACCGGCCTCCAGCAGTTTTTCTTTGTTGGAAATCTTGATGCCGTCGAGATATTCGGCAGTCAATACTTTAGACCCGGACAATTCAGCAAAGACCTCGGGGATTTTAATCATGGGATCAGCGGCAAAATTCTCGGCGAAGATTTCCATATACCGGGCTTCGGCGCCGAAATCCAGTTCCCGCCGAGTGGATTTGGCCAGTTCGGCCACCAGCCCCACCGGGTCGAAAATTTTGGCCTCCGGCACATAGCGGTCGAGCATGCGGGCCAGGTCGGCCAGGATATCCATGTCGGCATCGATAATCCGCTTGATCCCAGGCCGCTGAATTTTGACCGCCACCCGGCGGCCGTCTTTGGTCACCGCGCGGTGCACCTGGGCCAGCGAGGCCGAGGCGATCGGAATCTCATCGAATTCCCGGTAAAGGTCCTCCAGCGGGCTGCCCAGTTCGCTTTCGACAACCTCGCGCGCCTGGTCAAAAGCGAACGGCTCCACATGATCCTGCAGCAGGGTCAGCTCGACCAGCAAATCATAGGGGATCAGAAACGGACGCGTGGAAAGCACCTGGCCCAGCTTGACAAAAGTTGGGCCTAGTTCCTCCAGCGCTCGGCGGATGCGCACCGGAAAAGTCAATTTTGCGGCGGTTTCCAGGTCCGGGCCGGCGGGTTTACGGCGCAGCCGCAACCGGGTGCGTAAATCCAACCGGTCGAGGACATGTCCGAAGCCGTACTTGGCCAGCACCCCCACGATCTGGCGGTACCGCTTGAGGTTGCGGACGGTTTTATCGACTCGGGGCAGCGCCATCGGAAATCTCAGGTTACAGTTCAATCGAAAAATGTCGTCTGGAATCGCCAAAGTAAAGTAAAAAGACGTATACCAGAAAGCTCGGGGCCGATAATTGGCCGGGGCGACAGAAAGTGCCGATAACATGGTTAAATCACTTGATTTTTTGGAATCGGCGAATTAATTGGAGTGACTATGGCAAAGCCGACGAAAAAGGGGCAGCCCGGGGCAAAAGAAGCCGCGATCCTGCCGTTCGGAAAGAAAAACTACCTGGCGTTTGCAATCGGATTGGTGGTCATCGCGGTCGGGTTTATTCTTCTGGCCGCCGGGGATATCACCCTGGCGCCGATCCTGCTGGTGGCGGGGTATTGTGTAATCATCCCGGTTGCCATTTTGATGGGAGATAAAAAAGAGGGCGGACAGCAATCGTAAACCACTTATGCCGCTCCATTAACGGGCGGTTAGCTCAGCTTGGTTGAGAGCGCCTGCCTTACAAGCAGGAGGTCATCGGTTCAAATCCGCTACCGCCCATTTTTGATGTTTTTTGAATAAAAAAATCACGGGGTTGTAGTTCAGTTTGGTTAGAACGTCTGCCTGTCACGCAGAAGGTCGCGAGTTCGAGTCTCGTCAACCCCGCCATATTGGGAAGCCCTCTGCGAAGGGGGCTTTTTCATTTTAGTTTGGTTGGAGTGTCCCGCGCGTGGCGCGGGAAGGTCGTCCCGTTTGAGAAACGGGATCAACCCCGCCATTGACTCTGAAGGCCTCGGTGCGAGCCGAGGCCTTTGCGTTCTCTGGGAGACACGGGTACGCTTCCACTAATCTGAGCCATACAGAATCTCTGCAACATAGACGCCAATTCAAAAAACCTGCAATAGGCCTATTCAGATCACGCTTAATGACTGAAACATCCATGTTCAGATCCCGTAAACCTACTTGTAAGGAACTGCTGCAGGAGTGTAGCGGTTCAGCAGAAGTCGGACACGGCAGGAGAATATTCAGATTCGAGGTGCTGCTGAAGATGAAGACTTTTTCAGTCAAACGGAGTGCGTGCGCGTCTCTGATCGGAATCATCATGCTCAGCGCCGCCATCATTACAACATCGGCTATTGTGATTTCATGTTCCGGCTCCGAATCAGAGAAAGAAAGGAAAATCACACGTACGGAGTGGACATTCGCGAACGTAGTTGACAGCCTGGCTTTCTACCTCGAAGAATTCTACATAATGCCGGAAGTCGGGAAAATGATGGCTGATTCCCTAAGAGAAGGGCTGAAGAGCGGCAAGTTTGAACAGATAAAAGATGGGGACAGTTTGCTCATGGCAGTGAACGATCTCTTGCAGCGAATCAGCGGAGACGCTCATCTGAAAGTAAGCTGGCTGGATCCTGAAGAAACATCAGCAGTCAGAGATGGTTCCGTTAGTGACCGCGAGCTGGCGCAGTGGAGAGCAGAAAACTTCGGATTCAGGCAACTCCGCATCCTCGATGGGAATATCGGCTATCTCGATCTGCGCGAATTCAGAGATACCACTTATGCGGGCAAGACGCTTGTTGCCGTAAGCGGTTTTCTGGCGAATTGTGAAGCCCTGGTTATCGATCTTCGTAACTGTCGAGGTGGGCGGCCCGAGATGGTTCAGCTTCTGGCGAGTTACTTCTTCTCTAAACCAACATTGCTGAGCGAAACATACGATCGGTATGATGATGTCTCTACGGAGATGTGGTCGTTGACAAGTGTCGCCGGAACACCACTCTATGATCGGCATGTTGTGCTCCTGACAGGTCCGCGAACGGTCTCGGCAGGTGAAGGCTTCACATCTGCCATGATGCAACTTGGGAGGGCAAGAGTGGTTGGAGAAAGGACGGCGGGCGCCGGTCATATGGCTAGAATGATAGACTTTCCATCACTGGACATTCGGCTGAAATTGCCCACTGGAGCGGGAGTGAAGACCCAGGGCCAACAAATTCAAGGGGCCGGCATCCTGCCGGATATTCTCGTCTCCGGTGAAGAAGCACTTATGATTGCCCACGCTGAGGCCTTGAAAGCGGCGGCCGGGCAAAGCGACGATGACCTTAAGGCAAGCAGGATGGTGTGGCTGGCCGAAGGATTGATTGCTCAGAGCAAGCCGATCAATCTGAGTTCGGAGATGCTGAGATCATATGTAGGGCAATACCAGGGGGAGCAGGATCTCATCTCGGTCATGCTGGATTCTGCAGGCTTATGTGCAATTGAAAACAACCTACCCGCTGTGCACCTGGTGCCATTCTCCGAACATGTATTCACCGCAAGGGAGTATCCCGAGGATCGTGGGAAATTCGTCTTTGGACGAGACAAGACGAAAGCAGAGAAGCTGATCATCTTGAGCAGTGACGGGCAGTCAATGGCGTTCGAGCGTGTCGCAAAGTAGCGGCAATCAATTGCGGCCAGATTACGATCCACCAATAAAGAAGCTCATTTGTTGCAATCAACTACTTTGCAGCGAGTTCCACTGATTTTCGCGTAATATGATCTCGGGCCGAACTTGAACACCACGACAGTTTGGGGAGAGTGATATTGGGGCCGCTTTGATTTTGTAAGTCTCTGTAACGCCGCGCATTACCTGTTTTCAGAACCCACCTGATTGAAAGGGCTTGACTGTTTTGGTGTTTGCTGACAGGTCATTGCGCCTTGACGAACTTGAACATAAATCCTAAAATGTCGAACCATTGCATTTCCGTGATTTTTCCGAGTTCATCTGGAATAAACTTCACTCGAATTTCGCCATACTCTTCGTGTTCCTTCTCTAATCTGAAAGAGTGCTCGGAGATTGGAAGTAGCCGGTCTTTGTTGCCGCCACTGCTGATGTAATACAAATTCCCGTTTTCACAAGTGACACTGCAATACCGTTCTCCGTCCGGATAGATATACTTGCCAACATATCTTGAAATGAGGTCTTCGTTGAGGTTCACCGGATGAAGTCGACCTTCGATGGTTGGCACAAGCCACCTTAATTGCTGCTTCATCCTCTCGTCAGTAGTCTTCGATTCCAGTGTGAGGATGGCCTCCAGATAAGCTCTGTCCTTGGCTCTTGTGGCCTCTATTGCGATATCGGGGATTACACCGGTGCCCTCCCAATTCGACTTGGTAACGGGATCAACCCCGCCATATTGGGAAGCCCTCTGCGAAGGGGGCTTCTTCATTTTGGTTTGGTTGGAATGTCCCGCGCGCAGCGCGGGAAGGTCGTCCCGTTTGAGAAACGGGATCAACCCCGCCATGGACTGAAACACTCCATGTTCATTTTCTCTCTCGCCCCATGTAACCACGACTTCTTGAGAATCTCTTGGTTCTTCACTGAGACAATGGCGGGTATTGCCCAGTTGATAACTTATTGCGACATTTATTTAAATCGTGTATATTAATAAGAAATAACGGACGGGCTCAGGACTGCCAAAACCGGGATATTGTTGACCATATCAGAAAACGATTCCGACGATAAGACCCGAACGTTTGTGCCCTTGACCGGCGCGCGATCGTATCGCACTACCGGATCATTTCCAAAATCGGAGCCGTCGGCATGGACGAGGTTTGCATGGCAAAGAATATGTTTCTACATATGACGCTTATCGGCGATAACGCAGTTTGACAATCAAATATTGAGAAAGGAGTTACATGTCAGTTAAGAGCCCCAAGGAAGGTGTCAAACCAGCGGCAATCATATTGACTTTCCTCCATGGCGTGCTTGGGTTGATTGTTCTATTCGCAGCCGGCTCGCGGTCGGGGAGCAGCGACTACGCTATTATCTCGACTTGCGTGTGGTTTTTGTTTGGTGCCGGCTGGCTTTCGAAGAGGTTCCCATCAGGATGGCCATTTATTGGGATCTTGATGAATCTTCCGCTCTGGCTCTCCGTTGTTTTCTTGGCGGAAGCAGGGCAATTCGAGGCCTCCTTCCGGGGATTAGTAGCGTGCCTCTGCTTTGCCTATCTGGGTGTTTTCCTGGGGCGACGGTGTTCAATCCTGCATCCACGGACATTAAGGCGAGTCTTTGCACTGGGCCTGTCCGCGGCGATAGTCTTGCTCATGATTCTGTTCATTGTAGTTCGATTGCCGAAACCTATTCCGACCGATAAGCAGGTGTTTGTAGGCCAATGGAAATCGGCTTCTGGCTTTGAACTTCATATTGAATCCGATGGAACGGCCCGCATACTCAATAATAGTCTGGGTAGTCCGGATATGAAGATTATGGTAGGACCCAACACAATGGAAGAACTCAACGTTCACTTTATAGGAGACACTATTCTTGACGTTGGCAGACCGTCGTATTATGGAAAGATCTATAAGATCGACCGCTACCCGTATCGCGACAGTTCGGCATATGTGATGATATTGAGCGGCACCACCTTTCGAAGAGAGTACTGATCTCTAATGGGAGCCCGGCCATCTCTGTCCTATTTGACCGCCTCGAAAATCGACTCAAACGTCACAATGCCGGCCAGGTCCGCTCAACAAAAAACAAGTGTCCCTGGAAGCTGGTTCATCATGAGCAGTACCCGACTCGTGCCGAGGCGATGAAGCGCGAACGCCAGATTAAAGCCCGCAAAAGCAAAATCTATATTGAAAAACTTGTTGGAACGTCCCGCGCATGAGCAAGGGAAGGTCACCCGGCCGGTGCTGTACCTGATGTTTGGACACAAGGCGGCGAGCGCATCGGGAGAATAAGTCAGAAATCCTGCTGGGTCGCCTTGGTGCGGCTCAGCAGGCGTAAATAACTGGCGGGGCGAGTTTGATTCGCTTATTTTTCAATTGTATGGCCGCCATTCTAATGGCACTTCTTTCGGCACTTCTGTTTGCTACAGCTACGCCGTTAAGCAAACTGCTGCTCAAAGACCTCTCGGCCTTTCAATTGGCAGGACTACTCTATCTGGGTGGGGCGGTCGGTGTGATGCCCTTGGTACTTCACCGGAATCAGCAACTGTCGATTCGGAGAATGAACCGAAAGAACCAGTTGCGCTTAATCGGCGCTGCTCTGTTGGGCGGTATCGCCGGACCGGTCTTTCTGTTGATGGGCCTCAATTTCGCCTCGGCTGCCTCGGTTTCACTCTGGCTGAATCTGGAATTGGTATTTACGGCGCTGCTTGGCCGGCTCATTTTCAACGACCACCTCGGCCGTTTCGGCTGGATCGGTATTGCCGGCACGATTGCGGCTGGAATACTGCTCACGGTTGAACAAGGGACAACAGGTGTACTGGCAGGATCACTGGTTACGCTGGCCTGTCTCTGTTGGGGGTTTGACAATCATTTCACCGCGCTGATCGACGGGATCAGCCCGGCTTACAGCACCTTCGTGAAGGGAATCTTTGCCGGCAGCACCAATTTGGTAATTGGTATCGCGACTCAGCCGCTCCCGGCCGAACCGGCAGCTATCGCTGGAGGATTGGTACTTGGCGCGTTTGCCTACGGCGCGAGTATTGCTCTGTACATCGCGGCAGCCCAGAAATTGGGCGCGACGCGCGGTCAATCGCTTTTTGCTACGGCGCCGTTCATTGGGGTCTTGTTGTCTGTCCTCATATTGGGAGAAGGCTTGTCAGCGTTTCAGATAATTGCGGCCTTTCTCCTGGTCGGGGCTTTGGTGGTGATGTTCCGAGATCGTCATGCTCATGAGCACAGTCACGAGCAACTGGTTCACGCCCATTCCCATAGTCACGATGACCTGCACCACGCTCACGATCATGATTTCCCTGCGCCGGCCGGCCAACACAGCCATGCGCACGAGCACACCCCTGTAGTTCACAGCCATCCCCACTGGCCGGATTTGCATCACAGGCATAACCATAAACCAACGAACGAGCAAGAACCCCGGTAGGTTATCCTTCGTATGCTATTTTCTTCCAGTGAGTTGTGCCTAATATAGTGTCTCTGGAAGCTGGTTTATCATGAGCAGTACCCGACTCGTACCGAGGCGATGAAACGCGAACGCCGAATCAAAGCGCGCAAAAGCAAAATCTATATTGAAAAACTTGTTGGCACGCCCCGCGTGTGAGCGCGGGTCGGCCACCCTGCTTTAGTCCTCACTTTTTCGTGAATAAAAGATCAGGGCATCGTACGAGTCTGCCACGATGGCGCTGTCCTGCCGCTGGAAGTGCGCTTGAAGCAGCACTACCTTAGTCTTGAATCCGGCGGTTTCGTATTCAAACATCGCTTTCTCGCCGGGTATTGGCAAACCGTGGGCCGTTGCCTGCGCCGAGACGACCCGGTCGATCAAGGGGCGAAGTGGAATCACCATAGAATCGAAAAGGACACTGTCGGTGACGAATTCCACGACCACGGAGTCCGCCGCGGTTTTGATTTCGCTGGTGATCGGCTCTTTGGCAGGGTTGACCTTCGCCGTCCGGCCGCCATATCCGGCCCGCACCATATGATCATACCCGGAGATCGAAATCGGAGTTTGGGGATCAATGAAAACAGAAAAGTATTTGCCCCGTTCCAATGCATCGTGAAGATTAAACTCGACTCCCAGAAGTCCGGCGACATGGGCCGGGTCTTTGAATCGACTTCCGGCGCCGGCAGTGTCCAAGCGGAGAGTCTCGGCGAACCATGGCTCTATTGCGGAAAAGCCGTGCACCTCATGCAAATAGGAAAGTATTGCACTGATCTGGACTTCGTGATCGTCGGATACAGGCGATGGCGTTTTCTGCACCATGCGGTTCACCAGGATCGAATCGGCGATCAGCATCTCTTTCAACCGCCGGACCTGGCTTTGTTCTGAAACGCTGAACATTCCCCAGGGGCCGACAGAGATCAGCAACGTGAAAACACCGAGGGAGGCCGGGATCAACTTGATGCTTTTTGAGCGGCTGAACAGGAAATAGCCGGAAGTTGCAGCCAGCCAGATCCCAACAGCCAGCCCCAGATATCTGTCCTCGGTCAGCCCATACTCGGAGATTCGCCGCCAGAGGGCCAGGAATAAGACGACAATCAGGGGAAGAAGAATCAGGTAATACCAGCGCGCCACCCGCTTGATCCAGAGGGTTTCCATCTTCTCGCGCAGCGGATCGAGCACAAACAGAGCGAGAATGCCGGTCGCTGAAAATCCAAGAATAAGCCGCCCGACCCATCCCTGTGGCCAGCTCCAGGTAATGATGATTTTGGCGATGTAGGCGTACAGAATCACGAAATAAACCAGCACGAGAGGAGGGAGAACGTATTGCCCCAACACCTTCAGCGGTCGGGGGTAATCGCTTATGGCGTCGAGAGCGGTCAAGTCCTCCGGTATTCCGGCCAAAATGAAGGGGATGACGAAAAGCCCGATGATCAATATCCAGAGATCGAAATACCGTTCCGGCGGTATCTCCATGCCGAAAAGATTATCGAGCGCGGCCAGCGCCAGTGCCAGGCCGGAAAACAGCACCATGGCGAACGCTCCCGCGAGCATGATGCGAAATAGGATGATTCTGTTGAAATGCCAGAAACCGTTGACGTGTCCCTTATGCTTGAACGGCAGGAATGACAGCAACAGGCAACACCCTGCCCCAAAAGCTAAGAAACGAAAAAGATGAAACAGCGGGGCGCGTGGCAGATCGGGCGGAACGGTAATGGCGTACACCACGAGCAGAACGGCGCCGCATGACTGAACAATCCAGGTACGGTTCGCGCTTGCCCCCCCTCTTTCAGACGCCAGCTTGAATGCGGTCAGCAAGGGCAGGGCCAGAATTGTTGCAAGCAGAATATTGTAGAGAATTGATGGCTCAGGGGAACCTTCACGTTCGACGAGAACGATGGCCGCAATGGTCCCGAGCATGGCGCAGGTCAGCACCAACGGAAAACGCCGCAATGTCCGCTCATACTCCGCCCCGATCTGTGCGATAGATGGCAGCTTCGTACCGCTTCCCTCCGCAAATCGTTTCTTCCCTGCTGAATTATATGCACTTTGGTTTGATCCGGCTACTGACTTCTTTCCGGTGGGCAGGGGCCGTCTTGTCCATGGGGCGGCCAATTTTTTTTCAGGACCTCACATCGCAATCATTTCTGATATTCAATCAAACGAGCGCAATTACTCGCAACCTCTTACCCCCGCGTGTCTTGTAAACAAATCTGTCCGAAACTTAAACTCGAGAAAAGTCGGGGAAGAGTCATATCGGGGCCGCCATTTACTGGTGCTGTCTATTATTCCTCTCAGCGTTTGCGCCGGTGCGATCCGGCAGCCCGCTCCCGCCGCCAGGTAAAAACGCGCCCATCCTCGGGATCGAACCGGGAGCCGCTGCGGCTGAAGGCAGCCTTTTCCAGAACTCGCTGTGAGGCGGTGTTCGAAATAGCCGTCTCGGCAGTGATGACGGTGACCTCAGGTTTCGAGAAACCCTCGGCCACAAGCAGCTTAACGCCTTCAGTGGCGAAATTCCGCCTCCGGTGTGATTCGGCAACGCCGCAGCCGATTTCGACAGCGCCGTCCAGAGGCGAATTCTTGAAACAGCCCGAACCGATGATCCGGTCCTCGGACGACAGGAAAAAGAACCGGGGGGCGCACCAGAACCAGAGTTCGCCGGACCGGAATCGCTCCAGGGTAGAAGCAAAAACGACGTCAGGCGGCACGGCTCCGGGTGTAATCTCGAGGCTGCGGAAGGTGAAAGTCGACGGGTCCTCAAGCAGACTCTCTGCCTCAGCGGGCGTCATCGTAATCAGTTGGATGTCCAATACCTTCCTCCATCGTCCGGCGCCTTCATCGGCGCGGATGTAACCCGGTATCCGCCGCTCGAAAGTATATGGTTATCTCGCAGATGGCAAGCCGGCCGAGGCCAAGAAAAAGTGGGCGGCAAGTTGTCGTCACTGTTTCAATTGTGCCGCCCGGCGCCGGTGACCGCCCGGACTTTGCGTCGGTTTGCGACGGCGTTCTGGTCTTGACACGTCCCCCGCCGCGCTCTACTTTGAGCGCCGGCAAAATAATCGTCGGTTCCACAGCACAAGAGAGGTGCGTATGTCGCAAAGACCCGAAATCACCTGGCAATCCGTCACCGGCGCCATCCTCGTGTCGATGATCGTCTCCATGGCCTACCCGTACATCGTGCTTAAACTGGGCATGGGACCGAATATGAGCGTGATTGCGGCTTTTTTGGGTGCAATTTTCCTGGCGCTCACTGCCCGCGGTACCATGGGGCAAAACGCCATCCAGAATAATATCATCCAGTCGGCGGCCACCTCGGCTGTCTCCACCGCCTTTATGTGCGTGGTGGCGGCGGCATTCGGGTATCTGGCGATGAATGAATCGGTTGATGTCCACCTGACCATTACCCCCTTCCAGATGTTCACCTGGCTTTTTTGTTCCGGCGCGATCGGCGTGTTCATGTCGGCGATGTTCCGCAAATATTTCGTTGATGACCCGGAAATGATCTTCGCCGATGGTGTCGCGGCGGCCGAGACAATCAACGTCCTCGATCAGGGGAAGGCGGCGGGCGAGCGGTTTACCACGCTGGGCATCAGCGCAGTGATCGGCATGGTGATTGCTTTCATCCGCGACGGTCTCGAATGGATCGGCATTCTCGGACTGTCGATGCGCTACCGGATCGGATTTGAGTGGGGGGTGCTCAATATCGGCACCGGCATGCTGATCGGGCTGAACGTGGGACTTTCGATGCTTCTGGGCACGGTTGTCGTCTGGATCTTCTCGCCGATGGTCGTGGAAAAGGCAGGCATGTTTATCGTGCAGAACTCGGTCGCCCCACAGTACTGGCCGCAAGTACAGGAACTTATGAATGTCGCGCAACTCTCCGATGTTCAGCGCGAGTTTCTATATCAACACGGCGGCCTCATGGCCAACTACCTCAGCAGTTCGCACTTTGCGATCATCATGCTCTGGTTCATGTGGCCGGCGACCGCATTAATGATTTTCGCCGCGATGACCGCGGTGGCGCTCAAGTGGCGTTCAATTGTCACGATGTTCAAAGAACTCCGTGCGGCCAAAGCGCCGGGGCACGAGCGAACTGATGTCTCGCTGCGCACGATCATCATCATGACCTCGCTGCTGACCATCCTCATGGCTTTCGTCCAACAAGTCCATTTCCAGATGCCCTGGTGGCAGACAATTGCCTCGGTGGTTGCCGGGTTCCCGCTTATTCTCGTCGGTGTGCGCGTGCTTGGCGAAACCAACAACGGTCCGGTGTCGCTCATGGCCAATACACTTCAAGCCATCTTCCGCGCCTTCTCGCCGTCGATCAGCCACAATCTTGTCGCGGCCGGGATGGCGGGCAATATCAACTCACAGGGCGAAGGGCTGATGCAGGTGTTCAAGACCGGCAAATTGGTCGGTTCAACACCGCGCGTGCTCACCTGGGTGCAGTTTTGGGCAGTGCCGATCGGCGCCGCGGCGGTGGCGATCATGTATCCGCTGCTCATCGCGCGGTACGGCCTCGGTGGTGACGGCCTCGCCGCGCCCACCGGGCTCAAGCTCGCCAACATGGCCGTGCTGATGTCCAAGGGGATCTCGGCTTTTCCGCCGGGGGCGTTGTGGTGGACCGTGATCGCGGCCGTTACCGGCGTAGTTGTCTCTCTGGCCAAAGCGAAGCTCAACTGGCAATGGCTGCCGAGCGCCGCCGGGTTCGGTTTTGCACTGATTCTCCCCGGCACGCTTAACCTGCCGATTGCGTTGGGTTCGATCCTCGGCTGGATTTGGATGAAGGCGGCGCGGGAATCATACGAACGGCATTATGTGACGGTGGCTTCGGGGTTCATCGGTGGCGAGGCCCTGATCGCCGGCTTGTTGCTGCCGTTATTGTTCTATTTTGGCGTGTTCTAATACGATTGACAACAGCCTGGGGAGAATGAGACCGGCGCTCCTTGCCTGAAAAGCCCTCCGCAAGGGGAGCCATTGTATTTTGATTTGGTCAAATGTCCCGCGCGCAACACAGGGAGGCCGCCCCGTCCGAGAACCTGCCGTCTCCGGCGATGAGTTGATGCCGTCAAGAAAGCGCGATCTGAATCAGCCAGATCAGCGTGAGGACGAATCCGGCCCCCAGCAGGCAGCCCGCCATTTTTCCCAAAGATGTCGTGACTGGGTCACGTGATTCCTCGATACCTTTGGAACGAAACCACCGTGCTATGCCGCCCTCAAAGAACCCGGCTATGGCATCAGTGATCGCATCACCGATGACAGCGCCTGCCAAAGCGCCCACAACTCCAAAACGCATCCCTCCCACCATCGCCGGGATGGTCAGCAAACCCGTGTCAATGCCGCCAAACACTACATCAGGAATGGTTTGCCTAAACGGTTTCCTGCCGATCAATAATCCCAAAAGCGGTGCCAGCGATAGACCGAGGATCATCGGCCCCAGGGGCAGGCCTTTATCCAGCGTCACAACTCCGCCAGAAAAGACAAGGGCGGCTATCACCGAAACGAAAGCTGCTTCCCTTAAAACACGCATATTGTTCCTCCACGTGACGATTTGACCGCCGCGCTGTTGCAGGTTGTCTTCATGATCAATGGCCGCGATTTATTACTCGCAATCCAGCCACACTTATCCCTCTGCGCCTAGGCCGCTTTCCCGTTGGACCGGCGCTGCTCCCTTTTCAGGTTTGGGCAGAAGATGCCGGGGGAGGAAAGCGACGCCGGCGATGAGGGTCGGGACCACAGCGCTGGCGATTACGACGGCGACCAGAAACGAATATTGCTCCCGCGTTACAATGCCATGCGAAAAGCCATACAGCGCCGAGATCGTGCCAAACGTCAGCCCGGTCGACATCAGTAACGTATAGTACCATCGCTCTTTGCGCTCGCGACGGAACTGCCCGATAACCGGGTAAAGACCGAAGATCTTTGATATCACTTTTCCGCCAAGCAGCAGCAGAAAGACGGCCGGGGCAGAAATCAGGGCCGGCAGGGAAACAAAAGTCCCGGCACGAATGAAATAGAACGGTGTCAGGAAGCCAACGATCAACGTCCGCAAGCGGCGAATCCAGAACGCGTCGCCAATCGAGAACTCCGCCAATACCATACCCACCAGATAGGCCGGGAGGACTGCCTCGCTGCCGGACCAGAGCGCCAGGGCCCCCAGGCCGAAGAGAACGAGAATAATCCACTTGGTCCGGATCGCCGCCGTCCGATGAGCGTAAAGCCGAGTCAGCCACCTGCTCGAAAACGGCAGGATCATCAAGACCAAGGTCGTCACACCGACGAAGATAATGGTCTTGTACGTAAACGGCGCGAATAGCAGGCCGAGCGCAATGACTGTGCCCAGATCGTTGATAAAGCACGCGCCAAGGATGCCCTTGCCGAAATCAGTCTTGTTGAATCCGGTCTCCAGCATGACCGCATAGACCACTGCCATCGAAGTAGTCGAAAGCGCAACGCCGCAGAGCAGGCCGGCCTGCAGGTCCCACCCCAGGACATACCGGGCAATCGCCGCACAACCGAAAAACGGGGCGAAAAAACCGACAAGACCGACGATGGTCACTTCCTTGAGCTTTTTGCGGATTACTTCCGGTTCAAGTTCCGCGCCCGCCAGAAAAGTAAGCAGGACCGCCCCGGAGGCGGCAAGAAAACGCAGCCATTCTGCATTGGAACGCAGGGCATCGAACGTGCCGAAATAACCGGCAACGGCCGCGGCAACGACGCCGATACAGATTTCAACCAGAGCAATGGATACTTTTACATGGTAGGCAATGACGGCGGAAATGACGGCCAGCCCCAGCCACAACGCCGCAATGGTGAAGATGTGTTCCATGGCCGAGTCCTCCTTATGCGTGAACGTTCCGGGCCGTGGCACAGGCGAAAAAAATCCACCTTGCGGCGGGCCAATTCTCACTGACTCTCGACCCCACCGCCGTTACAAACTGCGTGGTAGGAGTCATCAGCCCGGCCGGGGCGGTTCTAAAGGGGGACTCCATCCCCGAAAAAAAGAGGATAAAAGACTAATGCCCAATTGTCAACGGCGCTTATCGGCATGGTGATGATTATCTTATTACCGACCAACGAGTTCCACATATATTAATGCGAGTTTTTTTGACATCCGTGCTGTCTTCGAGTCTCCTCGATCCCTGCGGAGATTTCTACTTTTGACTTGACGGTATTACTCAATTTGGGTACGTTCATACCCGAAATGGGTACAAAAATGAGAAATCTAGCCGCGGCGCTGTTTCCGGGGACAAAACGCAAGGTCTTGGCGCTGTTTTTTCTTAATCCGGACCAGCAGTACTATTTTTCTGAAGTGGCCCGGTTGACGGGGACCCGCCAGGGAGTAGTCCAGCGCGAACTGATGACCCTGACGGAAGCGGGCATCCTCAACTCCAACAAGCGGGGCCGCCAGAAATTCTATTCGGCCAATAGGAGCAATCCAATTTTCCCGGATCTGCGAAATATCGTATTCAAGACTTTTGGCGTAATAGGTCAGATTCAGAAGGCCCTGAAACCACTGTCGAAGAAAATCACAGTCGCCTTTGTGTATGGGTCATTTTCCAGAGGTGAAGAAGTCCCGACTAGCGACATCGATCTGTTTATTGTTGGTCGCGCGGGTCTCGATGAAATCGTCAGTTCTCTTTCGACGGTCGAACAAGCTATCGGTCGCGAGATCAATCCCACTCTCTTCTCCAATTCAGAGTTCAGGTCCAAGTGGTCGCAGAGCAATCACTTCTTGCGGTCAGTAGCCAATTCCGAAAGGGAATTCGTACTAGGGTCCGAGGATGAGTTTAGCAGACTGGTTGAATAGCAGGTGGCTTCATCAGCATGATACCAGCGCTGAAGAAATGCGGGCGCTGTTACATAGTGCCAAGGAAGATATCCGCAGCGCAGAGATTGAAGGGATTGCCGCCGGTTGGAAACTCAATATGGCCTATGCCGCCGCTTTGCGTTACGCCCGTGCCGCGTTGTATGCCTGTGGTTATCGTCCGGCTCGTGATCGCGAGCACGAGCGGACCATTGATTCGCTTGCTTACACTGTGCCCTCGGTTGAGGCCGACACAATCAAGCTTCTGCATAAGATCAGGAGAATGCGCCACACCGCAATCTATGATTCAGTCGACATGATTTCGGATGCTGAGGCGGACGCGGCAATGAAGGCCGCGATAGAACTGAGACGACGCATATCGACGTGGATTGCAGATAATCATCCGGAGTTTCTTCACTAGCGGCAGAGACTTTTTACGGTGAAACGGGACCATCTTCAGATAAATCGGGACGGGGACACGTGATATTTCGAGTAACACAGAAGCTGGCCAGGAGGATTAAAGTCGTGCCGGCCGCGTCACTGCCGCCGCACGACAACCCGCTTGTCGACTGGACGGCGAACCTGTTCACGGTATCGCGCTGGCAGTGTATTCTGCTGACGAATTCCCAGTCCCTTTATTCAGTTGTGTTACCCGGCAAGGGCGTTCCAAACGAGTGGGCGTTTGTTGAACAGAGTATGAGAGCTTTGCGCGACAATATGGTGCTCAGCAGTCGGTGTGGCAATGCTGGTCGTTTAGGGGACGTAGATTAATGAACAAGCGCATTCTCTTCATCAGCGGTTCGATCGGCCTCGGCCATGTTACCAGAGATATTGCTATCGCCAATGAACTTCGCGCGGTCCGAGACGACCTTGAAATCCATTGGCTGGCCGCGCATCCAGCCAGTTTTTTTCTGCAGGAAAACGGCGAAACACTCCTGCCCGAAGCCGCAGACTACCTCGACGAGAACCTGATTGCGGAATCTGCCTCGCGCGGTTTCAAGCTGAACCTGTGGCGGTATGCCATGGATTTTCGCCGCCAATGGCAGCACAATATCGACCTGGTCCACCGCGTTACGGCCCGCGACAAGTATGACCTTATCATCGGTGACGAGACGTATGACCTGGCGACCGCATTTCGGGAGCGTCCCCATTTGAAAAAATCTCCGTTCGTGATGATCTATGATTTTGTCGGGTTCGAGGCTATGACCCGCAATCCCCTGGAACAACTGGGGATTTATGTGATGAACCGCATGTGGGCTGCGGGGTTTCCGCACAAACCGGCCGCCTATGATTTGGGGTTGTTCGTCGGTGAGCTGGAGGACGTGCCCGACCGCCGGTTTGGTTTTTTGCTGCCGAATCGGCGCACATTTGCACTCTCCCGCTACAAGTTCGTGGGCTATATCCTGCCCTTTCGGGTGGAGGAGTACCGTGATTCCCATCAAGTCCGCGCCGATGCGGGGTACGGCACGGAGAAACTGATCATCTGCGCCATCGGTGGGACATCAATCGGACGGGAACTTCTGGAAATGTGCGGGAACGCCTTTCCCTTCATCACGAAAAATATCCCTGACGTGCGGATGATACTCATTACCGGCCCGCGGTTGGCCGGCGATTCGATCAATGTCCCGGAGGGCGTTGAGGTACGGGAGTATGTGCCATCGCTCTACCGGCATTTTGCGGCCTGTGATCTGGCGATCGTGCAGGCCGGAGGAACAACGACTCTCGAACTGACCGCGCTTAGAAAACCGTTCCTGTATTTTCCCATTGAGGGACACTGCGAGCAGGAAAAATACGTTGCCGGACGGCTGGCCCGGCACGGAGCAGGCGTCAGGATGAGATTGTCGGAAACGACTCCGCGATCTCTCGCCGAACAGGTGGTACGCAATCTCGGACACAAGCCGGAGTATCCGGCGATTCCCATCGACGGGGCCGCGACCGCCGCTCGACATATTGTCGATCTTCTTGCGCGGTAGTGCAATACCTTCGCCGGGTTGCCGGCTCAATTGACTCTGAAGGCGGGTGGCCAAAACCATGGCATAAAAAAAGCCCGCTGTATTGCAGCGGGCTTCCTGCACATCATCAGCTCCATGTATTCAATGGTAATCAGGGCCGGGATGCCGGAGAACGGCGGCATTGCACCTCCCGGCAGTCCCCGTTGTGATACGCCTTGCCGCCCACGACCGGATCATTCGTACTCCTGTGCCTCGTCGGCATAATCGGACCACTCGGGGTCCTCCTCGAAATCATCATCGAATTTATTCCGCGGCAACTTGGACTTGGACCGAAAATTGTCCTGTTCAAACACGTGATCACAATCCTCACACTGATAGACGTGGATCTCGGCATCAACGATGTCCAGAAGCTGGATATCGGAACCGCCGCAACGCGGGCACGTCTTCCCTTTTTTGCGTGAACGCATGGCTCCTTACCTCAGAAGAGTAGGACTCGGTTTTATCCGTTTATTGCAGTTGTGTGCATCTTCTACTTTATTATTCGGCACAAAATGATAAAATCCTAAACCTCGCCGGTCCCGGCAACCAGCGCATCCTGCGGCAAAACCTCGGCCGCGGCGGATGCCAGTTCGACAGACCGGGGCAGTGGCTTGATAAATTCCTGCTTCAGACTGTAGGTATAGGCCCCCTGGAACGGGACCAGCAGCACGTCCCCTGGCTGAATATCGTCCCCGAAATAGTTGTACCCCCAGATATCATGGGGCGTACACAGCGACCCGGCCACCAGACATTCCCGTTCTTCCAGTCCCGGACGGGAGAGATTGATGACCGGGAAATAATCGTGCTCGTAACGTTCCCAGCCCACGGCATTGATCCCGCCATCGGTAATGACCAGGGATTCGGATTTGCGGTCCAGGACACGCAGGAGGATGTGCATGGCATCGTGACAAAGCCAGCGCCCCGGTTCAGCATAGACAGTGTAGTTCATCCCGCCGGGTAGGTGTTGCTGAAGCGCGGCGGCAATCTGTTCAGCAAATTCGGTGATGGATGCCGCCGGGAGGCGGTAATGGCGGTGGTCATTGTCTGTCGGGCGGCCCAACGCCTGGCGCAGTTTCCCCAGGGGTGTCGCCTCGGCCTGGAGCCATTCTCCCTGTGACGGCCAATACCCCCCGCCAATATCGATGAATTCAATCCGTTCCCGCCTGCGTGCTTTGAACTCCCGCAGTACCCCGCCCAGCCGGGTGATGAACCGGACGTGCGCGCGGGCGTTGAGGTTCCAGCTCAAATGAAACTGGATGCCGCATAGATGGACATAGCGGCAGCTTCGGGCGCGGGTGAAAAACGCCGCCAACTGGTCCAGCGGGATCCCGAACTTGCGCCAGATACCCGATTCTACAGTCGTTACACGAATCCCGGCGCGGACCCGCACATTGAATTTTGCGGCCTGCCGTTCGAGTTTATCCAGCTCGGCAAAACTGTCCAGGAGGACAGTCACATGGCCGGCGTGTTGGACGGCCATTTCCAGTTCGTTGTCGGTTTTGCCCGGTCCGCTGAAGACAATCTGCCGGGCGTCGCAATCCAGCGCCAGGGCCAGCTCCAGCCCGCTCGAGACATCCAGTCCGAACCCGTTCCGGGCCAGCGCCGAGACCAGCAAGGGGTGATTGTTGCATTTGACCGCGTAAAACACCCCGACCTTCGGCAGGACGCCCGCAAAGGCCTGCAGGAACTGCCGCGCCCGGTCCAGCAATGCGGCGGTGTCCAGGACATACAACGGCGACGCGCGCTCGCGGGACAGGGCCAGAAACTGCTGCCGCCGGTCCAGCAATTGCCTGACACATTGTATCAGTTCCGCCCGGTCAAGTTGCGGCGTCGGCCGTCCCAGTAATCTGGCGACCTGCACCATGACCCCCGGAAAGGTCCTGAACATTTGTCGTCTCCATTTGCACGATAAGTTTCCCGCGAAGGTCATCACACTGGCGTTCCAGCTCGATGTTCGCGTCCGGCTTGAAAATGACATGGCCCAGCAGCCAGGAATCATAATCCTGCGGGGGCAACACTACCTGGTGACCCGGCACCCAGCGGATCCCTAATTCCAGCACACGGCTGTCGGCGGTCAGCCGATCGGTACACATCGATTGGAATGTCCCCGGGATGGTGGCGAATAATTTTAAGCCGACCACGTGCCGCCATTGCCAGGCCGGCGGGATCGCTATCGTCCCACCTTCGGCAAAATCGAGCGCCATCCCCAGGACATCCAGATTGCAGCCGTGCCAGACCAGCCGGGGCAGGCAATCCCCACCCAGCCGGGGTGTCATTTCCAGAAAGACCACGTCATCGCGGGTCACGATGAAATCAACCATGCAGATGGCGCGGGTTATCCCCAGCGCGCGGGCCGCCCCCCGCAATTTATTGCGCAGGGTGTTCCGGTCCAGCCAGCCGGGAAGCTGCGCCGGAACCGTGTACGCCAGTGTTGTCCCAAAAGGAAGGCCGTGGCCGGGCATCTTTTTGGCCACACGGATGAGCCGGAGTTCAGGTCCGTCGATCAGGAAATCGCAGCTATATTCGCGGCCGGAAATAAATTCTTCCGCCGCCATGCTGGGCCGGGGTTCCTCGCCGCCGGCATCCTCGGCCGGGGGAAAATACATCCGCAACTGTTTGCGTTGTTCTAGGCCGTCTTTCAGGATACCAAACGCCTTGACGATTTCATATTCATCCGCGCAACTGAAAGTCAATTCGCTGCCGCTGCCGGTCAGCGGTTTGAGGACCAGCGGCTTTTTCAGTTCACTGAAATAACGGAGTGCGTCCGCGCCGGTATGAATCAACCGCGATTGGGGACACCGGACATTTTTGCTGTGCCAGGCCTGCCGCGTCAAGTGTTTGTTCCGGCAAAGCCGGATAGTCTCCACCGACGGAAAATCAAGCGACAACGCCGCGGCAATACGGGCGGCCAATACCAGTTGCTCACAATCGAAACAAACGACCCCGCTGGGGACTACACTGTACCGCTTCAAGTGGGTGAAAATCTTTTTCCGGACCTGGCCGTGGTCGCTGAGATCGCAGAAAATTTCCGAAGTCCGGTCGGGCCGTGGGCTGGGGCTGGAGGCCTGCTCGGCATGGTCCGTCACAAAGACCATCCGCCCCGGATACCGGCCATGGAGGTACGTGATATAATCCGTGGTGGTGCCGATTACCAATACTCGTCGGTCAGTCATCGGCGGTCCTCCGGATGTCGGGACACTCAACGGGATTTACCAGGCACGCGCGCCGGTCATTCCGGTTTGTACGACTTTCCCTCCCTGACCCTCATACACAAAAAGGGGTCGGGGAGTCAGATGGAACATGGTTTTCCAGTTGAAATCGCCGCACAAAAAATCGACTCGCTGCAGGTGTTGATCGCAAGCCCATTTCATGTGATACAGGTTGATCAACTTGGCAATGCCGGGAAAATCCGCATGCGTCCCGCCGGCCAGCAGTGTATAGGTGCCGTTGTACACCGCTCCCAGGTCAACGGCCGCCACCTGTCCCCCAATGACAACCGTGGTCAGCCGCAACCAGCCCCGGTCGGCCAGAAGTGCCATCAACGACCGAAAGCTCTCCAGAAAACGAGTATCGGCAAAATAGGAATCCTCGCCGAAACGCTGTACGTTAAGCGCGATCAGGGTCTCGAAGTCGCCATGATGATCGATCCGGTATTCGACGCCGCGCCCGGCAAACGCGTCCATCTCACGTCTCAGCCGTTTGGCGGTCTTGTGCGAAAACACGTCGAAATACGACTGGAAATCGAAATTGTACAGCGGCGGCAGAAAGAAATAGCCGATTTCGTCGGTCGTTTCCCGGGGAATGTACGGATTCACATCGCCCTGCAAATACCGCAAATAGAACTGGCCCGGCACCGCGGCGAGCAGTTCCGGCAGGGCCTGCGGGTCGCCGAGGATCAGCCGGTTTTGCTCCAGCCAGGTTTTGCCGTGCCAGGTCTCGCCGGGAAAATACAGGTAATTGGCGGTTTCCGCATTCCAGGAAAGCGGCAGAAATCCCCGGAGACCCTGCCGGTTTTCACTGACCATGAAATACGGCACATGCCGGTAGTGCCGGTGAAAACACTCGCGGACTTCCCACAAATCCGAAATGAATTCTCGGGGAATAGCCGCCTCCCACAGACCGCGGCATTCCGCGAGATCCGTTACCGCACGAACGTCCGGCATCACTACTTCCGCAGATTGACCTGAGTGATACAACGGGACCCGCCGAAAAACCTGGTGGCGAATTCCTCAACGATCGTGACATCGTACGGTTTGCAGCTGAAAACATCCAGGTAGACTGTGTTCGTCAAATTCGCGAAGTGTGCAGAGATCAATGACGTCTCAATCAACTGCACCATCGAAAAGCCGGCGACGCGTTCATCCTCGCCAAAGTTTACGACCGTCGTTTCCCCAAAACGGCGCATGGCGATGAGGTCACACAGTTCGCGTACGAACTGTTTGATCTGGGCAGCGTCCCTGATTGTTTCCGGATTACAATCGTAGATATCAAAACTGGACGCGACACCCCACGCGTTTCCGATCTCAGCCGGCGTGTAATGCGCCAGCTCCCCATACGCCGCGAGTTTTGTCACAGCCCCTTTGGCGGCCTGCCCGGCCACGAATGTTGTTTCCACTGTTTTTCTCCCTCAGCAGGGTAGTGAAGGCCATTGAGCACAGTCCGGATTCCGCAAACCGGAACCCTGTTACGCACGCTCGGTTTTTTACCTGGTGTGATCCTTTCCCGGAAAACGTTCAGTGTCGATCACCTGGACAACTCCTTCGGCGTATGCAGTTTCGTCCACGATACTCCAGGCGTGTTCGGCACGGACATTGGTTTCAATGACAACAAAGGTCCCAGTGCCACGGTCCGCGGGTCTCAATGTTTTCCCCCGGGTCGGTCCTTCTCCGCGCTTACCTGCGGCAACGCTTCTTTAATGAACCGCGACAGACTGGCGACAAACGCACTGCGTAAGGACAGGAACGATTTGTCCACATCTTCCTCTTCCGCGGCAACACTGGCAAACGAATAATAACCGGAGATAAACCCGGCGATGGCAAAGGCCAGCCGGCGCAACCGGGCATCGGTAATCGGCTCGGGGATAACCGAATCGACCAGCTCCTCGATGCATTGCAGATAGTCGAAAAACGGCGTTTCCAATCCCTCGTAACTCTGCCCCAAAGTCATTTCGGCGCGGCTTTGAGAGTACAACACAAAGTCGTTCCAGCGGTTGCGGAAAAAATCGATATGCGCGCCGATGATCGCATCCAGCATGGGGTCCAAATCCTCCAACCCGTCGCAACCCGCACGCATGCGGTCGATAAGTTCGGTCAGGATCTGCTGAACCATATGCTGGATAAGGTCTTCCTTGTTTTCGAAATGATAGTAGAAACTACCCCGTCCGATATCGGCCTGCTCGACTATTTCCTCAATCGAGGCCGCAATCCCTTTTTCCGCAAACATGGAACGGGCCGCAGTCAGGATTTTGTCCTGTGTCTTATGGTACCGCCGCCGTTGGCGCGACGGTTTCCGCTTGGCTTTGGGCTTCTCTTCAGCAATCATTCAGGTTTCGCTTCGACGATACCGTCGTTTTCGACACTATCGTCACATACGACAGTTCTGTCAAGGATGTTTTTTATTTTTTCAGCGAATTTTAGTCATTTTTTTCAGCTATCAGGGAGATTATTAGTGTAAGATATTGGATTGCAATTAATTAAACATGTTTCAGATTTTAAACGCTGCGGGGCAAACAGAAAAAATATTTTGGGGTGGGTAAGAAATGCTCGCGGCGAGGCCTCCGGCATGGATTCCGGCGCGTGATTTGACCCATTTGAGGGGGGGTTTGCGTCCGGGGGTGTTCCCGGCGCCATGGCTGTGACCGAAAAAAACAAGATTTCCGGGTGGATGACGCCGAAATCGGCCGTGGGCAGCCGGTACGTGAAGATGGCGCAAAAAGCCGACAGCCTGCGGTGCAATCGGCCTAAGTGTGCTGTCTGTAAATGAGTTACAAATGCTCTGCGATCAATGCCTGCCCCGGCTTTTTGTCCTGTCGCCGGGGACCGAGGCAATCAAGCCCTCGGTGTTTTCGTGCCCTGGGCGGGCAATTCACACGCTGCAGGGCACCCCGCTAATCTTCCATATAGTCGTAGCAGATCTGGATCGCATTTTGACCGTAATAAACCACTTTCACCAGATATTGCACATCCATTGGCGTGACCCCGCCATCGCAATTGCAGTCACCGACACACAGTTCCGGCTTCGGAATACAACTCGGGTGACTATGGTATATAAAACCCACCATCTGTTGCACATCCAGCGGGGTAAACATGCCGTCGTTGTTGACATCGCCGCGAATGACCGACAACAGTGCCCGGTAGGCGTTCACCCGGCCGTGGCCATAAAGCTCATCCCAGCCGGGAGCGCCGAGGTCTTCAGCCGAACCCTCGATAACATTTCTGACAACCTGGGAGCATGTATCCCGATACTTGGCGTCGGTATAAAAATCCGGGCGGCGAGATAGAATCATCGCCGCGATCCCCGCCACTTGCGGGCAGGCCGCCGACGTTCCGCCGAATTTCCCGGTATAATTGGCGTTTCCTTCGGCGTCATCCCACCCGCTGTAATTGGGATTCCAACCTTCGAACCACATCTGGTCGATGGTCCAGACATCACCCCTGAAATCATAAGTCCCGTACCGCAGATCGCCACTGGGGGCCACAACATCTAGAGAATCACCATAGTTGCTGTAATCCCAAGCTACGTCGTATTTGTCCGAGGCCCCGACAGCGATGACTTCTGACATATTGGCGGGAAAGGCCACTGCATTCCAATTGTAATTTCCTGTAGCAAATACAACGACGTTGGAATAATCCCGATTTTCATTTATGCTTGTCGCCCGCAAGATTGCCTAATAAACATCGGGAATTGGCGATACTCGTTGATATCCCCAGCTATTGGATATAATGACGGCGTTGCCGCTATCAGCCGCGTAATCAATGGCATTGACAACGATCCGAGTAATAGCATTACTATTACCCGCATCATCGTAAATTTTGACAGGCCGTATTTTTGCATTGGGCACCAACCCAACAACGCCAATGTCATTATGGCAGGCGGCGATAAGCCCGCCGCAAGCCATACCATGATTCCAATTAGGTCCCGGCGCAGGGTCCCAATCTGCTTCGGGGTAGTTGGCTGAATCGCCCATTGCATCATAGCCGTCGGTAATCCTGGTAGACGGCAAGTCCTCATGCCATTCAATACCCTCGTCAATCACCGCCACTTCCAGACTTGAATCGCCAAAGGCCATGGCGATTTCCCAGGCGGAATCAGCATCGATATCAGCGTCAGCAGTACCGCCGGTCTGCCCGGTGTTGTAGAAATTATACTGGTAGTAGAAAAAGGTATCAGGTGGCATATAGGCCAGTACCGGCTGGTCATAAAAAGTGGCACAGGAATAAATGGTTTCGTCCAACTCATGAAGATCATTCCCTATTTCCAATGGCCCACCAGCGGTTGTATCTTCCAATTCAGCCCAGATCAGGTTATGGGTAAACGGACTTGTGTCGGCCACAGCCAGGTTATAGGCAGTGAGAATCGACAGGACGGAGTCCCATCCCAGCGAGTGATCAAACTCGACGCTCACTAGGTCCGTAATCGGCAGCGCGGCGGAATCGGGCGGCAAGTAAACGGGCGCTACACGGTAGACCACCGGGTCGCTCATCAGGCCAGCCGCCGCCTGGGAATAACTACAATTGGGCGATAGGGCAATAATATAAAATCCGCGAGCGACACATTCTGCCCCAGGCGTATCACTCAGACACGCCTTCCCTGCGATAAAACTACCCATGCTCGGAATCACAGTGTTTGAGTCAAATTGTACGGCGATGAATTCATTGGAAATTTCAACCGAGATGCTGTCATTCCCTACATAATAGAAGTCATCACCGGCAATACCCGCTTCCGCAAATAAAAGTACACAGCAGAGAATAAAAACGGTTTTCTTAAGCATGGCATCCTCCGAGGTTTAAGGTTCGTGTCCGACGACAATTGGGTCGGGCATCCATTCAAACGGCATGTCGATTTTCCGAACAAATTCCAATTTGCCCATGTCGAATACAATTACCGGTCCTGTGGCCCAGCCATTACCACCTGTTGATACATAGGCCTCGGTACCATCCGGCGAAAAATCAATGGTGCTGACACTCGGCCATGGCAGGCCCCCGAATAGGGAAAGGGTATCTGTGTCGATGATGCGCGCCATCTTTTGCTCCACATTATCAAAAACGAAAAACATCTTTACAGGATAACCATGAGGCACGTCGCCGGGATCGTCGAACAATACATATCGCCCATCGGGAGAAACGGCTATGTCGCCAAACGGAAAAACTAATTGATGAAATATTTCCAGCTCCAAACTAGGTGTTTTAAATCCGATGAACCAAACCCGTTGAAAAGAATCACGAAATATACCAAAACCGCGTTCGCCAGTAGGATGCAAGGCGAATTGCATTCCGCGAGCAAACGCATTGTCAGGCAATATGATTGAATCTGCAGCAAGAATCTGTTTATTGCGGAAATCGTATGCTATTAAACGTTCGTTTTCGCCGACGCCAATAACGAAGCCGACGGTGTCGGCAGAGGCAACCGTACCCATACGCATGCCCACCGAGTCAATCCCCACCAGGGCAAGGGTCGCTGCATCAAAGTATTCCACGTTGTCGCTATGCGGCCGTAGGATTAGGGATCCTTGATCCAGAAAGACTAACTGCCCCCCCCCCGACACTTCGCCGACTAGCGCCAGTGATTTTGTCGCAGTTTTTCGTGTCGTCGCATTCCAATCGTCATCATAGTGATCCGAATAGAGATACTGCCCATCAGCGCTCAGTAACATATTAATGGTCTGCCCATTCGGAATCGAGTCGAGGAGTTCGCCTGACTTGGCATCAAAAACATACAAGTTCTTGGTAACGGCTTCGGAGGCATATAGCCGCAAACCCTTGGGTTCCGTGGGCTTGGTGGGGCTGGAACACGACAGCGCATATCCCAAACCAATCCCCAACCCCAGACATATCACCGTCATTCGCCGGAAGCGACGCATGGCACCTCTCTTGAAAAACATTCGCGGCTTTCGATTCAACACATCCCCAAATACGGATGCAGTCATACTATATCTCCCCGCCCATTATTTTGTCAAGTGTATTACTTATATATTTTGGTTCCCCCGCCCCTAGGCCTACCCCTGACCCCCTCAGGTATTCCCGTACATGACACCGCCCGACAGGCAGCGCGCCGATATCTGCCGTCAATCATGTTGTCTGGAAGACTCATCGACATGCGGGATTATTACACAAAGCGGGCGGCCGCGCTGATTCCCGGCCTTTACGATTATGGATCGCTGTATGGCATGGACTTCACGCTCTCCCGAGGGGACCTCTTTGAAACGTATTCCGGCATCCCGACCCACAACATGGTTTTCACGGGGATCGATATCGAGGGCGACACGGTGCGCAAGTGGCTGGCCAAAAATTCCTGGGGTGATGCCAAGGGAAAGCGGGGGTACTTTTTCATGCTCGATGAGTGGTTCCATCAGATGTCCAGGTCGCGGTGCTCGAGAAAAAATATCTGCCACAGGAAATCCTCGCGCTGTTCGACATAAAAGCCGAGGTCTTGCCGCCATGGGAACCAATGGTTTCGTCGCTTAGAATAAAATAGTCGGATTCCCCGTGTTTGCCCCGTGAATTCCCGCCGCTCACGGGAGCTCAAACAAGCGGCATAACTCCGTCCGGCCGAAGTGATTCGTGGTTTCTTTTTCCGCGGGCGCAACATATATTCCCAGCAGGAGTCGTCAGCGTATGCCGAAGGCCGAAAGACAAATGCCGTTGGGGAAGCGCCTGCTGTGTGTCCTCCGGTCGGTGGTGGGCGGCCATCGCACTTCCCGCAGCCGGAAGGCAGACACGGAGCGGATCCTGCAGATGTATCACTGCTTCCGCGAGATCCTGGCCAATAATGATTCCACCTTACAGCTGATTTCCGATATCGAAGACCGACTGACCGGTCAGGCGCCATTTTCGTTTAATGTCATCGCCCACCGTATCCAGAAGGCGGTCATGAACGTGTTTATAATGATCCGCAGTCTGGAGACTCTGCAACCGGGGAAATTTAACCAGTTGAATGTTGCTCTGTGGCAGATCGATCGCCGAATAGGGGCATTCATGCGGTCGGGCCGCAATCCGATCTCCGGGCCTTTGGTCATTCCTCTTGCTGAACTGCGATCATCCGATGCCGCACTGGTGGGTAATAAAATGGCCAACCTGGGAGAGATCCGCAACGTGGTCGGCCTGCGCGTACCCGGCGGTTTTGCGGTGACGACCGCCGCTTTTGATCGTGTGATGAGGGAAAACGGACTCTACGCGCAGGCAGATCGGCTTGATGAATTGCTGGAATTCGAGGCCGAGTCGGTAATCGTCGAGGCCTGCCGCAAAATCCGGCAGGCAGTCATCGATGCGCCGATACCAGAAGATATCGAGAAGGCCATCCTGGGTGCCTACGACGGACTTGATCATAATGGGCAGATGTACGTCGCGATGCGCAGCAGCGGCGTTCGCGAAGACACGGAGGCGTCCCACGCCGGCATCTACCACAGCGAGTTAAACGTGGGACGTGACTGGCTGATCGATGCCTATCGCTGGGTACTCGCCAGTGTGTACAAGATTCAGGCGGTCCTGTATCACCTTAAATGCGGCTTGTCTGCCGGCGATGTGCAGATGGCGGCAGGCTGTCTGGAAATGGTCGATGCGCGGTATAGCGGCGTGGTCTTTTCGCGCAGTTTTGAAGACCCGACCGCGGATAAGGTCGTCATCAGTGTCACCGCCGGTCTGTCGGACCCAACACTCAATCCGGATAGCGCCGCAACGGAATTGGTGGTGTCCGGGGACGGACAGTTTGAGGACGCCCCAAGCGGTCTGAACCGGGCCGATTTGCACGAACTGGTTGTCGCTGCACGCACGCTGGAAGCTCATTTCGGCATGCCGCAGGATATTGAGTGGGCGATTGATCATTCCGGCCGATTATTTATTCTTCAAAGTCGTCCGATGGTCGCACACACAGCAGTCACTGCAACCGGGCCGGACAGGGTCGAAACCGACATGCCGCCGATTCTGCAGGGCGGTTTGACCGCCTGCCCGGGAGTGGGTGCAGGTACGGTCCGGGTGGTCACCGCAGACGCCGAATTGTTGACATTTCCCGAAGGCGGTGTGCTGGCGGCCCGGCACTCCACGCCGAGGTTCGCCCAGGTGTTGAATCGGTGTGCCGCAGTCGTGACCGAAGAGGGTTCGCCGATCGGGCACATGGGCATACTCGTACGCGAGTATGGAGTGCCGACCATTGTCGCCCTGAGAGGGGCCATCGATGTTCTCGGGCAGAACGATACGGTCACGGTGGATGCCACCACGCGCAGGATCTACTCCGGTATCGTCGGCTCGACACTCGGCGATTCCGATCGGCAACACAGGCGCGGGGAGAATCTCGCGGTGACGAAACTCCGGGCTTTGGCGAAGTATGTCACACCACTGAACCTGATCGATCCGGCATCACCGGATTTCCAGCCGGGTAACTGCCGCACGCTGCATGATCTCACCCGTTTCGTGCACGAAAAGGTATTCGAGGTGATGTTCCGCATCGCCGACCGGGCCTCCTCCATGAGTTCAATGCCCCATCAGCTTCTTGGCCGGCTGCCCTTCCCCGTACTGGTACTGGATGTCGGCGGTGCGTTACTCCCCGGTACCGACACGTCTCAGGGAGTGGGGGTGGACGGGATCGCGTCCGTCCCCATGCGGGCTTTCCTGGCGGGTTTGACCGATGCGCGGATTAACCTCGATCAGCCACGGGCCGTTTCCGCCCGCGGATTTGCCTCGGTCGTCGGAGAAAGTATCGGCGTTCGTTCGCCTGCCGCCATCGGCGTCGGACGATCGTCGTTTGTGGTCGCCTCAGACCGGTACATGAACTTCGGGACCAAGGCGGGCTATCATTTCAGCACGGTCGATACGTACTGCGGGAAGAGTCTGAACAAGAACTATATCCATTTCAGGTTCGAGGGTGGCGCCGCGGCCGAGGAACGCCGCGAGCGGCGGTGTCGGTTTCTGTCGATCGTCCTGCGCGAACGGGGTTTCGACGTGCATATCGGCGGCGACAAAGTCATGGCGCGTCTCGAGAAGTATGAGTGTGATTTCATCTGCTCCCGGTTGACCGACTTGGGCCGGTTGACCCTGATCTGTCGTCAACTCGACATGCTGATGAACAGCGACAGTCATCCGGAGTATTTTGCCCGGATGTTCTTAAGCGAACGATTCGAAAAATTCTGATTTTGTGTGCTGGAATCGCCGGTCAGCCCTTCTTCTTCAACTCGGTCTGATGGCTTAAATTCATCACCCGTGTGGCCGTCAACGTGCCGTCTTGATCGCGGTAAGCCAGTCTCACGAGGTCGCCCGAGGCCGGTTCGGCGCCCATGTCGGCCTTTTCCAGGGAAATGCTCAGGTATTGACCGGGATTGCGTTCGTCTTCAACGACCAAAATCTTGGTCTGCGAGTCATAGCTGCGGACCTCCCCTTGTACGACCAGCGGCGAGTCAACACAGCCGGCCAGCAGCGGAATCACTGCCAGCACGCCAACGATTAGCAGGAACTTCCTGATCATCACTCATCCCCCACGCTGAAAACCGACTTGTCATTATTGCGTGCCTCGGCGCGTTCCCGGAGAACCCCGCGCACCAGAAGCGAGATGATCACCACGCTGATGGCGACACCGGCGGTCAAAATGAGTATCGACGACAGCGTCTGCATCTCCAGTTGTTTCAGCAACACCGATGCACAGGCAATATAGATGGTCGTCGCAAACAGGAGCCGAATCGAATACCCGCGCACATACTTGACGGCGATCGTGCCGAGCTGAGCACCGATTGCGGCGCCGACCAGCATCCACATCGCGGCAAGCAGGTCCACACGTCCCTTGATACCATACGTGAATGCCCCGTATGCGCCGGTGATCATGACCTCGAACAAATCGGTGCCCACGGCCACCAAAGTCGGACATCCGATCAAATAGATGAGGGCCGGCATCCGGATAAAACCGCCGCCCACGCCGAGTACGCTGGCGACGATCCCGGTGACCAGTCCGACCAGCACCGGCAACCACATAGAACAGCGAATGCCCGAGGTCTTGAAGTTGATCATCGGGGGGATATTGATCCGGTGGAGCCGCTGCGCAACCGTGGTCTCACTGCTGAGGGCCGCGGAGGACCCGCCGGCAATCCGTTTCTTGCGCATGACATGTTTGACATAATCGTAAAGCACATAACTGCCGACCAGCCCCAGGAAAACGACGTATATTTTGCGGATGACCGTCTCCGCCAGACCGATGCCCTCCAGATACATGACTAGTTTCGCGCCCAACTCCATGCCCACCGTCGTACCGACGATCATCGATACTGCCAGGGCTACATCAACGTTGCCGAATTTACTGTGGCGGATCGTCGAGACGATTGATTTGCCGCCCATGTGCGCCAGGTCGGTGCCAATGGCATACGGCATGGGGAACCCGAAAATATTAAGCGCGGGCGTGACGATCCAGGCACCGCCGATCCCGAAAAAGCCGCCGCATACGCCCACCGTCGTGCCGATCAATAACAGCAGCAGGACATTAAAGTCCAGACCCGCAATCGGCAAATAGATATTGAAGAAGTCCATAGATCTCACCTCTTGTCAGTTTTCGCTGCTCACTCATGATGTTCCAACCGGCCCAAATCGATGCCTAGACGCGACACCAGAAAATCCATAGTGCGGCCGATGGTCAGCCCCATAAGGGCCATGACACCCACAACCAGAAGACCGAAAAGAAGCAGATCGCTGTTGTAAATGTCGGCGATCCATTTGGACAATCCGGAATGCATGCCCCGGGTATCGGCCACATTGTAGATTTTCGTGGCCGGTTTGCCGCCACCGGCTGCGAACGCGGACCCGGCGACGATCACGGTCAGCAGAAAGCCGGATACGCCGCGGAATAATACCCGCGCCAGGCGATGGGCCAATCGTGATTTTTTTCTCAAAGTCATTGGCACAAGGTTCTCCTTGAAAAGAGGGAGTACTTCAAATTTTCCACGAAAGGAGGTGAAGGTGCGAATCCACGTTCAAAAAAAACAACATCGGAAACCGCCTTTAAAAACGGGCCGACTCTACCACTCAGAATACTCAATATAATTTTGCCCGACAAGTTGATTCTGAGCGCCGCAGGGATCAAGACGGGTCATAACTGTCAAAAAACGCGACCGATCCCGAATTTTGGTTAAAAGACTGAATTTCAAAAAAAAACAAAGTCGGGATGCTTATAATCGGATGGTATTCAATTGGTTTCGAGGTTTTTCTGCAAAGGGTTATCTCCGGCTTATCTACCGACACTGCCGGACCATGGAGATTGCATTTCACCCACCCCGGCCAATTAGATTCGGAGCTTCTGCGCCGCGCAGCCGATCCAGAATGCAAACGCTGCAGTCCAATCATAGATCGACTCAGCATCATCGAAAAAATCCCGGCGGCGTGTCCTGTTCTATTGACATTCCACTGGAAAACTTATTGGCTTTTCTTCTGATGTTCTTGTAAATTCGCGCACAAGCTAGGCACATTCACCCGGTTATGGCGCCGCCGGAACGATAAAAGCAGCCGGCGCCGGCCACTGTGGGGAATGCGCAGAAATGAGATATGCCAAACTTAATTAGGGGAGAGCAGCTATGAACAAGCTGGAACCCGGGTTCCAAGTTTCCCGGTGGCCATTGCTGTTGCGGCTGAGTATGTTGCTGTTGCTGGTGTTGGCGACAGCTTCAATCAGCCAGGCCAGCGAGGCCGACATTGTTGTTCCCGATCTGGGCCAGGTAAGTTTCATGGGGATTAGCGGTTATAACCTTTTGCTGGCGGGTTTTGTGGTCTGCCTCCTGGGCATGTTATTTGGCTGGTTTGCCTACGCGGGATTGAAGAAGCTGCCGGTGCACAAATCCATGCGCGAGATTTCGGACCTCATTTTCGAAACGTGCAAAACCTACCTGCTGACACAGGGCAGATTTATCCTGATTCTCTGGACCTTCATTGCGCTCGTCATGATTGTCTATTTCGGGCAGCTCAGGCCGGTGGGTGCGGGAAACGTGCTGATCATCCTTTTATTCAGTCTGATCGGGATCGGTGGCAGCTATGCGGTGGCCTGGTTCGGCATTCGCATCAACACCTTCGCGAATTCCCGCGCGGCATTTGCCAGTCTCAGCGGCGTGGCCTATCCGACCTATGCCATCCCGTTGCGTGCCGGTATCAGCGTGGGTACGCTACTTATCTCGACGGAATTGATCATCATGCTGGCCATTCTCGTGTTTGTCCCAGGGCACCTGGCCGGATATTGTTTTATCGGTTTCGCGATCGGCGAGTCGCTGGGGGCGGCGGCCTTGCGTATCGCCGGCGGTATTTTCACCAAGATTGCGGATATCGGCTCCGATCTGATGAAGATCGTGTTCAATATCAAAGAAGACGACGCCCGCAATCCGGGTGTGATCGCCGATTGCACCGGTGACAACGCCGGCGACTCGGTTGGCCCGACAGCCGATGGGTTCGAGACCTATGGCGTGACCGGCGTTGCGCTTATCACCTTTATCCTGCTGGCAGTATTGAATCCGGCCATTCAAGTGCAGTTGTTGGTCTGGATCTTCGTCATGCGCATCATGATGATTGCCACCAGCATCATCTCCTATTGGATCACCCAGGTCTATGCCAGGGCCAAATACAGCACCCTGAGCAGTTTCAATTTTGAAACCCCGCTCACTATCCTGGTTTGGATTACCTCGATTATTTCCATCATTATGACGTATTTGATTTCCTTCCTGATGCTGCCGGAACTGGGTGACGGCACTCTGTGGTGGAAATTGGCTTCGATCATCTCCTGCGGCACACTCGCCGGAGCAATCATCCCCGAGCTGGTCAAGGTGTTCACCTCGACCAAATCGCGGCATGTCAAGGAAGTAGTTACGGCTGCCCGCGAAGGGGGCGCCTCACTGAATATTCTAAGCGGGTTGGTCGCCGGGAATTTTTCCGCTTACTGGATGGGGTTGACGATTGTCGGCCTCATGGCCGCGGCCTGGGGTGTCAGCACCTGGGGTCTCAGTGGGATCATGGCGGCCGCACCGGTATTTACGTTCGGGCTGGTGGCCTTCGGTTTCCTGGGTATGGGTCCGGTCACGATTGCCGTCGATTCGTACGGTCCGGTGACCGACAACGCTCAGTCGGTGTTTGAGTTATCCACCATTGAGACGCTGCCCGGCATCAAGGAAGAAATCAAAAGAGATTATGGTTTCACGCCGGATTTCGAGCGAGCAAAACTCTGTCTGGAGGAAAACGACGGCGCCGGCAACACGTTCAAGGCGACCGCCAAACCGGTGCTGATCGGCACAGCGGTCGTCGGCGCCACGACGCTGGTGTTCTCGATCATCCTGCTGTTGTCGCAGCGGCTCGCCGGGGAGGGTCATGCGGCCGCTACGTCATTGGAGGATATCGGCGCGATGCTGATGGCGGCGGGTCACAATTTCTCACTGTTGAATGCCCCGTTCCTGCTGGGTCTGATCGCCGGCGGCGCGATTATCTACTGGTTCACCGGCGCCTCCATGCAGGCAGTTTCCACCGGCGCGTATCGGGCGGTGGAGTTCATCAAGGCCAACATCAACCTCGATTCCGGGGCCCAGAAGGCGTCAGTGAAAGACAGCAAGCGGGTGGTGGAAATCTGCACCCAATATGCCCAGAAAGGCATGTTCAATATTTTCGTCACCGTGTTTTTTACCACGCTTGCGTTTGCCTGTGCCGATTCGTTTTTCTTTGTCGGTTATCTCATCTCCATCGCCGCATTCGGCTTGTACCAGGCGATCTTCATGGCCAATGCCGGCGCCGCGTGGGATAACGCCAAGAAAATCGTCGAGACCGAACTCCGCGAGAAAGGCACCCCGCTGCACGCCGCGACGGTCGTCGGCGATACGGTGGGCGATCCGTTCAAAGACACATCTTCGGTGGCCATGAACCCGATCATCAAGTTCACCACCCTGTTTGGTGTGCTGGCGGTGGAAATGGCTATTGAGCTGCCGACTGCAACTCGGTTGCTCCTGGCGCTGGCCTTTTTCCTGATCTCGGTCGTGTTTGTCTACCGTTCGTTCTACAATATGCGCATCAAGGGAAGTCAGGCGGCGTAAAAGAAAAACTTTATGTAACCGTCGGGACCTTTGCCGCAAGGGCAAAGGTCCTTTTTTTCTTTGCCGGGCTTTCGGCATCCGCATCACGGCCTGCCATAACGCGGTCGGGGATATTGCTTTCGAACCCAGGGACGGCATTTCCCCAAAGTATTGCAACGATGATCCCGAGACCACAAACTGCGGGCAGGTGGTCAAAAAGAGTCAATAATTGCCAAGACCGATTGTTTTCGGGCAGCCGATTTTCATACCTTGTAACATGACTGTACGCGGATCGGCAAACGGCATACGGTCATGGGGAATCGTTCCGCCGACGGAACGATTTCGTGATGAGTCGGAAGCGTTTAGACCTAGTGCGTGGAGGAAAGATGAAGAAGATGATGCTGATTGTCGCGTGTTTGTTCCTGCTGGGGAGTATGGTACCCGTATCTTCGGCTGATCCAACAGATATGGAAATGAAGTTCAGTGCGTTTCTCGAAGAATATGAAGCAAAAGTCATCCCGCTCAGCATAACCAGCAGTCTGGCGTATTTCACCGCGGTCGTCACCGGGAATGATGCCGACTACGCCAAAGCGGCCCAAGCGGAAATTGCGTTGACGAAAATATATTCCGACACGGAGATATTTGCGCAGCTCAAGACGTTTCATGAATCGGCGCAGGTCATCGACCCGGGACTCCGCCGACAACTGGAAGTCATCTACCTGCGGCATCTGGAACACCAGGTTGATCCGCTCCTGCTGGAAGAGCTGGTGAATCGGGAAAATAACATCGAACAAAAGTTCAACACGTACCGTGTGACCATCGGCGACCGCCAACTGAGCGACAATCAGGTCGATTCCATTCTCAGGTATGCGACCGATGCCGAGGAACTCCGGCAGACCTGGCTGGCCAGCAAACAAATCGGCCGCGAGGTGGCGCCGGAGATTCTCGAACTGGTCAAACTCCGCAACCGCATCGCGCAATCCCTGGGCTTTGCAGACTATTTCGAGATGCAGTTGAAACTGGACGAACAGAATCCGGCGGAGATTGTCTCACTTTTTGCGGAACTCGATAGTCTCACGCGCGACACGTTTACGGCGCTCAAGGCGCAAATAGATTCAGCGTTGGCCGCGCGCCACGGTATCGCGATAGGCCAATTGCAGCCCTGGCATTACCAAAACCGCTTTTTTCAGGAAGCCCCGCGGATTTACCCGGTCGACCTCGACCGATTCTTTGAGGGCAAAGATCCGGTGGCGCTTTCGCGCGAGTACTTTGCCGCGATCGGTTTACCGGTGGATAGTATTCTGGCGCGCAGTGACCTGTATGAACGCCCCGGCAAATACCAGCATGCACAGTGCGTCTCGATCGACAATGCGGGGGATGTCCGGGTTATCTGCAACGTACGCCGCGACAATTACTGGATGGCCACGATGTTGCACGAACTGGGCCACGCTGTATATGACTATTACTACGACCCGCAGGCGCCGTGGCTGCTGCGGGGCGCCGCGCATTCCCTGACCACGGAAGCGGTGGCGGAGTTTTTCGGCCGCTTGAGCGCGAACCCGCAGTGGCTGGTACAGGTGGCCGGTGTACCGCAAGCCGAGTCCGACCGGGCGGCAGAAGACTGTGTCCGGATGCAGCGTTTGGAGCAAATCGTCTTCAGCCGCTGGTCCCAGGTCATGCTGCATTTCGAGAAAGCGCTCTATGAGAACCCCGACCGGGATTTAAACACCCTCTGGTGGGACTTGGTCGAGAAATATCAGGGGTTGACCCGTCCGGAAGGCCGCCATGAGCCGGACTGGGCAGCCAAGATTCACCTGGCCACCAGTACCGCATATTATCACAATTATATTCTGGGTGAGTTGCTGGCTTCGCAGTTTATCGAAACGATCGGCCGCAAAATCCTGAATTCGACCGAACCTTTCCAAGAAGGTTTCGCCGGGAAAACGCAGATCGGCAAATATTTTGTGGAAAACGTTTTCTACCCCGGCAACCGCTATTCCTGGAATGAAATGATCGAACGCGCCACCGGCGAGAAACTGACGTCGCGTTATTTCGCCCGGCAGTTCATCGGGATGAAATAATGGCCGGGATTCCCGCGCCGTAAGGGATTCATTACAGATCATGCGTGAAAAGTGAAAAACGAGACTTTTTCAACAACCCAGAGCCGCGGGGCACCCGGCGCCGAAACCCACGTCGTCATTTCGAGCCGCGCAGCGGCGAGAAATCTTCCGCCGCGTGCGGGTAAGATTTTTCCTCGCTAGCGCTCGTCGAAATGACAAGGGGCCGGGTGGCCTTGGTCGAAAACCGGGACGCATGGGCACTTGTCCGCCTCTGGCGGAAGATGCCTATGCCACGTCATACCGTGTGCGCGGCCCGAACCTTGGGCCGACCGACGCTCGGGTAACTCTTCCACCAGTCTGAAGGCGGACCGGCACAAAATAGAAAAATATTTATATGAACACTCGTGGTTGGAACATCACGTCGTGGTTACTTCTCATTGTCTGGCTTGGCTGCGGCTTGCTGGATATGTGGCATGTCCGAGGCGGACTGCTTACAAGCTACGGCGCAGATGTTACACTGCCTGCGTGGTTATATATTATCACCAGGTCGCTGGACAATCCGACACGGAAAACGATTTTACAACGTTTCCTGGGTCGAACACCAGAACTCGCGGCTGGTGCCCTTTTCATGGCCAGCACGTTCACTGAGATTGGCCAGTGGTTTTGGCCTAAAGGGCTATTCTCTGGAACGTTTGATCCTTTTGATATTCTGGCGTATGCATCGGGCATTGCAATTTGTTACATGTTTGATAAGAATTCAATGCGAAAAAATTGTTTTTAAAAGGTATTTCCCCTCGCCGGACAAAACAAGTGCAGCTAGTTTTTTGTAAGTCGGGTTCCGATTTCCGTTCTGCCGCAAGGCAGGACGGAATGAGAAACCCGACGAGAAATGTCTGCCAGGTTTCCAATACTCCCGTTGGTGACGATTCCAATTTTGTTCTGCTGCCCGCCCTTACTGCGATTATTGGACCTCGAAAAAGGTATGACTGACCCAGACCAGAACGACAATCAAAACGACCCCGAGGCACAGACTCCAGCCGATAAGCTTTTTCTCGATGGGCAGTAACGGCTCATATTCCATCTTCTTGATTTCATCTGCGAGTTTTGGTTCGGTCATCATTGCACCTCAGCCGGCCAAAGGAGGTCGTACGCCATGGAAGAACAACCAGGAAATGAACGCTCCGATCCAGATAATAAAGCCGAACAGGCAGATAACATACACCAACGCGAGTTTTCCGATACCCTCTTCCCACAAGGTCCGGAAATTGGAGACCACGCCAATGGTGAAAAACGTCATCACGAAAAATATGCCGCGGAACACATTGGCTTCGCCCATGGCTGTCTTAGCCCGGCCCACGACCTCGGGGGCCAGGACGGCGACAAGGATGACGACGAAAAATGTCGCCATATAGCCCAGAATGAACTTGGGGAATCGTTGCCAGATTTGTCCGAGGTGCACTGTTTCATCGGTGCGCCGTTCGATTTTTGCCGACCAGATCCAGGCCAGGATAAAAGCCCAGATCGCAATAAACACATCGATGAAAACTTTGACGGTCGTCGTCGTCGCCATGATCCAGCCGGGCTGGTAATTGATCCCCTGCTCGGCAGCAGCTTTGGCCAGGATCAGCGATTCAGTAATGGCCCCGCTGGCCACCGCAGCCCCGTCGGTCTTCACCGCCAGACCCATCCAGGCCCCCGCCACCATCGGTTCGTTGGCGAGAAATTTTTGCGCCAAAAACGGCAGGAAGAGTAACTCCACGACAGCAAAGATCACCACCAGCGATGAAACCATAATCGGCACTACCGGCCGCGCTTTGATCGCCGAGCCGGTGGCGATGGCCGCCGAAACGCCGCAGATCGAAATCCCGCTGGCCAACGGTACCGCCCATTCCCTGCTGAACTTGAAATATTTGCGGGCGATAAAGTACACCAGCGCCCAGTAGATCAGATAGGCCTCAATGATGGCGCAAAAACCGCGAAACATCACCGACGTCGCCAGCCCTAGTTGTTCAGCGGCGGTAATGCCCAGGTATCCACCCAGCATGACGATCGCCGCTTTGATATACAGCTCCGGCCGGACTGCTTCGCTGATGGAGCGCGCAAGCCGGGGGGCAAAATTACTGATGAACAACCCGACAAGCAGGGCGATGATATACCCGGCCTCGGAGGTCAAATTCAGCGACCAGGAGATACCGAATTTTCCCAGTTGATTGGTTGTTGCGGCGATATACGCCCACGCACCCAAAATCCAGCAGAGGTAACTGATAAAAAACACGACCGTGAACGATACGGCGAATTTTCGGAGATTTGCCTTGAGCAGGACGGCCCCGATGGTCATGACCAGCAGCAGGAAAAGATACGTTGCCAGCAGTGAGACCAATCCCGGCAGTCCGGCAAAATCCGGCGAAACCGGCTTCAATGTATTGGTGATGCTGGTCCAGATGCCTGCGGTAACCACCCAGCCGAGCAGATCGGCGCCGAAGAATACACCCCACGCCAGCCCGAAAATGAACAACCCGATGATCACCGCCAGCCAGTCTTCAGATAATTTTTCCTGAATCTTCCGGGTCATTATTCATTAACCTCCCGCCAAACCGGCCGACCCATCGCCTGCGTACCAGTTCCTAGAATTGATTGAATTGATGATGCTTGTCAAGAAAAATAAATGAACAAATTATATTCGCACACTCGGGGAGCGGCAACGGCAAAAGCATTAAGGCGCCCCTTTTTAAATTGTTGTCCAATTTCTCGATGCATACTATCTTGAACCGGCGATAGCCACGGAGTCGCGTCGTCCGGCACGGTCTGAACCGACAGGGGAAACAGGTCTGGGCCGGCCGGTTTAACGGAGGTAGTCCATGAACAGATTATTGACTGTCCTGGTTGGCGTGTTTGTGCTGCCCATTAGTCTTTGCGCGCAGGAATCCGGGGGCATTACACCGCAGGTTTTGAACGAACTCGAGCGTTCCTGTACGCCCGATGCCGTACTTCGGGCGGCCCAGCATGCTGTGGCGCAGGTCGATGGGAGAAAGGTGACCCAAAGTTGGGAACAAATCATTGCGGTCGATACGTTTTTCACGCTGCGCCTTGACGGTCAGAGAATCACCGATCAACAACAGACCGGCCGGTGCTGGATGTTTTCCGGGCTGAACATCCTGCGACCCATTGCGGCGAAAAAACTGAACTGTGATGACCTTGAATTGTCGCAGAATTATCTTTACTTTTTTGAGAAACTGGAACGGGCCAATCTGTTCCTTGAGGCGATCATTCAGACGAAAGACAAACCATATACCGACCGCATGGTCGAGTTTCTGATGAAAACGCATGTCAACGACGGAGAAAACTGGCTGGGTTTTGTGGAGCTGGTCAAAAAATACGGCATCGTGCCCAAAGAAATAATGCCTGAGACATATAGTTCGTCGCATTCTGATTATGTCGTCAATGTCCTGGGTTTGCGATTGAAGCGGGCGGCAGTCGAGATCCGGCATGCAAGTGTTCCGGACAGCATCCCGCTGATCAAAATGACGGCGCTGCAGGACGTATATAGAATTTTAGCGATCAATTTTGGTTTGCCGCCGAGGGAATTTCAGTGGCGCTATATGCAACAGGATACGACACTCACTACCCACCCGACTTGTACGCCCAGGGAATTTTATCAGGAGGTGATCGGTGGCGCGCTGGCTGAGTACTATCCGCTATACTCGGTCCCGACTCTCCAGTTCAATAAGAAATATGAAATTGACCTCGACCGGACGGTTTATGACCAACCGAATATGTATTTCGTCAACTGCCCGCTTCCCCTCATGAAAGCACTGACCAAACAATCATTGCTGGACAGTACCGTGGTCTGGTTTGGTTGTGATGTGGGCCGGGAGTCGAGCGCCGAGCACGGCTTAATGATTCCCGATTTGTACGATGATGCGTCACTGTACGGCATGGATTTCACGCTGTCCCGCCGGGACCTCTTCGAAACCTATTCCAGCATCCCGACTCACAATATGGTTTTTACCGGGATCGATCTCGAGGGCGGCAAGGTGCGTAAGTGGCTGGTAGAAAATTCCTGGGGTGACAAGAAGGGTAAGCAGGGTTACTTCCTCATGCTCGATGAGTGGTTTGACCAGTACGTCCAGGTTGTCGTACTGCGAAAGGAATACATCCCCCGGGAAATCCTCGCGCTGTTTGAGACCACAGCTGAGGTTTTGCCGCCCTGGGATCCGATGGTATCATCGGCGAGGATAAGATAAACGATATGCGGCGTACACGCCGGCGAGGCGGAGAAAAAACCGGAGTTCAGGTAGATCGCACCAAGCGTCCAAATGACTCCGGGTCGGTGTCGCCCTCAGTGTTCAACAGTAAGATCGTCGCGGTGCGGCCCAACCCCAGTTTGTCACGGACCGCAGACATCGTGGTATCCTCACATAACGATAACAAACCTGCCAGACCTGCCGCGCCCGATTCCCCGGAAATAATCCTTGGATCAGCGGCATACGGATAATGGAACGTCCGCATTGCCCGAATGCAAATATCATCCGATACCGTCATGAAAGCGGCAAAACCCTGTTTGATTAGCGGCCAGGCCGTCGGTGAGGGTGTCCCGCAGTTCAGTCCCGCCATGATCGTGTTGGATTCCCCATGAATCGAACGCGGTTCCCCGCCGGGCGAGTCAATCGAGGCCTTGAGGCAGGCCGCAGTAACCGGTTCCACCGCAATCAACCGTATGGAATGAGTTGGATTCTCGATATTGTAATACCAGGACGCCGCAGCCGCCAGCGTGCCCACTCCACCTTGCACGAGCACGGCGTCGATGCGGTCGGCCTTTGTTAGGACATCGTGTATTTCCCGAAACATCGTAAGATATCCCGCCATGATCCAGCGGGGGATACATTCATACCCCGGCCATGAAGTATCGGAAATGATCGTCCAGCCGTTCGTCTCTGCGTCATGCGCGGCTTGTCTGACCGCATCATCATAAGGCCCGTCGATGACAGTGACCTTCGCGCCCTCGCCCAGGATATTATTTATCCGTGCCACGGCGGAATTTTTCGGCATGTAAATCACCGCATGCTGCCGCAGCTTGCGCGCCACCCACGCCACGCCGCGCCCGTGGTTGCCGTCGGTGGCGGTGCAGAACGTAAACTGGCCGGGCCGGATCAAATCCGTTTGCCGGTAAAAATCTTTGGCCAGAGCCACAAATCGGCCTTCGGCGGCGAATTGCTCTTTAATCAGCCGGGACACTGCGTACGACGCCCCCAGCGCCTTGAACGCTTTCAGGCCGAACCGGTGGGCTTCATCTTTGACCAGCACTCGCCCCAGTCCGAGCCGCGCGGCCAGACCCGGCAGTTCGATCAGCGGCGTCGGGCAATACTCCTCAAGCGATAAATGCACCGCCTGAATATCCGGACTGGTGAACGCCGCAGTCGTCTCCGCATCTACATGCAGGCCGGTGGGGCGGTGGGGATTATAACTGATCCGGTGCATGAATGTCATACGCATGGGCGCACAATGATTTTTGCGAGAACCTGCTGATGAACACTAACGGGGTCGGCCGCCTGCCGGACTATCGGCTTGCCGGTAACGCAGGGAACCGATATGTTTGGCGTATGGCGGATTCATTTCATCAACGGGTGATCGAGGTGATTAAACAGATTCCCCGGGGCAGTGTGGCCACCTACGGTCAAATCGCCGCCTTGGCTGGGAACCCCCGCGCCGCCCGGCAGGTCGTGCGGACATTGCACTCGGCAGCGGAGAAAGAACATCTCCCCTGGCACCGGGTGATTAACTGGAAGGGAAAGATCTCACTCAAACCGGGCCGCGGCTATGAGCAACAAAAAGCGCTGCTGAAAAAAGAGCGAATTGTTTTCGATTCGGACGACCGGATCGACCTGGAAAGATACCAGTGGCCCGTTCTTTTCTAGGTGAGTCGGTCACCCCAGACGAGGCGTCAACGTTCCCCTGCCGTGCGGGCCTCCAACAATTCCCGCCGCGTCTTTTCCAGTTCGGCCTCCAGCCGGGCTTCTTTCAATTCCAGTTCACGCAAATCCACGCGATACATGGTCTGCGTTGTTGCGGCCCCGTCAGGACTTGTGCGTGTTGTTATTTCGGGGACGGCGTTCTCGAATTGGCCGGCTTCGCCGGAGGCAACCAGCGTGGAAACAGACCCATACGACGTGGGATAAAAAGTCGCGGTGATCATGTGATCCCAGGTTTTCGTGACGGCCCCGGCACCGTTGAACGGATCAGCGATGCCCTCCATGTAGAAAGTATACGTCCCGGCTGATTTTTGATAGACCCGGGTCACATACACTGGAAAAAAATTGTGACCGGTGCCGGCGTGATTGCCCAGCCCGAACCGTGCATAATAGGGATAGGCGTCGATTCCGCCGGGAGTCTCGTCAATTTGAACATATCCATAATTACCCCCGGTGGTGCCATATGTTTCCCCGTAACACTTGCCCTCAACAACAATATACCCCGAGGTGGGGATGGTGATGGAAAGACTTATCAGCCCGAGCATTTCATCCGTCAACGTGAAATCTAACGAATTATTATCAGCCGCAATCCCCGGTTCATCTTGAATTTCAGTATCCGAAATCGAACCATCGGGCAATTGCGCGGCGGAATTCCCCTCGGCATCCGCATCGAGTCTTATTGTCCGGGTGCCTGCGGTGTCGTACATATAAATTTCAGAACCATTCGTCGTGCTGCCGCCATAGAGCCGCATCCCGTATGTGCCGTCCTCCTGATTCAACAGCAGAAGCCCCCCGTCGTTCACATTCCCGTTGAGTATGGCATCCCAGATCCCGTCGGTGGGTTCATCCAACAACAACAAGCCGGTCAGGGTATCGCCGTCGGCATTAAGATAGCGGTCATCGGTATAGGCGATGTCGAGCGCGATTTGATCTGCAGAGACATCGACACCGGCGCCCTCACCGACGTTCAGCGTCACTCCACCAGAAGTCCCTCCACCGCTCAACCCGTTTCCGGCAGTCACCCCGGTGATATCGCCGGCGGGCAGGTCGTAGGGAAGCCAGGAAGATGTTTTCCAGACCAGCACTTGACCATCAGTTGCCCCGTTCTGCCCAATATCTTCCGACAAAATCGAACCGTCGTCAATTTCTGAACTGCCGACGGCATCATCCGCCACGGACAGCGCATGAAAACTGAACGCGCCGGACGTCAGCCGCGTGCGCGGCGTCATTTGCGGCAGGCCGCTGATGTTCAGCCCCAGGAATAGATTGGGGTAGCCCGCAAACAAATCGGCGCCCAATATTTCGGTGATGCCTAACTGGACATCGAACAACCCGCCCTGAACCGTGACGTTTTGTGTTTCCGTCCACAGGAGTGAACCGCCAGTGCTGTCGTCGTACATGCTGAACACCAGGATATAATCGCCATCGGCCACCGGTGTGCCGGTGTCATCGGCAAGCCGACCCTGGTATGTAATCAACCGAGGAATATCGGCGCTTGCGACGGTAACAGCACCAAAAGCGATACTCACGACCAGCACTACAGCCAAACCTGAACGCATCTTGCACCTCCATTGAACGGTAGTGTCCGCTCGCTTCGACCGGACTGCCGAGTTCATTAAATAATCCACTCACCACGTGCCGCCATTGTCCGGGTGACCATAGTCATTGCCGAGATAACGGCAAAACGAATATTCAGTTGCCTTAAGTTAATGCCGGATAATGAATAAGTCAAGTTTATTACTTTCAATTATCATCCGGCGACAGGAGTAAAACCCGGCGGATATTGTCGTCCGGCTGCTTGATTCCAAGGCGTATCGCACGTAACTTTACCGACGATAATAAGATATGACGACGGAGAGACAGGACCACCAGATGCCGCCCACCGGGACGATTTTCGATATTAAAAAATACGCGATCCACGACGGTCCGGGGATTCGCACTACGGTCTTTTTCAAGGGTTGCCCGCTCGATTGCTGGTGGTGCCATAACCCCGAAAGCCGACACACCGGCGTGGAACGAATCGAGGTCCGTAGCCGGATCCACGGCGCCGACCGGGAGATAGTCAAAGAAGAAATAATAGGCCGGGAGGTGACAATCAAGGAGGTGATGACTGAGGTATTGAAAGACGTCATCTTCTATGATCAATCCGGCGGCGGGGTGACGTTCTCCGGCGGCGAACCATTGCACCAAATCGATTTTCTCACGGCGCTTTTACAGGCGTGTAAGGATCACCATATCCACACCGCGGTGGACACTTCCGGCTGTGCGCCCCCGGAGGATTTTGCGAGGATCAACGGTTTGGTGGATTTGTACTTATATGACCTCAAACTCATGGACGAACAAATTCATGTCAAATTGACCGGCGCTTCAAATCAATTGATTTTGGAAAATCTCTCCATTTTGGCGCAGCATGATTTGGATATCCAGGTGCGGGTCCCCTTGATTCCCGGGATCACTGATACCGAAGAGAACCTGGATGCCATCCTGGCTTACCTTGACCGGCTCAATAAAGTCAATGAGGTTTGCCTGTTGCCGTATAACGTTCTAGGCGAAAACAAACGCAGGAAGTTCAACCTGCCCCAGCGGCTGGAACCCCGGCAGACACAGTCGAAAGATATGCTGGAGGTGTGTGCCGGACGGTTTCGCGCCCGTGGATACCTGGTGCACGTAGGGGGTTAAAACAGATGAACGAGCGGATCCAACGACTGCGGCAGCAGAGTCTCGAGGCGCACCCCTGCCTGTCTCTGGAACGGGCCCGGCTGTTGACTGAATTTTATCGAAGCGGGAAAGCCGAACGGGTATCGATCCCGGTGGCGCGGGCGCGGGCGTTTGCATATCTATTGGAGCACAAAAAGATATGCATTAATGCCGGTGAATTAATTGTCGGTGAGCGCGGTCCCGCTCCCAAGGCCACGCCGACCTACCCGGAAATTTGCACGCATACGCTGGATGATTTTCAAATCCTCGACAGCCGCGAAAAAATCTCGTTTACCGTTGATGAACAAACGCGAAACATGCAACGGGACATCATTATCCCTTTCTGGTCGGGGCGTTCGCTTCGTGACCGCATTTTCGCAGAAGTCGACGCAGAATGGCGGGCCGCCTACGAAGCTGGAGTGTTTACCGAATTTCAGGAACAACGCGCGCCGGGGCATACAGTGCTGGACGACAAGATATACCATAAGGGATTTTTGGATTTCATTGATGAGATCAACGTCAGTATCCGTAAGCTTGATTTTTACGGTGACGATCAGGCGCCGGCCAAACGGCAGCAACTGCAGGCGATGATCGTTGCCGCCTTCGCGTTGATCAATTACGCCGGACGTTTCGCCCGTCGGTTGACCGAGCTGGCCGCCGGGGAAAAAGATGCGACCCGCAAAACCGAACTTTTACAAATGGCGGCGATCTGTGCGCAGATCCCCGCGTACGCCCCGGAGACGTTCTGGGAGGCGTTGCAGTACTACTGGTTTGTGCATCTGGGTGTGATCACCGAATTGAACACGTGGGATTCGTTCAATCCGGGGCGGCTCGATCAACACCTGCTGCCGTTCTACCGCCGCGGACTGGCCGACGGGACCTTGACCGAAGAACGCACGCGGGAACTGCTACAGGCCTTCTGGATTAAATTCAACAATCAACCCGCGCCGCCCAAAGTCGGCGTGACCGCGCAGGAAAGCAACACCTATACCGATTTTTGCCTGATCAACCTTGGCGGTGTCGACGAACACGGCGCCGATGCGGCCAACGAGTTAACGTATCTCCTTTTGGATGTTATTGAGGAAATGCGCCTGTTACAACCCAGCTCAATGGTGCAAATCAGCAAGAAAAGCCCCGACCGGTTATTACACCGCGCGCTAAATATCATAAGAACCGGCTACGGCCAACCCTCATTGTTTAACACCGACGCCATTATTCAGGAACTGGTCCGGCAGGGGAAATCGATCACCGATGCCCGCAACGGCGGGGCCAGTGGGTGCGTGGAGACCGGCGCATTCGGCAAGGAAAGTTATATCCTTACCGGGTATTTCAATCTGACCAAAGTGCTGGAGATCACGCTGCATAACGGCGTCGATCCCCGGACCGGCAAAAAGATCGGGCTTGAAACAGGAAATCCCGTTGAATTCCAGATGTTCGATGATTTGTATGCCGCTTTCGAACGACAATTGCGGCATTTTATTGACATTAAAATCAAGGGCAACCGCATCATCGAACGGCTGTGGGCCGAGTATCTTCCCGCGCCGTTTTTGTCGCTGTTGATCGACGATTGTATTGCCCATGGCCGGGACTATAACGACGGCGGCGCGCGATATAATACGTCATATATTCAGGGTGTCGGGTTAGGCAGCATCACCGATTCACTGACTGCGATCAAATATCATGTTTTTGACCGGCGGAACCTGACAATGGCGGAACTACTGGAAACCCTCGATACCGATTTCAAAGGTTTCGATAAAAGCCGGCAAATGTTTGTGGAGGAAACACCCAAATACGGCAACGATGATGATTATCCCGATGAAATACTGCGGCGAGTATTCGAGAGTTTCTTTAAGGCGGTCGATGGCCGGCCCAATACCAAGGGCGGGCATTTCCGCATAAATTTGTTGCCGACCACATCACATGTCTATTTCGGCAGCGTGGTCGGCGCAATGCCGGACGGCCGTCATGCGGGTCAGCCGCTGTCCGAGGGTATCTCCCCCGTACAGGGCGCCGACCGCCGCGGCCCTACTGCGGTCCTTAAATCGGCGGCCAAGATCGATCACCTGCGCACGGGCGGCACGCTGTTGAATCAAAAATTCACGCCGCAAATTTTGGATAGCCGGGACGGCATTGAAAAATTAGGGCACCTAGTCCGCGCGTATTTCAAGATGGACGGCCACCATATCCAATTTAATGTGGTCACCGCCGAGACATTACGCAAAGCCCAGCAACACCCGGCACAATATCGCGATTTGATCGTCCGCGTGGCGGGGTACAGCGATTATTTCGTCGACCTCGGCGCCGACTTACAGAACGAGATTATCAGGCGAACCGAGCAGGGGCTGGAGTAGGCGTCACTTTGCTCCGGATTTCTATAACCGCCGCTGTTGGAGATACGCACCGCCGGCCGGTTGGCCGATCCGGGGCCAAATCCCCGGCCATTCCTTGACGTTCGCATGCGGTCAAGTCCCTCGGCGTCATAATGGACAGATCGACAATTCGACAACACGTGTTGTCACAACGACTTATGTGATGGCGGCAAATATTACTAAATCAATCATAATTAATCAAACCTAATTATATCGCGATGTCGTATTACAAGTAAGTGATAAAAGGGAAACGCCGAGGGTGCAGATGAAAACACGGATAACTATTCTGGCAATGGCGGTCGTGCTGGCTTTGGCCGCAGGTGTTGCCGCCGAGACACATGTTGTGCAAGTGATGAATTTTCAATTCAGCCCGCGCGATTTGACCATCAACACCGGCGATATCGTCCGCTGGCAGTGGGTCTCGGGCGTCCATACCACCACCAACGGCCTGGGGTCGTCTGATGCCGCGGCGGGGACGCTTTGGGATGAGATAATGTCTTCGGGGAACCAGGTTTTCGAGCGGCAGTTCAACGACCCCGGGACCTTTCCCTTCTTCTGCCGGCCGCATGAATTCGGCGATATGAAAGGCACGATCATTGTCCAGTTGTCCACGGATATTATTGAGGAAACCGGCACGATGCCCGGCCGGTTCTCCCTGGCGCAGAATTACCCCAATCCGTTCAACCCGGTCACGCGGATCAGTTTCAACCTGCCGGTGGCTGCAGCGGTCCAGCTCAAGGTCTACAACATCATGGGCGGGGAAGTGACCACGCTGGTCGACCGGGACCTTGAATCGGGGGAACATACGGCCTTCTGGGACGGCCGTGATGCCTCGGGCGCGGAAGTCGGCGCCGGCGTGTATTTCTATCGCCTCACCACACGGGAATTTGTCAGTACGCGAAAAATGGTGTTCATGAAATAACAGTCAACTGCGGTGATGTCCCCATCGCGACCCGGAGCGCAATGCGTGCTCCGGTTTTTTTTGTGGCCCGCCCCCGTGGTAGGTCAGTACAATTCACCAATTACAGACCCACTGCAAGCAGTTTATTGAAAAACCTCACCATGTGACATATAATGTCATCGCGAGGAGTCCCGCCATCAGGCGGGACGATGCGGCGATCTTATTGTTGCTCAGAGATATCTCGACGTGTGAGATTGCTTCGTCCCGCTTAAAAGCGGGACTCGCAATGACGTTTTTTGGATATTTTTAACAACCCCCAAGCAGCGGAGTACCTTGTCGGGAGTTCACCAGGCAAACTTGGACATCGCCGGGACGGTGAAATCGACGTATCTTTTGACAGGCACGACGTATTAGCCGTTGGCAAACACGCCGGCGATCGGCATCTTTCCCCGTCAGATAAACCATGCTCAGAGACACCAATGCCGCCCGCGCATAAACTTCCCCCGGAACCGCAAACAGCGGACGCAGATTCACCGGGTAATGCCGCCCGTGCCGGCGTGGCCTACGGCCTCGCAGCGTACGTATTTTGGGGCTTGGCGCCGATTTATTTCAAAGCCGTCTCGACCGTCCCCCCACTGGAAGTCCTGGCCCACCGCATCGTCTGGTCGGTGGTCCTGCTGGCGGTCTTTTTGTCTTTCACGCGGCGCTGGCGCCCGGCGATAAGTTCCCTGCATTCGCGGCAGACGTTACTTTTTCTTGCGGCGACGACCATATTGGTCAGTACCAACTGGTTCCTTTTTATCTGGGCGGTGACCAACAACCTGCTGCTGCAGGCCAGTCTGGGATATTATATCAACCCGCTGGTCAGCATCCTGCTGGGCATGGTATTTCTCGGTGAACGGCTGAGCCGCTGGGGCAAAATCAGCGTAGCCCTGGCCGTGGTGGCGGTCGGTTTCGAGGTGATCCGGGGAGCGGGGGTTCCCTATGTCGCGCTGATCCTTGCCTGTTCGTTCGGGATGTACGGCTTGTTGCGCAAAATCGTCAAGGTGGATGCTGTCGTGGGATTGGCAGTGGAGACGTCGATGTTATTCCCCCTCGCCGCCGCGTATTTGATCTGGCTGGGATACACCGGCGCCGGATCACTGGGAGCTATCTCGCGGCCGTTCGACGGTTTATTGCTGCTGGCCGGAGCGGTGACTGTATTTCCCCTCGTATGGTTTACCAAGGCGGCGCGGCGGCTGCGCTTGTCGACCATCGGATTTCTACAATATATTTCGCCGAGTCTGCACTTTGCCCTGGCGGTATTCGTCTATGGGGAACCCCTCTCCTGGTCTTCGGCGTTTACGTTTTGTTGTATCTGGGTGGCGCTGGCGATCTATTCGATCGACGCCGCACGGAGGGCAGAGATGTGATACAATTATTGACGGTCATTGTACTTTCGGCAGACAGTCATCGGTACGTGTGCGATGTTCTTTTTGTTCAAAGGTGTCTTGGGAGGCCATGATGTTCAGCAATAATCCCTTCAATCACTCTTCGTTGTTAATCGTGGCTGTGTTTCTGCTCGCTTCATGCGCGGCCGGCCCCTACCCTCCCGAGGTAACTGCCGCGCTGGATAACGCCGGGGAAAACCGCGCGGAGCTCGAACGCGTACTCGCCAATTTTGCCGCCGATGACGATACCCTGAAACTGCAGGCGGCGTACTATTTAATTGGCAACATGGAGGGGCATTGCTATGCAACGTACCGGCTGGTGGATACGGCCGGTAGTGAGATTCCCCACAATGTTCTGGATTATCCGGATTACACCGTGCTTACTGCCGCGTTTGACACCCTCGAACAACGACACGGCACGCTGGACTTCGTCAAAGGCGCAAAAATCAACGATCTCGAAACGATCACGGCGGAGTTTTTGATCACCCAGATTAATTATGCCTTCCGCGCCTGGCGGGAAAAACCCTGGGCGCAGGGTTTTACGTTCGAGGATTTTTGCCGCTATATCCTGCCCTATCGGGGGAGCAATGAACCACTGGAATCGTGGCGGGAAATATTCTGGGAAAAGTATCAGGGGATTGATACCGCAATGACCAATCCCGCCGACCCGATTGAGGCCGCACAAATCATCAATGATGATGTCATGTCCTGGTTTGGTTTCGATCCCCGTTTTTACTATCACCCAACCGATCTGGGGATTTCCGAGATGCTGGCCATCGGGAAAGGCCGCTGTGAGGACATGACCAACGCCACGATTTACGCGATGCGCGCAATAGGATTGGCCGTGACCAGCGATTACACACCCCATTGGGCCAACTCCGGGAACAATCATGCCTGGAATGCGATTGTCCTGCCCAATGGACAGGTGACCCCGTTCATGGGTGCTGAATGTAATCCCGGCACGTATGTCCTGGCCAACAAACTGGCCAAAGTGTACCGCAAGATGTTCAACAACCAAAAGGACAATCTCATCTTTCAGGACCGGAAACAGGAAAAAGTCCCCGGCTGGCTGGCGGGGAAAAGTTATCTCGACGTCACCGCCGATTATGTGGCGGTCTGCACTCCGACCATCACATTTGGGCGGGAGGTCCCCGATTCGGTTGATATCGCCTATTTGTGTGTATTCAACTCCGGTGAATGGCAGGCGATCCACTGGGGGCGAATTATCAATGGCGCTGCGACGTTCACCGACATGGGAACCGACATCGCCTACCTCCCGGCATTGTACCTTAACGAGAAGACCGTGCCGTGGGGAACGCCATTTATCCTGCAGCAGGATTGCCCAGTCCGGCATCTTGTGCCGGACAGCGCCGCAAACATCCCGGTCGAATTGACCTCGACTACCGCCCGCAAACAGGAGGCCTCGACCGACGGTATCGCCCGGACATTCCTTACTGACGGGCAGGAATATGAGTTGTTCTATATGGGTGATAATGATTGGGTTTCGCTCGGCCGGGCGGTCGCCGGAAAGACGCCATTGGTCTTCGAATCCGTCCCCGCCAGCGGCCTGTATTGGCTGGTCGCCACGGGATCAGACAAAGAAGAACGCATCTTCACGATCACCAACGGCAAGCAGGTGTGGTGGTAGCGTTCATTAATCGCTTGAAAATCGAAAAAGTCGCGACGAAAAACCGCTTGGCATAAGACTTCTCAACACACCTGAATGACCCCGGCCCGGCATTTCAAGCCCTCCGGCCCCGGCGCACGTATTGCGACTACGACTCGCCTCCGCGACCACGCTCGGACGATTCGTGCTGTCTTTCCTGCGAGATGACATGGGGAGTCCCGGAATCGCTGAATAATCTGACAGTGCCTTCCTTGGTGATACACATCCTTCTTCGTCCTCGGGCCAAACGGTTCCGCCAGTCGGTCGGCCAGGGAGGCCGGCGAAACCAGTCGGTTTTCTCGCCGAACAATTTGACTGTACCTTCCTTCATGACCCCCATCCTTTTTCTTCCGGAGACGAAATTGCGTCCCCACTCCGCCGGCCGTGCCGGCCCGTGCAACAGATTGGGCCTTTCTCCGACCATGGAAGGAAGATCCGTCTGCATTTGGTCAAAGAAAAGTCTGTTGCGTTCCTTGCCCACCTCCACTTTCGGCGACCAGGGCAAAATTGCGCACTATGCAAATACCCGGGTTCCCGACCCCACATTACTGCTGCATCCGGCGCTTTTCAATTGCGAGGGAACTTAAATAGCACGGCTGCCATCTCGAAGTGCATGATGCGCCCATAGGCAGGACATCCGCCTGATTCCCCGGCCGTGTCCTGCCTAAACAAAATTACGCAGGCGCAGTTTGAAAAATGCTCGCTCAAACGATGGAAAAGGGAATTAGACCCTTTGGGTGAGGGGCGGGCCGTCGGGCGGACTGCCGGTTGCTCGCGCGTTCCGGGGCAAGTGATTCGATTTTTCAGTGCAGGGTGAATCGAGAGTTATCACGACAGCGGTAACCCTGCAGACGATGGAATACAACCTGCAAACTCCTGCACGAAGCAAGTGTGGATATAATTGCGCGTTGCGACGCAATTTACCATGCCGCAATTACATACGTGACAAACCGTGTCCGCGGGCACCTTTGGTTCCCGGGCATACAATTTGCGTTGTGGGTCACTGAGAAAGTGCAAATGGCCCATCAGCCGGAGGTATGGCATGAAACGTGTTCTGGTTTTTGCATCGTTATTCGTGTTGGGACTGGCGTTGAACGCAGCGGCTGTGCCGGTGTTGTATGTCGATGGCGTGGCGATAACCCCGGAGGCCGGTGCCCTGCAGGATGTGTATCTCCGGCTGGATCAAAGCTCGCTGTACACATTCTCGCTACTGGCCGAGTATTCCAATCCCTGGAACCCGATCAACCGTTTCGGAGTGACCGCGAAAGGCACCGACCCGCGCACGCACGGGCTGGAGTTGTTTAACGGTCCGGACGGGCCGGGGACTCACCGGGACTATCATGTGGTCAATCCCGGCGGCGATGATTTGACCCTGTATTTGCATAACGATACTGACTTCGACGGCACAATCAGTTATGGCGATTCGTACCTGGTTTCCCAGCGTTCCCTGACCGAAGGTTCGGCGGCCAACGAGCACCAGTGGTTTATGGTGTATGATGTTGCGGCCCACGGTACGGCGTCGTATTTTTTCAACAACCAAAATGAGGATTATTACGGCATCGGCAATTTCGATTACCTGATCTTCATTGATGACGATCACACCTCATCCAACTGGGACCATAACGATATGATCGTCGGGGTGTCCCATGACGCCATTCCCGAACCCGCGACACTGCTGTTGTTAGGCAGCGGCCTGGTCGGCGGGATGGTTGTTCGCCGCCGCAGGAAATAACCTACATCACGCGATCGATATCCCGAAAATCCCGCCCGACGGCGGGATTTTTTTTATGGCGCCTTGTCCGACTTTGGGGGAACCAGCCACAAAAAAGTGTAACCCCTGTGCCCGGTTCGCTGTATTACCTGTGTGGCGGCCCGGAACGAGTGCAGAGGAGGGAATAGCCCATGAGTGAAAATGTAGACCATGACACGGAGATCGGAAAGATCAGGGAAGTCATTACCGCCGGCATTGCGTGGGCGGCCGACAAAGACAAAAACTTGTTGTACCGCTGTTTTGCCGAGGATGAGGACCTGTTCTATTTTGTACCGCGCGACAGCGGGACAGTCCACGGACACAAGGCGTTCGTCGAGTTGACCGAGAGTTTCTTTATGGACGATGAGTTCAAAGCCGTCGGTTTCGAGATCCGGGAATTGCACGTACACTTGTCACGGTCAGGGGATGTCGCCTGGTACCACTGTCGACTTGATGATTATAATGAATGGCAGGGCCGGCCGGCCAACTGGGAGGATGTCCGCTGGACCGGTGTGCTGGAAAAGCGCGCCGGCCGCTGGGTGATCGTGCAGATGCATTTCTCCAGTGCGGTCGAGCAACTGGAACAACGTCACGGCTGAAATATACACCGTTTTACCGATGCGGCCGGCGGGTCGTTAGCCTCAATTATTGTTGCCATGCTCCAAACTACTGCGGCAAAAATCAAATTAGACTAATTTGATCCCAATTCAATACGTATTATCTCCGACAGTAATTCGGGACCCGGCTTGGCCACGGCCCGAAAATTCCGGGGAGACACAAATTGTGGAGGCAGATATCCAGTTCGGCACTAGCCTTCCCGTCATCTAAGTGATACAAAGGAGAATCTCCAATGTCCACGCAAGTCAAGACTCAACCAAACGGCGTCAATGTTGACCAATTGGTCCAGACTGTAAATGCCATTAAGGATAATCCCGGTTTGGCGCGTTTTCAATTCCGGGCGTCCACGAAATGGCTGAATGGCGGGCACTCCCGCACGACGGTCAAGGGTTTTTATGGCGCCGGGCAGGAAGATACCTCCCGGACCAGGGCTTTTGTGCTGGAAGGTGATGAGCCGGCAGTGCTGCTTGGCAATGATGCCGGTCCTAACGCAGTAGAATCGGTATTGCAGGCCCTGGCCTCGTGTCTGACTGTGGGCTTTGTTTACAATGCGGCGGCCCGGGGGATTACGGTGAAGAGTCTCGAGTTTGATCTTGAGGGTGACGTCGATCTTCATGGTTTTCTTGGACTCTCCGACGATGTCCGGCCGGGTTACGAAGGGATTCGCCTGGTATACCGCGCCGACTGCGATGCCCCGCCGGAGAAAGTTGCCGCACTTTGGGCGCATGTCAAGAAAACCTCTCCGGTGCTGGATATCATAACCAACCCGGTCCCGGTGACGATAGCCGCGGCCAAGTGATCAGAGACGCCTTTCGCAGGAGAAACTTGTGAAGCTGTTAAAAGAGAAAATGCCTGTTGCGCTTAAACTACCGGTAGCCACATTTCGAGTATCCGAATGGGGCGATTCGGCAGTGGCCTATGTCGAATTATCCGCCGGCGCCGATGCCACCCCGTTGCTTAAAGGGCTGCCCCACGACAAATGTTCCTGCCCGCACTGGGGATATATGCTTAAAGGGGCCATTCATGTCCGTTACACTGACGGCACAGAGGAAATCTGTACGGCCGGCGAGGCTTTTTACTGGCCCGCAGGGCATACGGTGTGGGTGGAGGAAGACACTTCCTTTGTGGAATTCAGTCCCAGGAATGAATTGAAAGAGGTGTACGACCATATTGGGGACAAAATCGCCGCCATGGCGTAGAGCGCGCGGTTACTCGCAGTACGTTACTCGCCTGAAACCAAAAACCTCGCCATTGCAGGCGGGGTTTTTGGTTGGTCGGCAACTCCTGACTGAGATTGATATTGATGCAAGTTTTGCGCGTCTCTCGTTACGGACAATAATCGCTGCGTGATTAAATATGACAATTTTAGTAATATTTTCCGCTTATCCGGCAATCGTTTCCGTATCACTATAACCAGGGGTAGAAATGAAATATGACGATAAGGAGGCAGGCCATGGATCGACACGAAGCAATGGACTCGATGGGTACAGCGGCGGCAACCGGGACAGATACGGCGCAGCTGCCGGGGTGGGACGAAGCGAAGGGTGAATATGTTTTGCCGGCGCTGCCCTACGCCTACAATGCGCTGGAACCCGCCATCGACGAGCAAACGATGAAACTCCATCATGATCTGCACCATGCGGGGTATGTGATGGGATTGAACAAAGCGCTCAGCGGCATGGAGGCGGCGCGCAACACGGGTGATTATGCGACGGTCAAGGCCCTGAGCCGCGAGCTGTCATTCCACGGCTCCGGCCATCTGCTGCATTGTTTGTTCTGGAAAAATATGGCGCCTGCCGGAAACGGCGGCGGCGGCAAACCCGGCGGTGATCTGGCCCGGGCGCTGGGCCGCAGTTTTGGTTCCGTGGAGGCGTTCCAGTCCCAATTCGCGGCGGCCGCGGGCGCAGTCGAGGGCAGCGGCTGGGCGATTCTAGCCTGGGAACCAGTCGGCAAAAACCTCGTGATCCTGCAGGCCGAAAAACATCAGAACCTCACGATGTGGGGTGTGACACCGTTGCTGGTCCTCGATGTCTGGGAGCACGCCTACTACCTCAAGTATCAAAACCGTCGCCCGGAGTACATCAAGGCCTTCTGGAATGTGATCAATTGGGCGGATGTCGGACGCCGGCTGCAGGCCTGTATGAGTTCGTACCGTTGATTTAATTTCGCCGATCGCCGGCCAAATCCAAAGGCCCCGCTTTCCCGGCGGGGCTTTTTTGCTGTGGACGGCGCAGGCCGCGGGTGGCCCATGCAGCTGTCGCAGATAAAAAAACCCGGCCGCGGGCATGGCGCCCGGGCCGGGATTGCAATTGTCCAGACTAATCGTTTTACAGTTTGCGCACGTTGGCGGCTTGCGGGCCTTTCGGGCCCTGCGTCACGTCAAACTGCACCGCGTCACCTTCGGCCAGAGACTTGAAACCCTCGCCGGTGATGGAGGTGTGATGCACAAACACGTCGTCGCCGTCTTCACGGGTGATGAATCCGAAACCTTTGCTGTCGTTGAACCACTTCACGGTACCTTCCGTCATGATCCACTTCCTTTACTACTGTGCGGAGCGAAACGGCGCTCCTGATCCGTTGGCCGATATGGCCGGTGAAACAAGTCGATCTTTTCTGTGAATTTCCGAGGGAAGGTGTTCCGAGCGGTTGTTCGCAAAAAGGCCTACTGTTCCATTATCTACACTGCAAGGTACGGCATCTCCCGGAAATAGTTGAGTTTTATTTACAGGAATTATGGAATTTAGGCAAAATAAATGGGATTGACGGTGTTTTCCGGCAGTCCCGGCAAATTCGGAAAGCGGTAACCATCTACGAGACAAGAGCTACCGCACAGCCCGCAGGTCGAAATCCCCCATCCCGCCAATCACGGCGGGATGGGGTTTCGACAATTGGTTTAAATTTGACCCTCCGGCCCACCGCGGCGGGCCGGAATGACAAGATTGGATTTTTCGTGGCATGGGCATCTTCCGCCAGAGGCGGATAAGTGTCCATGCGCCCTAGCAAAGCCGGGGCTGTTACCCATCTGCCCGGATTATACCAAGTAAGGGCAGAATGAGACACTCAGGAAAATTCACCACTACTCACCCGTTAGGTGAGGTACCATGTAAAGCTCCATCAAATCCGTCGCCCCAAGGGCCGACCGGCACCCAATGTCCAATGCGGATAGAAGCATGCTGCATGCAACTCGATCCAAATGATTGACGTTTTTTCCACGATTGATTACACTTGCCAATTGAAAGAAATGCTGAAAGTCACGTGAGTATTTGGTCACGGGATGGGAAGTCCGGACGATGCAAAAACAGACTTCACACCGAGTAAATTATAGATCAGCCGGCGAATTGAACCTGGTCGATGAGCGATCCGTCGATTTGGTGGTTACTTCGCCCCCCTACCCGATGATCGAAATGTGGGACAGAGATTTCTGTGTGCTAAATGGTGCGATTCAGACTGCCCTTTCCGCAGGGGAATGTGCCAGGGCTTTCAATTTGATGCATGAGGAACTCGACAAGGTCTGGAACCGACTCCACTTTCTCGTAAAAGATGGAGGTATCGTATGCGTTAACGTAGGCGACGCCACTCGTACTGTTAAGGAGAATTTCCAATTGTTTTCATCCCACTCCCGCATAATTAATAAATTCCTGTCCATCGGTTTTCAGAATTTGCCGAATATTATCTGGCGCAAAACGACGAATGCACCAAATAAATTCATGGGTTCCGGAATGTTGCCCCCCGGTGCCTATGTGACGTTGGAGCATGAATACATCCTTGTTTTTCGGAAAGGTGGAAAACGCAATTTCAAAACGCCATCGGAGAAACAGCTCAGGCGGGAAAGTGCGTTCTTCTGGGAAGAGCGGAATCAATGGTTCTCAGACGTATGGTTCGATCTCAAAGGTGCCGGACAGGATTTGAATCATGATGATCTTCGAAAGCGAAGTGCCGCATTCCCGTTTGAACTTGCATATCGTCTCATCAATATGTTTTCCGTGAAAGGCGATCTTATCTTAGACCCTTTTCTGGGAACCGGCACGACCATGTTTGCTGCAATGGCGGCAGAGAGAAATAGCATGGGTTATGAGATTGACGAAAACTTCCGCAGACATATTTCAAACAAACTGCCGGAGTTTTCCGGTTTCGCAAATAAGATGATCCAAACGCGCATCGCGTCACATGGCAAATTCATGGAGGAGCGGTTGCGGAATGGAAATCCTCCCAAGTTTGAAATCCAGACTCTTGGACTTCCCTGTGTGAGTCGGCAAGAATCGGATATGATTTTGCGTTACATCGGCAGTATAGAAGACCTGGGTGATGATACATATAAAGCCAATTATACTGATATCTCCGACGGAGCTGCACTCGTTACGACATTGTCCCCGCCTGCATTAAGGGGAGCCAAAAGAGAATTGAATCGAGATCAGATTCATCTTAATCTGAAGTGAACACAGTTCATTCCCATTGTCAAGATGCAATCATGATCAATCTTAAAAATCGAATTCGATTGCGATGCCATCTTTCTTCTTCTCGTAATAGATCATGGAGCCCCGTAACCCACCGGAACGGTGGGTTTCAAAGTCGAAGCCTGCGCCTTGAGTAATGTTGGCGCACGTCGAAGATCCCCGCACAACGTGCGGGGAAGGACGTACGCCAACCACAGGACAGTTTATTCAGTGCCGGTCAGCTTCAGGCTGACGCAAAAATCCATCAAATCGGTCGGCCGGAGAGCCGACCCACACAACGATGCGAACGTGTGGCCTTGGCTTCACTGCAAATCATGTTCGCCCTGTGGGCGAATGTCGAAACCACAGGAGTTTCGACCTGCTACTGGCCCCAACGCTCCGGGCCACGCCGGCCACATTCATTTAGTCGTGGCATGGGCATCCTGCCCATGCGCCCTGGCGGGAAGCCGGGGCCACGGAATGTCCGCAACGTACAACCTCTTGTCACCCCGGTGGTTGTTTACCCCAACATGAAATGGTGGGTCACCGGTCCGACCATCAGGAACGGATTCCTGACGGCGCAGGGAACAGATCAAACTGCATATGGCTTGACGTATCCTGTCAGGCGCCAGGGCGCCTGACCTACTCGCTACTCCTCCTTCTCTTCCTTCACCTCCGCCGGTGCTTTAACCAGCCCGAAAGTCTCGCGGACTTTGCGGTCGATTTCGGCCAGGGTGTCGGGGTTTTCCTGGAGGAAAACCTTGGCGTTGTCGCGGCCCTGCCCGATGCGCAGGTCGCCATAGGAAAACCAGGTGCCGGATTTTTCGATGATACCCGCTGTGGCCGCGCAATCCAGCAGATCGCCGATCATCGAGATGCCCTCGCCGTACATGATGTCGAACTCGGCTTCCTTGAACGGCGGCGCGACTTTATTTTTCACCACCCGCACCCGTGTCCGCGCGCCTTTGACCTCGCCGGCGTCTTTGATCGTAGCCACCTTGCGGATATCCAGCCGCACCGAGGCATAGAATTTCAACGCGTTGCCACCCGTCGTGGTTTCGGGATTGCCGAACATCACGCCGATTTTCATGCGAATCTGGTTGATGAAGATCACGGAGGTTTTCGATTTGGAAATCGTGCCGGTCAGCTTGCGCAAGGCCTGCGACATCAGCCGCGCCTGCAGGCCCATCTGTGGGTCGCCCATGTCGCCCTCGATTTCGGCGCGCGGCACCAGCGCGGCGACCGAGTCGATGACCACGACATCCAGCGCGCCCGAGCGGACGAGGGTTTCGGCGATTTCCAGCGCCTGCTCGCCGGTGTCGGGTTGGGCGATCAGCAGGTTTTCGATATCCACACCCAGCTTGCGGGTGTAGGCGGCGTCCATCGCATGTTCGGCGTCGATAAAGGCCACATTCCCGCCGAGTTTCTGCGCCTCGGCGATGATATGCAACGCCAGGGTGGTCTTGCCCGAAGATTCCGGGCCGTAAATTTCAATCACCCGGCCGCGCGGGATGCCGCCCACGCCCAGTGCGCGGTCCAATGAAATCGAGCCAGTGGAAATAGCGGGGACATTGACAATCGTGTCCGCACCCAGACGCATGATCGCGCCCTTGCCGAACTGCCGTTCGATCTGCAGCACCGCATGATCGAGCGCCCGACCTTTGTCTTCGGACGTGCTTGGTGTGGCGGTTGGGGTAGATGTTTTTGCCATAATGCACCTCTTTATGTTAATTTTGTTTTGCCAGCGGAATTGATTTCCAGATCGAATACTGCGCGCCCTGCGGCGTGAGCACCGATTTCATAATTTCCACCGAGGTGACCGTAAACGGCGCGGACGCATAGCTGGTGTTTTCCGCAGTTTGCCGCAACTGGTCATAATCCCCCGGTTTGCGGATGCGCCCCAGCGTGATGTGCGGTGAAAAGCGCCGTTGTTCTTTCGCAAAGCCCAGCGGCGCCATCTGCTCATCAATCGCCCCGGTCAGCGCCGCCAGCCGTTTGACGCCGCTGGTGATCCCCACCCATAACACACGTGGCCGTTTGAAATTCGGAAAAGCGCCGAACTCGCCGACCTGGACCTCGAACGGATGGTGGCCCTCCACGGCCTTAACAATCCCGGCCGCCACGGGACCCAAATCGTTTTCTGGGACTTCGCCCAGGAATTTCATGGTGATGTGCGCATTCCCCGCCGGGACCCAGGAGACCGCCCGGGCCAGCGGCCGAAAAGTATTCAAATATCCGGCCAAATCGTTGCGGATTTGCTCCGACAGATTGACCGCAATAAACGTCCGCATAATTATTCCTCACCCAGAAGTCGTTTGCGCAACAGGTTCAACGCCGCCTGCGCGGCGCGGCGGCGGTTGAGATCTCGATCGTTTCCCAGCATGAGTCTGCGGTGGATTGTATTGCCGCCCCCCGCGATAGCGATATACACCAGCCCTACCGGTTTTTCGGCCGTGCCGCCGTCCGGCCCGGCGATACCGGTCACCGCGACTGCATAATCGGCGCCGGATTTTTTTCCGGCGCCCTCGGCCATTTGCCGCGCCACTTGTTCGGAAACCGCGCCGAATTGTGCCAATGTTTCCTGCTTGACCCCCAGCAAATCAATTTTGGCCTGATTGGCGTACGTAACATAGCCGTGGGTGAAATACGCCGAACTGCCGGGGATAGCAGTGATGCGCTGCGCGATCAGCCCGCCGGTGCACGATTCGGCGATAGCCATTTTAGCGTGTTTGTCCACCAGCATTCTGCCGATGGGGATTTCAATTGCCTCATCGGTTTCCGAATACACCGCACTGCCCAGGACCGCGCGCAGCTCGTTTTTCCAGCTTTCGACGGCGGTCGCGGATTCTTCCATTGAACCAAGCGAGGCCGAGGCCCGGATTTTTACCCCCTGATATCCCGGTAAAAACGCCACTTTCACCTGCGGATACCGGTCCAGCACCGGTTTCACCGTTTCGTAAAGCGTGGATTCCGGAATTCCGGTGGTGAATAAGACCCCGTGAGTGGTCGTCGGTTTGTCCAGTGTCGCCAGAAAGGGAATGATATCATCAGTGATCATGGCCCGCATCTCGGCGGGTACCCCCGGCAGCGCATAAAAATGCCGCCCCTTTTCTTCGATATGGATACCTGCCGCCGTGCCGACCGGGTTGGGAACAGCCCGCGCGCCTTCCGGCAGCAGGGCCTGCTCTTCGTTGATGCGATCAAGCGTGCGCCCCCGTACACGGAAAAATTCCTCCAGTGATTTGCGCGCCTCGGCATTGGGAACCAGAGGCCGGCCAAAGGCCCGGACTACCGCAGTGCGCGTGATGTCGTCATGCGTCGGGCCCAATCCCCCGGTGGCGATGACCACATCCGCGCGGCGGGTGGCGTCGTGGATGGCTTCGACAATGTCCTCCGGCCGATCGCCGACGGTGGTTTCCCGGATTACCCGGTAATCGATGGCGGTCAACCGCTCGCCGATGAAGGCGAAATTGGTGTTAACCGTATGTCCGGTGAGGATTTCATCCCCGATTGTGATAATTTCGACTGTTTTCATTTTCCGCTTCGCAGCAACTGGTTTGTTTTCCGTTTCCCCTGCCAAATTACGCGCTCCCAGCCCCGAATGCAAGCGGGGCGCGGGGAAATCCCTCTGGTGATATACTAGGCCCGCCCGGTTGTGGATATCACTTTTTTGTGCCCCCGGCGGCAGCGGAACATTTTTGTTGGGAAAACCGTCTGGATGGGTATTGGTATAGTGAGGGGAATGGACGCAAAAGGGGAGGCAGTCAGATGTTCCGGCAGGCGATGTTAAAAAGGGGTATGGCGGTATTGGCGGGGCTGGTGCTGGTTTCATGTGGCGATACCAATACGCCGACGGGGCCTGAGGACGTCCCGCTGATCACCTGGCAAAAGACTTTCGGTGGCGCGGGGGGCGACCTCGGTCGTGATGTGACGGCTGTTGACGGGGGGTATGTCGTTGCCGGTTCGACAACGTCACTCGGCGCGGGGGCAGACGACGTGTATTTGCTTAAAGTCGACACGCTGGGCAATTTGGTGTGGGAACATGCCTACGGCGGCCCGGCCAGTGAGCAGGGCAATGCACTGGTGGTGGCGCCCGACGGCGGGTTTGTGGTCGCCGGTTCAACCAAATCTTATGGCGCGGGTGAGATGGATGTCTACCTGATCAAAACCGACGCGGCCGGCAATTGGCTTTGGGAACGAACATTCGGCGGAATTAACTACGAAACTGCGCAGGGATTGGCAGCGACCGCGGACGGCGGATATATCCTTACCGGTTGGACCAGTTCTTTCTATGCGGTCATGTCCTCGGTCTACGTGATTAAAACCGACGAATCGGGAAATTTGCAATGGCAAAAGACGTACGGCGGGAACTGGGCAGAGGAGGGTTCCAATATTATCCAGACAACTGATGGCGGGTATATCGTCGCGGGACAGACGGAATCATTCGGCAACGGCGAGGATGAAATATATGTGATCAAAATCGATCAATTCGGTACCATCGAGTGGGAGAAGGCCTTCGGCGGCGGGGGGAACGATTGGGCCGAAGCCATCGTCCCGGCCAGCGACGGCGGGTATGTCATGGCCGGCTGGACCGGTTCTACCGGCGCCGGCGGTTATGATGCCATGCTCTTGAGAATAGATGGTTCCGGGAATCAAGTCTGGTGGAAAACCTACGGCCGCGCAGAATACGACGCCGGGAATGCAGTCACAGCGACCGCCGACGGCGGATATGTGCTCGGCGGGCATCTGGGAATCACCGGCGGTGGGGCGGATGCGTATCTGGTCAAAGTTGATGGTTCCGGCAATATCATCTGGGAACAAACTTACGACGACAACTACGAAATGGCCGAGGCAGTGATTCAAGCCCCGGATGGCGGATATGTGCTTATCGGGCAGTGGATCAGCCCGGACGGGGAAAACAGCGACATCTTTGTAATCAAGACTGATGAAACCGGGAATGTCGATGCCGAGTAGTCTCCAGCCGGAAGATCGACTTCCCCCGCCGCAGCAACTTCTGAATCATAGCCGCCGCGTTGCGGGCAAGCAGGTCTCCGGCCGGAGTGAAACCAGTCAAGAGTTTCCACTTTTCAATCAAGCGGCGCAACTCGTCGGAGATCACCAGGTAGCGGACGACATGGCTTAACCCTAAAGAACCTCTGATAAACAGGATGTTTTTTTCATTTATTGTCAACACCTTCGAACGCACGCCACTGTAGAAATACCACAAATCAATGTTCTGTGGCCATCAAGATACGGTCAACAGCAGCACCCGCACGAAGATATTGGCATATAACCCGGCGGCGACGTCATCCGCCACAATCCCCAAACCGCCGGGAAGCCCCTCCAGTTGCCGGGCGGGCGGAGGTTTGAGCACATCAAATGCCCGAAACGCGATAAACGCGATTAGATACACCCACCAGATGGTCGGCAGTGCCATGACGGCCACCAGCATCCCCGCGCATTCGTCGATGGTGATGCGTTTGGCATCAGCTCCCCAGAATTTTTCTGCGCGGTCGGCGCAGACAACACCCAGAGCGATCGTCGCGGCAGTCACCAGGGAAAACACCCAAAACGGCGTGTGGGCGGCCAAGTACCAGCCCAGAATGGCCGGCGCAATCGAGCCCCAGGTCCCCGCATACGGACGCAAAAAGCCCGCGCCGAACCCACTGGCGATAAACAGTATGGGGTAGTCGATCTTGCGCATGGCTCATTTCAGGACGTTTTTCATCAGCCCGCCATATTTGAGGATATAGTCCACGCCGGTGCCGACGGTGATGACGGTAGTCAATAAAACCAGCCCGTCGATTGAATAATTGACCAGGGGACCTCGTTGCAAGCCCCAATCGGCCAGCACCTGCGGCCAGGCCGTCTCCAGATAGACGTACAACAAGATCGCCGAGATGCTCAGCATCTGTAAAAACGTCTTGGTCTTGGCGAAAAACGTGGATAATATCACCATTCCACGGTACGCCGCCAACAGCCGAAAGCCGGTGATCACGAATTCGCGCGCGATAATCAGGGCCACCATCCAGGCGCGGACATGTCCCGTCGCCACCAACGCGATGAAAGCGGTGGACGTCAGAATTTTATCTGCCAATGGGTCCATGAATTTGCCGAAACCGGTCGTGCGGCCCAGCCGCCGCGCCAGGTACCCATCACCCAGATCAGTCAGCGCCGCCACGGCAAAGATCACCAGTCCCACCAGCTTCGCCGTCGGGGCCTCCAGTAGGAAAACGATCATAAACACCGGTGAAAGGACAATGCGGGAGATGGTCAGTTTGTTCGGCAGATTCATTGCGTTTTCCCACCGCCGGTACTTGCCCGGCGCGTTTATGTTACGCGAGCGGTGAGGAAATGTCAATTGTCGGCTTGTCCGGCGATCGCGCAGCCAAATCAGCGCAGCGCATTGGTATTATGGGGAGAGGGAGGGATTACAGCAAACCCTTGTTGCGCAGTTCAATTTGACGCTGGTAGATAAATTGCATCAGTCGGTGACGTGTGGCCTGGGAGAGCATGACAATATTGCCCGGGAGTTTTTCGCGGTGTTCCTTGGTCCACCCGCCGGCGACCTCCTCGAGGTCACGAAAGTCGACGCCGATGTGCATGTGGAACCGGGACTCCGGCGGCTGGGAACAATGCCACATAACCTTGCCGGCAATGGCCCCTGCCAGCGGCCAGTTCACATTCAGCGGTTTGACAACCAGATAGTCGCCGTTTTTGGGCGGGTCGTTGGCGGCCATGAGAATGCCGCCCGCGGAGATATTAAGTATCGTGCCGTCGGCCTCCTCGCCGATCACCTCGGCTTCCGGATCATCGGCCTTGGGGGTAAGGAATGGCCGCCAGCGGCAGGCCGTCAGCCAGTCGACACGGACATAACGGCGGCGCTGGTTGCGTTCGATCGACAACGGCGGGGCCAGTTTCATCAGCGGCTGTTGCCCGGCGATTTTTTCAATCACTTTGGAGGAGAAGCCCCAGATGGCATCCGAACGCGTAATCGTCGCTTCCACCCTGTCGCCGACCAGTAATACTCCGCCGCCCTCCAGGGCGGTGGGGTATTCGATAATGACTGCCGTTGAGTTGTGCTCGAGGATCCGGGAAAGGAAGGTAAATTTTTTCCCCTCGCGCTCCATTTGCAGGTGCAATTTTTCGCGCAATTCGAGCTTCATGTGCGATGTCGCTATCTTTATGTCCGACCCGGCCATGTCTGTAACCCGATATGCCCGTCCGCATTCCCCTCTATTAGTAGTACTATCGGCGGTTTCCGGGATTGCTGAATGCGGCAAATCTGCGCCAGGTACACCCTTGGCGGCGTGTGTCCGTGACGCGATTCCATGCGGGTTGCCGCCCCAGACAAAAAACAAGCAATCGCCGGGTTATTTCGTTCAAGAGAGTTTTCTATTGCCTCGCCGATTAGTACAATAGACATTGACCCCTCCCCGGACAAGGGGCGGGACAGGGCAAAAGGGAAGGACCGGGTGATGACATCGACAACATGGTATCGCATCGGCTCGCTGGTTGTCGCGGCGGGTGTCCTGGCCGCATCCTCCTGGCCTTCCCTGTCAATCTCCCCGCTGGGGTGGTCGTTTGAAGACAAACTGCAGCATTTGCTGGTCTACACGCTGCTGTCGTACCTGGCCTTTCGCGGCTGGGCCTCGGTCGGCAGCCGATGGACGGCGTCATGGCTGATACTGCTTATCCTGGCCTGCTTTGCCGCCGCTGATGAGTATCACCAGCGCTGGATTCCCGGCCGGTATGTGGAGTGGGAAGATTTTCTGGCCGACGGCGCCGGGGTGCTGGCCGGATTTGTGGCCGCCACCTGGCAAAATCGACGCCGGCGTTCGCGGACCCCCGCGCCCGTGCCCGATTCCCCCGCCCAGTAACGCGGCACAAGAGCCGACTCGCCCCCGGCAAGACCCATTATTCCGGCCGGGCGGCAAACGCCGGTTGATCCATGCGCCGTATCTTGTGCATATTCCACAGGGCAGGTGAATCCCGGAGGCAGGAAAATGGAATTGTCGGCTGCGATCAGAGAGATGCTGGTGGAACTGGGCGAAGACCCTCACCGTGAAGGTTTACACAAGACACCCGAGCGCGCCGCGGAATCTTTGCGCTTCATTACCGGCGGGATGCACGAGGATCCCGAAAAAGTGCTCGGGGAGTCGGTGCTCGCCGCTGAGCACAAAAGCATGGTGGTGGTCAAGGACCTTGACTTTTTCAGCATGTGTGAACACCACTTGCTGCCGTTTTTCGGCAAGTGCCACGTGGCGTATATCCCCGATCAAAAAATCGTCGGCTTGTCCAAAATTGCCCAGGTCGTGGATATATTCGCCCGCCGGCTGCAGGTACAGGAGCGGATGACCTGGCAGATCGCCGAAACCATCCAGAAAATCGTCAAACCGGTCGGTGTCGGGGTGATCGCCGAGGCCGAGCACTTGTGCATGCAGATGCGGGGGGTCAAAAAAGAGAATTCGGTAGCGGTGACCTCGACGATGCTGGGCGAATTCCATGATGATGCGGCCACCCGCGCGGAATTCCTGGCCATTGTCCATCAATCGCGTCCGGCCGCCCATTAGCGCCGATTCGGCTTGGCGGCGGACGGCCGAGTGAGTATACTGGCTCCCGTCCGCATAGGGCGGACATCGGGGTCAAAAGCGAAGGATGTCGATATCATGTCGGTCAAATCAGATAACTGGATTCGCCGGATGGCCCGGGAACACCGGATGATCGAACCGTTTGCCGATACGCAGGTCCGTGACGGAGTAATTTCGTACGGCGTGTCTTCCTATGGGTACGACATGAGGATCGCGGACGATTTTCGCATCTTTACCAATATCAATTCCACCATTGTCGATCCGAAGAAATTCGATCCGACGTCGTTCGTTGAATTCAAGGGCGAGATCTGCGTCATCCCCCCGAATTCGTTTGCTCTGGCCCGCTCGATTGAATATTTCCGCATCCCGCGCAATGTAATCACGATCTGCCTGGGCAAGTCGACTTATGCGCGGTGCGGCATTATCGTGAACGTTACGCCGTTTGAACCGGAATGGGAGGGGTTTGTCACGCTCGAGGTGTCCAACACCACCCCGCTGCCCGCGCGGATTTACGCTAATGAGGGGATTGCGCAGGTGCTGTTCCTTGAATCCGACGAAGTTTGCCACACCTCATATGCCGACAAGAAAGGTAAATACCAGGCACAACAGGGCGTGACCCTGCCGAAACTATAAGCCCGGCCGCGCCGGGAAAACCGGACGATTCTTGCCGCGGCACGGCGGGGCTTTATTCACGCAGAAACGGCCCGAGTTGCAGGCCCCGACGGCCTGAATACCGCGCAACGCCATCCACCGGGCCGCCGGATATTGAAGATATGGACCAGCATCATATAAGAAATTTCTCGATCATCGCCCACATCGATCATGGGAAATCGACCCTGGCCGACCGGCTGTTGGAAATGACCGGGACAGTCGAGCCCCGGCGGATGCGCAAGCAGGTCCTCGACAGCATGGACCTTGAACGCGAACGCGGGATTACCATCAAGTCCCACGCGATCCGGATCCTGTACCATGCCGAGGACGGGCAGGAGTATGTGTTGAATTTAATCGACACGCCCGGCCATGTCGATTTCACCTATGAAGTTTCGCGGGCACTGGCGGCGTGCGAGGGTGCCATCCTGATCGTCGATGCCTCCCAGGGGGTGCAGGCCCAGACCGTGGCCAATGCTTTATTGGCGTTGGATAACGAACTGGTCATTATCCCGGTGCTGAATAAAATCGATCTGCCCGCCGCGGATGTCGACCGGGCCGCCGCCGAAGTCGTCGAACTCCTCGGGTGCGACCCGGCGGAAGTCATCCCGATATCCGCCAAAAGCGGGGCCAATGTGGCAGCGGTGTTCAAGGCGATCATCGAGCGCGTCCCGCCGCCGTCCGGAGACCCGCAGGGCGAGCTGCGCGCGCTGGTCTTCGATTCGTTGTATGATAATTACAATGGCGCGGTGGCCCTGGTGCGCGTGGTCGACGGCGCAGTGCAGCCGCGTGAGAAGATCACTTTTTGTTCGCACCATACCGAATATGAAATCGACAACCTCGGCTACCTGCGGTTGGACTGGCTGCCGCAGCAGCAGCTGACCGCCGGTGAAGTGGGGTATATCGCCGCGCACATGAAGGACATCAAAAGCGCGCGGGTCGGTGATACGGTCATTCACGCGGGAGCCAAAAATATCCAGCCCCTGCCCGGTTTTTACCACATCAAACCGATGGTGTTTTCCGGGATCTACCCCGCGGCCGCCGAGGCCTACAACCAATTGCGGACCGCGCTGGACAAGCTGCGGTTGAACGATGCCTCATTGTCCTTTGAGCCCGAACAGTCCGAGGCGCTGGGTTTTGGTTTTCGCTGTGGTTTCCTGGGATTGTTGCATCTGGAAATCGTGCGCGAGCGGCTCTCGCGTGAATTCGACCAGGAAATCATCGCCTCGACGCCCAATGTGGAATACCGGGTCACGCTCAAGGATGGGACCGTTCAGGATATCGCCAACCCGGCAAAAGTCCCAATTAGCGCCGACAGAGAAAGTATCGCCGAACCGTTTGTGCGCGCGCGGATTGTCGTGCCCGCCGAGTATGTCGGCACGGTGATGACCATGACCACCGCGCGGCGGGCGGTATATCTGAACACCGAATATCCCACAACCTCGCGGGCTTTGATGATTTTTGATATTCCGCTGTCGGAGATCATCTTCGATTTTTATGATAAATTGAAATCTATTACGCGCGGTTACGGCTCACTCGATTATGAATTCCTCGAGTTCCGCGAACAGCCACTGGCCAAGCTGGAGATCTTGCTGGACGGCGAGCCGGTGGACGCCCTCTCCGCGATCGTCCCGGCCAGCGACGCCTACCGCCTCGGCCGCGAACGCTGCGAAATATTAAAAGAGGCAATCCCGCGCCAACTCTATGAAGTAGTGATCCAGGCGGCCGTAGGACGCAAGCCGATTGCCCGGGAGACGGTCAAACCGCTGCGCAAGGATGTCATCGCGCGGTTATACGGCGGTGATGTCACCCGCAAACGCAAGCTGCTCGAAAAACAGAAGATCGGCAAAAAACGCATGAAGCGTATCGGCCATGTGGAAGTCCCGGCCGAGGCCTTTCTGTCGATCCTCCGCATCGGGGGAAAGTAAGTAAGAGACAACGATCGCCAGTCATGGGAAACCGGAAAACCCCGCGCCCGGGAATGCCGTGGGGCGTGACGACCCGCACCCTGATTAAAAATGCGCGTTAAGTACCGGCAGGAGTTTGAAAACCCCCTTGTTATTCCCGGCGAAATTAAGCAGCCCCAATTGCACGCCATTTAATGTCCCGGCGTGATTAAACACTCCGATGGTCAGTCCGGTCTGCCGGTGATGAACATAATTGACCGTCCCGATCCCGGCGCCGGTCAGGTTTTTCGTCGTATTCAGCAGCCCAGCCAGCGCCAGCCCCTCGATCATTTCCGCTTTGACTCGTAATCCGCCGATGCCGGCGCCGGTCAGCTGCTGCTCAACAGCAATATCGACGGCATGGACGGTCACGCCGGTGGCCTGCGCCGCGGAAATACCGCTGACCCGTTGCCGGGCCTCCGGCCCCAATTTGCCGAAGACCGGCAGTACACCAACCGCAATCCCGGTCAGCATGTTTCCGGCATAAACCCCGCCGGGCGTCACGGTCAGCCCGGTGATATTTTCGTTCGCGACTACGGCTAGACCGCCGATGTTGATCCCGGTGATGTCCCCCTCGGCCACCGTGGCCAATCCGGCAATGCTGCAGCCCACGATACCCTGTTCGCTGACCACGGCCAGCCCACCGGCTGTTATGCCGCTGATTTGCCGTTCGGCGACCACTGCCAATCCGCCGACCGCCAGACCGGTGACACCGCGTTCGGCGACCACGGCCAGCCCGCCCAGCGCCAGTCCGGTCACATCCAGCTCGGCCACTGTCGCCAGTCCGCCGATCATCACGCCGGTCAAATCGCCGCCGACCACGGCCAGGCCGCCCAAGCCAATACCGGTTATATTCGATGCGCCCACACAAGCCAGGCCGCCCACGGAAACGCCGTGGATGCAGTTGGCCTCAGGCGCCAGCACACCCACCGCCAGCCCGTTGATTACCGCCCCGGGATTTTTCCTGGGCCGCCACAGCGTCAGGTTAACGCCATTAACCTGCTCCAGGTGAATATCGCTGAGGTTGATTCGCAAGCCATTGATCCGGCGTGAATTGCCGATACTCAGCCCGTAATTGTCCACCGTCAGCCCGATGCTGGTATGTGCCGGCTCCGGGTCGTTGTCACTCGCGGCGCATATCCCCACCGGGCCGAGTAGGAACGCCGTTAGAGCGATGATAATTATGCGCATTGTGTACTCCCGCACAATCGTCCTCCTGCTCTCGAATTCTTCCATCCTGTTTATCTATCCGACGGTTTTCGCGCCGGTTTGTTGCAGGTCTGTTCGCGGCCGGGCCTTAATTCGGCGACAATTTCAGCACATGCGCGGCGTCGCGTTCGACCTCCTCCCGCCCCAGCAGAAACGGCCGATAGTCGACATTCCGCCACAGCTCGACCTGGTCGTCATAATGCGGTGACAGAAAATTCCCCGAAATGCCCGCGGGAATCACCCGCAGCGAATTTTTCATATTCTGCAGGTCAATGATATATCGCATCGAGGCTCCGGCGTAGGTCTCCCAGCGGAACGGCAGGCCATACGCACCTGGATTGACAGTTGAGATACCACCCCCGAACGGGAACGGGCCGATATTCAACATCCGCGCCAACAGCGATGACACCCGCCCCAGGGGATGATAAAACGTCAGGGTATGCAGTTTACCCCATTGCCATTCGGCCGGGTCGTCGCCCATCCGCTGTTTCAAATAGTCGACGGCTGCCGCGAAACTTTCGGTAATCACATCATCGAGCGTTTCGCTCTCGGAGGTCGCGGAATCATCAAACCATAATGCATCACGGCGGGTGATAAGTCCGCGCAGGGCGTTGTGCACACGGTAGGTGCTGCCGATGTATTGCCTGTATAATTCATCTCCCAGACGCGGCCGGAAGGTTTTCTCGACCATGAACCCAATGGTCGTGTGGAAAATACTCGGTGCGACCGCTTCCGGCCCGGCAAAAAAATCCCACGCGGCCAAAATATCGCGGGCGTGTTGTCCCAGACTATCAGGTTCCCCATCTTCCACTGCTGCCAGCATCACCGGCACCCATTCCTCGGCCAGGACCATGTACATGTCCGCCTGCATACGTTTGAAATCATCGATTCCCAATTTCGGCTTTTCCTGCAGCAGCCGTTCGATCCGGGTGATGCGGTCGGGCATGGCGTAATAATGCGAAATGGGGTGTGGGTAGTCCGCCGCATGTCGGTTGTTGGCGGTGGCGATCCACCCGCATGGCGGATTTTTCAGGTGTGGCTGGTTTTCGGTCGGGACATATCCCGCCCATTCATGTTCGCCGTCCCAACTGGAGACCGGTAAGGCGCCATCGAAGCCGGCGCGCAGGGGGATGCCGACCGCCCCCCAATAGCCGATATTGCCCTGATCGTCGGCATATACCCAGTTTTGCCCCGGACACTTGAAATGCTGTACGGCGTTTTCGATATCCCCGATGTCTTTCGCGCGGTTGAGCTGATATAAGGCGGCAGCTTCCTGATGCAAGTCGTACAACACCCAACGCATGGCCAGCACCTCGCCCGGCTGTTCAGCGTAGTCGACGATATCGCTGACCACCGGCCCATGGCGGGTCAGCCGCACGGAAAACGGCACCTCGGCGCTGTCTTTGACCCTGATCGGCGCGCTGACCAGGCGCATCTGTTCCCAGAAGCCGCCCCACGCATACATTTCCCGATTTTTAGGATACATTTTCTCGCGGTAGTAATCGGCGTCGTCGGCCATGGCATTAGTGAAGCCCCAGGCAACATGCTCATTGGCCCCGGCAATCACCAGCGGCACACCGGGCGCCAGCACGCCGGAGACATTCATCTGGGGCGTTACCAGATGCGCCTCATACCAGATGCCCGGCAGACCGAAACCCAGATGCATGTCGTTGGCCAGCAGCGGGCCGCCGGTCGCCGATTTACTGCTGTCGATAACCCAGTTGTTGCTGGCCCCACGGCCGATCCCGCCGGCCAGCTCGCGGACCCGGTTTAATGAACAAAGCAATCCCAGGTTACGCGTTTTGCCGGTGTCGGTGGAGGAGTGTACAATCGACGGATAGCCCTCGGGATAATCCACGAATAATTCAGCAGCGGCGGCGGGGCCGACCTTGTCCACGACCGCCGCATACAGGATTTCAGTGTCGAATGAAAAATTGAGCATCCAGGCCATGTAATACAACACGGCGGCACAATCGGCGGGCTGCCACGGTTCGGGTTCATAGCCGGCCAGCAAAAATTCAAGCGGCAATGCACCGGAATGATGCTCAAGGCAGCCGTTGACTCCCTCGGCAAATGCCGCCAATCCGGCACGTACCTCCTCGGGCAACTCCTCGGCGATGGCCTGCGGCGATTTGGCCGCAGTCAGGATCCGAAACAATTTGTCTGACTCCACCAACTGTTCACCCAGCACCTCGGCCATCCGGCCATGCACGGTCCGCCGCACCATGTCCATCTGGAACAACCGGTCCTGGGCCATGGCATACCCCAGGGCGAAATATGCGTCATGATCGTTTTGGGCATAAATATGCGGCATCCCATACGAATCGCGGTAAATTTCCACTGTCTCCTGCACGGCGGCGCCGGTGATCTGGCCGTCGTAATCCGGCAACGACGAGCGCAGGTAGGCGTACCCGGCGATACCCAGAATAAGCACAATGGCCGCAATACTAATCCCCGACCAGGCCGCTATTTTCTTCAAATCATTTCACCCCCGAGAGTTGTGTCCATTAGTCCATTCTACTACAACGAAGGCCGAGAATCAAATACTCTGCATGAAAAAATGCTTGCAACTATGACCGTTCATGTCCGTATTTAGTGCTTCATCACGGTCCCCAGCGGGTGCTTTCCGCCCCGCCGAGGTTCGTGATTGAGGAAACGATGGCCGAAATATACGTCCAAGTTGAGCGGCTCCGCAAAACCTACGGCAATCTGGCGGCGGTCGACGATATCTCCTTTGCCATCGCAAAAGGCGAGGTTTTCGGTCTGTTGGGACCTAACGGCGCCGGAAAAACGACGACGCTCGAGATCATGGAAGGCCTGCGCCCGGCCGACAGCGGCCGGGTCACCATCGCCGGGATGGAACTTCCCGGCGCCTTCGACCGACTTAAACAAATCATCGGCGTCCAACTACAGGCCACATCATTGTATGACCGGATTAAAGTGGCCGAAGTCCTCGAACTGTTTGGTTCATACTACGAACACGCGGTGGGTGTGGACGAACTGTTGCGATTGGTCTCTCTGGAGGAAAAACGAAAATCATTCGTTAAAACCCTCTCCGGCGGCCAACTTCAGCGGCTGGCCCTGGCGTTGGCGCTGGTGAACGACCCCCGGCTGGTTTTTCTGGATGAGCCGACCACCGGCCTGGACCCCCAGGCCCGGCAAAACCTCTGGACGATCATTGAAAAAATGAAAGGCGAGGGCCGGACAGTCATCCTGACCACACATTACATGGAAGAAGCCGAACGGCTGGCCGACCGCGTCGCGATCATCGACCACGGGAAAATCATCGCCATGGACACGCCTGCGGCATTGATCCGCCTGCTGGACGCGGGCGGCAAAATTATTTGTACGGCCCAGGGCAATCTACCCCACGACCAGTTGCGCGACGTGCCGGAAATCACTGCTGTTGAAAGCGAAAACGGCCGGTGTGTCCTGAAAGTCACCGAGACCAAACGCGCCTTGGCCGCGCTGTTGCGCGTTGCCGAGGAAAACGCCGTCGAATTGATGGACCTGCAGGTCAGCCGTCCCAATCTTGAGGATGTTTTTCTTCATCTGACCGGGCGGCACTTGCGGGAATAAACGCAGCCGACAGAATTCATATGAGACACCTGGTTCCACAAATCATCCTGCACATGAAATTGTTCCTGCGGGAGAAAGCATCGATGTTCTGGTCGTATGCGTTTCCCGTGTTTTTGATCCTGTTGTTCGGCGCGATTTTCGGCGGGAGCAATTCCGAACCGTTCCGGCTTCGCGTGGCCGTGGCCGACCAGGACCAGAGCTATTTCTCGCGCATCCTGGTGGATAGCGCGCTGGCCCGCATCCCAACTTTCCGGCTGACCGAAGGTAATCTGGACTCGCTGCTGGCCGAACTGCGCGACGGCAGTGGGATTATGGTCGTCGAAATTCCTCAGGGTTTCGGCGAACAATTGCTGCGGTCCGACGCCAGAGTCCGCGTCCACTATAGCGAAGCAAATATGCGGTTTAATTCCACAGCCCAGGCGGTCATGCAGGTCATCGAATACCATTTTGCCCAACGCATGAAAGGATTTCAGCCGCCGCTGAAATTCGAAAACGTCATGGTGGGCAAACAGGGCGCCGATTGGGACTATATCGACTACCTGCTCCCCGGGCTGATCGGCATTTCGGTGATGAGCACCTGCTTGTTTTCCATCGGGTTTGTCCTGACCTCCTACCGCGAGAAAGGCAACCTCAAACGCCTGCAGGTGACCCCGCTGCCCAAGTGGGTGTTTGTCTCCGCGATTATTATCCAGCGGTATTTTATCATCTTGTCGCAGGCGGTCTTGTTGCTGGCTATCGCCGTTGTGGTGTTCGGCGCGCATATCAACGGCAGTCTGTTCGAGGCGTGGTTGTTCCTGACTTTGGGTATGCTGGCGTTTATTTCGCTGGGTTTCCTGATCGGGGCGCGCATTGCCCGTGCCGAGACCGGCGCCGGTATTGCCAATGTCATCTTTTTCCCGATGATGTTTCTCTCCGGGACGTTTTTCCCGGTGGACAACCTGCCGGCGTTCCTGCAGCCGCTGTTGAAAATTCTGCCGTTGAAATACCTGGTGGAGGGATTGCGTAAGATTGTCGTCGAAGATGTTTCGGTGCTCTCCCTGGGCGTGGAAACTACGGTACTGGCCGCATGTACCATTGTGTTCTTTTTCATCTCATTGAAAATATTCCGCTGGCAATAACCCGGTATGCCAACCAATAAAAACACCCGCCGTCCACGGCGGGTGTTTCCTGATATGGAGGCCCGGGCGCCGTCGTCGGCCCGGTCCTCCGGTCATCATGGTCGGGGGACGACCGTGATAATGTTTACCGTTTCATCATGCGCGCCATGCGCCCCCCGGGACTATGGGGCAGCAAATTGCTGAGCGCGTCAAAGGCAGCTGCTTGTTCTTCGGAAAGCAGGGCCCGGATCGCTGTTTTGCTTTCATCCCGGATTTGATCCATTTGGTCACGGAGATCTTCCCGGGGGGTGTCCGCCTCACGGGCACTTTCGTGCAGGGCTTTAATCTTCGCCTGAGCGCCGGTCATCACCTCGATGATCTGCTGTTTTTGCGTATCATCCAGATCAAGGACCTGTGCGAGGAAATCAGTGATGCGCTCGGCGCCCCGGGTGAACATGGCATCGCGGCGTTCGGCCGTCTCCGCCTGGCGGGTTTCACGCAGTTCCGCCAGCTGCGCCAGTTGTTCGGCAGTGAGGATATTCTCCAGCGTTTGTTTCATTTGCTGACGGAGTTCGTCGAGTTTCGCCCGCGTGGCTTCATCCAGTTGCCCCGGCCCACCCGCGGCCTCGATCAAGGCTTGGACTGTCTCGCGGTGTTGTTCGCGGGCTTCCTCAAGTGCGGCCTGTTGTACTTCCGTCAGGTTCAACTCGTCCATGAATTCACCGCCCGGCCCGCCGGGACCACCAATACCGCCTCGGCCGCCTCGGCCTTCGCCCATTCCGGCGCCGCGTTCAGCAAAGCGTGCTTCCCGCTGCTCGGCCATGGCCTCCCGCTGGGCTTTCTGGTATTCGGCAAGGTAGTTCACCAGCGCAATAAACTGTTCCGAGGTCAGAACGTTCGAGCAGGTGATAAGGAACGCCTGGACCGGCGGTTCCTGATCGGCCAATTCGGCGGGCGGTTCGCCGTCAAACTCCCTACCCCGCTTCCCCGGACCGCGGCGGCCTTCAGTTTGACGCTTGTCCTGCCGGGACTGGATCGCGGCCGCCCAGACATTATATGCGGATTCCAGGAGTTGCTGCTGTTCCTGATCAACGTCGACATGTTCCAGTATTTCGGCGAAGGTCGGAGGCGTCGGACCATTGAAATCCTCCGTGTTCGAAGCCGCCGCTGAGCCCAAAACCGTGGATTCGGTTTCCGATTCGGCGCCCGAACAACCCATCAATGAGATGGTCAATGCCAGCAGACCCGCTGCCGTCAAAACCCCGAGATAACGCCGTAATGAAGAGTGCGTGCGATGGTCATGTGTGTTCATGGTGTGCTCCTTTCGCTGTAGCCCTCGATCCAGTGTGGACCAGTTTGTCCTGTGCTTGTTCACTTTCCCGCCGTTTCCTGATGTTGTTGTTCGCTGCCCGCCGCAGCGAGAGTTATTTTAGTCCAAACTTTAAGTGGTTCGGGCATTTTCGGCCGTTCTCCGCCTGCCCCACCACCCGGACCGCCACGCATGCCTCCGCCCGGCATGCCGCCACCGGGCATCCCGCCACCGCCGCCCGGCATGCCGCCACCACCGGGAGGGCCACTCCTTCTTTCGCGCATCGCCGACATGTCCATTTCCGGTGTTTCCATGCCCAGGCCGACGACTGCGCCGGCGGTGGTGCCGATCGCATATGGTTGCGTATCACTTGTCGCGAGGGGAATACGCAATTCGTACACCAATCCCCGGGACGACACGCCGGCGGTCACGAAGAGGTCCGGCGCTTCCGCCAGCAGGACCCGCCGCACATCATCCTCTCCGGGGCCGAGGATTTCCAGTGCGGTCTGCGCTTCCATAAATACCTGTTGGAGCGAATCAAAATTTTGCGGGGCAAATCCGCCCCGGCCGCCAAACTCCAGACCTCCGGGGCCCGGACCACCGCCTTCCATTCCGCCGGGATTCATGCCCAACGGAAAGCGGATACCGAGCGTTTTCTTTTTCCCACCCTCAGGATCAAACCACAGCGTAAAACCGCTGCGCATGATTTGCTGTTGCAGGGTCTGGCTGGTGGTCAGCAGACTGATATATAAGTATCGTTCATCGTTGATGACCCCGATCGCGGCATTTTCATCGTCGAAATACGTAATCGCGCCGTCCCATTCATGGTTTTCGCCGTCGACCACCACGAGTCCATCACGCCATTTACTGGCCAATTCGGATTTCTTGCATCCGGCCAAAAGCAGGCTTGCGCTTAATAAAAGAAAGACCGGCACACATACTCCGGTACGGCCTGGCTGTGTGAACAATCGTCTCATATTCTTTATCCTCGCGATTTGGTTTTTCCCGGACGGGTTCTCACTGTCCGCCGCCGGGTTTACCATGTCTTCTGAAATAGTTTTACGCCGGGGATATTGCACAGATGTGGCAGCGCGTGGGCAAATAATGATAAGTGGCGCGGGACGGGGCAACTTCATTCCGCGTTGAGAATTACCGACTGAAGAAATCTTAATCCACCGGCAATTCAATGGTAATTGCTGCACCGGAGGGTTGCATGTTTGACGCGCGGACCTCGCCGCCATGCAGGCGGATGATTTCCTGCACGATCGCCAAGCCCAGGCCGGTGCCCCCGGTGGAGCGCGCCTCATCCGCGCGGTAGAACCGATCAAACACCCGGGACAAATCGTCCGATGGAAACCCCGGGCCATTATCGCAAAGCACCAGACGATAGTATGAGCGGTCTTGTTCAGCTATCCGTTCCAGCGAGCCGGTCACGGTACCGCCCGAAGGCACATAGCGCAAGGCATTGATCAACAGGTTTTCCAGCACTTGTTCCAGACGGCGGCCATCGGCGACAATCCAGGCCGGGTCCGCCGGGCCCGACCAGACCAGTTTTAGGCCGATTTCGGTGAAACGATCGGCAAAACGGTCGATCGTATTGCGGCATAGCGCTGTCCAGTCGAGGCGCTCCTGTTGCAGGACGATCGCTCCCGCTTCCAACCGCGTCAGATCGAGCAAATCCTGAATCAACAAGTCCATGCGTTTTGATTCTTCCAGTACACGGTGGAGATAGGCCACACGCTCTTTTCCAGAGACCGAGACCATGGGTTCCAGCAACGTTTCGGTATACCCCCGGATCGAGGTCAGCGGTGTGGCCAGTTCGTGGGAAATATCGGCCAGGAACCGGCGCCGCTGATTGTCGTTATCAATGATGTGCTGTTTGGCCTCGGCCAGGCTCTCCGTCATGCGGTTCAATCGCGCGCCGAGTTGGCCGATTTCATCCACCCCGAGATCCAGCACCCGGGTTTCGAGATCGCCCTCGGTTACTCTGGTCGCCAGATGTTCCAATGCCCGCAGACGTTTCAGCAACGAGCGAAACATGATCAATCCCGCAGAACCGGCGAGCAAAACGGCAATGGGCAATGTCAGCAGAAACGGCCGGGGTGTGGCCACGGGCCACAGACCGGATCGTTGTGATTCCACAACGCCGAATACTGTCCCGGCGATTCTGGTCTCCAGTTGAACCGGGTAGTGGAAAAGCCGCCCTCGCCGGTCGTTGAATTCATTCGGTGGAGGAATGCGGCCTTCCCACGGAAAATCATGAAAGGTGTCGGCAGCCGCGGAATCCAGGTGGCCCGGCAATCGTCCCCAGTCCCGTCTTTCGCCTAGCGTATCACGTGCCCCATGGCCGCGAAACGGATCGAATGCGGGAAAACCGGGAAAATCCAGGCTATCCCGCATGCCTCGCTGCAAATTATCAAACGGCCTGCCGGCCCGCGGCGGGTCGATAATCACGCGGCCGTCGGCGTAACGAAATCCGAGAAATACGATGCGGCGTTCCTCTGTTTGACGATGGCGGTGAAGAATTTCGATGATATCGTGTTCCGTGCTGGAGACCAGGCCGGCGGCGATTTCGGACGCGGTTTCACGGGCGACAGTCTCGGCCCGGCTTTCGACCCACTGCACCGCCATCGGTTCGATGATTGCCACGACGATGACCACCTGCAGGATCACCGCCAACAGCAGCACCGCCAGGAATGAACCGGCAAAAGTCCAGAATAAACTCGGCGAGCGCAGACGTTTCATTGTTCAAACACATCGGCAAAGCGGTAGCCGGCGCCCCAGACTGTCTGGATGTATACCGGAGCGGCGGGGTCGGGTTCGAGCTTGCGCCGCAGGCGGCTGATTAAGCTGTCGATCGAACGCACATCAACCACCCGTTCCTCACCCCAGACATGTTCCATCAATGCTTCGCGGGAATACACACGGCCGGGCCGGGTGGCCAGGAAATAAAGCAAGTCGAATTCCAGGGTGGTGATCTCCACTTTTTTCCCCTGCCGCTCGACTTCCCGCCGCCCCGGATCGATGCGCAGATCACCGCAGGTGAGGACATCCTCACTCGAGGACTTATTCGTGCGCCGGAGCAGTGCGCGCACCCGCGCCACCAGTTCCCGGGTGCTGAACGGCTTGGTCAGATAATCATCCGCGCCGATTTCGAAGCCCAGCACTTTGTCGCCCTCGCTGGAGCGTGCAGTCAGCATCAGGATCGGCACACTGCTAACTTTGCGCACGCGGCGGGTGAATTCCAGCCCGTCCATGCGGGGAATCATCAAATCGAGGATCACCAGCGCCGGTTGGCGGTTTTCGAATTCGTGGAGGGCGGTTATGCCGTCATGCGTCTGCACGCACGAGAACCCCGCGGCTTCAAGGTTCTTGGCCACCAACTCGGCAATATGCCGGTCATCTTCAACGATCAGAATTTTCGCCGCCATCATGCCGGTAGTCTACGGCAGCGATTTGCGGGAAGTCAAGGAGTTCCTTGCCGACCATTCAAGCGCAAGAGTTACCCGGAGGTGAAGAAAACAAGAGAAATCGCGTATTACGGTCGTATCCGCGACCAAGTGGTCACGGGGCGTTTCTGCGATCCGTCTTTGGCCGACATGATCCAGACTTGACCGTCCAGAATAAGCGGTGTGTTGATCCCGGTGCGCCGGATATAGAGGATGGAATCTCCGTCGGCCGTGAAGCATGGATCTGTTTCTCCCCCGGGCGAAAGTACTCGTTCCTGGCCGACAAGATTGACCACGCGGATTTTCGGGGGCGAACCGCTCTCGAACGTAACCTCTGTGCCATCGGGCGACCAGCGTAAGTGATTCACAACGTCATAGAGAGAGTGGGACCGTAATAATTGGTCTTCTCCGGACACGAATGCATAAATGGCACCTCCCCAGATATGGCAGATCTTTTTATCCACTGATGCGTCGGGGGAATATCCATTAAGCCCTATGTTTATAATCGAGTCATTGCGAATATCGAACAGACTTATTCCATACGACCGACTCATAGCGAGTAAAGTGTCCGAGCCGTACCAGCTTGGGGACGAAAATTCATAATCTTTAATAAACTCCGGTTGACCATTCGGCAAGGACATCCGCCAGACCTCAAAAGATCCCCGGATGCAATACATTGTCTTACCATCCGGACTGATTCGCGGCTGAATGGCGCCTTCTAAAACCAGTTCAGCCGGGGAATCGTCATTGAGTCGCACCCGATAAATCCCAGTCGGCACTACCCGTGAAAACGGTGCACCACAATTTTGCCTAAACTCATCATAGTATGACTTGGGCGCCCCGCTGTCGAAGTAATATACCGAGGTATCAATAGGTGAGTACGCCGGATTGGTGAGAAGCACAGATGAAATAGCGTCTATTCCACCGCAGGGATTAGTCGGTTTGTCCGAACCACAGCTCAAAATGAGCCCGGCCGACATTGTGATCAACAACCCCCAGAGAGTATGCAGCGACAACCTTGCTAAACGCGTTTCAGTGCCTACTCCTTCTGAAGTGCCGTTCGACAAGCGAATCATAAACTCGACCCCTGGTTCACGCTGGTTAAGATACGGGATTTTGCCTTTGATATTCCCGAAAAAATTGGGGTGGAAACGCCATGTCTCCACCCCGGATGAGAAGCATTGTCGGGCGCCAGGGCGCCTGACCTATCGCGGGCATGTATAACCTTGTCATTCCGGCCTTTGAGCCGGAATCCAGTTATGTCTGTGGCACGAGCGTCCTCCGCCGGGGACGGGCGACGCGTGGCCCGGAACAAAAAAATGGAAGTGAGGTCACTCGGAACAAACAAAAACCCCGGCTCCCATCCCTGGGAAACCGGGGTTGTGTGTTTTCCCCTACCACCAAACACCTGTCTAGTATACGCGGCAAACAAAAATAGTTGCGGAATAAAATACAAAAATAATCTTGTTTATGGTCGGCGCCGGACCCCGCCCCCGGAGCGGATTTCCCCATTTTGCCGGCGGCTTGGGGACCGGGCGTATTTCATTTGATATACTGTCGGTAAAAATGTATAATTTTCGCGGGGCGGGTAATAGTTTCCCGCCGGGAACCGGTTCCGGGCGGCGGGGCCAGGACCAGCGGCAATTAAGGCGGAATATCTTATGGTACAATCACTTTTAAACAAACTGTTCGGCTCCAAGCATGACCGTGATGTCAAGAAAATCAACCCGATCATCGAACAGGTAAATCAGTATTCCGAGGAATACCAGGAGCTTTCCGATGAAGCCCTGACCGGCAAAACCGAGGAATTCAAAAAACGGCTGGCCGAGGGCGAGGCCCTCGACGACCTGTTGCCCGAGGCGTTCGCCGCGGTCAAGGAGGCCTGTCGGCGGCTGGTCGGGAAACGGTGGGATGTGGCCGGGATCGAAACTGAATGGGACATGGTGCCCTATGATGTCCAACTGGTCGGCGGCGTGGTCCTGCATCAGGGCAAGATCGCCGAGATGGCCACCGGCGAGGGGAAAACGCTGGTCGCCACTTTGCCGCTGTATTTGAACGCGCTAACCGGCAAAGGCGCGCATCTGGTGACGGTCAACGATTACCTGGCCCGCCGCGACGCCGAATGGATGGGCCGCATTTTCATCACGCTGGGGCTGACTGTGGGGTGTATCCAAAACGACATGGACCCCGAAACCCGGCGCAAGAACTACGCCTGCGATGTCACCTACGGCACCAACAACGAGTTCGGTTTCGATTACCTGCGCGATAATATGGCCGTCCGCGTCGAAGACCGCGTGCACCGCAATTTCCACTATGCGATCGTCGATGAAGTCGACTCGGTGTTGATCGATGAAGCCCGCACGCCGCTGATTATCGCCGGGCCGGTGGCCCACCAGCAGGATGAACGCTACAGCGAAATGCGGCCGCTGATCGAACGGCTGCATCACCGGCAGATGGATGTCTGCACGGCCCTCGTCGCCGAGGCCGAAAAGCTCTGGGAGACCGATGAATATGAAGCCGGCATCAAATTGCTGGCGGTCAAACGCGGCGCCCCCAAGAACAAACGCTATATGAAATTCATCAAGGAGCAGGGGGTCAAACGCGTCATCTCCCGCGTCGAGGCCGATTTTACCCGCGACAAGCGCATGCATGAAATCGACGACCTGCTCTATTACGCCCTTGACGAACGCGGGAATACGATCGAACTGACCGAGACCGGCTTGAACTCGTTAGAACCAAAAGAACAGGAAATTTTCATCATCCCCGATCTCGGCACGGAAATGGTCAAGCTCGAGGAGCGCGAGGACCTCAGCGATGTTGAATTGGCCCGGGAAAAAGACCAGCTCTCCCGGCTGCACAGCGAACGCTCGGAGAAAGTCCACAATGTCAGCCAGTTGTTGAAAGCATATACCCTCTTTGAAAAAGACAACGAGTATGTGGTGCAGGACGGCAAGGTGATGATCGTCGATGAATTCACCGGGCGGCTGATGCCGGGGCGGCGCTACTCCGACGGGCTGCATCAGGCGATCGAAGCCAAGGAACGGGTCAAAATCGAGGGGGAGACCCAGACGCTGGCCACGATCACCCTGCAGAATTATTTCCGGTTGTACCACAAGCTGGGCGGGATGACCGGCACGGCGGTCACCGAGGCCGCGGAATTTTTTGATATTTATAAACTGGATGTGACGTCCATCCCGACGAACAAACCGGTGCGCCGGATTGATTTTGATGATGTGATCTACCGCACCCGCCGGGAAAAATACAACGCGATCATCGAGGAAATCGCCCGGTTAAACCAGGCCGGACGCCCGGTGCTGGTCGGCACGGTTTCGGTCGAAGTTTCCGAGACGCTCGCGCGCATGCTGACCCGCAAGGGGATCAAGCACAATGTCCTCAACGCCAAGCAGCACCAGAGCGAGGCGGAAATCGTGCAGTTTGCCGGGCGCCACGGCGCCGTGACCATCGCCACCAACATGGCCGGCCGCGGGACCGATATCAAACTGGGCCAGGGTGTGGTTAAACATCATAACTGCGCCTTGATTGTCGAGGGGGACGATGTGTGCCCATTATTGAAAGAATTGAAATGTCGCGAGGATGTCCCCTGCGGGCTGCAGATTATCGGCACCGAGCGGCATGAAGCCCGGCGCATCGACCGGCAGCTGCGCGGCCGTTCCGGGCGGCAGGGCGACCCCGGGGCGTCGCGGTTTTTCCTGTCGCTGGAGGATGACCTCATGCGGCTGTTCGGCTCGGAACGGATGGCCATGGTGATGGACAAGCTGGGCTTGAAAGAAGGCGACGTCATCGAGCACCCGATGATCACCCGGTCCATCGAACGCGCGCAGAAAAAAGTCGAGGGGCAAAACTTTTCCATCCGCAAACACCTGCTGGAATATGACGACGTCATGAACCAGCAGCGTGAGGTGATCTACGACCGCCGCGCGGCGGCGCTGGAACGCGAAAATATGAAAGAGGAAGTCCTCGAAATGATCGACAAAGTCGCCGAGGACCTCGTCGACAAGCACTGCCCCGAATCCGCCACGCCCTCCCAATGGGATACCGGCGCGCTGAAACTCGACGTATTTAAGACCCTGCTGGTCGACCTGCCGTTTACCGCCGAGGAATTCGAATCGACCAGCCGCTACGACTTGAAAGAAAAAATCCAGGAGATGGCCCGCGCCAACCATGAGAATAAAGAAAAAGCCCTCGGCGAGCAGATCATGCGGCAACTGGAGAAGTTTGCCATCCTGCGCGTGACCGATGAACACTGGCGTGAACACCTGTATGAGATGGACCAGCTCAAGCAGGGGATCGGACTGCGCGCGTATGGCCAGCGCAATCCACTGATCGAATTCAAGAAAGAGGCCTACAGCGCGTTTGCGGAACTGGTACAGACCATCGACCGCGAAGCCATCAGTATGATCTTCCGCATGCAGCTTTCGACGCCGGAGGTACGCATCCCGCGGCCGCAGCAACACATGCTGACCGAAGTCCACGAGGCCGCCGACCGCATGGGCTACCGCGAAACCCCCGAGGAAGCGCGCAAAGGCGGCAAGAAAAAGCCGGTCAAGCGCGAGGAAATTAAAGTCGGCCGCAACGATCCCTGCCCCTGCGGCTCGGGGAAAAAATACAAAAAATGCCACGGCGCGGGATTGAGCTGAACTAAGGCGTTCGCAATTCGCCGGATTATTCCCCCGGCAACGGTGCCCCATCCCCACGGATATCATCGCAGGCGGATCGAAGCAACGGGCGAGTTTTGGAATCCGTTCAGCAACCCTGTCATTTCGAGATAATCCGGCACTTCCAGTTGCCTTTCAACTCTTGACATTATCTCAAAGTTACGTATCTTGTTAAGGAACCAAATGGGGGCCGGTGCCAACGGGTGGCGCCGCCGGACGATTTGGGCAAAGATTCGCCCACGGGTTTCCATGGGGTGGATGTGGGTGGTTTGCGGTGGCTGGGAATCCACAAAGCGCACAAATACGTGCTAGCGGGCCACTGGCCCCGGGTCAACCCTCGGTCAGTCACCTCGTATCCCTTGCCTACGCCCTGGCGGTGCTCTCGGGCGCGGCAGCCCTCGTATATCAGGTTGCCTGGGTCAAAATGCTGGCGTTGACCTTTGGCAGCACCACCGGAGCGGCCGCGGCGGTCATCGGCAGTTTTATGGCCGGTATGGGCTTCGGCGCCCGAGGATATGAGCGGCTTCATCGCCGGTTCGGCAACGCCTTTGGGCTGTACAGCGGTATCGAATTGGGCATTGCCGGCAGTACCGCGTTTGTCACTGTATCTCTATACGCTCTACCCGAGGTCTACGCCGCGGTGACCGGAGTGCTGCCCGACGGGGCGGCGCTGACTGCATTTCGCTTCGGTTCGGTATTTGCCATCCTGCTTGTGCCTGCCGCGCTGATGGGCGCGACCTATCCCGCCCTGTGCGCGGCATTGATCAACAGTTCTTCCGGGCTGCGGCGCCATCTCGGGCCGATTTACGGGCTGAACACGCTCGGGGCGGCAATCGGCGCGCTGATCGCCGGTTTCATCTTAATCGAAATGGTGGGCAGCCGGGCGGCGGTGTATATCGCCAACGGGGGCAATGTTCTGTGCGCGGCCGGGGCGATATATCTGGCGCGGCTTGCCCGACGGACTATGCCGGAAAAGACCACTCCGGCCGCAGATTCAGCCGGCCCATTTCCCGTCAGTGTGGCAACAACGCCCGCATTGCTGCCGGCGTGGGTGATTGCGCTGGTGCTGGTCGGTTCCGGTTTCGCGACAATGGCTTATGAGATTTTCTGGTTCCGCGCAATCAAATATATCGTCGGCAACAGCACTTACGCCATGTCCCTGGTCTTGACCATCTTCCTGGCCGGCCTCGGATTAGGGGGCTTGTTGCATCGCCGGTTGACGCGACGGCCTTTCCCCGAAATCGATATGGGGTGGACACAACTGGGGATTGCGTTCATGGCCACCGCCGCCATGGGGTTGGTCACCTGGGTATTGTCTGATACCGGACTGGCCGAGAATTTCAGCATTTTTTCCCGCGAACTGCTGAGCCGGCCCTGGTACGAAAGTCTGTCCCGGACATCGTTGGTCAGCGTGGCCATGCTGCTGCCGCCGACGATCTTCATGGGGCTGGCTTTTCCGCTGGGTACGGCTGTATATGTCCAGCGCATCGCCCAACTGGACAAACGGGTCGGGACCGCCTACCTGCTGGCCAATATCGGCAGTATCACCGGTGTACTGGCCGGGGTCGTGATCCTGCTGCCGCACTTCGGGATCATGGGGGCCACCAAACTCGTCGTCTTGATTAATATTGTCCTGGCCGTGGTCGTAATCACCGCACTTCGGCGTTCTGCCGGGCGGCGGCGGCTGGCCGGCTTTGCCCTGGGTGTCATTTCCTGTCTGGCGCTCACCTGGCTGTTACCCGCCGATCTGGCTTTCCGGGGTGAGTTCGAGCAAAAGACTTCATCGCGCCTGCTGTACTGGGAAGAGGATGATATCAGCACCGTCAAAGTCGTCGACAACCCGTTTTCCCATGCCCGGGTCATGACAATCGACGGTTATGTCATCGGCGGCAACCTCGCGTACGGGTATGGTGTGGCCTACAAACAATTCATGCTCGCCCACTTACCGATGCTCCTGCATCCCACGGCCGCACGCACCTTGAATATCGGTCTGGGGTCGGGCTCGACGATGGACGCGTTGAGCGCCTACCCGCAGATCCGCTCGCTGGAATGCGTGGAAATTTCACCGGCAGTGGTTGAAGGCGCCCGGCTTTTTCGGGCGGGGGCGGTCCTGGGTGATGCCCGCACCCGGGTACACATTGCCGATGCGGTCCATCATCTGCTGACCGATACGGCGACATATGATTTGATTATCGCCGACGGCAAACAAAACCCGCAATTCGCGGGAAATGCGGCGATCCTGTCCCGCGAGATGTATTCATACGCGCGCGAGCGGCTGGCGCCCCACGGCATGTATGTGCAGTGGATATCGATGGGGCTGGCGCCCCGGGCGTATGAAATCATTCTCCGCACGTTCATCGATGTTTTTCCGGAAGTAAATGTCTTTGAATATTCGCCGATGATGACGCTGATGATCGGCTCGAACGAACCGTTGCGCTACCCGGAAATGCCCGGTGATTCGAACTTCCCGATATCGCGGGCCGGAACCGATTTTGCCCCCTTCGACATCGACCATCCGCTGCAGGTGCTCTCGGGCCGGGTGACCGGCAAGGCCGGCCTGCAGAAAGTACTCGGCTCCGGTGAGATAAATTCCTGGGACCATCCATTACTGGAATTTGTGCCCTATCGGGAGTTTAATCCGGGGAAAACCGGACTGGACCAGCCGTACCACAATCTCGCGCTGTTATTGGCCGCTGCGGCTGCGGAAACTGCTGCCGAGCGGCCCGCGGTCCCGCCGGCGCTGGCACCATATCTGGCCTCTTCCCAGGCCATCCGTGAGGGGTATCTCTCACTGCTGGCCACGGCCGACCCCGAGGCATTACGCCCGGCCTGCCTCAAGGCCATGGAGCTCAATCCTGCCGATTCACGCCCGGAGAAACTGCTCCGCCGGATTGCCGGGGGACTGAACAGACTCGTGATCCCCGGGAGCGCTATCCCGGATACCCAGGCGGATACCGCGCTGGAGCTGGACCGTTATTTCTCGCAATTAAGTGATTAGCCCGGTCAATCGGCGTTTGGGGGAGCACCCGCGCCATCGAGGTGGTTACACCGGGCATGTCGTTCCGCGGCCGCGAGGAAAAATGCGCCGAAAGTCAGCAGCACAAATACTATTTTGAGACCCACCCCAAGGAAGGGGACATTCATCAGGATAACAACGATGGCGATGCCCAGGATCATCGTCCAAAAAACTCGCGCCGGCCGGCCGCCGCGCAGTTTGCGCAACAACCACTCAGCAATGACCATGCCGCCGAATATCTTGGCCAGATAGAACAGAATCACCCAGCACACCAGAATCATTAGACCCAGCGGAATGCCGATCAGGGTAACGAGCAAAATTGCCGCCATGATCGGCAAACACACCACAAAAACAAAACCGAGCGTGATTGACTTCAGCCATTGGGATTTGATCTGATTCGTCACTTCCACCGGAAATGTGCCGCAGAAAGCCAGCATGATGCCGCCGGTGAGGATCAGCGCCAGAAATGACCAGACATCGATGAAAAAATCTCCCAGTGTATACCCGGATTTCTCTTTTTCCTCGGGGGCATTGTGGCTGATCTTGCCGAGGATCTGCGCCCCCGGTTCGATTTTCGGCGCTTTCTTACCACAGAACTTGAGTTCTCCACCAATGATTGCCGTGGGTTGGATTACCAGGTCGTCGCCCTTAACGTCAACATCACCATCAACTTGACCGGAAATAAATATCTCCCCACCCTTACCCTTGACCAACCCCCCGACCCGCCCCTGAATGGTCAGCGAGGTCGCGCCGAAGTGTACGTCCTTTTCCACCCAGCCGTCCCGGCCGATGATCACGTTCTCCCCGAACGCAATGAGATTTCGCTCGATATGCCCGTCAATATCCACACCACGGGCCAGCACCCGCACAGTATTGCGGCAGCGCCCCGACATGTTGAAATTATACCCGACAGCAGCGACCGAGCCGTCGACTTCACCATCAAGCCCCGCGGTCATGCCGACAAAAACCAAATCCCCTCTGATGTGTCCGTCGACATTGGCGTTCTGCCCGGTAACATACAAATCGTCGTTGATTTCAATGGTATCCGCAATATATGCCGCTTGCCCTCCGGCGAATTGACTGGCCGACGCGGGGGGTACAACGACTGCTGCCGACAGACATGCGGCAATCACGATCATGAGTAATTTATGATTATCGGCCATCAGGCGTGTCCTGCATCCGTCCGCCACCGGGCAAACCCGCCGTCTATTACGTAATTCGCCCATAACAAGTTGCACCGCGAGTATAATCCGCAACCGGGGCGCCAAAGGCAAGACCATTTCTCGCGATTTTGCGGTAGTTCCTGCAATCGGCCCGGCGCCTCGTCCTCGCTATATTAATATGGTCTGTTTTCGCCGATATACAGAACTAGGCCTGTTGCAAACCAACCGGGCATGGGAGGCCGCGTTGCAGCTATGACCAAATTGACGCCAAAAGCGTATTCATTACTTCCGCGGCTGGACGATACGTTTATTCTAGTCCGAATTCTGGCCTTTATCGGCATGGGGCTATGGGCCATTGTGGTCCCGGATTCAATCCTGGACAACCTCCCGGCGTTGATATTGATTGCGGTTTTTGCCGCGCACTTGTTGTTCTTTCTGTTTTCGATCACCCGCAAGTTGATTCATTTCAAGAAATTGTATTATTCAATCCTGGCCTACGATATCGTTTTCCTGGCCCTGCTGACCCGCTACACCGGCGGTTTTGAAAGCCATCTCTCGATTTTGTATTTCACATTCCTGCCGTTTGCCACATACGTCCTCGGTGTTCGCGCCGGCGTATTCGCGGCGGCGGCGGCCACGGCGACATATCTCGCCGCTAATTTGACCCCGCCGGAGACGGCATTTCCCGCCTATTTGCTGTTGTATATTGCCGTCCTGTGGTTGTTTTGTGTCGGCACCGGATATTTTTCCAATGCATCCAAACAGTCCGAAAAACGGCTGCTCAGCGCACTCGACAAACTCAACGAGCGCACGACAGAACTGGAACGTGCCCACCGCCGGCTGGAAATGGTCTATGAGGCCTCGCGCAATCTTGGCGCCATCCTCAAAGTCGAGGACCTGATTCAAAATGTCCTGACTGTCTCGCGGGACTTGTTCCGCTATCCGATCTGCGAAATCCTGCTCTGGGATGCGAAACTCCAGAAATTATTCATCCATGGCCGGATCGAAAATAAGGATACCGCGATCTACCCCCGGCCGCGGGCCGTGCGGATAACCCCGGCGTTCAAGGAAATCCTCGAAACCGGCCGGCCGCGCCGGACATTGTTGCAGCAGGGTTCGCGGCGGGAAACCGACGCACCCGGTATGATCCGTTCGCAATTGGCGGTGCCGATGACCTCCCAGGGCAAGACAATCGGCATCCTGAGTGCGGAATCCCCGGACCTCGACAGTTTCGGCGAGCGCGATGAACATTCGCTGGCGATCCTGGCCAACTCCGCCGCACTGGCGCTGGAGAATGCGTTTTTACACCAGCAAATGGAACAATTGACTATCTCTGATGAACTGACCGGGATCTATAACTATCGTTTCTTCAAGCTGCGCCTGGAGGATGAAATGCGGCGCAGCGTGCGGTATGGACAATCGTTGTCATTAATCATGATCGATATCGACTGGTTTAAGCGTTTCAACGATACCTACGGCCATGAGACGGGTAACCGGCTGCTGCGCGAGATCGTGCGGGTAATCGCCGATTGTGTGCGCGATGTCGATATCCTCGCCCGTTACGGCGGCGAAGAATTCATTATTATCCTGCCGCAGACGGGGCAGGCCGAGGCCTACAAAATCGGCGAACGCATCCGCCAGAGAATTGCCGACAGTCGTTTCGAAATCGGCCCGGACGGGAAGGAGCTGGTGAAAGTCACCGTCTCCATCGGCATCTCCTGCTATCCGGAAAACGGCCGGGGTGAAAACGATCTCGTCGAATCGGTTGACCAGGCGCTCTATCGCGCCAAAGGCGCCGGGAAAAATCTGGTCTGCACTGTCTGATCGCGCAGCCATCCTCTCCCACCCATAATTTGTTTGGTGTTTGGTTCCCGCCGTTGTTTTATGTCTTCGGATATTTGATGGTCCGTGCCGTGGCCGAGTGCTGTGGCCGGACAAGAGGTGGGGCATGGCAAGCCGCGCACAATTAGTTCTGTCTTATCAAGGTCCGGCGCCCGACCGGGAATTACTGGACTGGATTGCCGCAGGCCGGGTCGGGGGCGTGGTCTTGTTCGCCGATAACTGCGCTTTCCCGGCCCAACTGGCCGCAGCTATCGCCCAGCTGAAACAGGCGGGACCGCCATCATTGCAGGTGATGATCGATGAAGAGGGCGGCAGGGTGCGCCGCCTCCCGGAAGCCCTTTCCCCGATGCCGGCACTCGCGCACTATGGCGCTGCCGACGCTGCGCCTGCCGCAGCTCGCGATTATGCAGCTGTTTGCCGGACATTGATCAAGTTGGGTGTCACTACCCTCCTGGCCCCGGTCCTCGATGTCGGCACCAAACACAACACCTGGCTGGCCCAGCGGACATTTTCGGAAACACCGCAGGCCGTAGCCGAGGCCGCCCGGCTGATTATCCCTGCCGTTCAGGACACCGGGTGTGCGGCCTGCGCCAAACATTTTCCGGGTTTGGGCGGGGTAGCCGATGACCTCCACGGACAGCAGTTTGTCGTCGATGACTCGCTGGAGCTTATCGAACAACGCGATTTGCTGCCGTTTCAGGCGGCCATCGCCGCGGGGGTGCATTCGATCATGGTTTCCCATGCGATCTATACCAGTCTTGATGCCCAATACCCGGCAGTTTTTTCCCCGTCCATCATCGGCGGGCTGCTCCGGCGGCGGCTGGGTTTTGCCGGAGAAATCATCTCGGATGACCTGGCCATGGGGGCAATCGGGCAAACGCTTCCGATCGAAAAAGCAATCGAGCTGGCGATGCGGGCAGGATGTGATCGCCTGCTGATCTGTAACGACCGGTCGCTGCAACGGCGGGCCATCGACTATGTGCAGGATGGGGGCCGACACAATGAGTGACCCTGCCCAGGCCGCGCTCATCGCGTTGCTGCGCAAACGGCGGCGCAGGATGATCGGGTTGATGTCCGGCACTTCGGCCGACGGCCTCGATCTGGCGCTCGTGGATGTTCAGGACAGCCGCGGCGGCCCGGAGTTCAAGGTCCGCGCCGTGGAAACATTGTTCTATCCGTCGGCGATGAGGAAATGCATCCATGACCTGATGGATTCGGCGGTGTGCGAATATGAAACGCTGGTGCGGATGCACTATCGCTGGGCCGAATTTGCCGCCGGGGCGGTGCGTGGGTTTTTGCGGACGCGGTCCATTCCCGCGCACACGGTGGATGCGCTGGCCTCTCACGGCCAGACTGTTGCTCACTATCCGGTGTGGAAACCTTTTCACGGCGGCGGCAGCCGTGGCACCCTGCAGATCGGCGATCCGGCGGTCCTGGCCCGGCTGTCGGGATTACCGACGATTGGTGATTTTCGCTGGTCGGATATTGCCGCGGGCGGCACGGGCGCACCGTTGTCCGGATATTATCATCATTTGATGCTCTCGCGGCTGGCAAAGCCCGGCATACGCCAGCTGCCGCCGGCGGTATTGAACATCGGCGGCATGGCTAATATTTCAATATCCCGCGGAGCGATACCGAAGTTGACCGTCATCGCCTTTGATACCGGGCCGGGCAACTGTCTTTCGGATACAATGATGCGGCTGTGGGGCAAGCGGTCGTATGACCGTAACGGCAACCTGGCGGCGCGGGGCAGGGTTGAGCGGACGACACTTACAAAAATGCTGCACCATCCATACCTGCGCCGCCGCCCGCCGAAAAGCTGCGGGAAAGAGGAGTTCGGCGCCCAGTTTATCACCCGACTATACCGGAACGCCCCAAAAAATTCCGCGGCCCTGGCCGACCGGCTGGCAACCGCGAATGAACTCGTGGCCTGCAGCATCGCCGGCGGGCAAAAGTGGCTGGGGAAAATCGGTGGGGTCGTGGTGACCGGCGGGGGGCGGCATAACCGGCAGCTCATGGAACGCATCGGTCGGCAATTCGCGCCGACGCCGCTGATCTCCTGTGATTATCTGGGATTGCCGGGGGATTTTATTGAAGCCATCGGCTTTGCCCTGCTGGCCCATGAAACACTTGCCGGCCGGGCCGGAAACCTGGGCGGCGCAACCGGCGGCGCACCGGCCATCCTGGGCAAACTATGCTTGCCCCGATAATTCGGCGGCGCCCTGAGCTGGTCCGGACGCCCGGAAGCACCGATAACCTAGGATAACGGAAATCCGCCACGGATGGTGATGATACAGATGACCGGTCGAAAACTCCTCGCGCACATTATCGCCCTGATTATGCTTTCGGTTTTTTTCAGTGGCTGCGGCGCGCCGTCCCGCATCACTCCCGGCGAACCGCCCCAGGTCGGCCGGCCGACCGTACGTGTATTGTTGCCGTTTGCCGAAACGCACTACACAATCGCTTGCGACGGCAGATATATCGTCGAGGGCCGGACATCCGACGGCGGGGATGTCACCTACTACTGCTCACGGCCGGTGCAAATAAGATTATTGAACTGCCTGTGGGAACTCTCCGAGAAAGAGAAAACTGTCCTGGAGACCCAACTGGCGCACGTCACTTTCCGCAGCCGCGATCCGGACGACCTCCTGTCACTTGACGGCAAGCCCTATCCCGGCGTGCTGGTGTGTTACCTTCCGGAACACGAGAGCGGGCCGCCGCAGATCATCAACCGCGTTCACGTGGAGGACTATCTGCTGGGTGTCCTGCCGCCGGAGCTGGGCGAACGAACGGCCGATGAATTCGAAGCGGTCAAAGCCCAGGCGGTAGCCGCCCGCACTTACGCGCTGTCACACCTTGGACAGTATCCGGGCAGGGAATACGACCTGCGGGCCGATCACTTCGATCAAATTTACGTCGGGTTGCAGACCCCGCGGTCGTGGGTGAAAAAGGCGGTCGAGCAGACCGCCGGGGAAGTCCTGCGTCATGACGGAGATTTGATCCAGGCCTACTATCATTCGACCTGCGGCGGATCCACGGATGATATCGCGGCAGTCTGGGGCAAGGACCCGCGGCCGTACCTGGTCATGGCCGATGATGATACCTTCTGTGCCTGGTCGAAATATTCCGCGTGGACCGAGACCTGGGACGCCGCGACGCTGCATAAAAATTTGCAGGCCTATTTGCAGACTTTGCCGGATGCGCCATTCCCATCGTTCTCCCGCGTCTTGTCAATGCAAACCGCCGGCCGGACCCCCGGCGGCCGAGTGCAGGAGCTGATTATCCTGACCGATCAGGGAAGTTGGACTGTCCGTTCTGACAAAATCCGCTGGGCGCTGGGCCGCCCCTCCACCAATGGTCCCATACTGGAGAGCGCTCGTTTTTCGCTCTTCCCGGAAGATGATGAAAGCGGCACACTCGCCCGGTTGACCGCAGTGGGCAGCGGTTACGGCCACGGCGTGGGGATGTGCCAATGCGGCACGATCGGACGCGCCCGCGCCGGGCAGGACTATCGGGAAATCCTCACTCATTACTATTCGGGCGCCGAGATTAAAAAAACCTATTGATTCTGTCTCCCTCCCGGCGTATCTCTCTTCCGACGCATGGGGGAGGAATGACTATTTTCCGTCTGATAATTGTAGTGTTGATCGGCATCACGGTTTTTGCCGTGACACCCTCGCCTGTCGTGGCCGAAGGGCCGGTCGAATGGGGCTTCACCCTCGGCGCCGGCGGGGCGCAGGCGTTTCTCAACCCCAACGAACAACCCTGGGCCGTGGGCTATGATTTGCGCTTTGGCTGGGACTTGCGGATGACCACCGCCTGGCGCGTTTCGGTTTTCGTCGAGCGCCGCCGCTTTTTCAACGATACGACCACCACCGCAAAATTCAAGTTCCCCGATCCAGTGGCCAAATCCTCGCAGGCGTGGACCAGCACCGCCTTCAATTTCTGTCTGCGCCGGGTCTTTCGTCCGCAAGCCAGACTGAAACCGTACCTTCTGGGCGGGGGCGGCCTGACCACGTGGGAAATCACCGATTATGCCACCGGTGATGTTGTCCGCGTGCTCGGCGGCAACAATAAGGAAACCGACTACAAGGCCAGTGAATGGCATACCACTTTCGGCGCCGGACTGGAGCTCGGCATCACCCGGACAATCTCGATCTGGAGCGAATTTGATTTTCATTATCTGAGTGGTCTGGGTACCTCTTTTGCCCGGAGTGTCGATGATTTTCGCTCGCGCGGGAGTTTGAATTTATCATTCGGCCTGATTGCCTATTTTGGCGGGTCACGGCAAAAGCCGAATCCGCAGCAGCAGGAAACAACCAGCAACCCCGCCACTGTTCCGGAAAAGAAAATCGAGGAAGATCCGGAAATTTCGATCACCCCGCCCGCGGCGCAAAAAATCGCGCAAAACGAACAAACCGAACAACCACCGGACCAACAGCAACCCGCGTCGGTGACTACGCCGCCGCGTGATATGGGTGATGACGACAACGACGGGGTGCCCAACGCCGACGATCGCTGCCCGCATACGCCGCTGGGGACGCCGGTCAATGCCGATGGGTGTCCGCCTGATACCGACGGCGACGGGGTGCTGGACCTCGACGATCTGTGTCCCGAAACACCGCGCGGTGCGCCGATCGATGAAGGCGGCTGCGCGCTGGACACCGACTCGGACGGGATCATCGATCTTTTCGATCAGTGCGCCGAGACCCCGGTGGGCGCGGCTGTCGATGAAATCGGCTGCCCCACGGACGGCGATGGTGACGGGATCCTCGACGGACTCGATCAATGCCCGGACACCGAACCGCATCTGCGCGATCAGGTCGATCCGCACGGCTGCGCGGCAGATACCGACGGTGACGGCATCGCCGATTATTTCGATAATTGCCCCGACACTCCGCCGGGTGTGGAGATTGATTCGCTGGGATGCATTCCCGATAGTGATGGTGACGGCGTGCCCAACCATATCGACCGCTGCCCGGACTCACCGCCGGGGCTGGCGGTGGATGAAACCGGCTGCCTGACGATGACCCAGCTTGATCGCAAGTTGTTGTTATTTCCCGACTACGAGGCCGGAGTGATTCTCATTGACCGGATTACGCGCAAAATATTGGACGATCTTGCCATCCGGCTGAACGCCGAGCCGGCGGTAACAGTGTATATCCGCGCATATACCGACAACATCGGCGAAGCCGATGCCAATAAAGCAGTTGCGCAGCGGCGGGCCGACCAGGCGCGGGATTATCTCATCGAGCGGGGTGTGGCTCAGGGTCGGGTCGTGGCCATTGGGCTGGGCGAGGTCGATTTCATCGCCGACAACGCCAATGCCGCCGGTCGCAAGCGTAACCGACGGCTGGAGTTCAGCTTCGAACGTTGAGAAAAATTATCGCCGGGAATATCATTTCGCGATATTTTTTGCTTGACGATATCCATTTTTGGGTTTATTAGATGGTGTAGTAACGGACGGGGAGTGTTGTTTACGGGTTGAGTATCGGGGGTATTCGATGTCGGCACGCGCAGCGAGGATGAATCATTTTACTGCGAGTCGTTTACGTACGCTTCCGGGCAGGATGGCCCGGCGCCGCCGCAAAGTACAACTCGTTCTTACACCAACTACAGCGGGACAGGAGACCACCATGGGGATGTCGGCCTCGGCCCCGGACCGCAGAATGAAGTAGTACCGAAGTTTTTGCATAAGCACAGAGCGGGCGGCCCCCAGCCGCCTGTTTTGTTTGTCTGCAGCAACGAATATATTCATTGCGTCGTCAGGAATCCCTTCCTGACGGGAGTATTTCGCCCCGTCGTCGGGGCGGCGCGTGGCGACTGTGTCATTCCCCGCCACGGCGGGGAATCCAGTTATGCCTATGCTTTTGTGGTTTATCTGTATTCCATGCAAGTGAAATCCAGGGCTGAGACGAAATTGCCCGGCCCGACCTGCCCTTTCAATACACCGTCTTTGTAATTATCTGGAAATCATTGTATTACGAATTTTCTTGACATACGTGGGGGGGGGGTAACTTGTGGGAGCAATTTTGACAAGACGCAAGTTTACGTGTCACCAGCGGTCAATTGGTAGGGCGTCGCCCATGGCCAAGAGATTTGTTGATCTGTAGCCCCGTTCCTTATCAACATCGGGATGAGCAATCATCCGGCAAGCTGTGGCACAATTATGCAGGTATGTGGATCGGTTGATATGAAACTCATGAGTTACTTTCCGGGGAGGTACGCAGTGTCCAGATTGTTCAAGTTCTTTACGTGCGCGGGTTTGCTTGTGCTTTTGTGTCTGGCGCCGACAAATGTTTTTGCTCAGCTCGTTACCTATAACGCCCTCTCGGAATACGCCGACAATCAGGGGGGGACAACGGGAGTATGGCGCTACCAATACGAACAGAATGGGATTTATGACATGACCTCGCAGCCGGTGGCCGATCCGTGCTGGAAAGGGACAGGTTCCTGGGAGGTAGCGGAAGGAAACGCCTGGTTTGGACCCCTTGATCAATATGATCAGTACTGCCTCCCGGGCATCGCCAAACCAAACAACGGGCAGTTTCTGGTGTGTCACCCCGGTCAAATCGACTGGAAACCTGGGTACAGCACGGTCCTAACATGGACTGCGCCTGAAACGCAATCGATCTCGGTCAATCTTACATGTCAGAAAGTGAACGGTGGCGGTGGTGACGGTGTCCTCATCGAAATTCGGCACAACTCAAGCGTCGTTCAATCAGTTACAATTCCCCCGGGGGATTTCGAACCACGGACTTTCACGCCAACTATCTCCGTGAATACCGGTGATGCCGTCCGGTTTGTGGTCAATGCATTGAGCAACAACGGCTATGATCAAGTCGGCTTCAATATGTCCATATCCTCAGGTCCACAGCCCAACAGGCCGCCTGTCGCAGTGATCTCCGCGTCAGTTACAAGTATTCTACTTGGCGAAGAGGTGACTTTCTATGCTACGGGATCAACGGACCCCGATGGGGACCAACTAACATACTCTTGGGATTTCGGAGACGGGCACAACACAGAACCAGGTGTACAGGCTTCCACGATTTTCTATCTCTATACTGCCACGAGCAAGTATCGTGCAACACTTCTTGTTGAAGATGGAAGAGGAGGGATCTCCTCGGCAGCGTTGGACATTACAGTCGAGTTGGCACAAAAGGGCTATGAGCCAGGAGCCTCAATTTATAAGCGCGGCGATTGGAGCCCCGGTGAGACGACAACCATAACGTACGGTTTCGAGCCTGGGCACTTCACCAGTCAGGAACAAATCGCGATAAGAGCCGCCTTGGCAACGTGGGGTCGATTCCGCTACGGTTATGGCGGCAGATTCTTCAACTTTCTAACATTTTTAGAGCGGTCAATAGGGGATGCCCAGGTGCCGATTAAGAAAGAGCGTTTGCCCAAAACGGTAATGGCTCATTGTAAGGAGTATTGGGATATCGGTACGCGATCCACTAGAAGAAAGATAGTATTCAACGAGCAGGTGACTTGGCTAACTCCGGAAGGATTCAATGACGCCATATCAGTTCTGTTTCAAGGATGCGCGCAATCAGTGACCATCCTTACATGGCGTCTCTGGCTGCTGCCATGCCCTACTCCTCCTCCGATGACGGTCGGGGATATTCACACGATCGCCTTGCATGAGATCGGTCATTTAGTGGGCTTGGGAGATATTACTGATTGCCCCAGCCCAATATTCGGCTACAAACCCACGATGCAGCAGGCGTATTACTGTATTCCGGGTAGCCCAGGACAATGTATTTACTCTTGTGAGTTCGACCACACTCTTGCTCCAGGTGATCTTGGTGGACTGACAACCCTTTATGGTCCAGGCCAGCCAAAAATTCTAGCCATCGTCGCCCATTCGCCGGTTGACATTGAAGTAACCACTCCTATGGGTGACATTATTAACAAGGCGACTAATGTAGATTTCGCCGCATATTACGAGGAGGCAGGAACATTTGGTGAGGGATTGGTGCGTATCGACGAGCCGACCTACTCCGACGCAATCGTGCATTACGCCGCTGAACCAGGGGAACACCGCATTCGGGTCATTCCGGAGCCTCAGGCTACCAATGACTCTCTATTTTCACTGTCCGTTTTCTGGGCTGGCCAGTCGACATGGCTTGTTCAAAACGGCCGTGTGGGTGACATCGATCCCGTCGGCTACAGGTTCAATACCCTGCCGTACTCTTCGCTTTCCGGAAAAGTCCAAGAAACCTTGGGAGCGGGCCTCTGTGGAGTAGGGCTCGACATTTATAATGAGCAGGGTAACGCGTGGAGGTCACTAACAACGAATGAATTGGGAATCTATCGCATTGACAGCATTCCCAACGGAAAGTACACGATTTCCGTCGTCACGCCGCTGGGGTATCAGGCAGATCAGGAGACCAAGGAGTTTACCGTCAACCATGTCCCGGTGACGGTCGATTTCAATCTGACCAAGATCAAGATCAGTGCACAGCCGCGCGCTCGCGCCTATTGGGCGCATCAGCTTTGTCAGGCGTTGAAGGGCAAGCCGAAGGATTACACCAAGGCGCAATTCTCGCAATTTGGCTCGCTTATCGGGCAGCATTTCAATGACAACCGCATCAATCCGGTCATGAATTATGTCGTGCCGCAACCAGCGTCACAGGATGACAGTCTGGCCATACTGGACAAGCTGCTCAGCTTCCGTTATTTCGAGCCGGGTGAACCGTTCCTCAAGCGAATCGCGCGCGGGGAGCTGGTGGCGTTGATGCTCAACGTCGTGGCGGGTAAGATCAGCCAGATGGAGCCGATCACCGACGATGGCATGACCGTCAGCCAGGCCATCACCTATTGCGACATGCTGGTCAACGATCTCGATTGCCCGATCGGCGACATCCCTGACTGGTTTTTGCCGAACTATGAGCATCGCGGAGAAATCGCGCGCTACATCAAGGCCAGCTTCGTCGCCGGGTTAATCAATGTCGGCGTCACGCTGCATGCCGGGGCAATTCCGAGCGATATCATGAACATCGCCTACAAATATGTCGCTGAACATCAGCCGGTACCGACCAATTTTGAGTTAAGCCAGAATTATCCCAACCCCTTCAACCCGGCGACCGACATCCGCTTCAGTCTGCCGGAGGCGGCGCAAGTTCGGCTGGATGTTTATGATATCCTTGGCCGGTGCATTGCGACACTGATCGATGGCCCGCTTGAAGCCGGTGAACACATTGTCCAATGGGATGGCCGTGATGCGGGCGGCCGCGAGGTCGCCAGCGGGATTTACTTCTATCGCATCTCGGGCAACCAGTGGACCGAGTCCAAAAAGATGGTCTTGATCAGGTAACGGCAACGATAGGCAAAAAACAGGGGGACGGGGTTTGTATCCCGCCCCCTTTTTATTGTCCGGCGCTGTCAGGAATCATTCATGTGGCCCCGGCCTTTGCCGGGGCGCATGGGCACTTGTCCGCCTCTGGCGGAAGATGCCCATGCCACACATCTCGCCCTAGTCTTCCTTTTCCTCCACCACCAGCCGCCGGGCTTCCACCGACAACACCCGTCGACTGTCGGCGCGGAGGACCCGCAGAGTGATCGGCCCGAAGGTGACTTCTTCGTTCATGCGGGGAATGCGTCCGAGCTTTTCGGCCAGCAAACCGTTGATCGTGCCCGCGCCGTCGGTGGGCAGCTCGGCCTCGAAATAATCGTTGAAATCCTCGACGGTCACATCGCCGGCGGCAATAGCGTGATGATCGCCGCGCCGGATGAAATCGCGGACCTCGTCATCGTGCTCATCGCGGATTTCACCGACCAATTCTTCAAGGATGTCTTCCAGCGTAATAATCCCCGCGGTGCCGCCGAACTGGTCCAGGACCACCGCGATATGCGTATGCGTGGCCTGGAATTTGGCCAGCAGCTCGCCGATCGGCATCGAATCGGGAACGAAATACGGTTTGCGCAGCAGGTCGTCAAACTCGAAATCCTTGTTCACCGACAGCCGTTTGATCACGTCCTTGGTGTAGAGGATGCCGACGATCTCGTCCAGGTCGCCGCGATAGACCGGATACCGTGAGTATCCCTCCTCGACCAGTGTCCGCAAAATTTTGGCCGGTTCCCATTGGATGTCCAGCGCCGACATTTCGGTGCGCGGGGTCATGACATTGCGCCCCACGATATGCGTAAAACCCAGCGCCGCGTGCACCAGCCGCTTTTCGGTATGATCGATGTTGCCGACGCGGCTGCCCTCCAGCGCCATGAGTTTCAGTTCTTCATCGGTAATGCCGCCGGCCGTATCGCCGCGCCGGACTCCCGCCAGCCGCGCCAGGGCACTGCTGACATACGTCAACAAACAAATCACCGGATAAGTCAGCCGGGAGAAGATCTGGATGGGCCGGGCGGTATGCATGACCACCTTACCCGGCCGGGCCAGGGCAATATATTTGGGGACCAGCTCACCGATGATTAATGAAAGGAAAGAAACCATGAGGACGACCAGCCCGATCGCCAGGGGTTCGGCCGCCTGCTGGACCGGCGGCCAGGGGATTTTGCGGATTTGGGGGATGAGAAAAGTCACCACCCGTGCCCCGGAAACAACCGAAGCCAGCGTCCCGACCAGCGTGACCCCGACTTGTACCGTGGATAAAAACACTTCCGGCCGTTTCTTGAATTGCTCGACAATCCGCGCGGCGGGCCGCCCCCGCTTGACCAACTCCTTGACCCGGCTGGGCCGCACCGCCAGCAGCGCCGCTTCGGAACCGGAAAAAAAGCCGTTAAGCAGAATGAGAAAGATGATGATTAAAATTTCTTCGAAGATCCCGTTCACGCGGCACTACCCCTCCCGCCGGGCGTTGGTGCCCCGCGCTCCAATAAAACAGCCCGTCGTCCGAGATGAATTCAACCCATACGACGGCAGAATGTGTGGCTGAGGTAATCGGTCGACGTCTTCCGCCGGTTGTGAGTCTGACGTATCCATACCGTGGGCCGTCCTTTCAAAACAGGCAGCCGGTTATTTAGAATACGCCATTTTCTCGAGCCGGTCAATACGTTCCTCGACCGGAGGGTGGGTGGAAAACAAGTTGGTCAGTCCGTGTCCCGACAGCGGGCTGACAATAAACAGGTGCGCGGTGCTGGGGTTGGCCGCCAGCGGCCGTCTCCGGGACCCTTCATGTAATTTGCGCAACGCGTTAGCCAGCGACAACGGCTTGCCGGAAATCCGCGCCCCCTCGGCGTCGGCGGCATACTCCCGCGAGCGGGAAATTGCCATTTGGATGAACATCGCGGCAATCGGCGCCACGATAGCCATGACCAGGACGGCAATGCCGTTGCCGCCGCCCCGCTCATCGCGGTTGCCGACCCCCCCGAAAATAGCGCCCCAGCGCGCCATGGAGGCCAGCATCGAAATTGCGCCCGCGACCGTCGCGGCAATCGTCTGGGTCAGAATGTCGCGGTTTTTCACGTGCGCCAGTTCATGCCCGATCACACCCTCGAGTTCGTCGTCGGTCAGTATGGACAAAATCCCCTCGGTCGCGGCCACCGCCGCATGGCTGGGATTTCGTCCCGTGGCAAAGGCGTTGGGTGATCCGCTGGGAATGATATACACTCGCGGCATCGGCAAATTGGCCATCTGCGATTGATGACTGACAATCCGGTACAGCCGGGGATTATCGGCCTCGCCGATTTCCCGAGCGCGGTAGATTTTCAGGACGATCTTATCGGAAAACCAATACGAGATGAAATTTATCACCACGGCAAGACCAAATGCAATGACCATCCCCTGCCGGCCGCCCAACAGCAACCCAATGACCAGAAATAACACCGTCAATGCGGTGAGCAAAAACATTGTCTTCAGCCCGTTCATCTGCTTTACCCCGGTTCCTTTCCCATTCTCATTCAGTGTAACACTGTATATAACGAAATATTCGCCGTCAAGTTTGCGCCGTCTGTTCGATCGCGGTCGATTATGACTCTTTTATAACCAATATCGAGTCAATAAGTTGCCTTCCGGTGAAAATATGATTCGCCACCCCGGCCGCCCACCCCTGATGACGCCCCGGCGGATAACTCTATGATGGGGGAGACCATAGGATAGTATAGGGCCGGCCACACATTTTACCCGGTTTTTCTTGTTTTGGCGATACTTGTGTCCGGACCCGGCATTCCGTATCTGCTTGATTACAAAGGAGATACGATTTATTTTATCCGGAGCGCGATCAGGGCAAACTGCTTGCATTATTCCCCAGCAGAAAAGGACATAGCTGCACAACAAGGAGGTCCGAGGTGCTTTCGGTGGGAACGAATTTGGGGGCGATGGACGCCGCCAGGAATATCGGTCTAACCCAGTCCAACCTCATGAAAAACATGAGTCGACTGTCCTCCGGCTTGAGAATAAACTCCGCGGCAGACGACCCCGCCGGCCTGGTTATTTCCGAACAAATGCGTGCGCAAATCGGCTCGCTGGAACAGGAAATCAAGAACACCGATTTATCGATCAACATGTATCAGACGGCCAGCCACGGGATCGGCCAGTTACAGGATGATCTCATCCAGCTCCGTTCACTGGCCGTCGCGGCGGCAAACGAAGGATATAATAATGATGAGGTCACCTCCGCGGCCTATGACACCGCGGCGATGAACCTCACCAATTCGTACAACCGCAAGATCGATTCTGCGCAGTTCGGCTCGCAAAAATTGCTGGACGGCAGTGAGGGGTCGGTCGCCGATATCGGTCAACTGACCGACATCGACTTGTCATCGGCCGATGCGGCCCAGGCCGCGATTGAAAAAATCGATGACGAGATCAGTAAATTGGGGACCGAACAGGCCAATATCGGCTCCAAAGTCACGCACGATCTGGAATCAACCCGTAATTCATTATCGGTTTCGCTGCAAAACCTGACCGCGGCGGAATCGACCATCCGAGACACCGACTTCGCGCAGGAAGTTTCATTGTTTGTGCGCAACCAACTCCTGCTGCAATCGGGTACGGCGGTATTAATGCACGCCAACCAATCGGCACAGGGGGTGCTGGGACTACTTGGCGGATAAGGAGACAGAAGAGGATAGAGGAATCCACGCGTCATCCATCGGGTAACTCGCGACACACCCGACGAATCCGAGGCGGGTATCCGGAGAAATTCCGGAGTAAATCCCGCCTACTTTATTTATGCTGCCGCCCGGCTAACACGTCAAATGCAAGCCACAGGCAATTCTCTCACCCACTGACGCATTGAATGCCACCACCGCCTGCGCGGTGGGTAGGGCGATAAGCTCGATCCCTTTTGCCGTCAGAAAAGCCCGCGTGGATGCCGGAACTTTCAACGTGCCATATGCCCCACAGCCCATAATGAATGTCTTCGGCGCGGCATCGATCACCTCAGTCAGATCCGCCGGATCAAGCGCATGCCCCTCCCTGCGCCACCAGAAGGAAATCGTCCGGTCGGGCAGGATGATCACATCAGACGTATAGGTCTGTCCGTCGATGATAATCTCGCCGAAAGCATAACGATCAATCCGTGGCATACATTAATTGAAATACTGCGCGACGATGGCCTGACGCGCTTCTTCATGTGTTTTGCCCTCAGCCAGCAAGGCCTTGGCCTGATCCTGAATTTGATGGGCGGTCGCGCAATGGCAGGTCAATACCGGATCGCTGCAATTCGGGGCCGGGCAAATCAAGCCCTCCAGCACCGGGGCATCGGCCGCGTCCAGGGCATGGGGGCAGTTGGCCGTCTGGTTGCCCGAATTAAAAGTCACCGGGGTTGCCGGTGCGCCCTGCCGGGCGATGGCATACCCGCCGATAAACCCGGTCAACAAACCGACAATGAGCAGCAATATGCTGCTGATCGGTGTGCCCCTGGTACTCGTCTTTTCCGCCATGATTAATACTCCCTCGGTTTTTACATGACCGGGCCCCGGACACCGGCACAATGATTACTTATCTGGCAACCGGCGTTTCCCCGGCCGGCTGTACTTCGCGTGCCGGTCCGCCGTCAAGCGCGGGACCAGCCCCGGCCGGTTCGAAAATCCAGTCCATCAACTGATAGGCGAAGTGGTTGATCGCGCGCTGCTGTGCATTGGGGATCATCGAGGTATAGCCAAATATCTTCCGTTCGAATGATCGGGAATTGCCGTACGCGATCACCCGGCCCTTGCCGTACCTGGCTTCGGCCACCACCGGCGCGCCGTCGGGTGAGATGTACAATGGCGTGCCGCCCCTGATCGGCGCGGCATTGTTCCAGATCGAAGCCGCCGGATACTGGCTGAGATTGGAAGGGGCAATCTGGTTGATGAAATCCATTTCCAGCCCGAAGTCCTTCAGCAGTGTATTGGTCGGGACCCTACCGTTTTCCGGATCATCGACCACCACCAACGTGCCCCCTTCGTGGATATACGATTTGAGCCGCTCCATTTGCTCCGGGGTCGGGACCTTTCCCGGGTCGATCATCAACAGCGCGCCCAGCTTGCGGGCCTCGGCTACACATTTGTCGAACGAATAATATTTCCGCGGATAGACATCGACCCGCTGCGTCCAGACAAAAAACGTATGAAAATCCTTATCCTGGTTGTTGGCCAGCCGCAGTTCGGGGATAAAATACTGTGAGTATTCACCCTCGAAGATTAATTGCTTATACGGTGTTTTCGGCTCCGGCAGCGGGTAGTTATCGCGATTGGCCTGTTCAATGCGCGGGGCGATCACAATAAACGTCGTAAGACCTGCCGCCAGCATCCAGATGAACCCTCGGGCGCCGAATGAGCCGGCTACGATTAACCCGATCAACAGGGAAAACCCGCCGACGATGGTCAAAAACATGCGCCAGCCGGGAAAACGTTCCTCGCGGTTGGCATACTCGACCAGTCCCAGCATCAATTCCGGTTTGCCGGGGATAAAAATGAAAAAATTGGAAATGAGCGTGCTGTCGGTAAAACAGATAATCCGGCCCTTGCCGTAGGTGCAACTGGCCACCGAAAAGAACGGCCCGAAACGGTAATCCGCGTGCTGGACGCGTTCGGGGAAAAAATTGCGTTCGGAGTAGTCGGCAGGCAGTGTCTTGATGTTCATATCCACCATCACGCCCTTCACGCCCGCATCGCCGCGCAGCGTGCACTGGCCGCCCCATAAAAACAACGGCAGGTTTTGTACGACCGGATGCGGCAACGTCTTCGGCATCTGGTAGACATTCAGATCACCGGTTACCACTTCATAGGCAATGTCTGCGTGGACATACAGCCCGAACATCTCGGAAATTTGATTTAAAAACGTCGCATGGCCGAAAACATTGGTATGATCGCCGATCAGCACCAGCCCGCCACCATCGGCAACATACTGCCGCACCGCCTCGATTTCCGCCGGTTTATACGGACGGGTCGGGACTTTCAGGCACACAACATCATATTGTTTCAGGTACTCCAGGGTAAAATCGGCATGCCCGCGTTCCAGGTCATAGTATTTGCCCCAGAACTCCGCGCCGGAATAAAAGTTGTAAGTCGATTGCTGGCCGTACCACAGTGTATCGAATTTCATCTCCGTCCATTCCCAGTCGGAATGGTGTTCGTCGATCAACAACCGTCCCTGCTTCTGCCTGCCGGGATCGACATACGCCTGGACCATGGTCCAGGCGATGATCGTGACGATTGTGCACCCGACCAGCACCGCCGCGCGGCGCCAGCTGCCTTTTGGGTCATGAAACGGGTGCTGCCCGTCGCTTCGCCCCGGTTTCGGCGCGAAGGTTTTCCCGCGCAGGAACGCAAATACCCACACCGATGTCCAGGCGGTGGTGGACGGCCACCAGTATGTCCCCTGGTTGCTGCGTGAGATATCGTAAACCATCAGCGCAGCATAACGCAGCAGCATATAAACGAACAAAATCAATGCCCCGCGCCACAAGGCCCCGGCCCGTATCCGCCCCAGCGCGACCAGCACGATCAACCCGATAAAGACCTGCAGGAAAAAAAAGATCCCCATGTTGTTCAGCGTGGGCGCGACCTGATAGAGAATATCGGGCAGGACCAGATGGATGCCCGCCGTACTCACCCCGCTGTTGATCCCCAGGACATTCAAAATCGCATGCAGCAGCGAAGACCATGGCGCAGCGTCATGCGCGCGCGGCCCCACCACGAAGTAATACAGGTACGACCCGGCCAATTGCAGCAACAGCACGGCGCCGACAGTCGTGAGCCCGTCGGTGAACCGCCGTACCAGCCGGTCGCCGCCCAGCAGCGAACCCAGAAGAATCCCTGCTGCCAGAATCAGCGCGCCCAAACCGGTCGGACTATCCCAGATAAAATAGAAAATGAGCAGCACTATCGCGGCCGGCAGGGACGACCAGCCGCGCGGGATGATTGCCGAGGCCCGCTGCTTCCCCGCGACAGCTGCCAGAAACGCGCCCGCAACACAATAATAGAAAACCGGCAGATCGGGAAACCGCGACGGCGGCAAAAAAAGCCAGCAGACGGCCAGCAGACTGATACTCAACGGCAGCATCATGGATTGGGCTCTCCCACCTGGCCCCAAGCCCCGGAGGTTGTCTTCATCAGGGCATGGAAAAAGCGGATGTTTTCCACGTGATAATCCTCGTCCCGGTTTTCCAGATTATCATTGAACAGGAACACCGGGTCCCCAATCAGGGCCAGCCCCCCCTGCCCGCATCTGACTGAAGCAACCACCGGAAGCTGCGAGGCCGTACAGACCACCTGCATCCCCGGGTCGGTGCCGCTGAGCTGGTAGACGCGGGCAAACGTGGGTTTTTCCTCCAGACCGAGACCTTCCGCGCGCCCCAGAGGCACGTTTTCGATCTTCAGCCCAAATGCGGCCAATAACTCATCCACCGCCGCGTGTTCTTCATAACCGGCGGCCACCAGGACCCAGCCGCCGCTTTCGATGAAGGGCAATAACTCATCAATTTCGGCAGCGGTGATCGGCTGCGTGGGGCGGGCGATGATCAGCAACCGCGCCTTTTTAAGCATCCCCGGATGCCAGGTCTTCCGGACTTGCGGCTGATACCCATTGCGCATCAGATTCAATTCCAATCCGCCCACCGAATATTTTTCCCACCCCATCAGATCAAAAAACTGCCCGTGTGAGGCATCGATGAAAGCCGGCGGCATTTCCTCATTGAACCAGGTTTCAGGTTCACCGGCCGGATACAGGTTCCACAGCGAAATCGAACACACCGGCAGCAGCACGAGATAAGCCATCGCCGACAACCGCCGCCGGAGCAGCACAAACCCCGCGCCCAACGCGAGGATCAAGACTAACGGGAAACCCCATGTCCGCAACCCATCCCACAACGGCGTCCCGCCGCTGCTCAGCCAGCCCAACGTCCGGGCGGCCAGGCGATGACTCATCACCAGTGCACCGTTCTGGAACGGGGAGGTATCCCCGAAGATGACCGCCCGGCCTCGGCCGTAATGCGCGGCTGCGGCAATGATAATGTCGCCGAGCGGTTCACCGGGATCATACTCCAGATTGCCCAGATAGGACCGCTCGGAGTTGGCCGAATCACCCGGATCGGAGTACGTGTGGACACCCACCACCAGCGGCAGACTGCCCGGTAGCGGCTCGACCGACCCACCCAGCCAGACCTCCATTTCGTCATGCGTCCGCGCCGACTGCGTAATCCGGTGCGGGAGATAACGCATCTGACCATACCACGACCGCCGCAGCGGAATCGCGGTATCGAAATTGACCATCAAACCCATCGGTCCGGTCAGTTCATTGGTCGGACCGCGGATGGCGTTATACCCGGTATGGTCGGCCAGCGCCAGCAGCCCCCCACCCCGGCGGACAAACGAAAATACCGAATCGCGCTGCCAGTCGGGCAGTGAATCAATGAGGTTTGCAAAAATGCACACATCGATCGAATCGAAAATTTCCGGTGTCACATTGGCCAGTCGAACATCATACCCCAGCCCGCGGCAGAACCGGGGCAGCATCCCGAACATCCCCGCGCTGCGGTCGCCGTACTTGCTGAAATTGGGGATACGGACGTCAAGTTTGTCGGCGTTGAGCAGCAGCACACGCTTGCCTTTCCCGCCGGAGGCCGGAGTAAACGGCCCGGCAAAAAGAACGGCACAGACCGCCAGCACACCCAGCACTACCAATGCCGGTTTCTTAATCCGTTCGACAGCCGCAATACCAGCGATATCCGGTGGATGGATCCAGGAGATGACGCGCACGGCCGCCAGGGTCCACAGCAGATAAAATATCGACAGATGGATGTACACGGCCTTGGTCAGTGGTATCCAGGAGGCGACTTTCAACCCCAGTGAATAGGCGATGGCCCAGAACAGCACCTGCCCGATGAAGAGTAAGATGACCCCGGCCAGCGTATTGACCCAGCTCGCCTTTGAACTGAACCACTGTAAGGCGACAATAAAGACGATCCCCGCCAGGATGACCGGATATCCGGTTGCAGTCGGGCCCAGCGACAAACCCGCGGGCGCCAGGGCGGAAAAAAGACCGGAATGCCAATAGGAAAATATCCGCACGAAATTGAAGGTCACCGGCCAGAGCAGAAACACCGTATAGATAATCGCATACGCCGCCAGCCCGCGCAGGGTCCACTCGGCAGCCGCCCGGCGCCGCGTGTCTTCTCCCCGCCGCCACAATAGTACCGCGCCAAAGAGGATGGCCGCCTTAATCAGAAATTCGGCATGGAGGTAGATCCCGAGCACGGGGATGAGAGTCACCCACAACAATAACCGCGCCGGCCGCTGCGCAAACCAGACTTCCTGCCGCAGCCACAACCAGCCCAAAACAACGGCCTCGGCCAGGGCGTACTGCGACGGCCGAAAATCACCAATGCTGCGGGTGCCCAGCGCAATCAGGATGAGAACCGCATAGACCAAATCAGGACCCTACCCGTCTGTTGCCGTGTTCCCCGAAAGATAATGATACGTCCTTTTGCGGGATTTGTCTGCATTAATCATGGAGTTTATACGCATGCCCTTTCCGGCTCCTTTGCGGGAGAATCTCCGGCGCGGGGCCGGAAGTGAACACTTGTAAAGCACGGCTGTGTCATGTATGTTTCTTGAATAAGGGACCGCCGGACAGCGTGGAGGAGGATGCCTTGACCGATTGCGGGATAAAGATCAGGCCGTACCGGGACAGCGACAAACAGGCGGTAATCCAACTTTGGCGGGCCTGCGGGCTGGTCGTGCCCTGGAACAACCCGGCCGTGGACATCGAGCGCAAACAACAGGTCCAGGCCGAGTTGTTTTTAGTCGGAGAGCTGCACGGGCACATGGCCGTGGCCGTCTTCGGTGGGTACGACGGTCACCGTGGCTGGATCAATTACCTGGCGGTGGCGCCGGAATATCGCCGCCGCGGACTGGGCCGGGCTATCATGGCCGAGGTGGAGGACAGACTCCGCGCACTGGGCTGCCCCAAAATCAACCTGCAGGTGCGCAAGTCCAATATCGAGGTCATCGAATTTTATCAGTCGATCGGATTTACCCTCGACCCGGTGGTCAGTATGGGCAAACGGCTGGTCAAGGACCCGCCGTTCGAGGAATAAAACGGCTGTGGCTGCACTCATCACGCGCAACCGGGGACACGCCATACAGGAGGTTGCAGGTGGGACACCTTGTCGGCAAAGACCTATATCGTAAGCTCGGAAAAAAGATCGATGGCTTGAGCATGCGCGCCCCCTGGAACGACACGCTTTACGAAATTTTCAAAGAATTGTACTCGGCCGAGGAAGCCGACCTGATCGTGCGCATGCCGTACGGTTTGGCCGATTTTCAGCATATCGCCACGGCCACCGGGTATGAACCGGCCCGCCTGCACAAGTTGCTGGATGGTCTGTGCGCCAAAGGGCTGGTCATGGACCTGTGGGTCAGGGACGCATATTGGTACATGATTTCGCCGCTGGTCATCGGCATTTTCGAATTCACGTTGATGCGCACAGGTGATGACCGTAAAACAAAAGAGTGGGCGCGGTTGTTCCATACGTATTTGCAGCAGGAAAATACCTTTATCGCCGCCAATTTCAAACACGGCGAGCGGATTTCCCCGCTGCGCGCCCTGCCGTATGAAGGGACGGTCGAGGAAACAGAATTTGTCGAAGTCCTCGACTATGAAAAGGCGACGGCCATCATTGAACAGGCCCGGCGCTATGCCATCGGTTTATGTTCCTGCCGTCATGAAAAACTGCATGTCGGTGAAAAAAAATGCGCGGTCCCGCTGGACACCTGTTCGTCGTTTGATACGGCGGCGGATTATCTGCTCCGGCACAACTTTGCCAAAGAAGTATCCAAAACTGAAATGCTGGAAAATCTGGCCCGTTCGCGGGAATTCGGGCTGGTGCTGTGTGCCGACAATGTCCGGCAGGATGTCTCCTTCATCTGTCATTGCTGCGGCTGCTGTTGCAACGTCCTGCAGGGCATCACCCGCTGCGGCTTCCCCAATGCCCTGGTCACCTCGAATTATCTGGCCCGCATCGACCGGGATAATTGTCTGGCCTGCGGGGTGTGCGCTGAAACGTGTCCCATCCAGGCCATCACGGCTCAAGACGACGGCCGGCCGACGGTGGACGAGGAGCGCTGTCTGGGCTGCGGGGTCTGCGCGCTGAGTTGTTCGACCGGCTCGTTGAAACTGGCGCCCCGGCAACAGCGTGTGTTCCACCCGGAGACGACATTCGAACGCGTTATTTTACAATGCCTGGAGCGCGGCACACTGCAGAATATGTTCTTTGTCGATCCGCAGAAAATTACCCATAAGTTCATGCGCGGGTTCGTCGGCGGGTTTTTGAGACTCCCGCCGGTGAAAAAAGCGTTGATGGGTGAGACCTTGCGCTCGTCGTTCCTCAACGCGCTGAAAAGCCGGGCCGGGCAGTAACAAAGACCGGTTTCCCCGGCTCGGAGTAATTATCTTTCCACCCATTGTGCATTGCCGAATGGGCGGAATTCACATCTTTGTGTTCGTTGCTTCCCGCGAGGAATATATCAGCCCGAGAACGTGCGCAGGAAAGACCCGTGCCTTACGGCGCAAAGGACGTCGAACGCAATTCCCAACATTGGGCAAGGAAGGCCGCGCGGTCGTCATATTGCAGGAAATATTCGGTCTTGACATAACCGGTGCCCGGCGCCAGATACGTTTTTTCCGTCAAGGTAGTCGTTGTGGTCGTCCCGGAATAATCAGCAGACTGCCACGTCGCCGACATCATGTAGCAATAACAGTTGAACACTCCGGCAGGCACCGTGACATCGATAGTGGAGACCTGAACCATCGTCGCGGTATGTGAATCGACACCGAGCATGAATGTCTCGCCGTCCGCGGTGGGATATTTATATAGCAGGTACGGTTCGAAATCAGGTACGCCAAACTCCGTAACCCAAATGCCGTCACCCCGGCCCGCCAAAAGCTGCAGCGCCCCTACCTTAACCGGCTCGACAGTATCACTGGCCATGACATACCACGTTTCGCCGCCGATGGTCGTGTCGTGCGTAATCACGTACACAAGCGTATCCACAACTTCAACTGTGCCCGTTGAATCATAGGCAGTCGATACTCCCGTCCACTGGTACCCCACCGCGAGCGGGAGGATGCCGGGTTCGCCCGGGCAGCAGCATTTATCCGTTCCGCAACCTGCTGACAGCACGGCCAAAAAAATCAGCAGAAGGGGGGGCAGATACTTTGTTGAGAGTCCGTTCATGATCTTTTCCCCGCCGGCGACTGTCAGTAATACACCACCACTCCCCGCGCCTGCAGCGCCGGGATGTGGGTATTGATCGACTCGGCCGACAGCGGATTTAACCGCAGGTTCACTTCATCGCCCGTACCCAATCCGGTGTTGGCGACCAGCGGACTGATATCCACCACCTGGTTCCCGGTCAGATCGAGCCATTCAAGCCGGGTCATATATTGTACCGCACTGATGTCCACAATGTCGTTATAATGGGCACGAAAAACGGCCAGCCCCGTCAATGCGGCCAGCGGGGAAATGTCGGTAAGCTCATTTTCGCCGATGATCAAATGTTCCAACGAGACGACTGTCGACAGCGGCGACACATCCGAGATATTGTTGTTGAATAAACTCAACGCCCACAGACTATCCAATCCGCTCAACGGTGTCAGGTCGCTGATCAGGTTGTCGTTGACATGGAGGAACACGAGGTTTTCGCAGTATTCCACGCCGGTCAGGTCAACGATCCCGCGTTCGTTGCCGATGATCTCAATCAGCGGGACCAGATCGGCATAGCGGATGTCGCCGGTGGGTTTGTTCAAAGTCTCTCGGAGTACCGCTTCCAGCGCGCTGTCGGGGACCGCAACTGCGAAATCAATCGGCAATTCAATCTCCGCCAGGTTAGACAACCCCGATTCCGCGCCCTCCGCCCCGATGCACTTCATCCCGAAATAATAAGTCAGTCCGTAGGCCAGACTGTCGATATCCATGGTCTGGGTCATCCCGGCGGGTAATGGGCCGGGTTCGCCTTGCACCTGTGTCGCCGTCGCCCAGTCGTCCGGTTCGGGATCGGTCGTCGTATAGCGAATATCATAATAACTGACCATGCCGTGTTCGTCGTCGTTGACCGGCGCAGTCCAGGCCAGCGTCACCGAAGTCGGGGCAAAGGCGGTTACCCGCAAATCAGTAACGGCAGACGGGGCCGGGGACGGAGCATCATCACCGTTCGTCCCTTTATCCGATGAACACGAGGCAACAACCAGCGCCAGTCCCACGATACTGCAGCCACAAGACACGAGTTTGAGTATTCCACGGCATGTCATAGGTCCCCTCCTGTTTACTCTGCCGGAAAGTAATGCAAGGCATCCTGCCGCTGTCAATAAGGGAAACAAAATTCGCCTAATTACAGGTATTCCATAATCTTAGTTGGAGCCGATGTAGCCCGTGGGCGAGGGCTGCGCTCGAGGATTTCCTCCCAGCAGCAGGCAATCCCCCCGCTGCAGTGCATATTCTCATTGACGAAATCATCAAAATATTGTACTTTGATTGATAGAATAAAGAGCAGGGTGTAGATGTTTTTGTTTTGTCAGGTTATTGGCCTTAAGTCACGCAACCTGATAAAAATATGTAATAATAGCATCCCCGAAACGTAGTCTGTCGCGGGAGCAAACCTGAAGGATTGAAATACCTCTTTAGGGAGCAACAAATGAATAAACCAGGACGCTCAACAGTTTATCTGCTGGCGGTGAGCGTGTTGGCGTTTGCCCTGTTTCCGCTGCAGGCAAATGGGCAACTTGGTATTGGCGGGTTCGTCAGTGCGCAAAGTCCGGACGGCCGTCTGGTTGAAATAAACGGCGGGGTCGGCTGCACTGGGTGCTATACGCTGGCGTGGACATACGATTGGGGCGACGGCACAGTATCCACCGGGTACTTTCCCTCGTTACACCGCTATACCTCCCCCGGTCCGTTTATGGTCTGGCTGATCGCGTATGATGATCTGGGAAATGCGGCATCGTCGTTTGTCAATGTCAATGTCCCCGAACCGCTGGAGACCGATGTCGCCCGCGTGGAGTTGACGACTTACTGTCAGGCGATGAAAGCCGGTGATGTCGACTCGATCTTCATTACCGCCTATGATGCCGCCGACCAGTATCTGTCACTTGCCGGCCGGCTGGTCGACGTATTCGTGCCGAGTTCAATTGCCGCGCTGGTTTCTGTTCAGATCGAGGATTCGGTCCTGATCATCACGCCGGACGCGGGATATTTCAGTGCGGCGGATTTCGGCTGGGCTTTTATCTATGTGTATGTCGACCAGGTTGAGGCGGTCCAGTCGTTGAATGTGCTGATCAACAGCAATCCCGGTGATTTTCATGACCTCTGGGGTGAGTATATCGGTTTGTATTTGCCGGTGGAGTTTTATGATCTGACCATCGCGGAAGACCAATATCGTCTGATTTTCGACCGGGCAGTCGAATTGGGTTTGTGGAGTACCGGCGGGATTAATATCAACCAGGACGACCGCCCTGTCTTTCAAGGTATCTCCTATGCGCCGCCCTTATATGGCGGCAGCGGCAATCCGCTGGGAATCGGTGATTTTACCCTGCCGGTAGCGGGTGTGCCCAATATCGCCGTCCCCTTTCACGAAATGGGCCATAATCTTTCGGGCGCCAATATGTTTTTCAATTGCATCGGTATCCCCGGTGCGTTCTATCAGGAAACGATTGCCGAATGGTTCGTCCAGTACGACCACAATGAATTATTGCATCGGTATGCCGCTGATTTCGATCCGGCGACCATTCAGATCATCGAGGACTCCCGTGCTGCCGGCCGGGCGTATCATGCATGGGAATACCAGAACTACATCGACGGCGGCTGTGTGTTCCAATACGATCTCACCGCGACCAGCCACGCCTTAGTCCAGAAAATTTACGAATATTCCGACGTCCAGGACTGGAACAAATTGCGGCGTTTCCTGGCCCACTTCAGCTATTGGCACGTGCAGACCTACTCCACGATTTTTGCGTCGTATGGCGGCTTTAACACCACCAACCGCGTGACATTTTTCCTCGCGGCATTGAGTTCGACATTCCGCTTCGATGTCCGCCCGGACTTCATTCCCTTGAATTTCCCAATTGACAATGACCTGTATGACGAGCTGATGGCATATTTCGAGATCTTTTTCGATTGTCAGGACAGCGACGGGGATGATTACGGCGACCCGGACTACCCCAACAATGGCTGCCCTGACGACAATTGCCCCGCAGTGTTTAACCCGTATCAGGAAGACACTGACGAAGACGGTGTCGGCGATGTTTGTGATAATTGCCCGCTGGTCGCCAATTTCGGCCAGGAGGACACTGACGGCGACGGCATTGGTGATGTCTGCGAACTATGCGATTGCGGGATCAGGGGCGACATGAATTGCGACCAGAGCGTCCAGCCGATCGACGCCATCCTGCTGATTAATTATATCTATCGCTCCCGCGACGATCGCTGTCAGTACACGGCCTGCCCTTACGAAAACGGCGACGTGAATTGCGACGGGCATCTTGCCCCCATTGATGTGGTCTATCTGATTAATTACGTGTTCCGCAATCGTGATGATCTGTGTAACCCGTGCGGGTGACAATGACCCCGGATTGATTGGGGTGGATTTGCCGACACAATAGTCTTGTCCCACCGCAGGCCGAAGGGTATTCGATTCTGTGGGAACGAATTTCTGACGGTACGGGGAATATCACGAGGCAGGCATCGACTTGTTGAACCGACCGTCCCGCCTTGCCGTCCGTTATCGCCCGCTACTGCCACCACTGTCCGATAAAATAGATTTCTGAGTCATCCGCTGAGAAAACTGCCTGAAGGCACAGGAAAGCCGCCGGGAAATATCCGGGAGTGATGGTCTGGTTGTCTGAGCCGTCGGAATTCATCAAATAAAGATCATATCTGCCTTCCGTCCCGGCCGCCGCGAGAATATACACGAGGCGGTCGCCCGCATGAGACCAGTTGGCGAAACCCTGAGCGTACCCCTGCGCGCCGGTGTTGGTGAGCGGAGTCTCAGCACTGCCGTCGGCCGAGACGACATAGATATCATAGCCGCCGTTGGCAAAACTCGCATCGACCATTCTTTCGAAAGCGATCCGGCTCCCGTCGGGGCTGCACCGCGGATCATAGTCGCCGAGGGGCAGATTGGCCTGGCCCCACGTACCGGCGCCGGCGGGGTCGGTTATCTGCCGTGGATCACTGCCGTCTGATTTCACGGACCATATCTGGTAGTCCCGGGTGAAAACGATTCGTCCGCCATTTCCCCAATCGACATCAGCGTCATGACCGCCCGAATTATAGAGTAATTGCTGGTGTGCGCCATCAACGTCCATGATATACAGATCAAGCGTACCGCTGCGCAGGGAAAGAAAGACGATCTGTGCGTCAGTCGGCGAGAAAGAGGGGTAGGCGTCGAAATACACGTTGTTCGTTAGTCGATCCGGGCTGCCGCCGGTTGTCCCAATGGCATAGATTTCAGCGGTCGTATCCATTGTCCCGGCGCCCGGCGTTTTTTGTGAGAAAGCCAGGAGAGTCCCGGAGGTGCTCAGGTCAATGCCTGCGATTTCGTCATTGGTACTGTACAACAAAGCAACATCCTGAGATGAAAGGTCCAGGGCATAGATACCCCAGCGCCCTTCATGCGGTACTTCCCTGGTTTCCGGAGCGGTGGATGGATCATCGCCGCATCCGGCAATAAGCACGGTCATTACGCAAAGAGCCGTGACCCGGAGGAATTTCGCGGTCCGGCTGTCCCACTTGAACATGAGCATAACTTGCCTTCCGGTTGTTTTCACTGCCATCCACATCTCTACCAGGTGAAGTATCGATAATTACTGTTTGGATGTCAATCCGCCGGTGCGCCGAGTCTATCGGATCTCTGAGCGTCATCACGCCGGCACTTCTGTGCACCCGGGCGCGGCAGCGACCAAAAAATGGTCGATATATTTCATTCCGGCAAAGTTGATTGTCAAGCGACCGTAGACGTTGCAGTTTTCTGCCGGTTAAATTCTCGCCAAACCCCCGGAAAAGACCCGTCCGACGCGAAACGCTCCGGCTTGCCCGCGAGCACGACAAAACTGCTGCAGCTCACGTGCGGGCATCTTATCGGACAGATTGCCTGCCCCCAAATAAAAACGGCCCCCAGTGCACCGAGGGGCCGCACATATTTTTTAACACTGATGATGGTGCTGTCCGCAAAGCGATCGCTATTTGCCCAGCTCGCACTCCTCGGTCAGCTGCAGGACTTTTTCAACATCGCCTTTCTGGCGCCAGCATTCGGCAAGGATCTGGCACAACGAGATGTCCTCGGGGAGCAACACACGGGCTTTTTCCAGCACGGGGATTGCGCCGTCGATATCTCCGAGGAAAAACAGGGTCACCGCCTTGAGCCGCCAGGATTCTGCGTCCTCGGCATCGACTTTCAGGACCGCATCGAGGAACTGCAGCGATTTGTTGAACTCGCCCTGGTATTTTTCCAGCGATTTGGCGATTTCAGCATCGAGGTTGGTATCCTGCGTACCTTCCAGTTTTATCCGCAGCAATTTTTCATAGGTTTTTTTATCCTCAACGCCCGCATTGTACCAGTGCACGCTGACATTGTACAGTCGGTCCTTGTCGTCGGGATTTTTCCGGATGACAAACTCAATCCACTTGAGCGCTTCCTCGTTATTGCCCAACTGCTGGAAGGAATTGCCGATGTATTCCAGCGCCGCGAGGTCCTCCTCGTAAAAACCAAGCAGGCGCCGGAAAACATAAATGGTATTTTCGAATTCACCCAGTTCGAAATACACGCCGCCCAGGGCGGTCAAAAGCCCTTTATAGCGGATCCGCAGGTCTTCGCTGTTCTTCCTGAATTTCTTGCGAATTTCCTGGAACAATTCAGTGGCTTCACCCTGCCCCGTGAAAAACAAGGTGGTGTCATAATAGTCCGTGGTCGAATCGGCCAGCGTAATCCGGTGAAATTTTTCCTCGGAGACTTTGTACATTTCCGCGGCTTGTTGATATTGGCGCAGACGGTCATAGACCAGTCCGAGATTGAACCAGCCGCGAAATTCGTCCGGTTGAATCAACGTGCAGTTTTTAAAATTTTTCGCGCTTTGGCCCAGCGCTTTGTCGACGGTCTCGCGTTTTTTCTTGCCCTCTTCCATATCCTCCGCGGCCCCGGCGGCAATTTCCATCGAATCGGCCACATTGATATAGCTTACCCCGGCATTAAAATTTTTCTCCCAGAGCGCCTCCTCAATGCTGACCATGTCTTTTTCGATTTTTTTCAGATTTTTGCCGGCATACAGACGGGCCTGGTCGAATTCGTATACCATGCTGTCGATTTGTTCCTTGTCGGCCCAGACCGCACCCATGAGAAAATGGGCTTCATAGTTATCGGGATAATTTTCCAGGCACGTCCGCAGGTTACGCTCAACCCGATCGTATTCCTTATCTTTCAGCGCGATACGGGCCGAACGGACATAAATGTCCGCCGGCTCGATCCGCTTGCTCTCCTGAGCATAAACCACGGTGTCCACGCCGCACGCAAGGATCACCGCGACGACCGCCAGCGCCAGAAAACGCCTCATATTTTCTCTCTCCCTCGTTTGCCTGACTACCCCGCCATACATTCTCTTTCGGCAGGTTATACTTACCCGCCACTTCGCCAAATAATCCCCCAAATGTTATACACTTCAGTTCCCGCTTTCAAGCTATTTCGCAACATCTTGCCAATTGCTGCCGGATGTTTTTGCCGAAGGGCTGCGAGATCATGACAATTTCCATAAAGTTGTCCACCGCCCCTATAACATATTATCAGGCAATGCCTTGAATATCTATTCCGGGCCGTTTCTTCTACAGATAATCCGCCCAGCCAAAACTTATCGTCTGCGGGGAAGCTGACGCCGGACTTCGAGCAAGCCGGCAGCCACCGCTACGCGCGGAGTAATATTGCCGATTACCGCGGCGCGGGCGGCATCCAGTGTGGCGCGGCAGCGGTGAATTGCTGTCGAATAATCACCGTCAGCGGACGGGTGCTGATCGCCCGGCTTAGCGCCGGTCAGGACGGCATTGAGCCGCGCGTACCATACATCAAAGAAAAACAACACCCGGCTCAGATCGGGACGCTGTTTGAACACAGTATCGACCGCCAGGGCCACATCTTCCGCTGATCCCGTATATGTGGTTTTCAATAGTGCCTCGGCGGTGGCGTGCCACACACTCCATTCCTCGGCGGCGTACCGCACCGCCCGGGCCCAGCCGCCACCCGAAAGTTCGGCGGCCCGCTGCGCGAGATGCTCCTCGATCCCCAGCTCGGAAATCAACCGGTCGTGGATCAAAGGCAGCGGCAGCGGAGTGAACAACACTGCTTGGCAGCGCGATAAAATGGTCGGCAACAGCATACTCCGCCCCGACGTGGTAATGATAATAAACGAATCGCGGGGTGGCTCCTCAATCGTCTTCAGCAAAACCGACTGCGCGTCGGCGCGCAGATATTCGGCATTGATAAAAATGCCCACTTTGCGCGGCCCCTCGGCGGGAGTACGGGCCAGCACCGACTGCAGGGCGCGGACTTTGAGCATGGTGATATACGGCAGACGCGGGAATTCCAGCGCGGCCCACGTATCTGCTCGTTTGGCGGCCAGGATGTTTTCCTGCTCTTCAATCTGCGCCGCAGTCTGGCCGAGTTGGTTTGCCGCCTCTGTTGCAGCCGATTTTTCCCGCGACGATCCCGGCAGAATCCAGTGGACATCCGGGTGATGATAATCAGCGATCCGGCGACAGACATTGCAGGCATGGTGTGGAGTAGTGCGCGCGTCCGGGCACATAATCAATTTTGCGGTTTCCACTGCGGCCGCCCATTTCCCGGTACCCTCCAGCCCGTGAAACAAATAGGCATGGGCCAGACGGCCGCCGGTTGCGGCCGCCTGCAGCGTGCGCCCGGCGCGGCGTTGAATGTCAAACACGGCAAATCCGCTCATGGCAGCCATTCCAGGGGATCGAGGACTTCCTTTTTGTGGCGCAATTCAAAAAGCACACCCGCGCCGAAACGGGGGTGGCTTTCCCCGGCAGTGCCAACCCGATCTCCCGCGCGCAGCACCTGCCCCACAATCACCGACAGCTCTCCCAGATGGGCAAACACCGAGAAATACTCCATGCCGTGGCCGACCACAACCACATTGCCCAATCCCCGGCGCCGCCCGGCATACGCCACCTCGCCGTCGGCGGCGTTCACCACGGCCGATCCGGCCGGACCGGCGATGAACATCCCTGTCTCATATGTTTCGGTCTGATATTTGCCGTCCACTTTCCAGCCGACCGTCGATTTCACCTCGCCGGTCAGCGGCCACTGTAACCGGCCTTTCCAGCCGGGGAAATCGTAATCGAGGGCCTCTCGCACACCCGGCAGTTCGGCGAGCCGGTCGATCAGTTCGCCGAGGATCAGCGCTTCCCGCTGGATTTGTTCAATCTCATCGAGTTCCTGCGTACGTTGCTGCCGATAGCTGAATGCCTCGCGGTCGGATTTGGCCAGCAGCCGTTGTGTTTGTTCGCGTTCTTTGTTTTTTTTGGCGGCGGCGGCCTGCACCTGATGGCGGGTATCGGCTAGTGTCATCCGTTGCCGATCCTCGGCGGTTAATGAATCGGTGCATTCCTCAATTTGGCCGGCCTGGGCCGCGCTGATTTTTTGGGCATACAATTGCCGATGGCCAAAAAACGATCCAACGCCGATTCTCTCACCGGTCCCCGGAATCGGCCGGGAAGTATATAGATTCCTGAGCGTGCGGGCGAGGACCTCCTGCCGGAATAATTGTCGCTCCTGCAACTGACGGACACGGCGTTCGGCGGCGGTATACTGCCGCCCGAGTTGTTGAGAGGTCTGGTCCAGGCGGGCTTTGACTTTGGCCGTGATTTCTATCTCCTCCCGCAAAGCCCGCGCTTTGGCGTGGGCCTTTTTTTCCTTTTCGGCCAGGTCCTCGACGGCGGCCGTCTTGTCTCCCAGTTTTTTTTCGATGTTTTCCAACTGCTGCTTCATGTCCTGCTGGTCGGCCGGCGGCCCTGATTGCGCACCTGCCACCGCGGTCAAAGCGATGAGTGCAATAATCCTCCGACCGGCCCTCTCCAGGATGCATCTCGCCCGACTCATAATCTTATAAACGGACGATACCACCACGAAGATCAATCGTTTTCTTATCCGGAGAATAAGCCGGCAATTGAGGTCAACGAGGGAACGTGCGCACGCGCTGGACGCGATAGGCCAGCCAACCGGCGACAGCCCCGATCATCGGCGGACCGGCGGCTAAACCAACCGATAACCCGCCCATGAACGACACCGGCGAATCATTCCCGACCGGTATCAGCCAGGCGACGAGTGACGTCCCCAACCCCAGCGCGATGCCCTCAGAAATTAACGGCCAGCGAAACCAGCCGGGCCGCGCGCCGAGGCAGCTCCAGATTCGTGTTTCCGGCGCGCGGACGCGGGCGATAAGATATACCCCCCAAAACAACCATAGGCCAGTCCACACCACCGCGATGATCGTCACGGACCGCGCGTACGTGGTGAGGGTCTCCCGCCCCTGGGAATACACGGCAAGCTGCTGGTCGGCCGAGACAATCTCGGCGACACCGGGTAACACCGCCAGGGAATCGACCAGGCGCCGCAGCGCCGCGCTTGATTTTGCATTCGGCGCCAGGTCCAGGCGTATCGACGCGGGGAGTGGATTTTCCGGCAGCACGGAAAAAGCCATCGCGCCCAGATACCCCTCGGCTTCGGCCTGCGCCTCGGCCGCGGAAATATATGTGGCGGTCAACACCCGCTCATCGGCGGCAAGTTGCTCACTAAATCTGAATCCGACGTCCTGGGCCAGTTGATCATCGAGATAAACCTCAATGAACGGTCCGGCAAAATGGCTTTCCCACCAGCCCAGTGCGCGACCAAACTCGGAGTGTAGGGCCGCCGCGCCGGCGAGTCCCCCCGCCGCCAGCAGAACAACAAGCAGGGTAACCAGCGGCCGTGCCCTCAGATTTGCTTTCCACTCTTTGAAAAAATAATGGCGCAACCTGTCACCTCGATAGTCGTCCTCAGTATTCCGACGGCATCGGTTGAAGGTCACATACGAGTTTCAGACAACCCTGCTCGATCGCATAAACGACGTCCGCAAGTTGCGCGACCCACTCCTCGTCGGTTGCCAGACACACTGCGCTGCCCGCCCGGGCCTTAACGCGGATGGCCTCCAGCAGGCTTTCCGCCTCTTCCCGGGGCAGCCCGGCCGGCGGATCATCGAGCAACGCCGCCGCCGGTCCGCGGACAAAAGCCCGGGCCAAACCCAGGCGAACACGTTCATTCCGGGACAATGCGGAAGCAGGACGAGAACGGAGGGACAGCAAGTCCCAGCGGCGGAGTTCACCGGCAGTGCGGCGGGTAATGGCCTCGGCGGGCAACTGTTCGGCGGCGTACAACGCAGCGGCCACATTGTCGAAAACCGTCCATTGCTCCCCCAGGGGAAACTCGTTGCAGAAAATACCGAGGCGCCGCCGCCACGCCGCCCAGCGGCGGGCCGAGGCCTGCGTCAACTCTTGCTCTTCGCAGAGCAAATTTCCCCGATGCAGGGGAAGCCCGCCCCACAATGCACGCAAGAGATGGGATTTGCCGCTGCCGGCGGGACCGGAGATAACCGTCAATGTTCCGGGACGAAGCAGCAAAGAAACACCGCGGAGCAATACATGTCCGTCTGCCGCGATGTCCGCCGCTTCCAATGCGACCGTGATACCGGTGGTCATACTGTGTACCGTCGGCCGGCCCGGCGACCTGTCGGAACCGGCCCCGGCCTGCGCCGGGAGTTTATTTCTTCATCGACTGCAGGAATTCCTCATTGGTCTTGGTCTTGTTCAACCGGTCCAGCAAAAACTCCATTGCTTCCACAGGGTTCATCTCGGAGAGAAACTTCCGCAGGATCCACGTTTTGGTCAGCACGTCCGGCGACAGCAGCAGCTCTTCCTTGCGGGTCGAGGAGCGGTTGAGGTCCATGGCCGGGAAAATCCGCCGGTTAAACAGACGCCGGTCGAGAACCAGCTCCATATTTCCCGTACCCTTGAATTCCTCGAAAATGACTTCGTCCATCCGTGAGCCGGTTTCGATGAGTGCGGTGGCGACGATCGTCAGCGAACCGCCTTCTTCAATATTGCGCGCCGCGCCGAAAAAGCGTTTGGGTTTTTGCAGCGCGTTGGCGTCCACGCCGCCGGACAGGATTTTCCCCGAATGGGGGACCACGGCGTTATGCGCGCGGGCCAGGCGGGTGATCGAGTCCAGCAGGATAATCACGTGCTGGCGGTGTTCGACCAGCCGCTTGGCCTTTTCGATGACCATGTTGGCCACCTGGACATGGCGGTCGGCCGGTTCATCAAACGTCGAGGAAATGACCTCGCCCTTGACCGAGCGCTTCATGTCGGTGACTTCCTCGGGACGTTCGTCGATCAACAGGACGATCAACTTGACGTCGGCATGGTTGGCGGTAATGGAGTTGGCCAGTTTCTGCAGGAGCATGGTCTTGCCCGCCTTGGGCGGCGAAACGATCATCGCGCGCTGCCCCCGGCCGATCGGTGTCAGCAGGTCCATGATGCGCGGGGACGGGTCCTTGTTGCCCGCCTCGAGGACAAACTTTTCCTGCGGGTACAGCGGCGTCAGGTTGTCGAACAACGTTTTGCTCTTGGCCACGTCCGGGTTTTCCATATTCACCGCTTCGATTTTCAGCAGGGCGAAATACCGCTCAGTGTCCTTGGGCGGCCGGACCTGGCCGGAAATCGTGTCGCCGGTACGCAAGTCAAAGCGTTTGATCTGGGACGGTGAGACGTAGATATCGTCCGGGCCGGGCAGATAGTTGTAATCCGGGGAACGCAAAAAACCGTACCCTTCATCCAGAATTTCCAGTACGCCCTCGGCGAAAATCAATCCGTCTTTTTCAGTATTGGCCTCCAGGATTTTGAAAATCAATTCCTGTTTGCGCAATCCCGAAACACCCGGGATGTCCAGATCCTCGGCAATGTCCAGGAGTTCGGCGATGGTTCTGGATTTTAATTCGATGATGTCCATCAACATCAACCTCCTCAAATACCTATCTATATGAATGATTTTTTGCTTCGAAAAATCGGCGGGCCGGCGCTACAATCCGCTGCCTGGGGAGCAGGCGGCCGCGAGGATCAATCGGCAATCTCAGTTACCGGCGCGTCACCCCACAGCCGTTCCAGACTGTAAAATTCACGGACCTGAGCCAGAAAGACGTGCACAATGACGGTGAAGCAATCGATCACCACCCAGCCGGTGTTGCCCCGGCCTTCGACATGCCGGACCGAAATCCCTTTTTCCTTCAATTTCCCGGTGATATGGTCCGTCACCGCCTTGACATGGACCTCGGCCTCAGCCGTACAAACGACGAAATAATCGGTAACCGGCGAGAGCTTGCGCAGGTCCAGAATACAAATATTGTTGGCGTTTTTGTCGCGGGCGAGCTTTCCGACCGTCAAGGCCAGGCGTTTTGGTGTAATTGTCGAGGCCTCCTTTTGCAGGATTAAATTTCTCAGGCGGCAACTTCAGGGGGTATCGACTGCCGTTCCCGCCGGTGTGGTCACCGGACGGACCGTGCGGCCGAGGACAATGCTGATATCCAGTCCCCAGGGGTTGTCGGTTCTCTCCATCATCGAAACATCGTTTTCCGAAAGACCCAGGGCCCGTGCCAGGCGCAAGGCATCCTCCGGAGGCAATGTATAGGCAATAATAAACGACCGCTCCACTTTGAAATTATCGAAGTTGTCGCGGTCGACAACATCAAAACGGAATTCTTCAATCGCCAGGCCGGCCAGCTGGTCGCCGAACACCGCGGCCAGTCCCGACTGGCCGCACCCGTTGAGAATTTGCGTACGCAACACCCGCGGCGGCCGGTCATTTCGTTCGGCGTGCGTAGACGATAACCGCCCGGCAACCGAAAAGACAAAGACCCCGACCACGACCGTCGAGACTAAGATCGCCGCATCGAGCAAGCGCGATTTCCAGCGGAAACCCGAGGCCTTACGCTGGGCGTTCGAGCGTGGATTTTTCGTATTTCCCGATTTCATGGGTTATTAGTGATGAACCGTTCAAGGAGAATTTTCCAGCCGAAAAGAGCAGGTTGGGGGAAGCGGCAACCGTCCGCTCAGCGAGTCCGCCACCAGTCGGCGCCGGCAGGGTAGCCGATCAAACCCGAGCGCGCGCTATATAGTCCGTAATACTGATTGTAGGGTACGCGTTCATACCCGATGCCCAGATACACATTCGCCGATGGACGGTATTCAAGCTGGAAACTGGGGTACAATCCTTCGCGGACCAAATCCCCCGACCCTCCGCCAAGCGCCGTCAGCGGATTGTGAGCGTAAGCCAAACCTACACGCAAGGTCAATGGCCGGGCCAGCTGATATTGAATGACACTTTGATACATGCCGACCGAGCCGCTTGTCGTTCCTCCCGATAAATAGGCAAATGAATATGCATGGCTAATGGTTAACCGCGAGGGGTCCAGCAAGGAAAACGATTTCTGGTAGGGATTGTCCAGCAGGGTCCCCGGCTGTTGCACCGCATTGTCAACCTGCGCGTGGACCACCGGCACCATCAGCATCCCCAAGGCAAAACATATGACGATCTTTTTCATTTGCTGATACCGGCTCCCCTTAAAACCGGTCCTCCGTGAAGCCGCCCCCTCGACCAATACGGTATAATCCTTGAAATTACGGGAAATGTCAAGCTTAAAATTATTTTCGGCTGTTCCCATATATTCCTTACTGCTTTACCTTCAATCGAGCGATTTGTTTCAACTGTTCGGGTGAATTTACCCCGAGCACTTCGTTTGCGTCTTTAACTTTTTGCGCTGCAATCGGATAACCATTTTTCCGCAAAATCGCCAGCACGTCGGGCAAATAATATTCCCCCTGCTCATTGTTGTTGCTTACCTTATGCAACGCCTCAAATAAGTACCCCGGAGCAAAACAGAACATTCCCGAATTTATCTCGCGGATCAGGCGAATTTCCTCGTCGGCATCGGCCTCCTCAACAATACGGTCAACCAGCCCTTCAGCGTTGCGGACAATTCGCCCATACCCGGTGGAATTGTCGACCTCGGCGGTCAAGACCGTGGCGACTGCCCCACGGCGGCGATGCTCGCGGACAACGGAAGTGATTGTTGTCGAGCTAATTAACGGCGCGTCTCCGGCTAAAACCACGATCTCGGACGGAAATTGGGAAAACAGCGTTTCGGTTTGCAAGACCGCGTGGCCGGTGCCCAGTTGTTCATGTTGCCGGGCAAATTCGACGCCATAGGGTCGCGCGGCTTGCTCCACAAGTTCGCCTTTATAGCCGACAACGACAATAATCCGACCGATTCCCGCCTCCCGGCAATTATCCAACACATGTAATAACAACGGCTTGCCATTTATTTGGTGCAGGACTTTGGGCAGGTCGGACTTCATCCGCTTGCCCTGGCCCGCGGCTAAGATGATTGCGGCAACTGAACGCATGGATTGCTTATCGGACCGGATGGTTGTTCTCGTCGACTGCGACGATGCGGGGGACAAATCCCTGAGCTTCGGCGGGAGTAAAACGGCCATACGCAATGATAATGATAATATCCCCCACCAGCCCCAACCGGGCGGCGGGACCGTTAAGGCAAACTTCACCGGAACCGGCTTTTGCTTGAATCACATAGGTTTCCAGCCGCGTGCCGTTATTGACATTGACCACCTGCACCTTTTCGTAGGGAACGATCCCCGACGCCCGCAACAGCTCGTCGTCAATTGTGATTGACCCCTCATAGGCGAGGTTGGCATCGGTGATTCGCGCCCGATGGATTTTGGCCCGGCAAAGTGTGAGTTCCATGGCGGTGCTTACTTTACGATGATATTGTCGATAAATCGCGTCCTGCCCAGTTGGGCGGCAATCAGGACAACTGTCTGTGGTTCAATGACTTTCTGTCTTTTCAGTGTCCAGGGGTCGGCGAATTCGATATACTCAACTTTAAACCCCGAATCGAGTTCGATGACCTCGGTCATATGGCGGACCAGCGCTGCCGGCCGGTTTTTCCCCGCGATAATTTGTTCCTTGGCCCACGTCAATGTACGGTATAATACATCCGCTGTTTGCCGTTGGACCGTCGTAAGATAGGCGTTGCGAGAGGAAAGCGCAAGCCCGTCGGGCTCCCGGACCGTCGCACCGATGATGATTTTGACGCCCAGGTTCAGGTCCGCCGCCATCCGCTTGATGACCACGCCCTGCTGAAAGTCCTTCTGGCCGAACACCGCCACGTCCGGGGTCACGATATTGAAGAGCTTGAGTACCACGGTGCATACGCCGCGCAGATGGGTGGGCCGAGCTGCCCCCTCCAGTTTCGAGGTCAGCTCGTCCATCTCGATCCAAGTCCCGAAAGCCGGGGGGTACATCGTTTCCGGCGTGGGGCAGAAAATCACATCCGCGCCGCCAGCCAGGCATTTGTTCTTGTCGGCCGCGAACGTGCGCGGATAGCGGGAATAGTCCTCGCGCGGGCCGAACTGGGTGGGGTTGACAAAAATGGAGACCACGAGTTTGTCGGCTACACGCCGGGCACGCTTGATCAGCGACAAGTGGCCGTTATGCAGCGCCCCCATCGTGGGCACGAGGGCGATGGTATACCCCTTGCGCCGCCAGCGCCGGGCCAGCACCTGCATCGATCGTGGCGAACGCGTGACTCTCATCATGCCGGAAGATGATAAAAGAAGATGGGCGGGTCAAGCACTGAGGCACTGCTGTCCGTTGCTGAAAAAAAATATAAGGCCGGGAGAGGTGACTCCCGGCCTTGGTGGTTTTTCTTCCGCATTCCAGCCGGTTGTTACTGGTTGCACGGAAAACAAAGTGCATCCTGTGATTTGTAAACATAGTTCACCAGGTAGGTAACATCCAGCGGATTGGGGAAACCGCCTGAACAATTATGGTCACCGAGCAGGTAAAGGCAGTTCCAACCTTCCGGATACACGCGCCCATCAAGACTTTTGTAGACATAGCTGACCAGGTAAACCACGTCAAGCGGAGTTGCGCTGCCGGAATTATCAATGTCACCCCTGGCCCCGCAGTTGCAGTCGCCCTCTGGGCACTCTACCACGGCATATTGGAACGATGAGCCGTCGAAGAAACCCGGGCTGCCCGTAAATTCACCGGTGGCCGGATCATAGGTAATCGTTTCCGTGACTGTGCCGCCTTCGTTACCCTGTTCCGTGTCGTGGGCGATATCGATCGAATATGTGCCGTCTTCATTCTCGGTGATCCCTACGATCGCGGCGGTGTGCCAATCGCCCTGTAGTTCCACGTCCTGACCGGCATCGATTTCGACCGCGATCGCCGCGATATCGGTAATTTTCCTGGTCGTGACGGGAATGTTATTGTTTTCCATGTAGGTCTGCTTGTCCTCCCACCAAGCGTTTTTCTCGCCGGCAGCCGCGTTGTCGTCATGCCGCCACCATGCACCGTCGACCGAGTAGGGATCGGGGAGATCTTCCGGATATGGATCAATGACTCGGTCGACCCCGGGCCCGGGTGCGCTGGCCACGGTTTTCGTACCCCAGTTCGTGGCCGTTTTCATGTGTTCAATGGATATGTCCGCTTCGTCCAGCCCCAACCCGTGTTTGTCATTGAGAAACTTCATACTGTTGGAAACTGCCGCGGGGATGCACTCCTGTGGTCCACACTCTTGATTGGGAAAATCGGCATGGGCATGGACGACCGGCTCGACTGCCTCATCAGCGATCAGAGCATGAGCGGGTTGCAGCGGCGGAATGGGATCGCCGGCCGCCCCGCTATGGATTACCACATCACGGTCAAACACGACAGCGGTGCCTGTTGTCGGCGGCGCCGCTGCAAATATTGTTTCCGTCAAAGTGAAACCATATTCCACACTGGTGAGGTCCTGACCGGGAGGGACACCCAGATCAAAACAATAGGTCATTGTCTGGGCGACGCCGACACCCTCTCGGCTGAGCACCGGCACGTTGCGCACCTGCCAGGAACCGTTGACGGAAATGTTGAGGTACTGGATGTTCTCGGCGCCCATGAACGTAATGTCGGCCGACCCCCAATCGGCATCGGCCACGACCGATCCCTGCACATCAAAATCGATCTGGTTGAGCTCAATGGTCGGTGTATGGTCTTTGGGGGATTCCGAAATGGCGCCGCAGATTTCCGCATCGGCCGAACCAAAATTGAGGATCCCATCAAAATCAGAATCGACACCGGCATATGCCATGACCTCCTCGAGACCATCATTATCATCGAGATCCTGGTCGGTTTGCAGCGCGTCGTGCTTATACAACACGTACGGACAACCCACTATCTTCCCTGCCCCGTAGACGCGGACGGCATGTCCCCCCGTAAACTCACCTTTGTCATCCTCATAGCCGATCAGCAGTTCCACGTCCTCACCGTTTTTAATTTCCTCGTAGATCCATTCCCACGTCACTTTGCCGTCAACACTCTCGTCGGTCGCCGTAATCCCATCGCTTTCATACTGGCCTTCCGGCAATCGTGAATCCGGGAATTGATCGGGATCCGGGGTAAAGGAATACCCCTGGTACTTGTGGACAAACGCATCTTCCAGTCCATTGGCCTTTAAATAGGAAAATTTGCCCCGGAGCATTTCCCTGGGTGTAACGCCACAACCGTCTGTTCGCGTCGGCAGTTCATCGGGGCAGGAACAGGCGCTGTCGGCATCTATCGGGGTACATTTTCTGCGGCCCATATGCTCATCAAGCCGGCCGACGAGCGAGTTGTCGCCGCGAAGACCGCTTACATTATCGTGTGGGATCTCAATCTCCGGATAATGGTTTTCCAAAAATTGCAGGCTGTTGGCTACCGATGCCGGTACACATTGGTTCATCGCGGCCTGGATGTTTTCGTCCTCTTCATTTTTTATCGCTTCCTCGAAAGTCGAGACATCGAAGTCGAATTGGGGCAAGGGCGGCGACGGCAGCCAGGTGAGGAGGATGCCGTCAGGAGCAGCCTCCGCGTTGTACCCAAAGCGATCGACCGGAATGGTCGTACGCGGTCCGTCGGCAAACTCGACCAGCGGAGCGGCGGTTAACTGCAGATGGAATGAGAGCATGGGAACCGCGGTGCCGATCATGTTGCCTAAATCGAAATACATGGTGATCTTTTCGGTCTGGTCGTCATCGATTATGAGATTTTGAATCATCCATCCGTCATCGCCATAACCATTGAGGTACCCCCGGGACAGACCTTCCGTCGCCAGGAGGGTCGCTGTCTCAACCTCGACGCGGCCCCAGTTAGAGTTCGGCTGCGTCGCGTAATCGAAGAGAAAATCAACCTGACTGACGGAGATACCCGCCGAGCGATAAAACGAGACCGGCAATACCAGCGGACTGGTTCGGGCACCGTCGTTGTGCTCCATCAGGATGTTGACTTGGTGCAAGCCAATACTCAGTGATGATCCGTCCATGGCCACTGCAAATGTTTGTTTTGCCCCGGCTGGAATACTGACGGGCGGCAGCGACGACATCCCATCGATCGTCAGCCAGGGTTCCGCACCGTCTACAGTGACCGTAACCACCAGTTGGACATTGCCGTAATTGGCAATCGTCAGCTCTTCGTAATTAATCACGCCTTCGGGAGAGGTATAATATCCACCTGTTTCCGGCGGTGTCATCCAGGCTTCCAGTACTGGTCCTGCTACGGGACACAACCCGCCGTCCCCTCCGAAAATCGGCAGGTACATCATATCGTTTTCCGTCCAGTTCCCCTCACCATAGACAATACTGCCGGCGCTCAAGTCACCGACATAAAAAACATGGAGGGTATCGTTAACCGTGCCGGCGGTAGATGACCAGTGTTCGGAACGGCAGGGCCCGCCGGCGCCGGTCAGTGAATCGCAATCCGGCGAGCGGGTCGGTGTACCGCCGACCGTGCCTTCCTCAGTCGTAATACATTGTTGCGGCGACCAGGTCCGACCCTCGTCAGCCGAGATCGACAGCCAGATGTTGCCATTCTGATAACCCGACGAGGAGGTATCGGCATAATCCAGCTGGTCGTGGGAACCGAATTGAGTGTATGTGACGTACAGATAATCCAAATTGTTTCCCCCGCTGCAGGTCGTGGATCCATCGCCTATTGCCAGACAGGGTTTGGCGAGGGCAAGATTCCATTCTCCGGGTCGGCCTGCGCATAAATCGAATGGCCAACCGGGATGCCAAAACTCCGAACCGCGGACTACATCAAAAAATGAATCTACCCACCCACCATCGGATCCAGGTGAAACAACGGCGGGTGAATTGCCGCCGGCCCAATCTTCCGACCAGTGATATAAAAGCGGTTCCGTATCCGGCGTTATGAGGGTCGAGACGGCAAGGCAGAGCAAATGCAATTGACCATCGGAAGTGAATCCCCCGGCAATATCAAAATAAACTCCCTTCTCATCACTGTCTGCAATATCAGTTATATTCCAGCCGCCACCGCTTTCCCACAACGATGGCCCACCGGCCAGCCAGTCCGCGCCGCTTACCCTTGATTCATAGTACGCAAGATCATTATCGTAAATCGAATAGCCGGGGCTGTAATCACGCGGTTTGGCAAAGGCAATGATTACCCGTTCACCGTCGACCAGCACCACATGCGATTCCATGGCGGCCGAATCCAACACCACCGGCCCCTCCCACAAGTCGGCGTTTTTGCTGTAACGGAAATAATTCAGAAAAGCGATAATCGGATCGGCGAGATTCGCCGAGGAATCAGTCGCGCATACATGGTAGTATATCTCACTGCCTCCCGAACCTGTCGCCCCCTTGGGCAAGAGATTATCGCCGGGGAGATTATCGGCCATGAAAAGGCTGAAACCGGGAATGGGAAACCGCGATACTTGGACCCACTGTTGCCCATCCGGCTCACATTGGTTGAATTCCACCGGGTTGCCGTTGGGATCGACCGCGATCGATGCGAAACCGCCGGCGTCGCCGGGGTTGTTGACCATTATGCCGCCCATGCCGCTGACCCATGTTTGCGTCGTCCAATCCCAACAGCCATACATCGCGCCGCGCATGGGGTCTTGGGGATCCCGACTGTTTAAGGACATCCACGAGAAATGGACATATTGCGAGCCGGGCTGGAAATCGATCATCCGCTGGCATGAGCCCCAATGCTGGGCATCCCAATACGTGTTCGCGAGAAAAATACCGTTGAACAGTCCGGACGGACCGAATCCCGCCGACCGAGGTAATTCGGCAGGCGGCTTCGACGTACTCGCCAGACCTAATCCCACTGCGCAAAAAACGCCCAAAACGGCGCACAGTATCATACCGCGACGGACAGACATATGTGACCTCCGTTGATGCGAAGTACACAACCAGTATTGTTTTCGAACCATCGGCCCGACTCTCTGGTTGCCCACCCTATTTATTAACAACCCTCCCCGACAAATTTCACGTCAGGGCCGAGATAAGTAACTGTATTTACGCGAAAAAGATAAACCAACCGCTCGCCGGAAACAAGGCAATCTTTTTCTATTTTCCGTTGCTTATCGGTTTGGAGAGTTTTATTGAATTGAATCGCAACAAGTTAAGAGTTCGGGTGAGCAATTACGGGCAACCACCCGGGTATGGCGCACACTCGCAGGGATTACACGGTCCTGTGCCCCAACCCTTGAAGACATAATTGATATAAAACGCGACATCCAGCGGAGTCAACAGCCCGTCGCAGTTCCAATCGCCGTTGTCACCGGGGCAGCCCGCAAGCTGGACGCGCGCGTCACGCTGCAGGTAAACATGATTGACCATAAAGGAAACATCCACCGGGTTGATTCCGCCGCTCGCATTAACGTCACCGTACCCCAGACAATTGCAGCCGTTGTATAAAATTGAAATCACTCCCGACGGACTATAATGCGCGATGAGCAGGTCGAGATCGCCGTCATGATCGATATCCGCGGCGGCGCTCGCCCACGGTTGATACCAGACCGGAAACGATACCCCGGCGGCAAAGGTGCCGTCCCCGTTGTTGCTGAGTATGGAGACAGCGGCGGAATTACTGTTGGCCGCGGCCAGATCGAGGTCGCCGTCCCCGTCAAAGTCGGCGGCAATAATTGAGGAGGGATTGTATGCGCTGGGATACAACACGTCCGGGGCCAGTGTGCCGTTCCCCTGGTTAAGCATCACCGATATGGTATGGTCGAAAATATTGGCCACCGCCAAATCGAGGTGGCCATCACCGTTCAAATCGGCAGCCACACCACTATACGGCAACGACCCCACCGGATAGCTGGTCCATTGGATGAATATCCCGTTGCCCAGCCCATGAAACAGCACGACCTGCCCCGCACCGTTGGTCACTGCCAAATCCAGGTCGCCGTCGTTATCGAGATCAAAAGGAAGCACCAGATAGGGAGTATTCCCAACCCCGCTGAGTGCCTGTATGGCAAATGTACCATCGCCGTTGTTCATCAAAATCGAGACGGCATCGGCATAACTATCGGCGGTCGCCAGATCCGGCGCGCCGTCATTGTTGAAGTCGGCCAGACAAACCTGTTCCGGCCGCTCACCGACCGGGTAGGTTGTTTGAACAGTAAGTAATCCTGTGCCGTCGTTAGACAGGACAGTCACGTCGGATGAAAGATAATTGGCGGTGGCGACATCGACATCGCCGTCGCCATCCAGGTCCCCGGCGGCCACCGACCACGGCGCCTCATGGACGATATAATCCACGCGCGGACCGAACGTGCCGTCACCGTTGCCGGGAAAAACCGAGATCGAATCAGTGCCGTTGTTGGCGGTCACAATATCCAAATGGCCGTCACCGTTGATATCGGCCGGGCAGATTGCCCGGGGGTAGGGCGCGCCGGCCAGTGTCCGATAGGGTGAGATAAACCCGGGACCGACGCTTGCCGCGACGGTAAACGACCACAGGTAACCGCCGGTCAATGGGTCACCGACGGCGGAGTGGATATCTTCGGTCAAAACGACGGTGACCACTTCCCCGGCGGTCAGAGGATTATTCGGCTCAAAAGTGGCGGTCCGGGTCGGGTAGTCATAACCAATTGCGCCGGAAAGGGGCGCCGAGCTGGAAGAATATGCCTTGAATGTGGTTGCGTTGATGGTGGCGCCGTTCATTTCCACATCAAAAGTGGCGGAAAAAAAGGTCGTCGCCGGGACATCGAGGGCATTTTGCCCCGGAAAAACAGACTGAACGCTTTGGCCGAAAACCAGAACGGGCCAGATTGCCGGCGCAACCGCCCAGAGGGCGAGCAGAATTCTTATCTTCATTGACTTGCAGGAAACCAACGATATCGTTCCGTTTATGCGGTATATACACCGGCTCCTTAAACCGAAAGATAACCTAAAATCCAAATCTGTCAATACATTACACCCGGTTACGATTATCATCGGCCGGCCCGGTTAAAATGCTTTGCGCCGCCCGTATATTGTGCGGTACCATGAGTTACGAGGATATCCCATGATCGACACGCATGCGCATCTGGATTTCGACCAGTTTGACCCCGACCGGGACGCGGTCATTCAAATTGCGCTCAACGAGGGCGTGGAGATAATCATCAATATCGGGACGGATTTTTCCTCCTCACAAAAATCGATTGAATTGGCCGAAAAATATCCGCAAGTCTTTGCCGCCGTCGGTATTCACCCCCATGACGCCAACACCTGGAACTCGCGCACCGACCCGGCGCGATTGGAAAAACTGGCGACGCACCCCCGCGTGGTGGCCATCGGGGAAATCGGCCTGGATTTTTACCGCAATTATTCGCCACACGAGGACCAGCGGCGCGCTTTCGCCGATCAGATCGCCGTGGCGCGGAACCTGCATCTGCCGCTTGTCGTGCACAACCGTGAGGCATTCAACGATACATTCGACACGCTGCTTGATTGCCACGCGCATGAAGTCGGCGGAGTCATGCATTGTTTCGCCGGAATCCCGGAACAGGGCTGGCAGACTGTTGATTACGGATTCCTGCTTTCGGTCGGGGGGCGGTTGACCTATACTAACTCTGGCGACCCGGCGGTGGCGGAGGCGGTGCCGTTGGATAAGATTTTGCTGGAAACTGATTGTCCGTTTCTAACCCCGATGCCGTTCCGCGGCAAACGAAATCACCCGGCGTTGATCAAGCATGTTCGCGCCAAACTCGCCGAGATCAAACGGGTCACCGAAGCGGAGGTGGACCGCGTGACCACCGCGGCGGCCAGGAAAGTCTTTCGCCTTGATGAAAAAACCACGGACCGGTAAGCCGCGCCCGCCGAAGCTGGCCCCACGGCGGCGGCTGTCGCAGAATTTCCTGATCGATCAGCAGGTCGCGGGGCGGATCGCCGATGCGTTGAATATCACCCCCGGCGATCTGGTTTTCGAAATCGGCGCGGGTAAGGGATTTGTCACCGAGTTTTTTGTCGAACGCGGCGCACGGGTCCTGGCCCTGGACAAAGATCGGCGGATGATCGGCTTACTCAAGAAGAAATTTCGCCCGGGATCAGGCGTGGAAATCGCCTACGCCGATGTCCTGGATATGCCGCCGCAGTTTTTCCCCAACGAACCCTGTATCCTGGCCGGCAACCTGCCGTATGGCATCTCGCATCCTTTGATTTTCTGGATTTTAGACCATGCTCCACGCTGGCGCTGGGCGGTGATTATGCTGCAACGGGAGGTGGCGCGCCGGCTGTGTGCCGGGCCCGGCGAGAGCGGGCGCTCGGCGTTGTCCATCAGTGTGCAGTTGCGCTGCAAACCGACCTATCTGTTCGAGGTCGGGCCGGCGGCATTTTACCCCCGCCCCAAAGTCACTTCGGCGGTCGTCCGCCTGGATTTTCCCTCGGAACACAGCGGCGTTGAGACCGGCCGGATGTTTCGGTATATTGTCGCGGCGGCCTTCGCCCGGAAGCGCAAAATTCTGGCGAACAACCTGCGCGCGATTCCGGGTGTTACCACTGGGGAGGTCGACAGAGTATTGCAGGAGGCGGGCATTGAGCGTACGCAACGGGCAGAGCAACTTTCGATCGCCGAGTTTGCGCGGCTGGCCGGCGCCGCCGCTTCTGTTTGGGGCGCTCATCCTGCTTTCGGCGATCTTCCTGTGGCCGAATCCGGCGACGGCCCAGACGAGTGACCGGCCTGCCGATACCACCGCGGTACAAGTCGGTTTTTCCTATAACTATGATACATATGTCTGGTCCGACAGCATCCTGTTTCGCCGCAATCTGGGACAGCGGACAAGCTGGGGGCTGGACGGCGGACTTTCGGCAATTCAAATATCCTCCTCAGACGGCATCCAGCGAAAACAACGGTTCATCTCCGGCCGGGCGTTCATTGAACAGCAATTATCCTCGCGGTGGACTGCGGGGTTGACTTTGGCGCAACGGCGCCATCGCCTCGAGGAACTGGCCGACCGCCATTATGTCTTCTCCGATGTCCTGACCCACCTGCGCTACACAATCTCGCCGTCGTCCTGGCTGGCCCAGCGTACGGGGTTTTCGATTGCCGGACGTTCGGCCGGCGAGTCATCAACCGACGATGCCGGCTTCACCTCGGAGACAGCCGCGCACCTCGAGACCCGGTATTGGCGCGGCCGGCTTTGGCAGGGCCGTGGTTCGCTCATGATCCACCGCCTGCACAACGTTCCGTCGGTTGAGGCACGCTGGGGCGGCCTCATGGAGGGTAAGTCTTTTTTCGGTGATTCGCTGGGGCTGGCAGTCGATGACGTGTATCGGCAGACCAGGTATTACCCCGACGCCAACGACTTTGATCTGCTTGCCGAGCAACGCCTGCGGCAGGGACATTTTGTGGCGCAGTCCTCCGGGTGGTGGGGTCCGAATGTCCGCTGGGGTCTGCAGACCGACTATGCCTGGCGGCGGGAGACCTATGACGCCATCGGTCCCGCAGGACTTCCCGGTACGATGCTGCCGCTGGGTCTGCGGCAGCATTCGCGGGGTTATCAGTTGCAACTGGGCGGCAATATCGGGGCGGCCGGGGGAGTGCATGCCGCCTACGGGTACAACGAAACCGATGAGGATTTTGGGGCCGATGCCAAAGACCAAGACTCGAAAACCGGTGAGCTGGAGCTCGGCGCCTATGTTACGCCCGGCGTGGCGGATTCATTGATTGTCCGCACGCTGTGGAAAGTCGTCTCATTTTTTGTGCCGCCCGACACTGCGTTCTATACCGACCGCGACCTGGCCACGCGGCTGGCCGAGGTGGCCTGGTCGCACCGCTACTCCCCGGCCTGGTCGACCAGAGTATCGTTTTCCTATCGCGGCCTGCGGCAGGTGTTCGTTTCCGGCGTCTGGTCGGGCGATAATAACCTGAATGATATTTACGTATTCGAACCGCGCTTGATCTGGCAGCCCGCGCCGAAATGGAAAATCAACCAGTCGTACCGGATCCAGGCCAATTATCTGTCATACGATGTCGAAAAAGGCCAGCCGCAGCCCGAGCGCAGCACGCTGTACCGCCGAGGTGAGTCGGAAACCCTGATTTCAGTGGCGCCGCTGGCCCATTCGACATTCGAGTTACGGTACACCTATCGCTATGAGGATTTCGGGCCGTTGATCTGGCGGGAGAAATGGAACCAGCAAGTCTCATGGGACCGGCGCTCACATCTGGCCGGCGGGAAATGGAAAGCCCGGCCACACCCGGCCTGGGAAATCGCGCCCGGATTGTATTTCGAACAAAAGCGGTCGTATAATCACCAGGAGGAAGACAACCAGACAGTGCGCGTGCCGCGCTCCACATTTGTCAGACGGATGCTGGAGCTGGGGATTGCCTGGCGTCCCGCGAACGGCCGCGATGATTTGCAGGTCTCCGGCTCGCGCCGAATTCAGCGTTCCAGCAGCGGGCCGAAAGATATTTCCGACTGGGTCGAGCTGACCTACCGCAGGTACTGGTAGCCGGGCCGACGCCGGAAAGATTGCGAAATCGATGATAGTGAAGAGAACAAAAATAACGACGAGCGCCGCCATGATGCTGCTCGCAACCCTGCTGCTGGGCGGCTGCGGCAAAAACCCGTTTTCCACGAGGATCTCCGAAGACCCGCGCTCGGCCGGCGGCACATATACCGATCCCATCTCGGCGGACATTGCGCTGGAAAACCTGTTTTATGCCTATAACGAGCGCAACCTCGGGAACCTGACCCGTGGGCTGGCGGATGAATTTGTCTTCGCCTGCGATTTCCTCAATATCGATCAGCCCGGCGGGACCACGACCTGGGAGGAAACGGAGGAGGCGCGGATTGCGGATAATCTTTTTCGCGCGGTCGATACCCTGGTCCTCAATTGGTCTGTATCGCAGACTGATATCGAGGACGACAGCTCGGCGACCTTTTACCGGGTCTATGAGCTTACAGTGATTACCGCCGATAGTATCGCGGACACGACGGTGTATTCCGGGGAAGCGGTGTTTTATCTGCAGGTCACCGAATCGGCGCGCTGGGAAGTCCGACGCTGGGACGACCGGCATCGCACCGGCATACAATATTCATGGGGGGACCTGAAATCGAGGTATCGTTAGCGTGTGCGTTACGGTACAACGCGAGTATGCTCGCGTGCGGTACACCCGCCTGCCGGTGCTGCTGTTGCTGCTGAGCGTGGGGTTGTTGTCCTCCTGCACCAATCCGTTTTCGCCGCCGGAGATCGGCGGCGCACAACTTTTGCCGATTTTACAACAGACCTCGGTAGCCGCCGTGCTGAACAATTTCCGGTACGCTTACGAGAACCGCGATATCGATGTTTATGAAAACGTGCTCGATCCGGATTTTGTGTTTTTCTATTTCGATCCCGAACGGATCGAGGGAATCGACCGGGTGCTGGTTCCCCGCGATGGGCCCTCCGGCGATCTCGAACGCACGCGGCGGATGTTTGAGGTGTTCGATGATATCCGCCTGCCCACCTGGGATTCGACCAATGCTTATCTGGATACGACGTTGTCCTACCCGCGCGAGGTCCGGCGCATCGCCTTCCGGCTGGAGGTGCGCGACCTCGACGGCGATTTCAACTATGAGTCGATTGAGGCCAACGGCGACGCCTTGTTTTTTTTCCGGCAAACACCATCCGACGGCCTGTGGCGGATGGTCCGCTGGGAAGACCTCTCCAACCAATAAACGGCGCGCTGGCCTCCCGGCCGATAAATAATTGCAAAAAATTCGGAATATTCGCGGGTTTGCCGGGGTATGTCCGGTGCAAGCGCGTTGAAACGCAGCACTGTCGCGGGTAGCGGGTCGCGTGCCGGGTGAACGAATAAATGAATGCGGCGATCAGTGGAGACTTGCAGGCGATAATTGATCGACGCGACGGCGGGCGGGATATGTTCCGCCCGCTTTTTTTATGGGCATGTCCGGATTCCCGCCGCCGCGCCGGGGCATGACGATGAAAAGACCACTTTGGGGACAGCTTCTCCCGGTGTACCTGCTTTTTACTCGCGGTATGGCATCAGCCCGTGTTTCTTCGGTGGCTGGGCAGCGATTATTTTTCTTCGCCGTTGTCGGCCAGGCCCCATTCGCGAATGCGATTATGCAGGGTCTGGCGGGCGATACCCAGCAGTTTTGAGGCGTGGACCTGCTTGCCGTCGCAGTGTTTCAAGGCGCGGATGATCAGCAGTTTTTCCAGCGTGGGAAGCAGCTGGACTGCTTCGTCTTTTTGATGTTCGGCCGCCAGATAGGCAAACAGCGGTTCGAGCAGCTCCTCGGGATTTGTTTCCCGGGCGCCCTCCGGCGGGTACGGCACCGTCGCCCCGCCGAAAGAAATCGATTCCGGCAAAATAACATCACCGGAGGAAACGACCACCGCGCGTTTGACCACGTTCTCCAGTTCGCGCACGTTCCCCGGCCAGTCGTAGCGGCTCAATTTGGCGAAAACACTCTCGGGGACATTGGTGATCGATTTGTGTAACTCGCGGTTGAAGCGGCTGATGAAATATTCGGTGAGCGGACGGATATCCTCCCGCCGTTCGCGCAGCGGCGCCAGCCGGATGTTAAACACGCTTAAGCGGAAGAATAAGTCCTCCCGGAACGCGCCGCGCTTGATCAAATCGATCAACTTGTGGTTGGTCGCCGCAATAACCCGGACATCGGCGGTCAGCGTCTCGGTGCCGCCCACCCGTTCGAATGTCCCGTCCTGGAGGATGCGCAGGATTTTGGCCTGGGTCATCAGACTCATGTCGCCGATTTCATCCAGCAGCAGCGTGCCGCCGTCGGCCTGCTCAAACTTGCCGATTTTGCGGTGATCGGCCGAGGTAAACGCCCCGCGTTCGAAACCGAACAGTTCGCTTTCCAGCAAGTTATCGGGGATCGCCGCGCAGTTGATCGCCAGAAACGGCCGGTCGGCCCGGCGGGAATGATGATACACGGCGCGGGCCACCAGTTCCTTGCCGGTGCCCGAGTCGCCCTCGATTAAGACCGCGACATCCGAGGCCGCCACGCGGCCGATTTGTTTGTAGACCTCCTGCATCGGCTTGGACTGGCCGATGAGCATCTGGCCTTCCCATTTTTCGGCCTTCTCCGGCTGCCAGCCGACCGGCTCGGACATCAGCCGGTGTGCGGCCAGCGCGTTCGCCGCCAGGGTCTTGACCCGGTCGACATCAAACGGTTTGAGGATGAAATCGAAGGCCCCCTGCTTGACCGCATTGATTGCCGTATCGGTAGTGCCGAACGCGGTCATGATAATCACGGGGATCTTGCGGGTGATTCTCTGAATCTCGGCCAGGGTCTCCATACCGCCCATGCCGGGCATTTTGAGATCGAGGAAAATCAGATCGGCGTGGGCCCGGCGCAAAAACTCCAGCGCCTCCTCGCCCGAGCCGGCCTCGATGATTTGATATTCGTTCGCGGCCAGCAGACGGTGAAACGAAAAGCGCAGGTTTTTGTCGTCATCAACGACCAGCACTTTGGCCATGTTCAACCTTCCGCTTATCGGTGTACAACGTCAGCACGAATTCCGTGCCCCGCCCGGCCACCGGCGCGGCGCTCACCCGGCCGCCGTGCCGCTCCATAATCATCTTCACGATCGACAGCCCCAGCCCCGTACCCTGGGCCTTGGTGCTGAAAAACGGTTCAAAAATTTTCTCATGCAACTCCGGATCCAATGCCGGCCCGGTGTTGAACACCCGCACCAGGACTGTACGCTCCGCCGTATATGTCGTCGACAGCTCGATTGTTCCTTTTACGGGCGTGGCTTCGATGGCGTTGAACAGGATGTTCAGGATCGCCTGGTCGATCTGTGAGGGGTCCGCGGTAACCGTGGGGACACGCTCGTCAAGGTGCTCGACGATCTTAATCTCCTTGGCCGCGGTCTGGTGCCGGATCAACTGGCAGAAACGATGGACCACGTCGTTGACCTGCACCTCGGAAAATTCGGGTTCCTGCGGGCGGGCGAATTCCAGAAAACGCAGGATGATATTTTTAATCTTGGTGATTTCATCGAGGGCGATCTGTAAATCCATCCGCTGGGGTTCCTGCGGCGGGGATTCCTCGAACAGATTATGAATCAAAACATTGATCGTGGTCAGTGGGTTGTTGATTTCATGCGCGACCGAGGCGGCCATTGTCCCCACCGTAGCCAGCTTGTCCGCGGCAATCAACTGCTCGGACTGCTGGGCGGTCTGCCGGTCCCGGTGTTCGAGGCGGCGCACGATCTGCCGGGACATGAACAGCGCAAAAATGATGCATACCGCCGTCAACCCGCCGAATAACCCAATCGTTTTCCAGCGCAATCCCCGCAGGCCGGCGACATCGCCGGCGACATCCTGCTCGACCAGGATGGCCCAGTCCAGCGCAGGTAAATACGCATACGCCCCGATCACTTCGCGGCCGGCCAAATCCCGATAACGCCTGACCCCGGTCTGCCCGGCCAGCGCGGCATCCAGCCCGATCGATAACCCCGTCCACCGGGCCTGCCGCCGCCGGTTCTCATCGAGTGGAATGACGGTCTCCCGGCGCAGATCGACCATAGATATCCGCTGCGTGTTCCGGTCGGAACAATCGGCCATGATCTGCGTCAACTTCGCATGATTGATCTGCGGACTAAGAATTCCCAGCAACGACCCAACGGTATCCACGACAGGAACCATCAGCCGAAAAACCGGTCCGTCATCGGCATGCCTGCCGACCATGACTGATTTCCCCTCGTTCAACCTGTCCAGCTCCAGTGAATCACGGTGCTGGATCGGCACGTTGCCTGTATGATACAACAAGCCCCCGTCGGGCGTATAAACAGCGAAATCCCCCAAACTACCCTCGGATTGCTGTTCAAAAGACGTGAGCAGCAGACGAAGTCCGCCCAGCGCCGTATCGTCCGGTGTGTTCCCTCTGCCGGCCAGCAGGGAAACCAATTCCGGCGCGGCGGCCAACCCCCCCAGAGTACGCTCCAACTCCGCGAAGTGCCGGCCCCGCTGCACCGTCTCCCAGCGCAAAACGGCCTCGGCGGTCCCGGCGGCTTCCTCACAGACCGTCTCGCGCGTCAGATAATATCCACCGGCGGCCATAATCAGCGTCGGCAATACCAGCATCGCCATCAAAGCTGCGGCCAATCCGGTTTTCATTCGCGAGTATGCCTGTTTTTGCCCAAATGGTTTCAATTCCCGTTCCGTTCGTAACCAAAAGCCAAAACCGTCACAAAGTCAATAAAACTCAATCCGGACCTGCGGCGGCCCAATAGAAAAGGCGGGGATTCCAATCAATCCCCGCCTCGTAAGCATTTGCCGTCGGCGTCGATGGCGCCATTATCCGGTTTTTATTGCGACATCGCGGCGACCATCCGATCCGAACGATGCAGGAGCGAATGCAGGTCGCGATAGGTGGTCCGCAGGGACACACCGCACTGGCGCGAAATCTCTTCGAGGGTCATTTCACGATTGTGTTCCAACAATTGGCGGACCAGATCCAGGCGCTCTTTCTTCTTCACGGCTTTCCTCCACACCTTTGCCAGAAAATTGGCCCCCCGCTTACTGCCAACAACCACTGGCTTGATATTTATTGTTTGTCGATTATCTCCTCATTTATCCCCGCACCTGTCAAAAAGATTATCAATTGTCATGCCGAAAAGAGGGGATTTCAAAAAAAAATTAACCTGTTATTAGTCAAAAACTTATATGGCGGAAATATTTCGAAAACGAGTCTGCACTTTAACTCAATGCCTAAATTTTGACAATTCCAATTTTCAGGTGTCTAATTTTAGACATTTATTTGAGCGATAAGGAGATTTTAAGCAATTGGTTGGCACGATTTGCGCCAATGGCGAATATTCTCAGGAATAGGCGCATAGTTGGACACACATGCACCGTGAAAAATTCCACCTGTCAGGCCGGATTAATCCACCAAAGACTTGGAACGCCAGCGAGTTGGTCTGCCATTTCTGCTGCGGAAACCCGGGTGGAGATTTTCCATTGCAATCGCCCGTCCGAGATTGTGGATCCCCGCCCGACTATTGCAACGCAAACACCACCTGATAAGCCACCCAAATCAGCACCGGATTCCCGTGTTCATCCAATGCCGGAGTGTAGGTGTGACTACGACCGGCCTCAACCGCCGCCAAGTCGAGGTCATCCCGGCCCGAGGAGCGGACAACACAACATTTCAAGACCGTGCCGTCCTGGGAAATCAGCGACTTAAGCCAGACTTTGCCCTCGACTCCCTCCTGCTTCGCGGCTTCCGGGTATTTCGGGATTTGTTCGGTCAGCAGCTCAGGCATTTTGCTCACCGCCACGAAATCATTGATCTCCGGCCCGCCATCTGCAGTCTCCCCGCACGGCAGCGCAGCTTGCACTTCGCGCTGTTCGGGTGGCGGCAAACCGGCCTTTTTTTCGGCGCCGCCATACGTCGCGGCCATCGGCTCAGCCGATTCGATGGCATTCAATTTCGGTGCGATGGCGACTTCCACTTCCGGCGCCACCACCACGAAAACCGCCTGACCCATGTGTTCATCCGCATACCGCCCCAGGACAACCGAACTGCCGGGTATGACCGAGACATGGCTTTCGAGGAACGGTGCAGCATTGTTCAGGATTTTAACCATCATCTGTAACCGGCCGTCCGGGTCCCACGAGAAATTATCAACCTGGACCTGCCACGGCCCGGGATTATCGGCCTGCTTATCAGGCAGCGGGCCGGCGCTTGCACTGGAGCGGCCGCTCAGCCGGGCGTAGGTCGTGACGCGGTCCAACAATTTGTACTGCGAAAAAGCATAGAGCGATTTCAGTTTGTCGGTGTAGGTTTCCGCGTCGGCAATGGTCCGCTCCAGCACCGCCATGGACATGGACGGATACAGGGGAAAAGACAACGGGGCCTCACCGGTCGAGCCGGAAAAAATATAGGTTTTAATCGTAACCAAAGATTGTTCCGGCCGGTCGGCGGCGAAGATGTCCGTGGTCATTCCGCTGCCGACTATGGCGGCCCAAATAAAAGTCAGACCGATCAATCGATGTCGCATGATGATCACTCCAGCCAAAGAAATACGGTTTCCCCATCACCCGATTCGATCCCCGAAACGCGCGCGGGCCGCGCATCAACAGAGGCGGCCGAGACAATGACAGGGCCTGATTCATAAACCGGATACGGCCGCAGGCCGCCGGGCCGGCCGGCGTCCTGTACGCCGACGATCAGATATACTCCGACAGTCAATGCCCCGGCCAGGACCAATGCCCGTACCGGCTCCAGAGTAAGCCGGTCGCGCCGCGCGACACTGTCGATCCTCTCCCGCACGCTCGGCCACACGTCCATGGCTTCGCTGTGTGCCGGAATTGTTCCAGCCAGGGCCTCACGCACGCCGCGATGGGCCGCGAGGGCTGCCTCGCATTTTGCGCGGCAACCGGCGCAGGCATCGATGTGCCGCAGATAAAACGCCGCTTCGTCGTCCGGCAGATCACCGGCGGCCAGCAGGTCAAGCATCTCGCACGCCCTGCCGCAGGTGAGTTCAGGTTCGTTTGATTTCCCGCTCATATATCTCACGCAACTTTCGCCGTCCGCGCAATAAATGTACCCGCACGGTGGCCTCGTTTATTTCCAATTGTTCGGCGATCTCCGAAATCTCCAGTTGTTCGATATCGCGCAGCAGTACACACATCCGCTGATTTTGTGATAGTTGCTCCAACGCCGGCCGCACCCACGCGGTATCCGGCGGCGGCGTATCCGGCTCGGCGGCCTGTGGCCCGTGTTTGTAAAAATCGGTCAACCGACTCAGGAACCCGCCATAGCGTTTGCGCTTGCGTAAGAAATCGACCAGGCAATTGGCGAAAACCGTATACAGCCAGCCGGAAAATTTCGAGCTCGGCGCCCAGCGATGCAATTTGGTATAGGCATTGATAAACGTCTCCTGGACAACATCCTGAGCGGTCGCGCGATCGCCCAGCGAACCGGCCGCCAGCCGCAGGAAACGCGCCTGGTAGCGGCGGACAATCAGCGCGAACAAATCGGTTTCTCCTGCCAGACATCGGGCCACCACCTCTTCATCGGTCGGGCTGCCATCCATACCCGGAAAGATACAATCCCGGCCTCCGGGGGCAAAACATTCTCCGGCCCCTGCCTACAGAAACGTTGCCCGTAGATTATTGTTTACAACGAAGGAGATTTGCGGCAGACGATTAACTGCTTCGGCGCCATCGCGGTAAACGGCCGCTCGTCGTAGAAACCGTACTTCTCTTCGATTGTGAAGCCGTTGTAATGCAGCAGGGTATCCAGTTCCTGCGGATAGTAGATGCGGGAACCCCAGCGGACGGTCCGTTCGTTTTCCTGACGACCGTTTCGATAGTACCAGGTAATCTGGTTAATTTGTTTTTTGCCGTCGTAGGTGTTGTTCTCAAAAACCTTGATCTGACCGTGACCGTCAGGGTCGGGGTACTCCCCCAGCGGATAATATTTCGTCGGATCGCGGGTCAATATCCGCAAATCCGGATTATACATATCAATAATAAACCGCCCATCGTCAGCCAGATGCTCCCGCACCCGTGCGAAACACTGCTCGACACTCTCTCGGTCATGCAAATGGCCGATGGAATTAAACGGGAATAAGATCACTTTAAACGTCCGATGGACAGTAAACTTCCGGCAGTCGGCCTTGATCCAGGTGATGTCCAATTGTTTGGTGGCCGCTTTGACCCTCGCCTGCGCCAGCATCGGTTCGGTGATATCCAGCCCGGTGATATCGATCCCCTTTTCGGCCAGAGGAATGGTAATCCGGCCCGTGCCGCAGGCCAGTTCGAGCACCGGCAGGCCGTGCCGGGCAATCTGGCGGATATAAAACGGGATATCCTCGACAAAATCCTTATTGTCCAGGTCGTAGTGCCGGCCATCCCAATACATGTTGTCGATATCTGAGGGTTTCGTATGCATAGTTGTCCGTCCCGGTTGCAATGCTGGATTGAGAATGGCCCAGGGTGTGTTTGGCGCGATGTCGGTATGTTTGCTTTATGGGAGTCGGTATTGTGCGTCCGCCACAACAGTGGGGACGCAAGTCCGGAATTTCCGGTATGCGGGTGTCGCGTGGTCTTATCTGGTACCTATGTGGACGAGTAAATAATCCTTCGCTGTCCGCCCGATCTCGATCGCCTGTCCTTCCGTCAGATGTGTTGCGCTCAATACGTCCCGGCTGACATTGGTATTTGTCGGAAATGTCGCCTCGATAAGGGCGATATCGGCATCTTTTGCCAGTTCCCGCAGCGCAGGACAATCGGCGGAATCGCCGCTGATCGCCACGGTTTCACCCTGACAGGAAATTCGGTATCCCATTGCAGGGACGCGGCTTAATTTCCCGGCCCTGGCGATATCGCCCGAGTGGACCACCGGATACGCCTCAACGGCCATCCCGATAAAATCGATCTCCTTGCGCGGTAGGCATTCCCGGGCATGGATCTGAAAGGGAATGGTATCCGGATAACAGGAAATAAAGCCGATAATCGCCGCATTGACCTCGGCACACCCTTGCGGCGACCAGATGGGCAGTTCGGCCTCCCGGCCGACCATCCGTAAATAACCAAGCAGCGAATGCAGCCCGCCCATATGATCGAAGTGCCCGTGGGTGAAGAAAATCCCCTTGAGTTTGTCCAACGCCAATTCCTGCGACAGGATATCCCGCAGCGCGCCGTCCCCGACATCGAATAACACGGCCCCCTGCTCGCTTTCAATCCAGACATGGTGCGCGACGCCCGCGCGGGTGAAGGGGACTTGCACTTTCAAGTGTCGGCCCTGCCAGGTGTGGGAGTGTGGGATGTCTAATCTCATATTGAGAATATAACACATCCGCGGGGTAGATTGAAAATCGCCGGGAAAGTCTTGTCATTTCCGTGGTTGGCGTACGTCTCGTGCGCCAACTTTGGGCCGGTACGGAAGGTCTTGCATTTGTCGGGTTTCTCCGTCCCGCTTGAAGGCGGGACTCCGGAACCCGACCTACATTCGGTACCCCACCAAGAGCGGAAAGTCAGTGCCGCGTCAAGCGGTAAGGACTTGAAGCGGCTGGTGGGACGGCAAATATTGATGTTATTGTGGTCGGCCGACAAACCACAAAAATGATATCCACCCCTCCATTTTCATGTATATTGGAGCCGCGTCGGATATGACTGAAAAGCCGTATTTTGTCCATGATAGACAATTCGCGGGAGGGCGTTGTGTGCGAAGAAGATTCGATCGAAGGAAATGGGATTGCTGGGAATGAAGCCAAAGAAGATTTGAATCTTTACATCGGCGTCAAGAATGATCTGAGTCCGTTTGAAGTAGATTTAAAAGCATTAACGCGTGGTCTGGTTGTTGTGGGGCAATCCGGATGCGGCAAGTCTTTTTTGCTCGGGCGTTTGATCGAAGAGATATTACGCAAGACTAACACAAATAAAAAAACGCAACTTCTCATCATCGATGCAAATTCGGATTTCTATCAAGGAATGAAGCTCAAATCCGACGATGAGTACGAGAAAACTATCGAGAAATATAATTCTGGATTGTTGGAAAAGGAGTTCGAAGCATTCAGAAGTAAGGAAGATGAAGATTATAAAGATTTGCGTTCACTTGATCTGGAAACTCAGTCAACAATATTCGGTAAAACTCTTCGTGAAGATTTCAATTTATCTTGGGAATGGTTGAATGAGGATCCTTTTACCTACATGGACATTGTTAAAGGACGGATTTATTCCAGCCAATATGAAATAGCATATGCATATGTAGTTGATTCTATTCCGACATTAAAAGACTTTGAAAGGACAAAGCGAAAACTGCCAAAGGATGCTTTCATAGCTTCAATTAGCGATCGGAAAGGCGAGAAATACCCTCTTGCCAATAATATCAAACTATGGGCATACCTCGCCGGCGATCACGTTATGTATTTGAGTGGCGCGACCGAGAATTTCAAATTCACCAATTTTTCATCAGACAAAGAAAAACCTTACGCCTTGCCGGGAAAGGATGCATTTTACGAGTTAACGAATGATCTTGCGAATGAGGAATGCTTTGGCATTTGGCGGGATCCAAACGATAGTGATGGGATACCTGAACGCCTATTTTCGAAAAGCCGAATTAATATTATCGAGACGGAGACACTTGAACGCGATCGCGCACGTTTAAGAGTTGTCGCATATATTCTCCTTTATTTGAAGGAAAAGCAGCGAAAGGATATTGAAAATTATAGAAACTGTTGCCTTAATAACGGTCAAGAGGGACTTGCTGAAGCGGAAAAGGGACTGAGACATACATTTATCTTAATCGATGAAGCACATAATTTCGCGCCAGAGGATACGAATGATCCTCATAAGAAAATGCTTGGGGAATTGATTCATGAAATTGCGGCAGAGGGTAGAAAATACGGATTGCATTTAATTCTTGCTACGCAACGCCCGAATAAGCTCAGACGTGGCTTGCTCGGCGAACTTGACAACGCAATTATCATGAAAATGAATTCGCGGTCGGATTTGGAGCACCTGGCTAAAGAAATGCGGATTCTGGATGTCAAGCTTATCGAGCCATGTTTGCATTTTCAGGGCCAAGGGAATGCCCTAGCCATCGGCGAGATGACAAAAATGGCGCCGTATGTACAAATATTTAAATCGGCACCTCGGCGGACAGTCGAAGGTGGAGTAGATATTCCTGTTTTTTAATTGGGTGTCCGGTCCGCCCAAGAAATATTTTGCGCCCGACACATCTACGATTTTCCTCGACGTAGGGGCGGGTCTATGACCCGCCCGAATTAGGCAGTTCAGCGGAAATCGAGCACGGGCCGGTCTGAGACCGGCCCCTAAGAAAACGGACCGGTGGCCCGCCTTTTAGGGGGGCATTTTAAAACGCTACGTACAAGTCGATCGTTAGTCTGTGGTCAGTATTTACGTCTCAAATCCTCGATTACTGCGGCAGAAACCCAGTAGATGTCCCCCTCGCGCGTGAAGAACAAATATTTGCCGTCCGGGGAAAATGTTGCGTCGTTTTCGTTCCCTGATGTATTGATGCTGCCGCCGAGGTTCTTTGCTTCACTCCAGTTTCCGGAATCATCTTTGAAGCTGACGTATAGGTCCCACCCGCCAAATCCGCCTGCTCGTTCGGAATGAAAGATCAGGCAAGAATGATCCGGGGACGTACGGGGAGAGCTGACCCTTCCGGTATTGATATTGGCGGTCAGTTTTATCGGTTGTTGCATTTTGCCATCAGAAATCCTTGAGCAGTAGATTTCGCCGGGCGATTTGCAAAAGTAGAAATTGCCGTCGGCACCTTCACAAGGTTGAACCTCCACCCCGTCGCCATTGATCGGCGGCCCGATGTTAACCGGTTCGCTCCACCGGCCGGCGACTTTTCTTACATACCAGATGTCGGGGTTCTTTTGTGCTCCGCCGCTATCGCTCGGCGGTCTATCGGAAACAAAATAGAGCTTTGTGCCATCCGGCGACAACGCTGGTTCCATATTGGTGAATTCCCGTGAAAAAGCCAGAGTCTCGGGAGCATTCCACGTCTTGCCGGTTTTCGTGATGCTGACGAAATACATGGAGTTATTGGCGGGGTTTCTTTCCCAATAGATAATCTCACTTTGATCAGAGCAGATATTGAGTTTTGCCTGGTGGCCGTCTTTTGAGACGATTCCCGGGGCAAACAATTCGGGTATCGTATCCGGCGTCCTTTGTCCCAGATAGGGACCGGTGAGTGCAGGAAGACTGTCCCCCTGAGCTCTGACAAGGGACGGCACAATGGTCGATATCAGGGCCAGACTGCACATTACGGGATATTTTATCATTCGAGCGTCTCCTCTTTTTTGCCTGTCACGTAATACGGCTGGAAAAGAGCATGGTTTCATATCAGTGTATTGCCGTCCGACAACTTCCGCCGCCGATCACTTGGCCTGACCGGATAGAAAACCGGGATGCCGCTGGAGTCCGGGGAACGTGAGACAGGCGGCCCATCACGGAGGGATTTCTGCAAGAAATCCTGGAGTGGTGGGATGGCAGACAATTCCCTGAATGGTGGGCCGGTAGACTTTTAACTTTTTCGGTTTTGGTGGCGCATCACCACGGCCCAATTCTCCCGCCTGGCGTCCAATATCCGGCCGCCAGTGTCTATGAAGGATTTGAGTTGTGGGCGTTGGGCCGAAAGCCGCCGCCGAATTGGCAAACATCCGGGCCCAACCGGCTGTACCAGTCAAATACCCGAGGTTTTCCTTGACGAAACCGGCAAATAGGGTATATTGGCTGTTTGTATTTTTTAACCAAGGGTGAAAAATGAAAAGAACATTTCAACCATCGAACAGAAAACGGGCCAACGACCACGGGTTCCGGAAACGGATCTCGACCAAGGCCGGGCGCGATGTGCTTAAACGGCGGCGGGCCAAGGGGCGCAAACGCCTTACCGTCACTGTCGCCGAGAAGTAACCGTGTCCGCCCCGGTCACACCTCGCCGTGCCCGCTGGCCGCGCGCGGTGCGTTTGACGCGCAGCGACGATATCCGCGCGACGATCAGCCAGGGGCGTCGGGCCGACGGCGGGTGGTTTCGTTTGTATTTCTGGCCCAAACCTCCCGGCCCAACACGGTTTGCCGTCAGCATTCGAAAAAAAGTCGGCAACGCCTGTGTGCGTAACCGGGAAAAGCGGCGCTTGAAAGAATCGTTGCGCATTACACAAACACATTGGCCGGCAAATGGTTGGGGGGTAGTAATCATTGATCGGCCCATGCCCGACAGTCTTTCGGGCGCCAAACGAAATGAGATTGTCGCCGGGCTTCTGGCGCAAACGCAAAAACTAACCGGCCAAGCGCGATAATGGACTTGCCGAGGATAGTCCAGGGGACGGCTGTCACAATTGCCGCCTATCTGGTGCAAATATTTCAAGTTGCCAAGGGCTTTTTTCTGCCCCACACCTGCCGTTATTATCCGACATGTTCGACTTATACCATCGACGCTCTGCGCAAGTATGGCATGACGCGGGGATCGTGGAAAGCCCTGAAACGAATAAGCCGCTGCCATCCCTTTCGTCCGGGAGGGTACGATCCGGCATGACAATTAACATAAAGCATTGTATTATATATAATTAGATGGTTTTTTGCCGTTTGAGATAGAGGAACAGGGATGGATCCGAACGAGAACAAACCCTTTGATTTTCGCATGATTCTGGCGTTTGTGCTGATGTTTGCCATCGTCATGATTTATACGATGTACATGCAACCTGAAGCGCCGGAAACAACTAAACAAACAGCCACTGAATCGGACCGGCCGGCCCCCACGACGTCACGGGACAGCGGCACGGTCGACAACCAAACGCCACAGCTTGGAGTATTGGATACTGTCGCCGTCGACTCGCTGTTTATGGCTGATTCAGTCGCCGTCGACACGGTCGTGGTGGAAACACCGCTGTTTACCGCCCGTTTTTCCACACGCGGCGCGGATATCGTATCATACCAACTCAATAAATACCATTACATTACAGATAAAGAAACCGATGAGCAGATTTCACTGATCCCCAAAAATTCGGGATCGGCCTTGCGCTTTGAATTCTGGGGGGCGCCGTTGCAACTTGAACGGCGTGGTTTCACGACCGACCGGGACAGGGTCACACTGACCGCCGCGGACGATTCCAGTGTCGTGCGGTTTTCCTGGTCTGTCGATGAGACGCATACCATCACCAAGACCTATATTTTTTATCCCGACCGTTACTCTTTCGACATCATCCTGAATGTACCCGGGGATTTCCCCATCCCGCTCGAGCGGGAATACACGTTCGGCTGGGACGCCGGTTTGGAACCCACCGAATCAGGCAAGAAGGAAGACATCGAGAATATCGCCGCCGTGGCCCGGCTGGGCAAAGACCTCGAGGAAATCAAGGAAATCGACGACAGCGAACGGCCCCAACAATTCGGCGGAAATGTGATCTGGGCCGGTGTGCGGACCAAATATTTTATTAATATCGTCATCCCCCGGTCGGTGGAACCGCAGGCATTTATCGCCGATCGCACGTTCGGCTTTGTTCAGGACCGCGAGGATAAATACAAAATTCCCTATTTTTCGGCCCGAGTGGCCGTGCCGATTTCCCCCCGGCAGCCAATCGATCATCGCTACACGGTGTACATGGGACCACTGGATTATTTTGTGGTCAAAGACGAAGGGCTGGGGTTGGAAGGGCTTTTGCACCTTGGGTATAAGTATATTATTCGTCCATTCGCCATTTTCGTATTATGGTCTTTCGAGAAACTATATGGTTTTGTCCCCAACTATGGTTTCGTGATCATCCTGTTCGGCTTTTTGGTCAAGGTCATCTTCCATCCGCTGACCAAGAAAAGCATGGTTTCGATGCAGCGCATGAAAGAGATGCAACCGAAGCTGCAGAAAATTCGGGAGAAATACAAAGAAGACCCGCAGCGCATGAACCGCGAAACAATGAAGATGTACAAGGAAACCGGGTTCAATCCACTCTCGGGCTGCCTGCCGTTGTTGGCCCAGATGCCGGTATTCTTCGCGTTATACCAGGTCTTGCGTAGCAGCATCCAGATGCGGGGCGCGGAGTTCATCTTCCATATCACCGATCTTTCGCAGAAAGACAGTCTATTCATCCTGCCGATCATTATGACAGTCTCGTTCTTCTGGCAGCAGAAAATGTCCGCGACCGACCCCAAGCAAAAGGCGCTGGTCTACATCATGCCGTTGATTTTCGGCTTCTTGTTCGCGCAGTCTCCGGCCGGGTTAACTCTTTATTGGACAGTATATAATATCTTCTCAGTCATCGAGCAGTACATCATCAAGGGGTCGAAGAAAAATGAAGGCGCCGGGAGCTCTTGATTCGTATGGCGACCCCCGGAATCCTGACACGATTTGCGGTTTGGCCACGCCCCTCGGACCGGGGGGGATCGGTGTCATTCGTCTCAGCGGGACTGAGGCATTAATTGTCGCTGAGCGAGTGTTTCACGGGAAACATCAGCCGACCACCAGCCAATCCCATCGCATTCTCCATGGCGTTTTTTTCGATCCCGGCAGCGCGGAGGATGTGGACGAAGTCCTGCTGTCGATTTTCAAGGCGCCGCATTCCTACACCGGGGAGGACATTGCGGAGTTCAGCTTCCACGGTTCCCCGACAATCCTGGCGCGCGCACTTTCCATCCTGAGGACCCAGGGCCTGCGGCTTGCGGGACCGGGGGAGTTTACATTCCGGGCGTTCTGCAACGGCCGTATCGACTTGACCCAGGCCGAAGCGGTCGCCGAATTGATCGCCGCCAAATCCGAAAAAGCTGCTGCCGCCGCTTATCGGCAACTCAATGGCAGTTTGAAGGATCTCATTGGACGACTCCGGTCCGGCCTCATTGAGGCGCTGGCTTGGCTGGAAATGTCCGCGGATTTTGTGGAAGAGGACCTGGAGTTCAAGAGAGTCGAGGAAATCAGCGGCAAGTTTGCGGAAATCATCGGGCAGCTGGCGAAACTCCGCGAATCATGCCAGCGCAGCAAATTGATCCGTGACGGCCTGACTGTGACCATTATCGGGGCGCCGAATGTCGGCAAATCGAGTATTTTCAATTGCTTGCTCGCCCGAGAGCGCTCGATTGTCACTACTCAACCCGGCACCACCCGGGACACAATCGATGAATATATCAATTTGTCCGGTTATCCGGTGCGGCTTATCGATACGGCGGGGATCCGGCACACGGACGACATGGTTGAAACAATCGGGATCGACCGAACGATTGGCTCACTCACCGACAGCGACGTAGTGTTTTGGGTTATAGACGGCGCAGAGGGATTTTCCGAGGGGGATGAATCGATACGGAGACTATTGCGGGGACAGCCGGCGGCGGCGCTGATCAACAAATCAGATATCGCTGATCCGGAAAAAATTCGCGATTGCCGCGCCAAGCTGGGGCAGGCCAGGATCTTTACCGTTTCGGCCAAAACCGGGTCCGGTCTGGCTGCGGCGACCAGGTGGCTGATCGACAATTACCTGGAACTGGCCGGCGATCGGCCGGAATTTCCCTTCATCATCAACCAGCGCCACCTGGCGGCGATTGACCAGGCAACGGAACACCTGCGCTTGGCCGGGGAGGCCATTGCCCGTGGGGAATCTTTTGAATTTGTCGCTTTTGATGGGCGCAAAGCCGCCGATATTTTGGGCGAAATCACCGGTGAAACCACGCCGGATGATATTCTGAATAAAATATTCGGGGATTTTTGTATCGGGAAATAACCTCGAAGCAGACAAGGCGGTACGGCGGCCCAACTTGAGTTTGTCATCCCGGCAGCGTATAATCCCTATTGTGGAAACATCATTCGACATCGTGGTAATCGGCGGCGGGCACGCCGGGGTGGAAGCGGTCATCGCCGCCTCCCGGATGGGGGCTTCTGTTGCCTTAATTACGACCTCGGTTACAGCGATCGGCCGAATGTCCTGTAATCCGGCCATCGGTGGCCTGGCCAAGGGGCATTTGGTCAGGGAAATCGATGCTTTGGGCGGTGAAATGGGATATTTGGCCGATCTGGCCGGGATCCAATTTAAAATCCTCAATAAGCGTAAGGGTCCGGCAGTGTGGTCATCACGCGCCCAAGCCGACCGCCGGCTCTATGAACAGGCCGCGCGACAGGCGATATTGGGCTTGGATGCGGTCGAAATCATTGAGGACAGTGTTGTCGATATTGAAATCGTCGACAACGGCCTGACCGGAGTTATCGCCGAGAAAAACGGTATCATCCACGCCAAAGCGGCGATCCTGGCGGGCGGAACATTTCTTAACGCCGTCATTCACACCGGCCGCCAATGTACTCCGGCGGGCCGCATCGGTGAACCACCCGTGATCGGCTTGTCTGATAAACTTGCGGCAAAGGGATTCGTGGTTGGCAGATTGAAAACCGGCACGCCGCCACGGATCGACGGTAAAACCGTTGATTTTTCGGGGTTGCAGCCACAGCCGGGGGATGAGCCGCCACAGCCGTTCTCGGTAAGATCGAATGGGAATGTTAAGAATCGGGCTATCTGCTATGTGACATTCACTAATCCTAAGTGTCATCACATAATTACCAATAATATCGACCGTTCGCCGCTGTTTAATGGCCAAATCAAGGGCATCGGGCCGCGATATTGCCCGTCAATTGAAGATAAAGTGGTCAAATTCGCGGAAAAACCACGCCACCAACTATTCCTCGAACCGGAGGGGTTGGATACCGATGAATTATATGTCAACGGTTTCTCCTCGAGTTTACCGGCCGATATGCAACTTGCGGCGCTCCGTGCTGTTTCGGGGATGGAACAGGTTAAAATAAACCGCCCGGGATATGCAGTCGAATATGATTATTTCCCGCCGACCCAGCTAAAACCCACACTTGAGACCAAATTAGTTGATAATTTGTACTTCGCCGGGCAAATAAACGGAACATCCGGGTACGAGGAAGCCGCGGCACAGGGCTTGATGGCGGCGATTAATGCAGTTCTGAAACTCAAAGGTGAAGAACCGTTCATTCTGGATCGGTCGGAAGCCTACATCGGCGTGATGATCGATGATTTGGTGACTCGCGGCGTCGATGAACCGTATCGGATGTTCACATCGCGGGCCGAACATCGGCTGCACTTGCGCGAGGACAATGCCGACCTGCGGTTGACCGGTCATGGACATCGGCTCGGATTGGTTTCCGACGAGCGATTTGACGCTTTTCGGCATAAATATCGCCGAATTAGTGAAGAAAAACAGCGACTGGCCTCATGGCAGGTGCCGGCCTCAGCAATACCCCGAGAGTACGAGAGTTTACGGAAGAGGGGCTCCGCGTCGATGGCTCATTTGCTGAAAATCCCGAATATAACGTATTCAGATTTGGCGAATTACGACAAATCATTCATTTTGGCACCGGAGGACATCGGCACGGCGGTCCAGATTCAAATTAAATATGACGGTTACATCAGGCGGCAGGCAGAGGAGATCGCCAAATTCAAAAGAAACGAGACCATCAGAATTCCCGAGAGATTTTCCTATGAGCAACTGGTCGGATTGCGGACCGAGGCGCGGGAGAAGTTCAATCGTATTCGTCCCCTGACCCTGGGACAGGCGGCCCGGATCCCGGGAATCACCGGTGCGGATGTCACCCTGCTGTTGGTTCACTTGAAGGCCCGAAGGCATACCAAAGTGTCTTGACCGGCGGAGATTGAATCCCGAGAAACGGTTTCACGTGAAACAACTCTTCGATCGTCGGCAGCAGACCCTGCTGCATGATTTGTGCGAGAAGTACGCTGCGGTTACTACAGATGAGGTCCTGCAGCAGGGCGCCCGATATCTCGAGAAGCTGCTCTACTATAATAGTAGTGTACCGCTGATTTCCCGGGCCGGTGACAGCGCCGCGCATGCTGCCCAATTATTTATGACTTCGCTGGCCGCCCTGGAGTATCTGCCGCCGGATAATGATTTTGTGGCCGTTGATCTTGGTTCAGGTGGTGGTTTTCCGGCCGTGCCGTTAAAAATCGCCCGACCTGCGTCGCAATGGGTGCTGATCGAATCCCGCGGCCGCAAATGCACCGCCCTTGAGGCAATCATCAGCCATTTGGGTATTGCGGGTATGACTGTGGTCCATGGGCGGTTTGAAAAAATTCCCCTGGCGGCAGAGAGTAAAATCCAGGTGGTCACTTCCCGGGCAGGCCCTTCCCCGGTTGAGGTCGTAAAATGGGCGAAGCGTTTCCCGGCATTGAAGCGTGTGCTGGTCTTTGAGTCATCTGCCGATCAGGATTTATGCCTGTACTCTGATTTGGAGAGCGATTTCTATTCGCTTAAGAAAAAAGAACTTACGTCTATGTTCGATGTTGAGTCATTGTGGCTGCTTTCGTTTGAAAAACGGAGATAAGTAAATGTGTTGATTTGCAAATAATTACTTGCAATTTGTCGAAAAATACTATTTTTTGCATTTCAGGACAAAGAGTCCCGATTTCCCATCATGTAAAATGGAACAGACGACCTCCACAAAGATAATCGCGGTTGCCAACCAGAAAGGCGGGGTGGGCAAAACCACCACGGCGGTCAACCTGGCCTCCTGCCTGGCCATGGCCGGCAAGCGCGTGTTGTTGGTGGACATGGATCCCCAGGCCAACACCACCAGCTTTATGGGTGTATACAAAGACGATATCAAGTGGTCGACGTACGAGCTGCTATCGTCACAAGTTAATATTAATCAAGTGATTATCGAAACGCAAATCAGGGGGCTGTCCCTCATCCCGTCGCATCTGCGGCTGGTTGGCGCCGAAGTCGAGTTGCTCAATGTCGAGTCGCGCGAATTTCTATTGCGCAAGGCGTTCAGCGAAGTAGAAGCAGCATTTGAATATATTTTTATCGATTGTCCACCATCACTCAACATGCTAACTGTTAACGCATTAGTCGCAAGTCGCTCGGTTTTGATCCCCATGCAATGCGAGTATTTTGCACTGGAGGGATTGGGGTTGTTGATGAATACGATTTCAATTGTCCGGGAAAAGTTGAATCCCAACCTGGCGATTGAGGGCGTACTCTTGACCATGTTTGACACGCGGCTTAATCTTTCGCGGCAGGTCGCAGAAGAAATTCGCAAGTTTTTCGCCGACAAAGTGTACCAAACTGTGATAAGCCGTAACGTCCGCCTCTCCGAAGCGCCAAGTTTCGGCAAGCCGATCATCTTGTACGATATGCTCTCGACGGGGGCGGAAAACTACATTCGACTGGCAAAGGAAGTGTTGGCATCGTGAATAAAATCGCCTTAGGACGAGGACTGGAGGCCCTGATTCCCGGGGGCCCCGATCAGGCGACCGCGAAGGTTGCCTCAGTACTAAACCTTGATCTGGACCGCATCGTGCCGAATCCCTACCAGCCGCGGCTGCGCTTCGATTCGGAAAAATTAAAAAACCTCGCCGATTCCATCCGTGAGCGGGGCATCATTCACCCCATCCTGGTCAAAAAGGTCGATAACGGTTATCAGATCGTTGCCGGTGAACGCCGCTGGAAAGCATCAAAGATCGCTGGCTTGACCAAGATCCCCGCGATCTCCGTTGACGAGCTTTCCGACGATGAGCAACTGCAGACGGCGTTGATCGAAAATTTGCAGCGCGAAGACCTCAATCCGATCGATGAAGCGCTGGCCTATCGCAAGTTGTCGGAACGGTTCGGATTTACGCAGCAGGTCATCGCCCAGCGGGTCGGCAAGGACCGTTCGTCGGTGACCAATACTCTGCGGCTGCTGGGACTGCCCGAGGAAATCAAACAGCGGATCTCCGAAGGACGGTTAAGCGCGGGCCATGCGCGGGCGCTGCTGGCGCTGGAGAACCCGCATGATCAAATTCGTGTCGGCCGGCGCATTGTCAACGAAGAATTGTCTGTCCGCCGCACTGAAGAATTAATTTACGGCAACAAGAAACGTGTGCCGCGATCGAGCGGCCGCTCGGCAGAGATCGAATCACTGGAAAACCGGCTGCGGCAATATCTCGGCACTGCCGTGCGCATCAGTGAGCGCCGGCAGAAGGGAAAGATCAAGATCGATTTCTATTCGCACGACGATCTTAACCGCATCCTGGACTTGATCGGCCTGCACTAACCGAGGCAAGGATCGGCCATGGCACGCGGTGGGCGTATCAATATCCTGGTCGTCGACGACCAGTCCGAAAAAAGCCATCAGTGGTCGCTTTCGCCGTTGATGGTACGTGTTCTGTTGTGGGCGGCGGGAGTCGTATGCGCGCTGGCCCTCGCTGCAGTCGTACTCGCCTGGCTGGTATTCAGCCAGAGTGGGCGGATCGAGGAATTGACCGCCGAGAACATGCGGCTGACTGTCTACGCCCTAGAAATCAGCCAGCTCCGCGAGGAACTAGAACACCACCGGAATTTCAGCAAACAATTGTATGAGATGCTGGGCATTGAGTTATCCGATTCAATGCAGGCGGCTTTGGATGACGAAACAGTTCCATCGCTGCCGGACCTTGCCGTCGATTCGGCCGAATCGACAGCCCTGGACATCGATTCGCATATTTCATTAGTGGCCCTCGCGCCCTTGCCTAGCGAACTATCGCCTTATCCCGACAACCGCCCGATCGGTGTGCCGATGCGGGGCCGGCCGTCGCGCGGCTTTGCGCCCCGGCAGGAAAACGTTTCCTTGCGGCATTTCGGCTTGGACATTGCCGGACGGGAAGGCACGCCGGTGTTTGCCACGGCCGCCGGGACTGTTGTGTTTGCCGGGTGGGACGGCGCCCTGGGCAATTTGATTATCCTCGACCACGGCAACGGTTATCAGACAGTCTATGGGCACAACAGCGCCATGCTCTTCGAGCAGGGAGACCATGTCGGTTTCGGGGAGATCATCGCCCTGTCCGGAAATTCCGGCATTTCATCGGCGCCGCATCTGCATTATGAAATCCGCTACCAGGCCCAACCGGTCGAACCGCTGCAATATATCTTCCCTGATTCCACCGCCGCCGAGATGGACCACTAGGGGAGAGCATCCCCGCGCGGCGACCACGACAGTTTTCGATGGTACGACCAACTCGATTGGATATATTGATCGGCGGCAACGATTGACGGCCTCGTCCAGTGGGTACCGAGGAACATCAAGCCGTAAATTGAAGCAAGGAGAATGCTATGTCACACAAGACGGTGAAACATATCCTGGTCTGGGTACTGTTGTCAGGGTCGGCGGTCCTGTCCTGTTCGCCACAAACGTCTGATATCGGTACCCGGCTCGCGGAATGGCGCAAGGGTGTATGGGTCTCCGGAAGCGGGACGTATACGATTTATACAGCAGATCATTACTTTGTTTTATCGTATGAGGGTGACTCCACGGCGGCCAATCTGTATTTCGGGGTCTCGCAACTGACCTTTTGCAATCAGGGCCAGGCGCGCAAACAGGTGATCCGCTTGCGGCAGATGCCCGGCGGTGATCTGGTGTCCTTCAAAAATCAGGCGTTCGGCGACAACCACGCCGAGCAACCATTGATTATCGACACCACGTTGTTCACGCCTGGTGTCTGCAATATTGACAAGGGCATCATTTACGATTCAATTACCGAGGTGACCGACGAATACATCCTGCTGGCCACCTGTAACGGTGACCAGGAAAAAATCTTCAACAACGGTGTCGCGGTGTACCTCCCGGCCGCCGGCGGGGAATTTTATTCGTACCGGGTGGAACAGCTGTAATCCGAGGACCGAACGACATTCATAATATGACGCAGAATTAGAACTGTCGATTCATTCCCTTTTCAACAGGACGGTGTGGCTCTTGCTGATTTCCGGCCGTTCGATGATAATCAATCCGGCGCTTTCGGCCACCGTGACGGTGCGCGCGAACTCGTCGGGTTTGACATGGTTTGACGGTTCGGCCAACAGCAACGTCCCGCCGGAACGTAACGCGCTGTGGAGTTCCCGGAACAGACCGGGGACATCGGGTACTTCATGCGCCACGGCAAACAGTAAAACGAAATCCACGCGGCCGGCAAGATTGTCGATGCCGAGTGAATCCACGCTGCAGACCCGCAGATCGAGGCGCCGGATCAACCCGGCGCGTGTGGCGCGACGGCGCAGGGAATTGATCATTTTCTCCTGCAAATCGATACAGATCACCCGGCCTTCACCACCGACCATTCGGGCCAGGGGCAGGCTGAAATGCCCCATGCCGCAGCCGACATCCAGCGCGGTCATGCCGCGAAAGACAAACGGGGCCAGAATTTTTTCCGGTGGATGACGCCGGCGGCGCAACGGACCGGCCAGCAGATACCCCATCCACCAGGGACACACATGGTGTGCCATACCTCTCCTTTTTTTCTACGGTAATATACGAAAAAACTGTGCGGCCGGCCCGCGCTGCACCGTCCATCCATGTAAATGTCGAAATTTTTCTCATTACGCCATAAAGTGTGTATATTGGTTACCGGGAGTACACCAATGGAAGTTGACGAAAACCAGACGAGGCCGCGGTGCGGGTCGTAATCCTGGGGGCCACGGGTTTTATCGGCCGGGCCTTGGTTTATGCCCTGCACGGGCGCGGAGATGATCTCCTGATCCTGTCCCGGCGCCCGAACCTGGTGACCCGGAGATTCGGCACGCAGATCAGGGCCGTCCAATGGACCCCCGAATACGATCCCGCCTGGGGCAGGGAAATAGAAGGGTACGATGCGGTGATCAATCTGGCCGGCGAACCGCTTTTCAGCCGCCGCTGGAACACCCGGCAAAAAGATTTAATCCTGAACAGCCGTGCCGATTCGGCCGCCGGGATTATCAAAGCCATCCGCCGGATCGACCATCGGCCCGATACGCTCATTAGCGCTTCTGCCGTAGGGTACTACGGCCCGCAGGGCGACCAGGAACTGACGGAGGATTCCCCGCCGGGAGAGGATTTCTTGGCGAAGGTCTGCCGGGCGTGGGAGGAAGAAGTCGAGGATGATGATACGCAAAGCGTGCGGACAGTCCGGATCAGAATCGGGATGGTCCTGGGCCGGGGGGGCGGGGCATTGGGCCGGATGATCAAGCCCTTCAAGTTTGGTTTGGGCGGGCCACTGGGCTCGGGGAAGCAGTGGGTCTCCTGGATCCACCTGCGGGACCTGGTGGATTTGATCCGCTGGGCTTTGGATAACCCAAAGGTCGAAGGGCCGCTCAACGGCACCAGTCCGCACCCGATAACCAATAAAGAATTCGCGCAGACTTTGGGCCGAGCGCTCCATCGTCCTGCCGCTTTCCCGGTCCCCGGGTTTCTGCTCCGGCTGGCCGTGGGCGGGGCAGCGGAGGTCTTACTGGAGGGTCAGCGGGTGGTCCCCGCACGCGTGCTGGAGTCGGGGTTTTCCTTCACCTATCCGACGTTGTCTGCTGCATTTCAGGAAATCTTCAGGCCCGAATAAAAAAGCGGCCGGCGCATGTTGCAGCGCCGGCCATTCCTTGAGCTAAGACACCCTCCCCGGAAGGCGATTGCGGGATTTCAACTACAGGCAATACCTGATCCTGTCGTCCCCTCCAGCAGGGACGAAGCCATCATCATACACGCGATACGTTGACCGCCTGTTCGCCCTTGGGGCCCTGGGTAATTTCGAATTCGACTTCTTCGCCTTCCTGCAGACTCTTGAAGCCCTCACCGGCGATCCCGGTGTGATGCACGAACACGTCGTCGGCGCCATCACGCGAGATGAAGCCGTACCCTTTTTGGTCGTTAAACCACTTCACTGTACCACGGGGCATTCCAGAACCCATCCTTTCTCCGAGCGATTACACAAAAGACCAAGCGGCTCAAAGCGGGTGTACACAGTTGTTGTCCGTCGGGTGCCACTTCCTACGAGGCCCTCGCTCATGGCGCCTCGTGATAGTCTGACTCGTCGATTTATATTTTGGAGACGTTTATTGCCTGTTCGCCTTTAGGTCCCTGGGTAATCTCGAAACGGACTTGATCGCCCTCCTGGAGACTTTTAAAGCCGTCGCCGGCAATGCCGGAGTAATGGACGAAAATATCGTTTTCGCCTTCGCGGGAAATGAAACCAAATCCCTTCTGCTCATTAAACCACTTAACCGTTCCTTGAGGCATGGATAATCAGCCCTTCTTTGTGCCAGAACCATGATGGGGAAATAGTATGAACCGCAGCGGCACTACGATGACGCGCGATCTTAATTGCTCAGAATAAATTCCTCAAAACCAAAACGATCCTTTTGCCACTTTCTACGCAGAAACATCGGTTATGCCGGGCGGTTTGTCAAGTGCGTTTTTCAGGATGAATCATTTTTCTCCGCGCCGCGCTCACTTTTCCGGCCGGCCGAATTCTCACCCTGTTGATTATCGGCATATGCTTGAACAAAAAAAGGGGCTGCGTCTGTGGATTCCAAAAATCGGAATACAAACGCAGCCCAACAACAATAAACTTCTTGCCGGACAATCTATTACAACATTTTTTCGAACTCCGCGACCAACGCGGCAAAACGCTTCACCGCCTGATTGACCGTCTCGGGCGAGGTCATGTCAACCCCGGCTTTGCGCAAAAGGTCCACTGGATACTCTGATTTGCCCGCTTTCAGGAAGTCGAGGTACTGCTGGGCTTCTTTTTCTCCGCCATTAAGGATCCGATCGGCCAGCGCACCGGCGGCAGCCACCGAAGTGGCATATTGGTACACATAGTAATTCCGGTAAAAATGGCTGATCCGCAAGCCGTGGAGGTCGTCCAACTCCTCAAGGGTCAAATCCGGGCCCCAGTAGCGCTGGTACAGCTCGCCATAGGTTTTGCGCATGCCTTCGGCGGATAAACCCTCCCCCGCTTCGATTTGTTGATGCAGGGCATACTCGTATTCCGAAAACATGCATTGGGTGTAGAATGCGCCCACGAACTGTTCAATCTGGTAGTCGAGGATATATTTCCTGGTCTCGGGGTCCTCGATTGTTTTCAGCAGATAGTCCATCAGGAGCATCTCGTTTGTCGTGGAGGCCACCTCGGCGGTAAATAACGATACGTCTCCGTACACGTACGGCTGATTGGCGGTGGTCAGGACATGGTGCATGGCATGCCCCAGTTCGTGCGCCAGCGTGAACACCTCGTCGATGGTGTTCGAATAATTCATCAGGATGTACGGATGGGTGGAAAAGGAACCCCACTGATAACCGCCCGAGGCCTTGCCCTCGGTCTCGTACACGTCGACCCACCCGCCGCCCTGCAGGCCGGCGGTCGCCGCTGCGACATATTCCGGCCCCAGCGGCTTGATCGCTTCAAGGACATATTTGACCGCGTCATCGTAGGGAATATTCATTTTCGCTTCAGCGACCAGCGGCACATACAAATCGTATTTGCGCAGCGTGTCCAGCCCCAGAGTTTTCTTGCGCAGGGCGATATACTTGTGCAGGGGGCCGAGGTTTTCATTGGCCGCGCCGATCAGGTTTTCATAAACTGCGACCGGCACATGGTTCTGATCCAGCGAAGCGTCGAGGCTTGTGGCGTAATTGCGCGCCCGCGCAAAAAACCAGTCCCCTTTGACACTGGCCCCCAAATTGGCGCCCAGCGTATTGACATACCGCGCATAGGCCTGATTATATCTGTCCATGGCGTCCCGGCGCAGCCGCCGGTCGGTCGATTCGAGATAACCGTAATAGCGTTGTTTGGTCAGTTCGACTTCATTGCCGCCCTCATCGATTACCGTGCCGTATTTGATGTCCGCGGCATCGAGCATCTTGAACACATCGCCGGGACCGCGCGCGAAATCACCGGCCATGGCCAGCAGGCCCTCTTCTTTGGGCGAAAGCGTATGCGCCCGCAAACGGAGGATGTCGTCGAGATAGTGCGCGTAGACCTCGAGTCCCGGCGTCTCGGCAATAAATGTCCTGATCGTCGTTTCATCAGCGGCGAGGATTTCGGGGCGGATGAAGGAAACTGCCTGCCCCAGTTCGGTGTTGAGCGCGCCGGCCCGTCCGGAGAGCGCCTGCGCCTCGGGAACGCGGGTATCCTGGTCCTGCAGCATGTACGAATACGCGTACAGCCGGTCGTTAACTTCCCACAACTTGTCCGATAATTGCAGGCATGCCAGCAGGGTCGCGCCGGACTCAGTCAGCCGGCCTTTGTATGCCGCGAGTGTCGGGAGTCCCTGTTCAACGACGGCATAGTCTTTTTCCCATTGTTCCTGATTAGCATAAATGTCTTCCAGCCGCCAGCGGTATTGCGGTTCGATATCCGACCGCTGGGGAATCGCGCCCGGCTCGGTGGTTTGCGCCGATGCGCCGCCGGCTGCCAAAAGCCAGACGCCGATCAGCAGCAGGACAGCCAAACGTCGTGTCATTGGTGTTGATCCTCTCGTTTTATGGTTTAGCTTCTTTCGCGTTCGTGTGGTTTACGGCAAACCCCTTGTTTTGCATACGAAAAATCGCCGGAATTCCCCGAAAAATCAATCGCGACCTGTCAAAGAATGCCGGACCGCGGGTTTTGAAGTGGGTTCAGAATATTGGATTTTGCAGCGCGAATTGCCTATGTTCCGGCACACAGGCGGTGAGCGGCCGGCGTAATGAAGCGGGTGACCGGTCGTGCACGGAGGAATACCGCCCGATAACAAAGAAAACCAGCCGAAAGGATATAAAACTGATGGGCAAGGCGCAGAAAACAGCAATTACCCCGACGCGGCAGGATGACTATCCGGAATGGTACCAACAGGTGATCATCGCGGCCGAACTGGCCGAAAATTCGCCGGTCCGTGGCTGCATGGTCATCAAGCCGTGGGGGTATGCAATCTGGGAGAATATTCAACGCGAGCTGGATCGAATGTTCAAGGCCACAGGGCACAAAAACGCCTATTTCCCACTGTTTATCCCGAAAAGTTTTTTGGAAAAAGAAGCCGAACATGTTGAGGGCTTCGCCAAAGAATGCGCGGTCGTGACCCATCACCGGTTGGAGGCCTCGCCGGACGGGGGGCTGGTCCCGGCAGGTTTGCTTGATGAACCGCTGATAGTGCGGCCGACGTCGGAGACGATCATCGGCGCTATGTTCTCCAAATGGGTCCAATCGTATCGTGATCTGCCGCTGTTGATTAACCAGTGGGCAAATGTTGTGCGCTGGGAGTTGCGTACACGATTGTTTTTACGGACTACCGAATTCTTGTGGCAGGAAGGCCATACGGTCCATGAGACCAGGGATGACGCTTGGGCCGAAACGATGCGGATGTTAGACGTATATGCCGATTTTGCGGAAAATTTCGCGGCAATCCCGGTCATCCGGGGTGAAAAATCGGCCGGTGAACGGTTCCCCGGCGCGGTCAATACTTTTTGCATCGAGGCCATGATGCAAGACCGCAAAGCCCTGCAGGCCGGCACCTCGCATTATCTGGGAGAGAATTTTGCCAAGGCCTCGAATATCCAGTTTTCCTCCCGTTCGGGTGAACTGAAATATGCCCATACCACCAGCTGGGGGATGTCCACCCGGATCATCGGCGCCCTGATTATGACCCATTCAGATGATGACGGGTTGGTGTTGCCGCCGAAACTTTCCCCGGTCCACGTGGTAATCCTGCCGGTATTCCGGGACGAGAGCCAGCAGACCGAGGTGCTGGATTATTGCCGCCGCCTCGAAGCCGAGATTAAAAAGCGGCAATTCAATAACGGCCCGGTCGTGGTGGAAGTCGATGATTCGGAAAAACGCGGCGGCGAAAAAACCTGGAACTGGATTAAGAAAGGTGTCCCGATCCGTATCGAAATCGGCATGCGGGAAGTCACCGAAGATAAAGTATTTTATGGCCGCCGCGATTTGTCCCCCATGGAGAAAAAAGCGGTCCCGCGCGGGGAATTTGTCTTCGTTGTGGCGCAAATCCTGGAGGAAATCCAGCAGAACCTCTACGATCGCGCGTTCGACTACCGCCGCGAACGCACGTTGCGTTTTGACGACAAAGACAAGTTCATCAAATTTTTCACCCCGAAAAACGCGGAAAAGCCGGAGATCCATGGCGGATTCGCCCTGGCCCACTGGTGCGGCGCCCCCGAATGTGAGCAATGGCCCGCCGAGAATCTTAAGGTGACCATCCGTTGCATACCGTTGGACGGCGCTGAAGAACTCGGCAAATGTATCATCTGTGGCGGTGAAAGCAACAGGCGGGTGGTCTTCGCCAAAGCGTACTGATTCGGGAGGGAACTCCCTTTTGCGCACAAGAGGACTTGTCGGCCCAACCGTTGATCTTGCAATTTGTTGCATCATTGACTACACGAAGAAACCGGACGTTTCGTCTGGACATTTCTGCTTTTTTGGTTATCTTTATTAATGTGGAAAGCAAACGAATCAGCGGGCTGACGGCATGACTTATACCTGGGCGGGGTCGGTGTGTGGGTGAACCAAGCGGGTCCTCAGAACAATCTATTTTACCGCTTAGTGCAGGCGATTTATCGGATTTTTCAGCATAGTCGTCCGGCAGTGTGAACATTTAGGTCGGCAAGACATTACGGACCAGTCAGGGGAACGGGAAGATGAACACTCTAGATAGAAAACCTGCCAAAAGCATGAAATCGTTAATTCTGGCCGGATGGCTGGCGTTTTTCATAGCGGCCTCATCCGCCCGTGCCGGACAAGTGACCATGGAATATACGTTCGAGCGCCCCGAGATCACCCAAGTCACAATCGATGGGGTAAACTACCATCGGCTGGCCATGCCGGACGCCCCCAATGCCGGTATGCCCGGCCGGCCGGCATTACCCGCGCAGGGCGCCCGCCTGCTTCTGCCCCCCGGTGCCGAAGTCAGCGCGATTGAGGTGACCACCGGCGAAAAAATTGCCCTCGGGCGCAATTACTATATCGAACCGGTCACCCAGGAATTTCGGTTATCGGTCGGCCCGACCAGGGAAAACCTGCCCCACCCCGACCAGTCAATATACTCATCGGGTGATCCGTACCCGGCAGAGCGGTTTGCAAACGTCAGTACCCACGGTTTCCGTGGTTATCAAATAATCGTGTTGAAATTGCAGCCGGTGGAGTATATCCCGGCAACCGGCGAACTGGCATATTATCCGCGCCTGCTGGTGACCATTACGACCAACGACACCGGCGAACGCTCGCCGTTATTCCGTGGCATGCCGGTAGACAGACAGGAAATCGAAGGCAAGGTGGACAACCCGGGGCTCAGCACATCCTACCCGGAGCTGGGCCGAATACCGGGCGCCAATTATGACCTGCTGATTCTGACTACTTCGTCGCTGGCGGCATCATTCCTGCCGTTAAAAGAGTACCACGATTCGACCGGCACCCCCACGGAGATCCACACTACTGCCGAAGTGGGCAGCAGCAATCCGGACGCCGTCCGCGATTACGTGCGCGAGCGCTATCTGGCCGACGGCATTTCCTATGTGTTGATCGGCGGCGATGACGAGTTAATCCCGGCGAGGGACATGATGGCCGGGGGTGATCCCACCATACCGGTGGACATTTACTTCGGCTGCCTCGACGGCACATTCAACTATGATGGTGACGGATACTGGGGTGAGCCGACGGACGGCGAAAACGGCGGTGAGGTCGACCTCGTGGCCGAGGTCTGCGTCGGCCGGGCTTCTGTCGAGAACACCGCCGAAGCGCAGCGGTTCGTGCAAAAAACGCTGATGTACCTGTCCAGCCGGCAGTGGTACCTGACCAAAGTGCTCATGTGCGGCGAATATCTGTGGGACGGCATAGTCTCCTATGGCTGTCAGTACATGGATGAACTCATCGGCACCTGCAGCAACCACAAATATACGACGGTCGGCGTACCGGTAACATATGCCATCGACAAACTCTACGATCGGGACTGGCCGGGGCACGACTGGCCCGCATATGAAGTCTACAACCGGTTGAACAACGGAGTGCACCTGGTCAATCACCTGGGGCACGGCAACACCTACTGGGCATTGAAATCGTCGCCACAAAACATGATCAACGCGCTTTCAACCAACCAGTTGTTTTTCCTGTTTTCCCAGGCCTGTTACTCGGGGAATTTCGACGGGCCGGACTGCTGGGCCGAACAACTGACGATTAAAACCGACCACGGCGCTTTCGCGCTGGTGATGAATGCCCGGTACGGTTACGGCTCGAGCACAAGCACCGACGGCATGTCCCAGCGGTACCACCGGGAATTCCTGGATGCCATCTTCAACCCTCTCGACTACAAGCCGCAGCTGGGCCGGGCGCTGCAGGATGCCCGTGAAGACAACCTCTATCGCATCAGCGATGGGGTGATGCGCTACGGATACTATGAGGTGACGTTGTTTGGTGATCCGGCAATTACGTTCGGGTTGGAAAAAGGCGGGGCCGACGATATCACCATCTATTTCCCCCATGGTGTACCGGATACGGTTTTGCCCGGAATTCCGGCCACATTCGAAGTGGAAATCCTGCCGATCTGGGAAGGGACACCGCTTGCGGGGACGGAATTACTGCATTATTCGGTTAATGGCGAGCCGGAGGAAACAGTACCCCTCGTCGAGGTTTCGAGATTGCACTATTCGGCGACTCTGCCGGGGATCCTCTGCGAAGACCTCCTGCAATATTATGTCTCGGCCCAGGTTGCCGGAGGGGACGTGCGGTATTATCCTCAACCCTCCGAACCGCTGACCCCGATCGTCAATTCCAATATTATCACTGTTTTCGGCGACAATTTCGCGCAGGACCTGGGGTGGAGTATCTCGGGCGATGCGACAGACGGTCACTGGGAACGGCGGATCCCCAGCACCATGGGGCTGGGCTGCACGCCGAATGTCGATTATGATGATTCGCGCTTATGCTATCTGACCGGCGCTGATGCAGACCTTGACGGCGGGCACAGCTATCTGGATTCGCCGCCATTCGACTTGTCCGGAGGTAATGCGCAGATCCGTTACGCGCTGTGGTACTGCAACGATACCGGCGGTGATACGCCGACGGACATATTCGTCACGTACATTTCCAACAACAACGGCGCCGATTGGATTGCGGCGGAGACGTTCGGCCCGGACACGCTGGCTTCCGGGGGATGGCAAGAACACGAGTTCTGGGCCGGGGATTTTGTGGCGCCGACCGACCAGATGCGGCTGCGGTTCGAAGTCGCGGACCTGGGTGATGATTCGATCATTGAAGCGGCGGTCGACGCGGTCCGCATTTTGATGTATGAGTGCAAAAATTGCGACTGCGCCGGGTATTGCGACCTCAATGGGGACGAGTCGATCAACCCCCTCGACGTTGCGTACATAGTCAATTACGTCTACCGCCAACTCGATTCCCGGCAGGCGCTTGCGGCTATTTGCCCCTACGCCAACGGCGACTGGGACTGCAGCGGTCAGGTCACACCGCTGGATGTCGCGTTTTTCGTCAATTATGTTTACCGGCAGATCGGCGGGGGGCCGAACAATCCCTGCGCCGCCTGGGAATAACCGGGCGGCCCGCCGGCAGGATCGATTGCCGCTCGCGGCATGAAAAGCGGGAGACCCCGAAAGAGAACTGAAAAAGTAGTGATTACTGATTGACACGATTCTCTAACTCATTATATTTATATGGAGATGGCGTCCTCGGGGTACAGATCGACAGGTCGATTCACACCGGCCGGCGGCCGGTACGGCTGATGCAGAATTTCCGGATCAAAAACAACGGCTAAGAGCACATGACAGACGCAACCCGATTTGAAATTCAATTGTACAGCAGCCCCGCATCAGTTTGGGGCATTACCGATCTTTGCCGATATTTTTAGTAAATATTCTCATCCAGCCGGCGGAGTAACCGCCGGTGGTTTCTGTCCGGGAGGTTCAATGTCTGCAGTCAACACTTATCCCAGCAGGGTGTTCCTCATTACGATCTTCTTCGTATTCCTTGGCTGTTCCCTGGGCACGGCACAAACGCCCACATTCTACTATTATCAGGGCGGAGCGGTTGAACTGGAACTGGTCAACAATCAACTGGCCGTGCAATATCAGCCCGGCATCGATCCTGCCGTACAATCTGCGGCAATGGCCCGGGCCGGAGTGAGCATTGTTACGACGACTCCCACAGGTATCGGGGCGTGGTATGTCGCCGAATTAGCCACCAGCATGTCCGGCGCCCAGGATGCCGACGCGCAGATCCGGACCTTATTGAACTCGCCGGACATTCAATTTGTTTCGCCGGTCTTTCGCGGATTGAACAACGGCCGCCTGACCATTACGCCGGATATTCTTATGCGTGTTAAAGAGGATTCCCGGCCCGCCGGTCCGGCGATTATCGCCCGGCTCGCACCGGACCTGGCGGTTACCGAGCACGAATTCGGCAATATGCCGGGCGCCTACAAGCTGCACAGCAGCTCGCGCAACGGCTTTGAAGTCCTGCACCAAGCCAATCTCCTTGCCGAAGACCCGCAGGTCGCCTGGGCTGAACCGGATATGCATTTTACGGCCGTCCATTGTCTGACGCCCAACGATCCGGGGTATCCCAATCTTTGGGGGATAAATAATACGGGCCAGTTCGGAGGAACGCCCGACATCGATATGGACGGCAACCTGGCCTGGGATATTTCCACGGGTACTTCGACGGTAAAAATCGTCATTCTTGATACCGGTGTTCAGCAGGACCATCCCGATATCAACCAAGAAACAGGCCGAGATTTCACCGGCGACATTTATGACGGCGGGCCGGGCAATGCCTGCGATAACCACGGGACAACCGTGGCCGGCTGCGTCACCGCCAAAATCAATAATGCCCTGGGGACTGTGGGTATTGCCCCGGACTGCCGGGTGCTCTCGGCGCGGATTGGCGTGGCAACGGTCCCCTGCAACGGTACCTGGAGCGGCTCGTATAGTTGGACAGTCGATGCTCTGGCGTGGGCGGAAACGCAGGGCGTCCGGGTCAGCAACAATTCCAACAGTTACGGCGGCACATCCTCGGCAATCACCGCCAAGTATAATTCGACCTATGCCAACGGCATGGTGCACTTCGCCTCCGCGGGCAACGACGGTGTCGATCAGTCCGGATATCCGGCGAGTCTGGCCACGGTCAATTCGGTCTCGGCAATTAATTACTTCGGTGATTTGGCCTCGTTCAGCAATTACGGACCCGACATCAGTGTCTCCGCTCCCGGCACCGCGGTCTATACCACTGACCGCACGGGGACCGACGGGTATTACAGCGGTGATTACGGCTACGTGCAGGGCACGTCCTACTCCGCGCCATATGCCGCAGGGGCCGCCGCCTTGATTATTGCGGTCGAACCCACCCTGACCGCGGCGGAAGTGGAAGATAAACTCCGCTGTACCTCGCGCGATATGGGCGATCCGGGTCGGGACGAAATTTACGGTTACGGGCTGGTCAACACCTACAACTCGACCTCGCAGCCGTGGACCGACACCGACGGCGACGGGTATGCCGAACCGTGCGACAACTGCCCCGGAGTCTACAACCCGCTGCAGGAGGAATCCGACGGCGATGGCGTCGGCGACTCCTGCGATGTTTGTCCGCTCGACCGCTACGATGACGCGGACGGTGACAGTTATTGCGCCGATGTCGACAACTGTCCGGCCGCGTACAACCCGGCGCAGGACGATGCCGACGGCGACAATGTCGGCGATCTGTGCGACAACTGCCTGACTGATTATAATCCGCTGCAGGAAGATGTCGACGGCGACGGGATCGGCGACAGTTGCGAGATTATCCGCACCTGGTATGTCCAAACCGACGGGATGGGCGATGCGCCGACCATTCAGGCGGCCATTGATTCCACGACCCATGGCGATACAGTCGCGGTGATTGACGGCGTCTACGCCGGCGTGGGCAACCGTGAAATCAGTTTGCGCGGCCGGCGCATTTTACTGACCTCGGCCAATGGGCCGGAAACCGCAATCATCGACCCTGCAGGCAGCAGCTCCACACCGCGCCGGGCCTTTGCGCTGAACCAGGGAGAAGATGCACAGACCGTCATCGAGCGCCTGACCATTCGCGGCGGTTACGGCGGCACTTTCAACGGCAGCGCCAGCGGCGGCGGGATTCTGTTCAATGAATCCTCGCCGTTGGTAAAAAACTGCGTTTTTACCGGCAATGCGGCTGTCGCCGGCGGGGCGGTGTATGCCTTCCGGTCCGCGCCGTTGTTGGTCAATTGCACATTTGTCGATAACTCCGCGTCGATAGGCAGCGCGGTATTTTCGTACGACCAATCGGCTGTCACCCTGGAAAACTGCATCATCGCCTACAACCTGACCAGTTCGCCGGCGGCCTGTTATGAAGCCAGTTCGGCCACTGCCGCGTGCACCGATGTTTACGGCAATGCCGGCGGCGATTGGATGGGCTGTCTGGCTGGCCAGGACGGCGCCAACGGCAACTTTTCGATCGATCCGCTGTTCTGCAATCTTGACGAGGGTGAGCTGAGCATCAGTGACAATTCTCCGTGTGCCCCGGCTAACAATGACTGCGATACGTTGATCGGCGCGCTGCCCACCGGGTGCGCCTGTGATTGCGCGCAGTATTGTGATCTTGATCTCAGCAATTCCATCAACCCGCTCGATGTTGCGTACATCGTCAATTATGTGTACAAACAACTTGATGCCCGGGCCGTTTTGGTTGCCTGTCCCGGCGACAATGGTGATTGGGATTGCAGTGGGATCGTCTCGCCGGTGGATGTCGCCTGGTATGTGAGTTTTGTATACAAGAGTTCGAACGTGGGACCGTGCGAGCCGTGCGGCTGCACACCCTATCCGGACAATTGCCCGAATTACCCGTAGGCCCGGCGGCAACTCCGCTGTTGACGGACTGGAGACGCAAGCAGTAACATACTCATGACGTACATCTGCCGCACAATGAACCCGCCCGAGAGCGGACGGCACACCGGGGAGGTTGTGGATGACCGCATCGTTTAACCGTACTGCATTGTTTGTCTGTGTACTTGCATTGCCGGTGGTGATTTTTGCTCTGTCGGCCGCCGCGAAAGACCGCCCCCTGACACAGCGCACAATCCTCGAGGAGTTGAGTCGGACATATGTGCAACAACTGGCCGACGGGCGGACGCAGTTGTATTACGATTTGCTGGCCGACACGTCAACGGCACAACGGCGGCTGAACGAAAATCCAGATATTCAACTTATTTCCATCGACTACCGCGGCCAGCCGCGTTTCTATCAGGTGGAAAATCTCAATGCCGCCCGGACAATCAGTACTGACGATGTCTGGCCGTTCGGCGGAGCAGGCTTCACCCTGTCGGGTTCGACCACCGTAGCCGGGGAACTCGGCGAATGGGACGGCGGCGGCGTGCTGACCACCCACCGGGAATTTGAAGGCCGAGTAACGCAGATCGACAGCCCGGCCGCAACACATTACCATTCGACCCACGTCGCGGGGACCATGGTCGCCGTGGGGGTAACCTCCACGGCCCGAGGGATGTCGTTCGCGGCCCCGCTGCACGCGTACGATTGGGACAACGATGACGGTGAGATGGCCACCGCCGCAGCAGCAGGGATGCATGTCTCCAACCATTCGTACGGTTTTGCCGGGGGCTGGAGTCAAGACGGCGACTGGTACTGGTATGGTGATACCGACATTAGCGAAATTGAAGATTACGGTTTCGGGTTTTACGGTGCGGCCTCGGAGGTCTGGGACGAAATCGCGTATAATGCGCCATACTATACCATCGTCAAATCTGCCGGCAATGATCGTGATGACACCGGCCCCGGTCCCGAAGAAGGGCATTATGTATGGGGGGGAAATGACTGGGTGTGGTCGTTCGTGGTGCGTGACCCCGACGGCGGCGCCGACCATTACGATTGTATCCCGTGGCAGGGCTGCGCCAAAAACATTATCACCGTCGGGGCGGTGGGTGACCTGACTTCCGGATATACCACACCCGGCGCGGTGACAATGAGTTCGTTCAGCGGCTGGGGACCGACCGATGACGGCCGCATTAAACCGGATATTGTGGCCAACGGCATTTCGTTATACTCCTGCGACAACGGCCACGATGCCGACTATACCTCGCTGAGCGGCACGTCAATGAGTACCCCCAATGTCTCGGGTTCGATAAATCTATTGGTGCAATATTACGAAACGACACACGAAGGACAGACCCCGCTGGCTTCGACAATCAAGGCCCTGGTCATCCATACCGCAGATGAAGCCGGACCGAATCCCGGACCGGATTATATGTTCGGCTGGGGGTTGATGAATACGCGGTCGGCAGTCGAATTGATCGAGGCCGATTCGGCACAGACCGCCCGGATCCGTGAAGAACCCCTGGCCGACGGTGAAACCGACGAATACGAGCTGGTCAGCGACGGCACCGCGCCCCTGCGGGTTACTCTGGCCTGGACCGATCCGCCGGGTACCTCGCCGCCGGCGTCGTTAAATCCGAGTACAATAATGCTGGTCAACGATCTGGACGTGCGGCTGGAGCATCAGGGTACGGCCACGGTTTACGAGCCATATGTGCTGGACCCCGCACTGCCCGCAGCGCCCGCAGGAACCGGTGATAACATCCGGGATAACGTCGAACAAATATATCTCGAATCGCCCGCCGCCGGGACATACACGGTGAACGTGTCGCATAAGGGAACGCTGGCTGCGCCACAGTACTATTCCCTGATCGGTTCCCACCGGATCAGTGATTGCGACTGCGCGGGGTTTGGCGACCTGGATTTGAGCGGGCTGATCACGCCCCTCGATGTTACGATCCTGGTAAACTATGTGTACAAACAACTCGATTCGCGCGTCCAGCTCCCCGACTGCCCCGGCAATAACGGTGATTGGGACTGCGCCACCGGCGTCACGCCGCTGGATGTGGCCTACTGCGTCAATTATGTCTACAAGCAGGTAGGCGGCGGACCGTGCGACCCGTGCGCGCCATAAACGCAAGTGGAGCAAAAGATGATTCAAGCCCGGCCCCGCGACGGGACCGGGCTTTTGTTACTGCCGTACCTACATTATTATAGTGCTTCCCCGTCTGCTGCTGTATACTAGTTGCAGCCAAAACGATGAAGGTGCTGTCGGATGAGTGAGCAAAGATCCCGCCATTCGGTAATCATCGGCGATTCGCGGGCGATGCCGGAAATCGCCGACCGGTCGGTCGAGCTGGTCGTGACCTCTCCCCCATACTGGCAGTTGAAAGATTTCGGCAGCCCGGAACAGATCGGGTTTGATGATACCTATGAGGAGTATATCAACAACCTCAACCTTGTCTGGAGTGAGTATTTGCGGGTCCTGCGCGACGGCCGTTGGTTGTGCGTCAACATCGGCGACCAGTTTGCCCGCTCGGTCTATTACGGGCGCTATAAAATCATGCCCATCCGCACGGAAATCATCAGGTTCTGTGAGACTATCGGTTTCGATTACATGGGCGCCATCATCTGGCAGAAAGTCACCACCTGCCATACCTCCGGCGGCGCGACGATCATGGGATCGTTTCCCTATCCGCGAAACGGCATCCTTACGCTCGATTACGAATTCATCCTGATTTTCAAGAAGCCCGGAACGCCGCCGAAAGTCGGCAAAGCGATCAAGGAACAATCGGCGCTGACCATCGAAGAATGGAACCGCTATTTCGCCGGGCACTGGAATTTTCCCGGGCTTAAACAGGGCCGGCACCTGGCGATATTTCCCGAGGAGCTCCCCCGGCGGTTGATTAAGATGTTTTGTTTTGTCGGCGAGACAGTTGTGGACCCGTTTCTGGGCAGCGGCACCACATCGCTGGCCGCCCGCAACCTGGGGCGCAAGTCAATCGGCTATGAAATCAATCCGGCCTTTGCTCTGCTCATCAGGGAAAAAATATGCGGCGGGTCGGCGGCCGAGGCGCCGCAGGTGACCATCACCCCGCGCAGCGGCACAGTTTCCGACCTGGACGAACGGCGAAAAAAGCCGCCGTATCAGTTTGTTGATCCGGTGCATTTCAATAAAAGAACCGATCCGCGGCTGCGATCGTTCGGTTCACGCATCGAGTAGAAAGCCCCCACAACTGATGAACACAGCTCCGGCCGGGTTGCTTCACCAACTGCGGCACGGGAAATTATCTGAGCAAAAGCAGATCATCCCGGGCCCGGTTCACTCCGCCAGCCGCAAGGGCATGATCAAACACAGATAATTATCTTTAATCGGACCGTCGCAGGCCTTGATGACCCCGGCGGCAATCGATGTCGATAGTGAAAACTCGGCTTTCTCGCTTTGCAGGTTTTTCAGAATATCCAGTACATAACCGGCGTTGTAGCCGATTTCGATATCCTCGCCGCTATAATTACACGGAATTTTTTCCCGTGCCTCACCGCCGACGTCCTGGTTGGTCGCCGACAACTCCAGTGTGTCTTTCGACAACGAAAACTTGACCTGCCGGGTCAGGGAGTTGGAAAGGATGGACACGCGGCGCACACCGCCGGTCAGCTCGCCGACATCCACGGTGAAGATTTTATCGTTATCTGCAGGAATGACCTGCTCATAGTTGGGATATGGACCTTCGATAAGCCGTGAGGTAATAGTGGTGTGGCCCAGATTGAACACGGTATTTTTCTCGCCGAAAGTCACCCCGATTTCATTTTCAGTATCGGCGGCCATCTTGGTCACCAACTGTAGGGCTTTTGCCGGCAGGATAATATCCTCTTCGACACCGGTCAGACGGTTATCCGCTACTACAAAACGTGCCAGACGGTGCCCATCGGTCGCCACCATCCGCATGCCGTCCTTGACCGGCTGCCATAAAATACCATTCAGCGCCGGGCGTGTTTCATCCTGCGAAACCGCGTAGGCGGTCTTTTTCACCATTTCCGCGAGTTGTTCGGTCGGTATCCGGGTTTGCGATGCAGTTTTTATATCGGGTAGACGGGGAAATTCATCGGCGGCCATGCCGGAAATTTTATATACACCTCGTTCCGTACGGATCTCCAGACGGTTGTTCTGCTCGGTGCACATTATTTCATCGCCGGGCAATTCACGAATGATTTCGGCAAAAGTCCGTGCGTGAACCGTCGTCTGGCCGGGTTTGGCTATTTTCCCGGAAAGCGATGTGGTAATCGACAGATCCAAATCAGTTGCTGAAAGGCTGATTGTTTCGCCGTCCGCCTTAATCAGGACGTTGGCCAGGATCGGCAAAGTCGTTTTGCTGGAAATGACTGATAATATAATTTGCAGCCGATCGGACAATTCTACCCGCGATGTGGCGAATTTCATGTGGTTACTGCCTCCGCAAAAAGGATTTCCCCTGTTCTAAGCACCGCTTTCCCCATGTCAAGAGATTGCAAATATCTTATTATAAAAACAAGTAAAAATAATAACCATGTGGATCCTGGTGAAAAATAAACACCTTGGCTCTTACTGCTTTGCCGACAATCCATTACCAAACAGCAACTCACAAAATGACCGTGGATAACATCTTGAAAACTATGGCAGTTCCGGCTGGTTTTCCACCGGGCCGGGGATTTCCACAACCTGCATTTTACCGTCAAGACATTCACCACCATTTTTCCACACCCGACCAAGGCGAACCACTCAAACAACTGGGGGATGATACAGCATATTAATTACGGTATCAACCTTGTATTTTAAATGCGGATCGATTTTTAAGGCCGCGCGGACCAGATTTACCGAGTGGATCACCGTGGAATGGTCGCGGCCGCTGAAATACCCCCCGATTGCTTTCAACGACATCTGGGTGAGTGTGCGCGCCAGGTACATGGCTACCTGGCGGGCCAGCGCGACCTCCTGAGTTTTCTTTTTAGAGCGCAGAACCTCTTCAGTAACATCAAAATAGGCCGCGACTTTGGTGATAATCGTATCGATGGTCACGGCCTGCTCCTTGGATGAAAGCGTATCTTTCAGGATGCTTTCGGCCAGTGGCAGGTTGATCGTTTGCTGCCGTAATGAGGCAAAAGCCAACAGCCGGATGAGTGACCCCTCCAGCTCCCGGATGTTCGAGCGGACATTTGAGGCGATATAGGCCAGAACGTCATCGGGGATATTGGCTTCCTCCGGCTGCATTTTTTTCTTTAAAATGGCCATGCGTGTTTCAAAATCCGGGGGTTGGATATCGGTGACCAGTCCCCATTGAAAGCGGGAGAGTAACCGCTCCTCAAGGCCGCGGATATCGCGCGGCGGCCGGTCGGAAGTCAGGACAATCTGCTTGCCGTCCTGGTGCAAGGCGTTAAAAGTGTGGAAAAACTGGACCTGGGTCGATTCTTTGCCGGTGAAAAATTGGATATCGTCCAACAGCAGGACATCCACGGACCGATACAGGTTGGTGAATTCCGACGTGGTGTGGGTCGACAGCGAACTGATAAAATCATTGGTGAATTTTTCGGACGTGGCGTATAACACGCGCATCGCCGGTTGTGTTTCGGCGATAAAATGGCCGATACCCTGGATCAAATGGGTTTTACCCAGCCCCACGCCGCCGTAAATAAACAGGGGATTAAACCGGGTCTCCCCCGGGGACTCCGCCACCGCCATCGAGGCGGCGTGGGAAAACTCATTGGACTCTCCGACAACAAACGTGTCGAACGTGTACCGTGGGTTCAAGACCGGCCGTCGGGCCGCAGATACCGCCGGGCGTGGTTCGTCCTCTGCCGGCTGCACTGGCTGTTCTTCTTCGATTCCCGGCGCATTACTGGTAATGCGAAACATCACCTTCCGCGGCGGCGAGGTGATGCCGGCCAGGGAATCGTTCAACATGTCCCGGTAATGGCGTTTGAGCCAGTCCGCGACGAAATTATTCGGCACGCCGACAAGCAGAGAGTCCTCCTCCCAGCCGAGTGCGCGCGTTGGTTTGAGCCACGTACAAAAACTTTGGTGGTTTATCCTGTTTTCAACGTTGGAAAGGCACTTCTCCCAGACCTGCACAGGCGTCGGTTCCATCCGTAATCTCCTGGAAGAGCGACCGGGCCGCTCCGCAATGACGCCCCCCTTTTAATCCACAAATGTGCAAAAACCTAACGTGCAATCTGATTTTGGTTTAACCAGTCATTCGGGAAAAAATCGATGGGTTATCAACAGAGAAAATGATTTCCGATCATTTACGAGTCAGTTGAAAAACAACCACTTACCGATCTTTTCAGCACTCATCAACATTTTGTTAACACGTTACCTCTCAATAAGTTCTGTTGTTATAATGGTTCTTGATCCGGACTCCTGTCAAGCGAAAATCCGCAAATAACGCCGCTTTTTTCTAATTGGTTATCGGTGACGAGGTTGGTCGGCCAATTTATATTCCAGGACATAAATGAATCGACAGACTTCCTGCAGTCGCTGTTCGTTGTAAGTCGGGCCATAGCGTAATGCCCAATATTTAATGGACCTTAGATCGGTTGTGATGTTTTTTAAAATTAATGCTGCCATTGTAGACTGCATATGCCGCATAGCTGCAAAGAAATAGATAAACAGGTATCAAAAAACGGCTCTCGGCATAAAATGGAAACAGGGCCATCATATGATATATCGTAAACAGAACACCCGGCCAGGCCAACCAGCGGCTTTTTTGCCAGAGTAGTAGAAATCCTTTCCAGGCCAGCGCCAGAAAAGCAAGCTGCAGGGCCACCCCGGCAAAGAAGAGAAACGGCCGGCTGTCCAAATACCGCTTTGTCCCGGGCAGATATGTCCATACGAAAAGTGTTTTCAGGCAACATCTCCGGATAAACCCCAGGGGATCACGGGAGATGTTCTCCTTTGCCCGTTGCAGATATCTTTGATTGGCAGGGTAATCCAGCTCAAAGTCATTGCCCACAATTTCCGCATATGCCGGCAGCCCATGGGAGGCCGATGCGGACCCATAGAGGACCGCCTCAAACGCTGTCTGGTCGGTCATATAATATATCGAGCCATAATTTGCGGCCAGTGGAATGAAATCGTCAAATTCCACCCAATTTCGATAGGTCCAGGGGGCAAGTAAGGCTGCGGAAACAATAACGAGTTTTATAGCGTGTGCCCACCGGAGTAATCGTACTGACAGGAGAACGACGCAAGCAACGAAAACAAATGGCATGGTCACCGGGCGGACATAGGCCGACAAGGTCAGTAATACACCGAAGGCCAGCAGATAGATGCCGCGTCTTTGTCGAAGGTACAACGCGAGCGCGACCAAGCCTCCAGTGGTAAGTGCCATGAACAGCGGTTCGGAGTACAGGGCCATTCCCAATCGTGTTAACGGCCAGCATGCACTTAAAACAAACAACAGCCCCAACCGCCATCCGAGGGGCAACACGCCGCGGTATACACGGAAGAGCAGGAAGCAGGCGGTGAACATAAGCATCAATTGGATAAAATAAACCGGCGCAATTGAACCGAATAACCAGAGAAATAGTGCCAGAAAAACCGGATATCCGGGGGTACGACCGCATGATGGGTTAATCCCGTCATACGTGAATTGGTGTAACTTGATCAAATTCTCGGCGTAGCGGAGATACTGTGCACCATCATAACCCTCCTCCGGGGAGTAGATTGCGAACGCTATAACCAGATACAGGACGCATGCGAAACACGTCAGAAGGGTTTCGCTGCTTGCGCGGGCAGGCAACCTGAAGCAAGAGGTGTTAAATCTATTCAGCATCGCCCGGGAGTTTATAGGTTTGCTCAGTCGGTATGGTACGCAGGCATAAACCAATAAGGAGCGTCGTTGTCATACCGGCTATCGCGTAAAAAGCGTCGCCTTCGACCAAGGAGCGGACAACGATAGTGAACACCATCGCCCATAGACCAATGACGTGCCCCGTCTGCGCATCTGGAAGGAGATTCCTCAGCGTCCTCATGCCCGCGCGAACAACCCTGCTCATAAACCAAGCTAAAGCAAGAATACCGACAGTTCCTGTTTCGGCCAGATATGTGAGAAACGTATTATGTGTTCCTAAACCGAAAGTAAACACTGCCATCGGATAAAGCCGCAATTCCGGAAACATATGGTGCCAGACTTGTACCTGGCCCAATCCGATGCCCAGGATCGGGTGATCGAGGAACATCCGCCATGCGGTAGACCAGAGGAAATAGCGCGACTCCAGGGTAAAGGCCGCGTTGCCAACCCCCCTGAATCTACTGATAACCGTCGTCAGGACAGGCAGCAACGCCAGGACAAGCAGAACTGTCAATGCAAAGCCGCCGAAGAATAGTAACGCTGCGCGCCTGCGCGGGATCGACTGGTTATTCCTGCCGGCCCACCAGTAAGCCAATACCAGCGAAATGCACATTCCTACGGCCGTGAAGCCGATGGCGCCGCGACTCTGGTTGGCGATTTGACCAAATAGTATTAATCCCAGTAACAGCAGACAGCTGGCCATATTGGTTGTGTTTTTGGCGAAGCATACGCGTGCAGTCAAATAAATGGCACACATTTGCAGCGTCCCGGAAAGCGGAATGCGAGCTAAACCAAATACACGTTCGGTTCCTCCGGATATTAGGAATGAAATGCCGTTCGATATCGCGAAAAGCGCGGCTAAAATGATAAGCAAACCTATTATTCGATTACTTCGCCCGGGGATGCCGATAATCGCTGTTGTGTATAATAATAAAAGTAGTTGTACATGGCGCAGCCAGTTGATGCCTCCTTTGACCACGTCATACGCATTGACTAATGACAGGGCCATGATGCCCAACCAGACAGCGATGGGCCAATCCAAAGGTGTGTGGGTGAGGCCGGATTTGCCTTCCCGGGCTCGTTGCAGCCAGAAACCGATTACCACGAGAAATAGGATAATATCGGCGGGATAAAACCTCGGCTCGTGGACAATTGTTAGGGGAAAAAACAAAGAAGCGATCAGGAAATACAGCCCCCAATCCGGTTTGAAAAGGCACGTAAGGACAATCCCCATTGCTAGCGGGGCGAAAGCTACCTGCCAGGTTGTCAGGGCGGCGGCACACCCCGCGGTAATACAAATCAGGATACCGGCCAGCCAAAACCTGCCGGCAATAGGACTGGCGGCAAAACCCTCACGGTTGACAACAAGATCCATCGATTATCTCACCCCGGAACACTTCGCGCCGACGTGCCCTCCGGCGCACAACAGAACGCGTGACCGGCCGGTCAAACTACACCCGGATATAATATAATGTGGTGGGAGGCAACAAAGTCAAATGCGGTTGAAATCGGCGCGAGAACGGGAGATATCCGGTAAAAATCCGAGGGGAGGCAGCCCCGAAATTTAGTGTAATTCCAGCATGCGTTCCAGGGCCAGGTAGGCGGAGCGTTTGATTTGTGGCTCGACATGAATTTCGTTGGTTTGCCCGAGGCAGTCGAGGGTATAGGCCAGATCGGCCAGTGTGGTGCGGAACATATTGATACACAATGAGCACGACTGGCCGGACAATTCCACGACCGTTTTATCAGGGTGATCGTCGGCCAGGCGGGAAACAAGATTTAACTCGGTGCCAATGGCGATCTTAGCGCCTGCCGGCAGTTGATCAACATATTTGACGATAAACGATGTCGAGCCGACCGCGTCGGCCTGCTGCACGACCTCGGGCAGGCACTCGGGATGAACCACGATTTTTATGCCGGGAAATCGCCAGCGCAAATGGGCAATATGTTCGGGGCGGAAATTGGTATGGACATGGCAGTGACCTTTCCAGAGCACAACACGGGTTCGCTCGGTAAGCTGTTGTTTCCGAGAGAGGTCGGCAGGATTATGGACGATAATTTCTTCATCGGAGATCCCCATGGCGTGGGCGGTATTATAGCCAAGGTTCTCGTCGGGGAAAAAGAACACGCGTTTTCCCCGCTGGAAACCCCAGGTGAACGCCTTTTCGGCATTCGACGACGTACAAATCAACCCCCCGTGGTCGCCGACGAACGCCTTCAGCGCCGCTGCGGAATTCATGTACGAGATCGGGATCGTGTCCTTGCCGCCGATTTCCTCCCAGGCGTCGATAACCGCGTCCATCGGGGCCATGTCGGCCATCGGGCAGCCGGCATACAGATTCGGCAGAAACACCCGTTGTTCGGGGCGGCACAGAATGCGGGCGGCTTCGGCCATGAAGTGCACTCCGCAAAAGACAATATACTCGGCTTGTCTTTCCTCGGCGGCGCAACGCGCAAGATAATATGAATCGCCCACAAAATCCCCCAGCCGCACGACTTCTTTACGCTGATAATGATGGGTCAAAATGACCAGCTTGCGGCCCAGGCGTGCCCGGTGTGCCTCAATAGTGGGTCGCAGTTCATCCAGTGATCGCTGTTGGTATGTATCCGGCGCCGAGTTGTACATGATCCCTGCAAACCTGCCGTTACCCGAAATGCGGCAGAATCCTCTGAGAAGATACGCTGCCGGGGGGAAGATGATAGAAAAATCGGGTTTGTTTTGACCGAAGGCGAACAACCCCATCGGCTTAAATGATCGTTAACCCCGGATTGCCCAGCGCAGTAAGTTGGCCGCAGTCGGCGCCTTGCCCTGCATGAGGATCCCGATGCGGAAAATCCGCCCCCCGGCCCAGATAGCGCCGATCGTGCAAATGAGCAGGCCCGCCAGCGCGACCCAGGGCTGCCAGGCCGGGATGCCGACCGGCGTGCACATCCGCAAGGTCATCAGCGTGGGAACAAATGGGGGAATCAGGGACAGGACCGTGGCAAAACCGGTCAACGGTTCTTTAGCCACGGGGACCATGACGAACAGCGGCAAAATAACCGGGACCATCGCGGGAAACGTCAGGTTCTGCGCATCTTTCATATCGTTGCAGACTGCGCCCAGCGCCGCATTGATGCCGCCGAACATGATGATGGCCAGGATCAGATAAAGAAAAAACCAGGGGATGACATGAGTGGGGATATAATCGGCAAAACCCAGGTAGGACACCGCGACCACGCCGCTGATCACATATACCGACGAACTGGTGAGTGAAACGCCGATACCGCCGATGACCTTGCCCATCATGAATTCAAACGGCTTTATCGAGCCCAGCAAAACCTCGGCAATCCGCTGACTTTTTTCTTCCATCACCGACGAGAGCAGGGGAATCGCTCCCATCATGATCATCATGTAGGTCAGCATGGCCATCCCGGCAGGGATGCCGACGGCTTCGAGTTTGCCGGCCCGGCGAGCATCAGTAACCTGCCCTGTTTCCTTGTTCACCGACACCAGCCCCATCCCTTCCGAGGAGTACCAGGCCAGAATTTTATCGACGGCAATGCTGTCCACTCCGGCGGCCATCAGGCGTTTGTGCCGCAGGTAATTATTGATCGGGTTGTCGATCCACCGCCGCAGATCGTCCAGGGCGGAATTTTCAGAATAATAGACGATCCGGGTATCGGCCGAAGCGGATTGCGGATGCAGGACATCGCGGCCAATTTCAATAAATGCACGCAATTCTCCGCTGCGGACGCGGTCGGACAGCGCCAGCCGTTGGGCAACGGGGTCTTCATCGTTCGGCGTGACTACTTCGAAATGGTATTCCGGACGCATTTTCCTGCCGGTCTCAAAGTCAAAGACCACTTCGTCATTGCGTGTTTTGGCGGCCTGGATCAGGGCCTCGGCAACAATTCCCGACCGATCGACGATTGCCGCCAATTGGTCGGTCGTGTCGACGCGGTTTTTCAGGATCAGCATGGCCAGGATGCTGCCGCTCATGAACAACGGCGCGATGGCCAGCCCGATGATGAAGCCCTTGGTCTTGACGGCGGCAAGGTATTCCCGTCGGGCGACCCGGAGTGTTTTACGCATGGGTGTTTTCCTCCGGTCCCGGGCGGGCGATCCGCACGAAGATATCATGGAGTGACGGTGTGGCTATCTCAAAGCTCTCGACCCGGGTCCGGGAGATAATTGTGGCCAGGATCTCCTGGGGATCGCAGGTTTTGGCGACCCGCAGTTCCTGCACCCTGCCGAAGTCGTTGATCTTTTCCACGCCGGGCAAACCGTGCAGTGCCGCAATGCCGCCCGCACAGCGCACGCGCAGCGTGTCGCGCCCGTAAGTGTGCTTGATCGAGTCCAGGGTGCCGTCGAGGACTTTCCGGCCGCGATAAATCATAAATATAAAATCACACATTTTCTCGGCGACACTCATGTCGTGGGTGCTGAAAATCACGGTCGTGCCTGCGGCGCGCATCTGGAGAATGGCCTCGCGGATAGTGTCGGCATTTACCGGATCGAGGCCGGTAAACGGCTCATCGAGCAGAATAAGTTCGGGATTGGAGACGACCGTGGCGATGAATTGCACTTTCTGGGCCATCCCTTTGCTGAGGGCTTCCACTTTTTTGTCGGCCCAGGCGGTCAAATCCAGACGTTCAAGCCAGCGGTCGACTTCCCGGTCGACAGTGCGTCCGCTTTTGAGTTCACCATAAAAGCGCAACACCTCACGCACTTTCATTTTTTTATATAATCCGCGCTCCTCCGGCAGATAGCCGATGCGGTCGGAAACGCCTCCGCCGAGCGGCTCGCCGAACACGCGGATGGCGCCCCGATCGGGATAAAAAATGTTCATAATCATGCGCAGGGTGGTGGTTTTTCCCGAACCGTTCGGCCCGATAAAACCGTAGGTGCTGCCCCGCGGGACATTCAGCGAAAGGTCGTCCACCGCAACATGACTGTCGAAACTCTTGCTAATATTTTGTAATTCAACGACATTCATAATTGGCCCGGCCGTTGCTCTCTGTCCCCGAAATTTCTTTGACCCTCAATTTAGCGAATTTACCCGCAAGGATCAGCAAAATTCATGCGGCCAATGACAATTCCCCAGCCGGGAGTCGTTTGTCCCCATAACAGGATCTGCCGGGTAGGGCAATGGGATTCTTCCCCAAAGACTTACGTTTTCTCAGCTTTTTCCTGTGAGATTATCGGGAAATGGCTGATGGGCCGTGCGCGATATGCCGATAATCGGAAGTACGTGAACGCCTTGATGGAGCAGTCGGCCACAATTGACCATTATCGAAGAATAATGAAGCAGCACCGAAATGTCCCAACCCATGAAAGGAGGCGGCACATGCAGCGATGAGCGGCCGCAGTTTGCGCGCCCGCTCTGATGATAGCAAAAGACCACACTTTGATAGTCCCGATCGATGTCATTACGCCTTTGATCGATATGCGACCCGGAAGATGGACAGTACCGGTACCAACGCAGGGAGGAGCAAACAATGTTTAACAACCTGAGCATTGCCAAGAAAATTGGCAGCGGGTTTGGAGTTGTCCTGGCGTTATTGGGGGTTGTGGCCATATGGTCAATGATCGGCATCAACGGGATGATGGGGAACGTTGATTCCGTCGTCAAGCTCGGCGAAATTCGCGGCGAACTGACGCAGCGGGAAATCGACCACCTGAACTGGGCCGGTCATGTCTCGGATTTATTCACCGATAAAAATGTCACCAAACTGGATGTGCAGACAGATCCACATCAATGCGGTTTCGGCAAATGGTATTACAGCGATGAGCGGAAACTGGCCGAGGAACTTGTGCCCGAATTGAAATCGATCCTGGCCCAGATTGAAGAGCCGCATAACCACTTGCATCAATCGGCAGTCGAAATCGGCGAGGTCTTCCATCAAACAGACGGTTTGCAGAAGGCCAACCTTGTCTATACCACCAAAACAAAAGCGGCACTGGTTAAAGTGAAGGGGTTACTGGAAGACGGGTGCAAAATTGTTGCGGAGAACGCCGACAAGACCAATGCCAATGTGTTATCGGCTGCGCAGAGCACCAATAACGCTGTTCTCCTGGTCAGTATACTGGCCGGTGCGATCGGCATTGTCCTGGCGTATTTTATCGCCCGCGGGATTGTGCGGGTCATGAAACAAGTCATCGGCGCCTTATCGCAGGGTTCCGAGCAGGTGTCGGCGGCGTCGAGCCAGGTTGCCTCGTCGTCGCAACAGATGGCCGAGGGCGCCTCGGAGCAGGCCTCTTCATTGGAGGAAACCTCGGCCTCGCTGGAGGAATTGGGTTCGATGTCGCGGCAGAACGCGGATAATGCCCGTGAGGCTAACAGCTTGTCCGGGTCGGCATCGGCTGTTGCGGCAAAAGGCAACGAGGCGATGGGCCGGATGTCCAAAGCCATTGATGATATCAAGAAGTCCTCTGATGAAACGGCCAAGATTATTAAGACGATCGATGAGATCGCCTTCCAGACCAATTTGCTGGCGTTGAATGCGGCGGTGGAGGCAGCGCGCGCCGGTGAGGCGGGCAAAGGTTTTGCAGTTGTCGCGGAGGAAGTCCGTAACCTGGCGATGCGTTCGGCGGAAGCCGCACGCAATACCAACAACCTGATCGAGGGGGCGCAGAAAAACGCGGACAACGGAGTGCAGGTGGCGCAGGAAGTTGCCGAATCGCTGGGGACGATCGTGACCACGGTACAGAAAGTCACGGCGTTGATCAATGAGATTTCTGCGGCGTCGGACGAACAGGCCAAGGGTGTGGAGCAAATCAACCAGGCGACGTCGCAGATGGACAAAGTGACGCAGGAGAACGCCGCCAACGCCGAGGAATCGGCCTCGGCCTCGGAAGAGCTCAACGCCCAGGCCCAGGAACTGAAGGTGTCGGTGCAGAACCTGCAGCAGATCGTGGGGGGTGCGGGTTCGAGTTTTGAGACGGCCGCTTTCTCCCAGACCCGGATGACCGATCGCCCAATTGGGAAAGCGCAACATGTGAAAGATCAGATACACACGATGTTGCAGCGCAAGGTGTATCACCGTCCGGCGGTCAAACCGGGGAACGGCAGACCGAAAGGAATAAAGAAGACGCCGGAGGAGTTGATCCCGCTGGAAGAGAACGAGGAATTCGAAGGGGCATTCAAGGACTGACAACCGACGAGAATACAGGATTTTCCCGGCACTCAACGAGGGGGGGACAGATATTACACCTGTCCCCCCTTTTTGGGCCTTCGTATGATTTAAGTATTTGGATCATTTAAACTCGAGAACTCATTGTTACTCAACGGATAGTTCCCCTAGGCACAATACGCCGATACGCAGGCAGTGGTAATTCATATATTGTGAATGATTCTACAATTGATTAAAATAACTTAACTTTCCGACCATAATCGTATAGAGCATCTGTGAATATTCAGCTATGCCCGGATGACATGAATGACTTGAGGTATGAACACCGCTTAACCGAAAGGGGACTACATGACAGAAAAACCCGGATCATGGAAGGTCGTCTACGTCGCGGTGACCATCGTGATACTCCTGATGAGCGTGCCGCCTGTCCGGGCCCAAGATTACCAAGCGTTGCTTGACGCGATGGGCCGGTTAGAGGGCAAACTAAAGGAACAAATTGAAACCGAATCCGGGCTGCAACAGCAGCAGATAAAGGCCGTGCAACAGGAATTGGATGATCTCCGTTCCGGCAGCGGCACTGCCGCCGATCACAGCGCTCTGGCAGCACTGCGACGGGAGCTGGCGCAGTTGAAATTGGAAATGGAAGATCTGAGTCAAAACAGTCCGGGGGAAACGGATTCCGACGAAAACCAGGAGTTGTTGCTGCAGGTGATGAAAGATATCGACCAGCTCAAAGCCGAGAACGTATCTTTGCGCAGCATGATCCAAGGCAGTCAGAGCCCGATGATTGCCGGCGAGGAAGCCGTCAGCCGGCCGGATTTGCATCCGGTTTGTTTACCCGCGGAGGCCGCGACCGCGCCGCAGGGAATTATGGGAGATGTCGAAAGTTTTGATGCCTGCGTCGAAATAGACTATTTCAGCAGCTATGTGTGGCGCGGTCTGCTGCTGACTGACGGCCCGGTATTCCAACCTTCCGTTACCGCCGACTATGCCGGCTTCAGTTTCAATGGCTGGGCCAGCATGGACCTTGTCGATGTGAATGATAATCAGGGGCGGATCAACGAGTTGGATTTTACTGCGGAGTACGGCTGGGGCGTGGGGCGGTTTGGTTTTGCCGCGGGTCTGGTGCATTACACGTTCCCCCACACGGATTATGCAGTAACCACTGAACTATACGGTAGTGTGGAACTGGACGCGCCGCTGGGGCCATCCGTAAAACTCAATTGGGATGTGGATCAGGCCAATGGCTTCTATGCGACTTTTAATCTCAGTCATGACGTGAACATCCCCATCACACTTGATAACGTATCGATGAGTGTCGGTCTTGCGGCGGGGGTGGCCGTCGGCTCAAGTAACTATAACAGGTGTTATTACGGCGTGGCCGACACCCGCATGACCGACTTTCACGCCGGTATCACTGCCCCGATAACACTTCATGACAACTGGTCGTTCGCGGCAACTGCCGGATATTCGGCCATTGTTAATAATGAAATAAAGGAACGCCTTGAGGATAACAACAAGATTACCTTCGGCATCCTCGTTTCGGCGGGATTGTAATCAACATAAAAATAGAAGGAGATGACGACTTTTGGGAAAAGCAATTTTTCTCCCTCAATTCGGGAGAACGGAAAGAATTGCAGATTTGGGCAGGTTTCATACCGCGTCAATTGGTAGCAGGGAGGTGCAAAATGGCACGATTATCACAGGCTAGTTTGCGTACTCAATTGATGGTCCTGATGTCGGCATTTTTGGTGTGTTTTATCATCTTTGCCTTCATTTCGGTGAATACGCTGGAAAATCTCAAAGTCAACGGGCCGATTTATAAAAGAATCGTTCAGGGAAAGGACCTTATTGCCGACGTTTTGCCGCCGCCGGAATATGTTGTCGAGTCATATTTGGTTGCGCTGCAGATGCTCGATCAGCGTAATGTACAGAACAGGGATGCACTTATTGAACGGATCAGGACATTACAGCAGGATTATGAGTCGCGGCATGAATTTTGGGTGAAGGAATTGGAAGACGGCGATCTGAAATCATATCTCGTGGACAAATCGTATTTCCCGGCTCTCGCGTTCTATGACCTTATCGGAAACAAGTACATCCCTGCCCTAAAAGCCAACAAAATTGAACTGGCAAGAGAGATTGCCTATGGCGAACTGCAGCAGAAATATGAGGAACATCGCAGCGCTATTGACGCCACAGTGCAGGCGGCAAGTGCGCGTAATGCCCAGGATGAGAAACTGGCAGCTGAAACCATTCGAAGTCGTACCTTGACGATGATTCTTCTCGGTGTCGCCGGTCTCGGGCTGGTCGTGGTTTTTTCATTATCTATCTATAGGAGCATCTCCCGGAATATTGGCCAGATCGTTTCCGTGCTCCAAGAGGGGGCGCTGCAGGTCGATTCTGCCTCCGGGCAAGTGGCCAGCGCGAGCCAGTCGCTCGCCGAGGGTACCTCGGAGCAGGCCTCGTCGCTGGAAGAAACCTCGGCCTCGCTGGAGGAATTGGGCTCGATGTCACGGCAAAATGCCGACAACGCCCGTGAAGCCAACAATCTGTCGAGTTCGACGTCGGATGCGGCGGTAAAGGGGAACGAGGCGATGGGCCGGATGTCGCAGGCCATTGCCGATATCAAGAAATCTTCGGATGAAACTGCGAAAATCATCAAGACCATCGACGAGATCGCGTTCCAGACTAACCTGCTGGCGTTGAATGCCGCGGTGGAGGCGGCGCGCGCCGGTGAGGCCGGGAAGGGATTTGCGGTCGTGGCCGAGGAAGTGCGCAACCTGGCGATGCGTTCGGCCGAAGCTGCGCGGAATACCAGCAACTTGATTGAGGGGGCGCAGAAGAACGCGGACAACGGTGTGCAGGTGGCCCAGGAAGTGGCCGAGTTGCTGGGGATCATTGTCACCTCGGTGCAGAAAGTCACGGTGTTGATCAATGAGATTTCGGCAGCGTCGGATGAGCAGGCGAAGGGCGTGGAGCAGATCAACCAGGCGACGTCGCAGATGGACAAGGTGACGCAGGAAAACGCCGCCAACGCCGAGGAATCGGCATCGGCCTCGGAAGAGCTGAACGCCCAGGCCCAGGAACTGAAGGTGTCGGTGCAGAACCTGCAGCGCATCGTTGGCGGCGCCGGTTCGAGTTTTGAGACGGCCGCGCCCTCCCAGACCCGGATGACCGGTCGCCCAACAGGGAAAGCGCAACATGTGAAAGATCAGATACACACGATGTTGCAGCGCAAGGTGTATCACCGTCCGGCGGTCAAGCCGGGGAACGGCAGACCGAAAGGAATAAAGAAAACGCCGGAGGAGTTGATCCCGCTGGAGGAAAACGAAAAATTCGAATTCGAGGATGCATTTAAAAACTGAACTTGCGGCAAAATAATCGTCGGTGGGCGGGAAGGCTTCTGTGACCCAGGCAGCGTGCCCGCCGGTTCTTCCTGAGACGCCCGGATCGATGTAATCCGGGCGTCTTTCTTTTTGGTCTTCATTTTCCGCTCGCGGGGGGATTGCCTCACGGTGTATTATGTTTGTCGTCGGGCGAATGGCGAATGAACGCTTTGCCCAACGTGGGGAAATGCGTACCGGTCGGGAGAAAATCACCATGGAAAAAATGAAAACAGGATCTCTGCGCCGCATCAATAAGGCGCTCGCGCTAATGCCGTTTGCTGCAACCGTACTTTTTGCCTCAGCAATCATCGCCCGGGCAGACAATGTTTTTACCCTCGAGCATATCGCCGAAATGCGCTATGCCGATGGGGTGGTCATCTCGCCGGATGGCCGTCAGGTGGCCTACGGCCTGGCGGTCCCCCGCCGGCCGTTTGCCGAAGACGATGGCGGCAGGTGGGTGGAATTGCATGTGGTCGATGCCGCAGGCAACTCCCGCCCGTATGTGACCGGTAAAGTCAACGTCGGTAACCTCGGCTGGACCCCCGACGGCAAATACATTTCTTACCTGGCCCGCCGAGGCGAAGATGAGCACCGGGCATTGTATGTGATTCCCGTGGACGGCGGCGAGTCGCGAAAAATTCTCGAACATGAAACGAATATCAACTCCTACTCCTGGGGCCCCGGCGGGTTGCTCGCGTTCCTGGCCACCGAGCAACAAAACAAAAAGCTGGAAGACCTGCGTGAAGACGGTTTTGCCCAGGAGGTCTACGAAGAGGATGTCTCTTCGGTGCGGGTTTGGCTTGCTGAACCGTTCGATACCTCAGTGAAACCCCGGATGCTGGACCTCCCGGGTTCGGCTTCGGCAATGTCGTTTTTCCGCGACGGGCGTTATCTCGCGCTGGCGTTGGCCCCCACGCCGTTGATCGATGATGACTATATGCGGCGCACTGTGCATGTGGTCGATGTCGCCACGGGTCGCATAAAACTTCTCTTCGACCACCCCGGCAAACTCGGCCGGATTGCCGCCAGCCCCGACGGCAAATACCTGGCGATCATCGCCGGCGTCGATCTCAACGACCCCCAGGAGGGGCATTTGATGATCGGGGACGTGGAACACGGCGGATTGACCGACCTGTTGCCCGAGTTGAACGGCCATATCAGTGACCTCGCCTGGCGGGACAAGCAGACCATTGTTTATCTGGCCGATGAGGGTGTGTACACCACGGTCAATGAAATCCGCTCTGATGGTACCGGCCGGAAAACCGTCATCCCGGCCGGCGGCCCGATCCTATGGAGTTTGTCATTGGCCGCCGACGGCCGCAGCGCGGCGTTCGAGGCCGGCAGCCCGGCCTGGCCCTGGGAAGTATGCTACCTTAAACCGGGGGCCGAGCAGGCCGTGCGGTTGACCAACAGCAATCCGTGGATCGATGCGTTGCGACTGGCCCCGCAGGAAGTCGTCGATTTCCAGGCGCGCGATGGTCTCGAGCTGCAGGGGATATTGATTCGCCCGCTGGATGAACAGCCGGGAACACGCTATCCGCTGATTATGGTGGTGCATGGTGGTCCGGAGTCGCATGACCGGAACGATTGGGAAACAACCTACTCCCGGCTGGGCCAGGCCGCCGCCGCACGGGGTTTCGCCGTATTTTTCCCCAACTATCGGGGGAGCACCGGGCGCGGCGTGGAATTTTCCAAATTAGGCCAGGGCGATTATGCCGGTGGTGAATTCAACGACCTGGTGGACGCGGTCGATCATCTGGTAGCGATCGGGCTGGTCGACGGGGCCAAAGTGGGGATTACCGGCGGTTCGTATGGCGGATATGCGGCGGCGTGGGGCGCCACGGCGTTGACCGAACACTTCGCGGCGAGTGTGATGTCGGTGGGGGTATCCGATTTGATCTCCAAGTTCGGCACGACGGATATCCCCAACGAGATGTACTTGTCGCACGCGCAGAGCCGGCCGTGGGAAAACTGGCGGTGGTATCTGGAACGCAGCCCGATTTTCTACGCGCAACAGGCGAAAACTCCATTGTTGATCCTGCACGGCAAAAACGATACGCGGGTGCATCCCAGCCAGTCGATGGAATTATACCGCTATTTGAAAACGGTCGGGAAAGCCCCGGTGCGACTGGTCTTTTATCCGGGGGAGGGGCATGGCAACAGCCGGGCGTCCTCCCGCTATGATTATTCCCTGCGGGCGTTGGGCTGGATGGAACATTATCTCAATGGCCCCGGCGGTGAACCGCCGCCGTACGAGCTGGAGTATCCGTTGAATGTGGATACGGATGAAGATGATGAGAAGGCGCGCCAATAGGGCTAAACGATCCTTTGCCTGCATGACATGCCATGAAACGTGTTGCCATTATCGGCGCCGGACCGGCGGGAATTGCCTGTGCCCTGCAACTGAAACGGCACGGGATTGCCCCGGTCATTTTCGAACGTGATGCCGTCGGCGGGTTGTTACGTAACGCCAACCTGGTGGAAAACTATCCCGGCTTCCCGCACGGGATCAGCGGGTCGAAGCTGGTCGCCTTGTTCGAGGAACAACTGCGCAATGCAAAGCTTGAGGTCACACGCGCAGATGTCCTGCAGCTCGAATATCGGGAAAGTGAGTTTTGCGTCCGCACCGCAGGCGGTCAGGTCCCGGCGGACGTCGCGGTACTGGCGACCGGGACCGCACCACGGCAAATACCTGATTTGGCAATTCCCAATGAGGCCGCCGAGCGCGTGTTTTATGAGGTGCACCCGTTGGTCAACCTGCAGGATAAAACGGTGGTCATTATCGGCGCCGGGGACGCGGCGTTTGATTATGCCCTGAACCTGGCCGTGAACAACGAGGTGACCATTCTTAATCACAAAGAGGACATTTCGGGTCTGCGTGTGTTGTATGAGCGCTGTATGGCGAACGGCCGCATATCCTATCATGAACATACGTCTGTTCACGCCGTCGCCCTGCGCTGCGGGAGAATTTCCCTGTCGTGCGTTATCGGTGAAAATGGCCGACAGCAACTCATCCCCGCCGATTATCTGCTTGTCGCTGTCAGCCGGGAGCCATGCCGTGAATTAATCGGCACCGGTTTGACGGGGGCAAATCAGGAATTGATTAACACAGGAAAACTATACATGATTGGGGACATGGCTAACGGCCGGTTTCGCCAGACCGCGATTTGTGTCGGGGATGGCGTTAAGGCGGCGATGTGCATCGCTAACCGATGCGGAGCACAACAATGAAGATAACCTCCACCACCGGAGAAAGCGATCTGGCAACAGTGTATGTCGCGGAGTTGGCCGACGGCAAACTCATTGAATTTGTCGAGTCGGTACAACCGCCGCTGACCCGTGCTGATAAATGGGTATTGATCATCTCCACGCTGGCCGGCTGCCCGGTGCGCTGCCGGTTTTGTGATGCCGGCGGCTTTTATGCGGGGAAACTATCGCGGCAGGAGATGCTGGCCCAGATCGATTATCTGGTCGACTGGCGGTATCCGGACCGGAGAGTCCCGGCGCGGAAATTCAAAATCCAATTTGCGCGAATGGGCGAACCGGCATTTAACAGGGAGGTCGTTCGGGTTTTGGAGGAATTGCCCACTCGTTATCATGCCCCCGGCCTGTTGCCGTCGGTTTCCACAGTCGCCCCCCGGGGGACCGAGCAGTTCTTCACCGAGTTGCTGGCTGTGAAAACCGGACTATATCGTGAAAGTTTCCAATTGCAATTTTCGATCCACACCACCGACCCCGAGGCCCGCGACCGATTGATCCCCGTTGCCAAGTGGGATTTCCCGGCAATTGCCGAATACGGCTCCCGGTTTTTCACCGCCGGAGGGAAAAAAATATCGTTGAATTTCGCCGTCGGCAACGAGTTGCCGATCGACGTCGGGATTGTCCGCCGGTATTTCGATCCCGGCTTGTTTGTGGTTAAGATCACGCCGGTTAATCCCACCGATGCCGCCCGGCGGCATCATTTATGTTCAGCTATCCCGCCGGATCGGGAAAATTGTCCGGTGATCAACCGGTTGGAGGACGCCGGGTTTCAGGTGGTCCTCAGCATTGGCGAACAGGAAGAAAACCGCATCGGCAGCAACTGCGGCCAGCATGTCCTTAATTATCTTAAGAGCAATCGGGAGCTGGAACATAGCTACACTTATCCCCTGCGGGTCCGGCTAAGCGAATCAGCAAAAGCAGTCGATAGATGAACAAGACATCAGATATTATTGCAGACGCCGGATAGGAACAGAAACATGTTGGTCCTTCGGGAGCGGATCGAGTAATGGATGCCGTCAGGGAACTCATCCAAAGCAGCGAACCGTTACTGCTGTTTTTAGTGATCGGTCTGGGATTTCTCCTCGGGCAGCTTCGTTTTCGCGGATTCAAGCTGGGTGTGGCCGGTGTTCTCTTCATGGGCTTGTTTTTTGGCGGGTGGCAGGCCGAGGGCCAACAGGCATTCGCCATTGCTCATCAGATAATGCAAATTGGCTTGATTTTGTTTGTCTATGCCATTGGTCTCACCGGCGGACCGGGATTTTTCTCGTCGTTGAAGTCGCGAGGCCTGCGGTTCAATATTGCGGTTATCCTGGCCCTGTGCGGCGGCGCGATGATCACGCTGGTCCTCGGGCAGTGGCTGGGCCTGAACCCCGGACAGATCGCCGGTGTTTTTTGCGGTGGGTTGACCAACACGCCCGCGCTGGCGGCGGTCACAGAACTGATGGGTAATCTTAAGGTAGACAACCTCGGCGACGCGGCGGTCGGGTATTCACTGGCCTATCCGTTCGGCATCCTCGGCGGGATGCTGGCCTTTCAGGGGTTCATCTGGGTTTACCGCACGCATGCAGCCCGGGAAAAGGCCGAGGCGCTGGCCCGTTCCAAAGAGACAGCGACATTAAAAGCCGCCAGTTTCAAGGTCAGCAATCCCGCATTATTCGGGCGGGCGATCGGGGAACTCCGCATTCGGGACGAAATCGGGCTGATTGTTTCGCGGTGCCGTCATGACGGGACGATCCATATTCCCACCAAGTACTCGGTATTGCAGGAAAACGATGTGGTCAAAACGGTGGGCGCGGAAATCGATATCCAAAAAGGCGCAGCGTACTTTGGCGAAAAATCCACTGATGACCTCATCGAGCCGGGAGGCACGATTACCATGCGCCGCATTCTTGTTTCCCGTAAAGAGCATAGCGGGCGGACTGTGACCGATTTAGAGCTGGACCGTCTGTTCAATGCGCAAATCACCCGGTTGCGGCGGGCGGATATCGACATGATTCCCGGACCGGACACCAGACTCGAGATCGGCGACCGAATCCGGGTGGTGATGCCCACCGAGCGGGCGACCGCAGTCGCTGAATTTTTCGGTGACTCCGAGCGGACGATCTCCGAGTTTGACTATGCCGCGCTGACACTGGGGATTTCAGGCGGAGTCCTGCTGGGGATGATCCCCCTCCCCATCCCCGGCGGCGCGTATGTTTCACTTGGGTTTGCCGGCGGGCCGTTGGTCGCCGGGCTGATTCTGGGCAAACTGGGCCGCACCGGCCCGCTGGTCTGGTCCATGCCGGCCGAATCGAACCACACGCTGCGTCATATCGGTCTGCTGTTTTTTCTTGCCGCCGTGGGGGTTGTGGCCGGGGGGCGGTTTTTCCAGGCCCTGGCTGCCAATGGCGTGCAATTATTCGTGCTGGGCGTACTTGCGACAACTATCACCACGGCGTTGACGTTGCTGTTGCTGCGGCATTATGGGAAAGCTACTGTGGTCAGCGCGATCGGGGCGACCTGCGGGATGCAAACCCAGCCGGCTACGGTCGCGCGCGCCTACGAAATGTCGCAATCGGATGAAACGTACGTGGCCTATGCCACGACCTATCCGGTGGCCATGGTCGGGAAAATCCTGCTGGCGCAGTTGGTTTTTATCCTCGGCACTGTGCTGATCAGGTGAGTGTCTGCCCCCCTCCGTTTTATCCTGATTACCTTTTCCCGCTCAACCACTTCCCGCAGACAGCCGAAAATAGCAGTACGGGTTGGAATATCCCGCCCGGGGAGAAATTATGCCGCAGATCGACGACATCTTGTCCCACATGAAAGACATCGACGCTTCCGATGTGCATCTGGCCACCGGCTCGCCGGTAACCTACCGTATTTACAACGATTTGGTGCGGGCCAATGAGCGGATATTGTCGAAACGGGACGTGGAATTGCTCATCTATGAGTTTCTGCAGGACGAACAAATCAAAGTGTTTGAACAGACTTCGGACCTGGACACCTCCTATACCTATCCCGGTTTTGCCCGGTTTCGGGTCAATGTTTTCCGTGACCAGCGGGGGCCGGGCGCGGTTTTTCGGATTATTCCCGAGCAGCCGCCGACGCTGGCCAAGCTGCAGTTCCCGGCGGTTGTTGCCCGTCTGGCCGAAAATCCGCGCGGTCTCACTTTGGTCACCGGGCCGACCAACTCGGGGAAAACCACGACGCTGGCGGCCATGATCAATCATCTTAACGAGACGCAAAGCAAACATATCATCACGCTGGAAGACCCGCTGGAATTCGTCCATGAAAACAAGGAATGCCTGATTACGCAGCGGCAGGTCGGCGTCCACACCCGGAGTTTCGCCGCGGCCTTGCGCGCCTGCTTGCGGGAAGACCCCAATGTGATTATGGTCGGCGAAATGCGCGACCTGGAAACCATCCATCTGGCACTGACCGCCGCCGAGCTGGGCTTGTCCGTGCTGGGCACACTACACACCCGCAGCGCGGCCCAGACCGTCACGCGGCTGATAGATGCATTCCCCTATGAGCAACAACCCCAGATTCGCGTGATGCTTTCCGAGAGTCTCCGGGGGATTATCTCGCAACAACTGGTGCGCCGCGCGGATGGCAACGGCCGGGTGGCCGTGCTGGAAATCTTAACCAGCACTCCTGCCATCGCACACATGATCCGCGAAAACAAGACGCAGCAGATCAACACGGCCATCCAGACCGGGCGGCGCGACGGGATGCAATTAATGGCCCAGCACCTGCAGCAGTTGATCGAGGCGGGTGTGGTCAGTCCGGACGCCGCTGCCGGTATGGATAACCCGAAATCCCTCGTCGCCGATGAACAACTCAAGCCGGAGCTGGTATCGTGACCCCGCGCAAACGACTTGATGAAATCCTGCTGCGGCACGGCTGGGTCACCGAGGCACAATTGGTCCAGGCCCTGGGCGAGCAAAAAGACAACGGCGGCCGGCTGGGCACCGCGCTGGTGCAGTTGGGGTATCTCAGCGAGTCCCAACTGGCCGAGGCGCTGGCCGAACAATTCGGCACGCCGGTCTGGGACCCGGAGACCGCGATCCTCGAGGAAGCGGCCATCAAGTTGTTCCCCGAACAATGGATCAGGCAAAAGGGGATTCTCCCTTTGGCCTATGATCCCCAGCGGAAACATCTGGAAGTCGCGGTCACCGACCCGGCCAATATCGCCCTGGCCGCCGAGATAAAATTCCATACCAAGGCCAAAACGATTGTCATGACGGTCATCCCCGAAATTTCGCTCAAGCGGGTCTGGCAACGTTATCAGCAGCAAAAAACAGAAGTCAAACCGGCGGGCCGCAGGCCGGAGCCGGGCAGCAAAGCAAAAAATCTGGGCTTGCATTTCACCTTTGCCGTCGAAAAACCGGGCGGCCCCCCTTCTCCCGACGACACCGAAAACGACACGGGGGTGTTGCTCTGGCTGTCGCAGCCGTTTGTGGCCAAGTTGTTCAAATCGTTATTGGAAGTCGAACATTGCCGGGTGGAAAACTGGGACGGTCAGGCGGCGCCGGATGGCGAATGGCAGTATGTCATCTATGATGACGATCAGTTGGCCAGTCAGCCGCAAGCCGAGGCGGCGCTGAAACGAGCACTGCCCAAGATCCAATTTATCAAGCGGCCGTCGTGGACCACATCACTTTTGCGTTCGCCGCTATCGTATGAGCGGCTGCGGGACGGATACATCCATTTGTCGGAATATGTCGCGCAAAAATTCGCGGCCGGTGTACGTGACCGGCGGCTGTCGCGTTATGCGCTGGCGGCGGCGCGGATTTTGCCGCTGGGCCAGTTTGCCATCGATTCGTTGATGACTGCCTGCGAGTTGGCGCCGCTTTTCGCCGGCGAAAGTACTGATACCGAAAACTGGCCCCGAACCATCGAGGAACTGCGCTGTCCGTACCCGGTGGCCGATATTTATCATGCCGCCGCTATTGATTTCGACCGGTCGGACACCAAGCCAGGTGAATCGACGACGGAAATCCCGCTGACCGGCAAGGTCTTCGCCGTGGCGCGGGCGTTTGTCACCGCCGTTGAGCAGAAGCCGGTGAATTCGATCGAATCGCTCAGTGAATTGACCGGCTGGCTGCGCAGTGAGGCGGGGAAGAAGTTCGACCCGGTCGTGGTCGAGGCGATGCTGCGGGTGGTGCAGGAGGAAGTGTTGGACGGTTGTCTGCCGCCGGGACCGGCCGAGGTGCTGATGGTGGCTGACCGGCCGATTGAATGGCACCACCTTGTCCTGCAGTTGGAAAACGAGGGGTGGCGCGTGGTCAAATCACGGGGGGCCGCCGAGGCCCGCCGTCAGGTGGAACGCCGCATGCCGGATGTTGTCATCTGGGCCGCCGAGGGCGCACTGGCATGGGTCCAGTGGCAGGGGTCATCCTCCCCCAGACCTGCGAATTTCCTGGTGCTGGATGAGCCGGATACCGCGCTGGAGCGAGCGGCGTTGCAAGCGGGGTATGAGGATGTCTGGAGCGGTCAGTGGGACGCCGGTGTGGCTGTCGCCAAATTACAGCGCGCGGTGAGCCGCCGCGAAAAAGCCGTAGCAGAAACACCCTCGGTTTCCGGGTCGTTACAACAACTGAATTTTATCGATATGGTGCAGATCCTCGCCGCGGGCAATCGTAGTGTGCGCATTGATATCACCGACGGGCCGAAGAAGGCCTCGGTGATCCTGTGGCAGGGCCAGATCAAATTCGCCCGAACTCCGGACAAAGAAGGCGAACAGGCGATTTACGAAATCCTCACCTGGGAAAACGGCATGTTTGATTTACATCCGGTGGAAACCAAACCCGCCGTCAACTGCAAACTGCCGAACGACATGATTCTTCTCGAGGGCTGCCGGTTAATGGATGAGCAACGACGGGAACCGGAAGGGATTGGTGTTACGTCATAGTAGGTCGCAATCCCCTAGGTCGCAAAAGGCAAGCGTAGTTTCGACGACTAAGCTCTGTCGCCAGTACCGAAGGATTCATTTTAGATTTTGTTTCTAAACGGATTTTGGCGTATATTGTACACTGGGATTACTTAAAGGGTATTTAAATGTTGCCGGATTATACTAAAGCCAAATCGGAAATTCGTAAGTTAATCGAACGCAATTTTAAAAGGCGAGTAGATGCTTACCTAGGGCCTTACGCATTTAAAGAGTATAGAATATTCGAGGGACGGAATTACTCGACCAAAACGGACGACGGCAAAACTCTTACTGGAAACTTAAAGGAATTCTCAGGGACTTACACAATTCGGGCTGAAGATATCAAATCCGGTGATCCAACCAATATATTTCAGGAATTGGATACATTAGCCAAAGATATGGCGGAGCAACAAATCAAAATGTTTTTAGGTGAATTGGGTAGAGTATGTCATGACACCGGTCAGGAATTCGATTTTGAAGGACGGAAGTTTAGCACAGAGATGTTCTTTGCGGCAATGGAGGGCATTCAGATAGATTTCGACGAAAAAGGAAATATGAATAAACTGATGCTTATTTTAGGACCAAGTTTGTACCAACGCGCCCAAGAGATATTGCAGGAAATAGATACTAATCATGACTTAAAGAAACAGTACAATGATTTAGTAGAAAAAAAGAGGTTGGATTGGCGTGATAGAGAGGCTTCTAGAAAATTGGTTGGGTGAAGTTTCGGAACGCGCGTTACAAGTTGCGTTCTGCCAGATGCTGGTTAATGATGGCCATACAATAATTCATAGCTCCCGCCATGCTCCGATTGAACATGGGAAAGATATTATTACTAGAAATGCAGAAGGCATAATTTGCGCATTTCAGTTGAAAGCCTTGAAGGGGAGGAAGTTGAAAAAGCGCGAATTATCTGAAATGCTTCCCCAGCTGACAGAATTAGTTATGGCGAAAATTGAACATCCGTCAATTAGAGCAGAGGCATGGCATAATTCGTATTTGGTGATTAATGCCGAATTCGAGGAGGAGGCGTCAGATTTATTAACGAAAATTAATGAAGGCTGGATCCAGCAAGGTATGCCGCAATCGCAGCTTTCCACAATTGTGTTTGGAGAATTGTACGCCAAGGCCAAACAATTGGCCGATAATATGCTACCTTCAAACCTTTTGTTATTTAAATCACTCTTGGAATTATATTTATCTGCGGGAGATGGTATGCCCGAGAAGGACAAGTATTCGGCATTACTCAGGCAATGTTTACCCATGCTGAATGCGGATGGTACCGGAGTATCTGCGGTAGAATGCTCCCGAGCAATTCGTAGTGCAGCATTATTGAATGCAATAGCACTCTCACCTTATACATCAAAGAATAACTACTATGCAGAAATAGAAGTATGGCTTCTATATTTGGCTCATATTATGGCGGTTGCAGAGAAGTATGGATTAAATGATGATGCGTGGATAGCAAACTATTCAATAATAGAGGAACATATATATAATCTCCTGAAAGCAATTGTGGATGAAGTTAAAGATAGAGAATTTATGACGGCGGGTGATTATTTATCAGATCAGATGTTCTATCGCATCAGAGTAACATTGCTTTGTTCTGTTGTCGCAATATTCCATTTATGGAGTATTATCTTGAAGAAAGATATTACGGTAGACGATTATTATAGAGTGTGCCGTGATTATATCGAGAAATATCGTAACAAGATGCAATTATGGGGCGAGGCGGCAGTACCTCAATTTATGAGTACTTATTGGTATCTTAAACACGTCGATGCGACAAGAACGCCGGATGCCATGATTGCGAATGTTTTGGAAAATATACTCAAAGTCAATAATCCGGGGTCGAATGCGGGGATGCCAAATCCATACTACGATGCAGAAAGAATACATTTGGCGGCACTCGGAATCCCAGGATATGATATTGAAGATGATTTTAGGCAACACAGTTATACCGCTGAAGGTTTGATGCATATATTTGTTCGAAGGAATTGGAAAAACCATATGAAGGGTTTATGGTCTGATTACTCAAAAATAATGGCTTGCTCATTAAGGCCCGATGAGTTGTGGCAAACATATTTATGGAGGACAGAAAAATGGGGAGAAAATATTAATGTATGGCCAAAGCGGACCAAAGATTGGCAAGAACTTAAAGCGGAGGCAATGGAGAGTTCTGGCAAGAATATTCCATCGTTGCTTAAGCGATTCCCTCATATTCTCCTTCTATTCATAATTGTTTGTCCTCATAGATGCACTTCTGAATCGGTTCGCTGGCTAGATACATTTTTGTTAAGCAAAAGAAAATAAATCATGTGTTGTAGGTCGGATTCCATTGTGAGCGGAGCGCACATAGCAAACCCGACACATGTTCACGGATGGATCATGTCGGGTTTTTCCGTCCCCGCGGCGGCGGGAACGTCGGAACACCGACCTACGCGGATTTATAAATTATTGGCTGGGGCACGAAGCCGTGCCCCAGCCAAGGATCATCGCTGGGGCAGATGTGGACATCTGCCGCCCAGAGACTGGACGTTTCATCACAGCAGCTTCCAGGTGAAATTCAACGACAGCGTTTCTTTAAACCGGCCGCCCTTGTCGATTTCCTTATCGTATAACCATTGGATATACAACGAAACCGCCAGATATTTCGAGACTTGTGCCGAGAAAGTATTTTCCCAGTTGACGTCCACAGCTTTCCAGTAATCCTCGTGCGGCAAACCCGTGAGTTCATCGGACTTGCTGTAGAAAAAGGCCTTGAACGTCGTCAGCTTGGTCGTCCACAGGATTTGCGACGTGGGGATATGGTATTTGCCGTCCAAAACAAATTCCAGCCCGCCGTCGTTGGACGATTCAGTAGTAGTGCTGGTGAACGTAGAATCGGGGATGCGCATAATCCGCTGCCGGAAGCCGAACCCAAAACGGCCCATAAACTCGTCTTCATCTTTTTTATACAGCGTCTTCGAGGCACCGACTGATTCGGTCAAATCGATCGGATTAAAATGCTGGGTGTAATTATCGTAAGTTGCGTCTTCGAACTGGGTAATCAGGCGAAAAGCGGCGTATGGTTCGATGGTTGGCGACCAAATCTGGTAGCGCAGCAGACTTTCAAAGTCAATCAGGTCGGTCGATTTGAATGGTTTTTTCCAGTCTTTGCTGTCGCGTTCCTGATTGTGCGTCTGGCCATAGGCCAGTTTCAGCGTGTTGCGCCAGTGCCAGGGGGCGGTGAATTGTCTTTCCAGCCCCAGGTTGGCAGAACCGACCCAGGTAACGCTCCCGACATCCCCGCCCGCCCAGTTGTCCGAATAGGCGTTCTGGGTCAGCGTGAGCATGACATCCGCTGTCGGTTTCCAGGCAAGCGAATCCTGTGCCGCCCCCGCCGAGACAGCAAGCACCACGCCGAGAAACACTCCAAGAACTATGCGATACATTCTACCTCTCTTTCCTGCCGGACCGGCCTGCCCGGCGAAAGTCGTACGTGATCGGCTAATGGGTGGCTGGTTTGTCTTAACCCTCCTGCAACTGCGAAGTGCACTGCGGGCAGCGTGTTGCGCTGGGGGCAATTTTGGAAAAACAATAGGGGCAGTCTTTGGTCGTTGGAACCGCCGGCGCTTCCTGTTTTTTGAGTTTGTTGAGGTTGTGGATCAAAATGAAAATGGCGAAAGCTACGATGACGAAGCTGACAATCGTGTTGATGAATGCGCCATAGTTGAGCGTCACTGCTCCTGCAGTATGCGCGTCGGCCAGTGTGGCAAACGGCCCGGCCTGTGCGCCTTCTTTCAAAACCGCGAACAAATTGGAGAAATCAACATTCCCCAGCAGCAAGCCGATCGGCGGCATGATCACGTCGTCCACCAGGGACTTGACGATCGTTCCGAATGCCGCGCCGATGATAATCCCGACCGCCATGTCGATCACATTGCCCCGCATGGCGAACGCTTTGAATTCCTTCATCATGCCCATTATCGTATTCCTCCCGTCTGGATATTTGTGATACGTCCTGTCCCGGTGGCCGCGCCCCGGCCCGCCGAAAATCAGGTGTCTTCGCCCGCCGGATTACCCCGTTTCATTCATTCAAACCCAGACCCAAAGATTCAGTCTCCGGCCGATTTTATCAATACTTTTTGACTCCGGCACCTCTCCATGTTATGGGTATAAACAAACCGATATTATAGTCAATCAATAAATTGCGCGGCAGGTCCCTGCAGCCGCAAAGCGAAACCGGCATGACCGTTTTACCCGTTCGGTCGGCCGGTATCCCGCCCCGGCGCAACTTGTGTGATGGGGGCGCGTATGCCGGGTTATGGGTCGGGGGAAGTGGTCTGCCGACACGTTGAAAATTCGGGATGCCACCCGGTCTTTCGATGCTGGAAGCCGTGCGTGAAATTCCTCTCGCCCCTTGTGCGGGGACCGTCAGTTTTGTATCCTGACCATGTTGTGCCGAGGAGGCATGCGACCTATTCAACCCTGGGGGAAAAATGTCCAAACCGCTCAAAGTCATTGCCGTGCTGTTTGCGATCGGCGTGCTAAACGCCGGTCGGGCCGTTGCCGAAGACCGCTTGTTTCGTTTTCCCGATATTCATGAAAACACCATTGTTTTCTCCCATGCCGGTGATTTGTGGACTGTCCCGGCCACCGGCGGGCAGGCGCGCCGGTTGACCACTCATGAAGGGTTGGAGTTATTCGGCCGATTCTCGCCGGATGGCAGGCATATTGCTTTTTCCGGCGAATATGACGGCGACATGAATGTCTATGTGATGCCTGCCGCGGGCGGGACACCCAAACAACTGTCTTATCATCCCGGGTTCCAGCGCGGCGCCGAACGGATGGGGCCGGAAAACCAGGTGCTGGACTGGACTCCGGACGGTTCGCGGATCCTGTTTCGTTCCCGCAAATTCTCGTATGAGGTTTTTGTCGGACAGCTTTTCCTGGTCAGCCCCACCGGCGGTTACCCGGAGCAGTTGCCGGTCCCCGAGGGGAGTTTCACCAAGTTTTCTCCCGACGGGAAAAAGATTGTCTACACGCCGATCGGGCGCGATTTCCGGCAGTGGAAGCGATATAAAGGGGGCATGGCGCAGGACGTGTGGATTTTTGATTTGGCCACTTACGACGCCGAAAAGATCACCGACTGGGTCGGTTCGGACAATGTCCCGCTGTGGATCGGCGACAAGATTTACTTCAATTCCGACCGCACCGGGACGCTCAATATCTTCTGCTACGATCCGGCGACGAAACAAACCACACAGGTCACCAATTACACCGAATATGACGTGCGCTGGCCGGAATCGGGGCCGGGCGGAAAAATCATTTTCGAGAACGGCGGTTATTTGTTCGTGCTGGATGTCGGCACCGGCCAGGCGCGCAAGGTGGAGGTCACCCTCGGCGACGATCGGACGTGGATGCGGCCGGAGTACGTCAAAGTCTCCGGGAATATTGACGATTACGGCCTGTCGCCGGACGGCAAACGGGCATTGTTCGGCGCGCGCGGTGACATATTCACGGTGCCTGCCAAGCATGGCAATACGCGCAATCAGACCAACAGCGCGGGGGTGAACGAAAAATATTCGACGTGGTCGCCGGACGGCAAGTGGATTGCCTATATGTCCGATCGGACCGGTGAGGATGAGCTATATATCCTGCCCGCCGACGGTTCCGGGGCGGAAGTCCGGCTGACGTCCGACGGGCACTGTTACCGCTATCATCCCCAATGGTCGCCCGACAGTAAGAGACTGGCCTGGTCGGATAAGAACACCAGTCTGTACTGGCTCGATATCGACAAAAAGGAAGTGGTCCCGGTCGACGACAATCCTTTGGGTGAGCTGCGGGATTTCAGCTGGTCGCCCGATTCGAAATGGCTCGTGTACTCCAAACCGGGGACCAACGAATTCGATCGTGTGTATGTCTACTCGCTCGCCGATAAGACCAGCCGGGCCATCACCTCCGGGATGACTGATGATTACGGCGCGACGTTCGACCCGGAGGGGAAGAACCTGTACTTTGTCTCCGAGCGGAATTACAACGCCATGCTGGGGACTGAAGACTTCGTTTTTGTCAACCAGCATATGCAGGAGATCGTGGTAGTGCCGCTGACCGCCGGGACGCCATCGCCCTTTGCCCCGCGTAGCGACGAAGTGAACGTTGATAGTGGTGGCAAAGAAAACGGCAAAGATGAGAAAAAAGACGAGAAGAAGGACGAAAAGAAAGACGACAAGAACAAAGACCTGGTCATCGATTTTGCCGGAATCGAAGACCGGCAGGTAACGCTGCCGGTCGATGCCGGGAGCTATGGCGGCCTGCGAGCGCTCGATGGCAGGTTATTTTACTTTTCCTCCGGGTTCGGCGGGCTTTCCGGCCGGATGGGCGAACAACGGACCGACCTGCATGTTTTTGATTTCGATGAACGGGAAGACAATGTCTTTGTGAAGGACATCGACGGGTACGAGATCTCCGCCGACGGCCGGAAACTGCTCTACCAAAAAGACGGCCAGTACGGCATTATCGATGCCGGGGGGAAATCGGGCAATACGGCGGACGGCCGGCTGGAACTGGACCACATGGAGATGTATCTCGACCGCGAGGCGGAATACCGGCAGATGTTCCGGGAAGCCTGGCGGTTACAACGCGATTATTTTTATGATTCCAACATGCATGGGGTCGACTGGCCGGGGATGTATGACCGGTATGCCCAACTGGTCCCCTACGCGGCGCATCGGTTCGATCTGACCTACCTGATGGCCGAAATGATCAGCGAACTAGCCTGCTCGCATACCTATACCGGCGGCGGAGACCGGGCTGTCCCGGACGCGAGCGGGATCGGCCTGTTGGGTGTCGACTGGAAAATCGATTCGGCCGGCGGTCGCTATCAGATCGGCCGGATCCTACTCGGCCAAAACTGGGTGGACGACCGCCGTTCTCCGTTGACCGAGCCGGGAATCGATATTGCCGAGGGGGATTACGTCCTCAAAATCAACGGGCAGGAACTGGTTGCCGCCGATAATCCCTATCGTTTACTGGTCAAACAGGCAGGCAAAACAGTTACTCTGACGGTCAACGACAAGCCGACGCTCACCGGGGCGCGGGAAGTGACAGTCACTACCATTGGCTCGGAAACCGAACTGCGTTATTATAACTGGATCGAAAACAACCGCCGCTATGTCGACAGCGTGACCAACGGCCGGTTCGGTTACATCCACATCCCCGACATGGGCGGCGCCGGGTTGAATGAATTCGTGCGCACGTTTTATCCGCAACTGGACAAGGAAGCGCTGATCATCGATGAACGCGGCAACGGCGGCGGGTTTGTGTCGCAGTTGATCCTCGAACGGCTGCGCCGCGAACTGGTGGGCATGCGCGCGCCGCGCAACTGGGAGGTCGGCACTGTCCCGGGCCGCGTGTTCACCGGGCCGATGGTCTGCCTGGCCAACGAGTACTCGTGTTCGGACGGCGACAATTTTCCCTATTATTTCCAGAAATACGGCCTCGGCCCGGTGATCGGCAAACGCACCTGGGGCGGGGTGGTCGGCATCCGTGGCCACCGGCCACTGACCGACGGCGGGTATGTAACGACACCTGAGTTCTCGACATTTAACCTCGACCGCGAATGGGTGATGGAAAACCACGGGGTTGAGCCGGATATCGAAGTCGACAACCTGCCGAAACGGGTCATGGCCGGGTATGATGATCAATTGATCAAGGCCATCGAAGTGCTGGAGGAAAAACTGGCGGCGAAGAAGATTGAGCTGCCAAAGCGCCCGGACACACCGAAAGAGCGGTAAAACGCACAGCAGCAGGTGTGGATTGTGTTGGTGCGCGGGAGCGTACACTAACCACGATAACACTGGATGGAACGATTTCGCGTAGGTCGGGTTCCGGAATCCCGCTTTTAAGCGGGATGAAGAAACCCGACATACGTATGGCAAGATTTGATATTTGTGTCCGGCGGGAGGCTATATATTATGCCTGAAGCGAAAATTCAACAGTGGGCAACGATGACTCGTCGAACATTTCGCGCCCTCTTCTATGACATGGAAATATTTTTGACCAAATCGGAAGATTTATATAAATTGGTACATGCTCAAGATGTTAGCAATCCGGCGAAACTCGATATGGGGCTATGGAGTAGAGAAAAGGCATATAGCAGAGCAAGCTTCATCACAGGCATGGCTGCGCTGGAAGCGTTTTGCAATACGCTTGTTGTTGATTTTAAGTGCCATGAAATAGCCGATTTGCCCGACAAGTGGATGAACCACGATCAAAGGCAGAGAACCTTTGATAGATGGCGGCTAGCTTCGAAAATACGCTTCGTTCCAGTCATATGTAATGGAAAACTGAAGTCGCCCAGTGAATATTTTGATCAAGATAGTGACGAGATAGTATTGTTGACGGAGCTATCGAGGATCAGAAATAGTATCATGCACGGACGTATTCAAAAACCCAAAATACTCATTACGTATGGGAAAAACAGAATTCACATAGTGGATGATGAATTCCCTGAAAACTTCTGGAAAAAGTCAAAGATCCCATATGATTTCACGACATTTAATTACGAATGCGCACGTGATGCCTGTCGAAACATTGGCTGGTTTAAAAACAAACTTATTGAATTCATCGGGAGTCGCATATCAAATTCTTATTTGCGGGATGATCAAGTACAGTGCTTGGGTGCACGGTTTGAATCAAATGAATAGTTGGTGTGATCATGAGGAGTAGGTCGGGTTCCGAGTGAAGACCCGCTGTAAAGCGGGGCATGACGAGAAACCCGACAAGGATTTACCGACCCACCGTCCGCCGCGGCGGAGTGGAGTACCATGTGGCACGAGTGATATTTTTGTGACGGTCAGCCTTCAGGCTGACGTCCGGAAGTATCTAAGCCGGTCAGCCTAAGGGCTGACCCGCACAAAAGATGAATTCATCGAAAATTCAATTGTTGAACGAACCTTTCGTCCAAAGTGAGAGCACGTGAATATTGTCGTTCAGCCAATCGTTTGTCGGGTTTCTCGTTTCGCCCCGCTTGAAAGCGGGACTTCACTCGGGACCCGACCTACGCCAAATCGTTTTCTGTCTGGTTTTTCAACAAGCCCGCCTGCGCGGGCATGACAGATATGGAATATTCGGCTGAAATATCGTCACCCACCGGCAATTGGAGAATTTGAATAAGGAAATTCCGATGCGCAATAAGATGATCTTTTTGGTGATGGCCGGATTTGTTACGGTCTGTTTCGCTGAATTATCCTGTGCCGTTGACCGGACCGACGGCTTCATCACCACTGCGGAAGCAACGAATTATGGACAGACTTCCACCTATGATGAAACCATCGCCTATCTGCAGCGGCTGGAACAGGCCTCGGATTTGATCAAGCTCCTGTCAATCGGCGTGACCCCGCAGGGGCGGACGATGTATCTGGCAGTGCTGTCCAAAGACAAGGCCTTTACCCCCGAGGCCGCCGCGGCAACCGGCAAGCCGATTGTCCTGGTCGAAAACGGCATCCATTCGGGAGAAATCTGCGGCAAAGAGGCCTCGCTGGCCCTGCTGCGCGATATCTTAATCGCCAAAGAACATGCAAAACTCCTCGATCATATGATTTTGCTGGTCGTTCCGGTATTCAACATCGACGGCCACGAAAACAGTTCGCCGTACAACCGGGCCAACCAGCTCGGCCCGGAGTCCATGGGTTTTCGAGTGACCGCGCAACGTATCAACCTCAATCGTGATTTTCTCAGGGCCGATGCGCCGGAGATGCAGGTCTGGACGAAGATGTTCGTCGCCTGGCGGCCGCATTTGTTGATCGACAACCATGTCACCGACGGCGCGGATTACCAATATGCAATCACCTATACCATCACCGACCAGCTCGATGCCCCGGAGAGCATCCGCAAATGGGCCGGCGAGGACTTTATGCCCGCGGTGACCGGGCGGCTGCACGATGCCGGACATGAAATCACCCCGTATGTCATCACCAAAGGGGACGATCCCTCGACCGGGCTGTGGTCGTGGGTGGCTTCACCGCGCTTTTCCACCGGGTACTCGATCATCCACAACCGCCCGGGCATGCTGGTCGAAATGCATATGCTCAAGGATTTCAAGACCCGGGTGCTGGCAAATTACGCCTTGATGCTGGCAGTCCTGCAGGAATTAAACGACCACCCGCAACCTTTGGTCGAGGCAGTCCGGCAAGCCGATGAGCAGACAGCCGCGGGGTTGACCGAGCCGTATCCTCTGCGGTTCAAAAATTCCGGCGACTCGGTGATGATTGATTTCCTGGGTTATGAATGCGAATATGTCGAAAGCGAAATCGCCGGGACCACATGGGTGCGGTATTTTCCGGACAAGCCGGTGACGATGCGCGTGCCTTATTTCAACCGCGCCGTAGTCAGCGAAACGGTCATCCCGCCGAAATACTATCTGATCCCGCAGGAATGGCAGGTGCAAATTGAACGATTGGCTTTAAACGGCGTCCAATTGCGTCGGCTCACTGAACCGCTGACCGCCGAGGTCGAACTGTACAAGCTCACCGAACCGAAATGGGATAAAGAACCGTTGGAGGGGCGGCTCCGCGTTTCATGTGAAGCGGAGACGATTTCCACGACGAAAACATTTCCCGCGGGGACCATCGTAGTCCCGCTGAAACAGTGCGCGGCAAAAGTGGCCATGCACCTGCTGGAGCCGAAAGCGCCCGATTCATTTGTCTCGTGGGGTTTCTTTAACACGGTTTTTGAACGCAAAGAATATATCGAGCCGTTTGCGGTAGAAAAACTCGCGGCCGAGATGCTGGCGTCCGACACAGCGCTCAAAGTGGAATTCGAAGCGAGACTGGAAGCGGATTCGACATTCCGCAACTCACCACGCGACCGCTGGATGTTCTTCTATGAGCGTTCACCGTATTCCGAGCCGGATTTGAACCATTATCCGGTGGCCCGGGTGGTGCATGATCTGGAAATAAGCTCCGAGCCGTATGCGCCGTAAACCACCGGCTAGCGGATAAGTTCGCGATAATAGATCTGCGATTGCACAAAGGGCCGGAAACTCGACAGGATGCGGCCGACATTCGGCGCGAAATATTCTGTGCCGAGGACGACCGTATCAGCCGACAACTCATAAATTGCCAGCAGGTCGGTCCGGCCACAGTTGGTGTAGATACCGCCGACCGGCAGGACTACCGTTTCGGTTTCCGGGCGCTGGTGAAAAACCACGGCATAGCGGCTGGTGGTCCCGGGCGAGCCGACAGCATACAGCGGCCAGGACAAGTCGGTCTCGGTGTGGTTACGCACGACCGGTTGCCGCTGCTGGTAGGAGTAACCGACATCCAACTGAAATATCGTATCACCGCCGGAGACCAGCCAGAACGTGTACAGATAATTCAGGGTGTCCAGCCAGCGGGGGATGGAATCGACAGCGATAAATCCGGAAAAATCCGCCGCGTAGAACCGGTCGATGATTTTCAACCGTGTCGTGCCGATCGAATCACCGGCATGATCGAACAAGCGGTAGTGGGCGTCGAAACCAACGTACAAATCGACATATTTTGCCGCCTGTCCCGGTTCGCCGTCATCGGGACCCGAAACAGTCGATTCGGTGCCGCAACCGCCCGGCACGACGCACAAGATCAATAGTGAGAAAACGAACCATCGGGCAATCATCAAAATGTCCCGCTTTACACCAAACCGTCAGCCCACCAGGGCAATCGCTTCGATTTCCACCAGGGCGTTTTTGGGCAGGGCCGCCGCTTCGATTGCCGCCCGGCAGGGAAACACACCGGTAAAATATTCCCGGTAGACTTCATTCATTCCGGCAAAATCGCTCATGTGCTGCAAATACACCGTGGTTTTGACTACATCACCCATTCCCGCGCCGGCGGCAGCTAGGACGGCTTTGACGTTCTCCAGCGACCGGCGGGTTTGCTCACCGATGGAATCACCGGCGAACGCGCCGGTGGCAGGGTCCAACGGCAGCTGGCCCGAAACAAAGACAAATTGCTTGCCCTCGGCAATCACGCCCTGAGAATAGGGACCGATTGCCGCAGGGGCTTTGGTGGTGGCCACTTCTTTTTTCGGCATACTCCCCTCCGTTTTGCCGGACAATTAGGGGGGAAACACGAAGGTTGTCAAGCGCCCCGAAAGGGACACGACAGACAGCGATTTTATGTCGGATGAACAGGGCGTCAAATCGCCATTTTAATTTCCGGAGGGACATTTTTCAAATTACGCAGGCGGGATTCTTCTTCCGGGCCCATCAGCAGGATAAATTCGTGCAAAATTTCGGCATCAAATTCCATGGAGATGGATTTCATCAATTTGAGTGCGGGAAATGAATCGAGGGCCTTTTTGTATGTCCGTTGCGTGGTCAGCGCATCAAAAGTATCGCAAATGGAGGCGATCCGCCCGTAAAAATGAATTTGCTGCCCTTTCAACCCGTGCGGATACCCCGAGCCGTCCAGCCGTTCCTGGTGCTGCAGGACCGGGTAGTATGATTTCGGCGGAATCAAATTTGTTTCCCGCAGAATTTCCGCGCCCCAGATCGGGTGTTTTTTGACCAGCTCGTATTCGACTTTGGACAATGTCCCCCGTTTGTTCAGGATCCGGGGAGGGATCTTGTGTTTGCCGATATCATGCAGCAGCGCACCGATCCCCAGCTCATGCAGGATGGCCGGGTTTTCGATGCCCAGCCGCCGGGCCAGTGCGATGGAAAAGGTACAGACATTGATTGAGTGCGTATATGTATAATAATCAAACGAGGTGATCTGCAGCATATGAACAAAGGCCTCGCGGCCACGGAGAATGTAGCTGATCGTGTGTTCGACCATATTTTTCGAGCGTTTGATATTTTCGCCGGCCCGCGGGTCTTCGAACACCTCCTGGACCAGATTTTTGGATGTCTCATAAATAATCTGGGCTTTGCTTGGTTCGGGGATTTGTTCATCGGCGATGATTTTATCCAGCGAGGCCTCGATGTACCGCTGGTATTTTTTGCGTGAATTCAGCGGGACATATAACCGGTTGACCCGGTGCTCCAGCAGGGCATTGCGGTATTTTTCGGTGAAGGGGAGGTTTTTCTCCCGGTAGAGGACCAGCTTGCCCTGCACGGCGAGGAATAAATCGAAATCCAGCACTGTATCCAGCCGCAAAGCATCCAGATATACCGGCAGGAAATTGGCGATGTGGTTTTCGGGCTGTATGTCAGTTTTCACCGTGGTCCCTGCCCCTGGATAGTATGGTCCGTCCGTCCCGCGCCCTCTTTCGTGTCCCGAGCCGAACGTACATCTATACCTAATCATCGGTAAAAACCCCGGTGGAATTGACTTGCGCGGCCCCGGAGTGCGGGGGCGGGACCGAATCAGGCCTGGGTCCCATAGCTGCGAACCGTCATTAAAATGGACTGCAGCGAGGCGGTGATATTCGACAAAACGGTGGAATAGCGGTTGATCAACTCCGTATACTGCCAGCGCATTTTGAAGGCCTCGGGCGGGAACTCGAGGATCTCCAGCAGGACTGTTTTGTGGATTTCATCGATATAACGGACAACATCGTAGGGGTATTCGGGGATATTGTCGTCCTGGACCTCGCCCCGGGAGAGGCGGTCGCGGTGGATTTCGATTTTCTCCAGCAGGACAGTCCCGAAGCACCAGGGGGTCATGAAAACGCCAAGGTTGGTTTTGTCGGTATAAAAAGAGGTGATTGTGCGTAAGATTAGTTCGGCGATAATCTTACGTGCCCGATAATACGACAATGTTTCGGCGCGCCGCGGATCACAATCTTTAATCTGGCTGTCGAGCCGCGAATTCTCGAGATGGCACTTGGCGGCCAGGAGTTCCATAAACTGATAGTATTCTTCGAAATACACTTTGATATTCTCGGAGAGGGTATGAATGTAGTACCCCCGTTTATCCTGCTTGATGCGAGGCTCGGACTGGTTGACCAGCCGCTCTTGGGGAAATCCGCGTTCCATAGCTCTTGTTTCCATAGTGCCTCCGCCTTTTTTCTATTTTATCCGAGGGTGGCTAATGCAAAGGCTATGCCTTTTTCCAAAAGGTTGAGGCGGCGGTGCGATTATGAATGACAGATTGCCATAACCTGCAGGCAGATTAGTGATTATAATTGCCGACACGCCGACTGCCGATCCTGACAAATCTCTCCAAACCCGGTCATCGGCATGCAAACAAATGCAGAACTCGACTTGCGCAGCGTAATTGCGCAAGCAACTGCATCGTTCCCGGATTGCGGCGCCTCCATTAGACCCTGCCGGCCTGCCCTTGCAATTGGCTGTTGCCCCGGATGCCGAAATTCGCGAGGTTGGCTGTGGAGATGGGACGGATTCTGGCGATAGATTACGGGCGGCGGCGGGTCGGTCTGGCAATTTCGGACCCGATGCAGATTATCGCCCAGGGACTGCCGACATTGCTGATTAATTCCCCCCGGGATATCATCAAATGGGTGCTCGACCAGCGCGATGCGCGGGAAATCGAGCGTATTGTGCTGGGGTTGCCGCGTTCGTTGTCCGGCGGCATAGGACCGATGGGCGAGGAAGTGACCGAGTTTTCCCGGGCGTTGGAAAAGCGGGTGCGGATACCGGTTACACTGATGGATGAGCGCATGACCTCCCGACAAGCGCACGCCACATTTGCCGAGGCGGGGAAAAAACTCAAGGGCCGCAAAGAGGCCATTGATAAAATTTCGGCGACAATCCTGTTACAGCAATATCTGGAGTCGGTCAATCCGTCGCCCGATGCCGCCGATCTCGCGGAATAACCGGGCAAAGCGATGCCTGTCGCGCGCGGACCGGGATATCCTGCGGTCGGTCGGAGTATGCGGTGATCAAACGGTTATTATTGATATTCGCTGCGGCCGTGGTGCTGCTTGCCGGAACAGCAGCATATCTTGTTTTCGGGACAATCGAGATCCGCGACCAGGCCACTGCGACTTTGATCATCAGGAAAGGCGCCAACACCGCACAGGTCGCCGATGACCTTGATCAACAGGGGTTGTTGCGCTCGCGGCAGGTCTTTGTCTGGCTGGCGCGGGCCTGGGCGATCGATCGGCGGCTCCAGCCGGGACGGTACGATTTCACCGGCCGGGTGGCCATGTACGATATTCTCAAAAGTTTGCACGACCAGAATGCGCTGATCGTGCGGATCGTGTTTCCCGAGGGGTGGAAAATCGGGCGGTTCGGCCGGCTGGTAGAAAGCGAATTGGGTACGCCCGCTGAGGAATTTCTCGCGCTGTGCCGTGATTCGAGTTTCCTGGCCCGGCAGGGTATTCCCGCTGCCACGGCCGAGGGGTATTTGCTGCCTGCGGCTTATCGGTTTTACTGGGGGATCGAGCCGGAGGAAATTATTGCCGAACTGATCGCCTCGACACAGAAGATGTTCACCGATTCGCTGATCGCCCGCATGGAGGAACTCGGCTGGGACGAGCATGAGACCTTGACGATGGCCTCGTTGATCGAGGCCGAGGCGGGGGTGGCGGTGGAACGGCCGCGGATCTCGGCGGTGTTTCACAACCGATTGCGCCAACGGATTAAATTGCAATGCGATCCGACAGTGATTTATGCTATGGGCGGGACCAACCGGCGCCTATTGTATCGTGACCTGACGATCGATTCGCCATACAATACCTACAAATATCCCGGGCTGCCGCCGGGGCCGATCAACAATCCCGGTAAGCCGGCGGTGCTGGCGGCGTTATATCCCAACGAATCGGAGGAAATGTACTTTGTGGCCCGTGGCGACGGCACGCATATTTTTTCCAAAACGCTGGAGGAACACAACCGCGCGCGGCGGCTGGTCCGGCAACTGCGCCGCGGGAGCGGCGGGTGAGGATTTCCCGTACTGTAAATTTACTCCCGATCTACCGTAGTGGCTTCACTTCAGGAATAGGGCAGGATCCGAGCGCAGCGCAGCGATCCTGTCGATGAACACAGGAAGATGGCAGGACCGCTAAAAGGTCCTGCCCTACGAGCTGTCATTTCGAACCGCGAAGCGGCGAGAAATCTTCCGCCGTGGGGGCAAGATTTCTCCTCGCAGCGCTCGTCGAAATGACCAGGGCGCCGGTACTCGTCGAGATACCATCTCTGGGAGAAGCTTGCCACTCTGAACTCAAATCTTTCCATTCGGGATTCATGGTTATCACCAATTTGTCTTTCTTCTCCCGCCGCCATTTCTTAATTTCTTTCTCTCTTGCAATCACGGCATGAACGTCGTTTCCATGTTCGTAATAAACCAGCTTGTTTACGTTGTACTTCTTGGTAAATCCGTCGACCAGTTTGTTTTTATGCTCGTACAGTCGGCGCTCAAGGTCGTTCGTTATCCCAATATACATGACTTTGTTGTTCCAATTGGTGAGGATGTAGACGTAGTAGTTATGGTCTTTCATCGGGCATCTCCCCGTTTCACCTGCTGAAATGACGAGGCGATGTCATTTCGTTCCTGGGAAGCGGCATTTTCCTTTCGAACCGCTGAAGTCCATGCCGTCATTTCGAGCCGCGCAGCGGCGTTCTTCTTTCCATCCGCCGCAACCCACGCTGTCATTTCGAGCCGCGAAGCGGCGAGAAATCTTCCACCGTGCGGGGCAAGATTTCTCCTCGTTAGCGCTCGTCGAAATGACAATGGGCGCTGCACTGGACGAAATGATAAAAACGTGAAACCGACTATTCTTTGATTGCCAGCCCCCGCTCGTCCTGTCATTTTGAGCACCCGCTGGTCCTGTCATTGCCAACTTCCGTTGATCCTGTCATTTCGAGCCGCGCAGCGGCCTTGTCATTTCGAGCCGCGAAGCGGCGAGAAATCTTCCCCTGCGCAGGGCAAGATTTCTCCTCGCTTGCGCTCGTCGAAATGACAAAAGCGCAACTCAGCGTACGACGCGAAGAAATCTTACTCACCGTTCGCCTCCATCGGGCGGATCATGGATTCGATGAAGGCGACCAGCGCCCGTTCGTCATTCATTATCGGCCTCCATTATCACTTGGAGATTTGACAATGGCAATCCCGCAACCACTCGCGCCATCGCCGTCAGGAACGGATTCTTGACGGCGCAGGATGCTCCGATTTTTGTCTTCAGGTTTTATGCCGGTCAGCCTTCAGGCTGACGGAAAACTACACACGGATTGGCCGCCCCAAGGGCCGGATTGCAAGGAAATAGACTAACAGATGATTATGGTTCAATCCCGATTAGGATTAAAGGAACGGCAGGCACGCCTCGGCCTTGCCGCACGACGTTATAAAATTCACCTTCATAATAAGGCACGCCTGAGCTCATTTGACTTTGCAGTGATTTCATCGGCAATATTTCGATGCCAACATCAATTTGATCTCCAACATAGAACGCAAGATGCTTCACAAACAGGTCGTACGCCACGAATGAGTATTTCCCAAATTGGACTTCAATAGCAACCCTGGATTTGACAAAATCCGTCTGATTATAACTAAAAATCGGCTTTTCTCCAGACTGTTCTATCTGACTCTTTTGTTCCTTGGGTGAAAGGGACATCGTTTTCCTGATGAGTTTTTCGTTCTTTGTGACCCAATAACTTACACGACTTTCATGCCAGTTTTTCTTCTTAAGGAGCCTTTTGAAATTGGCATTCATGTCAATTGGGCTGTAGAGCAACTTGCCTTTCATATTTTTTTCTTTTGATATCTTCGTGCGGCACTTCACGGCATCAACGCACTCAATTACCTTGCATACTTCCTCCCACAAATCGGGCTTGTGGACCAGCAGGTATTCAAGGCCGTTGAGATGCGAATATTTTTCACAAATTTTCATGTAGGGAAACCATCAAGTGCGTCCCGTTTCTCGGAAAAGTGTCGCTTGCCGGTCGCACATTGAATTCTTCCAGGGGCTCGTTGTAAGTTGTTTGCCGGCGAGGTGCGGGTCAAAAACCGGTTTATCCATGGGGCGAGTTTTCAGGAGGCCCGCATGCTCTTTTTCTATTCTATCACGTGAGATCTTCATATAGCGATCCAAGATTTCTGCACCAGCGGCCTTTCTGCCGTGACGAATTGCTGCGATAATAGTTGTGCCGGTACCCACGAAAGGATCCAGCACCCAATCGCTTGTTTTCGTCATGGACAATACCAATCGCTCGATCAATTCAACCGGGAATTGACATGGGTGTTCGGTTTTTTCAACATGATTATTTTTCACGTTCGGGATATCCCAGACATCACTGGGATTCTTTCCCCTGGGGTTGCAGGAGTATTTTCCCGCTTTTGGGCCTTTGAAATACTTCTTCCCCGGGTATTTTTGTGGGATTCGAACAGGATCTAAATCGAAGACGTAATTGTCGGACTTCGTGAACCAATTAATTGTCTCATAGCGGCCTGAAAACCGGTTCGTACAATGCAACCCATGCTCAAAGTGCCAGACGATACGATTACGAAGCTTCAATCCCGCTTTGATGAAAATGGGATATAGCACTGTGTCGAGCGGCACAATGCTGCCTCGTGACACGTAATTTCCCACTTGCCAGCATATACTCCCATTTAATGATAAACAGCGAACACATTCACGGATGATTTCCGCTTGCTGATCCAAATATGTTTCAAGCTTAAGCTTTTTTTCATATTCTTTACCGATGTTGTACGGCGGGGATGTCACGACTAATTGGATACGTCGATCCGGTATATCGCGTAGGAAATCCAAACAATCGCCGTGATGAAGGACAATCGACGCCTCAGGTTTGAATTTATTGAATATCATGGGTTGTTTCCGCACTTCGTCGATTTCCCTATCTAAGTTCGCATTCTTACATCTTATCAATCACGCCCGATCCCGATATCGAGTCCTCGGCGAATATAAACTTTTTCTCCCGAAATAATACGGAAGATGTCGACTGTGGTATCATTTTCTGACGCTGGAGCATCGGGTATCCCACAGAAGCGAAGCGCTCGGTGGGTTACTCAATCCGCGCCTCCCGCGCCAAGCCGGTCTGCCGGCCGCGCCTGTCCAAGTAAAACGGGCCTGCGGGCATTGTCAATCATTCCTCCGGGGGTGGGCGGTCGGCGCCGTGAGCGTAAGCCAAAGTCCCTACGCCCGTTGGCCTTAGAAAAACTACTTTGGGGTTGCGTAATCCTTCCCACCTGACGATATATAGGAATGGAAGGAACAGGAGCTAAATATCTTGACAAGAACCAATTACCGGTTAATTTGCAGAAAAGGTTCATTTTGCCTCGGGGGTGTTACATGAGTTTTGTTCGTGGTTTTCTACACCATTCCACAGGTACCGTCCGCGTACTTGCCCTGATCGCCTGTTTGTTGTGGGCCGCTGCAGCAGCGGCAGACACTCCGGAAATCTCCCCACTGTATGAACAATCATTGCAGGGGAGTCTGAACGATTTCCGGACCAAAGACGCGGGAGTTGATGCTCTACCGGCAGAATCACCTGCCGCAGCAGTCGCGGAAATCCCCATCGACTTGCCGAAAGAAATGCCCGTTGAGTCACCCGTGCTGGCGCAATTCACGCCGACCATGGCCGGAGAACCCACCTGCGAGGTGACCTGCGATCAGTCACCGACTTGTCCGGGGATGCCGACCTGCCCGGGGTTGCCGACGTGTATCGGCTATACGACCTGCCCGGGTGAGATGACCTGTCCGGGGATGGAAACCTGCGCCTCCCTGGCCACGTGCCCCGGAGCGGCCACCTGCGGCACGGCCCCGACATGTGGTACAGAGACTTGTACGGGGATGCCGACATGTGAAGTCACCTGTGAGGGTTACCCGACCTGCCCGGGTACAATTACCTGTCAGACAGCCGGCACATGCGACATAACCTGTAATGGGTATCCGACATGTGCCGGCGCGGGAACCTGCCCCGGAACGCCGACTTGTCCCGGCTACACTACGTGTAAGGGCACCCAGACTTGTCCGGGAATGCCGACTTGTCCCGGTGAGGAAACCTGCGAGGGCATGACCACCTGTGGGATCACCTGTCTGACCGAAGCCACCTGCGCCCGTTGCCCGACCTGCCCCGGCATGGAAACTTGTCCGAACACTCCGACTTGCGTTGGTCTGGCCACCTGCCCGGGGTCTGAAACGTGTGAAGGCATGACCACCTGCGGGATCACCTGTCTGACCGAAGCCACCTGCGCCCGTTGTGCTACCTGTCCCGGCATGCCGACCTGTCCGCAGACACCGTCCTGCGGTGATCAAGCGACGTGCCCGGGGTCCGAAACGTGTGAAGGCATGACCACTTGCGGGATCACCTGTCTAACCGAAGCCACCTGTGCCCGCTGCCCGACCTGTCCCGGGATGGAAACCTGTCCGAATTCTCCGACGTGTGATGGTCAGGCGACGTGCCTAGGGCAACCGACATGTCCGGGCGTGGCGACCTGCCCCGGCGAGGTAACCTGCCTCGGGATGGCGACCTGTCCGGGTGAGGCGACGTGTCAGGGGGCCAACACCTGTGGTGAACCGTGCGATTGTTCAAACCATGGCGATTGCAACGGCAGCGGCACGGTAGACGTGGGTGATGCCGTATACCTGATCAACTATGTTTTCCGTGACGGTCCTGCGCCGGTTATCGATCCCGATTGTCCGGTGATCAACAGTGGGGATATCAATTGTGACGGCATTATCAATTTGATTGACGTTGTCCGGATCGTCGATTACCTGTTCCGGAATCCTCTCAACGTCCCGTGCGATATGTGCAGTATTATTGAGCGGTAATCGGCAGCGTTATTGCCGCGAACCATTCCACCCACCGAGCGAATTGCTCGGTGGGTTTGTTTTTTTCACAGGAGTCTGCCGTCCACCGGGGGTTGCGTTGTGGCACGGGTGCCCCGCGGCGGCGGGTCTATAGGAGAGAAATTGGACCCCGGCTCGGAGGCCGGGGTGACAAGGACAGCTACGCAACCCTGTCATCACCAATCTTGTCATTCCCCGCGGAGGCGGGGAATCCAGTAGAATAAAACCAAGCCCCGCCCTCTGGCGGGACGCATCGGCACTTGTTCGCCTTAGGCAGAAGATGCCTATCCCACAAATAAAAACCACCCCGGCTTGGCAGCCGGGGCGGGTTACACTATAATCGATTTCCGTTTTGTTTACGGAAATGTCGGGCAGTTGCCCGGATATGGCGCACAATTGCATGGATCGCAAGGGCCGATGCCGGATGACTTATAGACATATTGCACATACCAGGTGACATCCAGGGGCGTGACCATACCGTTGCAATCCCAATCGCCGTTACCGGCCGGACAATTGGGCAGCACCGGCCGCGCGTCCTGCTGTTTGTAGACGAATTTCACAATGTACGCCACGTCCACCGGCGTGAAACCTCCCACACCGTCCATATTGCAGTGTTCACTGCAGTCACACTGGCAGGCATCGCCGATATCATTCTGGTCTTCGTCCTCCTGCCCGGGATTATATGCCTCCGGGCAATTGTCACAGCTGTCGGGGACACCGTCGGCATCGCCGTCGTCGCTGTCGGCGAAGCCGGGGCATTCATCGCAGCCGTCCGCTACTCCATCGCCGTCGGCATCCAGGTTATCGTCATATCCCCAGCACTGGTCGCAGTAATCACCGACGCCGTCCCCGTCTTCATCTTCCTGGATGGAGTTGGGAACGAAAATGCAATTGTCGCACGAATCGCCGACCAGGTCATAATCATAATCTTCCTGAGCGGGGTTGGACGTCGTCAGGCAGTTATCGCAGAGGTCGCCGGCATCATCATCATCGGCATCGGCCTGGTTGGCGTTGGCCCTGGTGGGGCAGTTATCGCAGGCGTTGCCGACACCATCGGCATCACCATCGGCCTGGTCAGGGTTGTTAACGGTCGGACAATTATCACAGGCATCGCCCAGGGCATCCGTGTCGTTGTTTTGCTGGTCCGTATTGGGTGTCGTCAGGCAGTTGTCGCAGACATTGCCGACATCATCGTTGTCGCCGTCGGCCTGGTTCTGGTTGTCGGCCAGGGGACAATTATCGCAGGCATCACCGAGGGCGTCACTATCGCTGTTAAGCTGGTCCTGGTTACCGACAGTCGGGCAGTTGTCACAGACATTGCCGAAACCGTCCGTGTCACTGTTGGCCTGGTCCTGGTTGGCGACGGTCAGGCAGTTGTCGCAGGCATCTCCGACATTATCGGTGTCGCCGTCTTCCTGTCCGGGGTTGGTCGTTGAGGGACAATTGTCGCAGGCATCACCGTGGCCGTCAAGGTCGCTGTTGGTCTGGGTCTGGTTGGCAATAGTCGGGCAGTTGTCACAGGCATCGCCCACATTGTCGCCGTCGCCGTTTGCCTGGCCGCTGTTCGGAGTCGTCGGGCAGTTATCGCACGCATCGCCCACGTTATCACCATCGCCGTCGAACTGGTCCGGGTTGCCGGTCGTCGGGCAATTATCGCAGAGGTCCCCGAGGCCGTCCTGGTCGGCGTCGTTTTGGTCTTCGTTATCGGTGAGCGGACAATTATCGCAGACGTCTCCGTGGGAGTCCGTATCGGCATTTTCCTGTCCGATATTATCAACGAGCGGGCAATTGTCGGACAGATCAGGCACGCCGTCGTTATCGTCGTCGGTATCACAGGGATCGCCTTCACCGTCCAGGTCGGTATCCAATTGATCAAGATTATAATGATTCGGGCAGTTGTCGACGGCATTGGTCAGGCCGTCACCATCGGGATCGTCGTCCCCCAGGTTCAGCCAGTCGATAACACTGACATAGACCTCCCCGCGAGTCGTCATCATCAGACCATCGGCAATGGCCTCGCAACCAAAGCCGAAGTAAACAACACGGTAGCCGTCGGCCGCGTGAATGCCTGCAACATTGGTTGAGTTGTAGTAGGTATATACCGGCTTGGCCAGATCGTCGGCCGGGACAAGGATATCGGGAGACAACTGGTTGCTTTGTCCGCCGGAGCCGCCCAGGGGAACCTGGTGCCCGTCACCAATAGGATCGCCGGCGACACCATTAGCCAGCGGTAACGGCGAGCCGGCCGCGAAACGCACATGGAGATAGTCGCGCAGGAATGTCGAATCGGCGTCATCTGCCAGGTCCTCGGCGATGTCCTGCCCGGTGAGGAACAATCGGCCACCGCCGTCAAGGAATGCCCCGAGGTTGCTCACATCGGTGGCGGACAACACCTCCAACCGAGTATCCCCGGTAAACCAGAGCACGGCGGCGGTAGCAGCCATGGTGTCGGCGTCGGGAGAGCCCAGCGAGGATTTTTGCCAAACCCGGTTGGGGATGCGTAGGGAATCAAGCACACGTTGATAATACATATATTCCAGCGGCGGAAGACGGTCGTTGTCATCATCAACAATCAGGATTTCGTCGCCGACATTAACCGTGACCGTCTCGATCAGGGTATAAGCGCCCGAATTGGCGGTGAAGGTCAGCTCGAACTCGACGATCGTCGGGGGAAAGCCGGCATCGACTGAAAATACGATCGGGTCGGCGGTATTGTCGGCCTGTTGGGCGGGGAGCAAATCACCATACGAAGATTCATCATTGGAAAACACGATTTCCGGGAAATCTGCCGCGGCGTGCATGGTCAGCCCCAGGGCCGTGGCTGCGAGGTTGGAAACCGTCACCAGCAGCTCGATATTATTTTCTCCGGGGTCGGGCCGACCATTATTATCGCCAAAGGAATCATCAAATGAGTGGTCCTCGATCGTGACAAGCGGGTTGCCGAACGGATCATGCCCCGCGGCCCAGGCCACGGCCTGATCGTGGATCTCGTTCAATTCGGTTACCGTTGAAATGGAGTACATCAAGGCCACCTGAAAGTGCACGGTATCGTCCTGGCTGATAACGCCCTGGCCAAAACTCAGCAGAATCGACCAGTCATCGCCGGTGGTTCCGTCAGTATTGTCAGTGGCGGCCAGGTGGCTATAGGCCTCGCCATCGGTAAAACCGTCGTAGATTTCGGTGGGATTATTGATGGCCCGCAAATTATGAGCACTGCCGGACAACAGCGCCATGCCGCAAACACGATCCGAACTCGCGGAGGTCATGTAAACCATATCCCGATCGGCATCGTACGAACTCTGGTTCAACATCGCGTCATCAAGATCGAAATCGGCGCAAAGACCCGAAAAAATGGTCAGCGGCGTGGCGGCGGAGCCGTAAATGTCGTAATAAATGATGATGAATCCACAACTATCGGCATCATCCGGGTCATAGGAGTATGTCACTCGACCGAGGACGCTTGCGTCGCTCGATGATATTTCAAAAGTGGTTATCCCGTCGCCGGAATGGATATCGTCAATGCCGTCATACTTATTCACTTGAAAGATGTCCCGATAGACAGTTGTATCGGTGTCGTTTATCACGCCAATCATCAGCGACGCTTCATACAACGCGTCGGTAGCGCTGCGCCGAAACGTCGAAATCTGGGTCTGGTTGTTGACATCGACATCAACACACGACGTGGAAAACGAGCCGCTTTGCTCGGTAAGGGCCCGGTTCTCCTCCGGTTTAAGCGATTCCGGGTACATCATTGACGCCGACAAGACTCCGGGAACCAGGCAGAGCAGGAAACCGACAAGGATTAACCTTGAAGAGGGAGAGGACATGGTTTTCCCCTTTCGATATAATGTTGACTGTCTTTCGGCGGACTTATCGCCGAATGGTGTAACCGACCTGACTTTTCAAATTCTATTTAAAGTATGTGGAATGCGTGACAAAAATTCAAGTATTTTTTTCAAACGATTGGCAACCAAGGAGTTAACGATTTGCAATAATTGCCCAGAACTTCGGAATCGGGCCGAAAATTCCGCGAGATTATATTGCTGTCGACACGTGATAAAGAAAACCGCCCCGATCTGGCAGCCGGGGCGGCAATGAGTATGCGTATTTCTTATGTCGCTGATTAAATTTCCTCGATCATCTCCACGTTGGCGCGGGGAATGACTGCCCGTTCCTTGTCGGGAAATTCAACTTCTAGGACGCGGGCTTTGGAGCCAGATTCCAACACACGCAACTCCGACGGCAGTTCGGTGACTGTGCCCAGTTTGCCGAAATACGGCTGGCGGATGACCCGTACCGGGGAGCCGACAGTTAAGCCGGGAGTTTCGGTAATGATGTCGGCCACGGAACCTAATTGTTGCCGGGGTAGAACGACCTCGGGCCGGATCACCCCGGCGCGGATCTGGGTGGCGCCGTTGATGCAGGCCAGCTCGCCCTCGTGGCGTTGCAATAACTCGAACGTTTTCTGCGCCATCATTATTTCGCCGAAACCCTCAGTGACGACCAGCGTGATCCCCTTATCTTCATGGCCGGTAATCGCCACACCCAGGTCATATCCCAGAAAATCACGCAGGTCCTGGTCGTTAAAACCGCCGACCACGATACCCTTGGCCCCGACTTCGATGGCTTTGTTCAAAGCATTCGCGGTGACCACCGACCCACCGATGATCACTTTGCCTTTACAGGCCGGGGTGATTTTATCCTGGGACAGGATTTCGGTGTTGTTCTTACACACCATCATGATCTCGCCGTGGGTTTCGCCGCCGATGCCGAAGATGCCCTGGATGAACGACGCCCAGGTTTCCACTGCCACGCCTTCTTTTTCGAAGACCTTGACGACTTTGCCTTTGAGATAGGCCTTGACCTGTACCGGCATCGGCGCGCCGCGCAGCAGGACCTGTCCGGTGACAGAAGAGACATTCTCCAGCGTGCCGTCGATTGGTGATTTGGCTTCGGATTTGAACAAGCCGAAAAACGATTTGGACAAGGCAATCGGTTCGCCTTTGGCCACTCTGTCGCCTTCTTTTTTGAGCATGCATTCCCCGACGTCCTCGGGGGGCAGACTCAGGATGTTGGCGACGTTCATCGGTTCGACCGGCCCGGGGAGATATGTCTGCGCGACAACATCATCGGGCTCCACCAGATCGCCGACTTTAACAATTACTTCCCCTTTGAGGGGGAGGATGCGGTCTTTGACGACCAAAGATTCTTCGGTCACTTTCAGACCGGGAGTGTATGCATGTGCCATCGATATTTCCTTTAAGCCGTTTATTTCACAATCAGGACCCGGGTTATGACAGTTTCTCCAGCGCGCCCTGCGGATAGACCTCCAACTCGGCCATCCATTCCTTGAGTTTGGCTACGCGTGTGGCTTCGTCGGTCGGCGGGGAGAACGGGCGTCCACGGCCGTCCAGGATAATCCCCACCACACCGCCGGAAATCACGGCCTCAACCTTGTTGCCTTTTCCTTTGCCGAGGTCGAAGGCTCGTTCGGGTTCAAACACTGCCTTGGCCTCCAACGGCAGGGAGGTCTTCTCATTCATGCCCAGTTTGAACATTTTCATCCGGCCGAATTCGAGCGTGCCGGAGACCGGGCCGCCGGGAAGATCGATTTTATATTTCATGACCGCCCCCTTGCCGCCTTTGGCCTCGCCGGCGGGGCAGATACAAGTCCCCAGATGAATCAGGCAGTCTTTGTTGAACACTTCGGTCGCGGCTGCCGGGTGCACCTCAGCCAGGACGCCCAATTGCGGCATCATGAAGATCGAATCGACGGCCAGCCGGGTGAGGCCCTCGGGCAGGAAGGAGTCGATCAACATCATCGCCGACTGGTTGCGGCGCGGCGCGTGGGACAGCACGCCGCCCGAGCCGATCAGGATGTTCAGCGTCATCATGTTGACCAGCGTCGCACCGGAGGTGGTCTGCTCGAAAGCGTCGGCGATTGTGCGCTGCTGCTGGACACCTTTGAGCATCGTGGCGAACGATTTATGCTGAATGAAGGCCAGCCGCAGGGCCTCCTTGGCGATGGCCTGCTCAAAGACCAGTTCCTGCATCGACTGCGGGATGGTGGTCGGGCGGATCATTTTGTTTTTGACGCGATTGCGCAGGTCGCGTTCGTCCATATTGAACGGCACCCAGCGCATGACCATCGGCACGGTGGCCTCGGCAAACACATTGGATACCGAGTAACTCATCCCGAGGTTGGCCGAGACCGTGCGGTTGAACACACCCTGAAACACCGAAAACACGTCGGTGGTGGCCCCGCCGATATCGACGCCGACCGCCTCGATGCCCTCGATATCGGCGATCTTTTTGATGATCGAGCCGACGGCGCCGGGGGTCGGCATAATCGGCGCGTCGCACCAGGACATCAATTTGGAATACCCCGGTGCCTGCGCCATCACGTGCTCCATGAACAGCTCGTGGATTTCCTCACGGGCGGGAAGCAGGTTCTCCCGTTCCAGAACGGGCCGCAAGTTATCGACAATCGACAGGTCGGTTTTCTTTTCTAGCGTTTCCTTGATGGCTTTGCGGGCGTCAATGTTACCGGCGTAAATCACCGGCAATTTATAGCCGGAGCCCAGCCGCGGTCGTGGGTCGGCCGCGCCGATCAATTCGGCAATTTCCACGACGTGGGTCGTGGTGCCGCCGTCGATCCCACCGGAGAGCAGGATCATATCGGGGCGCAACTGGCGGATGCGTTCGATTTGTTCGTGGGGGAGCCGCTTGTCGTTGGAGGCGATGACATCCATCACAATCGAACCGGCGCCCAGTGCGGCGCGTTCGGCCGATTCGGCGGTCATCGAGCGCACCACCCCGGCCACCATCATCTGCAGCCCGCCCCCGGCCGAGGAAGTTGAGATATAAATGTCGGTACCGACATTATCGCCCTGCGTTGGGCGGATGATTTTGCCGTTGTCATCCAGCAGTTTGCGGCCCGAGAGTTCCTCTACTTCGCCCACCGCGTTAAGCACGCCATTGGTCACGTCCTCGAACGGCGCCTCCACAGTGGTCGGGGCTTCGCCGCGCACGATCAACCGATATTCGCCATCGCGTTTTTCGATTAAAATTGCCTTGGTCGTGGTCGAACCGCAATCGGTTGCCAGGATTACATTAATGTCTTCCGGATTTAATTTCTTTGCCATAATCGCCGTCTATTTCGCTTTGAGTTCCTTCCCGACACCGAATTTCTGATTCACGAGTCCGGCCCATTTGCAAACCTTCCAATATACGGTTTTTTCCGCCAATCACAACGGGTTTTTGTCTAAAAACGCGGGCCTTTTCCTTATTTGCCGTTGAATTATCGTATTCATTCCCAATTGGTTGTGAATGACCCACTTTATTTGGTTTGTTGGCAGCCTGTGATAAAAACAGCCGATAAAAACTGTCGGTGACACTCCTTTTATATGCTTCCGGCTACAGCACAATATTATTGGGTGGCTTGTTTTCGGCCCGATTGCGCATTCGCCGGGGGCTTTCAGAGACTGCCACAGATCTTGTTGTCGTCCATTGACATTCGTCATGCCGAGCGGGATTTTCAATAATCGATTGACTTCGGATGGGGGATGCGCAATCATAGCCGCTGTCGGATGTTGCATGGAAAGACTGGAAGGCCTTTCGGCATGGTCGAATAAATTACGCTAACGTCAAGTGAATGCAGGTTCATTATGTTCAAGAGATTACTGCCTAAAACGAGCAGTTTTTTCGAATTTTTCGAACAGCATAGCTGGCTGTCGAGGGAAGTTTGTGCCGAACTTGATGCTCTGGCGGATAATCAGGGTAACCTGGAGAGCCATGCGCGGCGGATAAAGGAACTCGAACACGAGGCCGACAGCATCACCCGCAGTTGCATTGAGGGCCTCCACAATACGTTTATTACCCCGATTGATCGTTCCGATATTCACCGTCTGATCCGCCGCCTTGATGATGTCATCGACTCGGTCAACTCCATTGCGGCCCGGATGGTGATGTACCGGATAACCTCGATCCGCCCGGAAATGCGGCAACTGACACAGATATTGATCGAGGCGGTTGACGCAATCGACAAGGCGGTGAAGGACCTGCCGCTGTCGAGTAAGAAAGGCCCGGACATTCACAAGTGCTGCTGGGAAGTGTATGAGGCGGAATCCCGCGCGGATGCGGTTCTCAGTTCCGCGCTGGTGCATTTGCTCGACGAAGAGCGAGATCCGATCCTGATTATCAAATGGAAGGAAATTTTTGAGCGTCTCGAACGGGCCACCGACCGGTGCCAGGAGGTCGCTCATATTATTTCCGGCATTGTCATTGAGGCCTCGTGATCATGCCGCCCCTGACGTATGTCATTATTGGGACGGTGGCGATTGCTCTGATTTTCGACGTTATTAACGGTTTCCACGACGCCGCCAATTCGATCGCCACTGTTGTCTCAACACGGGTGCTCAGCCCGTCGGTTGCCGTCCTGTGGGCCGCCTTCTTCAATTTCATTGCCATGTTGATCTTTGCGCCACGCGTCGCCGATACGGTGGCCAAGATCGTGCACATTGACGGGACCGATTCCGTCTATGTCTATGTCGTTTTGTGCGGCCTGATCGGGGCGATTATCTGGGACCTGATCACCTGGTGGCTGGGCTTACCCACGTCGTCGTCCCACGCCTTGATCGGCGGAGTCGCCGGCGCCGGTTTGGCCTACCGGGGTATCGACGTCATCTGCTGGGATAATGTCTGGAAAACGGTGCAGTTTATCCCGCTGGCTCCGATAATGGGGCTGGTCATGGCGTTTGCCATCATGATCGGTGTTTTTTGGGCGTTTCGCCGCTGGCGTCCCCTGGCCGTCGACCGCGTGTTCCGCAAGGGACAACTGTTCTCTGCCGCTTTGTATTCGCTGGGGCACGGCGGCAACGATGCCCAGAAGACCATGGGGATTATCATGGCGTTGCTCATCGCCGGCGGACTGATGAAGCCCGGCACCGAGCTATCCCTGACCGACTGGAATACGTTGTGGATCATTCTGTCCTGCCACCTGGCCATGGCCATTGGGACTACCCTGGGGGGCTGGCGGATCGTGAAGACCATGGGGATGAAAATCGCCAAACTCCGGCCGGTCGGCGGCTTTTGTGCCGAGACTTCCGGCGCGGCCACACTCTTTATCGCCACCCATCTGGGGATTCCGGTATCCACGACGCATACCATTACCGGCGCCATTGTCGGGGTAGGGGCCACGACCAATTTATCGGGAATAAAATGGGGGGTGGCCGAGCGGATCGTCTGGGCCTGGGTGCTCACCATCCCGGCATCCGGCATCATTTCCGCCGGGTGTTTCTTTCTGTCGCGGCTTTTGCTGTCCGGTTTCTGACCGGGACTCTCTCGGCAGGTGGATTGGTCATTAAACCCGACATTGAGAATTCTTGAATCCGGATATGCGGAGGTCGGCTGAGCCTCATAGTTTTCAACCGACATGCTCTCGTAGCCGGTAGCCCTGACGAAGATGGGGATAGATCCATAACGGTAAATTGCGCAACTGCGGCGCCGGGCGCCGCAACCATAAAAACAAGAGTATCAAGTCCCGATCGCCGGGCGGAACCAAATCACTTTTTCGCCCGACCAGACTAACGTCACCGGCCAGACGCGCAGCGCCATGGTCAGGGTGCGGGTGCCTGTCGATGTCGGTTAAATAGTCCCATGCGCTGTCAACACTCGGTGAGGGTCTGCGAATAGTACGGACGCGAAACTTGACAAAACGCAGGAATCTAGTAAGTTATGCGAGGTGAAAACCCGCGGTCCAGAGGGGCTTGCCCCGCGGTTGTCTTGAGCACAGTTACCTCAACAGGGCCAATATATGATCCGATGATACAGATAGAACAGGAACCGATAATGAACTACCGCTGTTTGGTTATTGGTGTACTCGCCGCCGTGTTGGCTCTTTTTATGTCTTCAATTGTCCGGGCCGCCGGCGCGACCTACTGGCAATTGACGTTTTCCTATGACCAGGAGCAGCTGACGATTATCGACGCCGCGCCAATACCGCCAATGCGCAAACAAGTGCATACGCCGGGTTTAATCGGGGCGCCGATGAAAATTGCCTACGATGTCGAATGGCTGGATCAGCAGGGTGTGACATTGCTGTCGACGCAAACACAGATCCCGTTGGGTATGCGCTCCACCCTGGCCGACGACGGGCCATGCGCAGTGATCATCCCGGAGGCCGGGACTTTTGTTGTCCGGCTGGAGGGGACCGCCCCCGCGCAACAACCCCGGGCGGTTCGCCTGAGTCGGACCGGCATTCTCGGGCGGGCGGCGGGCAATATGGCCGTCCCGGCCGCGCTTGTTTCCCCCGCACTGGAGCTGGCTTTGCCTGAAACCGGCGGTTTGCCGAAAGCGCTTGATGGCCCGCTGAGCGTCGAAAAAATCCGCCATACTGGGGATGATGACAACCGGCTCGTGCTGGTAGTAATGGGCGACGGCTACACTGCGGCAAACCTGTCGGCCGGGGAGTTCGAGGCCGCTGCCGCCAACCTGGTCGCGGCGTTTGGCCTCAAGGGACCGTGGGACATCCTGTTCGAGGCGACGAATGTGTATCGCATCGATGTCGAAAGCAACGAAGAGGGCGCCGACAACGATCCCTATGCCACCTATGTTGATACCTATCTCCATTCGAGTTTCTGGGTGAATGATATCGAGCGGCTGCTGGCCTTGACCGGCACCGGTTATTCGCAGGCGTATGACGCGGCCAATTCGCTGGTCGGCAGCGGGGTCTGGGACATCATTTTTGTGCTGGTGAATTCGACGAAATACGGCGGTTCCGGAGGAGGCATCGCGGTCTCCTCGGTGCACTCTTCGGCAAGTGAAATCATTTTGCACGAGCACGGGCACTCGTTCGGCGGGCTGGCCGACGAATATTCCACTGCGTATCCGGGCTATCCCCCGGGGGACGGCGAACCGAATGTCGATTTTGATTTTGCCGGTCCGGGGTTGAAGTGGAGCAACTGGGTCGAGCCGGGGACACCCCTGCCCACCCCCGACAACTCGTCGTATAGCGGTGTGGTCGGCGCGTTTGAGGGAGCGCGGTACCTCACGACCGGGATCTATCGGCCGTGGTATTTGTGCCTGATGCGGTCGCTGGGCGTTGATTTTGGGCCGATTTGTCAGCAGGCGCAGGTCATCGAGTTTTTCAATTACGTCGATTTTGATGACGACCTGGTCCCGTCCGCGGGACTGCCGCAGGTTATCGGTCCGTCGGGGGTCACGTTTGCGATCACCCCGCTGCCCTTTCCGGGGATCACCTACGAATGGCGGCTGGCAGGCGAACCGCTGGCGGGCGCCGACGGCCCCGAACTGGCGCTGACCTCCCAGGACCTGATCGGCCGCGGCGTGGTGTCCTCTACGCTCGAGCTGACAGCGGGTTACCCGACACCGCTGGTCCGCGATACGGACATAGCCCAGGTGTTTGCCTGGCCGGTGACGGCGGTGTGCGATTGCGGAATACCGGGTGATGTCACCTGCGACGATGCGGCAACGCCGCTGGATGTGTCTTACCTGGTCAATTATGTCTATTTGTCGCGGGACGCCCTGTGTCCCCCGCCGAGCTGCCCGGCGCCGATCGGCGATATGGATTGCGGCGGCGGGGTCACGCCGGTGGATGTGATCTATCTGGTGAACCTGGTGTATAAATCACTCGATGCTGTTTGTGACGGGTGCGTGCAATAAATGTCCGGTCCGGCGGTAATTCGGGTTCGGCGTCTTGACCTGCGGGCCGGGAAATGCCTTATTTACATGCCCCTGCGGGGGGAGCGTTGATGGGCGCAGATGACCGTGGAGCTGGGCTTGAGCGAAAACTGTCGGCTCGGTGTATAAGACCCGGGAGGTATAATATGGGACGACACATTTTTGGCATGATCGTTTGTTTGAGTTTGTGGGGCGGCAGCGCGGCGTTGGCCGAGTGGCGGATCGATGTGGAATCAAAGACCGTACCCGCGGGCGCCGACAGTGTCACCGTGGCGGTACGCGCCCATTGGAGTGAACCGTTGACCGCGCTGACCCTGCCGATCATCGTGCGGGCAGTCACCCTCGGTTCGTTCTGGACCGGCGCATTGCCGTACGACACCGGCGGGAACGGCTATTTGCATCCGTACCAGCATCAGGTAAAATGGTACTGGGACCCGGCGCCGTTTGCCGGGCTGGTGGAGGAGTTCCAGGTCGGGCTTCCCCGCCGGCTTTGTAATCGAAGCGGTGATAAAAGTTATGACGGGATTGCGCCGGATCATTTTGTCATCAATGTCGCGGGGGTCAACCCTACGCCCGAGAAACCGGACGGGTGGAAATTTCTGGAATTTACGTTCGACGTGACCGACACGCCCGGGAGTTTTGAATTCGACACCGCCTGTTTCACTTCGTCGCTGCACACGATTTTCATGGTCGACAACAGTACACCTCCCCGGGACCACGGGCCATCCGGGAGCGATGAGACCTCGTTCAATAAAGGGGTCATCACTATTTCTGCGAAGAAATGAGTGCCGTCCGGCGCGTGCGCGTGTCCAGTGTCATCGAATGACAGGCCTGGGTACCCCATCGCTTGCGATGGGTCATTGACTCCCGACATTTACCGACCCACCGCAAGCGGCGGGGTACTCGTTCTTATCAGAAACTCATTCCTGACGGTGCGGGTAATCGGGCAAGGTTATCGCGCCCTTCACCGGCTTAGGGGAGATCAAAAATCAGCACTTCGGCGTTGTCGATACCCGTCAGATGTATGTCCGGTTCGCCGCTGATCGCGGCGCCGTCGCCGGAGTGGAGGTGTTGATCGTTGAGCAGGGCCTGGCCCCGAGCAAGATGCAGCCACAGGTGGCGATTTTCGTGGGTAGGCATGCGTAGCGTTTTGTTGTCTTCAACGATCGTGGCGTAGAGTAAAGCATCCTGATGGATGGAAACCGAACGATCACGGCCATCCGGTGAGGCGATCAGACACAGGCGGCCCGTTTTATCAGCGGGGCTGAATGTTTTTTGTTCGTACCCGGGCTGGAAGCCGTTCTGTTCAGGATAAATCCAGATCTGCAGGAGATGCACCGGTTCATCAATCGAGGGATTAAACTCGCTATGCACAATCCCGGTGCCGGCGCTCATCCGCTGGACATCGCCGGCGCGGATCACCGAGCCGTTCCCCATGCTGTCTTTATGTTCCAGCGCCCCGGCCAGGACATAGGTGATGATTTCCATATCCTGATGCGGGTGCATGCCGAAACCCTTGTCGGGGGCAACGCGATCATCGTTAATCACCCGCAGCGAGCGATAGCCCATGAACCGCTGGTCATAGTAAGTATTAAATGAAAAGGAATGCCAGGTGTTCAGCCAGCCGTGATCGGCGTGCCCCCGCTCCTCCGCCCTGCGTATTTGGATCATTTCCCGCTCCTGTGTTCCCGTGAAGGCATTTATTGCCGCACCAAGACTATACGGGGAAAAGCGGATTTATATTGAGTTCATTGTTGCGGGGAGAATATGTGGCGGTCGGCCTTTAGGCTGACGGGAGAGCGTGGGCTGGGATTCGGTCAGCCCAAGGGCTGACCCGCACGAGATTGGCCACTCTGCTGTGCCACTTGCAATTAATCTAGCGAAAAATAACCTTGTTTGACAAGCATTAGTCTATTATATTTATGGGTCTGTTGAGTGGTTTGCAGATAAATATGAATTGCGTCAAAATAAACGAATCAAGAATAGAATAACTGATAAGGAGGAGCAAGTGATGGAAACGATTGTTGATCATGCGATAGATTGGCTTGAAATAATATATACTTCAGCGCCCTTATCGATAAGATTTGCATATACATATTGGATTATGCTTGCTGGATTATATATTTTTATTGGTACATATGACAGTTGGCATAATATGACGCCGAAACGTAAGGTATATAGAAAAAACATTCCGTACTCAGTCTACGTTCCAGGGGTTATAAGTCTAATCCTATACAACATCACTTCTAATACTGAATTTCATTTAGATTTGGACTTTGGCGATCTTGGTACCGCAGCTACCGGAATTGGGTTTATATTATTGACTGCGGGACTTGTCGTAGCGACGTGGGGTCGTCTTACCCTAAATGGGATTTGGGGATCAGACATATATACATACGAAAACGGACAAAAGTTGATAACGAATAGAATTTACCGATACATGCGACATCCTATATATACTGGACAAATGGCAATGGCACTTGGTTCTTTCTTTGTATCTGATAGTTGGTGGATACTGCTATTCCCTATTGCGGTCGTACCACTCGATATGAGGCGGGCTTATAATGAAGACAAACACTTATCCGAAATATTTGGGAAACAATATCAGGATTATCGAAATCGTACTTTGGCATTTCTCCCATGGCAGCCTCCGAAGCCTGATGAAGCAGTACCTGGAAATCTAAAAGATGATTGAAGAATTCGTATTAGACTACGGGCTTTTGGCAATATTCGTGTTGATGGCTGCAAATGGCTTATTCAGCGCGCCTCCAAGCGAGGTGATTCTTCCATTGGCGGGTATCTTAGCTCAGCAGAGCAATTGCAGTCTTTTCGAGACAATTTTCGCGGCTTCATTGGGCAATTTGGCTGGCACCAGCATTCTTTATTTTATAGGATGGCATTACGGTCTTTCGCCGATTCTTTCGATACGTCAATGGCTGGTAACGAGAAAACTGGCTGCAAGATTGGTAAGTAGGATCTTGCCATCCGAGAAACAGTTAAACGAATTTGCGGTCAAATTTTCCGATGAAGGCGCTTATTTAGTGGGTCTTTTGCGTTGTGCACCCTACATCCGATCAATTATATCATTACCGGCCGGTTTCGTACGAATGCCCAAGTCCAAGTTCTTGTCGTTTTCTATGGCGGGGATTGTTATATGGGCTACTGGATGGCAAATATTAGGTTATGCATTAGGCGAGACCTGGGACGGGCGCACTCCTCTTACGCGGCTGATCGGTGTTTTTCTATTAATTGTTGTTTGTTTCATTTTCTGGCGCAATTGGCAATATTTTCGAGATCGGTTCTTCCCCCACGATTAATTTCTTTAAGACCTTTTTATGTGTCTTTATATGCAATACATGGTCGATAGAACAAACCGTTTGCCTTTGCAAAAGAATGGTAACCTTAACCAAAAGTAGAATCTCAAGGTATTCGACCGACTATCTATCGTTTCATGATCTCCTTTAATTTCCATCCGTTTTCTGTGTACAAACTAGCCTTTTTCCCGTATGTCAATATATAAAGCTAAAGGCCAAACTCGAGAAAACCCATGCGCGCATTCTATCCCATCATTTTCGGCTCCATCGTGGTGTTCGTTTTTGGACTGAGCGAAGTCCTGCTGATCCGCTTTTTGCACCGCGACTGGTGGCGGCGGCGCTGGATCAAATGGACGGCCGGCGGGCTGCCGTTGGCCGGCGTGGCGTGTATTTTCCTGTGGGCGCTGGGGACAGTGCACAACATTCGCTGGGTGCTGGCGATCGGGGCGACCGGGACCTCGCTGACTTTGGTGCTGGAGCTGGCGTTGATGCTCTCGCTGCCATTCTCCGGCGCGCTGGAGATTTTGCGTCATCTGCTCGATCGGATTTTCCGGAAAAATGCGGCAGCTGCCACACCCGCCGATCCGAAACGCCGGGTGTTTTTAAAGGCCACGGCCGCCGCATTGCCGACTGTGGCGATCACCGCCGGCGCAACCGGTATCGCCTATGGTTTTACCCCGGTGCGCCTGCCGGTCATCGAAATGACGTTCCCCGACCTGCCGCCCACCCTGGAGGGCGTGAAGATCCTGCAGTTATCGGATATGCATTTGGGGTTGTACCAGCACCTGGCTGATCTGGAAGCGGTGCTTGGCAACGCCCGGCAGCTTTCGCCCGATCTTATTCTGGTCATCGGGGATATTGCCGATGATCTGGAAATTCTCCCCGAAACATTGCGGATGATCGACCAGTTTAACGCCCCGCTGGGGCAGTTTGCCGCGTTGGGCAATCATGAATACTATCGCGGTATTCAGCAGGTGCGCCGGATCTTTGATGCCGGGCCGGTGCCGTTGCTGGCCGGAGCGCATGCCGTGGTGGAGGTTGACGGAGCAACACTGATTATTGCCGGGGCGGATGATCCCCGGGTGATGGGTGAGGACGACACCACGTTTTTGCGGCAGACCACTGATGCGGCGTTGGACGGTGCGCCGGCGGATGGGTTTACAATCCTGATGAGCCATCGTCCGGAGGGTTTGAATACCGCCGCTGATTTAGGTATTCCCCTGACCCTGGCCGGGCATTATCATGGCGGCCAGTTCGGCTGGTTTGGGCGAAGTATGTTTGAACCGTGGTTGCCGCACCGTTATTTATGGGGTAAATATGGCAAAGACAAGGCGCAGCTGTATACCTCGGCCGGAGTGGGCCATTGGTTCCCCTTTCGGCTGGGGTGTCCGCCCGAGGCGCCGTTGATTGTGCTGAAAAAAGGTGATCTGCCGGCCGCGGGGTGAGTCAAGATAAGGGACTGTTATGGGTATATTCGATAAGTTTTTTAATCGCCCGCCCCGCCCCGGCAAGCCGCGAGCGACCAGCCGGGTGAGTTTCGAAACCGACGTGCTGGGTAATCCGCTGCCGGTAGTGGTCGATTTTTGGGCGAGCTGGTGCGCGCCGTGCCAGGTGATGAGTGGGCTGATCGACGAACTCGGGCCCCAATATGCCGGGGCAATCGAGTTTTTTAAGCTGAATATCGACCAGGACCCCGAAATTGCCGCCGAAAACGGCGTCCGCAGCGTGCCCACCCTGGTATTTTTCATTGAGGGGCAGCCGGTTAACCGGGTGCCGGGTCTGTTGCCGCTGGGGCCACTGTCCGAGCAGTTGGACCGGCTAGTCGCCAGGGGCAAAAAGACGGCCCCGCCTCCCGCATAGTAAAATCTATTGCCGTATGGAAGTTGACAGGCCTCCCCACAGTATATATAATGGGGCGGCTGAAAAGCCGAGGACTGTGCGCCCATAGCTCAAATGGATAGAGCGTCTGACTACGGATCAGAAGGCTGGGGGTTCGACTCCTCCTGGGCGTACTTTTTTAATGCAGTATTCTCTCCACTAACTTGATTTCCCGTTCGCGGTTACGATTTTGTTGAATTGCCGGGGTGGTATGGGTGTATTTTGGGTGGGACGGAGGTGATGGCGCGATGTCAGGAGCAGCAGCAGCAGCGGCCGCGGCGGCAGAGCATCGGCGGCGCATGCAGGAGGAGGAAGAACGAATGACCGGCTATAATACAAATGAACTGGACGGCTGGGAGTTTAAAATCCTCCGGGCCAATGTCCGCAAGTTCAAAAACCCGCAGGTCATCCGGCAAGTGTGCGATGAGGAAGCCAAAGCCGGGTGGGAGATGGTCGAAAAATTCGATGATTACCGCATTCGGTTCAAACGACGCACCGATAAACGCGCCAACGACCAGTATCTCGGCAGCGATCCGTACCGCACGCAAGTGGGCGTATCCGAGGGCCGGATTGTGGCCATCATATTTGGGATATTAGCAGTTGCCGGCGGCATCGCCGCGCTGATTATTTTCGGCATCAGACACTGACCGACACCGATCACTGCGGCGGGAAATCTTTTAAAATCGCGGTGACCGCGTCGTTAATCCGCTTTTCGATATCGTCGTACCGGCCGATGACCCCCGTGCCCGCGCCCCGCCAGACCAATTGTTTCAGCCCGGAATCGATCAGATCCAGAACCAGCGTGCTTTCCTTATAGTGGTGGACCTCCCGCCGATACGGCCGCCGCCAGGTGCCGTAACCGTACGTGGACACCTCGACACGATCTTGCAAGCCCATATGGTAGGTAATCAATAGGTCCGGTTCGTCGGTTTCGGCCTGTGTATACCCCCGCGCGGCCAGCTCCCGGTCCACGGCCTCATGGATCCGTTTGCGGTTCAAATCGTTGTCGAACGGCGAACGGTCGGGCCGGTCCTCCCGGGGCGGCATCCACTTGTAGGTGTGGTACGTGGAAAAATCGGCATCCTGATCAAAATCAGTTTGCACACTCACCGAGGCGCAACCGGCGGCCAGCAGAACGGCCAACAACCCAGCCAATTTGATACATTTGTACATCATTACCCTCCCCCAGGTTTTCAGATCAGGTATAAGATTTGTTTTTGTTCGCCGGTCAAGAGCATTTTTCAGGCCCAAGAAATTACCACAGATCCCAGGGGGGGATCCGGTCAGTTAAACTCCTTCCTCTAAAGGCAATTTCAAAAAATATGCTGCCGGAGGGTTTACCCGCGCGGCGTCGAACGGTTTTTCATCTCGGTTTCCCTGGCGGCGCGGACGTCGTCTTTGATCTTCATTGTCTTTTCGCCGAACAGGGAAAATTTCAACCAGGTGCAGCCGAATTTGAACAGCTCGACATCATCGGTCTTGATTTTCTCGATGACCGCGGGGTCGACCTCGAATTTTCGCAGGAACGAACTCCCGAGGATGAACGAACGGAACTTGTCGATGTTGTAGCAGACCAGGTGGAACATCTCCATCTTTTCCGGCGACAGCTCGCCGCCCTTGCCGAAATAATCATGCAGCGTGATCTCTTTGTACAGCCGGCCCAGCTCATCGTAGGCGGCAATCCCCTGGTCGCCGAGCCACTGCGTGATCGATTGTTCGGTCTTTTCGTTGAACCCCTTGCAGACATCCTCTTTCATCAAAAAGTAAAAATCCGCTCCCTCGTCAGTGCCTTCCTTCGGCGAGGCCAGCCCGAGGGGGTACATGCGGCAGGACCACGGGCGGTCGGGGTAGACGCTGCACCCCCGGTCGGTGACAAAGAAGCAGGCCTTTTTTGCCTCGTCGTTCATCTTCAACAACACGACGGGGAATTTTTGTTTCTTATCAAAGGGCGAGACGGTGTATTTCGCCAGAAATTCGCCGGAGGAGATGCCCAGGTGATTTTTCAACCGGATGATATCATAGGGCGTTAAAAAGATATTTACATCCGCGCAGCAGTCGTTAAAGCACGGTACCCCGGGATGGCAGGCGAAGAGGAATTTGTCGGTTTTCGCCAGCCGGGGGTACGTGTCCAGAATATTCTGTTTAAGATTATCCATTTCCTCTTTCATGATACGGTCCTCCACCGCCCCGCTGATTGTGATTGTCACGTCCGGGCCGGTTAATCCGGAATAATATCGCCGCGCAACGCCCGGGACGACCAGACCGGCAACGGTCCTTTTTCGCCGGTCAGCGGGTGGACTTTATAACGATATGAGGCCCGCGCGTTGTATTTTTCCATCATCCACTGCCACCCCTTGACATAATACGGACAATCGTCGTTAAAACATACCCACTGAAAATGTGCGCCCCAGGTGGAATCGGCTGGAGTCGCCCATTTTTGCATCGGCTGGCTGCAGTGGGGACAGATTTCGGTTTTGTTTTCGGTCATGATTGCCATCACCTGCAGTCCTCACGCCGGAATGGGAGAGAAAACATGTCCCCCAGGCCCGCGGGGCCTGGGGGACCACCACATCATCCACTAACACACAAGCGTGTCCGCTCTCCCCGATTAATAAATGGAGTGGATCGGGCGCTTGATCATGGTCCATTCACCGGTCTTCGGGTCAACTTTGCAGTTGGCGAAGACTTCCCAGTCTTTTTTCATCGACGGGGTATCGGAGCGGAAATAGTAACCCGGCCAGCGGGTTTCTTCACGGAACAGGATGGTGCGCATGTGGGCTTCGGCCTGCCACATCCGATGAATATTTTCCCAGCAGCGCATCAGTTCGTGCAGGTCCTTGGCCGCGAGGTTCACCGAATCTTCCTTCAGGAAGGTCAACAGGTCCATTCCCTTTTCCAGCAGGGCTTTATTGGTCGAGAATTGGGCGGTCACACCACCGGCATATTCGTCCATCAGCTTCTGCAGGCGGAACATGAACATCTTCGGCTTCATGTAGTTCGGGTTGATCTCGGGATCGGACGAACCAGCCTTATGCTGTTCAAATAGATCCAACGGCTTCAGAATTTCGGCCTTCATTGCGTCAATCGCCGCCTTGTCATAGCTGTGCGACGGCTTTTCCTTCATGATGTACTGAATCGCGCCCTTGGCGGCAATCCGACCCTCGGCATGCGAACCGGACGAGAACTTATGGCTGGAGGCGCCGGAGGCGTCGCCCGCGCAGAAGATGCCCGGAACAGTGGCCATGTTGACATAACCCCAGAAGTAGTCATTCTTCGTCTTGCTGGTCTGAAGATCTTCTGGACCGGAAACCCAGGCGCCCGACGCGCCGGAGTGGGAGCCGATGAAATACGGCTCGGCGGCGGCGATTTCGGAAGCTTTTTCCTCCGGAGCGGTATTGGTGGCCGCCCAGAGAATGGCCTGCGAGATGGTCATATCCAGGAAGTCTTCCCAGGCCTCGGATTCGAGTTCTTTCATTTTTTTCTTATAGGCCTTTTCATCGGTGGTCGATTCCGCGATCTTCTGAATCGCTTCTTCGGTCCGCATGAAGATCGGGCCCAGGCCGTTCATCACGTCGAGGAGCATCAGCCAGTTACGCAGGTTGGCGGGGACGGGTTTAACCTTACCGTAGGGCACCCATTTTTCCAACTCGTCCTTACGGGTGTCCATGTAGGATTCACCCTTAGCGTTGGTGGCGCGGGCCTTGAACAACAGGAACCACGCGCCGACGGGGCCGTAGGCGTCCTTGAAGCGGACGGGGATGAACCGGACTTCCTGGCAGGTCATCTCGGCGCCGGCTTTGAGCGTGAAGTAGGCCGACGAACCGGAGTTCCAGGGCGGATACCACGCGCGTCCCAGACCTTCACCGGCCGACCGCGGTTTGAACACGTGCACCGCGCCGCCCATGGCGACCATTACAGCTTTGGCTTTGAAGATGTAGAATTTGTTTTCACGGACGGAGAAACCGACCGCGCCCGAGCACTTGCCGCCGCTCATCAGCGGACCGACGATGAACACACGCTCGTAAATGTTAGCCATGCCGATGGCATTTTTAGCTGCTTCGGCGACGACGACTTTGTACGACTCACCGTTGATCATCAGTTGCCAGCGGCCTTCATGCACGTAATTGCCTTCGGCATCTTTCCAGATCGGCAGACCCCATTTTTCAAAGAGGTGCACCGAGGAATCGACGTGGCGGGCAATATTGACCACCAGGTCCTCGCGGGTGACGCCCATCAGATCGTTGCGGACGTAGTCGACATAATCCTTGAGGGTGTTCTTGCCGGTTTTCAGATCGACATACTGGTTGATCGCCGACAGGCCCATGGCCACGGCGCCGGAGCGGTCCATCGCCGCTTTGTCAACCAGCGTGACTTTCAGGTTATTCTTTTTTGCCCAGTGTGCCGCTTCGACTGCCGCACCGCAGGCCGCCATGCCTCCCCCGACGATCAAGAGGTCGGTTGAGACTTCAACAGTTTCAAAATTCGCCATTGTCGTTCGACCTCCTACTTCGTCTGAAATGCGGTTTCACATGAGGGTGGCTCGGTGTACAAATGCGGGCTGTCCAGATCATTGGTGCCGGCGCCATATCCGCCATCCGGGACCGCCGTGCCTTCCGGCGTGGTGCGGATCGGGAATTTGAACCGCTTGAGCATTCCGTTGCGGAACTTGACTGTCCACATGATGGTATCGGAGCTGCGCATCGGCGTAACCGTGGCGCCCATCGGGACAAAATCCGCGTACCCACGGACTTCGATGGCCTGGGTCGGGCAGATCTTGACGCAGTTGTAACATTCCCAGCACATCTCCGGTTCGCAGTTGTACGCCTTCATCAGGTCCTTATTCAGGACCATCAAGTCATTCGGGCAAATGTGCTGACAGGCGGTTTTGTCCAGCGCCTTGCAGCCGTCACACTTGTCCGGGATTACATAACTAGGCATGCTTGACCTCCATAAAGTTTATCTGCATCCTTCATTTCTTACCAGAGTCGCCGGTGGCAAATTTGTGCATCTTGACTTCCACTTTGTCTTCATCTTTCAAACCACCGTAGTACTCACGCAGGATCTCGAGGACTTCCGGCCGGCTGAATTCCGTGGGGACATTGCCGCTTTCGGACAGGGCCTTGCGCAGCGCGGTGCCCGAGAGGAACAACCGGTCTTCTTTCTTGTGCGGGCAGGTCTTCATCGAGGCCATACCGCCGCACTTGAAGCACCAGAAGGTCCAGTCGATCGGCAGCATCTTGCATTCCAGCGCGCCTTCCCACAGTTCGTAGAAAATGTCCTGCGCGTCGAACGGCCCGTAGTATTCGCCGACGCCGGCGTGGTCGCGGCCGATAATCATGTGCGTGCAGCCGAAGTTCTGGCGGAACAGCGCGTGCAGCAGGGCTTCACGCGGGCCGGCGTAGCGCATATCCAGCGGGTACCCGCCGGTGAGCACGCGGCTTTTATCGAAATAGTATTCCACCAGCGTGTCGATACATTTGACCCGCACGTCGGCCGGGATATCGCCGGGTTTCAGCTTGCCGACCAACTGATGAATATAAATGCCGTCGGAGACTTCCAGGGCGATCTTGGCCAGGTATTCATGGGAGCGGTGCATCGGGTTGCGCAACTGCAGCGCCGCGATGGTCTTCCAGCCGCGTTCCTCGAACACTTTCCGGCTTTCCGCCGGGCGCTGGTACAGCTCCGGGAATTCCTTCGGGAAGTAGCTTTCCGACAGGACCTTCACCGGCCCGCCGAGGTTGTAGGGCTTCTGCGCCATGACCATTTTCACGCCGGGGTGTTCCGGATCGGTGGTCGTGTACACATGCTTGCATTCGAAATCCTTGTCGATCTGGTAACACTCCGTCACCTTGATCGTGCCCATGACCTCGTTGGTCTCACCGGAGATCAGGCAAAATTCGGTGCCCGGATTGACTTTCTGGTCGTGCGACAGCGTGATGGGGATCGGCCAGAAGATGCCGTTAGCCATCTTCATGTCCTTGCAGACACCTTTCCAGTCCGCCTGCCCCATGAAGCCGTCCAGCGGTGAGAACCCGCCGATACCCAGCATGATCAGGTCACCGGTTTCACGCGAGGACATCACGAGCTTGGGCAGCCCCGCGGCCCTCTTGAGTTCCGCTTCACGCTCTTTGCCTTCGAGCAGCAGAATCTTTAATCCTTGTCCTCCGTGCGGAGGAATCAGCTTTGAGCTGGCCATTGTTTCTCCCTCTAGGGATTGTATGGTTATAACTGAATACTCGTGAATCAGGTTCGGATCTGGAGGTTGAAAATTCGGGGGGAGAGTAAGCCCCCTCACCTGTGTCGTCCGATATCCGAGGCCGTTCAATTCCTTTCACTTACCGACACGCAACATCGGGTTGTTACGTACAAAACCATAGGGAGACTGTCAAGCCCCTTTTGTCAAAATAAAGTTATTATATTCACAAATCGCCCGGTTTTACATCTCCGTGTTTTGCCGGGTGAGGCGTTTCGTTTTACCCTGCCGGCAGGGGAGTGTTCCGGATAAGAATTCCGGCTTCAGCTGTCGCTCCCCGGCGTGCCTATATGAGATAAAAATAGTCATGAATAAAAGCGCACCGGCCACAACTATTCAGCGGCTTGAGCAGTATTTTGGGGAGAGCACCGGTCCGTCATGGGAATACATTGGCCACGTCAATTATTTGTGAGGCAATAGCATAGCCGCCATTCCGCCGGGAGTCACGCCATTTAAGCGGGAGCGGTGGGAAATCAGGCAGGCGGGCAACGCGCACTAAATTTCCATTAAGCGATAGTATCAAATAATCCATGAAGTTACAAGCAGGACACATTTGCTCGAACCTCGATTCGAGGAGTTGCGCGCGGGATCATCGCGCAACAAAAAAGACCGCGCCGCCAGATAAAAAATATCTTCATTTCCGTCCGGCGGTTTGACAATGTTTTGCTGCTATTTGTGAATTTGTTAACATCGACATTGACATTGACCGACGGCAAATCTATACTCAAAACCCGGTTGGCCCGGCAATGCAGGAGAAAAGGTGCAGTGGACCGCGCTGCCGGGGGCCGGGGGGCAGACACGATCGGGCAGTTTCCGGCTGACGGATGTGGGGCGGGACGGGAATCGTGAGTCGGGCGGAAGCGGCCCAGGCGGAGATTTCGGGAACCAGAGGAGTTGGAAATGGCCGAAACCCGGGTAGTACAGCCGGATTTGGAGTTTATTCGCAGCGTCCGCAGCAAGGGCGGCGACACACTCAAGAAATGTTATCAATGCGCCACCTGCTCGGTGGTGTGTGAGCTTTCGCCGGAGGACCGGCCGTTTCCCCGCAAGGAAATGATCTGGGCCGGGTGGGGACAGACCGGCCGTTTGATCGCCGATCCCGATATCTGGTTGTGCCACCAGTGTAATGATTGCACAACCCATTGTCCGCGCGGCGCGCGGCCGGGGGATGTCCTGGCGGCCATTCGCAGTTATATCTACGAAAATTTCTCATTCCCGAGGTTTATGGGTAAGGCGCTGGCCAGCCGGAAAGCGCTGCCGGTGTTGTTCCTGGTGCCGATCGTGCTGATTATCGCCTGTATTTTACTGACTTCCCCGCAAACACCGACCGGCGAATACCTGTTTTTGAGCTCCGCCGAAATCGACTACAATATCTTTATGCCCCACAGCACGGTGGACGCGCTGTTTGTTTTCGGGAATATCCTGATTTTCATTTTTGCGGCGCTGTCGTTCGTCCGGTTCTGGAAGATGCTCCAGGCGGACGGCCGCCCGGCGGACATGTCGTTCATCTCGGCCGCAATTGCCACGGCCAAAGAGATCCTGGCCCACGAAAAATTCAAAAAATGCACGACCAATAAACCCCGCGCCGTCGCGCATATGATTTTGCTGTTCGGCTTCATTGGGGCCATGATCACCACGGGGCTGGTGCTGCTGTTTGTGTTTTTGCCGCACTATCTGCACAATTGGTTCGGTATTGCCGGTTTGGATTCGTTTTTCCATGTGCCGCTCGAGCTGCCGCACCCGGTCAAAATCCTCGGCGCGCTCAGCGGGATCGGCCTGTTGGTCGGCAGTATCATGCTGATTTCCCGGCGCTGGGGCAATAAGGATGAGGTCGGGGCCAACGGCTACACCGACTATTTGTTCCTGTATATCATCTTTTTCACCGCGCTGACCGGCATGCTGGCCTGGCTGTTGCGCTATCCCGGCATTCCGCTGCTGGCCTATGCCAATTATTTCGCGCACCTGGTGTTCGTTTATTTTCTGTTGTGGTATATGCCCTACTCGAAATTCGCGCACATGATTTACCGCTCGCTGGCGATTATCCATGCCAAGCAGGTGGGGCGGGAAGCGCGGTAATACCTTTCTGTGATAGATCGAACATGCAGCCGGCGGTGGTGGTTAATCATCGCCGGTTTTTGTATGTTGTTATATGCTTAACGACGACAAGCTTAAACATTACTACGCATGCCGGGCGGCGGAGTATGAGCAGATCTACGACAAGCCCGAACGGCAGTCCGACCTCCAGCGGCTACGGGAATACCTGGGACAGGTCTTTGCCGGTCGTGATGTTCTGGAAATCGCCTGTGGCACCGGCTACTGGACGCAGATCATCGCCCAAAGCGCGCGGTCGATTGCGGCAGTAGACTATGCCCAGGAACCGTTGACCATTGCCCGCGCGAAAGATTACGGCGACTGTCCGGTTACTTTCATTGTGGATGATGCCTATTCACTGGCACAAATCTCGGATCAATATAATGCGGCATTCTGTGGATTCTGGTGGTCGCATGTGCCGCAGAATAAGCTATCTTCGTTTTTACATGCCCTGCACAGCAAACTTCCCACCGACGCTTTGGTAGTGATGCTGGATAATTCGTATGTCGAGGGCAGCAGCACGCCGATCTCCGATACTGATGCCGACGGGAATACGTATCAAATCAGAACATTGGGCGATGGCACGGAACATGAAGTCATGAAGAATTTTCCTTCTCGAGAGTTTGTCAGGGAGATGTTGATGTCGTCGGCCACAGGAATCGAAATCATGGAGCTGGTCTATTATTGGTTAGTTGCTTATCGGGCAAAACGCACCGGCGATTAATTCAGGAATAGTCCCAGGGGGAGAACTAATGGTCGATCATACCGAGAAAAAGGGAATTAACCGGATAGAAAAACGGGCGATAGAGGCGTTGGCTCTTGTCCCGGTGATCAGGGCCGTAGCCGAGAAGCTGGGCCGAGATGAAGCGCTGAAAATCGTGCGGGATGTCAATCAGCAGGAGGCCTTCCGGCGCGGGCGAACGATGATAGAATCCGGCGGGGACAACGGGATAGAAGAATTGGTCAAAGAGGTGGCCACCTGGGGAGAGGGTGGAATCTGGGAGATGGACGTTTTAGAACAAACTCCGACGACCTATTTTTTCAATGTTCGCGGCTGCCCCTATTATGAAAAATATCGGGAGTTGGGTTTAGAAGAGTTTGGGGTGGAATTTTCCTGCTGCCGTGACGAGCCGTTTGCCAAAGGATTTAATCCTCAACTCAATTTAGTGCGAACGAAGACCATCATGGAAGGCGCGGATCATTGCGATTTCAGGTATTCGTTGTCCTCCCAATAGATAATGGGCAACAGGTATCGCGTGGACATACTGCTGCCTGCGACTTCATGCATGCGGAAAACAGGATAACCAAATCAGGAATATCCGCACGTTGCCTACTTCACACACCGGAACCCGAGATCATCGGCGATAGTCTCCGGCGTGAATTTGCCGCGATACACCGGCGATAATGCCGGGCCCCACGAGCGGAACGAGCCGCCGCGCGCGACTTTGCGCGTGCCGCGTTCGGGGCCGTGGGGATCGACCACAGAATTCCTTTTATAGCCATCAGGGACATACCAATCGGCGGTCCATTCCCAGACATTTCCCGCCATCCCGGCCACGCCCAGCGGTGTCTTGCCCGCCGGAAAGGCGGAGACCGGCGCCGTATGCACGAAACCATCCGAGGGATCGGGAAAATCCCCGTCTTTGGTGGGCCGGCCATGATTGCAGTTTTCCGGAAGCAGCAGGTCACCCCACGGAAACAAGCGGCCGTCGGTCCCCCGCGCGGCTTTTTCCCATTCGGCCTCGGTGGGCAACCGCATCCCCGCCCATGCGGCATAGGCGGCGGCATCATACCAGTTGACATACACCACCGGGTAATTCTCCCGCCCTGCAGCAACCGTGTACCGCCCACCCGCGCGTTTGATGCCGCAGGTCGAAGGATCGCCCATCTCAGGGTGATAGTGTCGACCGGTGTCGGCCACGGCATTCAAAAACGCAGTATATTGAGCGACAGTCACCTCGGTGGCGGAAATTCGATACTCCGCCAACCGTACCGGCTCACCCCAGATCGCATTATCGAAGACAGTCACATCGACGCTGTTTTCACCATAAACTTTGTCGAGAGTGGCAATAAAATTCCAGGCGCCCTGTTCACGCAACCCGAGGATAAACTTGCCTTCGGCGATATAAACCAGCGGCGCGGCAGGTCCTTCGGCCAGTGGTTTTTCGGCATGAGCCGGACCGTACAACGCAAAACCGGTAATAATGACCTGTAAAATAGCAGTTGCCGTCCTCAGCATCGACTTCTCCATCTTTGGTTGCCCATCTGCCCCTTAAGAAAAATCGGCCTCATCTGCAACTTTATTAAGTGTCCTGACTCCGTCACCGGCAATTGCCGGAATCAGCCGTTGCGGACCTCCAGTTGAGACCAGCGGCGGAAAAATGATATACTTGCCCCCAGGGTCATCAACACCAGTCCCAGCCAGACCAGAGAAATTAATGGCTTGCGGGTGACTTCCAGCGTAAGCACCTCTTTGCCGGGTTCGTTTGCTCGCGCGGGATCGACGATGCGCAACAGCACCGAACGGTTTTCCACGGCAATCCCCTCTAAAAAGACACGTAACCCGGTGCCGGGGACCTGCTCTTCGGGCGAGCGTACCGCGCCGCCCGCTCCGCTGATATAGCGCGGAACAGCAATAACAGTATCAGTCGGTCCGGCGACCTGCAGCCGCGCGCCCACCGCGATTTCTTCCTGGGAGTGTTCGCCCATTTCGAAGGTTTGAAAGGTAAATGTATACTCACCGAACGGGGCGGGTTTATCACGCACCAACTCCAGCCGGGCCTGGCCGCCGCTTTCCTCGAGCACCTGCAAATCCAACGGGGCCAGATATAAATCGCCGGCCGGCCCCTCGACGACATGGGGGTGGCGCATCTCGGCGTTGGTGAATTCCGAGACAAAAACCTGCGGCCGCGCATAAATCGTATCACCGGCAGAAGCCAGGCGCACATTCAGGTAGGAATCCTCCAGCCGGGGGGCATCGACCCGCGAGATATAGGTCATTTCATACCCCATTACATTCTCGGGCACACCGGTCTGCAGCCCCACGCGCTGGACGCTGCTGTAATTCGACGAGGCAACGATCCCCAGGACCATCGCCGCCAGCCCAATGTGGGCAATCCGTCCGCCCATGTGCGAGATTGTCTTGCGCGGCATCAACAGGACAGCCAGCACATTGGCCCCTGCCGCCCATACGCCGAGGAAAATCAGCGATACATCGGCGAACCGCAGGTCCACCAGCAGGATCGTGATAATCGTGATTATCGCGGCGGCGACTCCCGGCCAGAGCATTCGTTGGAACAACTCGGCTTTGGCCGTGTTGCCGGCACGGGTAAACGGCACCACGATTAATAACAAAAGCAAAGCCAGACCGGCCGGGATACTGATGGCCTGATAATACGACAAATCCACATTTGCCGGATCGCCAAATAGCCGGGTCAACAGGGGCGCGGAAGTCCCCAGCAGCACCAAAAGGGCGGTGGCCAGCAGGATCAGCAGGCCCAGCGTCAGGCCGGAATCCCGCGAGGTCGGGCTGGAATCCAGTTTCTCGGTGATAATCGACCGCGTCCGTACGATAAGCAGAACCGGGCAGACAGTTACCAGCAACAGCAGAAAACCCACCAGATAGGCGTTGATGCCTAGGTCGGTAAACGAATGGACCGAAAAATCAGCCAGCACGCCCGAGCGGGTGAGGAAGGTCCCATAAATCACCAGTGCCAGCGCGAAAATGGCCAGGCCCAGGTTGGTTTTAACCAGTCGCGGGCCGCGTTTTTGTATGAGCAGTCCATGCAATAGCGCCAAGGCAACCAGCCAGGGGATCAATGACGAATTCTCCACCGGGTCCCAGCCCCAGTACCCGCCCCAGCCCAGCGTTTTGTACGCCCAGTACCCGCCAAGAAAAATCCCGGTGCCCAGGGTGACCACTCCCACCGCGACCCAGGGAAATACCAGTCTGGGAAAAGAGACATAGTCCTTAACGACCAGTGAACCCATCGCGTAGCCGAAAGGAATAGCCAGCGCGGCAAAACCCAGAAAGACAATCGGCGGATGGATGACCATCCACGGATTCTGCAAAAGCGGATTCAGCCCGCGGCCGTCGGCTGCCTCGAACCCGGTCGGCGCGAACGGTGAGCGGACAATCAGGACTGCGATGAGGAACAACTGCACCAGGAGATAAAACACCATCGCCCAGCGTTCATAGTGCCGCGAGCGGGCAATGACCGCCCAGCCCAGCAGTGCCCCGAATAACAACCACAACAGGAATGTGCCCTCCTGACCGCCCCAGAACGAGGAGATCGTGTATTTCATGGGCAAATCCAGTGACGAATAGGCGAAAACATAGCGGAAATCAAAGCGGTGGGTCAGGAACAGGTACAGCAAATAAACGGCCGCCGCCGTCACCAGCACACCCAGCAACGCAAAACAAATGCGCCCGAGTTTGATCCCCAGGGGCCGCCGGCCGGCCAGGGCATAAGCCAGCAGGGACGTTGTGGCGCACACGCCCGCCAAAATGATAATGGTCTGACCAAAAAACATACGGCCTCACCGCTTGAGGTTATCGATCGTCTCACGCTACGCCACTCGGGTTGTACCGCGCAAGTACAATCCGCTCCGACCAGGCGGCGCAACTCATGAATACGGAGTTTACCGGGTCAACCGTTGGGGTGCGCGGCGACGTCCTGCCGCGCAGCCGCAGGCATATTTGCCCTTTACAACAGGCCGGACTTTCAATTGTTTGCTGTTGAATAGCAGTTGATTTAAGCGATCATATTTTCGATGCGCAGGAGGTGACAATGGCCATGTTGCCGGGGTTTTCGGGCTAAGTGTCATTAGCGGCTTGTTGGCGATGTTTATTTCCTTGATGTTTCTCAAGGATGGTCTGCCGCCGCATTTCCACGGCTCGGCCCATTTGTACAAACGAGTCGGCCGCTTGAAAGATTATTATCGCTCGCCGGGTTATGGCCTGTTGCTGTGGGGGATCCTGCTGCACACAATCGGGTTGGCAGGACAAATTATCATCTGGGAGCACCGGAGTCCCGGCGTTCTCAGTTGGCTACCGCTTGATTATCTGCTCATCGGCCTCGGCATTATCTGTTTGATTATTGCTTACGTCTGGGTGCGGCCGCGCGCAATGGCCAAGGCGCCAACCGGCGAAGACCGGGAGACAGGCAAAACCATCAATTTCCTGCGCGGGCCGGGATATAATCTGCCCTGGATCGGGCTGCTGTGGCTGGTGACGGGGGCGATGATTCTCGTTTTTGCCCGTCTGGTATGAATGCTGTAATGACGGTGTGATCGCCGACAGGTTGCGTCAGCGCAACGGATAATCGTAAATGCGATAGGTTTTGTATTTGCGGTACCCGAGGTTTTGGGCGGCGCGGTTCATCATGTCGTTGTTTTCCAGAATCCAGGAAAACTCGCCCCACTTGTAGCCGCGCGCCACGCCGCGTTCGAATGTTTCATAGTAGAATATGTTGTCCAGCCCGCGCCTGCGGTATTCCGGCAGGATACCCATGGTCAGCACCCGCACGCCGTCGATGACGTGCCGGACTTTGGTCAGCCAGAGTAACTTGAACAGTCCGAACGGCAACAACCGGCCGTTCAACCGGATCAATACCTGATTGAAATCGGGCAGGGCCATGGAAAATCCCACCGGCCGGCCGGCATCCTCGGCGATCAGGATCAATTCCGGGTCGGCGATTTTTTTCATGTCCTTGGCGGTGAAATCGAATTCCGCGCCGGACATGGGGACAAAGCCCCAGTTGTCGGCCCAGGCGCCGTTGTAGATGTTCTTGATCGCTGCCGCTTCCCGGGAGAAGTTGCCGAAATCGATCGGCCGGATTGTGCAGCCGCTGCGCTGTTTCACCCGCTCGATCACCCGTTTGACCCGCTCCGGGATTGGTTGATCGTCGGTGCCATAATACGCATACAGGTCCATCGCCTTGACCAGCCCGAATTTTTCGAACAGCCCGACATAATATTCCGGGTTGTACGGCATCATAATTACCGGCGGGCGGTCGAACACGTCAAGCAGCAGGCCGAGTTCGTGGTTAGTGGTGAAATTCATCGGGCCGCGCAGCCGGTCCATGCCCCGCTCGCGCACCCACTCTGCTGCGGTGCGGAACAGGGCTTCGGCGACGGCGAACTCGTCGATCGATTCATAGAAACCGAAAAAGCCGGTTTTTTCCCGATGATACTCATTGTAAGGACGGCTGATATGTGCGGAAATCCGCCCGACTGGAATCCCGTCTTGCAGGGCCAGAAACAACGCCACCTCGGCAGTATCGAAAAACGGATTTTTCCCGCGATCGAAAAACTCTTTGCGTTCGACCAGCAACGGACAGACCCAGCAGGGGTTTCCCGCGTAAATCGATTCAGGCAGCTTGAGAAAACGGGCCAGTTCGGCGCCGGTTTTGACCGGCTTGATCTCAATAGCCCTGCTCATGAAGCGCCGGAGGCCCTGCGTGTCAAATCACGCCGGCTTTTTTGCCCACCCGTTCGAAAATTTCCAACACGCGGTCCAGATGCTCATCGGTGTGGGTGGCGGTGTAGGAGGTTCTGATGATGGCGTGGCCTTTGGGAACTGCCGGCGAGACCGCGACGTTGGTAAACAGCCCCTCGTCGGTCAGCATGCGCCAGAATTTATAAGTCTGCAGGTCCTCGCCGATCACAATCGGGATGATCGGTGTTTCGGTGGTCCCGATATTGAAACCCAGCGCCCTGAACTCCCGGTGCATGCGCCGGGTGATTTCCCACAGTCGCTCGCGCCGTTCAGGTTCGTTTTTCATGATCTCCAGCGCGGCCAGACAGGTGGCCACAGCGGCGGGCGGCGGCGAGGCGGAAAAAATCAACTCGCGGGAGAAGTGCTTGATATAGTGGATGATATCCTCATCCCCGGCAATGAAGCCGCCGATGGAGGCGAACGATTTGGAAAACGTGCCCATGATCAAATCGATTTCTTTTTCCAGCCCGAAATGTTCGGCCGTGCCCCGGCCCCCCGCACCCAGCACGCCGACAGCATGGGCGTCATCAACCATGACGCGCGCGGAATATTTCTTGGCCAGTCTGATAATCTCCGGCAGCGGGGCAATGTCGCCTTCCATGCTGAACACGCCGTCAACCACGATCAGCCGCCCGCCGCCGTTGCTCAACCCGGCGAGCACCCGTTCGAGGTCGGCGGGGTCGTTATGGATGAATTTGACGGTCTTGCCGTATGATAATCGGCAGCCGTCGACGATCGAGGCGTGATCGCCGCGGTCGATGACCAGATAGTCGCTTTTGCCGACCAGGCAGGAAATTGTACCCAGGTTGGTTTGAAAACCGGTAGAGAAAACCAGCGCCGCTTCCTGGCGGACAAACTCGGCCAGTTTTGCCTCCAGCTCGACATGCAAATCCAGCGTGCCGTTCAAGAAACGGGAACCGGTACATCCGGAACCATATTTGCGGACGGCGGCAGTCGCGGCTTCGATCACTTTCGGGTGGTCGGTCAAACCCAGGTAGTTGTTTGAACCGATCATTATCAACCGTCGTCCCTGAATGGTCACTTCGGGGCCGGGGGCGGAATCGATGACCCGAAAAAACGGATACAGGCCCAGCGCCATGATTTCCCGGGCTTCGGTGAAGCGGCTGCACTTGGCGAAGACGTCCGCTGTTTGCGTCGAGGAGGATAAATTGGGGGTTGCCAAATTCGTCTCGCTTTTGTTATCTGATCAGCGTCATCCGGCCCGGCGCCAAAAAAAACGGGACTGCGGGCCGGGTTTATCCGAGTCCCAAATTCGGAGAGTATTTGTCAACCTCCGATTTGTCAAGGCCATTTTGCCGGGACAGCGCGGGATCGGTGGGGTGTGAAGCAACAATGGACCAGACAATGAACAACAAAACGGTGTTAATAACCGGGGCCAACGGTTTTGTGGGCGCCCGGCTATGTGAAATCCTCGCCGAGCGCAGTTATCGGGTCCGGGCGCTCGTCCGCAAATCAAGCGACCTGTTTCGGTTGAGCGGAGTGAATGTTACACTTGCCTATGGCGAGCTTGGTGATTTTTCCTCAATGGTCGGCGCGGTTGACGATGTGGACATTGTCATCCATGCTGCCGGCAGGATCAAGGCCCCCAACCTGGCCCAGTACATGGAAGCCAACAAAAAAGGGACCAGAAATCTGTTGGCGGCGATCAGGGAAGCGGCCCCCAAACTGGAGCGGTTCGTCTATGTTTCCTCGCTGGCGGCCGGCGGCCCGGGATTGAATGCGAAACCGGTCACTGAATCCGATCCCCCACGGCCGGTCACTCCCTATGGCGCCAGCAAACTGGCCGGCGAGAAAGAAACCCTGGCCCAGGCCGGGAAATTGCCCGTAACGATCGTTCGGCCGCCTGCAGTGTATGGCCCCGGCGATACGCAGGTCCTCGGGTTTTTCCGCACGGTTTGCTGGCATATCAAACCGTATTTCGGTACGCCCAACGCGTTGCTGCGGCTGGTGTATGTTGATGATCTGGTCGAGGGGCTACTCCTGGCCGCGCAGAAAAAAGAAGCGCTGGGCGAGGTTTTTTATATCGCCGACGATAAAAATTACACCTGGCTGGAATTGGAAACGATCATTGCCCGCGAAGCCAAAGTCTGGGCCGTGCCCGTACGCATCCCCAAGTGGTTTGTCCGCTCCGTTGCGGCGGTTTCGGAACTGGCATATAAACCGACCGGGAAAACACCGGCGATGAATCGCCATAAGGCCGAGGATTTTTTGCAGGCCAATTGGAGCTGTTCGGTGGCCAAAGCGCAGCGGATGCTGGGGTATCGCTGCCGCTTCCCCTTTGAAAAAGGCGCGGCCATCACTATCGCGGCCTATCGGGAAAAGGGCTGGTTGTAATCGCCAGCGGGGTGACCGGCAGATGCTGCATGCATATCTTGTTTTAATCGGGGTTTGGATCGTCGCCGTTGCTCTTTCCCTGGCCCATCATGTGGCCCGGAAACAACTGCCCCAGCCGCCGGGCCCCGGGAATACTCCACGGCGGCCCAATTGGTTACATATCGTCTTTTCCGATTTATTGTTGTTTTCGCTCATCCCCGGTGTGGTACTGATGTTTTTGTTTCCGTTTTTGCCGTTCAGTGGTTTTCGCGCCGGATTGGCACTGGGGTTGGTGGGTATCCTCCTCGGCGCCGTGCCGGTGCTGGTCATGCTGCTGACCCGGCGAGAACGTCCGCTGATGCTGGTAGTGTGTGATGGTTCCTTTTTCGTATTCAAGGTGCTGGTCTGCCTGGGCCTGCTTGGCGCGCTGTACCCCCCCTAAGTGAATGGTGCTTTATTGATGAAATCGCTGACTGCCTTGCGCCGCGCTTTTGCCCACACCGGGCATGCGGTATTTTTCGATCATGCCAGTTATGGGCCGTTGCCCAAAAAGGCCCGGCAGCTTATCGATGAGCTGGCCGCCCGCTATCAGCAACTGGACCGGACGATCGACCAGGACAGCTTCAACCTCCTGCGTCAGATCAAACGCGATTTCGCCAGAATCATCCACACCCGCGGGGACGAGGTCAGCTTCGTGCCCAATACCACGACCGGCACCAACCTTGTTCTGCTGGGGCTGGCGTTACGGCGGGGAGAGCGGATAATTCTCCCGCGAGTTGAATTCCCCTCGCTCAGTTATCCGGTATTATACCTGGCCCGCAGGCAGGGCCTGCAGGTCGAGATGCTTCACTGTCCGGATGGCTTTTATACCCTGGACAGCTTGAAGAAAGCCCTTCGCAGGAAGGGCGCTGCCGTGCTGGCCACCAGTTGGGTGCAGTATTTCAACGGGTATCGTTATGATGTCGATGAGATCGTCAAACTCTGCCATGAATATGGAGTATTTGTCCTGCTCGACGGCATGCAGGGCATCGGCGCGGTCCCGCTGGATGCGAAAAAATCCGGCGTCGATGCCGTGGTGTGCGGCGCGGCAAAATGGCTGTTCGGCTCCACCGGCGGCGGGTTTATGTACTTGGACCCGCAAGCGGTACGCCGTGTTACCCCGGCGAGTATCAGCTGGCTTTCCGCAGACTGGGGCTATTCATTCGGTGACCTGCAGCGGCTTGATCGTCCGCTGTACACCGACGGGCGTTTTTTCGAGTGGGGGACGTATCCCTACTATAACCTGCGCCTGGCCCAGGCCGGGTTGGAACTGATCCTCGCCGCCGGAGTCAGCCGCACCTATCGGCAGATTTGCCTGCTGCTGGATCAATTGATGAAATTTCTGGATCATTCACCATATGTGATCGCCTCCTCGCGGGAACCGCAGCACCGCTCGGCGATTCTGTCGTTTACTGGCCCCGCAATCGGCCGGCTGCACCAATACCTTACCGATCACAAGTTTCGCACTTCATTGCGGGAACAGCACATCCGGGTGGCGCCGCATTTTTACAATACGCCGGCCGAAATGCGCAAGTTCATCGCCGCAATCAAAAAATTCCCAGGATAAGTGGCTGCGGCCAAGCATCTTGGTGTCTATTCCACGACGGTAGGACGTCTACTGATGCGGTTTCACGGTCTGCGCAGAACTGCCGGCCGATCCGGCGGTACAAGAGTGGAGGAGAAGATCGAGCAAAAGATTGCGATAGACAAAGAATTTCGCATATTGAGATTATGAAAGTAATGCGTAGTTACTTCCGTCCGTGGTCCCGTACGCCGTTGGTACTGAGCGGGTATCTCTGCGCAGTTGCCATCCTGATTATGCTGATCCATACAGGGGCCACAGCCGCCGGGCGCTATCAGGATGGCGACTGGCTCGGGTATACCTCCACGCGCTATATTTCACTGGCGGCCATCGGGCCGGAGTTCATCTATTTCAGCAGCCCCGGCGGCATTTTGCGGTATGATCGTTTTCGGGACCGCTGGGACGGCGTCTGGACAACGATCGACGGCTTGCCGACCAATCGCGTGCTCGCCGTGGCTTTTGACCCGGATTTACAGGAGCTTCACGCGCGGACCATCGAGGGTGATCTGGTTTACAACATTGTGGGGCATGAATTTGAGTCTACCGGCGCATTCCCCGAATCACTGATGGTGTTTTGGAATAAGATCGACTTACTGCCCTTTTATCTGCCCACCGGATTTACCGCGCTGGAGGAAAATATTATTAGTGACGCCCAAATGCGCGATTTTACCGTCCAAGGCGCAATAACCGACGATTGGGGCAACCGCTGGGTTGGAACATGGGGGTTGGGTGTCTGGCGCGGCCGCGATTATGCCACCGATCTGGAACCGTTACCCTATGGCCTCGCCCAGGGGAATGTCCGGGCAATCGAACGGCTGGACACGCAATGGTGGTTTGCCGGTCCACGGCTGGAGGGCGAACTCTCCGGTGTGACGGTCTTCGATACATTGCGGGAATCCTGGGAATACTACGAAGGCCGTTTTACTGATGGTTTCGACTCGGACGACGTGCTCGATCTGGCGCGCACGGGCGATACCATCTGGCTGGCCACCTCTGCCGGTTTGACCCGCTATTGTGATTGCCGGACGCCTGCTTTTCGCACATACAATGAGTTTGACGGACTGCTCAGCAACCTGGTGACCGCCGTCGAACCCGATGGAGATGTTATTTGGGTGGGGACCGATATCGGCGTGAATGCGCTTTTGACCCCGCAGGATTCGGTGGTCCGGGTTGTCGACCGGCAGACTGCCGGAGCGTATGTCTATGATATCGAAGTCATTGATGATTTTGTCTGGCTGGGGACCGACCGCGGCTTGTTTCGCTTGTTCAAAGAAAGCGGACAATGGCGGCGGTTTTCCGCAGTCGGGGGGATCCTTGCCGGGCATGTCCGGGCCATCACCCATGATGATTCCGCCTTTTATTTCGGGACGGACTTTGGGTTGGCCATCGTGCCCCGGGACGGTTCCGGAGTTCAGGAATATCTCTCAGAAAATATCTTCCCCGGCGGGGATATTTATGCCCTTGCGGTCACCGAGCGGATTGTCTGGGCTTCCACGGCATCAGGACTGGTGCGGTTCGAACCGGTAACGGGGCGGTACCGGCTATTTGACCGCTCGGACGGTCTGTACGATGATTTTGTCCAGACGATCTACCCGGACGGTGAATATCTGTGGCTGGGGACTCAGGACGGCGTTCAACGTTTTTTCTGGAAAAGCCCCTATCGAATTGACTGATAGGACAATAACTTCCCAAAAACGAATTATTTAGTTGAATGAAGCGGCACTTTTCGTGTATTTGCTAATAATGGGATAAATGCGGAGTATCAACATGGACGGTATTTGTACGACCATTTTGAGCGCCGGCGGTGAGACGGAAGTGCATCGGGTGGGGCCGTCGGAAACATCGAGTAACAGGTAATGCCAGACAGCAGACCATACATCCCCTGGGTCACAGGGTATTGCCGCCGGGGGATACTCTTAGTTTTTGCATTGTTGCTCGCGGTATCGGCCCTGCCCGTGCAGGGCGCCGACACCGATTTTTTCGGCAGACATGAATTATACATCGACGGTCCGATCGAGGACCTGCTGCTGGGGGACGCTGATGGCGACGGGTTGGTGGATATTTTTGTGTTTTATCGGCGAGCGGCTGTCGATGGCGAGACATATCGCGTGGCTTTTTTTCAGCAGAACCGGCAGGATAATTTCAATAATACGACCAAGCAGTCCTGGAGCTTACCCGAACGGGGCGGCTTTTTTGATCTGGCGGATGTAGTCGGGGACACTCGGCGTGAACTGGTGGGATTGGACAGCCGGGGCGTTTTCTATTATTCCCTGGACTCCGGCGGGTTCACTTCCACGGCTCAACGGTTGGTCACTCCCGACATCGGGCCGTTGATTCCACCTTATGCCGTGCGCGCCTGGGATTTCGGCTGGCCCCTCCTGCGCGGCTTGCGCGAGATCCTCGCCGTGCCCGGCGGAGATATCCTTGAATTGTGGATGCCCGACGAGTCGGGATCATATGCCGTGGCGGAATCATTGGCGTGCCAAACGATCAGCAGCCCCTCCTCGGCTCGCCGGTACCAGCCGGAGAATGTTGCCGCAGGGGTGGAGGGGATTAGTTTTTGCCTGCCGTCGCCCGCCCGGGCGATTTCATCGGCCCACTCGGAGTTGTTTTTGTCTTCGACTCAGGGGATTACCGGTTTCCGCCGTGATGCACTTTCCGGATTGGCTTTCCAAAAAAACGCGCATCTGGAACAGGCCGACAACGGCGCCCCGTTTTTCTCGCGTGGGCCATTCGGCAGCGGGGTGTGGGTGGATGATCTTAACGGCGACGGTTCCTCGGATCTGGTACGGTGCCTGACCAGCGGGGGGATTACCGAAGCGAGCACGAAAATCGAAGTGCATTACGGGCCGCTTTCGCTGGAAAGCACGCTGACGCCCCACCGCAGTTTGACGATTGAAAACGTCACCGCCTATCCGCAATTTGCCGATCTGGATGGCGACAACCACAAGGATATCGTGCTGTGCGCGATCGAACTGGGGACGATCACCTCGGCCAAAATGGTCGTCGTCAAAAGCGCCACAATTTACCTGCTGGCCTATCGCCAGCGCCCCGACAATTCGTTCGGGCCTGATCCCGACGAGCGGCTGGAGCTTTCCTGCCGGCTGGATACCGAAACGCCCGATCTGTTGGGCCGCGTCCCAGTGCGCTATGTCGGCGACCTGAACACAGATGGGCGTGCTGATTTTGTGACGTGTCCGGGCGGGGACGAATTGGACCTTTTCTTTGGGCACGAGGGGCGGCTCTTGCCGGAAGACCCCGAATTGAGCATCGACTGCGATGAACCCGCGGCGGTCTATCCCGCCGATTTGAATAATGACCGCAAGGTGGACTTAGTCGTGCTGCATCACACCAAACGCTCTCACATGCATAAAGTTACAGTGTTTATGACCCGATAGAAATCACACACAATTTCCATTGTTTCCCCCAACGCTTGTCAAAACCGGGCGATTAGCAATACCGTCAACTTAATATAGTTCAATTAGTTGTGTAATCAGTACTCAAGGTTTGCCACAAGCGCGGATATTCCTCCAACCGGAATTACACTCTCGGTTCTCGGTGTCGATAATATAATTAGGATGATCAATTCTCCGGTTACTGCTTGGTTGCCGGGGGGTTGTTTTCCGGTCAGCATATAAAATGCCGACTTGGCTATTTTTCTGGCGAATTATTGTTGTTCTTGGGGATTTTTGGCGTATTTTATATACGGGCTGGCAGCTCAAACGTATAACATTTGGAGACCGAAATGCTGCCGACCGGGATGGCTAACGCACTATATGTTAAAGGATTAGCCGGAAGCACCGAGGTGGTTGACTGCCATGAGACTTGAACTGCAACTAAGACTGAAACAGGTTCTCGCTCCACAGCTTATTCAATCGCTCAAGATGCTACAAATGCCGCTGTTGCGCCTGGAGCAAACCTTACGGCATGAGCTTTCGACCAATCCACTACTCGAAGAGGAAGAGATCACCGAGCAACCCGAGGATGAACGGGAAATTGCTGAACCGGACCAACCCGCCGTCGAGGACAACAAGATCGATTGGGAAGCTTATCTCGGCGATGACAGCGAATTCTACCCGCGTTCTTTCCGCGAGCGGCACGAAGAACTCCCTGAACAAATGCCTGTTCTGGAACCGGGGTTATACGAATACCTGATCGAACAACTCAATTTCAACAAGCTGACGGCCGAGGAAGTTTCGATCGGGGAGTTCATTATCGGCAACCTCGATGAGTCCGGGTTGCTGACCGTGTCTGTCGAAGAGATGGCCGAGGCACTTAAGGTCAAGGCCGAGGATGTCGAACGGATTTTGAAACTGGTCCAGACTTTCGACCCTCCGGGGGTCGCCGCGCGCGATCTGCGGGAGAACCTGCTCATCCAGATGAGCTTGAAAAAAATGGAAGGTTCCCTGGCCTGGCGCATTGTGGACGAACATTTGCATGAACTGGCGCGCAAGACCCACTTGCAACTGGCGCGGATCATGAGCGTTCCGGTCGAGCGCATCCAGGACGCCATGGAACAGATCAAAACCCTTTCGCCGACATCGGTGCAGGGGCGGTTTGTCAAGGCGGCCCTGCCGATTGTGCCCGACCTGATTGTCGAACGGATCGGCGAAGAATATGTGGTGCTGCACAACGACCGCCATGTCCCGCGCCTGCGGATCAATTCCGCCTACCGCAATTTGCTGAAACGCGGCAATAATTCGCCGCAGGAAACCAAGAAATACGTGCGCGAGAAACTCGAACAGGCCCGCTGGCTGTTAAACGCAGTCAACCAGCGCCGTTCGACCATGGTCAAGGTGATGAACGCCATCGTCGAAGAACAGGGCGAATTTTTCGAGAAGGGTGTCCAACACCTTAAGCCACTGATCATGGAGGAGATTGCGCAAAAAGTGGGGATGAATGTGGCGACAATTTCGCGCGTGGCCAACGAAAAATATGCCCAAACCCCACAGGGCATCTTCGAGATTAAGTTCTTTTTCAACAGCGGCGTCGCCCGGGACGACGGCGACCAGATGACCAAACGCAATGTCAAGACCAGGATTCAGGGGATCATCGACGCCGAGGACCCCGCGCGCCCGCTGTCGGACCAGGAAATATTCCGCCGGTTGCAGGCCGATGGGATCCAGCTGGCGCGGCGCACGGTAACCAAATATCGCGAGGAACTGAAAATTCAACCCGCCCGGTTCAGAAAGCGGGTCGTCAAAAAAAAACCGGTGAAAGCATTTACGTAAGGCACGTGTCGTATAATTTATAGATAAAACCATTTTACAAATGGGAGCGACAGTTCGCTTGGCCGGGCATCACTCATACCGCGGTTTACTACGGAAACCGGAGTTTTTGTACGTATGTTGCAGGCGATTATTCTCTGGACAGCCGTTTATTGATCGACTTCTGCCGTGTCCCACATCCATGCATGTTGCCGGCCGAGTGACGGGGGGCGTCAACCGCCGGCTTGAAGTCGCAGCGTTTTCTTTGGGCTGTCTTCACCGAAATGATTCGTGTATAAAGGGGGTGCCGCTGCCGGTCGCGCAATAGAGTATGTGTGCTCGGCGCGACGGTGTACGTTGCTTGGGCAAAATGGGCATGGCCGCCGGCCCGACACCGGCAGACGTCATGTGCGGTCCGCGCCCAAGTTCTTGTGGGGTAGTCACTTCGGCTGCAGGACCGGGACAAACCGTGCGATGGATTTACAGAAAGGAGTAGTGCATGAAGGTGCGGATAACTGCTCGGCATTTTGATTTGACCGAAGACATAAAACAGGCCGCAGAGACCCGCCTGCAATCGCTAACCAAGTATTTTGATAATATCATGGATGTCCATCTCAAACTAGACAAGGAGAAGTATCGCCATTCGGCGGATCTCAACGCGACAGTCTATGGGGCAGTCTTGTCCTGCCGCGCGGATTCGAACGACATGTACGCCTCGATCGACGAAGTCACCACCAAAATGGAAGCCCAGATTAAAAAATACAAGGCCCGGCTGCAGGACAAGGGCCAGCGCAAAGTGGCGGAAGCCAAACAGCCGACGACGCCGGCCGGGGCGGCTGCCGGTGAAGAGGACGAGGAACTAGACGCTTAAATGACCAGGGGGCCGCGACAGGCCACGGATGGCAGGTCTGCAGATGGAAACCACCACTGTTGAAAAACTGTACCGGGAACGCAAGGACCGACTGGAATTGTCCCTGTTGGCCGGCCGCGAAGGATTAAAACGGGAGCTGGTCAACAGTGAAATTGCCCGTCCCGGTCTGGCTCTCGCCGGTTTTTTCGAACGCTTCGCCAAATCCCGGACCCAGGTCATCGGCGAAACCGAGTTGGCATTCATCACCTCGCAAAACTCCGATGAACGCGAGGGGCGCCTGAACCGCTTTTTCTCGTTTGACCTGCCGATGGTGGTCGTCACCAAAGGGCTTACCCCTCCGGTGGAGATGGTCCACGCTGCCGAACAGACACAAACCGCCCTGTTATCCACCAAATTGCCCACTTCGGAATTCATCTCCCGGTTGTCGCTGTATCTTGACGGGGTGTTTGCCCCGACGACGACGATGCACGGGACGCTGGTGGATGTCTACGGGGTGGGGTTGCTGTATACCGGGCCGTCGGGGATCGGCAAATCGGAATGCTCGCTGGACCTGGTGGAGCGAGGCCACCGGCTGGTGGCCGACGATATCGTCCGGCTGACCCGCAAGGCGCCGAAGGTCATCATGGGGACCGCTTCGGAGATTCAGGGTTTTCATATGGAGGTCCGGGGGATTGGAATTATTGACATCGAGCGGTTGTTCGGCATCCAGTCGGTGCGCATGCAAAAGCGTGTCGAAGTCGAGGTGCGGCTCGAATTGTGGGACTCCGGCGCCGAATATGACCGTCTGGGGCTGGAGACACGGTACACGACGATCCTGGGCGTGGAAATCCCCGCAGTCACCATCCCGGTCTCGCCGGGGAAAAATATCACCGTGATTTCCGAAGTCATCGCAATGACGCATATGCTCAAGACCTACGGTGAAAACCCGGCGGAGTTGTTTTCCCGGCGCCTCAATCAGGAACTCCGGCGCCGCAAAACGACCGACGCTTATCTCGAATCGGACCTCGAATGACAGGATGTGCCGCAAGCTGATCCGACAAACCGGCCCGAGATCGTGATCCAGCGGCCGGTTTTGTTTATCACCGGCGGGGCCGGTCATCCTGCGGAGGGATTCGGCCGATATCGATAGTGTAAACGAAGCGTAGAGCCAGCCGTATCAGGGATGATTATGCCGCGGGCCAATATGGAAATCAAAGTCGGGTTTACCGTGGTCCTGGCCACGGTGATTCTAATTGCCGGTTTGCTCTGGATCAAGGGATACCGTTTCGGCCACCGCTTTTACCCACTGCAGATTATTTACCCGGAAGTCGGGACGTTGAGCCAGGGCGATCCGGTGCTGGTCAACGGTGTCAACCGCGGCAAAGTGAAATCAATAGTACTCCATCGCGGAAAAGTGCTGGTCACCATCAACCTCGGCGACGACGTCATCCTGAAAACCGACGCGGAATTTGCGGTCAAAAATATCGGCCTGATGGGTGAGCGGTTTGTCGATGTCCGGCCCGGGTTCGCCGATTCGCTGCTGAACCTGGCCGTACCGGTGATCGGTTACTACGACACGGGCATCCCGGAGGTCATGGGGGTCCTGGGGCGGATGGTGGCCGAAATTCATGACCTGGTGTTGGCGGTCCGCGCCACTCTCGGTTCCGACGGGACACTCTCGGGTTTTGCCGAAATGATTGAGAACACCCGGCAGCTGACCGGGGAACTGAAAGAGACGGTCGCGGAGAACCGGGCAGAGTTCACTCAGGCAGCCCGGGATTTTGCTGCTGCGGCGCGTTCGTTCCGCAAGCTGGTTGCCGCCAACGAGCAGCAAATCGGGCAGACCGTCGGCCGCTTCGATACGGTATCCACCGCGCTGGTGCAGTTTGCCGGACGGTTGGATACGCTTTCTGCGGGCATGACAGCCCTCCTGCAGCGGGTCGAAAACGGTGAGGGTACACTGGGGTTAATGCTCTCAGATGACGAACTATATAATGAACTGAAAACGGCGGCGCAGGATTTGGACGTGCTGATTTCCGATATCCGCGCCAACCCGAAAAAATATGTGCAGGTCCAGTTCAAACTGTTTTAACCATGAATAAGATCTATCTGGCCTTCGGGGTCCACAACCATCAGCCGGTCGGTAATTTCGACGAGGTCTTCGAGCAGGTGTGCAGGCAGTGTTATTTTCCCTATCTGCGGCTGCTGAAACGATACCCCGATTTCCGTTCCTCGCTCCATTTTTCGGGCGTGTTGCTGGAATGGATCCTGGCCCACCACCCGTATATTGCCGGAGAAATTCAGGAGTTGGTCGCCCGGGGACAAGTCGAATTACTGACTGGGGCCTATTACGAACCGATTCTTCCGGTCATCCCCGATCGCGACAAGCTGGGACAAATCAAGAAATACTCCGAGTTCCTGCAGGCCCGTTTTGGGGTCAAACCCCGCGGACTGTGGCTGGCTGAAAGAGTGTGGGAACCGCACCTGCCTGCGGTCCTGCACGAGGCGGGCATACAGTATACGGTGTTGGATGATACGCATTTTAAATACGCCGGGCTGAACGAGGACGAGTTATTCGGTTACTATCTCACTGAAGAGCAGGGCCGGACGATTAACCTGCTGCCGATCGCCAAGCGGCTGCGGTATGCCATACCGTTCGAAAAACCATCGGTGACCATCGAATACCTGCGTGAAACCGCGCGCACCCATCCGCACGCAGTCGTGGTGTATGCCGATGACGGCGAAAAATTCGGGAGCTGGCCGGAAACCTACGAGTCGGTCTGGGAAAAAGGCTGGCTGGAGGCGTTTCTCGCCGAGTTGGACAAGCACCGTGCCTGGTTGACAGTTATCCCGCTGGGTGAGGTGATGCGACGTCTGCCGCCACTGGGCCGCATCTACCTGCCTGCCGCCTCGTATGCGGAAATGTCCGAATGGGCTTTGCCCACCGATGCGGGCCGGAGGTTCGAGGATTTTCTGCACCAATTGCATGAAACCGGCGATGAGAAAAAATACGGCATCTTCACCAGGGGCGGAATCTGGCGGAATTTCCTGACCAAGTATCCCGAGGCCAACCAGATGCACAAGCGAATGCTGGCCATTTCAGACAAAATCGAGGATTGGTCGAAAAAAACCAGTTCCGGCGATCCCGGATTGACGACGGCACGCGACCATTTGTGGCAGGCGCAGTGCAATTGCGGCTACTGGCACGGTGTTTTCGGCGGGTTATATCTGCCGCACCTGCGGGCCGCGATCTGGGAGCATTTGATTGCCGCGGAACAGCTGGTCAACAGGGCCTCAGCCAAAAATGGCGTGTTTGCCGCAGTGGAAAAGTTAGACCTTGATGCCGACGGCCGCGACGAGATACTGCTGGCCAACGACAAGGTCTTTGCCTGCTTGAAATGTGATGCCGGCGGCAGTCTGGTCGAATATGACCTCTACGACGAACGGATCAACCTGATCGACGGATTGACCCGGCGGGAGGAGATCTACCATCGCAAGGTGGCGCAGGCGAAATTCAAACCGGCCGGGGAAAAATCCGCCGAGGATTCCGTGTCCATCCACGAACGGATCACCAAAAAAGAAGAAAATCTTGAGCGGTTTTTGACTTACGATTGGTATCGCCGCGCATCGTTTTTGGATCATTTCTTCGGTGCTTCCGCCAACTGTGATGGGTTTGCCCATAACGAATTTCCCGAACAGGGCGATTTTGTGAACCAGGCCTATGCCGGGGAGACCGGCGCGGGCAACGGGGCAAAACATGCCGTCCTCCGCCGGCGGGGCGGAGTGTGGGTCGGCTCGGAGCATGTGCCTGTCGAGGTGGAAAAAACGTTCGGGATCAGGCCGGGCGATCCGCTGATGCATGTGGCGTACCGGGTGACCAACTGCTGGGACCGGCCGCTGGTCATGCGCTTCGGCATTGAATTCTGCGCGGCGCTGCAATCGAATAAACGCCCGGGGACGGCAATGTATTTCGACGGCGGGGCGGACACCTCGCCACTGAACAGCACCGGCGTTCGGGGGTACCACCGGCACTGGGAAATTATCGATACTCACCGGGATCTGGCGATCTCGGTCGAGGCCGACCGCCCTGCCGAGTGGTGGTATTTCCCGTTATATACGGTTTCGCTTTCCGAGGACGGCTTCGAACGTTCGTATCAATGTACGGTCGCGTGCGCGGTCTGGCCGCTGGAACTTGCGCCGGGTGAGACCTGGACCACTGTACTGGCCCATTATGCCGGCCCGCGAAACCGCAAAATTTCGTCCGCAACACCTGCCGGCGCCGGATCGGCGGCCGACAGCAATTCCCCCGCGCAAATCAGCCAATAGTTATCCCTGCTGTTCGTAAGCAATCAATCATCCGCTGGACATGTGTGCCGCGCCAGAAAATGCGGGCGCAGGCCGTGCAGCGGGTGAAGTGATTTATGGTCTGGTATACATATGCGGGGATGGCGGCGACATAATCCTGTTTGTCGATTTTTTCCACCAGCAGGTTGCAGCAGGGACAGCGCGTGAACACATCACTCATCCGCATAACAATTGGCCGCTGCCGGATCACCTCCTGTAACTGTTCCAGGGGGTCGGACGACGACAACAAAACCAGTTCCCGCGCCAGGGCTTTGCCGGCCAGTCGGGTGTCACGGGTAAGGATGGTCCGCTGTTCGTTTAAGGCACAGGTCAGCACCGCAGTATCGGAGAAGTCCTGGTGGAAGACAGTATCAAAACCCAGCGTGCGCAGCCAGCGGGCCAGTCGGCCCAGATTGTCATCGCACACGAATTTCATTATACTGTACTTTCTCCGGGGGCGCCGGGTTGTCCGGTCGACACCGGTAACATAAAATATCCGCCGGTCTGAGGGTAGCCAATTCCGGCCGAAGGGGATTGCAGAGGTCGTGTCGATGAAACAGTTTCTCTTTGCCCCTGAATTGCGAATGGGTTTTTGCGGGTTAGTCTTACTGGCTCTGCTCGCGGGCAACGGCTGCCGCAATGATGCGCCGCTGGTCCTGCCCGATTCATCCCGCTATTTCCCCCCGGAATTGCGCGATCTTCATCTGGGGATGGAGAAAATCGAGGTCGACAAATATTTTGCCGCGCAAAGTACGCAATTGACCGATCGGGGCCTGGAAACGGCGTCCCAGTTTATCAGAGACAGCGTGCGGATCGGCGTGGCGTTTGCCTATCGGGACGGCCGTCTGGCCACCGCCACCATCTGGTACGATTACGCACTGGTGCCGGAGCGCGTGGACCGGGAGCGGCAGGTATTTATGCGCTCGCTCATCGACAGCAACGGCCTGGATTTTGAACCGTGTTCGTTCACCATGGATCAGGGGAAATTCGCCCCGGATCTTGGCTTGATCTGGAAGCAACCGGGTTGTTTTGCGGTAACGACTTTCTCTAAACCGAGTTACGCCTTTCCGGACACGATGTCCTTTCGCCCGTATTACCAGTTTTCGCTGTTTGATACGACCATTACCCCCTGGCACCTGTGGCGAAATATGATTATCCCCGCTGTGGAATCCGAGCGGCCGTATTTCCGGGAAATCGATTCGCTGCGGCAGGCGGTGCAGCAGCAAGGAATGCACTAACCAGACAAACCGCGCAATCGAGAATCCCGCCGACCGACGGGACGAATGTGATTTATGTTAGCCCGGGTAACCACAATCCTGCCGTACGTTAAGCGCTACCAGCGGTACCTGTGGGCCGGGCTGGCCGCAGTGGCCGCGCACAATGCGCTGCGCCTGCTGGCGCCCATGGTCCTACGCCAGGCGGTAGACCGGCTGCGCGAGGGGATAACCATGCAGGCGGTCTGGTCATATGCCGGGCTGGTCATCGGGCTGGCGCTCGTGGCCGGGGTCTTTCTTTTTCTGATGCGGCGGACGCTGATCTGGGCCTCGCGCAAGATGGAATTCGACCTGCGCGGTGATTTGTTTGCCCACCTGCTCAAACTCCCGCCGTCGTTTTTCGACCGCACGCCGACCGGCGAGGTCCTGTCGCGCGCCTCGGCGGATATCGATGCAGTGCGCACGATGCTCGGTCCGGGGATCATGTATTCGGCCAATGCCCTGATTGTCGGCGCCGGCGCGGTGCCGTTCATGTTCTATCTTGATTGGCAATTGGCGTTGTACACTCTTGTTCCCCTGCCCATTCTCTCGCTGGCGGTCAACCGGCTTGGCACAATTGTCCACCGGCGTTTCATGGCGATTCAAAAACACTTTGCCGTGATTTCGGCCCATACCCAGGAGACGCTGGCGGGAATCAGGGTGGTGAAATCCGGCTCGCATGAACAGCTGCGCCATGAGGAATTTATCCGGCTCAACGATGAATATGTTGCGTTAAACATGAAGCTGATCCGCACGCAAGCACTGTTTCACCCGTTATTATATTTTCTGGCGGGGATGGCGGTCGTGGTGGTGTTGTATTTCGGCGGGCGTTCGGTCATCGATGGGCGGATTTCGCTGGGGTCGTTTGTGGCGTATACGCTGTACCTGGCGATGTTGATCTGGCCGATGATCGCACTGGGCTGGGTCGTGTCGATCTACCAGCGCGGGACGGCCTCCCTCAAACGGATCGATCAGATCCTGGCCGAGCGTTCGGATATCGCCGACCGCTCCACCGAAAATGCGGACAGGGAGTTTTCCGGTGAGATCACTTTCAAGGACCTGACTTTCGCCTACCCCGGCGCCGAGCGGGCGGTGCTGGACAAATTGTCGCTGCAGGTCCCCGCCGGTCAAACGCTGGCCCTGCTGGGTAACACCGGCAGCGGTAAAACGACGTTGTTGCGGCTTTTGACCCGGTCGTACCCGCTGGCTGCAGATTCCATCCTTATTGACGGCACAGATATCAACGACATCCCGCTGGTCCGCTTGCGGGAGTTATTCGGCGTGGCCGCCCAGGAACCGTTTTTGTTTTCCACTACTCTGGCGGAGAACATCGGCTTTGGTCTGCCGGAATCCCCTCCGCAGGAGAAACTGGCCGAGCTGGCCGACACGGCTGGCATCCTTGGTGAAATTGAAGAATTGCCGCACAAATGGCAGACCATTATCGGCGAACGCGGGATCACGCTTTCCGGGGGCCAGAAACAGCGGGTGTCGCTGGCCCGGGCGCTGGCGGTTGGACCGAGGATCCTCCTATTGGATGATGCGTTTTCCTCGGTGGACACGCAGACCGAAGAACATATTCTCGACCGGCTGGCCCATCATTTCGCGGGCCGCACGGTAATACTGGTCAGCCACCGGGTTTCGACTGCGCGGCGCGCCGACCGGATTGCGGTAATGGGCGAGGGCAAAATTGCCGAATGCGGCACGCATGATGAATTAATTGCACGCGGCGGCCGGTACGCCTCTTTAGTGGAAAAACAGGCCTTGCAGGAACAATTGGAAGCGATCTGAGTAATTGTCCGGTGAATAAATACCATGGCTGAATATCTGCACGAAGATGAAGCGCTGGGCAAGGCGTACGATCATCGGCTGATGAAACGGCTGTTGAGGTACCTGCGACCGTATCGCCTCCAGGTCGCCGCGGCAATTGTGGTGTTGCTGGCTTCCTCGGGTTTGCAGCTTTTGGGGCCGTACCTGGTCAAGCTGGCCATCGACGGCCCGCTGGCCACCGGCGACCCGGCCGGACTGGCGCGGTATGCCCTGCTGTACGTCGGCTTGCTGGCCGGGCTGTTCATTACGCGGTACCTGCAGGAAATCCTCACGCAGTGGGTGGGGCAAAAAACGATCTACGATTTGCGTTTACAGGTCCATCGGCATCTGCTGGGCCGTGACCTGCGCTTTTTTGATAAGAATCCGGTCGGGCGGTTGTTGACCAGGGTGACCTCCGATGTGAACGTCCTTGACTCATTGTTTTCCAGCGGGGTGGTGGTGGCCATTGGTGATTTGTTTATGGTCGTGGGGATCGTGGCGGCGATGTTGTATATGGATATTCGGCTGGCGCTGGTTTGTTTTGCCGCGATTCCCTTGCTGGTCTGGTCTTCGATGATCTTCCGTCACCGAGCCCGCACCGCTTACCGTGATGTGCGCGCCAAAATCGCCAAGCTTAACGCGTTCCTGCAGGAGCATCTCACCGGGATGTCGGTGGTGCAGAATTTCGGCCGCGAGCGCGTGGTGTTCGACCGGCACCAGACAATCAATGCCGACCTGCAGCAGGCCAATTTCCGCACGATCCTGTATTACGCCGTTTTTTTCCCCACCGTCGAGTTAATCGGGGCGATCTCGCTGGCCTTGATTATCGGTTACGGCGGCGGGCAGGTGATGGCCGGCGCGCTGACGTTTGGCGTGCTGGTGGCCTTCATCCAGTATGCCGAGATGTTTTATGGCCCGATCCGCGACTTGTCGGAAAAATATAATATCCTGCAGGGGGCGATGGCCTCCTCCGAACGGATTTTTAAGCTGTTGGATACGATCACGGAGATTGTCGTTCCCGATCAGCCGCAAGAGGTCGGGGCAATGAAGGGCAAAGTCGAGTTTGACCATGTCTGGTTTGCCTATAAAGGTGAAGAGTGGGTATTGCAGGACCTTTCGCTGTCCATTCAGCCGGGGGAGAAAATCGCGCTGGTCGGCGCGACCGGCGCCGGAAAAACCTCAATTGCCTCGCTACTCAACCGCTTTTACGAATTTCAAAAAGGGTCGATCCTGCTGGATGATGTTGATATCCGCCGCTGGGATGCCGCGGAATTGCGGCGGCGCATCGGGCTGGTGCTGCAGGATGTGTTCTTGTTTACCGGCACTATCGCCGACAACATTCGGCTGGGGGATACCCGGATAACCACGGAGATGGTGCGTGCCGCCGCCCGGGAAGTCGGGGCCGACACATTTATCGAGCGTTTGCCCGGAGGGTACGACCACAAGATCGGTGAACGCGGGACCGGCCTGTCTTTCGGTGAAAAACAACTCCTGGCGTTTGCCCGGACACTGGCATTTAACCCGCCGCTTTTGATTCTGGATGAGGCTACCTCCTCAGTGGATACCGGGATCGAAATTCTGATCCAGCGGGCGCTGGCCCGCCTGCTGATCGACCGCACGGCAATTGTGATCGCCCACCGGCTGTCCACCATTCGCGCGGTCGACCGGATTGTTGTGCTGCACAAGGGCCGGATCCGCGAAATCGGCACACACGAGGAACTGTTGCAGCAAAAAGGGATTTACTATCGCTTGTATTTATTGCAATATAAGGACCAGGACGCGGGGACGCGGGAGATGAGCCGATGAAAAAAGCCACAATGCCGTTGGTGCTGGCCGTGGTTATCGTTGCCGGTGGTCTGCTGGCCATGCCGTTTATTCTTTCCGGCGAAATCTTTACCGGCAGTACATCATCCCGCCGCGCCGCCGCCGATGACCGGGAAATTGCCGTCTTTGCCGAAAAGTCCCTGGAACCACAGGTTTACACCAACCTGGCGCTGGCCCTTCGGGAAATGGCCAAGACCATCCCGGTCGGTTCCGCGATCGCCGTCACTCCGGTCCAGCGGGGCAGCGTTATTATCGCCAAAAACAACGATTATTGGCGGACGGTCCCGCCGGGTGTCGTGTTTTTCCTTGAGGACGGCCACGCCGAGGTCTTTATCGACCACGCCGAATTCGGCCTATACCTGAAAAAGAACCCGGAACTGGAACGCGCCGGGGCACAGCCACTGCGGCTCGATGCGTTTTTCAAAGCCCTGCTGAACAACGAACCATCCTGAAGTCCCCGCATGTCCACCGGCTATCAGGAATTCCTTGCGGTCGCCGAGCAGGCGGCCCGTGCCGCCGGGCGTATGCTGGCCGATAACCGTCCTGAGCGGCTGCAGGTCGAATATAAGGGCGCGATCAACCTCGTGACCCAGATGGACAAGCAAAGCGAGGCCTATCTTGTCGAGCGGCTGAGTTCCGCGTTTCCCGGCCATGCCATCGTGGCCGAGGAGGGCTCCGTGATACATTCCGGCTCCGAGTTCCACTGGTATATCGACCCGCTGGACGGCACGACCAATTACACGCACGGTCTGCCGATTTATTGCGTGTCGGTTGCGCTGGAACGGGCCGGTGAACTGGTCTGCGGCGCGATTTATGATCCGTGTCAAGAGGAGATGTTCACTGCGACCAAAGGCGGAGGGTTTTTTCTTAATGGCAAACAGATGTTTGTCTCGCGCGAAACGGAATTGCTCAAATCCCTTCTCGTTACCGGTTTCCCTTATGATATCCGGGAAACGACCGAGGATAATCTCAACAATTTTGCCGCTTTCGCCAAACGCGCGCGCGCTGTCCGGCGGTTGGGATCAGCGGCGCTGGATTGCTGCTGGACCGCCTGCGGCCGTTTCGATGGATTCTGGGAGTTAAAACTCTCGCCGTGGGACCTTGCTGCGGGCGTGCTGATGGTTCGTGAGGCGGGCGGGCTGGTCACCGACCTTGACGGCCGACCCTTCGACCTCCATTCGGGCCGCGTGCTGGCGACGAATGGGAAGATTCATGGGCAGATGCGGGGGGTATTGGCGCAGGCCAAGACAGAGTAGGTCAGGCCGCCTACGGCTTGACCGGCGGGAAACGCTGTTTACTACAAGATTCTCCTTTACCCCTGCAACTTTTACCGCTCATGTAGTTCTGATATACTATGAAATTGATGGCAAATCGGATATTGGACTGGGAGGATGACGCATGAATAAAATGTATTGCAGGATGATGATTTCGGCGTTGGTTACCGGGATCATATGCAACTGGTACGCCGTCGGCTTTGCGGCAGATACACCGGATTCAACCGGCGGCAGTGTTGCTGCAAGTTGGCTGACCCAGGACAAGCCCCATTATACCCTCTATTACACTGCCGAGGATTCTGCCGTATTGGCCGATTTGTCTTCCTGGTTCGACACCGGTTGTGCCGCAGTGGAAGAATTCCTGACCGGAAAATTCGCGAAGAAATTCGACGTCTATATTTTCCCCGACCGTGCGTCGCTCGACCGCCAATGGGCGGCCGATTGGGACGCTCCCGGTTTTGCCTCCGAATGCTGGATGGTGGCCAGTGGGGTGGCTCACCGGCTGGATGTGCTGTCTCCCCGGGTCTGGGCAACCGAGACCTGCGAGCATGATGCCGCAGATACTGCAGCAACTCGCCGTCTGTTGACCCATGAACTGGTGCATGTGTTCCACGGGCAGCATAATCCGGTGCCCGATTTCACCGGCTTGGACAGTATCGGCTGGTTTATCGAGGGGCTGGCGGTGCTGGTTTCCGGGCGACTGGACAGCAGTTGGCTGGCCGATGCAATTCAGGTAGTCAAAGAGGATCGGGCGCCGGCCCGGCTTGCGCAATTCTGGAGTGGCAAAGAACGGTATGCGCTGGCCGGTTCGCTGGTTTCATTCGTTGACCGAAAATATAGTCGGGAAAGAATCAGTCAGCTTCTTCGGGCAACGTCACAGACTGAAATACTGAAGCTGCTGAATACCACCGAAGAATCACTTATCAGCGATTGGGAAAAATCGGCGGCCGGGCTGTAAGCTGAAGGATTTGGAACTCATCGCACAGGCACTTGTCCGCCGTTGGCGGAAGATGCCCATGCCACTGCACAAGCCGGATAGTGCCGGCCCTGCCGGATCATATCTGCTGCAAACCGACAAGAACAGGGCCGGTCAACGACCGGCCCTGTTCTTTTTCCAATGGATAAACCCAGCCCATCATGGGCAGTCGATATCGTCGAGGTTTTCATCCCAGCAATGCCAGTCGGTGTCGCCGTAGTAATGCTCGTCCTGAATGCGACCGGCCTTGGTGTCGTAATTCCACTCGATTTCGGTTAGGTTGTCCAGCCCCTTGGCATAGATATCGTAAAACAGATCGTACGTCGTGTCGGCGGTGATGCCGTAATAGATGTACGCGCCGTTTTCCGCGTTCCCCGGGATGATATTCGTGTATTTGAGACTTGCGGTGCTGTCGGCGTAGTTATGTTCCCATTCGATGTACAGGAATGGTGTCGGGTCGCTGGGGTTCAAATTCAAAGTCCAGGTCCCCTCGGTGCCGTCCAGCCGACTTACCCCGGTATACCACTCAAAGTTAGTATAATCACCGGCCTTGGAGATGGTCATTTTCCATTGCACGTCCGCCTCGACAATTTTGCCGTTGAGCACGGCAGTGTGCGTGCCGCCGGCATTGAAGGAATACGTCCAGTTCCATGACCCGTCGGCCTGCCGCACCGGCGTGTTTTGAAACGCCGCGACAAATGACGCCACCGGCACCGCCAGCGTGACGGTCAGCACTATATTCCACACGCCGACCAGCAACGCCGAACGACCCCAATGGAGGCGAGATTGCGCGCCGGCGGGGCTATCCGGGTGCAGCGGCGCCTCGTTGCCGTCCTGGAAGTCGGTGAAGTCCATGATCATGCTGGACTGCGGCGGCAGTTCGGGCGGGCTTTCCGATTCCACGGGATTGTCATCGCCGCAACCGGCAAGCATCAGGGCTAATGCCACAAAACTGAACAGCAACCCCATGTTGTGCATTACTTGTCTTAATTTCATCGCCAATCTCCTCTTCCTGGGGGCACAATGACCCCATTGTCGTGTCCGGTTATAACTTAACCAGTTCCACGCGCCGGTTATTCTGCCGCCCCTCCGCCGTATCGTTGCTGTCGACCGGTTTGGTTTCGCCCAGCCCCTTGGTTTGCAGGCGGGCCGCGTCGATTTTATAGGCTTCGACCAGATACGTCTTCACCGCCGCCGCACGTTGATCACTCAGTGTGAGATTGGCTGCATCCTCGCCCTGGCTGTCGGTGTGGCCCTCGATCAGTAGTTTTAAATCGGCATGTTCCTGCAGCATGGTACCGATTTCTTTCAGCGTGGGTGTGGATTCCGGACGGATACGGTCACTGCCCGAATCGAAATAAATACCCTGGGTGGCGACCCGGCCTTCGGCCGCAAGCTGGTCATACAGGATTTTCTTGCCGCCCTCGGCGATGCGGATATTGTCGAAGAGGATGGTCGCTTCCCAACCGTTATAGACATGGATGTGGATCTTGTCCGAATGGACAAAATCCGCGTTGGGGATATTCGCCAGCCGCTTTTCATTGGCATACACCTTGAGGTATTTTTTATATCCCATCAACCGGATATGTACCAGCTCCTTCCAAATGCCCTCATCGGTACTGGTACTTGCTTCTCCGCCGCCATTCCCCCGCACCGCCCCCGTGCCGGGTTGAAATTCAACCAGCGTATGTTCAAACGGGGTGTTCCCCTCCGGATCAAAACCGTAGATTTGAATGCTCCCCTCAGGAAGGTATAAATCGAATTCCATGGTAAATGTCTCCGGCAGCACCTTGGGCAGGGGGATATCAAGCTCGGCATGGGTGCTGACGCGCAAATACCGCGAACCCTGCCATTCGGCAACTTCCATGTTCCCTTCCCCGAATTCCAGTCGTTCCGGGAAATCGCCGACCGGTGATTTTTCGAAATCCTCGTAGTAGAGAATCTTGTCTCCGGGGATAAAGTCGTAGTTCAACCAGGCGCCCTCGCCGGGTTTGAGTTTGGCGGCCCCACCGGGTTGCGCGGGTGTGCCGGCTTCCGCCCCCTCAGTTTCTGTTGCTGACTCGGTGGATTCGGCTTCCGCAGGTTGTTCTTCCTCCTCGGATTCGCCCTCCAGTGCTTCGTCGATTTTCTCGTCGACCTTTTCATCTACCTTTTGTTCAGCTTTGTCTTTGACCTTGTCTTTAAGTTTGCCCAGCTGCGCCGCAGCCGGATTCGGGAGACCGAACAGCCCCACGAGCACCAGGCCCGCGATTATCGTGCGCCAGAATGCAGACACGTTTCTCCTCCGCGTTAGTGTACTTCGACTTTTCCCCGAATACATTGGCTATACACGTATAAATGTATTAGTGGTAGAACGCGGTGTCAAGTGCCGGGGAGCAGGGGATGATCACGTGGCGGCACCTTGTTATGGATGAAGGAGTTACCGATGACTCTGCGCCGGATTCTCCTGTTGGGCGATCCGAAATTATATGAAGTCTCGTCGGCAGTTACTCCGGGTGATCTGGACCTCCTGCGCCCGGTGATCGCCGACTTGCACGATACGATGATGGAATTCCGCCGGACACACGGTGTCGGCCGCGCGATTGCCGCGCCGCAGATTGGAGTGGCTAAGCGGGTCGTCTGCATGCATATCGACGAGCCGGTAGTGTTGATCAATCCCATCCTCGACAAGATGGGTTCCGAGATGATTGAACTCTGGGACGATTGCATGAGCTTCCCCGATTTGCTGGTCAAAGTCCGGCGGCATAAGAGTTGCCGGATTACCTATCGGGACTTGGAGTGGCGGGAGCAGACGATGGCTCTCGAAGATGATTCATCCGAGCTGCTCCAGCACGAATGTGACCATTTGGACGGCCTCTTGGCTGTAGCCCGGGCGATTGATGGGCGGTCGTTTGCGCTGCGGGAGGAAATTTCAATAAAATGATTGACAGGCCGAAAGGCCGTTATTACAATTCTTTTGCTTGGACTGAACTGCAATAAGCAGTTTTGGGGGCAGTACAGGCGTAGACCTAATTCATTGCGGGACAATGGCCCGTGTTGTGCTGTTGCTCGCGGAAAGGAGTATGCGAATGGCAAGGAAACCGGCAAATCATGGGCAAAGATGGTGCAAGTCTGATATCGCCTGCCTAAAACAATTGGCCCGCGAAAATACACCGACGCGAGTAATGGGGATTAAATTGCAACGCACTGAAGACTCGGTGAGGTCAATGGCATCCAATATTAATTTATCACTTAAGCCGACTAATCAATCGCCTTACAATCGGAGGAAGAAATGAAGTGCGTATGGTGAAGACCACCATCAGGGGTCTCATAATTTAAAAGCAAGTGTGTAAGAATATTTCAATGCCTGAACTGTAAGGCAACTTGTGGTCAATTGGTACGGATTATGAGCGACAACGATGAAATACGCCCTACTGTATCTGACTCTAATCCAGTTTTGGCAATCCGCCTGAAAAATATCGAAAGAACCCAGCTTGGCCTGCAACGTTTACTAATTCTTATCTACATATTCGCTCTTATACTATCTTTTGCATGGTACAATGCCAATTTTGAAGTTCAAAAAATCAGTCGGGATATTTCATTATTGAAGAATGCTTTGAATATTGAGGTTCTTCGTCCATGGTTCAACTTTCTAAAGGAAACTCATAATTGCTTTCACTCCTATTATAACTTCGCAGGTGGATCCGGATTTGTTACGAAAATCGAGTTAGAAAAATATATTGAACAATATGAAGCTTCAAACAAAAAGAGGGAACAATTCATAAGATTAGAATTAGACGAGCCGTATCCTGTTAGTAAATTGAGAGAATTGCTTAATTCAGAAACCCATTGGGAACATGTTACCTTTTGGGAAAGACAAGACACGATTTTATCCCACATGCTTAGCCTAAGCTACTATTTGTCGTCTTTCAAAGCCCTTAAGTTTGAAGCTCAATTAAAAGATTCCCTCGATAGCTTTTATCACTCATACAGTAACATTAATCGTAGTACAGATTCGATGCTCATGGCAATTGGCAGTTTTGTTGATTCGTTACTTGAACCGGTGCGGCCCAACGTCTCTCTTGGCCTCAATCCTTACGATATGCAGGGTTCTGCCTTAGGTAACATTTGGGGTTGGGCAGACGATTTCAAAGACCTTAACACTTATGGATTGGGGGACCTCGTCTATAGTCTGCAAGTCATAAATTCAATAACCATATTTAAGAAATATTTCGATAGTGTTAGGCATATACTAAATTCTGTAAAATCCGATTTAAATATTATTCTTCATTCAATGAATGACGAAGATAGTATTAAATTCACATCACAAGGGACTAATCTTAGGTTCACAAACATAGATTTGATATTGTCGTCAGATATATGGAAGATGAATGATTTGCCGGATAGTATATGGCTGCCAGGGTTTGCAGGCAGTCATAAAATATCACCATATAGCGGATTGTTTACGTATAAGCAAAATTTACTAAAGGAAAGTTTCCCGGATTTTTTGGAAGCTTTAAAAACATATAAAATCGATAAAATTGACGGCCTACAAAATATGACGGATATCATGCTTTCTCGTCATAATGAAACTAAGCAACAGATCTATGGCACCGGCTTTGCGTTAACATTAAATTCCATATTTTATGCTCTTCCTTTAGTTATTTTGTGCGTTTATTTTTTGATATTATTATATTTCAGACATCTAAGAATATTGAAATATTCCAGAGAAATAGGTATCACTGTTGAATCATTTAATTACACTTATCGCGAAATTGCCATGGCCCCATTGCTATGGTCATTGGGGAGTCGAAAATTGGGGATGATATTAACGCTCTTACCTGGGGCAATTGTAAACTTGGTTTTATATAGTCAGCTTCTATTATCCAAAAGGAGTGGCGTTGATCTTGGCCTTATTTTTATCCTCCCAATTTCTACGATTTATCTATTATTATTATATAATATTGTGCGCATAAGCGGCGAATTGTCGAAACGGGGAGGCAAACCATGACCCGTACCGAGGCCTGGCAAATTCTGAACGAATACACCAAAAACCCGAACTTGATCAAACATGCCCTGGCGGTCGAGGCGGCGATGCGCGCCTATGCCGAGAAATTCGGCGAGGATGTCGAAACCTGGCGGGTGGTCGGGGTGTTGCACGATTTTGATTATGAAAAATACCCTACCGCTGCGGACCATCCCTATCGCGGGGCGGAAATCCTGCGCGATAAGGGCTTGGATGAAACGCTGATTAGGGCGATTATGTCGCACGCCGAATATACCGGCGTCCCGCGCGACACGAAATTGGCTAAGACACTGTTTGCCGTGGATGAACTATGCGGGTTTATCACCGCGGTGACACTGGTGCGGCCGGATAAAAAGATCGCTACTGTTACCCCGCAATCGGTGAAAAAGAAATTCAAGGCCAAGGCCTTTGCCGCGCAGGTTTCGCGCGAGGATATGACCAAAGGCGCCGAAGAACTAGGTGTGGATTTAACCGAGCATATCGGCTTTGTGATTGCGGCAATGGCCGAAATCGCCGATGAATTAGGCCTCTAGCCGATAATGAAAGGCCGCAGCGATGGCTGATCCGGAAACTCCGGAACCAAAACGCACGATCATCGTCGGGGCGGAGGGCGCCGGTGTGCGCGTAGATGCCTATGTTGCCCAACAACTAGAGGAATGTTCCCGCACACAGATTGCCCGGCTGATCAAAGATGGGCATCTGAGCGTTGACGGTCAGCCGGTCAGGGCCAACCGCAAGCTCCGGGAGGGGGAAACCGTCGAAGTCGTCGTCTCACCGCCGCCACCAACTACGGTTGAGCCGGAGAACATTCCGCTGGACATCGTCTTTGAAGACAAGGACATCATCGTGATCAACAAGCCGGCGGGGTTGGTCACCCATCCGGGAACGGGGAACCGGACCGGGACGCTGGTCAACGCGCTGTTATATCACTGCAAAACCCTCTCAACCGCAGGCGGCGCCGAACGCGCGGGGATCGTGCATCGGCTGGATAAAGGGACCAGCGGGCTGTTGGTGGCCGCCAAAACAGAAATTGCGCACCGCGAGTTGGCCGGGCAATTGCAGGATAAGACATTATACCGCGAATACCTGGCATTCTGCTGGGGTCATCTTAAAGATTCCGAGGGGAGTTGGGATTTGCCGATCGGCCGTTCGGTGTCCAATCCCACACGGATGCGGATCGATCACGGCGCGGGACGGGAAGCCCTGACTGAATATAAACTTCTTGAACGATATGATCTTGGCGACAAGCTGCAACTTCGTTTGAAAACCGGCCGCACACATCAGATCCGTGTCCACCTGGCCCATCACAATCACCCGATTTTCGGCGATCCGGAATATGCGGGCCGGGAACAGCGGGTGCGGGGGATAGCGCCGGAATTACGGTTGGGGGCGCAGCAGTTGTTGAAATTGATCGACCGCCCGGCCTTGCATGCGGCAAAGCTTGGTTTTGTCCATCCCACCAGCGGCAAACCCCGCGAATTTTCGGTCGACCCGCCGGAGGACATGCAAAAACTGGAACAAGCGATGGCCGCGATGCGCGGTCCGGGAGGGAAGCCGCCACAATCATTTCCTCCGGACATTGCCTATAATTTACCGTGAATAAAACACGCCCGCGCCGGCAATTCCGCATTCTCGCGCCGGCCCGCCGGAATATCGCCTCGGCTGAATTTTGCGGTTTGGCAAAAAGGCATACTCATCGGGCATATATTGTTAGCTCTGGGCAAAATCCGCTTGACTTTGACCGGCAAAACCAATAGTTAGGCAATTTCAAAGCCCGGGGTAGGGCGGGCACAGGCCGTCGGGAGCATGTCTGGTGTCTGAGTTTGCAGCGGTAGCCGTTTTTTTGCTTGTCGGTACGGGAATCGTCCTGTTCACTTTCCTGCTGGCGAAAATCATCCGCCCCTCGGCCCCCAATCCGGTAAAACTTGAAACGTACGAATGCGGGGAAACGCCCTACGGCACTGCCGAACTGCAGTATAATGTACGGTTTTACATTTACGCGCTGCTGTTCGTGATTTTCGACGTCGAGGCGATTTTCCTGTTTCCGTGGGCGCTGGTCTACCGCTCACTGGGTTTGTTTGCTTTCGTCGAAATGGTGATTTTCATCACGATTTTGGTGTTCGGATTGTTTTACGCCTGGCGCAAGGGCGTTCTCAAGTGGTTCTAAATCAAGTAATTACAAACGATAACCACCATGCTTGAACTCAGGGGCATCATCGACGCAATCTGGAGCTTCATCGTCGGGCTGCTTGCCGGCCTGGGGATTCCTCAGTGGGCCATCGAGTTAGTGGGGTATGCCCTGATTGCCGTGGTGATGTTCGGGGTAGTGGCGGTTATTGTCTTGTTTTTGGTTTGGTGGGAGCGGAAAGTCTCGGCCAAAATGCAGGACCGGCTGGGGCCGATGCGCGTGGGGTGGCACGGGATCATCCAGACCATTGCCGACGCGATCAAGTTGCTGCAAAAAGAGGATATCACCCCCAAAGCCATCGATTTCCCAATCCATTTCTGGGCGCCGGTGGTGACATTTGTCGCGGCGTTCATGGTGTATGTCACCGTGCCGTTCGGCAAGGGGTTGATCGTCTCGGACTTAAGTGTCGGTGTCCTCTACATCATCGCCATTACCACCTTCACGGTCATCGGCTTGCTGATGGCCGGGTGGGGTTCGAATAACAAGTATTCGCTGTTGGGAGGGTTTCGTTCAGCGGCGCAGGTCGTCTCCTACGAAGTGCCGCTTTCGCTGGCGCTCCTTGGTGTGATCATGATCTCCCAGACATTATCACTGGGCACGATCGTGACGCAGCAGGATAACCTGCTCAAGTGGTATGTGTGGCGGCAACCCCTGGGATTTTTAATTTTCTGGATTGCCGCCACTGCCGAATGCAACCGGACCCCGTTCGATTTGCCGGAGGCCGACTCCGAGTTGGTCGCGGGGTTTGTGACCGAATATTCGGGGATGAAATTCGCGATGTTCTTTCTGGCCGAGTTTGTCAACATGTTCACCGCCTCGGTCGTCGCCGTTACGCTGTTTTTCGGCGGCTGGATGTCGCCGTTCGGTCCGGATTTCGGGCCGTCCTGGATGTGGTTTTTGGGCAAGACGATGTTTTTTGTTTTTGTCCTGATGTGGTTCCGTTGGACCTACCCGCGGCTGCGGGTTGATCAGTTGATGGGTTTCGCCTGGAAGGTGCTGTTGCCATTGGCGTTTTTGAACATCCTGCTGACCGGGCTGGGCATTTATCTGTTTGATGGATTGAAATAAGCAGCTGGACAGGAAAATGACCGAGATATCGTTGACCAACCTGACTTTTTATATCCTCTCGTTTTGTATCATTGCCGGGGGTATTTTTACAGTCAGTTCGCGGAATTTATTCCATTCGGCGGTGTTTCTGGTCTTCACGCTGTTTTCCGTGGCCGGCATGTTCGTGATGCTCAATGCGTATTTGCTGGCGGCGATCCAGGTGTTAATTTATGTCGGTGCGGTGGCGATGCTGATGATCTTCGGGGTCATGCTGACCACCCGGCTGGCGGATGTCCGGCTGCGTCATGTTAACGAGCAAAGCTGGCCCGCGCTGGCGATATGCGGGTTTTTCCTGGCGTTCCTGGTGTATGGGTTGTGGGATACGCCGTTTACCGTCAGCGGTGTGCCCATGCCGGCCGACACGGCGCACGCGCTGGGCACGTTGCTGATGACCAAATATGTGTTGCCGTTCGAAGTCGTCTCGCTGCTGCTTTTGGCGGCGCTGGTCGGCGCGGTGGTTATTGCGAAGAAGGATTAAGTGCGGTGGACCAGGTACCAATCGGTTTGAACCATTACTTGATGCTCTCGGGTGTCCTGTTTACCGTCGGGATCTTCGGTGTACTGACCCGGCGTAACGCGATTGCCGTGCTGATGTCTACCGAACTGATGTTCAATGCCGCGAATATCGCGCTGGTGGCGTTTTCGCGGTTTGTGACACCTGCGGCCCTGACCGGGCAGATCGTGGCGATGTTTACGATTATCGTGGCGGCGGCCGAGGCCACGGTGGCCCTGGCCATCGTGCTGTTGATTTATCGGAGTTTCAAGGGGATTAACGTCGATCGCATTAATTTCATGAAGTGGTAAGCTTGATGTTGCAGAATGCCTGGATCATTCCCGCCCTGCCGCTTGCGGCCACTGTGTTGATTATTTTCGGCACACACCGCAATCGGGCCGTCTCGTCGGGTATCTCCATTGCGGCCATCGTGAGCGGGTTTATCTATGCGGTGGCGATCCTGTTTAACGTGCTGCACGACCACGGCCCGCACGAGTTTTATTTCAAGTGGCTGGATTTCGGCAGCTGGCATCTGCAGATCGGGTTGTTAATCGATCCGTTGACCGCAGTGATGCTTCTGGTGGTCACGATTGTCTCCTCGTGTGTGCAGATTTATTCGCTGGGGTACATGCACGGCGATCCGCGGTTTTCACGCTACTTCGCCTATATTTCGCTGTTTTCATTTTCGATGCTGGGGTTGGTGCTGTCCAACAACTTTGCGATGATTTTCATTTTCTGGGAGTTGGTGGGGCTGACCTCGTACCTGTTGATCGGTTTCTGGTTTGAAAAAAAATCGGCCTCCGATGCCGGGAAAAAGGCATTTATCACTACCCGGGCCGGTGACCTCGGATTTATTGTCGGCATCCTGATCACCCTGTACGCCTGCGGCACGTTGAATTTCGGCGAGGTTTTCACCAAAATTGAGACCGGCGTGTTTGCCGGGGGATTGTTGACCGCGGCGGGGATTTTCCTGTTTTGCGGGGCGGTCGGAAAATCGGCACAGTTCCCGTTGCATGTGTGGCTTCCCGATGCCATGGAAGGTCCCACGCCGGTTTCCGCGTTGATCCATGCCGCGACGATGGTCGCCGCCGGGGTGTATCTGGTGGCCCGGATTCTTACGATTTATATCGCCTCGGAATCCGCCGGGATGGTGGTAGCGGTTATCGGGATTACCACCTCGTTTATGGCGGCCTCGATCGGGCTGGTGCAAAACGATATCAAGCGCGTGCTGGCCTATTCCACGGTCAGTCAGTTGGGTTATATGATTATGGCGCTGGGGCTGGGCGCCTACACCGCCGGCACGTTCCATCTCATGACCCACGCCTTTTTCAAGGCGTTGTTGTTCCTTGCCGCCGGTTCGGTAATTCACGCGGTGCACACCAACGACATGCAGGAGATGGGCGGCCTGGGCAAGAAGATGAAGATCACCGCGCTGACCATGTTTATCGCCTCGTTCTCCATCGCCGGGATCTTCCCCCTGTCGGGTTTCTGGTCCAAGGATGAGATCGTCGCCTCGACCTCCGGGCATCCGATCTTCATGGTGCTGACGCTGATGGTCGCGTTTATGACTGCGTTTTATATGTTCCGGTTGTGTTTCCTGACGTTTACCGGCGGCCCGCGCGACCAGCATAAATTCGACCACGCCCACGAATCGCCCAAAACCATGACTGTACCGCTGATGGTGCTGGCGTTTTTGGCCATCTTCGCCGGGTGGGTGGGTATTCCCTGGTTATCGCACGGATTCTCCTCATTTGTCTATCATGGGGAACCGCACCACGCGGCGTTCCATTTTGATATCGCCGGGATCTCATTATTCGTCGGGCTTTCGGGGATCGGGCTGGCCTACCTGATGTATTACAAGGGCACGATATCGCCGGACAAGGTCGCTGCGCGGTTTAGACCGTTGTATACATTATTGTACAACAAATACTATTTCGATGAAATCTATGACGCGATCTTTGTGCAACCCCTGTACGCGATCTGCGATTTCTGGTTCTGGTTCGACCAGCATATTATCGACGGGCTGGTCAACGGCGCGGCCACGCTGACGTTGTGGTGGAGTATCGCCAAGAACTGGTTTGACGTGTATATCATTGACGGCGCGGTCAACGGCGCCGGGTACACCATTCGCGGCACCGGTTCGATCCTGCGTTTTGCGCAGACCGGCCGGTTGCAGAACTATGCGTTGATCATTTTCGCCGGAGTCATTCTGATCTGGTTTTTGCGATAGGAAAATCCGAATTGCGCGGATAAAAAACGGAGCACACCATGAGCGGTTTACTTTCCTGGATGATATTTATACCCCTCATCGGCGGGGTCGTCATCCTGTTTTTCAAGCAGGAGCAGAAATCAGCGATCCGGGCCGCGGCGACGGTCACGACGATTATTCCGCTGATCCTCTCCTTGATGATGCTGTGGGAGTACGATCCCTCGACTCCCGCCATGCAGTTTGTCGAACATGCCAGTTGGATTCCGGCGCTGAATGTGTTCTACCACGTGGGCGCCGATGGGATTTCCGTGCCGATGTTGTTTTTAACCGCCCTGTTGTCGATGATCTCCATTGTTGCTTCGTTTGGCATTGAAAAGCGGGTTAAGGAATATTTCGCGTTCTTCCTGCTGTTGGAAACCGGGATGATGGGTGTGTTCGCCGCGCTGGATTTCTTTTTGTTTTATGTGTTCTGGGAAGTCATGCTGGTGCCGATGTATTTCTTAATCGGCGTGTGGGGCGGGCCGCGCAAGGAATACGCCGCGATCAAGTTTTTCCTGTATACGCTGTTCGGCTCGATTTTCATGCTGGTCGGCATCCTGCTGCTGTATTTCAACACCGAGCCGCACACGCTGTCGTTCCTGGAGTTGATCGAGCACGGCCCGGCGTTCGACCATAACCTGCAGCTTTTAGTGTTCGTCTTTTTCTTTATCGCGTTCGCGATCAAGATCCCGGCCTGGCCGTTCCATACATGGTTGCCCGACGCCCACGTGGAGGCGCCCACGGCGGTCTCGGTGATTCTGGCGGGTGTGCTGCTGAAGATGGGGACCTACGGTCTGCTGCGGATTTCGTTCCCCATGCTGCCCTACGGCACGAATTATTTCATCTGGCCGATGGCGGCGATCGGGGTGATCGGGATCATCTATGGCGCGCTGGTGTGCATGGCGCAAAAAGACCTGAAAAAACTGGTCGCTTATTCCTCGGTTTCACACATGGGGTATTGCCTGTTGGGCATGGCGGCGGTGACCTCGGTGGCTGGGATTCAGGGCTGCATGTTTCAGATGTTCGCCCACGGTTTGATCACGGGCGCTTTGTTCATTTTGGTCGGCGTGATTTACGACCGCGCGCACACCCGTGAAATCGCGGCTTTCGGCGGGCTGTGGCTGAAATTGCCGGTGTACTCCGGGGTGATGATATTGTTCGTGATGGGTTCGCTGGGGTTGCCGGGGCTGGCCGGGTTCGTTTCGGAATTCATGGTCTTTATCGGTTCGTTCCCCACGTTCACGTGGCTGACCGGGATAGCGGTGCTGGGAGTATTGCTGACCGCCGGGTATTTCCTGCGCATGGTGCAGAAAATGTTTTTAGGCGAGTTTAACACCAAGTGGGAAGGCAAGCTCCCCGATATGAATTTCCGGGAAATTTTCACCGTTGTCCCGCTGGCGATTTTGATGATCGCGATCGGTTGTTACCCGAAAATCCTCTCGATGTGGATGCAGCCGACCATACAAGACCTGGTGCGGTTGATCGCGCGGTAAGTTGACGGACAGAAAATGAATATTTCGTTCGCGGAAATGTACGGCGATCTGAGTCTGATCATCCCCGAGGTGGTGCTGTTTATTTTTGCCTGCCTGGTGCTTGCCATGGGGGCGTTCGGCAAACGTGCAGCCGGGACCATGGCGGCGTGGTCGTTCATCGGGCTGGTGATCACGACGGTCCTGTTGATTACCTCCGGCAGGGGCCAGGCGTTCGGGATCATGTTCATCGCCGATGATTTTGCGCTGGCGTTCAAGTTGATCATCTTGGTGGCCGCGATGTTCACTGTGGCTTCCTCGATTGATACGGCCAACAAATTTCCCGCGCACCGCGGCGAGTATTTCGGGGTCGTGCTGCTGTCGGCGGTGGGGATGATGTTCATGGTCTCCGCCGGCGAATTATTGTCGATGTATGTTGCGCTGGAACTGGCGACCGTTTCGCTGTTCGTGCTGGCGGCCTACAAGAAATTCGACACCAAATCGGCCGAAGCCGGATTGAAATATGTGATTTTGGGCGCGATCTCCTCGGCGGTGATGCTGTACGGTATCGCGCTGATGTACGGTCTGACCGGCTCGCTGGAGTATGGCGAGATCAAAGACGCCCTGCTGCAGTTGCGTTTTTCGGCCGGGGAATTCCCGCGCGGCTTTTTTGTCGCGGCGGTGCTGCTGATTGCCGGGTTCGGGTTCAAGCTTTCGCTGGTGCCGTTCCATATGTGGGCGCCGGATGTGTACGAGGGCGCGCCGACGCCGATCACCGCGTACTTATCAACGGCCTCCAAGGCCGCCGGGCTGGCGGTGTTCCTGCGCGTGTTTTTCGGCGGGCTGATTATCGCACAAACCGAATGGCTGATGATCCTCGCCGCGCTGGCGGCGCTGGCGATGATCGTGGGTAACATCACCGCCGTCGTGCAGAAAAACATCAAACGCATGCTGGCGTATTCGTCGATTGCGCATATCGGGTATATCCTCGTGGCGGTGGTGGCGACCAATGCCGCCGGCGTGTCGGCGATGACGTTTTACATGATCGCCTACTTGTTCGCCAATATGGGCGCTTTCATTGTGGCGATTGTCGTGGCGCAGAAAACCGGCTCGGACCTGATTATGGATTATTCCGGGCTGTCCAAACGCTCGCCGATGCTGGCGGGATATATGCTGATTTTCCTCTTGTCGTTGACCGGTATCCCGCCGCTGGCCGGGTTTGTCGGCAAGTATTATGTTTTCATGGCCGCGATCGGCCAGGGGTATATGTGGCTGGTGCTTGTCGCGCTGTTGACCTCGGTGATTGCGTTGTATTACTATGCGTATGTGATGTGGCGGATGTATTTCGCCAAAGAGGGCGATTACCCCACCGACCCGGTGCCGTTCCCGGCATTATACAAGATCATCCTCTCGGTGGCGGTGCTGGCGATCCTGATCATCGGTGTCTACCCCGGCCCCTTCCTCGATTTTGCCCTCACGGCGGCACAAAGTTTTTTGCCGTAAGTGAGTGACGTCCAGCAAATGAATGCGGACGCCCCGGCAATATGCACCTAGATTATTTGCGCCACCTAATTGTTAGCCAGACGTCCGATGATATAAAAGAGACGTTCTTCCAGCCCACCATGGAATGGTGGGCCACCTGTCCTGGCCCCTTCCTCGATTTCGCCCGCATGGCGGCACAGAGTTTTTTGCCGTAAGTGAATATCAATTAATTAAATACGCATTGCTGGTGCGCACCCAACGGGTTCGTCATTGAAATGATACAAACCGAGCTCGTGCATTTTACTGTGGAAAATCCGCCATTGTCTGTATAAAATACTATGATTATCATGCTGTTGGTAAGGGAGGCGGATTTATGCAAACGATACCTATGGAACAAGTTAAATACAGCGAGGCTCATGCAAAACGCGAAGACTGCACCGCTGACATTATTAATTCGCGTTCAAAAAAGATCATTGTAGTGGCCGGACCCGGCACAGGGAAAACATATCTATTCAAACAGTTGGCGGCGAAGAAATCAAAATGCCTAACTCTTTCATTTGTTAATGCGCTCGTCGACGATTTGTCCCTAGATCTTTTCGGATTATCAAAAGTTTATACATTGCACGGATTCGCCCGATACATACTGAATAAAGTATTGGACGAAAAGGCAGAGATTTTTCCATTGCTACCGACGGTCATAAATGAAGATGCGAAAATCTTATCAAATTATAGTATTAATTTCGATGAATATTTCAATAATTTGAAGGACAATAGCGAGCAATTTGAGTTTCTTTGCAGGAGGCAGAGGTATTACGATTATTATGCTTACTCCAGTATCATATACAAGGCTCTCAGACTATTAATGTCAAAGCGTAACAGAATCCCCGCTTTCGATCAGATACTAATTGATGAATTTCAAGATTTCAACAAACTCGAAGTCTCTTTCATTGATTTACTTAGTGAGAATAATCCTCTGCTATTGGTCGGTGATGATGACCAAGCGCTGTACTCCATGAAAGGGGCCAGCACCGCATTTATAAGGAGGCGATATGCGGCGGATAACACAAATTATGAATCGCATAGCCTTCCTTATTGCTCCCGTTGTACAGAAGTGATCGTTGAAGCGGTTAATGACGTGATCGCAAAAGCAACACAAGAGGGGCATTTGAAAGGCCGGATCAACAAAGATTACAAGTACTATGAATGCGAAGAAAAGAATCGTGTGAGTCATAAGCATCCAAGATTGTGCTATTCACATCAATGGGCCAAAAAGATTCCTTATTTCATTGAGGAACAGTTGAAAGAAATTGCCACTGAAAGAAAGGAAACTTTTTCGGTTTTGGTCATTGCCCCAACCAGGAACCAATGCAATGATATATTTGAGAAATTGGCGGAAAAGGGATTTGCTAATCTCACTCCTATCAAACCAAAGGAGCCGGAGACGGTTTCAATTATAAATGGACTTGAGATAATCAGTGAACACAAAGACAGTAATTTGGGGTGGAGAATTGTCGCAAGTCGCCTATTAGATCCCGAGGAATTCAAACGCCTATTATCTGAAACTATGGTGGAAAAACCCAATCCATTTGTTGAGATCGTTCCAGTTGAAATGAAGAAGACCGTCCTTAAGTATCGTCAAATAATTAAGGCGTTACACAATGAATCAAACGTTGAAGAAGAATATCTGGATAAATTGATTGAAGTATTAAACATGGATTCTTTAAGGATGAAAATGGATGCGTTGTCTGATGTATTTAAGATTAGGCCAAGTCCAATAAGAAACAGAGGATTGAGAAATATTCCAATCACTATTACAACGAGGGAAAGTTCCAAAGGGCTTTCTGCTGAATATGTGTTCATGGTTTATTGCGATGATCAATATCTAATCCAAAATCAGAAAGAAATAGGGATTACTGACCGGGATATATGCGACTTCCTTGTGGCACTATCGCGCGCCAAAAACAAGGTCTTTATCGTATCCTCCCAAAAATCGAGGCCAACTTTCGTCAAATGGATCAAAGAAGCCCGTATGGAACAAGTGCCTTAAATGCTCTTTTGTCGACCGGTGGCCCACCATTTCATGGTGGGCAAGTGACTTCCCGTGTGACGAGTACTTATGCGCGGCGGTCGTCACGTGGCCCCGGCTTCCCCGCCACAGGCGGACAGGCGCCGGGGCGCATGGGCACTTGTCCGCCTTTGGCGGAGGATGCTCATGCGACAAAAAACCCAATCTTGTCATTCCCCGCCGCGGCAGCGGGGAATCCAGCCGTAACCGTGGCACGTGGTACCTCACCCAACAGGTGAATAGTGGGATTTCTCCCGCGTGTCTCATTCTGTCATTACTATTTCACCTGCCCGCGGGGTGGTGTACAATGTCGGACTTGGCGCTCTTGTCATTTCGACGAGCGCTAGCGAGGAGAAATCTTACCCGCACGCGGCGGAAGATTTCTCGCCGCTGCGCGGCTCGAAATGACGACTTGACCGGTGGCCCACCATTTCATGGTGGGCAAGTGACTGCCTGTGTGACGAGTACTTATGCGTGGCGGTTGTCAGGTGGCCCCGGCTTCCGCCGGGGCGCATGGGCACTTGTCCGCCTTTGGCGGAAGATGCCCATGCCACGACTAAATGAATGTGGCCGGCGTAGCCCCGGTTGAAAACCGGGGTTTCCAGGGAAGTCTCCCCGAGGAAATACGGATCACCGTAGATCGCTTCACGATCCGGGGTCAAAGCCGCCGGGGTATTGACCTGTAATCTGTTAAAAATGCAGCAGCCGCGTAATCATAAATCCCAGACGCCATTGACGGCGGGTGAAGGGGAAGTCCGCGCGTTCCAAATATGGTGTGGTGTTGGGAGACATGGAATTCGTCACGAAAATCTTGAAAAAATGCCCGCCGGTTTCCAGTTCGATACCGACCGCCGCCGGATCATACTCACCGGGATCGTTGTCAAACGTCGGCGCCCATTCGCCCTGCACGCTGAGTAATTTATTGAGATGCGCCTGCAGATACATCCCCACCCGAAAAAGCTCCTCGGTGTCGGCGGAATAGATGTCGCTGTTGGACAAATAAGAGGGGACAATCCCGAGCGCGAAGCTGTTTGCGACTCTGGTGTTGACAATCAACTGCCCACTGTATTGAAAATTCCGGGAATCTCCGGTGCTGCGCCCGAAAGATTTCTCGGCATTCCAGGCCATGCCGCCCTGCACGGCGAATGCCACAGGCCTCGGCATATTTTGCAGAGTCAGAATTCGATATTTACCCTGTAATTCGAGATTGTTGCGCGCATTGCTGCGGGCGAGGGTGACCAACAGCAGGTCGGTCGGGGCATATGCAAGTCCCAACCGCATTGAAGCCGGGCCATCCAGCCCATACAGTTCATCCGCACCGTCGGCGATGCGCGGCCAGAAACGATGGGCAACTTCGAATTGCCAGAGTCCCCGACTGATTGTCGCGGCGGTGGGCAATGTGATCGCAGCAGTCGAGTGGAAAACCCGCGACTCCGGCCGACTCGACTCCGCCCGGCGTTGCCACTGCACTTCATCGGCGAACGCCGATGCGCTCAACATCAAGACAACAACCAGCACCAAACCCCGTTTCATTTGTTCCTCCCCTCGGAACCGCTGATCGGCAAGAGATAAAAATCGACTTCCAATTTGATGATCTCATCGATTTTAAGAAACATCAATGAGGGTATCTTGATTTTGTAGTCAGGCAAGGCAACCGCAAAACGGCTTTGGACGAAGTATCCCGGTGCGGCTGTTTTCACGGTAATCACGGAATTCAGCGGCCGGGTCACCCCATGAATGGCAAGTTGTCCGGAAATAGTAACCGAAAATGTCGAGTCATCGATTCGTGTCATCGGGTCCAATTGGCCCAACAATTGGGCGTAGGGGTATTTCGCGGTTTCCAGGTAATTTTCCCGCATATGGCTGTTGCGCAAACCGATACCTGTATCGAGACTGCCCAGGTCGACCTCAAAATAATACTCACCTGCCGAACTGTCGGCGCGATCAACGTCATCAGAGCCTAACATTACATAACCGTCGATTTTTTCGGTCACACCAGCGAAATTTTCCAATGGCGCGTCGGAGATGAAGCGGACCTGCCGGAGGCGGGTCGTGTCCACCTGGAATTCACCGGCCCAACCGGGGCCACACACACCCAGCGCCGACGCCAGCAGAGCCGACAGTATCCATTTGTTCATCCTGCTCCTCCCGTACGATGATTATCAGTTCTAATTGTACATACGGGAATATGTGGAGTAAATTTGTCCCAATACCGCGACGGGGACCCGGCATTTGAAAACCGGGTCCCCGTCCTGCGGGTTTCCTGGGGTAGGAAAATTATTGCGATTTCAGTCTAGGGCCCGCACGGGTCGGCGCAGAATGCGTTGAGCGCCTTGTAGACATAGTTCACATAATAAGCGATATCCACCGGGTTGACCCCCGCATCACAATTGACATCCCCGGTCTCATTGGGACAAAGCGGCAGCACCGTCCGGCCGTCCAGATGACGGTAGACATAATTGACCATGAAGGTGACATCCAGCGGGTTGATCGCGGCATCATCGTTGACGTCGCCCCAGAACCCGCAGATACACTCGCAGATATCCCCGGTACCGTCCGAGTCCCCATCCTCCTGTCCGGGATTATAAGCCAGCGGGCAATTGTCGCTTTCATTCAGGAAGCCGTCGCCGTCAATGTCATCGTCGCAAACATCGCCGATGCCGTCGGTGTCCATGTCTTCCTGCAAGGCATTGGCGGAATTCGGACAATTGTCACAACCATTGACCAGCAGATCGCCGTCGCTGTCGACCGACATCTGGTGGTTGAAGAATAGATAATACAGCGCATCACGGTCTTCCGGCGCCATGGATTTGGCCACCTCCAGGATAGCGAACCCGTACAGGAAATTGGTCTGGCCCGTCGGCAAACCGGTCCCGACCTGCGGTGAAATGGTCACGGTCAAATCGACGTGCTCCCCGGGACCAAGTATCACCGACCCGCCGGGCATCGTGGCCCAGCCCGGATTCTCCTCCGCATTCCACATCGAGTAATCCACGATCAATGTCGCCGTTTCATCGACGTTGTGAAACGAAACCGGCACGGTATAATTCGTGTCGCAGATATCCGTCGTGTCGCCGTGGAAATCGAAATCTGTCCCCAGCGACCGCGTGGGCCGCTGCCACAACCGCTGCGCTTCGCGGATGTAATACAGGTTGACTTCATGGTTTTCCATGATCAGCGAAGGAATCTCCTCTTCGGGGGGCCAGAAACTCGGCCCGATTTCCGTCAGAATCACGAAGGACTTTTTCTTGGTAAGTTGTTCACCATATTGCCAGTCCAGCGCGGAGCCATTATGCCCGCCAAGGGCTTGGCCATATCCGTTCATCGCAAAAACCGAATCCTGCATCGGCAGATGGAAGTTTTGATCGGGATTGGGAATGCCGCCTTCAAAACACCAGGCGGCACAGGTGTACCGGCCGTAGGCGTGGTAATTAACCACGATCGTGAAATCGCGGGTGTTCATCCAGTCGCGTAACACCTGCGTTTCCGGCTCCGAGAACGGTCCGGTGCCCCGGTAAACCTCCGATAAAGGAACAGGCGATGATGTATAATTGTCGAAGCCCCAGTTGTAGCCCCAGTTGCGGTTCAGATCGATGCCGTACGTGCCGTCCCCGTTATCGCGGCGGTTTTTGCGCCACATCCCGCCGCCGAAGGGATTGGTATATTCATTATACAGATAACCGTCAGGGTTGATAATCGGCACGAGGTAAATCTCGCAGTCATCGACCATTTGCGTCAGCTCGGGATCAATCCCGTAACCGTCCGTCAACACGTCCATAAGATACAGCAATGTTTCGATGCCGATGGCTTCGCGGGCGTGAATAAGCGCGTTGAGGCAAATTTCCGGTTCATCTTCGTCGGTTTGGACATTGTCGGAAATCTTCAAAGCCCAAATCGGGTGACCTTCCAGAGAATACCCAATGGTATCCAGGTCGACTATTTCGGAATAAATCAAATCAGCCCAGAACATTTCCTGATGCGTTTCACTATACGTATGATATCCGCCCATGGCCGAACTGGTGCTCAACCCCTTGCGGTATTCTTCCTCCATGTTTTCGATTTCCACCACTGCGTCATAGGTCCCGACCAGCAGCTCCCGTTCTACCGCGGTGGCGACCACTTCATAGCCGCCGTCCGACAGCCGCCGGGCAATGTCGAAATTGCCGCGCCTGAACTGCTCCAGCAGTTCTCCACTCAGCGGGGCAAGCCGCAGCAGAGAGTGATCTTCGTACGTAAGTTGTTGTGCGGGTTCATCGTTTGATGCAAAAACGCCCACCGCCGTCGCGATGAGCACCCCAAAAACGACCAGACCAACACCGCAAAATCCCGTTACCGCTCGCTTCATGCACCACCCCCGAGACCAGGTTTTTAAGTGTCACCTTCCGCAGACCCCGTAACGCCAGACGGTAACCTACATCAGTACTGCATAAGCAGACGAAAAATTCCCGAAAAAGTTGCGGGTGGTCAGAATTACACCACTGCTCTAATTCGCTGCGAGAGTAAGGCGTAGTAACCCAATAGAAAAACGGCCCCTCACGAGGCCGTTTAATCAACACTCACTGCTCGTCGGTTTCCCGGCCGGGCAGGGATTATTTCTTTTCCGGCGTCGGCGCCTTTTTCGGTTTCAGGCGGCGGCAGCTGTTCGATTTACATTGCGGACAGGAGACCTCATGATCATCATCTTTGGACCAGGGGTCCTCAAATTCGTGCCCGCATTTCATGCAGCGGAAGTTTGTCATGGTTCAACCCGTTCAGGCAGCGGCCTGTTCTTTTTTGTCGGTTTTGGCGGCTTTCTTGGCCGCGGCCTTGTCGCGTTCCTCGTTCAGGATGCGCACGGTCTCGTCGATTTCCTCTTTGGTGACCCGTTTGCGCATCTGTTCGATATCGCGCATGACCTTGGCGAATTTCTGGCCTTCCGCGGCCGAAATCCATTCCAATTGCAGCCGTTCGGGGCGGATGCCCAACCGTTCCATCTTGTCCCACACTCGGTTAACCCGCTGGACTGTCTGGCGGTTGGCCGAGATGTAATGGCAATCGGCGTAATGACAACCCGAGACCAGGACCATCGCCGCCCCCTTGTGGAACCCCCGCCAAATGAATTCCTCATCGACCCGCGCCGAACACATGGTACGGATCAGCCGCGCGTCTGTCGGGTATTGCAGCCGCGAGATCCCGGCAAAATCGCCCCCGGCGTACGAACACCAGTTGCAGGCAAAACCCAGGACTTTCTGATCGCCGTCCTCTTCGAGGATCGCGTCGATCTGCGCTTCGATCTGCATGTCGGTGAAGTGCCGCATGGTGATTGAGCCGGTGGGGCAGGCCGCGCCGCAGTTGCCGCAGCCGGCACACGCCGCCGTAATAATCGTCGGCGGGCTTTTCTTGCCGTTGGACTGGATGGCATGGTACGGACAGACATCAATGCACAACTCGCAGCCGTTGCACATCGAATCATCGATCACCGAAGTGACCGCCTCGATCGAAATATGCCCTGCGTTCAACAGAATATTGGCGTGGGAGGCCGCCGCGCCCGCCTGGGCTACCGAGTCTTTGATGTCTTTCGGGCTTTCCGCGCATCCGGCCAGGAACACGCCGCGCGTGGGCGCGTCGACCGGCTTCAACCGGGGGTGCGCTTCCATCAGAAAACCGTCGGAGGTTTTCGATAACGTCAGTAGCTTGCGAATGACCGCCGAATCTTTTTGCGGGATGACCCCGGTGGACAGCACGATCATGTCGAACTCATGAAAATCGACTCCGCCGCCGTTGGTGTTTTCCACCACCACGCGCAGGTTGCGGGTCGCGGGGTCTTCCTCGATCTCGCCGGGGAGCCCGCGGAGATATTTGACGCCCTCTTCTTTGCTGCGCATGTAGAAATCTTCAAAGCTCTTGCCGAAGGCGCGGATATCCATGTAGAAGACCGTGCAGTCCGTATCCGGATAGTGGTCTTTCAGCAACAGACAGTCTTTGACCGTGTTCATGCAGCAGATATTCGAGCAATACGGGTTACCCCGCTTGGCCGAGCGGGAGCCGACGCACTGAATGAAGCCGATGCGCTTGGGCCGCTGGCGGTCGCTGGGCCGGATAAAATGCCCTTCGGTAGGCCCGCCGGCGCAGATGAGCCGCTCGAATTCCATGCTGGTAATCACATTGGGAAACCGCGTGTAGCCATACTCGTCGATTTCGGAAGGATCATAGACATCCATCCCGGTAGCGACTATGATCGCCCCGACCTCGATATCGATAAACTTGTCCTGCTGGTCGAAATCGATGCACTTTTTCTCGCAGACATCGGCGCACTTGCCGCAGGCAATGGGGTTGATCCCCAGACAGTCGTCCATGTTGATCAGGTACGATGCCGGGACGGCCTGCGGGAAAGGAATATAAATCGCCTTGCGGGTGGAAAACCCGGTCTGGTACGCATCCGGTTTCGTTATCGGACAAACTTTCACACATTCCCCGCACGCCGTACATTCCTTCTCGTTGACGTAGCGGGTTTTCTTTTTGACCGTGACTTTGAAGTTGCCGACAAAACCCGAAACATTGACCACTTCAGAGTAGGCCATCAACTTGATCCGTGGATGCCGACCGGCATCAATCATTTTAGGACCAAGTATTCATATGGAGCAGTCCATGGTGGGATACGTTTTGTCCAAACCGGCCATGATCCCGCCAATGGTTGCCTCCTTTTCAACCAGATAGACCTGATGCCCGGAATCGGCCAGATCGAGCGCGGCCTGGATCCCGGTCACCCCGCCGCCGATAACCAGCGCGGCCTTGGTCACCTTGACTTTCAGTTCTTCCTGCGGCGTGAGGTGCCGAGCACGGGCTACGGCCGAACGGATCAGGTCCTTGGCCTTTTCGGTGGCCTTGTCCTTCTCGCCGGCGTGGACCCACGAGCAGTGCTCCCGCAGGTTGGCCATTTCCATCAGGTAGGGGTTCATCCCCACGTCCATCACGCATCCGCGGAATGTCGGTTCGTGCATGCGGGGCGAGCAGGACGCGACGACAACACGGTTGAGCTTGTACTCAACGACTGCCTTTCTGATTTCGTTCTGACCCGGATCGGCACAGGTGTACTTGTTACGGACCACACAAGCGACATCCGGGAGCGACCGGGCCCACTCGGTAACCGCCGCGGTATCGACCGTGCCTGCGATATTCAAACCGCAATCGCAGACAAACACACCGATCCGCGGGGCATCGAGAGCCATTTTCGTTACATCATCCACGTTCAGACCCCCGCACCGGCGCCGAGCTTGACCTCGGCCGGCTGATGTTGGAAACCCCGTTCAAAGGCGTTGGTATTCAACTCGCCGGTACCTTTGGGAACTGCCGAGAGAATTGCTTTTTTCATCGCTTCAGGAGAAACCAACCCGGTCTGGGCGGTGAAAAATCCCAGCATCGTAATATTGGCGACCATGACCCGGCCCAGTTCTTCGGCATACCGTGTCGCCGGGACACTTCTGAATATTCTGACGTCCGGGACGGCGCTGAACTCCACCAGGTCTTCGTCGTACAACAGGATCCCGTCCTTCTCCACGAAGGGCGCAAATTTGTCGTACCCCTCCTGGGACAGGGCGCACAGGACCTGCATCTTCCGCAGATAGGGATACTGGATCGGCTTGTCATCGATGATTACCTGCGAGGAGCAGGCCGAGCCGCGGGCCTCCGGCCCGTACGCCTGCACCATCGTGGCATGCTTGCCGTCATAGACTGCAGCCGCCTTCCCGATGATATATCCCGCCAGAATGATGCCCTGGCCGCCGAAGCCGGTTACACGTAATTCCGTCCTCATTTCCCACCTCCCGTCGTTTTACCCTGGTATTTCTCCAAAAAGGTGGGTTTGGTGATGTCGACGAATTTGCCGACGATGATTTTGGTTTGAAAGCCGATGCCCACGTCTTTGGTGTTGGCGCCGTGCCGGATTTCGGCATTGTCATGATAGAATTTCATCAGGTCGTATCCCGTGCCGAGCTTGTTGCGGCGCGAATACAGGGTGGAACACGGCGCAATCACTTCGACGAACGCAAAGCCGTTTTTATTGAGCGCCTCGGTCATGGCTTTTTTTAGACGGCGAATATGCAGGACGGTCCAGCGGGCGATATATGAAGCACCGCAGGCCTCCATCAAATACGGGACATTAAACGGATATTCCGTATTGCCGCGCGGTGAGGTAGACGTCCGCGCCGTTTCCGGGGTGGTGGAAGCGCATTGCCCGCCGGTCATACCGTAGATGAAGTTGTTGACACAGATAACCGTCAGGTTCATGTTACGCCGGGCGGCGTTGATCAGGTGATTGCCGCCGATGGCGACCAGGTCGCCGTCCCCGGAGAATACGACCACGTGCAGGTCCGGATTGGCCAGGGCCACACCGGTGGCGAAGGGGATCGCCCGGCCGTGTGTCGTGTGGAACGAATCGAGATTGAGGTACCCGGCCACGCGCCCGGTACACCCGATCCCCGACACAACCACACACTTTTCCTCGGGGATCCCGCTTTCCCGCAGGGCCTCGACAAAACACGACACCGCGGTGCCGATGCCACAGGTCGGACACCAGATGTGTGGCAGACGATCATCGCGCAGCAGCGTATCTTTCGGATGGTGCTGTACCTGACGTTCGCCGGTTGGTGCGGTATTCGTCACTGCTGTACTCATTTAATCACCTCCCGCACTGCGGCGTGGATTTCCTCGGGTTTGTGCACGGCCCCGCCGGCGTTGGGGACGCAAATCGTCGGCACCCCGCGCCCGGCAACCCGCTCCACTTCCAGCGACATCTGGCCCAGGTTGATTTCGGGGACGATAAAACCTTTCACACCCCGGTCGGCCAGTTCGCGGATTTTTGCCTCCGGGAACGGCCAGCAGGTAATCAGCCGCAGGTGGCCGACTTTCTTCCCGTCTGCCCGGCATTCCTCGACGACCTGCTGGGCGATGCGGGCGGTAATGCCATAGGAAACCATCACCACCTCGGCATCATCCAGGTAATGTTCATCATACATGTAAATTTTGTGGGCGTTCTTCTTGATCTTATCGACCAGCCGGGTGACCAGCGGATGGTGGCACGACTGCTCCATCACCGGATAACCCTTCTCATCGTGGGTCAGGCCGGTCACGTGAACCCGGTACCCGTCGCCGAATTTGATCATCGGCGGTACGAGGTCTTCATCGGGCAGAAACGGCAGATAGTCGCCCGGTTTTTTTGTGGTGTAGCGCCGTTCGACCAGCTTGATCTGATCGGCCGGCGGGATCACGACCTTTTCGAACATATGCCCCACCGACTCGTCCATCATCAGGAACACCGGCAGCCGATATTGTTCCGAGAGGTTGAACGCGTGAATGGCGAAGTCGAATGCTTCCTGCGGCGAACTGGGCGAAAGCGCAATCACCTCAAAATCGCCATGGGAACCCCATTTACACTGCTGCATGTCCTGTTGCCCGACCAGCGTGGGCAGTCCGGTGGACGGCCCGCCGCGCTGGACATTGACCAGTACGCAGGGTGTTTCGGTCATAATGCCGAGGCCGAAGTTTTCCATCATCAGGGAAAACCCGGGCCCGGAAGTGGAACTCATCGATTTGACACCGGCCCAGGACGCGCCCAGTATGGCGTTCATCGAGGCCATTTCATCTTCCATTTGGATGAAAACCCCACCGACTTCGGGGAGCCGCTCGGCCATCCGCTCGGTCACCTCGGTGGCCGGAGTGATCGGGTATCCGCCGAAAAATCGGCACCCCGCGGCCAGCCCGCCTTCGGCGGCCGCCTCATCCCCGGTCATGAAATGTTCGCCGGTTAAGACGGCATGGTCACTCATGCGTTCTCCTTGGTTTGGGCAGTCGAATGTTGTTCTTCGGGGTCGGAGTAAATCGCAAACTCAGGACAAATGTCCTCGCACAGGTTGCAGTCCACACACAGGCCCGCGGAGATGACCTCGGGGTAGTGATACCCCTTCTTGTTGAACTTCTTTGAGATGATCAGGACGTCACGGGGACAGTATTCAACACAGAAACTGCAACCCTTGCAGCGTTCGATGATGATGCTGACCACCCCGTGCGGGACACGGACCTTGTCCGCGTCCAGCGGTGTTCTCCAGAGTTTCATTGGCTTCCTTCGATATTGATAACCTTGATCTCTTTGGCAACTAGTAGCAGTTACGCCCGACGCCGTGCTGTACCGTGTTGTTCGTGTGAGAGGCACCCGCGCCGGCTGGTGGCGTCCCCGGCAAACAGCACGTCCCCCATACAGCACAAGCAACTTCCACGGACAATGCCTATCGTCTTGATGGGAGAGGATCCTGCTGCTGCGAACTCGTCAGTAAAACTCGGCCTGCCTCCTCCGGCCTTTATTCTCGGAAAACGTCCTCCGTTGCTTCATCCATTGCAAATGCCCAAGCTGGTTCACGTTCCCCGATCAAAATATACTGCCTTATCATACTACACCCAACCCTATGACCTGTCAACGAAAAAGGCCCGCATTAAAAGGAATTCGGCAGAAATTGTCACGATCGTGAACGGCATGGCCGCGATCTTTGACAATTGCGCTCACCGAATAAACACCCTGCCGGGCCGGGCGAGACAGGCGGCCGTCGGGCGCAGGCGATCGGTTAAAATAAAACTATATTAATCATCTTTGCCCGGGCCTACATATTCTTCAATATACCTGTTCCGCGTTTCCAGGTGACCAGGGCACACTTATTGCGGATTATATTTGTCCAATTTATCGCCTGATAGATAATCATCACCGTCATCTTTGCCGGGCAGGACGCCCCGTGTACCGCCTCCGGTGATCAGGCCCGTTGCACTCCGGTGCGCTGCGCGCAAGATGATAACTGATTCTGTCAATATTTCCCCGATCACTGCTGCCTGTTGGCTTTCTTCGGGTTTTTTACTTGTTGGCGCTGCTAAATGCCGATATATTTCAACGAATGGAGTACGCCGGCGAATTGGCGAAGATGCCGGTCCGGTGGAGACGTGATTCGGGGAAGATAGACGGATTGGCTGCCGATTAATTATGTACCTCGGGGTCGGCCGGTCGGGAAATCTTGACAAGACGGAAACGCAATTTCACTTGAGGGTTTTTTTGCGTCTGGGGCCGGGGATTGGGCTGGTGCAGTAATGAGTGGCCGGTACGCAATGTACTTCCCGTATCAGGTACAAACCATCAGCCGATACTTAGTTTTGAATCGAGGCAGGTGTGGTCAAAGTCAGTTTTGCTTTCAAATCGACAATTGACGCCATGATCGGTGGCGCCGGTCACTCCCTCTGCTTTCAGTGCGGCGCCTGTGTGGGTGATTGTCCGGCGGCACAGTATTCCACGCGTTTCAATCCGCGGCAGATCATGCTCGATGCGGTCCTGGGGCTGGCCGACCGGCTGGTGACTGAAGATTCGGTCGTTTGGGAATGCACCAACTGCGACAACTGCTTCGACCATTGCCCGCAGGATGTGCGGCCGGTGGAAGTCATCCTGGCGTTGAAGAATATGATCCATCAGGCGGGGCTTTCGCCGAAAAACGTGGCGCCGCTGCTTCACTCCGTGGCCACTACCGGCTGCACGGTGGCGGTCTCCGAGCTGATCAATAGACGGCGGCGGGAGCTCGGCTTGCCCGAACTGGTCCGGCCGCCGGTCGATGAATTACAGAAACTCCTGGGCGACAAAAAATCATGAGTAAAAACGGGAACGGACATAAAAAGTATGCGCCCTTCTTCGGGTGCTTAATCAGCACCAAACATTCGCAGTTTGAGGCCGCTGTCCGCCGGACGATGCCGAAACTGGGGGCGGAGCTGGTCGACCTCGAGGGGTTTTCCTGCTGTCCCGATCCCATTTACTACAAGGCCGCCGACAAACTCGACTGGCTGACCCTCGCCGCGCGGAATATCTGTATTGCCGAGGAAGCCGGCCTGGACCTGCTGACCTGCTGTTCGGGCTGCACCTCGACCTTGCGCGAAGCCAATCATACACTAAAACACGATGCCGAATTGCGCGGCAAAGTCAATGCGCGGCTTAAAATAATCGGGCGGGAATTCACAGGCACGATCGAAGTCCGCAATATCGCGATGATCATCCGCGACGATATCGGATATGATGCGGTCGCCGCATCGGTCACGCGGCCGCTGGAAAATTTCCGCGTGGCCATCCATTACGGTTGTCACCTGCTTAAACCCGGCGCGGTGATGGCTGTGGAAGACCCGGCACAACCGGAGATCCTGCAGCGGCTGCTGGCGGCGATCGGCGCCACACCGGTCTGGCAGACCAAGCACCTGTCCTGTTGCGGTACGGCCTGTCAAAACGAGGACATGAAAACGGAAATCATGCGGGACAATCTTGCCGAGTTTGCGGCGCTGGATGTGGATGCGGTCGGTTTGATTTGCCCGACGTGCTTCGACCAGTACGACCTCGGCCAATTACAGATCTCCCGCAAATATCAAACGAAATACGAAATGCCGATTTTGTATTACTTCCAGATGCTGGGACTGGCCCAGGGGTTCACGCCCGAGGAGCTCGGGTTGCAGCGGCATAAAGTCTCGGCCAAACCGGCACTGGCCAAGCTGGGCTTATCATAAGCGCGTGTGGTTTTCCGCCGCATGAGGAGTTGCACCGGCAGGGACCAACGAAACGAAAGAAACGATCTCCCGTTTATCGAGGCGTCCGGACGCAGGTCCGCGCGCGGGGCAAAAAGGCAATCATGGACAAAGGCGTACTTGTCATCGGCGGAGGCGTTGCCGGTATCCAGGCGGCCCTGGATCTGGCAGCGGCGCGCGTCAAGACCTATCTGGTCGAGAAAGCGCCCTCGCTGGGTGGACGGATGGCCCAGCTGGACAAAACGTTTCCCACGATGGACTGCTCCATATGAATACTCGGGCCGAAAATGATGGATGCCGGTCGGCATCCTTTGATTGACGTCTTCACCCTCTCCGAAGTTATCGGTCTGGAGGGGCGCCCGGGAAATTATCAGGCCACGGTCCGCACCGCCCCGCGGTATGTCGATCTGGACTTGTGTACCGGCTGCGGACAATGCTCCGATGCCTGCCCTATCGCCGTACCCAACGAATTCGATATCGGGCTCGGCACACGCAAGGCCATCTATTCGCCGTTCCCGCAAGCGGTGCCCAACGCCTATACGCTGGATTTCGACAACTGTCTCAATGACGTCATCCTTGCCTGCGAGCGGTGCCGGAAGGCCTGCGATATCAACGCCATCAAATATGATGACTATCCCAAAGAGTTCACCATTCCCGTGGGTTCGGTCATCGTGGCCACCGGCACGGGTGTCTATACTCCTTACCAAAAAGGCGATTACGGCTACGGCATCTATCCCAATGTGATGACCGGACTGGAATATGAGCGGATGCTCAACGCCTCGGGGCCGACCAACGGCAAGATTATCCGGCCCTCGGACGGCAGGACCCCGAAAAAAGTGGCGTTCATCCAGTGTATCGGCGCGCGCTGCGCCCTCGAAGGCGGCGAATATTGCTCGCGGTTTTGCTGTTTGAATTCCGCCAAGTGCGCATTGCTGACTAAAGACCACGAACCCGACGTCGATGAAGTCTCCATCCATTACATCGACATGCGCGCGTTTGGCAAGGGGTATGACGAATTCTACCGCCGCACCCAGGCCGAACCGTGGATTAAATATGTCCGGGGAAAACCTTCCAAAATCCTCGAAGACCCCGAGACGCGTAATCTGATTCTGTACACCGAGGACCAGGCGACCGGCAAACCGCAGAAACGGGACGCCGACCTGGTGATCCTCGCCTCGGCGGGGATGCCCAATCGAGAAGTAACGACACAACTCGCCAAAATTCTCGGCATCGAGACCGACGAGTACGGCTTTTTCGTTTCGCGGCAGTCCAGCACGCAGGCGCTGGAAGCCACGCGCGACGGCATTTATTTGTGCGGCTGTTCGCGCGGCCCGGAAGATATCCCCGACTCGGTGGCGCAGGCCTCGGGCGCGGCCGCGCTGGCCGCGAAGCACCTGGCCGACCACCGCATCGAGCGGATCAAAGAAGATATTCCCCAGGTTGATACCAGCGGTCCGCCGCGGATCGGCGTGTTTGTCTGCAATTGCGGGATCAACATTGCCGGCGTGCTGGATGTCAAGAAACTGGCCGAGCAGGCCGCAAAATTGCCCAATGTCGTCTGGGTCCAGAGTGATTTGTTTACCTGTTCGGACCAGGCCCAGCGGGTCATTCAGGAAAGAATTGTTGAGCATAAATTAAACCGGATCATCGCCGCGGCCTGCACGCCGCGCACGCATGAACCGATTTTCCGTGAGACCATCCGGCTGGTGGGGCTGAACCCCTACCTGTTCGAGATGGTCAACATCCGCGACCAGTGTTCCTGGGTGCATGCCCATGAACCCGAAGCGGCCATGGAACGCGCCACCGATCAAATCCGGATGGCCGTAGCCCGCTCCGCGCGGCTGGAACCGCTGGAAGCCAAGGAACTCAAGGTCAACCCGTCGGCAGTGGTCATCGGCGGCGGTCTGGCCGGGATGCGCGCGGCGACCGATCTGGCCCTGCAGGGCTTCCCGGTGACCTTAATCGAAAAGACCGAAAGACTCGGCGGCCGCTCGCGTGAGTTGAATGTCACCTTCCCCGAGGAATACGACGCCGAGACATTATTCAACGAAGCGTACGAACGGCTCAAACAAAGCGGCGCCCGGGTGCTTACCGGCACCGAGGTGATCGGCGTTGACGGTTTTGTCGGCGGCTTTACCGTGAAGACCGACACCAACGGTGACGTCAAGGCCGGCGCGATCATCATGGCCATCGGCTCGGACATCTACAATCCGGTCGGCGAGTACGGCTACGGGATGACCAAAGGCGTGATCACCAACATGCAGCTCGAAGCGCAACTCAAGCAAGGTGAAGTGGAGCTCGACGGCGAGTCGGTCAAGACAGCGGCTTTCGTGCAGTGTGTCGGCTCGCGTGATCCGGAAACCAACCCGGGGTGCTCGCGGTATTGTTGCGCGACCACGGTCAAGCAGGCCCTGGCGCTGCGCAAACGCGGCATCAATGTCATTGTCTTCTACCGCGATATGCGCACGTTCAGTCATCACGCGGAGGAATCGTACCGCGAGGCGCGCCGGGCCGGGGTGGTGTTTGTCCGCTACAATGACGACCGCAAACCCGAGATTATCGGTGAGAACAAAGTCACCGGCATCCGGGCCTACACCGAAGCCATTGATGATATTGTCGAGGCCGATGTCGATCTGGTCGTCCTGGCGGTCGGCTTGAGCCCGTACAAAGAGGCGTACGCCAAACTAAAAGAGATTATGAAAGTGCCCACCGGGCCGGACGGCTTTTTCATGGAGCGACACCCCAAGCTCGGGCCGGTGGAGACCAATACCGAGGGTATCTTCGTTTGCGGGTGCGCGCAGGGGCCGAAAGACCTCACCGATTCGGTGGCCCAGGCCTCCGGTGCGGCGGGCAAGGCCGCAACCTTGCTGGCCAACGAGACAGTCCTGCTCGACCCGACAACCTGCGCGGTCAGTTTCGACTTGTGCCGCGATTGTGGGACATGCGTGGCGATCTGCGATTTCCACGCGCCCGAGCGCGTCGCTATCGGCGGCGGGTTGTTTGCCGCAAAGATCAACGAAGCACTCTGCAAGGGTTGCGGGACCTGCGCGGCGATGTGCCCCACCGGGGCAATCAAGGCGCGGCATTTCACCGACAACCAGATCTCCTCGATGATGAGAGTGTTTTTGCTGGGGAGCGAAGCATAAACCAACGGCGGGACAGACCAACATGGCAGCCGAAACAAAAGAGTTCAAACCGAAAATCCTCGTGTTTGCCTGCAACTGGTGTTCCTACGCCGGGGCCGACAACGCGGGTGTCAACCGCATGCAGTACCCTCCGGATATCCGCGTGATCCGCACCATGTGTTCCGGGCGGGTTAACCCGGGACATATTCTCGAAGCGTTCCGCATGGGCGCGGACGGCGTCCTGTGGTCGGGGTGCCATTTCGGGGACTGCCACTATATCTTCGGGAATTACGAAGCCGAGAAAAATTATAAAAAACTCGTTGCGATGCTCAAATTGCTGGGCGTCGATGAGCGGCGGTTCCGGCTGGAGTGGGTCTCGGCCGCCGAGGGCAACAAGTGGGCGGCGCTGATCAAAGAGTTTGTTGCGGATATCAAGGCCGCCGGGCCCAGCCCCCATAAAATGAACGGCTCGCGCATGTCGCAGCCGCAACCGCTCCCTATCGTCGAATGAACCGGGAAAAACCATCATGGCTGAAGCCACATTTCAAAAAACACTGTCGCTGACCAACGCGTTCCGCTGTCTGGAGTGCGGCAAGTGCACTGCCGTGTGTCCGATCTCGCGCTACAACGGCACCTATTCCCCGCGGCGGATTGTCGGGCGATTGATTTCCGAAAACCCGGCCAATGTCGCGCTGGACCCCAATGTCTGGACCTGTCTGACCTGCGGGTTGTGCAATGCGCGCTGCCCCTCCGATGTGAAATATTCGGCGATGACCAAAGTCCTGCGCCGCGAGGCGTTCCGGCTGCATAATGATCCCTCCTGCTCTCACGGCGGCGCGTTGCAGGCGATGATGCGCATTCATGCGACATCCAACCAGCCGCAGGACCGCATGGGTTGGGTGACCGGTGATTTGAAAATTGCCGAGAAAGGCGAGTGGGGATATTTCGTCGGCTGCCTGCCGTATTTTGATGCGTTGTTTTCGGATTTGGAATCGAACACCCTCGCTATCGCCAAAAGCGTGGTCAAAGTGCTCAATGTGCTGGGCATCGAGCCGGTGGTGATGAAAGATGAACGTTGCTGCGGCCATGACTTGCTGTGGGGCGGGGACATCGAGAATTTCAAACTGCTGGCCGAACGCAACGTCAAGATGATCCGCGCAACCGGGGTGAAAAAAGTTTTGACCGCCTGCCCGGAATGTTATCGCACGCTGGCGGTCGATTATCCCGAGGTCGTCGGGCCACTCGGCTTCCAAATGGTGTATATCACCGAGCTTTTAGCCGATGTTTCTGCGCAATTGGAAAAGAAACTCGGCGAGATCAAAAAAACCGTTTCGTTTCAAGATCCCTGCCGTCTCGGACGGCACATGGGTATTTACGATTCCCCGCGCCGGATGATCAATTTGATCCCCGGCGTCCAATTCAACGAGATGACCAAACGCGGGCCGGGAGCGATTTGTTGCGGCACGTCGGCGTGGCAGAATTGCGATGCGACATCCAAACGCATCCAAACCGACCGGCTGTTGGGCGCATATAATGTCGGCGCGGAGATGTTGGTGACCTCGTGCCCGAAATGTTATGTGCATTTCAAATGCGCGCTGCAGGGCGAATCGATCCCCGAGGATAAGAAAGTCGAAGTCAAAGATTTAATTGTCCTGTTGGCTGAGGCCTTGAACAGCAAGTAGCAGGAGCAGTACGGGGAGTATTTACACAAATAACTCCCATAACCCGAAAGCGGTCCGCCAATCGGCGGGCTGCTTTTTGTTTGACAAATTGCCCGCAAATCGAGTATTTTCCTCCGGACAACAATGGGCTGATTTTGAGCGCCGTCAGGAATCTTTCCTGACGGCCGGGTGTGAGAAATTTGGGGGTGTGTGCCCCATCCCGCCGCGCAGGGCCGTGGGATGAGATTTTGGCATTGACGGTGAATTTGGAGAATGAAGCAATTGTCGAAACCCCATCCCGCCGTGACCGGCGGGATTCGGGGATTTCGACCTACAGGCTTTGGGCCACAAAAAATTCGAGACGTTAATAAAGGAGGCAGATCAATGATGCGACGATCGGGACGTAAGGGGCTCCTGGCGACTCACTGGGTTTTTCCTCTTCAGGCCATGGCGCTTTGCATCTTGATTGTTCTTCCGATCATAACCGCAGAGGGCCAGGTATGGGTCGGTTCTTACGTCGGGTACGAGGTCCCTGTTTCGGCGATAAGCGATCAGAGACGAGGTGCCGGATTTGTGGGAGTCCTCGGTCGAGGTTTCGGTAACGGTGTCGACATTGGTTTTCAAGCCATCAGGCGATGGCAAATTGATTTCTTCATCAGCGGCTATGCGTCTGGTCTGGTAGACAACAGTGATGCTGATCCGTATTCCTACCTTTCGCTCGGAGCTCGTCGCCGCTGGTTCCTGGCGGAAAAAGCCGGCGCGATCCTCCCTTTCGCGTCGGCTGGTCTCGGGGTCGGGTTTACCGCGTACCATGGCCCTGCAGTGTATGCTCAAGGAGAGCTTGGCATCGACTTTGCCCCGACCCGATCCGTAGGGTTCGAACTTGGGATCCGAGATCGGGCCGGCTTCCCAATTGTCCAGAGTGCACAAGTATTTCTCCTGCTAAGAATCGGACGCATGACTCTACCCAAGTAGGCGTCGATGAGCGAAGATAAGAAGAACATGGAAGAAGCGCCCGGGAATCGCAGTGCAGAGGCGCGGAATCCCGTCGTCCCGGGGGAACGCGTTCCTGTCCTGCGCCTGGTTGTCATCTCATTCTTCTCGGCGGTACTTATGTTGCAGATTGTGGCGACGCTCTGGTCGATGATCGCATATGTACACTACCCGCGCGCCCGTTCCGGACTTCCTCCTTACGACGGCGCATGGTCAGATGATGCTTGGGTCAAGGCCGAAGGCGGAGTTCCGTTTACGGTATCGTGGGACTCCACGGGTCCTGCAGCACGGGTCGGGCTTCACGACAGCGACCTGATCGTTGCAATAAATGGCATCGAATTACCGGAGCATCCCGAGACATACTTCAAGACAGTGTTCAATTCGTCTCCGGGAGACACGTTGCTAATCGCGTGGGTTCGGGAAGGCACGCGACATATTGACTCTGTTGTGGTTGAGGAATTGCCCCCTTCGACGCCTGGCATGCAGCAAACCGAGGAAGGCCTGGTCATAAGGAGAGACGTTTTTCTGTGGATAGTGATCGGCCCATGGCTCATCTTTGACATTGGCGCGTTGCTGGTAGGTGCTGTTGTCGGCATCCTCAGGACGCGTGATCCTGCTGCCTTCCGTCTCAGCGTGGCCCTGCTGACCGCTGGGACTCTCGTCTTCGTGTCCGACCTTCCGCTTGCCTCGCTCTGGCCGCTGTGGGTCAAACTCCCGGCGTTCTTCTTCTCCAATTTTTCAACTGCGATCATGGGGCCGATGATGATTGGATTCCTGGCCATCTTCCCCGTGCGGACTCGACTGGGGGACTTGCTGGCAAAGTTCTGGTGGGTTTTCTGGATTCTTTATGGCGCCTGGGCGCTGGGGGACACACTAGAATCCGCGAGCGCCGTGTATCCGTCGCTGAAACCTATAGCCGGTTCGCTGTGGTTCTTACAGACGAACTACTTCACTTGGCCGATGGCCCTTCTGGTTATCCTGTTCGCTCCACTTCTGCTGGCCCAGATGCGTGTCACGAGACACCGGCACATTCGGCGCATGAAAATGCTGCATGCTTCCTTTCTACTATTCTTGGCGGCAGGCGTGTTCTTCGTGCTGATGGTGTGGGTCGACTGGAGCCACCTCAGTATCTTATGGCAGGTTGTCGTCACAAACTTCCTGCCGTATGGACTTATGGCCGTCGCCGTCGCAGTGCTCGGATACGCCGTTGTCGTTGATCGCTTGTTCGACATCCGCTTTGTCATCCGCCGTGGTCTCCAGCACCTTCTGCTTTCCCGCGGCATGTTGTTTGGCGAGTTCGTGCTGCTGTTCTTCATCGTCCTGCAAGTCGTTCGTAGCGCTCAGTTCGAATTTTCGGAGTCGATGCCAGTCGTTTCCGCTCTCTCCATGATGAGTTCGGCCCTAGTCGTCATCGGGTTCCGCCGCGTGAACCGGCCGCTGATGGCGGCGATCGACCTGCGTTTTTTCCGTGAGGCGTACGACGCGCGGCGAGTACTGGTTGGACTTGGGGAACAGTTGGCTGCTCTCACGGAACCAAGTGCAATTCTCAAGCACGCCGGTGAGGCAATGCTGGCAGCGCTGCACCCTGCTCGGATAGGGTTCTTCATGCTTGGGGATGGCGACGGAACTAAAGTGCATCTGGCTTGGGGGCGCCGACAGTGGCGAGCGGGAGTGCACGCGAGCACCCTGACCGTCGTGGATGAGATCGAGTCGACGCCGGATGACGTCGTGCGGGTTGAAAGCGCTCTGCGCCAGTTGGAAGAGGGCCAGCGTTGGGTAGACTACCCACCGACGCGAGAGGAAGCGGATGCACCGCTGGATCTGACGAAGCCCGCCCGGTACGAGTTGGTACTGCCGGTGCGTGCCGGTAACGAGCTTCTGGGCTGTCTTGCGTTGGCAGTCAAGCTCTCGGAGCAGCCTTACAGCCGCGAGGACAAGGAGCTGCTCCAAGGGGTGGCGCAGGCAGCGGGGATGGCGCTCAAGAACGCGATGCTGGTGGTGGTGGCGAAGCGGGAGGCTCAGCAGGCGCGCGACCTGGAGATCGCTCGCGGAGTGCAACAGGGATTGTTCCCGCGAATACTCCCCGCTGTGCCGGGCTGGGAGTTTGCGGCGGGTTGCCTCCCCGCCCAGGCGGTGGGTGGCGATTACTACGATCTGTTCGAGATGGAAACAGGGAAGGTCGCCTTCGCTGTCGGCGATGTTTCCGGCAAGGGGCTGGGCGCTTCGCTGTTAATGGCCAATCTGCACGCTCTGATGCGCAGCCTGTTGCCACGGGCGGGCGGTGACCTCGCGGCGTTCATGGCAGAAGTGAACGAGCACCTCGTGGCTTCGTCGCCCTCCGGGATGTTCGTGACGCTGTTCGTGGGCGTGCTTGACACGGCGACGGGGGAACTGTGGTACGTGAATGGCGGGCATCCGCCGGCGCTGGTGTTCTCCGGGGCCGGCGGCGACATGCAGCGACTGGAGACAGGCGGGTTGCTGGTGGGGGCGATACCGGGGATACGATACGAAGTAGGTGCGGTTGCGCTGGCTCCGGGCAGCGTTCTGACGATCTACAGCGACGGGGTGACGGAAGCCGCCAATACCGTCGGCGAGATGTATGAGGAGGAGCGGTTGGTTGAGGCGCTGGCCGCGTGCGGCGGACAGAGCGCGGCGGAGGTTTTTTCCGGCATGATGGAATCGGTTCAAGGCTTCAGTCGTGGCGCCGAGCAGGCCGATGACATCACCCTCGTCGTAATCCAGCGGGCGGGTGGCGTGTCAAACGCCGGCCAGGCCCATACTGAGTCGGCAGTTGAAACGACCGAATGAAGATTTCTGAAACTCTGACCATTTGAGGACAAGAGAATGGGCTAGTATTGTTTCCCCTCATGTTTCTTGATTAACATGTATAAGTCAAGATTTAACCTGACAATACGATAAGAAGAACGACGGAAATTAACGGAGGGTTGTCAGATGACTGCCGGGTGCCCCACGGCTTGCCGTGGGATGAGATTCAGTGATTAAAGGAGACAAGAAAAATAAATCTAAGGATTCGAATTGAATCTAACCCCACCCAAAGGGTGGGGCACCAGTGCCAATTGGCGGGCCGCTTTTTGTTTGACAAGACGCCCGCAGGTCAAATATATTCTTCCTGACAACATTGGGATGATTTTACGGTTGGGATTTAGCGTAGGTCGAAATCCCCTAATCCCGCCGGTCACGGCGGGATGGGGTTTCGACAAAATGTTTTTTCAATAGGCCCGAAGGTGGTGAGGTGCCCACTTCAAAGAATGAACTTCTGGTGTCATTCCCCGTCTCGGCGGGGAATCCAGGAGTGGGTCAAGCCGCCTGCGGCTCGATTTGGTGTAAAGCACCACGGCGTTTGACCTGCTCTCGGGAGGAAACCCGCCCGAAGGGCGGGCCACCGGCCGTAACCGGCGGGATTAGGGGATTTCGACCTACAGGCCATATTCTGAGTATGGAGTACAGTAGAGTTCATGCCAAAGCTTCTTAATGACAATTATCCAAGTTCAGAACGCCACCGCGCAGTTGTCGAACACGGGAAAGGTCTCTTAGTGGTAGTCGCAGGCCCCGGAACAGGCAAGACATACAGCCTCCTGCGCAAGATCGAGAGTTTGATTGATTCTGGAGTGGAACCGGCACAAATCTATTACATCACCTTTGTTAATAGCATTGTTGAGGCCTTCAAGGATGACATCCGCAGACCAAAGGACCAAGGCGGTCTTGGAGTCGATCCTGATGAGCTTGGCATTCATATTTCGACTCTCCACAGCCTTGCGTTCAAGATTGTTAAGGTATATTCCGATAGGCTTGGATTGCCAAAGCACTTGGAAGTAATCGACCTGTCACCCAAGCGGCAGAGCGTCTTGTCGCAGGTTTTCGTAGGCGATCTGTTTGCATATGCAAAAGGAAAAGGCATCGTCGGTGACAAGAAGTCACTTGACAGACTCCTGAACAAACTAACAGAATCATGGAGATGCAATCGTACAGTGCCATCAGATTGCAATGATTTGGCTGAGGTTATTCGATCATTGTGTCAGAGATATCAAGTGTGCCCTTGGGATCAACTTGTTCTCCACGCTATAAGGGCAGTTGAGGGCAAAGGACTGCCGACGTGGCTTAAGGGCGCGCAGCATTTCCTTTTCGACGAATACCAGGACTTCAATCCCTCCGAGCAGCGCCTCATCGAATTGATTACAGAGCCTTCCGTTTCCGTTATCATTGTCGGTGACCCTGACCAGAGTATCTACAGCGGCCGTTCGGCATCACCTAATGGATTGCGCGGCTTGCTGGAAAGGTCCGACGCAAAGACGGTGAACTTCGTCTATTGCCGCCGTTGTCCGAAGAGTGTCGTGACAGCCGCCAACAACCTCTTGAGATTCATGGATAAAGCCGGATATGCCCAGAAGGAGTTACAGGCATACAAAGACGAACAGGGCGAATTTGGCATTCAGCCATTCAAAAATTGCAAGGCCGAAGTCGACAAACTTACTAGAATCCTTCAAAACTTGGACAAATCGCAGATCAAGGATGCAATCCTGCTTTTGCCTGAGCGAAGAGTCGCGGAATACTATGCCGAAAAACTCAATCACTCGGGCGTGGCATGCAGTATTAAGTCCGCCGATACCGCTGCTGAATTGCGCGATGCTCTTCTTAGACTCATAATCTTGCATCATCAGCCATTTCTCTGCCGGATTCTTTTGGCATTATTTCAAAATATTGAAAGAAAATTCCGAGATCAAGTCCTAGCCGGGTTTCTTGGCGATGGATCGTCGCTTGCAGATGCGCTGACTCAAGCATCGGAAGATCATAAGTGGCAAATGAGGCAAAAGGATTCGCTCCGTGACTTCGCTGCATCTCTTGATGCGCTTACTTCCAACGATGCAGGATTAATCACCAGTATTTTGACAGACCTGAATAACCAAGTGCATAAGGACTTGATTACTTGTCTCCTGAATAGCGGCCCGGATAAATCAGCACGAGATAGGGTCACTACGTGTATGGAAGCGACTGCCGAGGACGACCAGGAATCGGATGCTGAAACTGCTTGTTTACAGGTGATGACCATACACAGCTCAAAAGGCTTGTCCAAACAATTCGTGATCATCCCAGCCTTTGATAAAAAACTCCTGCCCGGTGACAATGAAGGGGAACGACTGAAGGAAATGCACCGCCTTGTTTATGTAGCCGTTACACGAGCAAAGGGTCAAGTTCTAATTACTTTCCCGGAGACCCGGGCTAGAGGCGACCCGTCAATCTTTGGTGCCAAGCCTAAGCTGTCCTGCTATGCCAATATCTTGGCGCCCGGTGCCGCGCGGCTTGCCGCGGGGTTAGATTCAGTATCTGCCGGCGAATTTGGGGAATGAAAAAATCGTCGAAACCCCTTCCCGCCGTAACCGGCGGGATTAGGGGATTTCGACCTACGGACCCATCGCAAGCGATGGGGTACCCAGGTGGATTCCGGGGCAAGCCCGGAATGACATCGGGGAGTGGGTGGCCCGCCCGCCGGACAAAATAGCCCTGATTTCCCCTTTCGTTTTTTTCCCTTTTAAGCGAATTAATTCCTGGCTATAATACGGCGGCGGAGATGGATTTGACCAGGAGGCCACGATGCTGACCGCGGTGGTGACAATCACGATTCTGGTGTTATTGATTGCATACTTCACTTATGGAAGATTCCTGAGCCGCAGTCTCGGCTTGAATGACTCATCCCCGACCCCCGCCTGTCAGATAAATGACGGCAACGATTATGTTCCGGCAAAACCGGCGCTTCTTCTAGGACAGCACTTTTCGGCCATTGCGGCGGCGGGTCCGATAGTGGGCCCGATACTTGCCGGCATCTGGTTTGGCTGGCTGCCCGCGCTCCTGTGGATAGTGCTGGGTTCCATTTTCGTCGGCGGCGTTCATGATTTCACCAGCCTGGTTGCCTCGGTCAGACACAAGGCGGCATCCATCGCCGAGATCGTCAGGGGCAACATGTCGCGCACCTCGCATCTTCTCTTTCTGGTCTTCGTCTGGCTCTGCCTGGTCTATGTGGTAATAGCATTTACGGATATCACCGCCCAGACATTCCGGACTGTCACGGCCGAAGGCGCCTTCGGCCCGGGCGTGGCCGCCTCGTCGGTCCTCTACATTCTGGCGGCGATGCTGCTGGGGGTACTTCTCTATCGAGCCAAACTCAATATCGGGATAGCAACCGCGATTTTCGTCCCCATTGTTCTGCTTATTGTCTGGGTTGGCCCGCAACTTCCACAGCCGATCCTCCTGTTCCTCGCAGATATTTCGACCAAACAATGGAACCTGTTCCTGCTGGCGTATTGTTTCATCGCCTCGGTCATCCCGATGTGGTTGCTGCTCCAGCCTCGCGGTTACCTCGGGGGCTGGCTTTTGTACTTGACCATTGCCATCGGGCTTTTGGGGACTCTTGCTGGAAGGTTCGACATTCAATATCCGGCATTGAACGTGGACGGCTTGAAGAGCATGGTCAACGGCAAGATGATTTTTCCCATCCTTTTCACGACTATCGCCTGTGGTGCCTGCTCCGGATTTCACAGCATCGTCAGCTCCGGGACGACGTCCAAGCAGCTCTCACGAGAATCCCATGCCCGCCCCATTGGTTACGGAGCCATGCTGTTAGAGGGGTTGGTGGCCGTCCTGGCCCTGGCTACGGTGATGATTTTACCGCGAGGGTCGCAGGCCCTCGGCACAGACCCCAATTTGGTCTTTGCCAACGGGATCGCCAGTTATCTCGGACTGATCGGTGTGGGTTACGCTATTGCTTTTCCCTTTGCGTTGCTGGCTTTCTCGACATTTGTGTATGATACTCTCGATGTTTGCACTCGCCTGGGGAGATATATCTTTCAGGAAATATTCGGCTTAAACAAGCGCTTAGGAGGAATAATCGCGACGCTGGCTACTCTGGCCTTGCCGCTGGTCTTTTTGATGCTGACGAAGGAGAAGGGTTACCTGGTCGCCTGGCCCATTTTCGGAACATCAAACCAGTTGCTGGCCGCCCTCACCCTTCTGGCGATTTCAGTATGGCTGGTCAAAAGCGGCAGGAGAGCTGTCTACGCCATAGTGCCGATGATCTTCATGCTGGCTATGACCCTGTGGTCTCTGGTGCTGCAGATTCTTCCTTTCGTCGGACTACTCGCCGGCCGGACCAACGAAGGAACCATCAAGTTGGATATCATCATCTCCGGTGTTTTCGGCATTATTTTGCTTGCTCTGAGCATGGCCCTGCTTTTCGAGACCATCAATGTTCTGATTTTGAAACCAGGAAAGATCAAGACCTTGCCTGACCGGTGACGGCCGCCGAGAGAATTAGCCGGCATGGGGCTTGGTCCCCCACCCGCCGCGGCGGGCTGTGGGCATTTCGAAAATGAGCGGTTCGTTAAAAACAGCTGCCGGGATTTCCATTTGCCGAGTCGAAGACTGCACTTTTCGGTTTACACTGAAAGCTTGGAGTGGTATGCTGCTTCCATGCGACGAACGTTATTGAACACAACGGTCCATTCCGCGATGCACGCGCTCCTGCGGTTACTTTTAGTCGTAACGCCGGTTGCCGTAATTATCACATGCTCTTTCGAAATCCAACGGGGGGTTGCCAGGGAGCCGGCCGACTCCTCTCACGCAATTCTGAATACCATTGATTCGACCGGACTGCTTGAACCCGGGGATGACGGCCCGTATGTCTTTTTGCAGCCGGATTCCTCCGCCGTGGTCATAAACCTGTGCCATGGTCGGGTGGAACGCCGGGTTTTCCACGATTTCGATACGCTTCGATTTCCGTATTTTTGCGCCGACTCCGGGGTCGAGTATGTGATCCCAAGAATGCCCCCCGTTGTTGATGCGCAAGTTCTCTCCGGCGTATCCCGGATTTTCACCGTAAGCGACATTCATGGCGAATTCGAATCTTTGGTCGAGGTTTTGCAGAATTGCGGAGTCATCGACAAAGACATGCATTGGCTTTGGGGAACCGGTCATCTCGTCGTGCTGGGCGATGTTTTTGACCGTGGCGACAACGTGACTGATTGTTTGTGGCTGGTCTATCGCCTGGAGCAGGAGGCGCGGGCAGCCGGCGGGCGGGTTCATGTGCTTCTCGGGAACCACGAACTGATGGTCCTGAAAGGCGACTATCGCTATGTACATGAGAACTACCTCTCCGGGATTGTCGCGGCCACCGGCCTTGAGTACAAAGCTCTGTATGGGACAAACACCGTGCTTGGACGATGGCTGCGTTCCCGGCACGCAGCAATGAAAATCAATGGGATGCTTTTCGTCCACGGGGGTATCGCGCCCCTTCTCGTGGAACGAGGAGTCAGCCTGGCACAGATCGATGAAGAAATTCGCTCCGGGATTGATGACGAATCATCCACGCCGGCAGTTGATTCCCTGCGGCAGCTATTGCTGGGAAAGTATGGGCCGCTGTGGTATCGCGGGTACATCTGCGCGATGGAAGACAGCTATCCCCTGGCGTCGGGTGACGATATTGACCGGGTTTTGCAACAGTACGGAGTGTCGACAATTGTGGTGGGCCATACCGAAGTGGCCGAGGTCTCCGGATTGCATCAAAACCGCGTCATCGCTATCGATGTTCCGGTCGAAGAACTGGGCGGTTTGCAGGCGTTGCTCTGGGAAGACGGCAAATATTACCGGGTTGCGCGAGACGGAAACGCTCGGCCGATTGAATGAGTGATCTGCGTTGCATACTGCCCGGAGCCGCCGGCCGCCAATCATATGATCGAGAACAGAGAGGAGATATAGCCAAGTGGATGACACCGCCAACTATATTGCCAGCTTTCTTTCCCTCGACAACATCCAGTTGGAAGCCGTTGCCCATGAAGAAATGCAGCGCGACGATATTCAACCAAGCATCGGACCGGAGGTGGGCAAACTGCTGGGCTTGCTCATTCGTCTGATGAGAGCCCGGCGCGTGCTTGAAATGGGGACCTGTCTGGGATACTCGACCATTTGGCTGGCACAAGCTCTGCAAACCACGGGCGGCAAATTGGTTTCCATAGAATATAAAGACGATCTCTTCGAGGACACGCGACGGAACATTGCCCTTGCGGGCCTGACAGATGTAGTTGAACTGATCAAGGGAGATGCGCGTGTGATCATCGAACAAGTGCATGGGCCGTTCGATATGATCTTGCAGGATTCGGACAAGAACCTCTATCCGCTTCTTTTGGAGCGGAGTATTGCGTTAACGCGGCAGTATGGGATCATTGTGGCTGATGATGCGCTCTTCAAACCACGCGGCATTCCCGCAGCTTTAAGTGAACCAATGCATGATTACAATCAACGAGTTTTTGCCGATACGCGCCTTTACAGCACGATCCTGCCCATAGGTGATGGCGTTACGATAAGCGTGAAACTATGCGATTGAACGCAAGTCATTGCAGGGTGTCCGACCCGCCTCGGCGGGCCGTGAGGTTAGAGTTAGAACAATTGTCGAAATTCCGGGGATTTCGACCTGCGGACCAGTAGAGTATCGGAGTATTTCAGTGAGTATTTCCCGAGTCGATCGCAGCGGATCAGGCCGAAGACCGTGCCCGCCGCGCAAGTCTCAACCGCAGCTTGCCTAGCCGGGAACCAACCGGAACAGTGGGTTGCGGACTGTCCTTCGGCGGTTCTCCCGAAAACATCCGAGAATAACCCTTGCCCAAAATTGTATTTTTTGTAGATTTATAGTACACCGATTGATACCGGTACAAAAAGCCGCAGTAACACCTGAGAGAGTGGCGGGTTTCCGCGCTCTCCGGGAGACATCGAAAAACCGCGTCACAACCGGGGTGGAATATGCCCTGGAGAGAAGAATTATGCAAAAAAGGAGGCCGGATGAGGTGAACAAAACTCGATGAGCGGTGTTATATGTATAGGAAGTGGAAATAAGGAATTTCGGGGGAGGAAGTTATGAGACTGCAGAATCTTACGTGGAATATCGCGCGGCTGGTCTTGGCGTCGGCGCTGACGGTCTTTCTGGGGGCGATCGCAGCGGCCCAAATAGCCGGCCAATCAGCAGACTCGGCTCGGTATTCCGAGCGTGAGGCCCACTTTTCAAAAATGCGCGAACGCCAAAACGATACATCGGCGGTCAAAACCGGCTGGCTGATCCTGGAAGGCCGGTTTGTGGAACCGCCGTACACTGTGGCTACGACGGATAGCTCGGTGACGGTGAACGGGCTGGATGTATTCGTTTCAAAGCCGAAGCGTTTCGAAGATAAGCCCGAACCCGCTGTAACGGGATATTATGCGGCAATTGTCGAGGCTGATCGTATTTTTGATTCCCTGCATGAAGTGCGAGGATTCGCCGGCGCGCGTGATAGCATGGTGAAGTTCTTGCAGCAGCATCAGTTGATGGATACGGCCTACGTATTGACGGAGAGAATTATCCGCTATAAAAGCACTGACAATGATTGGGAATCGGAAATTTGGTTGAGAGAAAAGCCCGATTCTTCCCTGTTAGACCATGCAAGACAGACACAAAACAGGCTTCAAGCATATGCAAGCAGACTCGCGATCCCATTGAACGAAGGTGCATTAGTAATCAAGGAGGGCGGATACGGCACGTCGATCAATTATCCTGAGTCCGAGACTGCATTGAGGCAATTGCGAGAGGTTGCGTCAAGCATTCCCGATTTCGCAGAACGCAAAAAAAGAATCCAGGAGATTATCGGAAACGAAAAGTACGCCGAAAAAATCGCCCGGGAATTCAAGTAACTCCGGCGTCTTCTCTCGATGATAATCGGCGGCGATTTCCTTTCCGGGATCGCCTGGGCTTAATGTTCTGTCGGAATAGGGGTAGTATCATGTATAAACCAAGCAGTTTTGTGACGAATGCGTTGATTGCAGGCATCTTCTTGGCAATAATCGACATCGGAGTTTGGCACGATTGTGCGGGGGCGCAGCCGTATTACACGCCCGGGAATAATGTCGGCAACGACTGGCATTATTTCGGTTATGCGCCATTTGCCTGGGAATACTCGGATGGAATGCAGGCATATGTGGATCATGTCCACGGCAATACTGAATGGACAACGGGTCAACGGTACGCTTGGGAAGACGGCAATTTCCCCACTGATTGGTCGGAACCATACCCTGAGCCATATGAATGCACCCTTCCCATCTTTGAGGAAATACTGGGATCGTGTTCCGATGATATTGGTACTTTGTTGATACAAAGTCACGGAGAAACAAACAGATTGATTGTGGAAGTTTATTCCAACTCGACGGAAGGGGTAAATGCAAGAGACGATGCTTACGACGTATATCTTGCGCAATATTCCAGCTCACTTGTGGTAACTATGGAGTATGAGACTCCCTCTTATGTTCGATATCCTTGTATTGGCGTGACCGATTCCTATCTCCGTTCGCGCAGCCATCTTGACGGAGCGCTCGTATTCGTTGATGCGTGCTACAGTAGTTCAATAATCGACGACCTTGTCAATCCGTATTATGGCAATGCTCGTGTGGCAATCGGCGTTGTTGGAGAGCAGTTGGCGTATTATATCGGACAGTGTATCGAACAGTTCTTTTCTCGCATGGATGGGAAATTGGGGCAATGGTGTCGGCCGGTGTCCTGCGCGAAAACGGGTTTAAATAATTATTTGGCGGTCGCCGGACAAGAAAACACGGTGCTCACAGTTGCGGTGCAACATGTAGACTATCCGGCACCTATCAGGTTGGGCGACACGATTTCCATTACCTTCGATACAAAATGTAACACCTACGCCTGGCCGGAGATCTGGTGCGATTGGTGGGGTGATATCTGCGAAGTGGGCTGGGATGATGATTCCCTTACGTTTAGAGCTACGCTATGCCAACTGCCGCCATCGGGAATAAGCGAAGTCGAAGCCACGTTGGGTTGGGATCATGTTTGGAGTGGCCGGAACTGGGCCTGTCTTGACGGCAATACTGATCCCTGGGTTGGCGGCAAGCCGAAGGTCCGGCGCATGACGATTATGTCTGGACCATGGCCGTTGCCCCGTGCTTCTGCGGCATGAAAGGCGACGTGAACAACGACGGCGGAACCACACCGCTCGATGTCCAAGTCATCTGCAAATTCGTCTATAATCAATTGGATGGCCGTGTGTATCCCGACGGTTGGAACTGTCCGT
>JAGVQM010000014.1 GCA_020051695.1 Candidatus Zixiibacteriota bacterium | reverse complement strand
CAATCAACTTGTCCGTTTCGTCCCGCTTGTCGACCATGAAGTCCCTCCTTCAATCCAATATACTTCATGGCCACTTACACAAAAATACTTACACCCCTGCAAATCATGGGTGGATTATTTTCATCATTTGCATTGCAACTGGGGCACGGACTAGCCCTCATGTCCAAATGGGGATGATCAACTATACTGAACACCTTATGACAGACGCGACATCGAGAATAATTCCAAATTTGGTACTTATGCCACATACTCATCACCTCCCCAAGCCGGGGAAAATACAACAGTACCTTACCCAGCGGGTGAGTGAATGACTATATACACCATAACCGCCATTTTGGCAATACCCTCACAGCAGTGGATTTCTAAACCCACCCGACGTTACCGCTTTTTAAACTTGCGGGATACAATCATGCGCATATATTTGCCTCAAACAGGCACAGGATAAAAAGGAGTCTCTATGTCCGCGACATTAATCGACCGCAGAGATTTCGTGAAAACCATATTGATGACTGTCCCCGCCCTGACGTTCGACTGGTCGGCATTTCCGGTCGGCGCAAACGCGCAAAACGAAACGCCAAATCAATGGGACGCCGTGATTATCGGCTCCGGCCTCGGGGGGCTGACCGTGGCTGCCGCGTTCGCCCGCCAGGGTTTCAAACCGCTGGTGCTCGAACAGCACACCCGCGCCGGCGGGTACGCCACCTCGTTCAAACGGCCGGGCGGTTTTGAATTCGATGTATCGCTGCATTCCACATCGGTCCCGGAGCAGGACGGCAGACGGCATATCCCCGGATTTCCGGAAATTACCGATGTCGAATTCGTCCCTCATCCCAGCACGTTTCGCGGCATATTCCCGGATTACGATATCACTGTCCCCCACTGCGATCCTGCCGCGTTCATTGCGCAGCTCAAACAGCTCTTTCCGGGGGAAACCGCCGGTATTGACGGTATTTTCGCCGACATGCGCGGCATCGTTGCCGACCTCGGCAAAATGCAGGAAGCCCGGGGCAATATCGATTACAGCAAGTTTCCCATCCACTTTCCGTTTATGTTCAAGGCCTATAGCCGGACATGGGGACAAATCGTCGACGGGCACATTACTGATCCGAAACTGAAAGCCATTATCAATTCGCAGTGGGGATATTACGGTTTGCCCCCCTCACGGCTGGCCTCAATCTATTACGCTATGCCCTTCATCGGCTATCTGGAAAACGGCGGATACTATCCCAAAGGCCGTTCGCAAACCATCTCCGATGCGTTTGTGCGGTTCATCGAACAGCGCGGCGGCAAGGTGCTGCTGAAAACCAAAGTTGACGCAATCCTGACCAGGGAGCACGCGGCATATGGCGTGAAAACCGCCGACGGACAGGAATATACCGGGAAAGTAATTATCTGCAATGCCAATGCGTACGACACGTTCCATAAACTGCTGCCGCCGGGTGATTGCCCCGACGAATATCTGGCCAAACTCGACAAGTACGCTGTTTCCCTTTCGTCCTTTCAAATCTGGCTCGGACTGAAAAGCGACCTGGTCGGCAAGTTGGGATTGAAGGATGCCGAGATCTTCTACGAACCGAGTTACGATCCTGGGGCATCTTTTCAGGCGGCGGTCGAGGGGCGCATCGGTGAAACCCCCGGCTATGGCCTGACGCTGTATGACAATCTGTATCCCGGATATTCTCCTGCAGGAAAAAACACGGTCAATATCATCACGTTGATGGGGTACGACTACTGGAAAAAATATGAAGCCGATTATTTCCAGGGGAAAAAAGACGCCTACAACGCGGACAAAGAACGTATCGCCGAGCTATTGATCAATCAGGTGGAAAAAACACTGCTGCCGGGTTTGCGTGAAGCCATTGAGGTCAGGGAAATCGGCACACCGTTGACCAACGTCCGCTATACCGGCAACTATCGCGGCGCGATTTATGGCTGGGACCAGACATTGGACAATGCCATGCCGAACCGGTTACCCCAGGAGACGCCGGTGCGGAATCTTTATTTGTCAAGTGCCTGGACACAACCCGGCGGCGGTTACGGCGGCGTGATCCACAGCGGTCTGTCATGTTTCGGCGCGATCATGCAGAAGTGGGGGTAATGAGGGCATGATCTCTAATCACGGCCATCCACAATAATCACACCGTTGTGGATGACCATGCGGACGTCGGCCAGCGCCCTGGTGATGTCTTCGAGGGGATTGCCGTCGATCACGAGGATATCGGCGATTTTGCCGGTTTCGATGGTGCCCAGTTCATCACCGAGGTTGCAGACTATTGCGGCGTTTTTTGTTGCGGCGACAATGATCTGCATTGGCTCCATCCCGGCTTCCTGCATTAAACCAATCTCACGAAGCGGCATGCCCAATTCGAAAGGCGAGGAATACCCTTCAAAATCCGTGCCCAATGCGACCATACCACCGGCAATGAAAAACCTGCCAAGATTGTCGATCGCCTTGCTCAAATGATTCGAACTGGTGCCATGCCATAATTCGAGGGTGGGGACCCAGTACATGCTGTCGGCGATTATTCGGGCGATGATGCTGTCGGCGACGGTAGTGACCGCCATGTGCGCCAGATCATCCACACCCGCGTCGATCGCCAGTTGAATATCCCGCGCGGAGGTGATATGTGCACTTACGACCGTGCCGCGTTCGTGCACAACATTGCAGATTTCCCGGGCCATTTCCGGAGATAACACGGGAATCGTGCGGCGAAAGATATCTCCCCGCTCCAGCGCGATTTTGATCACATCTGCGCCGTTATCCAGCAGTTCGTCCATTTTCTGCCGCGCATCCGTGACGGAGGTGCACGGCAACGACGCGGCCGACCGCCAGGGAATGATGGGGTAGCCCTCCGGCACGGTGACCAGAGGCCCGGCAAATACCAGACGGGCGGTCTGAGTGTCCGAATTCAACTCGTCACGAAGGGAAGCCAGGGGCAACGCGGGGTTGGCTCCCAAGTCCCGCACCGTGGTCACCCCCTCCCGCGCCCATGTCCGGAGCTTGGCGGCGTCGAAGGCACCATGCACATGGGCGTTAAAAAAACCCGGCAGAATGGCCGCCCCCGCCAGGTCGATGATCTGCGCGTCATCCGGGATATTCACCGAACTTGCGGCGCCCGCCGCCTCGATACGCCCGTTCCTGATCACTACTGTTGACGCGGGCAACGGCGCAACACCCGTTCCATTAATAAGGATCCCGTTGGTCAGCGCGAAGAGCCGGGTGCTGTTGGCCGGCGAATCCGAATCGCCGCACGCGGTTATTTGCGCCAGTGCCAACACCATGGCGAAAAGTAATTTGCCGCGCCTGAGCATGATGAGCGGAACCTCCTGACAATCAATTTTCAACTAGTACCGCTGTCATCCGCGTTTATTCCTCTTTCAAAGCGGCCAAACCTTAAATTTTCACTGCAAATGAGGAAAGGTAGCTGGATGCGACGAGCTAATCATGGCGGGTGACCGTCACAAAATAATCACGGTGAAGTTTGTCGATTGTAACACAGGCAGGGGGAATGTCGGTGAACAGCGATTGCAGGTGTTTCCGCGAATACATGAACAATGGGCATTTTCCGCGGTAACGCCACCGCCGCTGCAGGGCCAGCACTCCCCCGGCTGCGGGGAAACTGAACAGCACCTTGCCGCGGGCCAGGGTCAGGGCGCGGGAGATCGCCGCCGGGGCATCGGCCATATAATCCATCAACCCCATCAAGACCACGTAATCGAACGGTGCCGCAAATTCATGGGTGAGAAAATCGCCGACCATAAATGTGCACCGCTCGGCCACACCGGCGGCGGCGGCCCTGGTCCGGGCCAGTTCGACCATTGCCGGGGCAAAATCGATCCCGGTGACCGCCGAGACACCCTCCTGCGCCAGCGCGACTGCATAATGCCCCGGCCCGCAGCCGACATCCAGCACCGTCTTCCCCGCAACCGGCCGGCACGCCGCCAGCGTGTGCGTAAAACGCGCCCACATACTTTTGCGAAAGATGCGATTGATCACCCGGTTGAAACAAGTGTGTTCCGCGCCGTACAAAGCAGCAAAATCACCGGCGTAGGAATTGAAGAATTCGTCGGTCTCCTGCAGGGCCATAATTCGCGCTCCGGTGTCGGCATCCTCCACCGTCAACATACGCGCCGGCCGGGTATTGCGCAGCAGCAAAACTGCTGATACCCCGGCAGATTTCGGAGCGTCGAGATCCTCCCACACGTTTTCCCCTTGCTTTCAATCGGCCGCGTCGTACACTTTTCCAAAGAGCCGTCAAAGGAGAATTGCTATGGCGAACGATAATCAAATCGAAACGGCCGCGGAGGCCGAACGGCGGGCACTGGGCCAGAAATTGGGCACAATCGGCTGGGCGTTGTTTTTCATCTGGGTCGGTGTGGGATTTCTGCTGGGGATGAACATCGGTCTCGCCCTGCTGGGACTGGGGGTCATCGCACTGGCGCTGCAGATAGCGCGCGGGGTCAACCGGGTCAAACTGGAATGGTTTTGGGTGGGGGTCGGCGCTCTTTTCTTTTTGGGCGGGATCTGGGAACTCACCGATCCAGACGTGCCGCTGGTGCCGGTGCTGTTGATTCTGGCCGGGGTACTGCTGCTTCTGTCGGTGATGATCGGCAAGCACAACTCGACGCATGGCTGATCACCTGATCCGGCACGTTAGCCCGGGTTGACTGCGAGGCGGAACTCCTGTCAATCCATAAAAACGGCGGCCTGTTGAAAAACAGGCCGCCGTTTTTTTACACTCTCATGCAGCGTGACTTGACAAATTACATATCCATCTCACCGGTGTAGCTGTCGGTGTGCTTGGGATCGACGCGCAGGTTATACAATGCCGCCCAGGCTATCATGCCTGCTTCAGCGTACGGCGCGGCGTCTTCGGCATAGATCAGATTCTGGTCCTCGACCCCGTCCAGCCAGTAGTATGTCCAGGCGCCGTGGTTCAAATCGGGCGCGTCATACGAATATTTCCGGGCTGAGGCGGTAGCCATGAACGTGCCGCTCACCACGTCGGCATGGAAATCCCCGATCACACAGGCATCAAGGGTGGCAAGTTTTTTGGTGCAATCGGCGGCGTTAAAATACGACATGACATAACCGTGGGTGACATAATACAAATCGGCGGAGATGATCGCCGAACCGGCGGTCGACCGCGCGCCGTGCCCGGAATAGCAGAAGGCGACCTCATCACCCGGTTGCGCATTGTCGATCAGCCATTGCAGGCCCGCGGTGATATTGTCGGCCGTGGCCGCAAGGTCCAGATCCATCCGGCAGGTGAAACCTTCGCCCAGCAGCCAGGACTTCATCGCCTGCGCGTCATCATCGCAGAACTGCAGGTCGTTGGCTGTCCCTTCGTAGTCGGAAATGCCCACGATGTAGGCATACTTATGCGCCGGATTGGGATTGGGGTCACCCGAGGTCGTATCCGGTGGCGGTGGCGGCGGTGGTTTTTTGTCCAGATTATTGTATGATACCTGGACTGATTGCAGGGTGTACGCGGCGACTACATCCGGCGGCCGGGTTTCGATGAACTCCGGACGCTGGACCAGCAGTGGTTGGGTGTCGGCATTCGGCTGGGTCGGCGGAGTTTGACCGCAACCAAATCCCAACAGCAGAGCCACTCCCGCCAGCAGCAGCACGAGCAGTAGTTTCATAAAACCTCCCTGAAAGGTGGATGGTAGGAAGCCATATGGCAAAAATAATCCAAATCCCTATATTGGCAAGAAAAATATCAGCCATTGGATTACCTGGATACGTCGCGTTCCCGCGGCGGCTCCGGGCCGCCGGCTTGCTTGTTCGCCACAAAAAACTCTCTGCGAGAATTATTTGAATATGTTTTTGAATGACAAGAAGATATGCCGAAGCTTCGTTTGTTCAATTTGCCTGATCCATCCTCTCCCTTGCTGACGGCACAATCGATTTTGCGTATGCGGGCTTTTTGTATTAATTTCCATGTCAATCAAACTGTTGTCCGAACTCGACCTGGGAGGTTGAATCATGAAAACCGCAGTTTCATTGCCGGTGCAAATCCTGATGCTGTGCGTTGCGTGCGTTACGTTATCTCTTGCCGCGGGTGCCCCCCAATTGGTGAATGTCCAGGGGCTGCTGACCAACAGCGGCGATGAACCCGTCGCCGACGGCACATATGAAGTCACATTCGCCATATACGACGACGACAACAGCGGCAGCGCACTCTGGACAGAGGTCCGGAATGTAACCACCGAGGACGGGTTATTTACGATCATCCTCGGCGAGACGTCCCCCCTTCCGGAGTCTTTGTTCGATATCGCTGAATTATGGCTGGGCATTACGGTTTCCGGTGACACCGAAATGACCCCGCGCCAGCGGCTGACCAGTGTGCCGTACGCGCTGAACACGCCGGAAGGCGAGAGTCCCGCCGACACGGGCAATAATGTGGTTACCGGCCTGTGGGCGGCAATCGCCGGCGGAACAAGCAACAGGGCGGATGGCGATTCTTCTTTTATTGGTGGCGGTGCACTAAATGAAGTTACGGGAGCTGGCGCGACAATTGCCGGGGGAGTCAAAAATTTTGCCACCGGGCTCCATGCGTGCATTGGCGGAGGCGGAGGAAGGTCCGGCGCGGACTCCAACGTTGCCTCGGGGAATTACTCGACCATCTCCGGTGGACGAGGCAACGAGGCCAGTGATTGGAACTGCACCGTCGGCGGCGGCTACGACAACAGAGCCGATGGCACCTCGGCGACCGTTGGCGGCGGGTCACTTAACGAAGCCACAGGGGGGCATTCCGTGGTTTGCGGAGGAACCGATAACACTGCTACCGCCGGTCAGGCTGCTGTCGTTGGCGGCGGTCATAATGAGGCGAGCGCTCTTGATGCCACAGTCGGTGGGGGCTACGGCAATGAAGCCTCGGGGGAATATTCGACAGTCGGCGGCGGCAGCTACAATGAAGCCACCGGAGCAAACTCGACAACCCCCGGTGGATACAATAATTCTGCCTCCGGCGAATCCTCCTGCGCGATGGGGCACAACGCGTCGGCGGTGCACGACGGCTCATTTGTCTGGGGAGACGCCCGGGCAGCCATCGTCGAATCGGATACGACCAACCAGTTCAAAATCCGGGCGGAGAATGGCCTGTGTCTGGAAAGCAACAAATCGGGCGGCTCGTCAAACAGTCGCATCGGCAGTTATTATAGGGATAACGCCATCGTTGCCTGGGGCAATGTGAACGGCAGCGGGTCAATTGGGGCATCGTTCGGTGTCTCCATGATCACCCACAACGATCCAGGAGTGTACAGCATCACCCTCAATATCTCGACGACTGGCTCTGACCCCGATTTGCTGGTGATGACCGCTTCGGCGGAGGTTGATGCAATCCCCACCGGCGTGACCAGTGCGCGGTTAATCTACGTTGATCAAATCGACGCCAATACGTTCAATGTCTATATCACGGACGGCAATCATGCAGCAAAGGACAATGAGTTCACCTTCATTGCCACTGCCCGGTGACGCCGGCGGGGTTTGAGTCACGCAGGGTGGGCACCGCCTGCCATTTACGCCCAAAACTAACATGTGACTGGTGTACCTCCTGGTGCACCAGCTCAATCCTGACAGCGCCGGCGCATGAGGACATACGCCGGCCACAAATGCACGGGTGCCCCGCCCGCCGCGGCTTGCCGCGGGATTAGATTTAGTATTTGATGATGGATTCGGAGAATAAAACAATTGTCGAAACCCCATCCCGCCGTAGCCGGCGGGACAGGGGATTTCGACCTACGCCTAAATAGATCGTCCGTCACGTAATATCGCTCATAGTAAAATCCACTTTGTCGAAATCCAGGGAATTTCTCGCGCGGTCAGGAATCCGTTCCTGACCGAATTTTGAATATTCCCCTCTATGCCGGGTAACTCGGCCGTGATGTGGCCCGGCGAAAAGTGTGGATTTTTCGGCCGGATGATGGTATTCGTTCCCGCACCGGCGGAAAGGTGAGTGCCGGTGGACAATAGAGAGGACGGCTATGGAAACTGCGATATCCGTGGAAAACATCTCCAAACACTTCACCGATAAAAAGCGGGGACTGGTCAAGGCGGTGGATGAGTTGTCGTTCCACTGCCGGGCGGGGACGATTTTCGGGCTGCTCGGGTTGAACGGCGCCGGGAAAACCACCACCCTGCGGTTGCTGGCAACCATGCTGTGGCCGACCTCCGGGACCGCCCGAATAGCGGGGTTTGACATTGTCAAGCAGCCGGACAAGGTTAAAGCCAATATCGGCTTTTTGACCGGCAGTACGGGGTTGTACCTTCGGCTGACCCCCCGTGAAATCATCACCTATTTCGGCAAGCTGGCCGGGATGGATACTGCGTCGCTCAAACAGCGTGGCGACCGGCTGATCGACCTGCTCGACATGGGCGAGTTCGCCGACCGGCGGATCGATAAACTCTCCACCGGCCAGAAACAAAAAACCTCCATTGCGCGCACGATGATCCACAATCCGCCGGTACTGATCCTGGATGAGCCGACTTCCGGGCTGGATGTCCTGACCTCACGCGCGATCATCAAGCTGGTCCGCAACGCCAAGGACGAGGGCAAGTGTGTGATTTTTTCCACGCATATGATGCACGAGGCCGCCACACTGTGCGATGAAATCGCCGTCATCGACAAGGGCCGGCTGCAGACCCAGGGGACACTCACGCAGTTCCGGGAACAGTACGGCAAAGAAAACCTCGATGATATCTTTGTCGCCATCCTGGAGAACGGAGGCGGTCGATGATCTCCCCGCGCAAAATACAGATCGTGTATTTCAAGGAACTGAAAGACATTCTCCGCGACCGCCGGACGCTGTACTCGATGATCCTGATGCCGATTGTCATGTACCCGCTGCTGTCGATCGGCATGGGCGCGCTGGTCGGCTCGCAGATCGAAAAGGTGCAGGCCGCCCGGCAGCAGGTCACAATCCTCGGCGAATACCACGGCCCGGGCCTCGCCGGTTCAATCCGTGAAAGCAACAAATTCGACATCGTCCCCCCCGACTCACTGCGCCGGGGCATGATCAACCTGGCCCTGCGGGATACGACACTGGACCGGTCGCGTATCGAGCAGCTGTTTACCGATGAGGCGGTTACTGTGCCCGATTCGGTCCGCAACCCGCTTTTTTCCCGGGCGATTGATGAGCACATTGTGCGTGCAGTGGTCCGGATCCCCCCCGGCTTCGCAGCAAAAGTCGGCGCCGGTGATTCGGTGGCTTTCGAAATTTTATTCGACCCCTCCGACACCAAGTCCGAGGCCGCCGCCGAAAAATTGAGCGATTGGGCAACAGAATACCGAGACAGCATGGTCGCGGCCACACTCGCCGGCCTGGGGCTGAACCATTCTATTATCAAACCGTTCTGGATCGACCGGGAGAATGTCGCCTCGGAATCCCGGTTGGGCGGGATGATTTTGGGTATGATGCTGCCGTACATGCTGCTGATCCTGGCCATCGTCGGCGGGATGTACCCGGCGCTGGATTTGACCGCCGGCGAAAAAGAACGCAATACGCTGGAAACCCTGCTGGCCGCGCCGTTGTCGCGCTTCGATATCGCCGCGGGAAAATTCCTGACGACATTTTCCGCGTCAATGGTCTCCATGGTCCTGGCCCTGATCAGCATGACCCTGACCGCCAAGTACGGTTTCGCGTCCATGGCCGACGGCAAAATAATGATCGGGCTGTCGGTGGAATCGATATTCTGGCTGGTGTTTTTGATGGTCCCGGCAGCGACGATGTTTTCGGCGCTGATGATTGCCGTGGCCATTGCCGCCAAATCATACAAGGAAGGGCAAAGTTACCTGACGCCGCTGTTGATGCTGGTCATTCTCCCCTCGATGGTGAGTTTCATTCCGGGATTTGAGTTGACCAACGGTCTGCTGTTCGTGCCGATCGTCAACCTCTGCCTGACCTTGAAGGAAGTGGTCATGGGCACCTATAAAGTCTGGCGGATCCTGGTGGTTTTCGGCACGACCTCGGTGTATGCGCTGTTGGCGCTGTTTGTCGCCCAGCGGATCTTTGAGCGTGAATCGGTGTTGTTCCGGACGTGAACCCGGCCGTTTTGGCGGCGCAGGGTATCACCACACGGACCTGCCATAAAAAAAGCCCCCGTTGACGGGGGCTTTTTTATTGATCTCAGCGCGCATTAGTGCGAGGCATGCCGGGTTGGTCCCCAGCGCCGCGCCTTATTGATCGGGATGGTGTACCGGGTGGCGGCCGAATCGTCCAACTCGATGGTCAGGGACTTCGAAAACATTTCCTCAAGAATACTTCCGTCGAATTGGAACTCGATATAGCGCTCTTCCCCCGGACCAATGCTTTTGTCGTCGAGTTTTACTTTGAATAAATTCGTCGGGAAATTGGCCACATGGGCACGGACTTTTTCCCCGCCGACATTCTTCATGGCCACCTTGAATTTCCATTCCTTGTCCGGATTATCGGGCCGAATGCTGTCCAGTTCTATCGCCATGGGCTCCAGCAGCAGCGGCAGCGTGGTATCGCCGTCCTTGACGATATTGGCCACAATTTGCAGCCGCGAATTGCTTTGGGCATTGGTCGTGATGGAAGCCGATTTCCGGACCACCCCGGTATACTTTCCGGTACTGAAAATAATTTCCGCGATTGTGCTGTCACCGGCAGCAAGCTCCTGCTTTTCCAGCGGAGCTTTGGTGCAGCCTCACCCGGGTTTGAGCTGCAGGATATACAGCGAATCCCCACCGCCGTTTTTCAGGACAAAGGGGTGGGAAATGCTCGTATGCTGCGAGACATAGCCGAAATCGAACGAATTTTCGGGCAGCACCAGAAGCGGTTCTCCGCCTTCAGCGAAGCTCGACCAGACCGCCATCGTCGTGAACCCGGCGGTCAATAACACAATGGCGATCAATCGTGTGTACGTGCCTCTCATTTGCAAAACCTCTCCCAAGCTCCAATATCTTCCCGACTGTTCACTTACTATATACATATATAATGCGAATTTCGTTGCCGGGAAAGAGATTTTTCTGGTGCCATTTTATCAACATCCTGCCGGATTGTGAGTTAACCATGGTAAATCATTGTTATTCTTTAATTCGGATACGATTAGATGGACTTCAGGAGGTCCCGGCCGTGCCGTGGGATATTTCCCGGAGTTTTGCATTTTTTCTGAAAAAAAATGATTGCCGGAACAAACATATGTTCAGTATATAGTATAAGAGAGGGGGAACCTATGTACCGGTGATCGATTTTTTCTAATCAATTGATTGACAAGAGGATAAATCGAATTGGCGGATAATTTTATCGCGGCGGGAGGAAGGCCGAACCGACGCAGCCCATGAGGTTTGTATGAAAGAACAATTGACCGGACGGCAGCAGGATATTTTTGCATTTATCAGGGAAACGATCCAGACGACCGGAATCCCGCCCACCATGCGGGAGATCGGCAAGCGGTTTGAAATCCATTCCACCAATGGGGTCCGCGAGGCGTTGGCGGTCCTGGAGAAAAAGGGGTATATCAGGCGCCGGCCCTACCTCTCGCGCGGGATCGAGCTGGCCGATGGACCGGCGGTGCCGTTTACCGCGATACCTGTCGTCGGGCGGGTCGCCGCGGGCATGCCGATTCTGGCGGTGGAAAATATCGATGGGCATCTGGCGGTCGATCGCTCGTTCCTGCCTGCGGGCGAGGTCTTTTCCCTGCGGGTCACCGGTGATTCGATGATCGACGAGGGAATTGCCGACGGTGATTTTATTCTGGTGCGCAAGCAGGATTCGGCCCGGCGCGGTGAAATCGTCGTCGCGGTCATCGGCGACGAGGCCACGGTCAAGAAATTTTATCCCGAGCGCCGGACGGTGCGACTCCAACCGGCCAACGACGCCTACGGGCCGATCATTGTCGAAAAAAATACCCCCGGATTTTTTATCGCCGGCAAGGTAGTGGGGCTGATGCGGCGGATGTAGGGCAGATAACCGCCGGGTTGGAGATAACGACAGACGCCGCATGATGTGGAGCTCATGCCCTTTGCCTCGACTGCTGAAAGGCCGGTGGACAAACCGCCGCTGATGGTAACCGGGATATGTATCAGGATTTGAATGATCCGATTGAGGTCATTGCAGTGTTCGCCGGCCACCAGCTCAAACCGATGCGCTTCAAGTGGCGCGAACGGGTGCATAAAATCACCCGCGTGACCGGCAGCTGGAAAAAACTGGAAGGTGAGTATCTTGTGCGGTATTTCGCGGTGGTCGATGATCAAACCAATGTTTTTCAACTGATGTACAACGAGCGGCTCACCGACTGGACGATCTGTAAAATCTGGGTGGAGTAGGTTAAGCGCCCTGGCGCTTGACGATCATAACCAAAGCATATGTTCGGCAATAGCTGGAAAGACCGGGTCGAGGGGTTTATCGACAAACCGGACGAGTGTCTCCCTCCCGCATCCGCTAAACCGGGGGAACGAAAATCGCCCCAGCGGGTGCTGCATGTCGACATGGACGCCTTTTTCGCCGCACTGGAGGAAAACAAAAACCCCCATCTGCGGGGCAAGCCGATTGTCGTGGGCGGCTCGCCCACCGGGCGCGGCGTGGTGTCCACCGCCTCATATGCGACGCGGCAATTCGGCATCCATTCGGGGATGTCGGCGGCCGAGGCGTTGCGGCTGTGTCCTCACGCTGTGTTTGTTGGTTCGGAGTTGCAGCAGTACACCTATGTCTCGGCCGAACTCATTAATATTTACCATACGTTTTCCCCCAAAGTTGAAACGACCTCGGTCGACGAGGCCTTTTTGGACATCACCGGCTGCGGGCATTTGTTCGGCTCCGAGGAGGGGCTGGGGCAGGCGTTAAAAAACACCATTCACGAAAAACTGGGGTTGACCTGTTCGGTGGGCATCGCCTCGACCAAAGTGATGGCCAAACTGGCCTCCTCGGTGTTCAAACCCGACGGCTTGACCGTGCTGGACCGGCAGGGGATCGAACAATTTGTCTATCCGCTGCCGGTGGACAAACTCTGGGGAATCGGTCCGGCGACATTAAAAGTACTGGAGGAAATGGGGATTCATACAATTGAAGACCTGGCCACGTTTCCCCTGGAAAAACTACAGCAGCGGTTCGGCAAATGCGGCTATGCCCTGGGCAAAATCGCGCGCGGCGAGGAAGATTCGGCGGTCCTGGGTGCCCACGAACTGCCGCTGGACAAATCGATGAGCCATGAGCGCACGCTTTCCCGTGATGTCGCCGACCCGGATATCCAGAAAGCCACGCTGCATTATTTGTCCGACAAAGTCGCGCGGCGGATGCGGCGGCACAAGTACGAGGGCCGCACAATCACGCTCAAACTGCGCTGGGCCGATTTTACCACGATCACCCGCGCGATTTCGTTTTCACATTACACCGATGACACGATGTTCATTTACAAAATCGTCCGGGGGATCTGGATCTCGGCGGTCCGGGGCACCCATAAAAAAGTGCGGCTGCTGGGCGTGGCGGTCTCGCATCTTCGGCACACGACCACGCAGCCCCAACTAGGATTATTCGACGCCCGCGCGGGTCGCAAATTTAAACCCACCGACCCCACGGTCGACCAACTGCGCAACAAGTTCGGCGAGTCGGTGATCCTGCGGGCGTATTCGCATCTGGGGGGAGAGTAGCCTCTCTCCTTGATGCCTCACAACTCCAATCCACACTGCAGATACGGTATCTAACTGCATTTGTCAGGTGCGTGACCGGCTTTAATCCAGTAAGGCGGCGTAATTCCGAATTCCGCGTTCCCCAAGCTTGTTAATTATAGCCGCAATTTTCGCCCAAGCGATATCATTGCCACTGGATTTAATGGTCGAGAATAATTTCTGCAATTCGTTGACCCAAAAAGACTGACTAAAGCCGTGTTCGTCTCCGTTTATCATCACCTCAACAATGGAGGCGACCTTTTCAGGATATTCCGGCGCAATACGATCAAGTTTCGTCAAAACATCATTGCTACGATCACAATTGCCATTGGTGTGACATAGACATTCAAAGAGATTATCTAGAAGCCAAGATACTTCGAAAGGTCCCAAAGCAAACCACCAACCAAATGCATATAATTCCCCGAGGTATTCTGTTTTCTTCGTTGCGGCCTTAATTAAAGCAAGACGGTATTCCCACAGCTTTTTTAGACGCTCAATCTGCTCTTTGCTTTCAGGATGTCCGCAGACTATTCGTCCCATAGTACGTCCTATATAATCGAAAGCATGTTTCCGCATCTCGGGCTTTGCCATTTTGAAAAATCGGCGGATAAGTGAATGTTCGTCATCGAGAGGCACAATACCAGCGACATATACCGACATCAAATGGTCTACATATCGATTCTTTGTTTCATACATGTCCCTCTCGGTATCTTCATCCAAAGCCCAATTGAGTCCTAATAGATAAATTCGGGGGAATTTTTCGACGAATTTCATCCAAACATCGGAAAATCCAAAATAACCTTGAAAAAAGGCATTTCTTGTACCGGCACTTGCATCCCCCTGAGGCAATATTCGATCAATTTCAGATGAAACCCAATGAGGAAAAAAAGAATACATCATGTTAAGATACTGCCCGATGATTGCATGGATTGTCTTATGGGGCTCGCGAATCCGATCAAGATATTGGTCAAGCACAGGTCCCACTTCTGTAGGCACAATATACTGGCCATCATTATCCGAGGTCAAACATTTTGAATTTTTTAACCATAATAAATACTCAAAAACGGCTAAAGTGGCTACGCCGCCCGCAGTGTTAATTGCTATTGAAATCGGGCTGTGGGCACCATATTCTCTATCTGGAGTTTCCATATATGCCATTGAATCCTGCACGGTAGTCAGTGTATTTATGATTTTCCATACTGTTGTACGGCATGAAATTGAAATGCCTTTCTTCTTGTTCATTCCCATTCTCATTAGATTCCCTATAGCCATATAAACGCCTTCAAGTCCCGTCTCGAAATCCTGGCCTTTTTGCATCCGAGTTGAAAGAGAATCATCGGCACATATTTTTATACAAAGCTCTAGGACATTCTCCCAATTCAGTTCCTGATTATTCTTTAAGCCATCTTCAAGACCATTAATGAAGTGTGCCAGATAAGTAGGTAGAATTTGGTCGACTTCTATTTCCGTGGCAATTGCAGAAAATTCCTGTGCCCTTGCAGCAACAACCTCTCTTAGAATACGCGCCAGTCCTTCGGGCGAAGGTGCATATTCGGTTTGAGGAATTTCCCACGTTTTTAAATATTCCAATACCTGGTGCGGCGTCATTGCCGCAAGTTGTTCCATGCTTAACGGGCTGGTCGGGCCATGCCATGACCAAGAAAAATATTTAAATTCGGGATGCTCAGGAGCCTTATATTTTTCAAGCAGCCGGTGGTACAATGCAAGCGGCTCGCCCGTCAAGTAGTTCGCGATGGGCATCAGCTTCTGGAGTTGCCACCTTTCTCTCTCCTCATTACTCATTTTATATCCGCCATGCGAGCATTAATCTCAATTGCCATTATCTTGTCCTCGATTAACCCAATCAAGGTACGCTTTTTTCGTTTTTTCTGAACACAAACCAAAAGTATTTTCCAACAGCCTGTAAAATTCGTGATGCAGGCAGTCATTATCAAGACCTTGGGGATCTGCGACTTTTTGTTCAATCATGGGAATATTCTCTTTGGGGAATTCTGTCATAAGGAAAAGTTCCATTCGGCGGAAAAGAGGATAATCGTACCTGGCCAATATTTGAAATGCCTCCAGTTGCTGTGCTTTTCCCAGTCTGCAAAATTGCAGCAAAAGGTCCCTTGCGATGGTTACCATTTTATCCTTCAGCTGCGGGAAATCGGTATTCTGCGAATGGTCTTCAATTGCGGGATGCCAAATCCAGGACTGATCGTAACTAGTTGTTGTTATTTGATTAATCTCATTTTCCACTCGTATAGCCGTATCCAGATTGTCACATAATAATACAATTGTGCGGCCGATATCGCGATTTGCCAAAGAGGGTATTAGAGTTTTCAGAATCTTGCCGTAGCGCCATTCGCTAAGGATGCTGGTGGCTTCAGGTTTTATGTCCACTATGGCTGCAAGGTCTTCTATGCCTTCCTGTTGATTCGCCAATTTCATGCCAGTTAGAAGCCTGCCCAATTCGAATGCTGCGTCGTCTTCACCGATTTGAAGAAAATTCTCAGCGAGCTTGACAAGTTCGTCTGGGAGTAATGAGAGCTCTCCGCCACACGCGTCCAACCACTTTTTCGCAGCCGGCAAACATCGTTTAGCGTAAGCGGGAGGCAGAGAATTGGCTATCTGCGCGAGTTGGTAAAATAATGTGCAGTTATGCTTTACAGTGGAATTCATGACAACATCTCTAATTTCTTCGGGGAATAATCGCGCACACTTCTGCAAATATTCCGCCTGTGGCCAGTAAGAATAGTATATTACTCCCTCATCCTTTTTCATCTCAGGTGGCGACGCGAAGAGACCGGCTTCCCGGAGGAGGGGAAACCAGAGCGGATTATCTAGATTTTTAAACCAATATTCGACGTGTTTTGATTTCACCAAAAGAGACTTCAATTGGCGAACATCCGTTTTGCTCGGATTCTCCTTGATGAGTAATTCTGTCAAGGTTTTTTCAACCTCAAAAAATGGTGATGTTATTGTATAAAGTAGTGCCTCCAACTGTGCGAATAATTCTTCGAACTCTGATTTGGTCAATTCCCCTCTATGATGACTAGCATTTTCGAATTTATCTTGCAATTCTCTGATGAATTTGGCGACCCTTACTTTCTCCATATCGAACTTATTACCGGCTGCGTCCTTTTTGCGGAGCATCATTTCATATCTTTCGCAATGACTCGCATTAATTTGTGGGATTTGCGCGAGATGCGTTGGGAGAATTCTTAATAATTCCCTTGCCGAGTGGGCGGCTTGGGGGATCTCCTCCGGATTTTGAGGCTGGTTCAGCGCAAAATGGACTCCAAGATAACGATTCGCCAACTTCGAAGAGTACGCTTTTAGGCAATTATAAACCGCCAGTTGACGTTCTTGATGGAGTACGGGTAAATTCTCCGCCGACGTTGAGTAAAGGGCATCATTTGCCATAATCGCCCCTGCTTTTTATTTTGGCCCCCAATAAGTCACTGCCCGCCTTAGGAATCCCTCTATGCGTGGTCAGGGTAAAAAACACCTTGTAATAAGGCAATCATTTTTTCGCAATCCCCTCATTTTTTATTTGACATGGCCGAAATATGCTGTATACTAATCAGTCGGAAAACGAAAAGAGTGTGGGTTGAGTTCAATGAGCGCGGTTCGCTGACAACTATTAAGCCGGGAGAAAGCAAAACTATGATGCTGTTACAGATCACCATCCCAGGACTTAATGTGTGCTCCCGCGACGGGAGGAGCGGGCCGTAGCTATTGTCATTCAGCTATAGATTACCCTCACCCGTCGTGAACACAAGTTCCGGCGGGTTTTTTCGTTGGCCCGCCGCCACATCAACCTCCCCGCCCGCGGCGGGGACAACACGAGGGCCGGTATCATGACCGCCGCATTTTACGAAGACGAGAAAATCACCGGGCGTGACCGGGAAATCAGCAGCAAAGCGGCTTTCGGGAAGCTCTTGCCGCTTCTGACCAACCATGTCCGCGGGCTGATCGGCTGCCTGGTGCTCCTGCTGAGCGCCACCGGGCTGTCGCTGGTCTGGCCGATCCTGCTGAAACGGGCGGTGGATATCGATATCGCCGGCCGGGATTTTACTGCGCTGCTGTGGACCGCGGCGACTATCGGCCTGATCCAGGCCGCGACGCTGGTGCTGCAGTATCTGCAGCGGATCAAACTGGAGATCATCGGTCAGGCGGTGATGATCGATCTCAAACGGCGGCTGTTTGACCATATCCTGTCGCTGGATGTGTCGTTTTTCGACCGTAACCCGGTGGGGCGGCTGATGGCACGGGTGGAATCGGACACCGAATCGTTGCGGCTGATGTTCACCAACACCGTGGTGCTGGTAGTCGGGGACATCTTCCTGATCCTTGGGGTTTACACGGTGATGTTCTATTACAGTTGGCGGCTGGCCGTTGTGCTGCTGGCGGTCGGGCCGTTCGTCGGGCTGCTGGTGTTCATTTTCGAACGCAAGACCACCCGGCGGTTTTTTGAGGTCCGCAAAAAAATGGCGGAGGTGACGGCCAGGATCACGGAGATGATCCAGGGCATGTCGATTATTCAGATTTTCCATCGCAGCCGATACGCGCGGGAAATGGTTAACCGGGCGAACGAATTGAAATTCAGGGACGACAGCTATGTAAATATCGCCGTCTGCCTGTTTTTCAATACGGTGTTCTTTTTCCAGTACCTGATGATCGCCTCGGTGCTGTTTCTCGGGGCAGTGTGGGCCAGCTCGGGCGTGGTGACTGTCGGCGTGATCAGCATGTTTGTGGTCCTGATCTGGCGATTGTTCGAACCGATCTGGCGCGCCTCGGAGCAGCTGGCCAACATCCAGAAAGCCGTCGCCGGGGCCCGGCGGATTTTTGCGCTGTTGTCCGAGCAGCCGAAACTGCCCGAGGCAGCGCAACCGGTGAAGTTGGCGGCGATTAAACACGGGATCACGTTCGATCATGTGTGGTTTTCCTATACGGGGGACGAGAACTGGTCATTGAAAGATGCCACGTTCGAAATCCCGGTGGGCAAACGTTTTGCCCTGGTCGGGGTAACCGGCGGCGGCAAGACGACCGTCATCTCCTTGTTGCTGCGGTTGTATGACCCGCAGCGCGGCAAGATTATGATCGACGGGATCGACATTCGTGATATCGCCAAGGCCGATCTGCGCGGGCGGTTCGCGCTGGTGTTGCAGGATATCGTGCTGTTTCCGGGTGACGTGCAGTCGAACATCGCCCTCGAAGATGAGAATATTTCGCGCGAGGACATCATGCGCGCGGCGCAGACAGTCGAAGCCGACCGTTTTATCACGCGGCTGCCCGAGGGGTATGCGACAGAAGTCTCGGAAAAAGGCGCCAATTTCAGCCGGGGTGAGCGGCAGTTATTATCATTCGCCCGCGCGCTGGTCACCGACCCGGATGTAATGCTATTGGATGAGGCGACCAGCTCGGTCGACCCTGAAACCGAACGGCTGATCCAGGGGTCGTTGAAAAAACTGATGGCGGGCCGCACCTCGCTGGTGATTGCGCACCGGCTCTCGACGATCCTCGATGTCGATGAGATCCTGGTGATCCGCAAAGGTGAGATTGTCGAACGCGGCACGCACACCGCACTGCTGTTGAACGAGGGGTACTATTCCCGATTGTTCCACCTGCAGTTCAAGCAGACAAATGGAGTACTCAGCAATGCTGGATAAAATACGATGGTTTTGGCGTTACTACCGCCGGTATCCCTATGTCCTGGCGGTGCTCGTCCTGCTTACGCCGGTACAGACCACGTTTCAGGTCTCGATCCCCCGGATCGTCGAGTTTGTGATCGATTTCGTCAAAACCAGCACCGTGCCCGACCAGTGGGCCGCCCGTCGGCTGGCCGAGATCGGCAGCGGGCTGGGCTTGTCCACCGTCGCGGCGTACGCGCTGGCGCTGGTGGTGCTGGGCCTGATCGCCAGTTGCATCTATGCCTTCGTGCAGTGTCACCGTGCCTGGATGAACCTCAAGCTGGAATGGTTGTTCCGGCAGGAGGCATTCAACGGGATCACCGCCAAGGGTCCGGGTTTTTTCAACAAGTTCCGCACCGGCGACCTGGTCACCCGGCTGACCGATGATGTCGCGGAAAAGTTGTCTTGGTTTGCCTGCTCGGGGATATTCCGGTTGTATGAGGCATCATTGATGGTTGTGTTCACGATTACCATGATGACATTCATCGATCCGTGGCTAACCCTGTTTACGGTCGCGCCGCTGCCGTTGTTGATCGTCATTTTTTTCAAAACGTCGAGTCTGCTCGACCGGCGGTATGACCACCTGCAGACCCGCATCTCGCGGTTCAATGATGTAATGGAGGCGTGCTTTTCGGGGATCCGCGTGGTCAAGGCCTATGTGAAAGAGAAAGCGCAAAAAGCCAAATACGACCACGCGGTGGAAGACCGGCGCAATGCCGAGGTGGCGGCAATTAAAGTGCATGCGGTGATTGATTCGCTGTACATGTATATCTGGCAGTTCGGGATTATCATTGTCCTGATCGCCGGAGGATATATGGTGATCAACGCTGACCTCTCGCTGGGTAAACTGGTGGCGTTTGTGTATTACGTCGTTTGGCTGGTCTTCCCGATGTTCGATATCGGGCAGTTCCTGGTCAAATCCCGGCAGTCGGCGGTGTCGATCGACCGGCTGCTGGAGTTGGAACGAACGCCGCCGATGGTTATCGACCGTGGGATTCGAACCGGTGACGGCAGAATTCCCGGCGAGTTGCATTTTGAGCGAGTCGAGTTTGCCTTCGACGGCTCACGCCGGATCATCGATGATGTCACGCTTGATATCCCGGCCGGCAAGACCATTGCGCTGGTCGGCAAAGTCGGCGCGGGGAAAAGCCAGCTGGCGCAGATGGTGCCCCGGCTGGTCGACCCCACCGGCGGCGCGATCATGCTGGACGGTCACGATTTGCGCGAGTTTACACTCGAAGACCTGCGCCGGCGGATCGGCTATGTGCCGCAGGAACCGGCGTTGTTTTCCGATACCGTGCGCAACAATATCACGTTCGGGCGTGAGGATATCGACGAAAAGACGGTGCGCTGGGCAGTGGAAGTTTCGCAACTGGTCGGCGAAGTCGCCGCGTTCCCCGAGGGGCTGGACACACAGATCGGCACGCAGGGGATGGCGATCTCCGGCGGACAAAAACAGCGGCTGGCCCTGGCGCGGGCTTTGGCCGGCAAGCCGCAGATTTTGATCCTTGATGATTGCACCTCGGCGCTGGATTCGCGCACGGAGACTGCGCTGTGGGAGCGGTTGCACGAGGTGATGCCGGGGATGACGGCGATTGTGATTACGCATCGCCCGGATACATTGCAACGCGCGGACATGATTTATGTGCTGGACAATGGCCGGCTGATCGAATCAGGCACACACGATGGCCTGATTGCCCAGGGCGGCCATTACGCCCGCATGTACCGCCGCTATCAACTGGAAGCGCAGGTGGCGGGCGCGGCGTAAGTCGTTGGGGGATAACGGGGACGCACCAGATGGTGCGCCCCCGTTTTGACTATATTGACAAATGATTTATTGAAATTATAGGGTATAGAGATTTTTTAACTTATTGAAAAATAAGCACTTGTATTAGTTCTGTTATGCAGTTCAGTTTAAGATGTCTCTTGTAGTATATATACTACAAGAGATACCGGAAATGAGACTATGTCCATGTAACTTCTTTAAAGAAAACTATGATGATGATATTTTTCAATAAAAATAGATGAAATACTGTGATCTGTAGTATATATACTACAGATCACGTCAAGTAGTGAATTATTTATTAATTTTTCTATTATTCAGTAGAATATGGTTGACTTATTAGCAATATTAGCGATCCATGGTTAAGTAGTATATATACTACTTAACCATGGATTAAATATGAACAAATCTCGATTGCAAATTGCGAAGCCAGACATAGTCAGTTATTTTAATGGCTGTGAATATCCTATTTTTAGGCGAAAAGACATAGATAACGCATTATCTTCCCAACGCGAATTCTGGCGAGTGTGTCCGGAATTTTGTGTAAGCGACCGGTTCACGTTGGTTCGAACCTTCCCTCGAACATAATGCTGAAATGATTCAAGGCCGCAACCCAATCTTT
>JAGVQM010000010.1 GCA_020051695.1 Candidatus Zixiibacteriota bacterium | reverse complement strand
CCGACCGGAAAGCCGACCGCCGCGATTATCAAACCATCTTTGCCCGTAAGCCGGGGGCGGTGGCCTCGCCCACGGCAGGGTTGCATTTCGACCGCGTAATGGTAAATCGGCTGGCCCGGGCCGGGATCAATACCTGCGAAGTAACACTGCATGTCGGTGAGGGCAGTTTTCGGCCGATCAAGACCGAGACCGTGGAAGAACACCGGCTGGAAAATGAGCACATTATCGTGCCACGGCGGACAATCAACCATCTCGCCGCTACCCGGGTGGCCGGGCGGCGAATTGCGGCCGTGGGGACTACTGTCGTGCGCACCCTGGAGACACTGGCGTGCTGGAACCCGCAGCCGGTGGAAAACTGGCATACCGCTGCCGGCCGGCCGGAAAAACTAAGCGGCAACAGCGGGTTGTTTATCAGTGAACCATTTGACTTTCGCCTCGTCGATGCCGTGCTGACCAATTTCCATTTGCCGCGGTCGTCGCTGCTGGTGATGGTTGCTGCGCTGGCCGGACGTGAACGGGTGTTGACGGCTTACCGGGAGGCGGTCGGAAAAAAATATCGCTTTTACAGCTATGGTGATTGTATGTTAATTATCTGAGGTGCATATGATAAAAAAACGCACGAATCGGAAGCGCAGGTTTGTGGCCGCAATCATCGTCGCCGCCGGTGAAGGCCGGCGCTTTCGCAGCCGGACACCCAAACAATGGGTGGAGCTGCGCGGACGGCCGCTGGCTTTCTGGGCCTTATCGGTATTGCACAATGAACCGCTCATCGACGAAATTATCCTGGTCATTGATGCCGAGCACCGTTCGCGCGCCCGGACGCTGGTCAAAAATCAATTTCCCAAAGTTACGGCAATTGCCAGCGGCGGCAAGACCCGCGCCGCATCAGTCAGGCATGGTCTGAAAAAAGTGTCGTCCCGAGCAGAGGTTATCCTCATTCACGACGGCGTGCGCCCGTTTATCGAGGACGGCCTGGTCCCGGCCCTGATCGGGGCGTTGGAGTCTTACGAAGCGGCGGTGCCGGTGCATTTGGTGGGTGACACGCTCAAGCGGCTCGCCGGCGACGCCGTAGAACAGACTGTCGACCGCAAGGGCATCGCGGCGGCCAAGACACCCCAGGCCTTCCGCGCGGCAGTCATCAGACAAGCCCATGCCCAGGCGGAAACCGACAAATTCGAGGCAACCGACGACTCCGTATTAGTCGAACGCATGGGCCTGCGCGTGGGGGTCATCCATACTGTCTGGCCCAATATCAAAATCACCGAACCGGAAGACCTGCTGCTGGCCGAGGCGCTGCTGGCCGCCCAGGGAGATCGTCCGGTATGAGGGTGGGAATCGGGTACGACTCCCACCGCTTCATTGCGGGGCGGCCGCTGGTTTTGGGCGGGGTCACCATTCCTCACCCGCTGGGGCTGGCCGGGCACTCCGACGCGGATGTTGTGTTGCATGCGCTGGGTGATGCATTGTTGGGCGCGGCGGCGCTGGGAGATATCGGCGCCTTTTTCCCCGATGATGATACGCGGTTCAAAGATGCCGACAGTTCCGAGTTGCTCCGGACTATTGTAACCCAGGTGCAAGCCGCGGGGTACCGCGTCGGCAATGTCGATATGACGATTCTGGCTGAGCAGCCCCGAGTCCTGCCGTATATCAACCCGATGCGGGAACATCTTGCCGGTCTGTTGCAGACGCGCCCCGCGGACGTCTCGATAAAAGGTAAGACCAATGAAAAAATGGGCTGGCTGGGCCGGGGTGAGGGAATCGCCTGCCTGGCCGTGGCGGTCCTTGAACATCTCCCGGCATAATTCCGGCGGGAAAACGCGTTGTGGAAACCATTCTCGGCCCGCTTGACCAGACCCTGCAGTTTATGGGCACCCACGCCAGCCTCTGGGCGTATGGGATTTTGTTTGTTGCGGCCGCCGCTGAGATGCTGTTCCCGCCGTTTCCCGGGGATGCAGTTTTTCTTTCGGGGATGGTCCTGGCCGGTGGCGGGGCGTTGACCTGGCCGTTGGTCTTTTGCGTTTCGTTCCTCGGCAGTCTGGGCGGGGGGTGGGTGCTGTATGAATTCGGCCGCTGGAAAGGCCGCAGTTGGTTCGCGCGGCCCGAGCGCAAAATCTTTAATCCCGTGACCCTGGCCCGAATTGACGGCTTGCTGGCCCGACATGGGTTGGGTCTCATTGCCATCTCCCGATTCTTGCCGGGTATTCGTTCGGCGGTGCCGTTGGCTGCGGGAGTGGCGCATGTGCCGCGCCGACAGGTGGTATTGTTTCTGACTTTATCCATTGTCTCCTGGAACGGACTGCTGGCGGGAGTCGGCTTCGTTTTCGGCCGTAGCTGGGAGGCAGTTACCGGATTTGTGATGATTTATAACCGGCTGGTGATTACTGTGGCAATCCTGGCCCTGATTGGTTGGGGCCTCTGGATTTACAAAAAAACACGGACGACCAATAACACCGGCGGCAATCTATAATCCCGGAGTAGACAACGATGGCGAATGATAACAAACTGCGGATTCTGGTGCTCGTTGGCGGTACCTCGGCTGAACGAGATGTCTCCTTGGCCACGGGCCAGGCGGTGATCAAAGCCTTGCAACAGCGGGGACACCAGGTGCTGGCGATCGACATTGCTTGCGGCCGGAAACTCCTCGATACCACTCGGTCGCTGATTCCTCAGGGCATTGCCGCAGCGCCGCCGGATGATCTGGCCGGACCGTTGACCTCACGGGAACTTGCTTCGGCCTTGACCCTGCCGGAAACTTCGGCGGTCGATGTTGTTTTCCTGGCGCTGCATGGCGGAGACGGTGAAGACGGGCATGTGCAGGCCTTGCTTGATCTGGCGCGCGTGGCGTATACCGGTTCGGGAGCCACGGCCTCCGCGCTGGCGATGAATAAACTTCTGGCCAAGAAAATTTTTGTCGCGGAGAATATCCCGACACCGGCCTGGGTCTTCGTGGAGCAGCGGCGACCGGGAGAAATCCGGATCTCCTCTACCCAGAAGGATATGGCAGCGAAGGATGCTTGCCGGGTATCGGCGAAAGTACCTGAGTATCAGCAGTTGGCGAGTTTTCTGGGTACCCCGTTTGTGGTAAAACCGAATGAGCAGGGATCAACCGTGGGACTGACCATTGTGGAACAGGCCGATGAACTTGAACCTGCCTTCACACGGGCGTTCGAGCATGGTCCCGGCGTCCTGGTCGAGCAATATATCCCCGGCCGCGAGTTGACTGTGGCTGTTTTAGGTGAGGAACCTCTGCCGGCCGTGGAAATCGTCCCGGAACATGGGATTTATGATTATGAGTGCAAATACACCTCCGGCAAATCGAACTATATCTGTCCGGCCGATTTAAGTGCCTCTCAAGCAGAGCGCTTGCAATCCATTGGTTTGAAAGCGTTTAATGCCCTGGGGTGTTCTGGGTATGGACGAGTCGATTTCCGGTTAAATTCTCAAGGTGAGTTTTATTGTTTGGAAGTTAACACGTTGCCGGGTATGACTTCGACTTCTCTCGTGCCCAAGGCTGCCGCCGCCAAAGGAATTGTTTTCCCCGATTTAATCGAACAAATCTGTCGTCTGGCAATAAAATAGATAAGAAAGGTGTGTGTCGGACAAATGTCTCGACTTTTCGGCGCGTTTAAACTATTTTAGGGAAGAGGGATAGGAATTGTAGGGATGCAAAAATCACCTGTTGTCATACCAGCCGAAATCGTGAAGAACTGCCGCGGGGTCCTGCTGGACCTCGGTTCGACGCTGCTGGAATATGAGAATGCGCCGTACGCGGAACTGATCCCGCAGTCGTTCAAATCGGCATACGATTATATTATCGAGAATTCGACGAAAACCCCCGATTACGACGCGTTCTATAAGGCGTTTCGGGAGATTTTGCACACCTTCCATCAGCGGGCGGCCAACGAATTTAAAGAATATTGTTTCAATGATATCGCTGAACCACTGCTGGTTCAATTCCGGATCCCCCCGACGCCGGAGTTATTGCACGGATTTTTTGAGCATTACTATCTCAAGATAACTCAGCAGGTTACGCCATATCACGATTCGCGGAACACCCTTTCGCGGCTGAAAGCTGCAGGACTGAGTATCTGTATCGTTTCGAATTCCTGTTTTCCGGGGAAAGTCCATCGCGCGGAATTGGCGCGGTTTGGGTTGTTTAAGTATATTGATGGTTTCGTGTTTTCCTCGGACATCGGGATCCGCAAACCGCATCGCGACATTTACTCTAAGGCCCTGCGCAAGCTGGGTCTGGATGCCGATGAGGTAGTTTTTGTCGGTGATCGGCAGCGCGAGGATGTTCTGGGACCGCAAATGTCCGGAATTGCCGCGGTGTTGATTCGCCGGGCGCACCGTGATTATGAACCCGGATTGACTTGTTGTCCCGAGGTCGACGGTGTCGGCGGGCTTATCGGCTTGCTGGATTTGTAATGAAAAACATATTCGACAAATCGGCAGCTTGATATCGCCCGCTTCGGCGGGCTTTTTTATTGAGCCGCCCATTTGATTTTTGCCGCGCTTGAGGTTACCATAGCACAATGGTTTTGTGGTTTGGTCAAGCCCGTGGCAGAAAAGGAGTCCGCTAGTGGATTTTGTCGAACAGATGTTGAAAGAGATGACCGATGCGCACGGTACTTCGGGGCATGAGGGCTCGGCGCGCTCGGTGATGCGCCGGTATTTGAAGAACAATGCCCGGATTTCTTATGATCGGCTGGGGAGTCTGATCGCCGAGAAAAAAGGCCGCGCCGGAGGGCCGCGGGTGATGATCGCCGCGCACCTCGATGAAGTCGGCTTCATGGTTTCTGAAATCGACAAGAACGGTTACATCCGCTTTTTGCCGCTGGGCGGCTGGTGGGGCCACGTGGTCCTGGGGCAGCGCGTGAAAATCCACACCGCCAAAGGCCCGGTGGTTGCTGTGGTCGGCTGCACTCCGCCACATATGCTGCCGGAGGAAAAACGCAAAAACGTCCTGCCGCTCGAGAAAATGTATCTCGATGTCGGGTGCCAGAAAGGTTTCGATGTGAAGAAGAAGCTGGGCATCCGCAAGGGTGATTTTATCACCCCGGTTTCTGATTTTGCGGTCATGGGCAATAAGAAAATGTATCTGGCCAAGGCCTTCGACAACCGGGTCTGTTGCGCGTTGGTTTGTGACCTGTTCCGTTCGCTGGCTAAAAAGAGCCATCCCAACACGCTGGTGGGGGTGGGTACGGTGCAGGAGGAGGTCGGCCTGCGCGGCGCGCAAACCTCAGCGCACGGGGTCAATCCCGATCTGGCGCTGGTGTTGGATATCGGCATTGCTCAGGATACCCCCGGTTTCGAGGGTGAGCAGGAGGAAAAACTGGGCAGCGGCCCGGCAGTTTTGGTTTATGACGCGGGTATGATTCCCAACGAACGCCTGCTGAAGCTGGTGATCGCCACGGCGGAAAAAGCCAAAATCCCGTTTTGCCTGACCAGCATCCTGCGGGGATCCACCGACGGCGCGCGGATTTCGCAGTCGCGCACCGGGGTCCCGACCGTGACTTTCGGCCCGCCGGTACGCTATATCCACAGCCATAACGGTATTTTGAACCGCGCCGATTATGACAACACGCTCAAACTCCTCCAACTGGTGGTGCAAAAACTGGACGCGGCGTTTTTGAAATCGCTCCAGACAGCCGATTAAAGGAATGACAAGACAGCAACCCCGCCCTGGGGCGGGGCGGCCGGACGACACATATCGACGGAGCAGGGACATGGCCTTACGCTTGATCAATACCCAGACACGGCGCAAAGAAGAGTTCACCTCCCTTGAACCGGGGCATGTACGGATGTATACCTGCGGTCCGACGATTTATGATTTTGCGCATATCGGCAATTACCGGGCGTACACGTTCGAAGACCTGCTGCGGCGGTACTTGAAATACCGGGGGTATAAAGTCACGCAGGTAATGAACCTGACCGATATCGACGACAAGATCATCCGGGGCGTCAATAAAAAAGGCATTACCCTCAAGGAATATACCAATCCCTACAAGCAAGCGTTCTTTGAAGACCTGGACGCGCTGGGGATCGAACGCGCCGAGCATTATCCTGCGGCCACCGATCATATCAACGAGATGGTGGCGATCGTGCAGGCGCTGGTCAAGAAGGGCCATGCCTACGAGGCCGACGGGTCCTACTATTTCAAGATCTCCTCGTTTCCGAAGTACGGCTCACTGTCCCATATGAAACTGGAGGACCTCAAGGCCGGGGCGCGCATCGCCGCCGATGAATACGAAAAAGACACGGTCTCCGATTTTGCCTTATGGAAAGCGTGGGATGAAGCCGATGGCCCGGTATACTGGGATACGCCGTTGGGCAAAGGGCGGCCGGGGTGGCATATCGAATGTTCGGCGATGTCGATGAAGTATCTTGGCGAGACATTCGACATTCACACCGGCGGGGTGGATAACATGTTCCCGCACCACGAAAATGAAATCGCCCAGTCGGAATGCGCGACCGGCAGGACGTTTTCCCGCTATTGGCTGCACTGCGAGCATCTGATCGTCGAGGGGCAGAAAATGTCCAAGTCGCTGGGCAATTTTTTCACCCTGCGCGATCTGACCGCCAAGGGGTATTCGCCGGTGGCCGTACGCTATCTGCTGTTGGCCACGCATTACCGTCAGCAGTTGAATTTCACGATGGACGGCCTCGACGGCGCCAAAGCGGCGGTGGAACGGCTGATCGATTTCAAGCGCAATCTGCAGGCGGTCGAGGGCGGCAGCGATAATGCTGATTTCCCGGCCATCGTGCAAAAAGCGTATGATGGTTTCGGTGAGTGCCTCGATGATGATTTGAATATCTCCGGCGCGCTGGGCGAGGTGTTCAACTTTGTCAAGGAAACCAACAAGTTGATGTCCGCCAAAACGCTGTCCAAAGCCGACGCGGCCAAAGCCGTCGAAGCGCTGGAAAAATTCGACACGGTGCTTGGTGTGCTGCCCAAAAAAGAGGCGGGTATCGATGCCGATATTCAGGCGTTGATCGACGAACGCATTGCCGCGCGCAAGGAGAAAAACTTCGCGCGTTCGGATGCCATCCGCGATCAACTGCAGGCAATGGGGATTATCCTCGAGGATACGCCCAAAGGCACGACCTGGAAAAGACAGTTGTAGCCAGGTAATTCTATGTCGCATTTTCTGACGGCATGGCGGGAAGACCGCTGTGCCGTTTTTTAATACCGCCATAGGTCGGGTTCCGACGTGAACGAAGTGAACGTGAGAAACCCGGCAAGAAAAGAAAACAGTTGACTTGCGGGTTGTTAAATGCATAATTTATTCGAATAGTTGCCCAATTTAAAATTGGGGTAGACGGTTATGACAGCGCCAAAGCGCAATTTGGCAATGTGTCATCTAGTTGTGGCTCTGATAGTAATTTCAGGTTGCTCCTCGCCATCGGAGTTCGAAAAAGAAGATAGTATTGAATATGACGTTTTCTGTTACCTTCGTGATTATCAATACCATGCTCGGACTTTTTATGATGTTGGAAAATTCGGTCGCGAGGATCAAAACGGCTCCTGGGAATTTAGGCTGGGTGCTGATTCGATTATCGATTTCAAGCTATTTGTCCAGGGCGCGTCTCAGGCCTCAGACGATCCATATGCCAATATGTATATAGATCCGACGAATATATACGAACCGGAATTTAGAGATGAGATTGTGAAAACGAACGTCCGTGAATTGTCGATTGATGAAGACTATTACCTTAACCCGTCTGAATTATGGATTCGGCTTGAACATCAGTTGCGGCAGGTTGATTTTCTGGCATACTGGATGAAGGTCCAAACACCGGATAGTCTGGTCGAGATTGGTTCGTTGGGAGCAGGCGGTGAGCAGGATACACTCCTTTTGAAACTACTCAAATCGCGTATTTGGAGTTCGGGCTCTTCGACCTGGGAGTATGAGTGGAAAAACGTGTATTATCTGGGGGCGAAAAATCTTGCCTATTCTGATTTTATGGTGGAGATCTACAAAGGTGTTCCGGGCAGTGAGGAAGATGTCTCAAACTTGAATTATCAGGAGGGTGTACTGTACCTGCAAATCTTCGGATTGGATGTATATGATGAGAACGGAAATCTGGGTGTGCCCGATGGCAATATTGACAATGCCAGTTGGCTATTGGATTTGCAGCGGGGATATCTGATATTTCCGGACGGGAAGCCGTTTGCGCCGGATTATCATATACAGTACCTGCCCAATTTGCCACCGTTGGCCAATCCAGTGCCAGAAATTTATGCCGAATCGAATCCGTCAACACTGCGGGATCACTCAAAATATTATTTGAAAATCTCTTTTGTCAAGGATACTACTACGGCATGGTAAGCATAAAATATTTGTACGCCCTATCGGGGGCAGGTCATAACCGCAGGGGTATTGATTTGCAAGACTCGTAATACATAGGTCATGGCCGTCCCGGCCGTGACCTGCATGGGCAAGATGCCCATGCCACGGAAAATCGGCCTTGTCATATCAATCCTTGAATGAGTAGGTCGAAACCCCTGTGGTTTCGACGAATTGTTGCATGCCACATCTGCCCCATTGTAAAACCCCGGCCATTTGCTTACCTTCCCCGCCCATGGGCTACTTCTACGCCGCATTGTCTGCGTTTATGGCCGGGATTTTGATTGTGGCCAGCAAGTGGGTCATGAGTGAGCTGTCGGCGCTGGCCATGAGTGTGCTGGTTTTTCCCATCGGCTCGATAGTCCTGGCGGTTGTCTCGCTCCCGAAACAGCGATACCGGCGGATTCTCGAACTGGACCGCCGGGCGTGGGGCTGGTCGCTGGCGTTCAGCGGGCTGGCCTTTGTGGCGATTTGGGCGCACTGGGAGGGGATCAAGTTGATGGACCCGACGCTGGCCTCGTTTGTCAACCGCTCGGAGACGATTGTTACCATCGCCCTGGGGATGATTTTCCTCGGGGAGCGGTTCAGTAAAAAAGAGGGCTGGGGCGCGACGTTGGTGTTGATCGGCATTGTGGTGATGAAAATCACTTTCCGCGGCGAGTACTCCACCGGGTTTTGCGTCGTATTGCTTAGCGCGCTATTGTTCGGCGGCGCCGAGTTTATTGCCAAAATCGCCGTGCGGTATGTCGATCCGTTATCGTTAAGTTTAATCCGCACGGTGGCCAACAGCGTGCTGTTCGGTGTGGCTGCGTTGCTTTTTGGGGTTTCATTTGCGGGACTGGAAAAGGTCTGGTGGGGTGTCCTGCTGGTGGCTATTGCCGGACCGGTGATTACCCGGCCGCTGTATTTATATGCTTTGAAATATCTCGCAATTTCCAAAGTCGCGCTGATCAATCAGAGCCAGCCGGTGTTTGTGGCGTTGCTGGCGCTGATTGCTCTGCAACAAATGCCCGCGCCACGGGAAATTCTTGGCGGACTGTTCGTGATCGGCGGGTGTTTGGTGGTGATCATTCATCGGAGACGGCAGAAATAATCAGTTTAATGCAGGAACCGTTACTGACCTACCCGGCGCTTCGCGGTTGTATGACAACCGCTGCGTTTCGGGTGGGGTACCTGGTAATTATCTGTCGGAGACGGCAGAAATGGTCAATCCAATACGGGAACCGTTACCGGCCAACTGGATCATTTTGTCTGCTTCATGGATAGTGCATACAACGTGCCCTCGTATGTCCCGACGAATATTTTCCCGGCGCCGTCGCCGATCCCGCGAATTCCCCCTTTCAGTTGTAGCCGCCACACCGGAACGCCGGTTTCTACATCCAATGCGACAACCAGGCCGTGCGTGGAACCGACGATGGCCTGATTATTCCACAGATGAACCCGGGGGACATACCAGTACCCGTGATCACCCTCCAGCCAGTAGCGCCAGCGGGCCGCCGCGGATTCGCGGTCGAAGGCCTCGATGACCAGCGGTTCGGCCGCCTCATACCCTCCGAGGTACAGGATCTCATCCTGCACCTGGGCCATACCCAGCAGGGCGATGCTCAGCAATGAATCGGTGCGCGTCAGCACACCGTGCAACCGGTCAAGGCAGGCCAATTTATAAGGACCAAGTCCGAGGAGGACATGATGCTTGTCGATCAGCGGCTCTGAGGTCACCACATCGTCGAAATGGTGTGACCACACCGGCCCGCCGCTGCGGGCATCACGGCAGTACATCGTGCTGTCCCGGCCGACGAAGTATAACAGGGTGTCCCGGACATATGGCGATACGGGCGTCCGTGGCCGTTCGAGGGCAGTCGCGGGTGTGAAATCAGGATCGCGGGTCCAGCCGGTCGCAAACGACCAGATGACTTTCCCCGAATGCAGGGAGTAGGCCCGCAGTTCATCGTTGAATGTGACTACGTACAGCAGCGAATCATTGCCGCGCGCGACATCCGAGGGCAGGCCGACGTCCGTCGTGCTTTTCCAGATTATTTCTCCGTTCAACCGGTTCAGGGCATATAACGCGCCGAACGGCAGCCGGCCGTCATCAGCGGCGATGATGATCAGCGAATCGACAATCAGCGGCCGGCCATGGAATTGCCGGACTTGATCGGCCGCGACATTAAAACTCCAGGCGACCCTGCCGGAATCGACATCGAGAGCGTAAAACATGCCGGCGCATGAACCGAGATATACCAGCTGGTCCACGACCGTGGGCTGGGCAAATATTCACCCCCCGGCATCGAAGGTCCACTCAACCGCCATCTGCCCGGAGCCGGCCGGACTATTTTTGGCTATAGTCCGGGGTGACAAGATTAAGAGCAGGACAATTAAGGATAATAAACACAGGAGATGTGTTTTGTCTCCAATTCGCATGTATTCTTATCCCCCGACTCACTCCGTCGGGACCACGGGTTCCAGTTCGAAGAGCAAGCCCGAAATATCGTTCCCCTGATAGGTCAAATCCAGCTTTTCCGGGATGTAGCCGTCTTTTCCGGCATACAGCGAAAACTGCGAAAACGGCAGAAGTGGAAAATAAAAAACACCCGAGGCCTCAGTAACAGCAAATCTGGAAGAGGTCAGTGTATCATTCAGGGCCAGCCACGCCGAAGCGATCGGCTGTTGTGTCTGGACATCGACAACTTTCCCGCTGACAGTGATCCAGTTGTCATGGTCTTTCCCGCACCCGGGCAGCAAGACGAGCATCAATCCCATCCCGACTAACAGTAGACCGGGGAGGACAGACGTTCGCCACCAAGTTGATCGGTTTCCAGTCATCTGGTCTATTCTTTCAAGCGGTCTAGTAACTTCACATACAACGCAAAATCGGGATCGGAAAACAGGACAAAGCGGACCATCTTGATGCCGGGATTGTTTTTGACGAATTCGGCGCAGCTGTTCATGGCGATCGGGGCGGCCTGTTCGATGGGATAACCGTACACGCCCGTGGAAATCGAGGGAAAGGCCACCGAACTGCATTTTTTTTCCATCGCGCGCCGCAGACTGTTCTGATATGTCCGGGCCAGCGTCGCCGGGTCCTGTGGCAATCCCGCGTAAATCGGGCCGACTGCGTGGATCACCCATTTGGCTTTGAGTTTTCCGCCGGTGGTCACCACGGCAAAACCGGTGGGGCACCCGCCGATTTTTTTGCATTCGGCCAATATGGCCGGCCCGCCCGCGCGATGGATCGCGCCGTCCACGCCGCCACCACCGGCCAGCCGGGCGTTGGCAGCGTTGACAATGGCCTCGACGTCCTGTGTGGTGATGTCTCCCCGCACCACTTCGAACACCACGCCGCAGTTTAAGTCCTTGCGTCGGATCATAATCGACCCATCATCGGTATTTAATTATCCGTCTGGTGGCTTTTCCTCCCACTGTAGTAAATAGATCAGTGCCGGGCCGCGCAAGGACGAAATCGTCGTGTCAGCGCGGCAGGACCTTGCGTTCAAGGGGTTTAAGCTGACCGCCGATACCAATAGATGAGCGGGTATCGTGGACCGCCGACGGGTAACGCATACCCCGACAAGGGAGTGGAATGGACCTGGCAACCATAGGCGGCCTGATTCTGGGGCTTTCAGCGATTGTGATCTCGTATACGATCGAGGGTGGACGCCTGGCGGCGGTCTTCCAGTTCGCCCCGATCATGATTGTGTTGGGGGGAACCATCGGGGCCTCGATGGTCACGACCTCGTTCAAGACAGTCATGGCCATTCCGGCGTACTTGCGTGTGGCCCTGTTCCACCGTCCAGAGGATCCGCATGCGATCATCGACCGCCTAATCAAGATGGCCGAACGCGCCCGGCGCGAAGGTATCCTGGGGTTGGAAAATGAGTTGACCGAATCCGAGGAACCGTTTTTTCGCAAAGCGATGCAACTGGTCATTGATGGCACAGAAATCACTGTCCTGCGCAGCATCCTGGAAACCGACATTGCTTTTGTCGAGGAACGGCACAAGCGCGGGATCGATTTATTCCGCAAGATGGGTGGCTTTGCACCGACCATGGGGATTATTGGGACAGTGTTAGGGTTAATTCATACTCTGGCCAACACGTCGGACCCCAGCAAGATGGCGGCCTCGATCGCCTCGGCGTTTATTGCCACGTTATGGGGGGTGGCCACCGCCAATTTGATTTACCTGCCGATTTCCGACAAGCTCAAAATGCGCAACGACGATGAAATGGCTAATCTGGAATTGATGATGGAAGGCGCCACGGCAATCCAGGCCGGCGACAATCCGCGGATGATCCGCACCCGCTTGACCTCATTCCTCAAACCGGTTGTCCGGCCGCAGGGTTGATGATGGCCCGTAAGCGCAAACCGTTCGAAGCTCCGGATAACGCCGAGCGCTGGCTTTTAACCTACGCGGATTTGATTACCCTGCTCCTGGCGTTTTTCATCGTAATGTATTCCATGTCACAGATCGACGCCAAAAAATTCGGTCACGTTGCCGAGGCCTTGCAGGGCGTGTTGCGTGGCCGGGATGCCATCGTGCCCAAACGGTCGATCATCGACCGCAGCGACTGGGAAGGCGGCGGGCCGCTGAAGATCGGCAACCTGCGGCTGATCCAAAGCCGGCTGCAGCAGTCGATTGCCGAAGCACACCTGGAAGATAAAATCACGCCGATTATCGATGAGCGCGGGCTGGTCGTCCATGTCACCGAATCGGCGCTGTTTGATGAAGCCCAGGCCGATTTGAAACAGGAAGCGACCCCGACGTTGAATCTGGTGGCTGCGTCGCTTAAAGGGTTGGCGGAAATCATCCGCATTGAGGGACACACCGATTCCCGTCCAATCAACACTCCCCGCTTCCCCTCCAACTGGGAATTGTCGACCGCGCGCGCAGCTACTGTCGTCCGTTTCTTTATCCGCGAACACGACTGGGGTCCCGATCAAATCTCGGCCCTGGGGTATGGCGAGTTCCGGCCATTGAAACCCAATGATACGCCGGAAAACATGGCGCAAAACCGGCGCGTGGATATTGTGGTGCTGGCCGCGAACCTGTCCGGGTCGGAACCCAGCCCGGCGTACAACTACAGCGATACCATGCGCAAAAAATCACCTGCCGAATTGGTCGGCCCGGCTCCCTAGTCATTAGGTCGTCACGATTTACCGTTTTTCGTCCGCACCGAAAAATCTTCAATACCGCCCGGAAAGATTTTCCTGTATGGGATTTGCACTGCACTATGAATGTGCCCGGCCTGATCGCGTAACGTTGGTGTTAACAATCCATTACGGCCTTTCTCCACTCGCCGTCCGATCACGGCACGGGGCTTGCCAACTGCGGCAGCGGAAGGGGACGTGGAGCTATGGCAAACATGATTCAAAAGCTGGTGTTTGATAAGGTCGGAACACCCCGCCTGCAACATATGGTTGATCTGGCGGCGTTCCGGCACAAACTCCTGGCGTCAAATGTGGCCAATGCGACGTCCCCCGGTTACCAGCGACGAGATATCGATTTTCAGCAGGAACTTTCGCAGGCATTGGCGACCCACACGGTCCGTCCGAAAACAACGCGCCCCGGCCACATTATCTCCGAACGCTCGGCCGGCGCTCCCGATGTCGTCCGTGATGCGGGTACCGAAAATTCCAGCGAATTGTCCGCCGTGGACATCGATATGGAAATGGCCCAGTTGGCGACCAACACCCTCAATTACGAGGTGGGGATGAAGCTTTTGTCAAAGTCATTAAGCGGCTTGCGCACGGCCATCAGGGGAGGGCAATAAACGATGATTTCGGGAATTTTTCGCGCTATTGAAATATCCTCTTCGGGGTTGTCCGCGCAGCGGCAGAAGATGAATGTCGTTTCGGAGAATATTGCCAACGCCCAGACAACGCGCGCCGCGGACGGCGGGCCGTATAAACGCCAACAGGTGAAGTTCAATGAAGATCCGGACTATGCGCCGTTCGGCCAGGTGCTCAACCGGGCAACAGTCAGTCTTCGGCGCACCAAGTCCGATCATATGGTGAACCAATTCCGGTCATCCAGCCGGCGTGATAATGTTTCACCAGTGGCGGCAGAGACTTTTGTCGATCCAAACCAGGAGCCGCGGCGGATTTTCGATCCCTCTCATCCCGACGCCGATGCCGAGGGGTATGTCGCGATGCCTGATGTCAATATTGTCACGGAAATGGTGGAGATGATGGTCGCTTCCCGTGGCTATGAGGCCAACATCACCGCCGTGGAATCCGCCAAGACCATGGCGGAGAAAGCTATAAACCTGTAAGCAGAGAATAATCCCTTTTCCGTATGTTGTGGTTGAAACGCAGGGCCCTCGGCCGGTAAGACTCCGACGGGGGCGCCGGATAACCGACAAGCCGACGAGCTTATGAATAACGCACGGATCACACCGTATCAACCGCCTAAACTCTCCGCAGCTTTGTCGCGGGGCGTTCCGTTGCAGCGTGACCCTCAACCAGGTCCGGCGCCGGCGCCGAAGGTTGCCGACAGTAAGGCGGCGGCAAAACTCGAAAAGACCGAAATCAATCCGCTGGCCGCCTTGTTCACACAGGGCGTAAAGAATCCAGCGCCGAGCAGAAAAATCAATTTGTCCGTTGAAGACCAGCCGGTCCGCGGACGGTTTGTGGATGTGATGGCATGAACAGCATTCAATTAACCAACCGTATCGGTCCGCTCACCCCGCCGGGGAGCGGCCTGCAATCGCCGACTCCCACGGCGCCGGCCGGTGGTTCATTCGGCGATTTACTTTCGGGCCTGGTGAACGATGTCAACGATCTGCAGGCGACGGCCGGGGAAATGCGCAACCAGTTGATTTCCGGCGAGGGCGGCGAGTTACACCAGGTAATGATCGCTGCCGAGGAAGCCGGCGTGGCAATGGAACTGCTGATTGAGGTCCGCAACAAACTGGTCGATGCCTACCAACAATTGATGAGGATGCCGGTGTAAGTTCGCCGTAGAAGGACGTCGCAGCCATGTACGAATTATTCCAACGGATGGTGGACACGGTCAAGCGCATGCCGCCGAATTTGCGCTTCATGATTGTGATCTCCACTGTCCTGGTGGTCGCCGGTACAGTACTGATTTACAGTTGGGCGCAGCATATGACGTACGGTGTCCTGTATGCCGATTTGCCGGCCGAAGAAGTCGGCGCGATCGTCGATCAACTGGAGCAGATGAAGATCCCATACCGGCTTTCCGGCGGCGGCGCAACAGTCTCGATCGAGGAAAGCAAAATCGGCGAAGCCCGGGTGCGGCTAGCCTCGGCCGGCCTGCCCTCCGGCGGGGCCATGGGGTACGAGATTTTTGACAAATCCACGATGGGCATGACCGAATTTGTCCAGAAACTCAACTTCCGGCGCGCGCTGGAGGGCGAACTCACCCGCACAATTTCCAGTCTATCCGAGGTCGCCTCGGCGCGGGTGCATATTGTGATGCCGGAACAGAAGCTCTTTGTCGAAGATGAAATCGCTCCCACCGCGTCGGTGGTGGTCAAATTGCGCGCGGGCGCCCGGCTGGACCCACGCAAGGTCAACGGGATTCAGCAACTGGTGGCCTCCGGGGTCGAGGGCCTGCATGCGGAAAACGTCACGATCCTCGATTATGCCGGCAACCTGTTGTCGCCGGCCGCCAGCGGCGACCCGGTGGCCATGCTGTCGGCGCGACAGTTGGACCTGCAGAAGAGCGTGGAATCATATTTGCAAAACAAAGCCCAGTCGCTGTTGGACGGGGTCATCGGGCCGGGGCGTTCTCTCGTGCGTGTGAACGCCAAATTGAACTTTGAGCAGGTGGAAAAGACGGTCGAGGAATACGATCCGGACAACCTGGCCATTGTCTCGCAGGAGCGCAATGAAGAAACGACTTCCGATAATTCCGCGACCGCCGAGGGCGGCAATGCGGGCAGCCAGGTCAAAAAAGAAAATACGATTACCAATTATGAAGTGAATAAGACCGTGCAGCGCATCATCGCCGAAACCGGAAACATCGAAAAACTCACGTTGTCGGTCATCGTCGACGGCAAATACGGTCCGCCGGCCGAAGAAGGCGGCGAACCGGCATTCACGCCGCGCTCCACCGAAGAAATCTCCCAATTATCCGGCGCGTTGAAAAATGCCGTTGGTTATGACGACAACCGTCACGACAGTTTCGAGATGGTCAGCGTGCAGTTCGATCGCGATTATTTCAAGGATGAGCAGTCCGAGCTCGACAAACTCGAACAGCGTAATTTCTTCATGGACATCGGGATGAAGGCATTGAAAGTCATCGGTCTGGTGATTGCGTTCCTGTTTATCCGCAAGATGTGGAAAAAGATCGTCTCGGCGGTCAAAGCCTGGGTGCCGCCACCGCCGCCGCCGCCGAAACCGGCGCCGGTACAAAGAATTGAGGACGAACCGGCCGAACCGATCATGCCGGAAAAACGCAAACCGAAGCTGACCGATCAGATGTCCGAAGTAGCCAAGGAACGCCCGGAAGAAATAGCCAAGGTCATCCGGACGATGATGATTGAATAACGGGCCGGGCTGCTGAGCCGGGGGAACTGCCGTCGTGGATGTCAACAACCTTAAACCGTTGGAAAAGGCCGCCGTAGCCCTGGTGGTGTTCGGGACCGAGGTTTCCGCCGCGGTGTTCAAGAACCTCAATGAATTGGAAATCGAGAAACTGACGATTGAAATCGCCAATCTCAAGGACATCCCGCCCGAAGTCGAAGAGAAGGTAATCAAAGAGTGCCATACGATTTTTATGGCACGGGAATACGTTGCCCAGGGCGGTGTCGATTACGCCCGCCAGATCCTGGACAGCGCGCTGGGTACCTCCAAGGCCGACGAGATTCTCAAACGGCTGGAAGGGTCGTTGCGGCAGACCGGGTTCACGCTGCTGCGCAACATCGACCCCAAACAATTGGTAAGTTTTATTCAGAACGAGCATCCCCAGACGATCTCCGTCCTGTTGACCCAGATCTCCCCGCAGAGCGCCGCGGCCGTGCTGGCTGAGTTGCAGCCGGAATTGCAGTCGGAAGTCGCGTTGCGTATCGCGACGATGGAAAAAATTTCTCCGGAAATCCTGCACCAGATGGAGCAGGAACTGGAAAACCAATTCGAGGGTGCCAGCGCGCGCGATCTGTCGATTTCCGGGGGGACCAAAGTCGTGGCCGATATCCTCAACCTGATCGAGACCTCGGCAGAAAAACACATCATGCAGACGATGGAATCCGAGGACGCCGACCTGGCGGCGGAAATCAAGAATATGATGTTCGTTTTCGAAGACCTGATCCTGCTCGACGATCGTTCGGTGCAGCGGTTGCTGAAGGAAGTCGAGACCAAGGATCTGGCCATTTCGCTTAAGGCAGCTTCCGAAGAAATCAAGAAGAAGATCTTTACCAACGTGTCCGACCGCGTGGCCACGATGATCAAAGAAGAAATGGAGTTCCTCGGACCGATGCGGTTGTCCGACGTCGAGAGCGCGCAGCAGAAGATCGTTGAATCGATCCGGCGTCTTGAGGAAGAAGGCCAGGTAGTTATCAGCGGGCGCGGAGGCAAGGATGACGTCATCGTCTAAGCGGGTTCTGCCCGCGGTCCGACTGGCGTCCCGGTCATACAAACTCGGGTTGCCCAACGGCGGCAACCTCGATGACGAATCGGACCCCGAAGTACGCCTGCGGCATATCGAATTGAAACACCTGGCCGAGATCGAAACCCTGCGCAGTCATTATGAAGCCGAACGGGATGCGGCACTGGCCGCCGGCCGGGAAGAGGGGTATCGTCAGGCGGGCCGGGAGGCCGCGCAGCGGCTGGTCGCCGAACAGTCACGCTGGGCCGGATTGTTGAACCAATTGGCTACCGCCCGGCGTGACGCCTTTGCTGTTTCTGAAACACAGTTGATCGAATTGGTCCTCGCCGCGGTCGATAAAATAATTTCCGGCCGCCCGGATCATCCGGAGAAAATCGGCGAAACACTCCGCGCGGCATTTAACCTGCTTGCCACCAAGGATGAGCTGACGATTATCTGCGCGCCGGCTGATGCAGCGCATATCAAGAAACTGCTGGCTGAACACCGCAACGACTTCGAGGACATTGCCCGGTTTTCGGTGCGGGAAGACCCGGGAATTCAATCCAGCGGCTGCCTCGTGGAGACACAGTGGGGAACAGTCGATGCCCGTGTGGAAAAGCGGCTGGCAGTCCTGAAACAAATCTGGACTGATGCCGCCCACGAGCCGCAGGGTCCCGGAGAAAACGCATGAACGCCGCCGCGCCCGCCATCGACTACGGCCGCTATTTCGAACTGCTGCACCAGGCGGCCACAATCCGTCCTGCCGGACGGGTGGTGGAAGTCGTCGGGTTGACCGTCGAATCGGAAGGTCCGGCAGTCAATGTCGGAGAGACCTGCATCATCGAACGTCTCGGCCAGCGCTCAACAATTATTGCCGAAGCGGTCGGCATTCGCAAAGGGCGGCTGATTCTGATGCCGTTCGGCGATACGTCGGGGATCGGGCCGGGGTGCGTGGTTGCCCCGACCGGCGGACGTTTTACCGTCCCGGTGGGCGAGGGTCTGCTGGGCCGCGTAATCAACGGCCTGGGCCGGCCGATCGACAACAAAGGGGAGTTGCCCAATGTCAGACGGCAGGTAGTCGATGCCGACCCGCCGCCGCCGATGAGCCGTCCGCGCATTGACGAACACATATCGACCGGGATCCGCGCCATCGATACTCTGCTGGCCATGGGACGCGGACAGCGCATGGGCATCTTTGCCGGATCCGGTGTGGGCAAAAGTACATTACTGGGGATGATCGCCCGCAACTCCGACGCTGATGTCATTGTCATCGGGCTGGTTGGAGAGCGGGGAAAGGAAGTCCGCGATTTTCTCGACCGCGATCTTGGTCCCGAGGCGCTCAAACGAACGGTGATGGTGGTCTCCACCTCCGACCGGCCGTCGCTGGAACGATTAAAAGGCGCATTTGTCGCCACGGCCGTTGCTGAATATTTCCGCGATCAGGGGAAAAATGTGATGCTGCTGATCGATTCGATTACCCGTTTGGCCATGGCCCAGCGTGAAGTCGGGCTGACCGCCGGGGAACCGCCGACCACGCGCGGCTATCCGCCGTCGGTGTTCGCGATGATGCCACGGTTGCTCGAGCGTGCCGGGCGCTCGGCCAAAGGCAGTATCACCGGGATTTACAGCGTGCTGGTCGAGGGTGATGATTTTTCCGAACCGGTGGCCGATACCGTTCGTTCGATTCTTGACGGTCACATTGTTTTGTCGCGACGGCTGGCCTCGCAAAACCACTATCCGGCCATCGATATCCTTGATTCGGTGTCCCGCGTGGCCCCTGAGGTGACTCCACAGGACAAGCTGCCGCTGACCAACCGGTTCAAGGATATTATGGCGACCTATCGGGAGGCGGAGGACCTGATCAATATCGGGGCTTATAAGCCGGGGGCTTCACCTGAAATCGACCTGGCGTTAAAGAAGATCAGTCCCATGCGCAAATTCCTCCGTCAGGGAATTTTTGAGACGGCGGATCCCGAAGACGGCTGGCAGCAACTGGTTGAGGTACTCAAAGATGAAGGCATTCCAGTTCCGGCTGGAGAAGGTCCGGCAAATTCGAGAAACGCAGCGCCGGCAGTCGCAGGCCGGGTTCCTGCGCGCGCGACGGCTGCTGTCCGAGCAACTTAAGCGCCTGGCCGCGTTGGATGATAAACGACAACAGGCCGCCCTGGTGTACGCCGACGCCGCGCAGGGACGGTTTACGGTCGGATGTGTGGCTGCGGCGCGGCGCTACCTGACCGCCACCGAACACAACGTCGCGCGGCAGGGGAAAAATGTTGCTACCGCTGAAGAACATCTCGAGGAAACGCGTGTAGATTTGATGGAAAAGACCAAAGATAAAAAAGTCCTCGACCGCCTGCATGACAAACGCCTCGCGGAATACCAGGTTGAAGCCCAGCGGGAAAAACAAAAACAAATCGATGAGACCGCGCGGCAAAAATACCTGAGTAAGCGGGAGGCCCGGGTTGACAGGTCCCGATGACGGAAAATTTTTCCTGCGCAAATGGAAAGAACAACTCTCTCACGAGTGCCACTCCTCATGCAACGAACCGCTCCAACAAAATAATTTTCGCCGCAACGTATTCGCAATTCCCAGGTTAAAGAATTTTTCGCGCCGTTATATGACGAATGGCACGGGCGTTGCTCAATGACCGGCGGGATGAAGTATGGTCGGACTATATGAGGATATGACAGACCATGGCTAAGGGAAAGAAAAAAGAAGAAGCCCCGCCTGCCGAAGAGCCGGTCGAAGCGCCCGAAGCGGGAGGAGAAGGAACTGAGAGTAAGCCCGCGGCCAAGTCGGGTCCCTCGCCGATTATCCTGACGGTGAGCGCCCTGGTGGCCTTTGTCGTGTTTCTGGGCATTTTCAGTTTCACCATGGGTGTCTTTGATAAAAAGCCCGCGGTGGACCCGGCCACAGCGGAACATGCCGCTGATTCGACGAAACCGCAGCCGGCCACTGCCGAACATGCCGAGCAGGATGCCCCCGCCTTTGCCGATGATGAGGAAGGCAAAATCGAGTTCAACTTCGCCCAGGAAGCGCCGGATACGCTGGCCGAAATTTCGTGGATCGAACTGGAAAAAAAGAAAATCCTGTCGGATAAAATGGCCATCGCCATCGAACGCAAACAACTGGAATCGTTGCGGCGGGAAGTCGAAAACCTGCTCGCCAAAAAAGACCTGATCAAGGGCGAACGAGTGGCCTATTTAGCCAAACTTTTTGACGGCATGAAACAAGATGAAGTCGGCAAATTGATGGAACAACTGGATGACAATACTATTGTGGCGGTCCTGCCCAAGATGAAAACGGCCTCGGCATCGCGGGTTCTGGCCATGCTGCCGGCGACGCGCGCGGCCCGGATCACCACCATTCTCCTGGGATTGAACGAGTAACCATGATGCAGACGAGCCAGTTGACAACGATAACCCAGAGTATGTTCGGGGTAACCAACCCGGTCGGTGTGACCTGCTCGGGCACGGGGGAAGGCCGGGTCGATTTCGGCATGTTCCTGCTGTCCCTGCTATCAATGGAATCGCTGCCTGTAGAATTTGAACATGGAGTCGGGGAAGGGTCGGAAACCTCCGGCGGGGCAATTCCCGGCAGTGACAAAGGCGGCCTGACGGACGTGCTGTTGACGGCGTTGCGGTCGGGTGAACAGGCGGTTCCGCTGACCGGCATCGAAACGGGTTCTCAGGTGGAATCCTGGGCCGACTTGCTGTTGAAGTCGGCCGATATAGCCATGGAGGCGCCCGAACATACTCCCTTTGCTTATTCTCCTCCGGCTGTGCCGGTGGAATATGTAACGCCCGCCGGGAAAACACAAATTCCCCTGGATAACTTGCGGCAAAGCGTCACCCAACCGGCGAAAGTCGAAACGCTATTGGCCGCGCTGCAACATATCGGCGTACCGTTGCCGGTGATCCCGACCCATGCGTGGGCCGGTACCGCGGAGTCGGCAGTGGATCAGCAGATGCAAGCTGCAGCTCCGGCGCCGGCGGCCGGCGAAATTCAACTTACCGAAGACCAAACGGCCTTGTCCACCCCACGTGGCGAGTCTGTCTCCATAACCGGGATCAAAGTGGAAGAGTCCAGTGTGAATCTTTCATCTGTCGTCCACAACGGCACCGGCAGTGGGGCGGCTATTCCGGTTATGCCGGCGAATGATCAACACCGAATTATCTGGACCGAAATTCCGGAGACAGCAGCAAAAACGATTGTCGAAAGCGCAATCCCGACGCCGACGAGAATTTTGACGGTGCCGACAAATTTCACCGGAACGCCGTTGGCGGAGGCAGTCGAAGCGCAGGGAATTCCCGCTACCCTCACCACCGGCACGCAGACGACCATCTTGTCCTCTGCCGCGCCTGACGCAACTGCACTGCAGGGCCAGTTGGTCACAAAGCCGGCTGCCTGTTTCCCTGAAACCGAGATCGAGGCCTTGAACGTCCCCGTGACCAAAAACCCGGCGGCCAAAGCGGAATCGACCAGCGAGTCGGGCACTAAAATAAGTTCCCGTCCCGTGAATGTCACCGCCCAAGCCGTCGCCGCGATCGATACTCGTGGACAAAAACAGGAACAAGGCAATTTTGCTGCATTAAACCGGGAGTCTGCCCAGGAAACGCCGATGACCCTGCTGTCGAAGATTGCGGCGGCGCCGGCCGCTCCGGAGCTGTCGGAGGGGCTTAAAATCAAAACCCAGGCGACGCAACTCCCGGCAGACGCGGAGATCAAACCGACAACACTTCCGACCGGCGCGGAAACTGCCCCGGCGGTGAAAACTGAAACGACGGCGGGCAAATCCGAAGAGCCGCGCACCCAATTTATCCTTGAACCCGAATCATTGCGTACACCGCTCAAAGTCCCGGCGGAAATTCGGCTGCGGCTGGTCCCCGAGTCACTGGGGATGGTGAAACTGACCATCCGCGCCCTCGAAAACCATCTGTCCGCGCGGGTCGTGGTCCAGTCTCCCGCCGCACAAATGACCGTCGAGCGAAATCTGGCCGATTTGCAGCGCACGCTGGCTGACGCGGGACTGGTCATCGATAAATTCGAGGTGACGGTGGGGCACACTCTCGGCACTTCGCCGAGTCATCCCGATGCCGACCCGCACAAACGCCGCTACACGTACAGGCAAAAGGCAAACCGCCGCTATCAGGAGGCCGCCGGTACCAGGGAGTCCGCTTCGGCAGCCGCAGTGCGCGCGGGAGCAGGCGGCGCAGCGGCCGGACCGGGGACACTGAATATGATGGCTTAACGGCCAGTGGAGGATGATGATATGTCCGATGATTTCAACATCAGTGATATCCCGCGGTATGACGCGTACAATCCGACGCAGCGGACCGTGAGCACAGAATTGGGGAAAGACGATTTCCTCAAATTGTTTATTACCCGGCTGCAAAACCAGGACCCGCTCAGCCCGTCGGAGGACGGCACGTTTATCGCGGAACTGGCCCAGTTTTCATCTTTAGAACAGATGAACAATATTAATGATACCCTCGCATCGGGTATGGGGCTGGCCGAATATCTGACACCATTGAGCAAACTCGACGAAATCCACACGCTGTTGTCCGGCAGCCAGGACGTCAACCTCCTGGGCGCCCAGACCATCAACAACATGATGGCCGCAAACCTGATTGATCGGACGGTCGTCTGGCAATCGAACGCCATCGCGATGGGCGACTCCGGCGAGGTCGAAATCAATTACGACCTCGAATCCGCTGCGAACTCCGTGGCGGTTTCCATCTACAATGAAGCGGGACAGATCGTCCGCGTCCTGTCGACCGGTGCTGAGGGCGCTGGTTCGCACTCCCTGACCTGGGACGGCAAGGATGCAAACGGCGGCCGTCTGCCCAGCGGGAATTATGGATACCAGATCATTGCCGTCGATGCGGCCGGCGAACAATGGCATCCCGGGGTCTCGTTCCAGGGCAAGGTTGATGGGGTGAAATATTTCGACGGGCAGCCGTATCTCGACGTTGATGGCGTGTTGGTTTCGCTGGCGGATGTGCAGGAAATTTCCGCCGCTTGAGGGTTACCGGTGATGACGAATATAACCACCAACAATGTCGGCGCAGCGACTCCGCTCACCGGAACTCCCGCGCACGGCCCACGGCCGGGGCGGAATTCCGAATTTGCGGCGGTCCTTGCCGACCGGCTGCACAGTAGATCGATTTCGTTGTCGATGCATGCCGCCGACCGCCTCGTCCGCCGCGGACTGGTCATCGATGAGCAGGTCGCCGACCAGATCAACGAGGCCTTCGACCTGGCCGAGCAGAAAGGGTCGAAAAACGCGTTGTTCCTGCTGGATAACCTGGCCGTCGTTGCGGCGGTACCCAGCCGTTCGATTGTCACCGCACTCGATGCCAAGGGACTGGCGGAAGGCGTATTCACTCATATTGATTCCGCGGTGGTCCTGCATCGCGCAGACACAACAGAAAATAATCAATCATTAACGGATAACTTCGGAGAAGGCCGGACCTCCACTGAGGGGGCTTTCGCCGGTAGAGGAGGTCAGATCCCATGATGAGCGCGCTTTTTGCCGGCGTCTCGGGGCTGCGCAACCATATGGTGCGCATGAACCTCGTCGGCAACAATATTGCCAACATCAATACCGTGGGGTTTAAATCGGGACGGGTCACGTTCCGTGAGGCACTCGTACAGACGATCCGCGGCGCCGGACGGCCCGTGGGCAGCCAGGGTGGCACCAACCCCGTCCAGATGGGTTTGGGCATGTCGGTCTCGTCGGTCGACAATATCTTCGCCCAGGGCGGGTTGGAAACGACCGGTGTGTTAACCGATTTGGCGATCCAGGGGGCGGGATTTTTCATTCTCTCGGACGGTTATGGTGAATACTATACACGTTCGGGGGCGTTCGGGCTGGATGCCAATTCCAACCTGGTGAATACCGCGAACGGGATGTATGTCCAGGGCAAGATGGCCAACAATGACGGTACCGTGCCGGCTACCGCCGCGCTGGGGAATATTGATTTGCCGTTCGGACAGCAGGACCCCGCACGGGGCACCACATCAATTCAATTAGCGAACAACTTGAATGCCACGGCCACGACGGCCACGGCAACACTGGTCTCCAGCGGTGAGACCAATATCGATGCAGTGACCGGGATGTCCATTGACGGCGCCGGCGGGACACACACGCTGACGATTACCGGTACGCAGCCGACCAATTCAATTTTTACCGGGACCAATGCCACCGGTGGGGCGTTGGCGATGAACGATTTGTTGGGCGCCGATCTGGGAATTACCCAGGTCGGATTGGATGACGGTAATTTCCGGATTTCCGTGGACGGCGATGTCGCCACCCCGGTAACCGGCCTGACGCTCAATTCGACAGTCGCCGATCTGATTGCCGCGATGAACGCTATTCAGGGCGTTGACGCCGAGCTTGTCGGCGGTGAAATTCAGTTGACCCGGACGTTTGCCGGTGATGGCACCACGTACCATATCGAAGTCATGTGTGATGCTGTGGCGGGTAATACTAATGTCGTGCGGCGTGTATTCAACACGGCCGCCGACACGGTGAGCGCCAACAACGGCACCGCGCACACCTTCGTGGTCAGTGATGTATTTCAACCCACGGGTGAAACCTCTTTGCCGGCGATCAACCTCAGTGTGTCGGTCAATGAGACGACCGGACTGGTTACCGGGATCACCGATCTGGGTGATGGCGGGGTGACGATCATTTCCTCTTCACAACTCGCCGCTGGAACTGCGGTCATTGAAACGGCCGATACGCAGCACGCGACGTCGATTACCATCTATGATTCGCAGGGCGGCAAACACACTGCGGTGTTCACCTTTACCAAACGGCTGGTACCGAACACCTGGAAGTGGGAAGTTTCCACCGCGGCCAATGAAATTTTGCGTTCGGGGTACAAAGGTGAAGTCACGTTTACCGACAACGGCGCCCTGGCCTCGTTCACGTTCGGCGATTTGTCCAACAGCATGGTCATCGATCCGAACAACGGCGCCGCGGTCATGAATGTCAAGTTGTTCCCCGGTACCGGTGGTGAACACGACGGTTTGACCGGTTTTTCGGCCCCGTTCACGGCGATCACGAAAAACCAGGACGGGTACGGCATGGGGATGCTGGACAAGATCTCCATCGACGAGAGCGGGACGATCACCGGTATTTTCACCAACGGTATCTCCCGGACGCTGGCCCAGATCCTGCTGGCCGATTTCAACAACCAGGGCGGTTTGCTGAAAGTCGGGGAAACGCTGTTTTCGGCCTCAGCCAACTCTGGTGACGCGATCAAAGGCGTGGCCGGGGCGACGATCAATGCCAGTCTGTCGTCCGGTGCGCTGGAATCGTCCAATGTTGATCTGGCGCAGGAATTCACCGACGTGATCATTGCCCAGCGCGGTTTCCAGGCCAATGCCCGGGTGATTTCCACTTCGGACCAATTGTTGAACGAACTGGTCAACCTGAAATCGTAATGAACATGGAGTCTGATACGCGGACATAGTGGAGGCCGGGCGGCCTGCGCGCAGGCCGCCCGGGACTGCTGATGGTGAGATTGACGAGACTTGACGGCCGAGTGATTGTGATCAACTCCGATTTAATCGAGTTTGTCGAAGTCACTCCGGACACCTTGGTCAGTCTGACCACGGGGAAAAAGATTATCGTCCGCGAATCGGAGGAGCAGGTGATCAACAAAGTCGCTGCCTTTCGGCGGATGTGTGATGCCAGGGCGGTGCCGGGTTGCACGACGTCAACCGCAGAACAACGGGTGTAGACAATGAAAACGATTATCACGCTGGTGGTGGTGGTACTGGTCATGGCCGGCGCGGCCTTTTTCGTGGTCAGCAAATTCCTTGCGCCCCAGGAGGCGGCGGTTGCCGAGGAGCCGGCCGAACCGCCGGCCCACGACAAACACGGCAGCGACACCGGGAAAGCCGGGGGCGAAATCTTCATGGTCGAGGAACTGCTGGTCAATCCGACGGGGACGTCCGGGACCCGCTTTCTGTCGGCCAGCATCGGGCTGGAAGTGGCCGGCCATGAAACGGTCGTGCAGCTCGAAGGGCAGCAGATGCCGGTGCGCGACCTGCTGATTACTATCCTGTCCTCGCGCACGGTGGAACAGTTGACCAATACCACCGAGCGGGAGATGATGCGTGGGGAAATAACCGAACGCCTCAATAAGTTGCTGGGACCGGACAAAATTCTGGCCGTCTATTTTGTTGATTACGTTTTGCAATAGGTCCACTTATGGCGCAAATTCTCTCACAAGACGAGATCGATGCCCTATTGACGACGGTGTCGGCCGGCGAGGAAACCGAGGAAAAAGCCGAGGGCCTGGTCGAATCAAAATCGATCGTCGCCTACGATTTTAAACACCCCAACCGGGTGTCCAAGGACCAGATCCGGACGCTGGAAAATGTCCACGACAATTTCGGCGGCCATCTGGGTTCGGTTATGTCGGGCATTTTCCGCGCGGTGGTGGATATCGAACTGATGTCTGTCGACCAGATCACCTATTCGGAATTTATTATGTCGCTGGTTTCGCCGTCGTGCTCCTATACGTTTACCATGGCCCCGATGGAAGGTAAATGTATCCTGGATTTTAATCCGGCGTTGACCTTCGGTTTCGTTGAGCGGATGTTCGGCGGGACCGGCAAAGCCATCGAAACCGAGCGGGAACTCACCGGTATCGAACGGGCGGTTATGGTGCGCATCGCCAACCGGGTGATGCAGGAACTGAGCAAGGCCTGGAAAAGAATTAATGTCGTGAACATCGAGAGCACCGGGTTCGAAACCAACCCGCAGTTTATTCAAATTGTGCCGCCGGGTGAGACGGTTATCGTGATCACGTTCCAGGTCAAAATGCTGTCGTCCTCCGGCATACTGACCATTTGTTACCCGTTTGTCACCCTGGAACCGATTGCGGCAAAATTATCAGGCCAATCGTGGATCGATGCGACCACCAAAACAATTTCCACCATCGACCGGGACATCAATGTCGACAACCTCTCGCGGGTGACGGCCACGGTCTCGTCGAGACTGGGAGACCTGGAAATCTCCATCCGCGATTTCTTGAATGTCAGGATCGGCGATGTGATTGCCCTGGACAAGCAGGTCCGCGAATCCATCACGGTCCTGGTGGAAGGGTGTCCGAAATTCCTGGCGCGGCCCGGACTTTGTGGTAAAAAACGCGGTTTTGAAATACTGGAGACGCTGTAACCATGTGTTACTCAAACGCTGAACATTGCCACTTGAGGAAAACTGATGCCTGAAGAACCCGAACTCCCGGAACAGTCGTCGGATACCGGAGAACAGATCCCGGAGACAGCCGAAGAAATACCGGCTGAGTCTGATCAGGATGCCGACCGCCTCATTGAAGAAGTGGCGGGATCACCGTCGGAAGCCGATCGCCTGGCCGAGGAACAGATGCTGGCGCAGATGGCGGAGATCGATGGGGGAATCAGCGAAGGCGCGGCAGCGGATGTTGGCACTTCGGACGCTGACCGCATCGCCGAAGAACAAATGCTGGCGCAGATGGCTGAAGCCGAAGCCCTCGACGGCATCGACCATTCGGCGATGAACAAGATTAAAACACCGAGCATGGATTTCGACCGGATGCAATCAGGATCGGTGATGGCCCAGACCGCTGAGTTCCCGCAATTAGGCACCACCGGTAGCGCCGGTGAAGCCCGCAGCTTTGATCTGTTGATGGACGTTAAATTGCCGGTTTCCATCGAATTGGGGCGGACGACAATGGCGATCGCCGATATCCTAGCCCTGGGCGGGGGGTCGATTGTGGAGCTGGATAAATTGGCCGGAGAACCGGTCGACCTGCTGGTCAACGACAAGATTATTGCACAGGGGGAAGTTGTGGTTGTCGATGAAAATTTCGGCATTCGGATTACCACTTTGGTGTCCCCGCAAGACCGCATAAAAAGTCTCTAAGTTCGAGCCGGGGGAGGGTTTAATGAGACGCGTGCTGCTTTTAGTCATCGTACTACTGCTGGTGTCGACGCTGAACGCCGCAGCCCAGGTCGCCGATTCGACGACGGTATCCGGGGTGCAGACACTGGAAAGCGATTCAATGGTCGGACTGGTCTTGCGGCTGGTGTTGACCCTGGCCGGGGTGATCGGCATGATTTTATTGTCGGTTTGGGGTCTGAAACGGCTGATGACCCGCCGCTGGCCGGGGAAGTCAAAAGAGCGCCCGGTGCGGATTATCGACCGGGTGCAGCTGGCCCCCAAACGCTCACTGGATGTTGTCGCGGTCGGTGAACGCGTCATCCTTCTGGGCGTAACGGAAAACGGCATCAATTTCCTGACCGAATTATCGCCGGAGGAAAAAAATCAATTTCGCACCGCCGCAGCCGGACAACCCGGTTTCCGCAACACCCTGGATGAAGCCAAATCGCGGATGCAGCAGGTGTTCTCACAGGCCCGGACCAGCGTCGCGGTCAACGCGATGACGGCGGGCAGTCCCTCGAAGGCATCATGAACACGGCGCGGTATATCATGGGCAAAACTGGGCGCATCGGCCTGTTGATAGTTGGCCTGGTGCTGGTATGTACAGCCGCGACCCAGGCGCAGGGGCTGCCGAAAATTTCGGTCGGCGTGGAACCGTCGGATTCACCGACCGACCTGTCGGTCACGTTGCAGATCGTCCTGCTGCTGACCGTGCTGTCGCTGGCGCCATCCATCGTCATTATGATGACTTCGTTTACGCGGATTGTCGTCTCACTGTCGTTTCTAAAAAATGCGCTGGGGCAGCAACAGACACCGCCGCCGCAGTTGTTGATCGGGCTGGCACTGATTTTGACCTTTTTTATTATGGCGCCAACCGCTGAACGTGTCTACCAGGATGGGGTTAAGCCATACATGGATGGGGCCAAAACCAAAGAGCAAGCCCTTACCGACGGCCTCAAGCCGGTCCAGGAGTTCATGCTCCGGCAAGTGCGGGATAAAGACCTCGGACTGTTTATCCAGCTGTCCGGACTGCCCAAGCCGCAAAACGCCGCGGAGCTGCCGCTGCGCGTAATTTTGCCGGCGTTTGTCATCTCGGAACTGAGGTTGTCATTCCAGATCGGGTTTGTGTTGTTCATTCCGTTTTTGATTATCGATATGGTGGTGGCCTCGGTCCTGATGTCGATGGGGATGCTGATGCTGCCGCCAATCATGGTCGCCATGCCGTTTAAACTATTGCTCTTTGTGCTGGTTGACGGCTGGTATCTGGTAGTCCGCTCGCTGGTGGAGTCATTCCATTGACGAGCTGACTGCCGGTCGTGTTTATGGACAGGGGACTGGAAATATGACTACTGAATGGGTGATGACTCTGGGCCGCGATGCCATTTTTCTCACACTGATCATTTCCGCACCGATGCTGATCCTGGGGTTGATTACCGGCGTGTCGATTTCGATTCTGCAGGCGGTGACTCAGGTCCAGGAAATGACGCTGACGTTCATCCCGAAAATCCTGGCGGTGGCCATTGCCTTGTTGATTTTCCTGCCGTGGATTATCAACCGGCTGGTGACCTTCACCACTCAGTTGTATGGCAGTATTCCCGGGCTAACCTGACGGGTCCCATGGTGCGCGGTATTGATGCCGCAACGGACAGGGAATTTTTTTCCCGCATCTCCGGTACGATGAAAAGGAAAATATTTCCGGATCACCATAAAACCCTCGCAGCGATTATTTCCTCAACCCATAGCTCCTGAACGACTTACAAATATTTTTCCGCTCCGGCAATGGGCTTGCTAAAGCCCTTGACGAAAAAGGGGAGATATGCCCGGAAGTGATTGAGAGTCATGCTGGAGCTATGGGACGTAACCGCCGACAAACTGGAAGTTTTCATTCTGGTACTGTTCCGTCTGGGGGGATTTTTTGTTATCGCCCCGTTCTGGGGGCATTCGCAGGTTCCCCAGCGGCTGCGCATTGCCATTGCGCTGGTGCTGGCCTGGCTGGTGGCGCCGCTGATGCCGGCCGCGGGTTTCGAGGTGGCTGTGGACCTTCCGGGACTGGCGGCACTCGCGGTCCGGGAGATGATCGCCGGCGGGATTATCGGTTTTGCCTATGCGATCTTGTTTTTCGGTGTCCAGTCGGCCGGGCAGGCCGCCGGGATGCAGATGGGTTTCGCCATTGTCAATGTGATCGACCCCCATACCGAACAAAGCGTCAGCTTGCTGGGGCAGTTCAAATTCATCCTGCTGATGCTGATCTTTTTGTTGATCGACGGCCATCATCTGGTGTTGCAATCACTGCTCGACAGTTTTCGGGTCGTGCCGCTGGGCTCGCTCCATACCGCGTCGCTGGTGCCGGAAAAACTGATCCGGCTGACTGGATTGATGTTCGTCATCGCGGTGAAAATCGCCGCCCCCATGATTGTCACCCTGCTTTTGACCGACGTCGCGCTGGGTATCGTCGCGCGCACGGTCCCGCAGATGAACATTTTCATCGTTGGTTTTCCGTTGAAAATCGGTGTGGGGATGCTGGTGCTGGCCGCGAGTATTCCCCTGTTGAGTTATGTGTTTTCCAAGCTGCTCTTGCAAGTGCAGGGGCAGACTACGGCGATTATTGCGGCGATGACGGGTTCGTGACTGATGTGGCACGCAGGGACATAAGTCATGGCGGAAGAATCCTTTCAAGAAAAGACGGAACCGGCGACCCAGCGACGGCGGCAGGACGCCCGCAAAGACGGGAAGGTCGCCCGGTCGGTGGAGCTCAATTCGTTCGCCATCCTGTTTGTCGGGGTTTTGACGTTGTTTTTTGCCATGCCGCTGATGATGCGCCAGATGTCCGATGTGATGCGCGAATTGTTTCAATCCACGGCGACGCTGAATATTACGGTGGACCAGGTCCCGCAACTGTTTTTTACTTTCGGGATACGGCTGCTGATTATCCTCGCCCCGGTCATGATTGCCCTGACCGTGGCCGGGTTGTTGGTCAATTTTTCCCAGGTGGGGTTTCACATCACGGGCAAACCGCTGGAACCCAAACTGGACAAGCTCGACCTGGTCAAGGGGCTGAAGAAATTGGTCAGCATGCAGTCGCTGGTCGGCCTGGCGCGCAACCTGCTCAAGCTGGCGATCATCGGCTGGATTGCCTATACGGCTATTCGTGCGGAGTCCCAGAACTTTATTTCAGTGCTCGACAGCGACGTGTACAACCTGCTGTCGTTTACCGGCAAGGCCGCGTTCAATATTTCCCTGAAGATCGCTCTGGCGATGCTGGTCCTGGCCCTGCTGGATTACGCCTATCAACGGTGGGATTTCGAGAAATCGATCCGCATGACCAAACAGGAAATCAGAGAAGAAATCAAACAATACGAAGGTTCGCCGATCACCCGTTCGCGGATGCGCCGCGTGCAGCAGGAGCTTTCGCGGATGCGGATGTCCCGCGAGATCCCGAAAGCGGACGTGGTGATCACCAACCCGGTACATTTGGCCGTGGCCCTGAAATACGATGCCGAAAATATGGGTGCGCCGACGGTGGTAGCCAAGGGGGCGCGCTTGCTGGCCGAGAAGATCAAGGAAATCGCCCGCAAACACGGCGTGCCGATTGTGGAAAACAAACCGCTGGCCCGGACGCTGTATCAGGCCGTGGAGATCGGGATGGAGATCCCCGCCAACCTGTACAAGGCGGTCGCCGAGGTGCTGGCGTATGTCTACCGGTTAAAACATCCGGAAACGGCCGCCAACCGGTGACGGGCACAGTGGACCTGACGGTCAATGGCGTGTTCATGGCATAGGCAGCATAAGATGCTTAAACTGGGAAAAAGCGCAGACTTATATTTTGCCATCGGCGTTATCGGCATCGTTGCCGTGCTGATTATCCCGCTGCCCGCCGCGATGCTGGATTTCCTGCTGGCGTTTAACATCACGCTGTCGGTGACCGTGCTGCTGGCGACGATGTATGTGACCAAGCCGCTGCAGATGTCGGTTTTTCCCGGGATGCTGCTGATTTTGACCCTGCTGCGCTTATCGCTGAACGTGGCGTCTACCCGGCTGATCCTCGGCGAGGCTTATGCCGGTGAAGTGATCACCGCGTTCGGCAATTTTGTGGTGAAAGGTAATTATGTTGTCGGATTCATTATTTTCCTGATTCTGGTCATCATTCAATTTGTGGTCATCACCAAGGGCGCAGGGCGAATTTCCGAGGTGGCCGCACGGTTTACCCTCGATGCTATGCCCGGCAAACAGATGGCGATCGACGCCGATTTGAACGCCGGACTGATCTCTGATGAGGAGGCCAAGACCCGGCGGTTGACCATCGCCCAGGAAGCCGATTTCTACGGCGCGATGGACGGCGCTTCCAAGTTCGTCCGTGGCGACGCGGTCGCCGGGATCCTTATTGCCATTATTAATGTGGTCGGCGGTTTGATTATCGGCGTGCTGCAGCACGGCATGCCGCTTGCCGAAGCCGCGCAAACATATTTGCTGCTGACAGTTGGTGACGGCCTGGTGACGCAGATTCCGGCGCTGGTCATCTCGGTGGCTTCCGGTCTTCTGGTGACGCGCGCCGCTTCCGAGGATAACATCGGCGTCGATATGTCCCGCCAGTTGACCGCCTACCCGCGGGCGATTGCCGTAGCGGCGGCGATGCTGGTGATTTTCAGTTTTGTGCCGGGGATGCCGACTGTGCCGTTCATGTTCTTGGGCACGCTGGCCGGTGCGGCAGCCGCGATTTCATCGCGGCAGCACAAGCGGTTGCTGGCTGCCGCCGCGGTGCCGGAGGAAACTGCCAAAGCCGGTCCGCCGGAAGAACCGCCGGAGTCATTCCTGCGGCTGGATATCCTGGAAGTCGAGATCGGCTATGGACTGATCCCGATTGTCGATTCCGCTTCCGGGGGCGATCTGCTCGACCGCGTGGCGATCATTCGCCGGCAGCTGGCTGGGGAAATCGGCATCCTGGTCCCGCCGATCCGCATTCGGGACAACGTGCAACTGGCGCCCTCAGCGTACGAATTCAAGTTGAAGGGCGTGACTGTGGCCCAGGGTGAACTGATGATGAGCCACCTGCTGGCGATCAATCCGGGCACGGCCACCGAAGTCATCGACGGCATCCCCACAGTCGAGCCGGCCTTCAACCTCAGGGCCTTCTGGATTTCGCCGGTGCATAGGGAACTGGCCGAATTGCGCGGTTACACCGTGGTCGAACCGGTGGCGGTCCTGTCCACACACCTGACCGAAATTATTCGCACCTATGCTGCGGAAATTATCCAGCGCCAGGACGTGCAGACCCTGCTGGACCACCACAAGCAGGATGCCCCGGGTATTATCGAAGAAGTGCTCGGCAAGACCGTGACCCTTGGTCCGATACAACGCATTTTGCAAAACCTGTTGAAAGAACGCGTGCCGATCAAGGACATGCCCACGATCCTCGAAACGATTTCCGATTACTGGGTCATCACCAAGGACCCGGATATTCTTTCGGAATATGCGCGCCGGGCATTGAAACGGAATATCACGGAACTCTATAAAAACGAACAAGGCGAAATTCATGTCTTCACGATCGGCCCGTTGACCGAACGGCGGGTCGCCGAGTCGATTCAGCAGACGCCGGCCGGGCTGCAATTGGCCCTGGCCCCGGAGGAGCAGGAAGATTTTCTCATGCAGGTCGGCCGGTTCATGGAGGCCATGCGGTTGAAAGGCGAGCAGCCGATTCTGTTCGTGGCCCCGAATCTGCGCCTGCTGATCAGGCGCATTATCGAACCGCGGTATCCCTCGTTAATCGTGTTGTCGTATAACGACCTGACCAGCGATTGCCCGATCGTGGCCGAAGGAACCCTGGAGTTGCACCATGTTGATTAAGAATTACACTGCTTCAACGATGCGGGAAGCATTGGCCGAGATCAAAAACGACCTGGGGACCAATGCCGTGATCCTGGACACCCGGGTGGAAAACGGCCTGACCGAACGGGCCGGTGGTCCCGGGGCGCGGGTGACGGTAACTGCGGCCAGCGAATCACCCAAAGGCGTGGTGAAATCATTCAAACCGCCGGTGCTTGGCCCGGACGGCCCCAAAACGTTGCACTTGAAGGGTGAGCTGGGCCATGAGCGGTCCGTCGTCGTGGAGGCCGCGCCTCAGCAGGGGCCCGAAACCGTGGAACCGGACGCGACGGCCGCTGGGGGGGCAGACCTCCTTGAGCGCGTTGCGCATATCGAGCAATTGCTGAGTGGGTTGGCCGAATCGCGGGCGTTACATGAGCCGGCGGTGGGGGAAGAAGGATGGTTTGCCGACGGCGATATCCGGGAGTGGCTGAACTCCGAACACCGGTTGAAAACCGAATTGACCGATGCCTACGCCGGATACCTGTTGGACCGGATCCCGGCGCCGGACCCGTTTTTGTCCGCGCGACAACTGCCCGAAACCGTGTGTTTTGTCGGCCCGCCGGGGAGCGGGGTATCGACGATGTTGATGAAATCGCTGGCCTACTGGTGGCGCACGCAAAAAGTCGCGCCGCCGGTAGTCGAGGTCCAGGGCGAACATGCGCCGGATGGCGGACGGCTGGCCAGCTGGGCGAAGTTATTCGACCTGGAGCATAAACGTTTTCGCTTTGATGAAATCGACCGCCTGTCGCGCTACTTGTCGGCGCACAATGAAGGGCCGGTGTTTGTTAAATGTGAGTTGCCGGCCGAGGATGAGGGAGGACTGCGCGTGGCGCGCCGGCTGGCGCGGGCTGTGGACGCCAAAATTGTCGTGCTGGTCCTTTCTTCACTGGTCCGTCGCAAATACAATTCGTTATTTCTTGAGCGGTATAAAGTCTTTACTCCCTCGCACTTGTGTGTTTCGCACTGGGACGACGCTCAGCCGCACGCCGATGTGCGGTACTTTTCGGCGGCCTCGCGGCTTCCGCTGGCCTATTACACGATGGGCAGCGCCCCCTGCGGACAGATCGAGCCGTTCACGAACGCCGAACTTCGCGCCGGAATCGCTATGGATATCTGCGGTGACCGGCCGCAACCGCACGGGGATGAAAAGAAAATTTTCGAGGAATAATGAGGATAACGATGTCTGCACCTGAGGCAAATGCCGTCGATTTTTTCGCCGATACATACATATGGGCTGGAAGACAGTCCGGGGGTCGGAGAAAGTGGAGTGTCCATCGTGACAGCTAAATGCACCAAGCACGCACCACGGCGCCGGTCTGAACAACCGGCCGTGAAAACCACAATTCCCGCGGTTACAGATAAGAAGTCCAGACAGAATATATTCCTCGCCCGGCAATGGACCGCCTACAAAGTCACCGGCGACCAGGACGTCCGGCAGAGTCTGCTCAAGCGGTACATGCCGCTGGTCCGCAATGTGGCCGGCCGCATGGCCATGGGCTTCCCCAAATCCGTCGAGCTGTCGGACCTGATCTCCACCGGCGCCATTGGTCTGATCGAGGCGTTGAAAAATTTCGATCCCGACCGTGGCGTCAAATTCGAAACGTATGCCGTGCCCCGGATCCGCGGCGCCATCCTCGATGAACTGCGGTCGCTGGACTGGGTCCCCCGTTCCACGCGGGCCAAGGCACGCCAAATCGACCGCACGACGATGAGACTGGAAAACCGGCTGGGCCGCACACCGACCCGGGGCGAACTGGCCGAAGGGCTGGAGGTTTCCGCCGAGGAACTCGCCGGTATGCTCAGTGATGTATCCGGCACGACCCTCCTGTCGCTGGACGAGCTGGTGTACCGGGAGGAAGATAACCGGCAGGTCCCACGGGTGGAGACGGTCCGCTCAGAGGCCCATGGGCATATCCTGGGTGAAATCGAGCGCCAGGAACTTCGCGCCTACCTGGTTGATTCGATAAACAACCTTTCGGAACAGGAAAAGCTGGTTATCGCCCTGTACTACTACGAGGAATTAACGTTGAAGGAAATCGGTGAGATCATGACCATCTCCGAATCGCGGGTGTCCCAGATCCACACCAAGGCGGTGACCAAACTGCGGATGCTGATCAAGGAACGGTTCGGGACATAAGCACGAGTGGAGCATGACCTATGGTCAGGCCAATCGCCATTCAGGACAATCTGGCCAAAACGCTGGCAGCGGAAAAAATCGCCCAACTGGAAAAGTCACAGCCGGAGCTGGCCCAGCGGGAAACCAGAGAAAGCGTACGACGCAAAAATATCGAACAACAACGCAAACCACAGGAAACCGAAAAAAGCGACGAAGTGATTATCCACCGCGAGAAGGACCAGCAGAAAAACGGCAAGGGACATGCGCATGAACAGGAGTCGGAAACACCGGCCGAGGAAGAGCAGGACAACAATGTGGAAAAACCGGATGAAACCATCAAACATCTGGACGTCCGCGCCTGACCGCGTCCGACCATTACGAGGTCTAGTATGGAATATTTAATGTCTGAAGAGTTATGGCGTGAAGTCGGGCTGACGGTCGCGGCGCGACTGTCGATAGTGGCCGTGGCCCTGTGGGCGGTCAAAATGGTCACCGACCATTTGCGGGAGAGCATCACCCCCCGGCCTCAGCCGACGATTGCGGCGCCGGTCGTTACGAATCACATTCAACCGGTCTCTGTCGGAGCATCCGACCGCCTCGCCGGTTACCGGCTGCCCGCCGCGGTCTCCCGCCGGTTGTCCCTGAAAAAAACGGAATCGGATTCATGGAGAGAAAAAATGGGGAAGTACCTCTCCGGAGAGCCGGTTGTCACATCCACCAGTCCGCGTCGTCAACAATGAGGTGATCGATGAAATCCGAAGTACCCGTGTTTATGACCAAAGTCGAATGTCCGGTCTGTAAGACCATCAACGAATATGAGACCATCAAGGTTGGTGCATATATCGAGGAGGGGCGTGACTCGGATTTTTGCCCAACGGAGCGGATGTGGCGCAATCCCAAATACCAACAGGTCAATCCGCTGTTGTATTTTATGGCGACCTGTAGTTCATGCTATTATACCAGGGAGCTGAACAAGAGCTTCAAGGAGTGGAAAACCGATTCGGCGTTCCGCTCGTTCCGGCAGAAAACCATCCGGGAAAAACATCTCAACCAGCTGGCCGACCAGCATGGGCCGATTAAACTGCTGGGCAGCGCACTCGACCCGGCCGGCGCGCCACGGGAAACAGCCGTCGCCAAACTGCTGCTGGGTGTTTTTTCGGAACAATTGCTCGACCGGCCCTCAGCCCTGGACCTGGGGCGCTGGTATTTGCGGATTGCCTGGCTGTTCCGGGAAATGGCGGGCGGGGAAACCGGTGGCGCCGACGTTGAACAGGTCCAGCGGAAACGGCTGCAGACGATGCTGGGTTCACTCCGGGAGACATTCGATAACTGCCGGCAGCAAGTCGAAAGTTTCCAGGGGCTGGTCAATCAACTGCCGCAGGTCGGGCCGGTGTCGGAAGATCCATATCGCATGGCAGTCGGCAACTGGTCGACCAACCTTGACCCCATCATCAGATCCATGGATGAGTTATTGGCGTGGCGCGGCGATACCCCGGAGAGTGTGGTGCCCGGCGCGGCCGCGACTATGTCCGGCGGCCTGGGAAACTCCTTCGGCGGGTACCCGACATTCGGCGAGTTTCTCGAAACGCTTGTCCGCCGCAGCCGGGAGGTGCCGCTGAACGAATTCGAGGCGATTTCACTGTCGTTGCGGCATTATCGAAAGTCGTATGAGGAATCGCGCGAGATCTCCGGCAGCAATCAGAAAATTCAAGTGGCGTACATGATCGGTGAACTGGCGCGGCGCGCCGGTGAACTGGAACAGGCCCGGGAATTTTTTACTGCCGCAATTCGGTACGGGCAGGAATTCATCCACAAAAATCGCAATGACGCGACCAAAACCGCCCTGGCCCGCAAAATTGTGGAGCTGGCGGTCGAACAATCACGGTTATGCAAAGAAGCATGACACGACATTATTGAGTGGAGGATTACATGGTTGAATTATTCGTTGATCCGGATGCCGGGCAAAAACAGGCCGGGAAAGACACTGCTGTTGATGATGCCGTGCAGCGCCGCCGCTGGGTCCGGCTGGAAGTGTTCAGTCCGGTCGAAGTTCGGGAATTAATCGCCGACGAACAGCAACAAAGCGTCCGCAAGGCGTTCAAGGACAAGTCCGGGATGATCCTGAATATTTCCGGCGGCGGCGTGCTGTTGTCCACTTTTGACGATCTGTGCGAGGATGATTACCTGTTGATGAAATTCAAAATCAAGGATTTCGATGCCCTGTCGGATATCCTCGGCCGGGTTAAACGCGTAGAGAGCTGCCCCGATGGTGAGCGGCTGGTCGGGATCGAATTTTTAACCCCCGATTCGATTAAGGAACCGTGGTTGGCCGACCAGCTGGCCGACCTGGTCCGTGATCCTCTGGGTTTTTCCGACCGGTTGCACCGGTTGGTATCCCGCTATGTGTTCAGCAAACAAATGTCCGGCGCGGGCGTGGAGAAAGTATGATGGGCCGGTCGTTCATGACATCCCGGGTGTCCGTCTGGTGGCGGGTCCTGCCGTTGTGCCTGCTGTTCCTGAGTGCGAAAGCGCTCGCCGGACAAACCGGCCTGACCGGGACGGCGGTGTGGGTGACCAGCTCGATGGGCATCCACGGCGAGGGCGGGCTGGAAGAACTTTTGCTTGACCGTCTGGGTTCAAACGGGCTGCAGGATATCCGCGAACCCGACGAGGTACAGGCCGCCGGATTGTTTGTTGGTCTCGGCGACGGTTCGGTGTTTAACTGCGCCAAGCTCGGGACATTGGGGTGCGCACTAAAAACGCGCTGGGTGGTGTGGGTCAAAGTCGTGGATCGTGGCATCGACTATAAAAAGGGGCTGTCGATTCCGCATCTGTTTATCCGCCGCAAGGCGGTTTCCCGCCTGCTGGTCGATGCGCGTGTGGTCGATGTCGCGACCGGGCGGCTGGCGGCCTCCCAGCGGTTTCGCATGGATAAATCGGGCGCCGGGTCCTATCAGGTGGCCGATGACGTACGTCAGGACCCGGTTTACAACAACTCCGTCCCGCAATTTTACCAGGATGCGCGCCGGCTGGAATGGCAGGCCGCGCGGGATATTTCCGCCTGGTTCAAGTGGCTGGTCGGCCATGCTGAGAATATGCCGGCCGTTGCCACCGAAGAGGGCTTATTGGATGATGGGCCTTTTACCGTTCGGGAAAAAACTGAACTAAGATAGACGCGAGTGCCGGCACATATTACCCGGGAGTTTTCTGCCGGCCAAACATCAACTATCGGTATACGATCTTGTCCACGACCGCGCAATTGCCGGAGATCATCAGCGATGTAGAATCGTTGCCGGTGGGTTTCCTGGCGGCTGATGCTTTCGGCAGAGTGTTGGCCGTCAACCGTGTGGCCCGGGAATTGCTGGGGTGGGCGGAAACTGCCGTCGGGCCGCTCCCCGATGCCCTGCGGGAATTTATTACCGCACGGGAATGCAGCAATGAAACACCGGGCTGTCATGTCGGTGTTTCCCTTTCCCTCGACCACGAGCGATGGCTGGAAGTCTGGGTCTGCGCTGAACCCGCGCGGGGTGCTGCATACCGCACGTACCACGTATCGCTGCGGGCGATCGACCAGCAGCGCCGCCAGTATTTTGAATCATATGCCCGGCTGCGGCAGTTGATGTTAATCGGCGAAATCACTGCGGCATTAAATTCGACGCTGGGTCTGCAGGAGACCTTTAATGTAATTTTGGTCGGCGTGACTGCTCGCCAGGGACTGGGATTCAATCGGGCCTTTCTGTTTTTGGCTGACGAAGCTGATAACGACTGGCTAGTCGGCCGCACGGCAATCGGACCGGCAGGACCGGCCCAGGCAGGCAAAATCTGGGATGCCCTTTCCCAGCCCGGATGCGGGGCGTTGCTGGATGCAGTCTGCACGTATCACCTGGCCCTCGATGGCGACGATGCCGAGGTCAACCGGCGTGTGCGCGCCACTCGCATCCCGCGAGGCGGGTCACATAATCCGTTTGCTGACGTCCTCCGGGGGGCGCCCGCCCGGGTGATCTATCCCGGTAGCGAGATGTCTCTCGACGCGCAAGCCGTTTTCGATTCACTGGATGCCCGGGAACTGGCCTGCGCGCCGCTGCGTTCACGGGACCGGGTCGTGGGTTTGTTGTTGGCCGATCACCGCATCACCGGCAATCGGGTTACGGCCGATTCTCTGCGCGCATTGGAAATGCTCGCCGCACAGGCCGGGTTTGCCGTGGAACGTGCTGCCCTCGCCGACAAGCTGGAGCAGCGGGTCGTCGAATTGCGTGAAGCCCACCGCAAAATCGCGGGGATTCAGGAAATTGTCGCCCGCATGGAACGCTTTTCAGTCGTGGGTGAGATCACCGCCGAAGTTGCCCATCAGATCCGCAATCCACTGACAATCATTGGCGGTTGGGCACGAAACCTGCTGTCTGCCAAAAAGCCGGAAGACCATGATTATCGCGGGCTGAGTGTCATTTGTAAACAGGCGGACCGCATTTCCGAATTGCTCCGCCGAGTGATTTCCGTCGAGGGCTGGCAGGGCCGGCCCCATCAGACATTCGAAATGGAACCGATCCTCCGGCAATCGCTGGAGGTCCTGGAAACGAAATTTTCCACCCAACGGATCAGCTGGCATCTCGAGGCAGGGTTGGACGGGTATCTGCTTACCGGACGGCCGGATGCCCTGCGATTTGCGTTTTTCGAAGTGTTTTCCGGGATGCCGGAACATTTGGCTGCCGGCACGCGTGTAACTGTACGGGCCAGGCAAACGCCCGGCGGGGCCCAGGTGGGGATTTGGCCACGGGAAGCCGACATCAATAATACCGGGGCGGAACGGGTGGTCACCGGATTTTTCGAAGGACGCTGGGGGACCGGGCCCGCGCAACGCAACCTGGCGCTGGAATACCTGACTGAACACCATGCCGCACTGGCTATGGACCGCGCCGAAGGCCGGCCGGGACTGATAATTGATTTTGAATACGGCAGGAGGGAACAGAATGAAAACAGTTCTGATCGCCGATGATGAGTCCGCTTTGCTGGAATTATATGATGAGGAATTCCGCCGGGCGGGGTATGCAGTCATGACTGCGCAGGATGCCTCCAACGCGCTGGCGATCGTCGAAAGCCGGCCGATCGATTGTGTGGTGATGGATATCCGGATGCCCGGCGAGGACGGATTGGAAGCCGTCAGCAAAATCCGCCGGCTGCACCGCGAGCTGCCGATCGTTTTGAATTCGGCGTACGGGTCATATAAAAACGATTTCCATACCTGGCTGGCCGATGCCTATGTGGTGAAATCACCGGATGTCTCGGCGTTGATCAAGGTCGTCGATCGCGTGCTGGGGGGCGAAGGTGAATCCTGAACAATCTGCCGGCACGCAGTCAGTTGAGGAACTTGGCCGACTGATCAAGGCCGTGGCCGACTACGGCGAACAGGCCCGCCTGCTCGCCTTGAACCTGGCCGTGGCGGGCGCCAAGCTCAGACGGTCGGGTTCCGACAAGCGTAAACTGGATGACGATATTTTCAGTATGGTCACGCGCATGAGTTCGGTTGCCCGCCAGGTCGCCGAGGTCGCACATGCTGCCGAACAAGGGTTCAATCCACGGCAATTTAAGGACACTGATCGGTTATTGCGCTTACTATTGGAGAAAGGCGTATTCAATGCCGATGTGATTTCCCATCTCGAACGAAGCTTGCATGAAGCTCTGGCCCTGGCCGAGCAGATCGCCGAACAACTTGGGGTGCAACCCGTACCCGTGCCCAGCGACGAAACCTCATAGTCGCGTTGGTTTTCCGAAAAACAGTACGCCCGTCGTGCGGGTGCTCTCCGCAACCGTTCTTGGGGAATTTCCGGCCGCCCCGTATTGCCTGCGACCCCGGTAAATCGAAGAACCTTGCCGGCCGACATACATAAATAGATCAGGGGCGCTACGCGCGGGCAGGTCGTCCGCGGGAGGCCTCCACGACTTCAAGGCCATGACGGCTGCAAACAGCAGGGAATAAGCGAATGGCGAGCACTCGTTTGACCGGATGTTGTTGACGGGTAGGTATAGTAATGACGAACGAAACCGCCTCATTGCCGAAACAAACGGCCACGCCGGAGCAGACGCTTCCCGCCGTGCAGGTCAGCATTTCCGAGGACAAGTTGGCAGCTTTCGTTTGCATCCCTTCGGATCCGCCTCCCCAACTACCGCTCGATCCGGAAACCATCTTTGCCGCATTGCGCAAGGAATGTGTGGTCTTCGGTCTTAACGAAGATCTGGTCCGGCATATTGCACAGGGTGAACAACTCGATGAAAAAATCCAGGTTGCTGCCGGGACACCGCCGCAGCCGGGCGAAGATGCACGAATTGAATTCAAAGTCGACCTGGATGTCGATCGTGCCCCGAAAGTCGGGGATGACGGGCGGATCGATTATAAAAATATTGATTTTTTGCGCAATGCACCGGCAGGGACCGTTCTGGCCGTCAAACACCAGCGCACCGACGGAATTCCGGGGATGAGTGTGCAGGGGCGGGAACTCTCGGCGCTGCGGGGCAAGGATAAGAGTCTGCCGATCGGCAGCAATACTTACGCCTCGAAGGATAAATTACAGGTCATCGCCAAAACCGACGGCTCGATCTCCTATGCCGGGGGCCGAATCAGCATCCAGCCGATCAGCACCATTTCCGGGGATGTTTCGGTGGAAACCGGCAATATCGACGCGCTGGGTTCATTGAAGGTGCGTGGTGATGTGAACGCCGGGTACACCCTCAAAGTCGGCGGCGACCTGGAAATTGGCGGCAATGTCATGGATGCGGCCATTGAGTCCGGCGGCAATGTCATGGTCAAAGGCGGTTTCATCGGACAGGGCAAGGGCCGGATCGTGGCCAAAGGCAATGTCACGGCGCGTTATGTGGAAAACCAGACGATTATTGCCGGCGGCGACATCATTATCGGCGGCGAGGCGATGAACGCCCGAATGATGTCGGGCAACTCCGTCTATTTCAAAGGGGGGAAAAGCAAGCTGGTCGGCGGTGAATGTACTGCGCGCAATTTGATCTGGCTGCGGGATGTCGGCAATGAAACCGGGACAATCACGGTGGCGCGCGTCGGTTATGACCCCAAGCTGATGGGGGAATACAACAGCACCCGGCAGGAAATCGAACGGCTGGAAACTGATTTATCCCGGGTGAAAGAGGGTCTGCTGGTACTGATCAAGTTGCAGATGGACAATAAACTCCCTGAGGCAAAAAAGCCGGTCCTGGAAAAATTGAAACAATTCCAGGTGACTGCGCCGCAGCAGATTGCCGCGCTGAAAGAAAAAATCGCCGAATTGGAAAAAAAGATCGAGGAAAATTCCAAAGCCCAGATTGCCGTCGAGGGAACGGCCTACGCCGGGGCGAAATTCTATTTCGGCCTTATCTATGGTGAACTGCAGCGCAAGGAAGAACGCAAGATCTACAAAATTGAATTCGGCAAAGTGCTGGGTTCGGCTTTCGACCGCAGCAAACTTAAAATCGACTGATTTCTCCTCAATCGGCAGACACCTGCCGTTTTCCCGAATACCGCTTACGTTTTTATCATTATCGGGCATGCATTGCCAGGATGGCAATGACCGTCGCAAGAACGGCCCCGCCGGCAAGCAGCAACCAGCGCCGAAAATTGGTGCGAAAAACCGGCACAAAATATAAGGGCGAGCGCACGGAGCTGGGGGGCAGGGTCCCCGCCAAAAAATGCTCAAGGATCCGCTTGATTTCGGTGCGCAGGACCACTGCTGTGGCCTCGGCAAATTTGACTGAGGCGGCCGCGGGGGCGCCGAGATAACCCAGCCCCGGCCCCACGGTCCATGGGCTGCCCGGCCGCAGACGCGCCCGCGGGACTAACGCCGGGGGCAATTTCGCATAACTTTGAGCGACAAGGTGCGGTTTAAGCCACAGCATCATCGAGGTTTCCCACCAGCCCGCGTGGTAGTCCATGGACAGAATTTTTTGATCTTCCTCGGAAAAATCACCACCCATTTGGGCGGCAATTTCCTCGACATAGCGTCCCAGCAGAAAATCGACGATCAGCCGCGAGGTCAGAGAGATCATCTTGGTCCCGCGGGCGCGGGAAACAATTACCGCCGCCTCTTCCAGGGCGACGAAATGGCGCGGTCCGCCATGCGCCGAGACAACAACGATTCGCCTGAACCCATGCCGCACCAGAGAACGGCCATAATCGACTACTGCATCCCGGACAACGCGCTGGCGCGTCCACAACGAACCTCCCCGCCGGTAGACATGTGTCCCGAGATATAACAGGGGGATCTTAATGATGGTGATCGATTCATCTATCCCGTGAATCAAGCGGGCCGTTTCCTCGGCCACATAATCGGCATTAAACGCATCGACACCAAACGGGAGATGCGGGCCATGTTCTTCCAGCGGGCCGAGGGGCATGATGACTACCGCTCGCTCCCGGTCGATTTTTTCCAGTTGGGAAGTTGAGAGCTCCTCGTAAGCCAGATATGGCGGGGGTTCATGATGTGGCATGCCTGTTTCCCCAGTTTCCCCGGAATTCCTGATCATCGCCGCAACTCCATACGTCCGTCCCCGGCTGGATTGGCCTTTGAATCTCCAGCCGCAGTAACATACGGCTTAATCGCCGCACAGGAAAGAGTTGCCGCAAGGGGGGGCATGATTTTCCGTACGCCGTTTTTCGGAAGCGATCTCCGAGGATCGAATAATGGTGGGTTCGATAAATTTCTCCGGATCGAATGGGTGTGGTGGAATTTTCGTCGTCTCCGATGTGGTTTTGCACCAATGAGATATATAACATTGCTCAAGTAACAAACCCATGTGCAGCCATCGTCCAAGGCCTGCTGGAATTTCTCCGCAGTAAAATCGGACGGTTCGGCATATCCCTTGCAATGCAGCGGGGTGGGAAAGGATAGTTATGCTTAAGGGTATCTATGACGCCGCCTCGGGAATGCTGCCGCAAGTAATTCGGCAGGATGCCACGGCCCATAATCTGGCCAATGTCAACACCGCCGGTTTTAAGCGTGAACTCGTCATTGCGCAGGAGTTCTCCAAAGCCGGGCAAGAAGCCGCCACGGTTCAGGCAGACTGGGAAATCCCCCAGATTGCCGAAATCGCCATCGATTTTTCGCCGGGCGCCATCGAGGAAACCGGCAGCCGGTTGCATTTGGCGCTGGATGGTGACGCTTTTTTCACGGTGTCGACGCCCAGCGGTGAAATGTACACGCGGGCCGGAAACTTTGGGTTGTCCAGCGAAGGCAAGCTGGTTACCGCCGACGGTTATCCAGTGCTGGCCGAAAATGGGGAAATCTCCCTTGCCGGGAAAGAGTTTGCCGTTGATGAGCGGGGCCGGATCAGCGTGAACGGCGTTTCGACCGGGATACTGAAACTAGTCACCTTCCCCGCGCCATATCCGCTGGAACGCACCTCTCCCGGATTATTCGGGAAAATTGCAGACGCGCCGAACCCGACCAAGGCAGTCGATTTCACGGTCCGCCAGGGCGCGTTGGAGCGCTCCAACATTAATATTATCTCAGAAATGGTGAACATGATCGAAAGTTATCGCCATTTCGAAACCGCGCAGCGCATGGTGCAAATCCAGGATCAGTCGCTGGATAAAGCAATTAACCAGCTCGGGACGGTCGGCCGGTGAGAGTCGGCCCGGCCTGCCGGGATAAAGGGGAGTCTGTACAATGATCAGGGCGTTACGCACCGGGGCATCGGGGATGGTCGCCCAGCAGTTGAATGTGGATACGATCGCCAATAACCTGTCGAATATCAACACGACCGGCTTCAAACGCAGCAAGGTTGAATTCCAGGACGTGTTGTACCAGAATATCCGTACGGCGGGGACGAACGCCGCCGCGGAAAGTATGGTGCCGGTGAACCTGGAAATCGGTTATGGTTCCAAACCGATCTCCACCTCGCGGATATTTTCTGAAGGCAGTCTGAACCCGACAGACCAGCCGCTGGATCTGGCGATCTCAGGCGACGGTTTTTTCCAGATTACCATGCCGGATGGGACTACCGCCTATTCGCGGGATGGTTCGTTCAAACTCTCGGCGGACGGGCGGGTGGTGACCAATGACGGTTTCTACCTGGTCCCCGATTTGACGATTCCGCAGGACGCCGAAAAAATTTCGATTGGCATGGATGGTACAGTCCAGGTCATGTTACCGGGGCAGGGTGAACCCCAGAACCTTGGACAACTTGAACTGGCCAAGTTCCTCAATTCCGGTGGCTTGAACGCCATCGGGCACAACCTGTACACCTCGACCGTCTCCTCCGGCGATCCCATCCTGGGTAATCCGGCCTCGGCCGGTTTTGGCGAGATCGCCCAGGGGTATCTGGAAATGTCGAACGTGGAAGTGGTGGAAGAAATGGTCAATATGATTATCGCCCAGCGGGCATACGAGATTAATTCCAAGGCCATTCAAACCGCCGACGATATGGCCTCGCTGGCCAATAACCTAAAACGGTAGATAAGATCATGCGTGCGTTTCTTCGAATTTTGATGGGGATAGTCCTCCTGACCGGCGCGTGGCTGCCTGTCGCGCAGGCCGGCATCCAGGAGACTATCGAACAGGCCTGCCGGCAACACATCCTAAAGCAGACGCAGTGGGCGCCCGAGGATCTCGAACTCACGTTCCGGCGTTATATCCGCCCCGAAATAAACTGGGACGGGGTGACCCTGGAAATCACTCACCCCGGCAGTGCCGATTTGTCCGGACTGGTGACATTGCGGGTGACCGTGTTCAGGGGTAAAGAGGAGTTACGGTCATTTCCGGTGCCGCTGGATATTACCTTATATGATGAAGTCCTCGTGACCACCCGCGGACTTAAGCGCAAAGAGGTTATCAGTCCGGCCGATGTGCTCCTCGAACGCCGTGAGGTCAATTTACGCGATGATCGCCCGTTGACTGCACTGGAGGAAGGTGTCGGTTATCGGCTGCGGCGGACACTGGGGCCGGGGACCATGCTGACCCGCGCGGCGGTTGAAGAAAATCCATTGGTCTTGCAGGGCGAAAAGGTGACGATTCGCTACCAGATCGCCAATCTCCTGTTGACGGCGATGGGGGAGGCGATCGAAGACGGCTGGAGAGACCGTCCGGTACGCGTGAAAAACCTCTCTTCCAAAAAATTGGTTACCGGTATTCCAGTGGATAATGGAGTCATTGAAATCTCGCGCCCCGGCGCGGGGGGATGAGGTGAGCACAAGATGAAAAAACTATGGTTAACCGCGTTGCTGGTGCTGGCCTGTGCCGTGACTTCGGCCGCCCAGCAGTACAATCAGTCGATGTCGTTGTTCACCGATATGAAAGCCGGCCGGGTCGGCGACATCCTGACCGTGCTGATTATCGAAAAAACCTCGGCGTCGAATACCGCGAGCACGGAAACGACCAAGGACAGCAAATTCGCGCTGGACGCCGGGCCGGGGTTCGGCACTTTTCCGTTTGGTGAGATCCCGGTCTTCGGCGCGGACGGCACATCGAAAAATGAATCATCCAACGAAGGTAAAACCTCGCGGAGCGGATCGATCACTTCGCAGATGGCCGTCCGGGTCGTCGGTGTCCAGCCCAACGGCGATTTAGTTATTGAAGGTTCGCGCGTGCTGGGGATCAATAACGATAAAGAAATGCTGGTCCTGAACGGGACAGTCCGGCCGCAGGACATCTCACCGCAAAACACAATATATTCCTATCAAATCGCGGATGCGCAGATCACCTATCGCGGCAAGGGTATCGCAGCCAACGGCAGCAGGCCGGGCTGGATCATGCGGTTCCTGAATTGGGTCTTTTAACGGTATGTAGGGATAGCCAATGGGCAGGGCAACGAAAAAATCAGAAGGACGTACCGGCCGGCGCCTGCGGCGAACGCTGATTGGCGCCTGGTTGGCCGCATTTGTGTTCGTCAACTTGCCTCCGTTGCCGGCGGCAGCCGGTTACGTGCGGCTTAAAGACATCGCTGATATTGCCGGCCAGGCCGATGTGCGTCTTTTCGGCTACGGGCTGGTCGTCGGTCTCAACGGTACCGGCGACGGCGCCGGGACGCAATTCACCGTGCAGTCCCTGGCCAGTATGCTGACCAGATTGGGTGTGACCGTCGCCCCCGAACAGATCAAAGTCAAAAATGTGGCGGCAGTTATGGTTACTTCGGCGGTTACCCCGGAGATGAAAGCCGGTTCACATTTCGATGTGACGGTCTCTTCGATGGGCGATGCACAATCGCTGGAGGGCGGGACGTTGCTGATGACCCCCTTGACCGGGCTGGACGGCCGGTTGTTCGGGTATGCCCAGGGACCGATATCGACCGGCGGATTCAATGTCCAAAGCGGCGGCGGTTCCAAGGTCGCCAAAAATTATACCCTGGTGGGCCGCGTGCCCGACGGCGGCGTGCTGGAATCGGAATTAATGCAGTTCGAGCCGTTGGACGGAAAAATCCGCATCGTGCTGCGCAACCCCGATTATACCACAATTCAACGCGTGGCCGGGGCGATCAACGACGTGTATTACGATGCGGCGGTCCCGGTGGACCGGGCGTCGGTGGCCGTCGAGATTCCGCCCGAATTCCAGGTCGAAGGCGGAAAGGTGGGATTCATTGCCTCGCTGGAAATGCTGACGCTGACGCCGGATGTCCCGGCACGGGTAGTGATCAATGAAAAGACGGGCACAATCGTGGCCGGCGAATGTGTGACCATTGCTCCGGTAGCGCTGGCGCACGGTTCAATTACGATTACGATCAGCGCCCAGCCGATTATCTCTCAGCCGGCGCCTTTTTCCCAGGGTGAGACGGTGACCCAGACCCAGGCCAGTATCGATGTCAGTGAAACCGAAGCTAAGGTCATTTATATGCAGGAGTCCACGAATATCAGCGACGTCGCACAGGCGCTGAACAGTATCGGGGCCACGCCGCGTGATATCATTGCCATTTTCCAGGCGTTGAAGAAAGCCGGGGCGTTACGGGGTGAACTGATTATCATCTAGTCGACCCGGATTCAAGCAGCCATGAGTGATCCAATTTCCGCAGTACTGCCCTCGACGGCGCAGCCGGAAAATGTTGATTTTCGGCGTACCGCAGAATTAAAAACGGCGGACGAGGGCGCCGACCGGCGCTTGCGCGAGTCCCGGTTGCGCAAAGCATCGCAGGATTTCGAGTCGCTGTTTATGTACAAGCTGCTCAAAAGCATGCGGGCCACCGTGCCCAAGACCGATGAAGCCGGGTTCGGCATGGAGACCATGCGCGAAATAACCGACGAACAAATGGCGGTCTACCTGGCTCAGCAGGGCGGTATCGGGCTGGGAGAGATGTTGTTCGAATCACTCAATCGACAAGTTTCACCGGCGGACTCTGCCGCTGCAGGTGAGAATGCCCAGCCGAAAGAGGAAATGCTGGTGTTGGACAAGGGGGCCGCCCCGACGCCGGCGAAAGACCTGGAGGCACTGCGCGGTCTCGCGCGGCCATATCGCAGTCTGGTGGGCGTACGGGATAACCCCGGGGAATAGGGGATGGTCATGGATCATGGCGATTGGCCGATAGTAAGCAGGGGAACCTGTGTACCGGAAGGAAACGATGTCTAGTCCAGCAGAACAGCCATTAGCCCCCGCAGCGGAGCAGTCGGTTAGCCAGATCACGCGCCAATTGACGCAAGTCGTTGCCCGGGAAGTCGAACACCTTGATTCGTTGTTGCAACTGCTGACCGACCAGCAACGGTTTCTCGTGGAAAGCGATGTGGCCGGCGTCGAGCAAAACGTCCAACAGCAGGAGCAGGCCATCCGTTTTTCCCGGGAACTGGAAACCGAGCGGCGTCGGCTGCTGGGCCGGCTGGCTGAATATATCGACGGCGACCCGCAACAGCTGACCCTGTCCAGGTTGACCGATGTCCTTTCGGGCACCTATGCCGCGCGGCTCAAGCAGCTCCAGCAGACGATGCTCTCCATTACCGGGAACATCCAGCATGTTCGCCGGCAAAATGATATGTTGATTAACCGGTCGATGATGCATATCAGGGAAACGGTCCGGTTGATTGCCGGGAACATGGCGACCGCCCCGGAATATGCGCCGCGCACGACCACCAAGAAAACAGCAGCGCTGGTCAACCGTATCGGGTAATCCGCCAAGGAAGGTGTGGGATGCCGTTTTCACTGTTTGGAGGGTTGGAGGCCGGCAAGCGGGCCATCCTCTCGCAGCAATATAATCTGACCAGCATCGGGCATAATATCGCCAACGTGAGCACTCCGGGATATTCCCGGCAGCAGGTATTGCTGGAATCGACTACGCCTTATGAAGACGCGAACGGGAAATACGGCACCGGCGTACAGATTGCCACTGTCCGGCAAATCCGGGATTTGTTTCTGACGACCCAGTACCGTGATGAAAACGCACAACTGGGCCGCTGGGATGCCATGGACCGCACCATGTCCCAGGTGGAAAGCATTTTCATGGAACCCAATGAAAACCAGCTTAATGATTTATTGAACAACTTTTTCAATGCCTGGCAAAACCTGACCACCGCTGCCGATTCCCAGACCGCCCGGTCAGCCATCCGGGAGCAGGCCTTGTTGCTGATCAATGGCTTGCAGCAGGCCTCCCAACGTCTGAGCGCCGTAATTAAAAATCTCGATGACGATGTGTCGGCGCGGGTCAGCGAATTAAACCAGATGGCTTCCGAGATTTCGAATATTAATCGGGAAATTGCGTTCATGGAGTTAGACGGCAACACCGCCAACGATTTGCGGGACCGCCGGGACTATCTCATCGACCAATTATCCTACAAAGTGGATGTGACCCAAATCGAGGAATCCACCGGCGCGGCGCGGGTGTTTATCGGCGCCATGGAATTTATCGGCAGCGGGCACTATACGGCGCTGGGCACCGAGACCGAGGCCACGCAGACCATGACCATCCGGCAGATTGTCTGGCAGGGCACCGGCACGCAGCTGGGCTCGATCGGAGGAGAACTGGCCTCGCTGATTGAAGCCCGTGATGCCGTGCTCCCTGAATATATTACCCAGTTGGATAGTCTGGTCTACCGGCTGGTCACCGAGGTCAATGCCCTGCACCGGACGGGGTACGGATCCAATGACCAAACCGGCATTAATTTCTTCGACCCCAACCGCCTGACCGCCGCGACGGTCGATTTGTCGCAGGAAGTGAAAAACAGTCTGGCCAATATTGCGGCCTCTTCGGCCGCAGCCAGTCCGGGCAACAACACGATCGCACTGGGCATTGCGCAGTTAAAGTCCGCTCAGGTCTTGAATAACGGCTCGGCCACTATGAGCGAATTTTATTATTCGCTAATCGGATTAATCGGCACCCGGGCCGAACAGGCCAAGGACACCAAGGACAACTACGATCTGGTGCTCGAACAGCTGGAGTTTTCCCGCCAGTCGGTCCAGGGTGTGTCGCTTGATGAGGAAATGGCCAACATGATCCGGGCCCAGCACGCTTACGACGCAGCCGCCAAAGTCATTACCACCATCGACCACGCCATCGGCACCATCGTCAACGAGTTGGGTGTTGGTGGCCGATAATTGTCCGCCCCCACGCGGTAAAGTGTCAGGTACCACCGTCCGATACTTAGGATGAGGGCGTTTATCAGAAACGCCCATGGATTGCCACGGAGGGTGGATGCTGATTCTGACACGGAAGTTGGGGGAGAGCATCACTATCGGTGACAATATTAAAGTCACCGTGCTGGGTATCTATGGCAGGCAGGTGCGACTCGGGGTGGACGCCCCGGCGCACGTTATCGTCCATCGTGAAGAGGTCTACCTCAAAATTCAGGAGGAAAACCGCAAGGCCGCGCGGACGATCAAGGAAGACCTGTTGTCGATTGCCCGGTTGATTAAAGGCAAAGTGAAGCTGGGGCCTCAATCGAACCACGCTCACACCGAATTGCGGTACCGCACCATCCCCTCACCGCGCAAGGGCGGGCCCCGGGACTACCGTTCGCGGAGATAAACATCATGTGGAAGCGGCCGAAACAACAGGAAAAGCAATCCGGGATCACCGATCCGCAGTTGGCGTACGCCCGCCTGATCGCCGAGCGGGATAAATCCCCGGTCCGGGAAAAACCGCTGCTGCAGACGCCGCCGCAGGCGCTTCATACCGATTTTTGTTATGATGAGGAGTCGCACTCGTGAGAGTCACGCAGCAAATGATGGTGAACCGGGTTTCCCGCAACCTCTCGGGGAACATCTCGCGGCTGATGTCCCTGCAGACCGAATTGTCCTCGGCCCGGCGGATCGGCAAACCCTCCGATGACCCCATCGGTGTGACCCGCGATTTATCGTTCCGTTCGCAAATTTCGGATATCGAACAGTACCAGCGCAATATCTCCTGGGCCGAGTCAACGCTGGGCATGGTCGAACAAACCCTGGGTTCCATCGCGGGTTTTGTCCATTCGGCCAAAGAGATCGCCGTGGCCCTGGCGAATGATACGTACGACTCGAACGCCCGGGCGGCGGCCGCGCGCGAGGTGGAATCGATCTTTGAGCGGATGCTCGCCGCCACCAATACAAAAATCGAGGACCGCTATATTTTCTCAGGCCACCGGACGCGGACAGCGGCGTTCAATGCCTCGTCCACCGGCGTGGTCTATCAGGGGGACGAGGGCCGCATTAATGTTGAAATCGCCGCCGGCTCCCTGCTGGAAGCCAATCAGATTGGGTCGGAAGTAATGATTACGCCGGTAACCGTGCTGGGTGATGGCTTCGACCTCGACCCCGGCGTCACCCGCAACGTGTTTCTGGCCAATCTGAATAACGGCACGGGTGTCGACCTTGGCGCACCGGCCAACGGGCGGTTTGACATAATCGACAATAATACCGGAACGACGGTCACCATCGATGTCTCAGCGGAGACCACGATCGGCGACGTCATCGACAAGATCAATGCCGATCTGGCCGCCGGCGGGATTGTCGATCTGCAGGCGGAGGTCTCGCCGGTTGGCAACACGTTGCGCCTGACGCCCACCGCCAACGGCACAATTACCGATGCGACCGCCCTGGCCAACCTGGGCAACGGCGCCGGGGTTGAGACCGTGCCCGGGACGTTCCGCGTCAGCGACGGCGGAGCCATCGATGTGACCATCGATATTTCAGGCGCAGTAACGGTCGGCGATCTGCGGACGGCATTTAATTCGCAACTGGCCGCGGCGGGCGTAGCGGGTGTGCAGATGACCATTAATGCCGGGAATACCGGTTTGACAATCACCGACGCCACGCCCCTGGGATTGACGATTGAAGATTTCAGTTCGCAGCACACCGCGCATAATCTGGGAATTACCGGTGTGGTCGGCAGCCAGTTGGATGGCGCTGATCTGCTGCCCGTACCCGATTATACCGTGGCCGAAACCGCCGGAGGAAATGTGGCCTCCACGCTGGGCATCGAGGGGTCATTTCATGTGACCATGGACGGCACGGACTTGGATCCGGTCCTGACCCTGACCACGCCGGTGACCGAGCTGTTTAATACGCTGGGCGCCGATCTTGGGCGCATCCGTATTGCCCAGGGTGACGAGGTGCGCAGCATCGATCTGTCCCCGGCCGTGACCATCGGCGATGTCCTTGATATTTTGAACAATTCCGGGATGGCGATTACTGCTTCGATCAATGACCAGGCCACGGGCATCAAGGTTGAGCCGACGGTCAACGATCGGACCCTGATGATTACCTCCGCCGACGATTTGGGTTCGGCGAAGCGGTTGGGGATTTATGGCTCCCCCGACGTTTTCGGCGCGACGTTGCTGCTGGTGGAGGCGCTCGATACCAATGACCAGGAGTCTATCGGCGGCATGATCGATGCGCTGGAGAAGGCGGCCAACCGTCTGCTGGAACAGCGGGCATCCATCGGCGCCAAAGTCGTCCGGCTGGAGACAACCAACTCTCGATTGACCGAGTTGAATTTGTCGGTGCTGCGCCTGCTTTCGGAAGTGGAAGATGCCGATATACTTAAAGTGACGACCGATCTGGCCAGTCAGGAGAATATTTATCAGGCGGCACTTAATGCCACTGCGCGCATTATCGCCCCGTCTTTGATCGACTTTATGCGCTGAGAAGGAATTGGTTGTGATCAGCACAGCGGCGACCATTAAGCACCAACCGGTGAATACATGCCCCCCGGGAAAGGACCGGCCAATGCCCGGAAAGCAGGTACAGCTCAAAACCGTGCGGTTTGGTGAAATCACCGTCGACACCCGGCTGATTATTGCTGTCCCGAAGGGTTTGCTGGGTTTCGAAAGTTCCCGGAGCTTCGTCATTATCGAGACACCCGACAGCGAACCGTTTAAATGGTTCCAGTCGCTCGATGATCCGGCGCTGGCGTTTGTGATCGTCAACCCCCTGGTCTTTTTTGCCGATTATCGCATCGATGTCGATCCGCGTGAGCTTAGTGAATTGGAGTTGTCCGATCCGGGTTCGGTCATGACGTATGTCATTGTTTCCGTGCCCGACGGCGATATGTCGCGCATGAGCGTCAACCTCCAGGGGCCGGTGGTGATTTGCACGAAGAATAATCTGGCCAAACAATTGGTGCTGGTCAACGGACCATACTCCACCACCCATCCGTTGCTGCCGCAGCTTGGCGGCGCCGGTGAAAGCACGGTAAGTGCATCGGCGACAAAAATGATGTCTGGGTAAACGACGTAATCCACCGCGCGACAGGCGGTGCGGACGATTACCCGGACGGCATCTGACCGCACCCATTAATCGCCAACTAGTCGCATTTCGCATTGCAGGGAAGCAGGCGATGACCACAATACATGCCACTCTTGACCGGGAGGAAATCGCCCGGCAGCGATTGATCATCCAACAACATCAGGATTCACCGGCCCATCTGCGGCAGGCCGTCGAGTATTTTCTCTCCGCCGGATTGCCGTTGGAAGCTGCAAGCCCGCTGGAATTGTTGATTTTGTCCGACCAGCAGGATGTTTCTCTGCGCCTGCTGCAAGGCGCGGTGGCCGCAGAATTGGGTGACCTGGCCCGGGCGGAGACCGCCTTTTGCGAAGCGATTCGTCTGGCGCCTCAGGCCGTCGATGGCTATCACAATTTGGCGATTCTCTATTGTGCGGCCGGACAACTCGATAAAGCCGAAGAACAGTTTCAAACGATACTGCGCCTGCGCCCGGATGATCCCGGAGCGCTCAATGACCTCGCGGTCTTATATGCATCGACCGAACGCCCCGAACAGGCACAAGCGGCCTATGAACGGTGCCTGACTACAGCGCCGGCCTATAAAAAATGCTGGGGTAACGCCCTGCATTTTGCTTTTGGCGCCGGCCGGTTTGCGGTCGGCAGCGCCTGGACTTCGCGCTTGCTGGCGGCCAATCCGGGTGAGGCGGAGCTGATCAGCTGGCATACGAAATTTCTGCAGGCTTTGCAGGACATGCCGGACGGCAGTGATCTGCACCGGAAACAACCATTGAGCAGCCGAGTCACTGAGGCGGAACTGGCGGCGCCGCCGGTGACGGGAATGGTCTCAGTTATCGTCCCGGTGCGTAATGCCGAAGGCACGTTGCCTGCGACGATTGAAAATATCCTGGCGCAGACATATTCCCCGATTGAAATCGTGGTGGTCGACGACGGCTCGATAGACAATACGCCCGCGATAGTTGCGGCGTATGCTGACCGGGTCGTGTATCTCGGTCGTGTCCATACCGGCTGGGCCGCGGCGGCGAATGAAGGGATTCAGCGCGCCCGGGGAGAGTGGGTCCTGGTGCTGGATGCGGGCGACCTGTTGCGACCTGAGGCCATCGAATACCTGGTCGCGGCGTTCAACAATCACTCGGAACTGGACGTGATCTATGGTCCGGAAGACCAGCCGGCTGCCTCCGCGTCTCCCGACAACGCAGCGATCAGTGTCACCCTGCCGCTGTTTCGGCGCACCGCGTTCGCCCGGCTCGGTTTTTTCGCTGAAACGGCCGGGGATGAACTTGGCATTTGGGCCCGCCGCTTGATGAGTATGGGGATCCGGCAATTCGCGGCGGCAGGTGCCGAGGCATATCCGCCTTACCTCCGGCAGATGACCGCGGGCAATTGCCCGGGTGATTCACCTTACGGTGATGCCGTACACCGCCGCTGGCTGGCCGAAATCACCGGTGAGCCGCAATCTTCCGGAGGGCAGGCGCCGAAGTTGCGTACTTCAAGCAAGGCCGGGTTGCAGTGTCTGATCATCGGCGCGACCGACCCCGGAGGAATGTTGGCTGCATATGCCCGGGCCATGAACAAATATTCACCTCATCGTTGCCGGGTTCTGGTCCACAAAACCCGGTTGGCGGCCGATCCGTCGGTGACGATCACGCCGCCGGCAAACCCCGCAGCAGACAGCGACTTTGAGCGGCAGGTCCGTGATTTGGCCAAACAAGCCGATTGGTTGATTTTTGCCGCCGGGATTGGCGCCGGAGCGGTGCGCCGTGACGGCCGGCTGGAGGATACCGATGAAATACCATTTGGTCAGTTGAATTGGCGTTCGGTTTCCGGCCACAAACGGTATGCGGCGCTGTTGTGCAGTTCGCCCGCCGTCCGGGGGAATTACCACTGGTACCACCAGCGGTTCACCGAACGGGGTTGGCGTGTGCTTACCCCCTCGCCGGATGTTTGCCTGCATGTCCCGGATTCGATTTTTATCCCGCCGGTCGTGGACCTGGATGCGCCGGAATACACGCGCGGAAATTTTTCGGTCGGCCCGGTGGCAGTGACGTTTCATGAACGGCCGCCGTATGCGGGCGGCAGGCATCAGCTTTTTGTGCCGCTGATCGCCCACCTGAAAAAGAAACACGGCGACAATGTGTTGTTTGGGCGCTGCGCCGAAATGACCCAGCGGGATACGCTGGCGTTCCGGCAGCGCATTCACATCGGTTTTGACCGGTTATCGTTCGGCGCGCCACGGTTCGGCTTGACCAGTCTGGAAAACTCGGCGCTGGGTCTGGTCAATATCGTCTATCTCGATCAATATTCGCGCGCCTTGCTGGCGCACACCCTCGGTACCGATCAACTGCCCTGGCTTACGCCGGATTCAACATATGCGCTCTATGAGATGCTGGATCACCTGGTGACCCGGCCGGATGACCTGCGGCAAAGAATGGTGGAGACCGCCGCCTGGGTCAGGAAATTCTGGACACCGGAAAAGATGGTCGGACGCCTGTGCTCAATTTTGGACACTGAACAATTGTAAACGGACAGCAGACACATCATGACTACCCGACGCAAAGCAAAAAAAAGCCCCACGCGCAGCCGCGTGGTGCGCAAGGCCGACGGCACGCCGGTCCCCCCGCCAGTCAGGCACAAGCGCAGTTCGCCGCAACATCCACAAGAGCAGACAGCGGCCCTTCCCTATCCCGATCATCCGACCGTGTCGGTTTGTATGATCGTTAAAAATGAAGAGGAACTGCTGGCCAACTGTCTGGGCAGTATCAAAGACCTGGCCGATGAAATCGTTATTGTCGATACCGGGTCGACCGACCGGACCGTGGAAATCGCCAGGTCATATGGCGCTCGGATTTATCATTTTGAATGGCGCAATGATTTTTCGGCGGCGCGGAACGTTTCGATCGAATACTGTACCGGCGACTGGATTTGCATTATCGACGCCGACGAGGAGCTGGTCGCCGAAGACCTCCCGGCGTTGAAAAAGACCTTGTATACTACTGAATACCGAGCGCTGTCGATTTCGGTATACAACTATTCCCAGGGCGAGGCGCTGTACACCTCGTTTTTACCGTCCGTCCGCTTTTTCCGCCGCGAGACAATGGCCCGCTACGAAGGCATCGTGCACAATATGCTGCGGTTGCCGGAGAACGAAGAAGTCCTGCGCTCCCCCGTGCGATTTTGCCATTACGGCTACGGCCTCAGTAAAGAAAAAATGGCGAAAAAAGTCGAACGGACCAAATCGATGCTGCTGCAGCAACTCGAGGAAAATCCGGATTACGGCTTCGCCCATTTTAACATGGCCCAGATCCTCCGGGGCGAACAGGACGTGCCCACGGCCGACCAGATGGAACGCGTGGTGTATCATGCCGGCCGGGCGGTCGAGCTTTCCGACCCGCACAAACCCGGTGAACGCCATATCCATTTGATGGGTTCGCATCAGCTGGTCACCGCATACTTCAACAAGGGCGATTATAAAAACGCGGAAAAATGGTGCCACTATGCGTTGTCGCTGCTGCCGGATTATCTGGATCCATTGTTGAGTCTGGGGCACATCTATTCCTCCACCCGGCAACTCGAGCTTGCCCGCAAATACTATCTGGAGTATCTCGACCGGCAGCTGCACTACGACGAACACGCACAGACCGAATACATAATCCTGATGCATTTGCACAGCCGCCATAATGCGTATTACGGCCTGGGCCTGGTGGCCCAGATGGAAGATAAACACGCCGAGGCGGCGGGCTGGTACGAAAAATGCCTCGGCGAACGGGACGACTATCTGGATGCGCATTATCGGCTGGGTTTGATGTATTATCAGCTCGGGGAATATGACCAGGCCCGCCGTCACTGGGAGCGGCAGCTGGAGCTTGTTCCCACCGACGGCAAATGTCATGTATTCCTGGGGGAGGTGCTGCACCGGCAAGGCAATATCCGCGCGGCGGAAACCCACCTGCACCGGGCGCTGGAGTTAAGCGAAGCCAACACCATTGCCTGTTACCGTCTGGCCATCATCGAACAGGAACGCGGCGGCCGGCAGCAGGCCCTGGAATATATCAGCCGCATGTTGCGCTTCGATCCCGGGTTCAGCGAGGGGTACCGGCTGCGCGGCGACATTTATTTCGATCTAGAGGATTATCCGGCCGCCGCCCTGGATTACGAACGCTGTTTGAATGAGCTGCCCGCTGACTGCCGGTTATTGAACAACCTGGGGAATTGCCGTTTCCACCAGGGCGATTATGCCGCTGCCGAGGAATTATACCGCCGGGCGGCGGGGCTGGCTCCGGAATTCGGCGAAGCTCTGCGGAACTGGGGCATCTCCCTGGCCCGGTTGGAACGAATTGATGATGCCTGTGTGGCCCTGGCGGAATATGTCCAACGGCACAATGATGATGTTGCCGTCAAGGGATTCCTCGGTGATCTGTATTGCCGGTTGGATGATCTGCAGGCGGCGATCACCTGTTATGAAAGCGTGGTGGCCGCCGGTCCGGTACGGGCCGACGTTTGGACGCGGCTGGCCGACTGCTACCACAGCCAGGGCTGTCTTGATGCGGCATTGATGGGGTATCAAAAAGCGCTGAAAATCGATCCGGAACATCAGCCCACGCTGGAACGGTTGCGCGAGATTCGCGAACACCTGGTGCAGCAAAAGCAGTTTCAGGAGGCGAAAGCCGAAGCCGAGGGCCGGCTGGTCCGGGCCTGAACCGGCGTTGTCTATTTAGAATAGCGAAACAAAATCGGGAAAACTGATCCACAGCTGGCCGTTGCTGATGTGCTGTGCGGCATTAGACAGGCAGACCGGCCGATCTTCATCCACATAACATTCCACTGCAGCCAACTCCACCTCTGTCGGCGGGCAGACCACCAGTTTAAGTTGTCCGGCCACCGACAACGGCAGACAAAAACGGTACGTATGCGGCTGTCCGTCCCGGACCAGGTAGTGCACGTCATACATCGGTTGGAACTCCGGTACGAACGATTGCCATTGCACGCCGATTGTAGTAGCCACCGGGGCCGTGGAACTCATTTTCACCGCACAATACAACGCCTCGAGTGGTGTCTGCCGGGAGAATATGCGCGGGATGATATCCGGGTGTGTCATCCCGGCTGTCTTGTCGATCAACACGGCCAGCCGGACCAGTTCTGCGGCCAGCGCAGTAAACGCGACGTGCAATGTTGGCTGTGAGGCCTGGGTTTCATGCCGTACCCGCAGTGATTGATAATACGCGTAAAGATTCAACCAGGAACTGATCATCTCTTCGCCGTGCTGCAGATATTCGAGGTTACTCGTACTTGCCTGTTCAAAACGATGGGCGAGAGCGGCAGCAAAACCCGGCAACTTACTGCAATCAGCCGCAAAACCCTGTTTGAGCGCTTCGCGGGCCGCGCCGGCCCGGACCAGCCAGGAGTGAAACTGGTCGGCAGATGTTGCCGGCCGGGGCGGTGGTTGTGGCGAATCCGGTCCCGACTCATAGGCAAAATTCCAAAGTCCCGGATCGTCCAGTCTGTTTTCCAGCACAAACAACTGTTTGGATAATAAATTGACCAGTTCCGCCGCGGTATTCCGTCCCCGGTGGAACATCTCGGCATTTTGCCGGAGCGCGTAGTTTGCCCCTTCGAGTGACAGCGCAATATCACCGCGTCCGGCCAGCGCGCGGACATTCTGCTGTAAAACTGAAAATTCCCGGTCGTTCATCAACGATTCCGCCGGAAGCTTGATCCGATTCTTGCTGGTGCGCTTGACGGTGAGCAGTTGGTCTAAAGAATTGAGAATGAAATCCGGGCGGCCGCCTGCCCGCCGCAGGTGTTCAGCGTTTTCCAATAATCGCCTGTAGACTTCCGGTTCGGGGAGGGGCGGCGCTGCGACTTCACCGAGATAACCACCCCGGACGATATGCCGGGCCAGTTTCTGCGCGGCCATTTGATGGGCTGCCGCAGAGGGATGAAAATCAGCGGCGCTGACCATCAGCTTCGGATCGTAGGCCTCGGCCGGCCCCTGGGAAAATTCCGCGGATAAATCGACAAAGTCCAGCCCGTTTTTCTCGCACTCCTGCCGGATGATTGCGCCGCGCTGTTCGCGGTGCGGGCTGCCGTATACCTGATAATAAACCACGATGACCGGCAGCGGCTTTTCATCCAATTGGGCGCGGATTTCCTGAAACACCCGGCGGAAATGCGGCAGGTGGATCGAATGGGTGTCCCAGCAGCGGCGGATATGTTCCTCGTAGGGGCCGGGACCGCCGGGACCGCATTGGGAACTGAACAATTCCGCGTCGTTTTCGGAAAGGATGATGAGCAGGAGGTCCGGCTCATAATGATGGCTGCGCAAAATGTAATGGTGCCATTCATCATACAGTGCATACCCGGAGACGCCGTCATTGACGACCTCCACCTGTTTATTCCAGGCGGCGCGGTTCAGCAGCGGCTCCAGCCGGGCGGGGAGCGCCTCTTGAATAAATACTCCCGCGCCGAACGTCTGCGAGTCGCCGATACACAGCACCCGAAATAGTCCCGGCGGTTTCTGCCGGGTGTGCCGGTAATTGCGGGTCAGGCAGAAAGTCATGGACTCACCCCGGTTTAATGGGGATAAATAAATTCCACTGTATAGCGTTCAGGGTCTTTTTCCAGTGGGAACAGGTCTATGTTATTTCCCAGCGTGGTGAGGGCCTCGGCCAGCCGGTCGGGGATGCTGCCGGCGGCTTTCGCCTCCTCGATCAGCGCCGTCAGGCGCTGTTCCGTGAAATAGTCCTCGGCCATGATCTAAAATTCCTTCTCCACCAGACAATTGCCCATAACCAGGTAGTCGATGTCGGTTTTCAAAAAGCAATTGTAGGCATCTTCCATTGAGCAGACGATCGGTTCCCCGCGAATATTAAACGAGGTATTGACCACTACTGGAACGCCGGTGAGTCTGTCGACATGTTCGATCAAATGATAAAAACGCGGATTATCGGCTTTACTGACGGTTTGAACACGGGCCGTATGATCCACATGAGTGACCGCGGGGATTTCCCGTTCCCGGGCCGGGACGACCGTCGTGGTGAACAACATGAACGGGCTTTCGCCGATGACCTCGAAATACTCCGCCGCCCGTTCGGCCGGCACCGCCGGGGCGAACGGCCGAAAATCCTCACGGAATTTGACCCGGCGGTTCAGGATGTCCTGCATTTCGGGATTGCGGGGATTGGCCAGGATACTGCGGTTGCCCAGTGCGCGGGGCCCGAATTCCATGCGACCCTGAAACCAGCCAATAATCTGGTTTTCCGCAATTAATTTGGCCGTTGCGGCGCAGATGCCGTCTTCGTCATATACAGTGAATTCCGCGCCGCGGCTTTGCAGGAAATTACGGATTTCATCGTTGCTGTATTCCGGACCGTACAGGGATGAATGTCGCCGTTGTTCCTGCGGGAGACATTGCAGGGCGTGGGAAGCATATAACGCCGCGCCGAGCGCACACCCGCCGTCGCCGGCTGCCGGCTGGATAAAAATCCGCTTGAACGGCGTGTGCTTCTGCAATTGTGAATTGGCCACACAATTAAGCCCGACGCCACCGGCAAGACAGAGGTTCTCCACCCGGCCGCATTGGTCGTACAACGAGCCGGCCAGGTGCACCATGGTCTCCTGCACGACCGCCTGCAGCGATGCGGCAAGGTCTTTATGATAACCGGAGATACTATCCCCGGGCAAACGCGGCGGACCGAGCAACTCGATCATGGCGTCGGCATACATGCGGTTCGGATCGGACATAAAACTGAAATAATCCAGATTCAGCCGGAAACTGCCGTCCGGGATGACCGTGATCAGTTTCCGGATTTTATCGGCATGGCGCACTGTGCCGTACGAGGCCAGCCCCATTACTTTATATTCGTCGTTGTTGACTTTGAAGCCCAGAAACGCTGTCAACGTGCTGTACAACAAGCCCAGAGAATGAGGATATTCGATTTCCCGCAGTTTGGTGATCCGGCCATTCCTGCCGCTGAACTGGGCGGTAGTGGCTTTTTCGCCGACACCGTCCACGGTCAAAATCGCGGCCTCGGAAAATCCCGAGGGATAATATGCCGAAGCAGCGTGCGCCAGGTGGTGGTCGGTATAGACCACCCGGCCCCGGTACCCGATGACTTCACGCAAGACATCCGGGATGAACAATCGCTCGTGCAGCGTTTGCGCCAGTTGCCGGCTGACTAGTTCCGCCGATTCCTCCGGCCGCCGGCTGCCTGTTTCCAGGATGCGTTCCAACTTCAGCAGTGGTTTTTCATAAAAACAAACGATATCGATCTGCCGGGCCGTGATCCCGCCCGCGGTCAGACAGTAATCGATGGCCCGGCGCGGAAAACGGTTATCGTGTTTTTTCCGGGTAAAACGTTCCTCTTCGGCGGCGGCAACGATTTCACCGTCATGCACCAGGCACGCCGCAGCATCGTGATAATAGCACGAGATTCCCAGTACGTTCATCAGCAGGCCTCGTTCGGCGGATTAGTACGGGCTGTCCAGATCACAGTCCGGCCGCGGGGGAGTGGTCCAACCGGTCGGTTTCACTTCCTGTTCCCGGCGGCGCGGAGTAAACAACCGATAAACCAGGGCCAGCATTTCGCGGCGGCGAGTCTGACTATCCGCCGGTGCCGGAGGTTTTTCTGCAATCGTATTCGTACCCATGGCGATTCCTCTCATCCGCGCACCGCGGTTTACGCCGGCTGCAGCATTTCCTCGGTCCGGTATTCAATTGCGGCGCCGAAGTCGGCCCCGGCGACCAGTCTGTTTATGGTCTGAAATATTTCAAACCCCTTGTCGAATTCGCCCCGGTCGATTGCCGCGCACATTTGTCCCCGCATTTCCGCAAGTGTTTGCATCGTGGTTGTCCGGCATCGTGCATGTTTGCCGGGGGCCGGAGCGCAATAAAGCTCTTCGATGCGGGAGAAACAGCGGCGATAATCGCCATGGGAAAGGGCGAAATCCCGCACGGTGCTCTTGATGTGTTCGATCTCCGGGCCGCCGGCGAATACCTGTCTGATGGCCTGGGCAATGGCGTCGGCATTGCGGGTCGGGACCAGCAGTCCGTTTTCCTCATGCGTGATCCATTCGGATAGACTGGGGATGTCACCGGCGATGACCGGCGTGCCCGTAGCGCAGGATTCGAACAGCGTGCACGGTGTCCCGTCGGTGTCGCGGACGCTGATCGTGACTTCGGCCAGCGCATACAGTGCCGGGATTTGTTCCGGCGGCAGGTCATGGACGATGCGCACCCGGCCCCACAAATCAGTTTCCGTGAGCTTGGTGCGGATCAGGTTCATGAACGCCGATTGCTTCTCGAATGTCGTCAAATATGTTTTCAAAAGCAGCAGCGCGCGGGGTTCCCCGGCAGCAATTTGCTGGAAGGCGTCAATGATAAACTGGATATTCGTTCCGGGTTTGATCTGCCGCGGGCTGAGAATCACGCGGGCATCGTCCGGGATCATCAACCGCCGCCGGAGGGCCGTGGGATCTGCGCCGGGCCGAAAGGCCTCGGTATCGACGCCGAACGGGACCAGCATGACCTGTCGTCCGTCTCCGGCCAGTTGTTCGGCCGCCTGGGCGAGTGCTGTAGAATCGGCGGTCACCCGGTCGGCCAGCTGCAACGCCCAGCGCGTCATATTGCGCGTATGGGATTGTTCCTCGGGGAGCATGAACACATCCGACCCCCAGGCGGTCAGCGCCAGCGGTGTATCACCGGCGGCCAGTGCCGCCCACCAGCCCCAGCCGATGAGGTAATGACCGTGGACCCAGTCGGGTTTCATCGCGGTGATTATCTCCCGCAGGCGGGCTACGCGCGAATACAACTGGCGGTCGGCATCTCCTTCGGGGAATCGCACCGGATCGGGGGCATGCTGGACAATGCCTTCCAGCCCCTCCCAATCGGTCCCTCCATCGAATAATTGCACATCATGTCCCTGCTCGCGGAAAAACCGGCAGAAGCGGCGCGTATGGACCGAACGGCGGTCGGAAACGATCAGCAGCCGTCGTCTGGGGGACACTGCGGCCGGCGAAACAGCAAACGACGTTTGTCCGCGGCCCGCTTCCTGAGACCGGGTTGCTTTCCGGCGGACATCAATCCGGAACAACCGCGTACCGGGTTGTTTGTGCGCATCGGTTATCTCAATTTCCTCGGCGACTAAATTTATTTCAGCGAATAACGCCGGATAATCGTGGGCGAAGTAATAAAACTGTTCATGCTCTTTGTATGCCGACTCCCCGATATACAATGTGTCATGGGTGACCCGCACCATTTCCGCCAACACACCGCGTATTTCCTCGTGTGGGACATGGATCAATGTCACGTGGGTAAACGTGGCGGCAAAACTGTTGTCGGGGAAAGGCACTGTTTTGCCGTCGGATTCGACCAGCCCCACGGGTGTGCCGTCCAGCATGTATTTGTAACCTTCGAATAACACAGTACGCGAGATATCCAGGCCGATCAACTGCGCCGTGGGGAGTACCGCCCGGACTTCCCGCAGGATCGTGCCGAAGCCACAGCCGTAATCCAGCACGCTGCCCGGTTGTTCATCCTGCAGCATTTCGACCATGCGCTGGGGCACCGGCAGGTCTTTGAGCGGCAATGCCGGATACTGCCATTTGTAAACTCGGCCCCGCTCGGTCCAGTATTCCTTGAGTAAGTTCGGCGCTTTGTAATCAAGTTGTTTCACTTCACGGAGGCGAAACGCACAACCGTAACGCCAGGGCCATTCCTGATAGCGGCGGTCCAGTGGTTCGAGGCCGTACGGGCGGCTCCCATAGGCGCCCCGGCGGTAGCGCCAACCGTCGTGAATGTCCTCGAACCGTTCCCGGACAGGTTCGAGCTTGCGCAATTCGGCCAGCGCGGCATTGCGCGACGGATAGAAGCCGCCGAGGAATAGATATCCGTCCGCGTGGACATTCGCCGTGAGGTTCGCCAATGCGGTCCCCGCCGTCGGCGTGTCGATGGCCTCCCAGAGCGAGGAAGCGAAGACTATGTCCGATTTCTCTGCGGGATCGATCCCGTCACTTTTGGTGATATCGCCCTTGTGCCAGGTTACCTGCCGGGCGACCTCCTCCCGCACCCGATATCTGCCGTCGGCCTGCTTTTCAAAATAGCGATCGGCGAGGGTTTGCGAGAAATGGCTGCGCCCCCGGTTAAACAATTCGCTGTCGGTATACACGCCGGCGCGGGCTTGTTCGATTTTTTCCGGGCGGGAATCATAAGCCCGCATGCGCAGTTTTTCCGGGGGCACACCACGGCGCAGCGCCTCGATGATGATCGTGTACGCTTCGCAGCCCGTCCCGGCCTGCCACACGGTGATGGTAATTGTCTCGCGGCCCCGGGCCAGCAGTTCAGGGATTGCATGTTCATACAACACATCCAGGAGCGGCTGATTGGCGTAAAATGTGTCCAGTTGCGGCGAGTGTTTATTGGTCCCCGCGCCGGTTTCGCTTTTCAGGTTCAGATGCCCGGCTGCCGCCAGTTTCATCACCTGCGATCCGGCAGTATAATTATAGGGTTCGAGGGCCAGCGCTTTGACATAAAATTCGCAGGCACAGGCAAAGAAATGCCGGGAAGCGCCGCTGACGATGTATGCCTCGCCGTGCCGGCAGGCGATATCTCCCGCCCGGCATAAATAAGCGGCTTCCTTTTGTTTTCCGGCCAGGCCGCGCCCCGGTTCTTCGCCGAGGAGATACTCGCCGCCATGCCGTTCCCACATTTCCCGCCAGACCCGGGTGACGACCTCATTACGTTCGTCCCATTTGCCGCTGGCGCCGGACATGAAGCTGCGATAGAAATACAGCGGTTCGCTGATCCCGCGGAACGACCGCGCAACTATGGCCAGCCGGGCGGCGTAATCGAAATCTTCAGTTGTGGCCAGTTCGGAGTTGTATGCGCCGACTGCGCGGGCGACCTCGGCACGTTCCATCATCGAACCATTGGGGATGCGGCCCCGTCCGCCGGTGAACATGTCCCCGAGCAACCGGCGTGGTTCCGGGTAATCGGTATAATTCCAGACTTCGCCGGTCGGTGTCCCGTGCTCATCGACCAGGTAACGGTCGCAATAGGTGACATCAATTTCAGGGTGCTCCTGCAGGAGAGCGACCTCTTTGGCAATCAGTTCCGGCGCCAGCCAGTCATCGGCATCGAGGCAGACAATCAAATCACCACGGAAATGTTCTTTGGCATACGTGCGCGCCCGGGCGATCCCGCCGTGCTTGATTTGATGCAGACTGATTCGTGGGTCATCACAGGCCTGGACCCTGGCGACAGTATCATCGGTTGAGCCGTCATCTACGACTAAAATTTCCAGATGGCGATAGGTCTGGTTTATCGCGCTGGACAAGGCCTGCTCGATCCATGGCGCGGCGTTGTAGGCGCAGATGTAGATCGTGACCAACGGGTCGGCGGGGAGAGGTTTGTGCTCAATTGTTTCCCGGGCCGTTGCGGGGACATCGGCTGCCGCGTGCCGCCGGGATGCGGACAAAAATTTGTTCGTGACCTCCAGGACTTCGCCGACGTGGGTCCTCGAATCGGCGGCAAACTCATTGAGGTCACATTCTGCAATCCGCACGTCAGGCGTTACAGAAAGCATGTGTTTGACGTGCTCGAGGTTTTCGCCGGCCAGTTTGGCCCGGGTTGCGTAGGCCATTGCCAGTGCCGGGACGACCCGCGCGCGATTATTCCATAATTGCAGCGCCGCGCGAACAATTTGCGGGGCCTGGAATCGGTCGGGACTCAGCGCATAATTTCCCAGCCGCAGTTGCGGTGCCAGTCCGTGCACTGCCGGGTCGAAACAAAGGGCTACAGCGGGGACGGCGCGGCTTGCGGCGCCGACGATCGTATGGTATTGCGTGCCTAACAGCAGATCGACCGTCCCCAGCGCATCCAGCATCGCGGTCGGCGGTCCGGTCAAGGGGACGACTTCGGCACCGTCTATACTTTGGCGCAAATGGATGATGCTCTGATCATTGATGGTTTGCTCTTCAGCGAAGAGGACCGGGTGCAGGCCGGTCTGGGCGGTGAGGTGGTTCATCGCGGAGATGAGTTCCGCTGAAATCCTATCATCGACATTCGTCAAGCCGCATACATCGAGTCCCAGCCGCCCCGTTGCCGGGCGTTGATTCGATGACAGCGGGAGCCCGAATGTTGGATTGGCAGTGGTCGGTGCCGGCGCGGTCAGTCCGGAGCGGGCCGCCGCGATGGCCGAGGCCTGGTCGCGGACGGTGAACATGTCGACCCGGGCCATGATTTCGGCGAAGAATGCGGCAATACCGGTCATCGCCGGCGGTTCGATTCCCGCCCCGATCACGCCGGTCGGCCGTCCGGCGATGATTCCAGCCAGCAATCGCTTGAGCGAACCGGTCGTTTTCCCGGTCTTTTGCTGGTCGGCGTCGGTGAACGTCTCACCGATCGATAACATGACAGATCCCCCGGCGAGGGCTTGAGCGATCGATTCGAGGTCGTTGGGGATTGTGGTTATGTCGAAATTTTTGGCGGTTTGTTCAGGATTGTCCGAAATTGCAGCCGGTTCGTAATCCCGGAAATATTCATGAGCCCGGAATAACTGCAAAAACCCCTCCAACAACAAATCACCGGCAACCCGGCCGGTACCAAACGGCCCGCTCAGCAATATCCGAGTATTCGGTTGTTGCGTTGTTGTTGATTGTATTGCAGGATCAATCGACATAGTCATTCTCCGCTTCGGGCGTTAGTCGTCGATAGTTGTACCGCCACGGCAGGCGGACACTGATCACTTGGATGTGATACTGGGGACTGCGGAGGGCTCCATACACCGAATGCAGTACCACTATACCGACAGTCCATTGTCTTCTCCCGGACGCTGCGGCAGGCGGCCAGTGCCGCCGAAAGCCGGCTCGGCCGGTTCCAATAATCCGGCCGTCCTAGGCCGGTTCTGTATATAATATCGGAGGTTACGCCCTCGACTTGACTTGAGTTATAGGCCGGTCCCTATACATTTTAGGGCAGCCGGAGCGACCCGGTTCAATAGCCGAAGTATTCCACATGCTGATGCAACAGCCCTTTGACCGGTTCCAGATATGAGTGGTACCGTTCCCAGCGGTATTTCGCCCTCCGGTAGACCGGCTCGGTCACCTGCTGATAACTCGGCGTATTGATTGAGCCCCGCGTTTTGGCATGAGTTGTGTAATTGAGCACTGCGTCATCCCATCCGACACCGAGGAACTCCAAAAGAGACGACACTTCGCCTCTGAAGTCGTCGACGAGTGATTCATAATGGAGGCTATGAAAATTCGGCGCAAAAATCCTGACGCTTTGCTGCCACAGACGCATGACTTCGTCATACAGGACCGCCGTGTCCCCGATCGTGGAAAAATTGGCCATGGCATCGTTGAGCACGAACGACTGCATGAAACAACTCAGGCAGACATCATAGGGGTGGCGGAGCGCCAGAATCAACCGGGCCTCGGGGAAAATTCGGTTGATCAGACCGACATGGCATATATTCAGGGGGAATTTGTCGATCAGCAGCGTGTCCGGCCGCCGGACCAGCGATTGTTCCACAATGCTGAAGTATTGCAGGCGCAACTGTTCCCGGTCGTCGTTGCTCAGACCGGCCAGCGCGCGAGGGTATCCCTCAAGCCTCCGGGCTACATCCTGCAGGATTTTTTCCAGCGCTGGCTTTTCTTCCATGACCTGGATTTGGGGGTGGCTGTCCAAAATCTGATCGAGCAGGGTCGTGCCGGAGCGGGGGAATCCAATTAGGAACATCGGGGTATTGAGACCCGGCGAACACGACGCGAGCGGGTGGAAAGCACCACCGTTCTGGGAAAAGTAATCCCGCAGTTGTCTGATCCAGGCCAAGTAGCGTTCTTTGTCGGCAACGCGGGAGTCGGTGTTTCGCACCTGCAACCGATTTCCCTCGGCAAAATGATGCATCGCCCGGTCACTTTGATGGTCCAGGTCATAGAGCCGTCCGAGTTCAAAATGGATACTCTCTGTTATTTGGTCCTCCGTGGCGGGCAAGGCCAGGCGCGAGAGTTTTTGCAGTGCTTCCTTGTATTTTCCCTCTCGCCGCAACATGACGGCGGCCAGCCGGTTGGCCGACACATTGTCCGGTTCAAGCTGCATGGCGGCAGTGAGGTGGTGTGGCAGCCGGTCCAGTCGGTTTTGTTTTTCATAGATTTCGGCAAGACCAACGTGGGCCGCGGCCATCAAGGCATTGTGTTCGAGTGCGTGTTGGTAGCAATCGATCGCTTCTTCCAGGTCGCCGGCTTCCTGCTGAATGAGGCCCAGATTGAAGTGCGCATCGGCATACTGCGGTTGGCAGGCGATGGCCCGGCGGTAGGATAGTGTCGCCTGGTCAAGGTCCCCGGCCAGCCGATGTGCATTGCCGATATTATTGTGGGTATCTGCGGCCTGCGGATCGAGGGCCAGCAAACGGTTAAAGTAAACCAGGGCTTCGGCCGGGTTTCCCAGCAGCAAATACACCAGTCCCAGATTGCCGATGGTATTCGAATCATCAGGAGCGTATTCAAGTGCCCGGCGATAGCTGACGACGGCGTCTTCGAGTTTGCCGAGGTCCTCCAGCGCCAGGGCCATATTATAATGAGTGGCAGCGTCAGCCGGATTTATTTCCAGGGCACGGGACAACTGGTCTGCTGCCTCGGCCAACCGCCCCTGGTCACGCAATGTGTTGGCCAGGTTATTCATCGCGCCCGAATCACCGGGAGCGAGCTTCAGCGCCGTGCGATAGCAGGTGGCCGCTTCCTCAAGTTTCCCGTGTGACCGCAGGATGACACCCATGCTGTTATGAAACGACGGTTGTGCCGGGTCGAGGGTGATGGCTCGTGAAACCAGCCCGGCGGCCTCGCGGGGATTGCCGTCCTCATTGGTGATGACCCCCAGCAGATGCAGCGCATCGACCTGGTCGGGCGCCTGCTCCAAAACCATCCGGCAGTTGTGCGCAGCAGCAGGCCGGCGCCCGGCATGATAATCGGCGAACGCCTCATGCAGCGAGTGCTGCACGTCGATTGCCGGGGCGGCGGATTGTGTTGTGTTCCGCTGTTTATGCTTTCCGCGTCTCTGGGCACGGTTCATGGGTCACCTCAAAGTGTTTCTGTTGTTAAGACAGCGGAGCTGCAATTGCCGTCAATGTTCCCGGACGGCTCGCCGGTGTTGTCCAAATATTCCAGGATAATCTTGACTGTTTCATTGACAGTCAATGCTTCGGTATCAAGCACCAGTTCCGGTGCTGCGGGCGGCTCAAAGGGGTCGTCCAACCCGGTAAATCCCGTGATCAGACCTGCGCGTGCCTTTCGGTACAGACCTTTCGGGTCGCGCCGTTCGCATTCGGCCAGCGAACATTTTACATATACTTCGATGAAATCGCCGTCCCCTACGTGTTTCCTGATGTTGTCCCGGTCTGCGGCGTACGGTGAAATGAAGGCGCTGATGGCGATCGTACCGGTGTCGAGGAACAACCGCGCGACCTCCCCGACCCGCCGGATATTTTCCTGCCGGTCTTCACGTGAGAAGCCCAGGTCGGCGCACAGGCCATGACGCAGGTTATCGCCGTCCAGGACAGCGGTATGGCAGCCCAGCTCAAAGAGCCGCTGTTCCAGCGCGCGGGCGATGGTGGTTTTCCCGGAAGCGCTCAACCCGGTAAGCCAGATGATCCGGGCGCGGTGTCCATTTTGTTTTTCCCGTTTTGCGCGGCCGACACCGGCGGCGGCACTGAAAATGTTTTTATCTGCCGGGGACGCACTAGTGGTGTCCCAAATTCCGGGGTTTGTTGAAAAAACGTGTAGGCTGGTCTCCGGAGTTCCCGCCACGGCGGCAACGGAGAAAGCCGACGCTTCTCTGTCGGGTTTCTCGTTACGTCCCGCCGGTAGCGGGACTTCACTCGGAACCCGACCTACAATAAACTGCTCTGCATGGGGTTGTTCAACACTCCCTCTGAAGCGGGACATGAGGATGCTCCTCCCAAACTGTCGGTCAAGGACCACTTTGGGACAATTCCGTGTCCCGCCGGACTGTGGCCCTGGATCAATCCGATGTTCCACGCCGTCCGTGGCGCATACCGCTCTAGTTTTATCGGCCGGCGGCCGCCGGACTTCAGCAAAAGTATGGGATTTTATCCATACTCTCCCGCGAGGTATAAACTCGGACTTGGACACGGGGACCGGGATTCCCCTGTGGGGTGGCGCCAAGAGTGGGGGAAGATTCCCATACCGCTGCCGACAAAGATACCCCGTGGCGGGACAGACCTTACCGGCCATTACTGCCACGCCGTCCCTGAGCTTGCCGGCCGAGGAAGTTGTGACCGCGCGCTTTGACCCCGGTGGCTTATTGTTGCACAGCCGCGGTTTTTGCCTAAAGGGGGGCATTTGCCCTGCCGATTCAAGTAGTGGAAAAAGGGAAAACTACACGATTTGGACACGACACAATCTTCGTTGACACGGCCTTGCAGGCGGAAAGGAGAGTGAATCCACACGCAGCACCAGTGGCTGACAGGGAAAGCCACATGACAGGATCCCGGCAGGATGCCGATTTTAGACCATTGGAGGTCGGTTTTCAGGGAAGACGGACCGGTCGGATACGGAATATCCGACAGGGAAATCCAAGGAGGAATTTCTCATGTCTCTGCGAATCAACCACAACATCGCGGCATTTGATGCTCACCGCAACCTGACCATGACCACCCGCTCGTTGTCGGGTTCGATGGAAAAACTGTCGTCAGGTTTTCGGATCAACCGCGCCTCCGATGACCCCGCTGGTCTGGTGATCAGCGAACAATTCCGGGCCCAGATTGCCGGTCTGAACCGCGCGATCGAAAACTCGGAAGGTTCGATGAACATGATCCAGACCGCCGAGGGAGCGCTCACCGAGATCAACAACCTGTTGGTCAAGATGCGCGAACTGGCGATTCACGCCGCCAACGAAGGTTTCAACGATACCACCCAGTTGGCTGCCGACCAGTCGGAAATCGACAACTCGATTGCCACGATCGACCGTATCGCCGGCAATACGCAGTTCGGTACCAAGAGTCTGCTGGATGGCACGCGCAACAACAACGCGACCATCACTTCAGCTAACCAGTCCCAGATGACGGTCAAGGAATCGGGTTTGAGCACGGGTGTCCACTCCGTGGTAGCCACCAAGACCGCCGATTCCTCGGCGACGCTGAATTCCACTTCGCTGGGGGTTTCGCTGCAGACCGGTGGCACGGTGTACAACCTTGCCGACGGCTTGCACAATGTGAACGTCCTGCAGGCTTCGGCCGGCGCCACCCGCACCGGGACCACGGTGTATTTCCAGGATGCGTTCAATAACAAGCTGACCCTGGCAGACGCTGCGACCTATGCCACCATCGGCACCGCGGCCCTGGTCGGCACCGCCACCGCCGGCAACGCCGGTGATTATACAGTGGTGGTCAACTATGCTGAAGTCGGTTCCAATCCGACCGGCCAGCAAACGCTGACCATCACCGTGGCGAACGGCGATACCATTCAAACCGTCGCCGACAAGTGGAACACGCAGATCTCCAACAACGCCTCGCTCAACGGCAAAATCGAAGCGGTTTCGATCGGCGTCGGCGCGGCGTCCGGGACGTTGTACTTCCGGCCGGTCAACGCCGGTGCGAAGTACTCGCTGCAATTCGTTTCCCAATCAAACACCGCGGTCAACAACACGCAATTTTCGTTTGGTACCGCGCGCTCCACGCGTGGCGCCTCCAAAGACGTGGTGAGTATGACGGTCACCACGGCCAACCTCTCGGGTTCGACGGCTTCGTTGAACATCGTCTCGGCCACGACGACCAAGACTTTTGCTTCGATGACCGATCTGGTCACTGATATCAACACGGCGTTGACCAATGCGTTCGGGCTGGTCGCCGTTGGTTCCGTCGCCAACGTCGTCGCGTCTGTGGACGGCACGGACAAGGTGAAGTTCATCACTTCGGACGAAGGCGGCGATTACAACATGGCGGTGAACTCCAACGGCACCGGGACGTCGGAAGCCGAAGAAATCCTGGGCTTTACAGCCGCCGATACCGTGGCCCGCGCCGGCACCAACGCTTTGGTTTCATTTGACGGCTACACCAACGAGATCACGTCCGTCAAGTACAACGCGACGACCAACTTGACGTTGGAAAACAAGGCCGGCGATGCCACGACCGTCGGCCGCGGTACCATTGATATCACGATCAATACCGCAGCCAACGGCATCAATGTCGGCGATCTGCTGTTGGACGTTGATGCAGCGAAGTTCTCGGTCCGTCTGGATGGCGGCCCGCAGACAGAAGTGACCGCCGGTACCGACACGCTAATTTGGAATTCCGGTCGTAGCGAGTATTTGAAAGTCAACTACGCGCTGACCTCCGACGGTGGGTCGGAACAGCTTTCCAACACCGACTCGTCACTCGTTTTCCAAATCGGCGCCAATGTCGGTCAGACGGCCCGGGTAGGGATTCGCAACATGACCACGACCCAACTGGGCAAGAACATCGCCGGTAATATGTACACCAGTCTGTCGCAGATTGACGTGCAGACGGTGACCGGCGCCCAGGACGCGCAGGCCGTCATCGATGAAGCAATCTCTGAAGTATCAAGTCTCCGCGGCCAACTCGGTTCCTTCCAGAAAAATACGCTGGAATCGAACCTCCGCAACTTGCGGATATCCGCGCAGAACTTGACAGCATCTGAATCCGCGATCAGAGACACGGATATGGCAAGCGAAATGTCGACGTTTGTCAGGTACCAGATATTGTTGCAGGCCGGTACTTCGATGCTGGCTCAGGCCAACCAGGTTCCGCAGGTGGTGCTGTCATTGTTCAGGTAATACTATGGCGGTTATAGAGGCGGGGCAGGGGTGCCCCGCCTCTCCACCATGAGGAATGTGAGGTGAAGTCTGATGAACTATGATCTCTTCATAGCGCCACAGTTCTTGGACCGTGCGGCGGCTGTCGGGTCGGGATCGACCGCGAGAGACGAAACGTCCACTGCCCCGGTTCTGCCGCGCTCCGGAAATATTCCGGTTGACGAGTTTGTCGGCTCACGCGAGGCCAGGGAGATCTCATCGGACGAGAATAATTCTCAAAAAGTGCAGGAAGCGGTCGAGCTGGTCAATCGCGTGTTCGACCGATCACCCGTGGACTTGAATTTGTCTGTCGACAACGACACGGAAACCGTGGTGATCAAACTCATCGAACGGGAATCACGAAAAGTAATCCGGCAGATCCCGCCCGATGAAATCCTGCGCCTGCGTCAACATTTGCAGGAGTTACTGGGCGTCGTGTTTGACGAAACTGTGTAGTTGCACGAATTAACGGTTGGTAGTCATCGCAAAGATTGGGGGGCCGGCCAGGCCGGCCCCGTAATCTCTTTCCCCGGCGGGGAAGAAACTGAATTGAGGACGTTATGGCAGGGTTTTCAATCGATGGATTGATCTCGAATCTCGATACCACGTCAATTATCAATGCGATCATCCAGTCGGAAAGCGGCATGGTCACGCATTTGACCGAACAGCAGACCGAAACGACGAAGAAATCAGCTACGTATAGTTCCATTTCGGCGGTGATGCTGGCCTTAAAGGCAACTGTAACCCCCCTGACCAAACGCTCGAGTTTTGATATTCATAACGTCTATGTTTCCAATGAGGATGTCCTGACTGCGACGGCCGGGACCGGTGCGGTCCCGGGTAATTTCACGTTGAACGTAAACGCCCTGGCCCAAAACCACCAGATTGCCAGCCAGGGGTACGAAGACGCGGATACCACTTCGCTGGGGGCAGGCACGTTCGAGCTGAGTGTGGGGGACGGTTCGACCACGACCATCACGCTGAATGAGGGTAATGATACACTCACCGGTTTGAAAAGCGCAATAAATGACGCTAATATGGGCGTGACGGCAACCATTGTCAATGACGGGTCGTCGCTCAATGCGTTCCGTCTGGTGCTGACCGCGGCCAATACCGGCAAGTCCAATGCCATTAGTATTTCGTCCTCTCTGACCGGCGGCCGCGAGCCGAATTTCGTCACGCCGGTGTTTGATGATGTCGAGACCGCCGACCTTTCCGATGAATCGACATCGACGATTGCACTCGGCGATACCGCGGCGTACTCCGGGGCGGAGAACAAAACATATACGTTTACCATCGGCGGTTCAGGTGTCCAGACCGTCGGCGCCTCCACGATCACGGTCACCTGGACTGATGGGGCCAATTCCGGTTCGTTTGAAATCGATGAGGCCGATACGGAAATCGCCCTGACCGGCACCGGCGCGGACGGGTTGAAACTGACTTTCGGTGCGGGCGCCCTCAAAAGCGGCGATACTTTCGAGGTCCAGTCGTTCGCTCCGACCTTGCGGGTGGCGGCCGATGCCAAAATATCAGTTGGTTCAACGCAGGGCGGCGGGTCGCCAATCATCATTTCGTCGGCGACCAATAAAATGGAAGACTTGATGCCCGGCGTCACGATCGATTTGAAGCAGGTTTCCACGGGGCCGGTGGATATTGTGGTTTCCGTCGATAAAGACGGGATTAAAACCACGATTCAGAACGTCCTGGATAAATACAACGAGGTAATGTCCACAATTGACGAGCAGTTCAAGTATAATGCGGACAGCGGGGAAGCGGGGGTCCTGATCGGCGACGGCTATTTGTTGTCGATGCAGTCATATCTCCGGTCGACGGTTTCCGGGGCGCTGGCCACACTGCCGAAATCAATGAACATGCTGGCCTCAATCGGCATCCGTACCGGGGACGATGGGCAGCTGTCCTTTTCGGGGGCCGCCGCATTGTATGCCGCGATCGATGAGGACTACGACGCGGTCAAAAACCTGTTTACCTCCTCGGCTGTTTCGGACAATCCGCTGATCACATTTTTGTCGGCAACGGTGGATACGGTTACGACCACCGAAGGGTACGCCGTGGATATCATCCAGGCCGCGACCCACGGCTATGTTCAGGGAAACGACCTGAACAATCCGGCCGCCGACCCCGTCATTATCGGCTCCACCAATAAAAATCTGAAAATCACCATCGACGGGGTGACCTCCGAACTGATCACCCTCGCCGAAAAGACCTATACCAGCGGGACCGAACTGGCCGCTGAGCTGCAGGCGAAGCTTGATGCGGACGTGAATATCGGCAAATACGGTGCGACCGTGGAATGGGTCGATAACGGTGATTACGGTTATTTCAAGCTGACTTCCGCTTCCTACGGGCAAACCTCGCAGGCCAGTTATGACCTCGGTGTGGCCAACAGCGTGTACCAGACGCTGGGGCTGACCAATATAAACAGCATCGTCGGCAAGAACGTCGAGGGGACCATCAACGGTGAGGCCGCCACCGGTATCGGCCGTGTTCTGACCGGCACTAGCGGCAATGCCACAACCGCGGGGCTGAAGCTGGAGGTCAAGCTCAGTGAAAGCGATCTCGATCACCAGGCGGCGGAGGCGCTGGTCACCTATTCGGAGGGTTTTGCGGCCCGGCTGGACCGCGTTTTGGATTCGATGACGCGTTCAGAAAACGGCGCCATTACCCTGCGGACCAAAGCGTTGAACAGCCAGTCTGAGTATTATGCGTCACTGATCGAAGATTACACCGAACGCCTTGCCAAACGGCGGGAGGATCTGGAGCTCCAGTTCAGCACGATGGAAGAAGTCCTTAACGAACTGCAATCTCAGGGTTCATATCTGACAGCCCAGTCTGAAAACATTTCGTCCCTGTGGGGCTAACGTCTGTCGTCCGTCCGGAAAACTATGGAAAACTACATCGAGCAGTATCAACGAAGCCAGGTCGCCGGGATGTCACAGCGCGAACTCATCCTGATGCTGTATAACGGGGCCATCAGGTTCCTCAGCGAAGCGAAGGAATTAATTGCCCGGGAACGATATGACCAGTCGTGGCTCAAACTGGACCGTGCGCGAAAAATCGTGCTACACCTGTATTCGACGTTGAACATGGATGCCGGTGAGATCGCCACGAACCTGGCCTCATTGTACTCGTACATTGTCGAACAGATTTGCGTGGCCAATGCCACGCACCAGACCGAAGCCATCAACGTGTGTATCAACATCCTCACGACTGTCCGTGAGGCCTGGGAACAAATCCCCGACACCGAGAAATCGGCCGTCGCGGGCGCCGACAACGCCGCCGTCCTGGTCGGCGCCGAGGCCCAGCGGCCGATGGGACTCTCACTTAAGGCATAGGAAAACATGACGACACTTGCGAATCGGGATTTTCAGCGGTCCCTGGCTTCGCTGCTCAGGGAAGAACTTGGATTTTATCGGTCGTTGTATGTGCTGCTCGACCGCCAGCGCGACTGGTTGAAGTATGAACGGGATTCGCGGATTTTGGATATTTTCGAGGATGTTGAAAAACTGAAGAAAAGGATCCAGGAAAGCCACGATAAAATCTTGCAGACCAAGCAGCATAACGCGCAGGGATTCGAGCAGGCCCTGACCGCGCCGGATATTGCCCGGCTGGTCGACAATATCGTGTCCTTAATCAACAAGTGTGTGGAGCTGGCTGGCGAAAATGAGACTATTGCTGTCGCCAAACGGGACCGGTTGAAAACCGAGTTGTCGGAGTTGGCCGACGGCGGACGGTTTTACACCGCCCTGCAGACCAAAGCGGCCCCGCGCTTTGTCGACCAGAAACGGTAGACGAAACAAACACCTGACGCCGAAACCAGGGGGAGTAACTTATGGAAATAAATCCGCTATATCCTTCGTCGCCGCCCAATCGAGGGGCCGCCGGAGCTCGGTCACATATCGAGCGGCGAAGCGGTGAAACAACGACCGAAACCGCTGCTGCCGACAAGCCGGCAGTATCGCCGGCGCTCGATGCCGGCCGCGCCGGGCAACAAGCCCAGCGCACCGCCGGACTGATTCGCCAACGGCGGGAAGACGGCTACTACCATCGCACGGAGGTGCTGCGCGAAGTCGCCGCGCGGCTGTTGGAGTCGCGCGACCTCGAGTGGCTGGAGGATGTGCCGTCATGAAATTCCCGCGCATGATCGCGTTCGGGATGTGAATGAATGATGCTTCCCGCCGGTGAGCTGCACCCGGCGGTGTGCCCCAATAATTGCCGATCATGACCGAAGCCACTTCAGTCAACGTTGAGCAGCAGATTCACGCGTTGGTGGGGGATATCCATAAACTGCCCACGCCGCCGCTGGTGTTTACCCAGATCAGCCGCGTTATCGATAATGAGGATGCCTCGGCGTATGATGTCGCCGGGATTATCGCCGAAGACCCGGCGATGTCGGCCCAGGTGTTGAAGCTGGCCAATTCCGCGTATTACGGCCTGGCCCATCCGGTCCCGCACGTCAAACAGGCCGTGATTGTCCTGGGCATGAATGAAGTCAAAAATGTGGTGCTGGCCGCCTCGGCCATCTCGGCCTTCAGAAAATCATCCGCCGACCGGGAATACCAGGATGAATTCTGGCGGCATTCCCTGGCGGTCGCGGTCGGCGCGCGAATGCTGCTGCGCACGTTCCAGGCGAAAAAAATCCTGGAAGCCGAGACTGCTTTTTCGGCGGGTCTGCTGCATGACCTCGGCAAAATGGTCGTCTTCAGCTACGCCCCCGAGGAACATCAAAAAATCCAGCAATATCTGCAGGAGACCGGAGGACCTGATTGCCGGGCGGAACGGGAAATCCTGGGCTTGGACCATTGCCAGATTGGGGCCTACCTGGCGCAACACTGGAAACTCCCGGCCGACATCACATCCGCTATCAGTTACCATCATACGCCTCAGGAATCGGCCGAAACGGGCGCCTACGACGCAATTGTCCACGTCGCCGATGTGCTGGCGCACCGCGCGTTCGGTTCTTCCGGGGAAGAGGACAATTCCTCGGAGGTCTTGCAGGTGGGATGCCTGGAGCGGCTGCGGATTCCCCCCGATGATTTCGGCCGGCTGACCGTCATGGTAGTTGAGGAATACACCAGATCGGAAACATTCCTGCACATGGCCTCCTGATGACTGCCGCCTAAGGCGTGGCGGGGTCGTCCTCCGCCAGAGGCGGACAAGCCCGCCAAAGGCGGACAAGCGCCCATGCGGTTGTTCCCAGCAGTCAGAATATTTTCCATAGAGCACGACAATTCCCCCGCCAAATCGTATATATTATTTCCCTCGGTAAGGGCGAGGCAGGAACGATGGGTAAGATACTAGTCTTATTGTCCAATGACGACGGCGTGGCCGCTCCCGGGCTGGCCGCATTGCGCAAGGAGATATCTCGCTTTGCGCGCGTGATCGTCGTGGCGCCGGAGGCCAACCAGTCAGCCGCCAGCCATTCGCTGACCCTGCAGCGGCCCCTGCGTGTGCGGGACGCCGGGCCGGATCAGTTTGCCATCGACGGCACGCCGACCGACGCGGTGACCTGGGCCTTTCACAAGCTGCTGGTGAAGGACAAGCCCGACCTGGTGATTTCGGGGATCAACGCCGGGGCCAATCTGGGGGATGATGTCACCTACTCCGGCACCGTAGCCGCCGCCATCGAAGGGACGCTGTTGGGTGTGCCCTCGATTGCCGCCTCGCTGGTCGATGAAAACGGCGCGGATTTCCGTGCCTCGGCGAGATTTATCTCCCGGTTGGCGCGTTGGGTGTGCCGGCAGGGGATGCCTGAGGGGACGCTTTTGAATGTCAATCTGCCCAACAACGGCGCCGCGCCCCTGCGGGAATTTGCCTTCACCCGGTTGGGCAAGCGCACCTATCACGATATCATTTATGATAAGGTCGATCCGCGCGGGAAAGAGTATTTCTGGATTGCGGGCGAACCCACCACCGATTTGACCGCAACCGACACGGATATGCGGGCAGTGGCCGACGGGCTGGTGTCGATTACACCGCTCAAGATCGACATGACCGACCACGACCTGCTTAAGCGCTTGCGGGAGAAAAAGATAAAAATTTGACTTGTTTCTGCCGAAAAACTAGGTAATATGGCTAACCGCCTTTGGCGGATTTACCCGCCGGTTATGTGGCGGGCTTGCGTTCCGGTATATCCCGAGACGGAACGTAGAGAAAGAGTGCAAATCGGGGCGTAGCGCAGCCTGGGTAGCGCACTTGCTTCGGGAGCAAGGGGTCGGAGGTTCAAATCCTCTCGCCCCGATTTTTTTTGATTGAAAAATCCGCCGCTTCCGGTATATTGTTTTTGCAAACAGGTTTACTACCACACTCACCCTGAACTCGGGGGAGGGGATATGAAGGGCACGATTCGCTTACTGGCCGCTGTACAATGGGTTTTTTCTCGAATGCTATTTATTATTTTCACATGCGCCACTTTTGCGGCAAATGAAAAGGTCAACACCGAATCCAGCCAAAACACATCCGAATACCATGCCCCCCTCCGTATGACCGTAGCTGAAGCCATGCAATATGAACGGGAGCTTGATACGAAAGTGGCTTTTTCAGAAGTCGCGGAAGGAGATAAGAGTTTTCTACCTAGTGCTGGCTGTGCAATACCTTGGTGTGTCAAGGATAATTCTGTCTCCCCGGGAGAGATTTATTGCGGCATGACGTATTGGGAATTTCAATCGTATGGGAGTCCCCAACGATCAATTGCACATGCGATTGCACCATCCGAAAAACGATTTGTCCATGTTATTTGGATGCTTTCTGAATATTCTAGTCAGAATGTTCACTATAATTGCTACGATTGGACAATCCCCGGTTGGACCGCATCGACCCATTCTTGGGGTGGCACACCCATTATCGAAGTTGGCCAATTTGGTGGCTTTCCCCATGTGGATGTAAATTCTGAAGGTTCGGCTGTTGTCTTTCATCAAAGTGCCGGGGCAGAAATCGAACCCTATTCGCGGATTGCACGATTCTCCATTCCGGGGATGGCAATTTTCACCGCCGACGATCTGGCAAGCCTTCCAAACCAAACAGACATTTACCCTGGTGGTGCAATTGGCACTGATGGGAGAATTCCACCCGAAGATATCTATCATGTAGGAGCACATGATTCCAAGCTGGATATTGGAGAAACTGCTGAACAATGCTATTGGCGTTACTTGAAATCATCGCAGGTTTGGGAGGGACCTGTACCAATGGGGCAGAGCATGTTACCGTCGCATGTTCTGGCCGCGGATGGCGTGCGCGTCATCTTTGCGTGGTCCCAGGCTAGGGACTATGCCGCAGGCCACCATTACGACAATGATTTGGCGTATTGGGAATCGACCAATTCGGGAGCCGATTGGATCGTCAATGGAGGATTTACTCAAAGTGATTGGGAAACAGGCGCTGGATATAACATCACTGATTATGTGGATGCCGATCCGATTCGCGTATTTATTGACATGAGCGTCATGTTCGATTATGATGCACGTTTGCACGCCGTTTATACCGCCCCACCATTTAATTCCCTTGATAGTACGACTTCAATTGGCCCGACGGTTATGTACCATTGGGACGAAGGTGCGCCTGGGAGTAATGAAAATGCGGTTATTTCTGGTAATATCCCGGGCGGTTTCACCGCAGGGCAGGATGCATTTCATCATATTGCGGCATCCGCGATGTGGGGAGTGGACAACCCTGCCGAAGCTAATGTTGGTCTCTGTGGCGCATGGAATCGGTATATCTCTAAAATGACTTTGGGGATCGGCGATGGTTCAACCATTTGTGACCGTGCCGATAATGATAACAGTAATCTTGGTTACTTATATTTGTGTTATACATTATTTGGAGGAGAGAACCCTGCAGATAAAGAAGATGTCTCTGTGTATGGGTATCAGAATGGAAATATTTATATTTCTATATCGCCGGATGACGGCGCCAATTGGGATGATGGCAGGTGTTTGACGACCGAAGATGGCGTTTTAGGGGGTACGCCCACGCGATCACCGGGTTGCGAGTATTGGCATTATGGTAACATTTGCAAATCCGAACACTGGGGATCAATTGCTCGGATTATAAACGATACCCTCCACGTTTTTTATGTTAGTGATTTTAGTGCCGGCGCGTGGCCCTTCGGAGAAGGTTCTCATACGCCAAACAATTTAATCTACCACGCTGTATTCGGGGATGGTTCAATAAATGGTAACCTATGTACCTGCATTTGTCGCAACTTCTGCAATTTGGATGGCATTGCCGGATATACCCCTGTCGACGTGGCTTATATTGTCAACTATGTCTACAAGAGCCAGGATGCCCGCCCCGTTTTGCCGAATTGCCCCGGCGACAACGGTGATTGGGATTGCAGCGGCGCGGTGACACCGCTTGATGTCACGTACTATGTTCAATATGTCTACAGGTCGTCCGGCGTCGGCCCCTGTGACCCGTGCAACTGCGATCCGTATCCGGACGAATGCCCGGTATTTCCGTAGTGCATCGATTTGTCGAAACCCCAGGGGTTTCAACCTACAGCGCTGTCATTTTTGTCACCCCGGCATCCGAGCCGGGGTCCAGTTTTATTTCTTCATTATAGAAACACACTGGCTTCCCGCCCTCGGGCCCGTTGAAAAAGTTCCGATATTGTCATTGCGAGTCACGCTTTTGAGCGGGACGAAGCAATCTCACACGTCGATGATCTCTCTAAGCATCAATAAGATCGCCACGTCGTCCCGCCTGATGGCGGGACTCCTCGCGATGACATATCCTCTCATATGTGAGTATTTCAACAGGCCCCTCGCGGGAATGACAATAAGCGGCAATGTCATGTTCTAGTGACGGTCAGCCTTTAGGCTGACTGTGGCGACGCATAGATCGGTCAGCCCAAGGGCTGACCCGCACGGAATAACTGGCCATGCCAGATTATGTCACGCCGGCAGAAGCCTGAGTCCGGTATTATCGTTCGGCCCGCTGCCGAGAACCCCTTCCCGGCGGAACCATTAATTTCCGTGCTTTCGCGGCTTTTGGCAGGTTGATCTTTAATTCATTCGTGAGAAATTGCCCCGTATACGAGCCATTGGTTTTGGCCACATCCTCTGGTGTTCCGCATGCGACGACATACCCGCCGTCTTCGCCTCCCTCGGGGCCCAGATCGATGATCCAGTCGGCAGTCTTGATGACTTCCATGTTATGCTCGATGACCAAAACAGTGTTCCCGCGATCGACCAGTTCATTGAGTACACGCAACAACATTTTGATATCTTCAAAATGCAGGCCGGTCGTGGGTTCGTCCAGGATATACAGTGTCCGCCCCGTGGACAACCTGGATAACTCGGTGGACAGCTTAACGCGCTGGGCTTCCCCGCCGGATAATGTCGTGGCCTGCTGGCCCAAATGAATGTAGCCCAATCCGACATTCTGCAGGGTGAGCAGTTTGTTTTTGATGCGGGGGATGGGGGCAAAGAAGGTCAAGGCCTCGCTGACTGTCAGGTCCAGCACCTCGGCGATGTTTTTGCCTTTATAGGTGATCTCCAGCGTTTCGCGGTTGTAACGCTGCCCTTTGCACTCCTCGCAGGTCACATAAACGTCCGGCAGGAAATGCATTTCGATTTTGATAATCCCGTCCCCCTGGCAGGCCTCGCAGCGGCCGCCCCGGACATTAAATGAGAACCGTCCCGGCTGGTACCCGCGGATTTTTGATTCGGGCAGTTGGGAAAACAGGTCCCGAATGAACGTGAATACCCCGGTATATGTCGCGGGATTGGAACGCGGTGTCCGCCCGATCGGCGACTGGTCGATATCAATGACTTTGTCGATATGTTCGAGGCCGTCGATCCCGGCGTACGCCAGCGGGGGATGCTTGGCCTTGAAAAAATGCGCCGCCAGGATGCGGTACAGCGTTTCATTGACCAGGGTCGATTTACCGGAACCCGACACCCCGGTCACACAGATAAACCCGCCCAGCGGGAATTCGACATCGATTTTTTTAAGGTTGTTTCCTTTTGCGCCATGGAGCCGCAGTCGTTTGCCGTTGCCGATCCGCCGCTGCTCCGGCAGGGGGATCGTGGCCCGTCCCGCCAGATAGTTGCCGGTCAAGGACTGCCTGCTGGCTTTGATCTGGCGCGGCGTGCCCTCCGCGACCACCTGCCCGCCATGCCGGCCCGCGCCGGGTCCCAGATCGAAGATGTAATCGGCGGCTTCGATCGTTTCCCGGTCGTGTTCGACGACCAGAATGGTGTTGCCCAGATCGCGCAGTTCTTCCAGTGTATCCAGCAAGCGGCGGTTGTCGCGCTGGTGCAGGCCGATTGACGGCTCGTCTAGGATGTATAACACGCCGACCAGCCGCGAGCCGATCTGGGTCGCCAGCCGGATGCGCTGGGCTTCGCCGCCGGAGAGGGTGGAGGCCGAGCGCTCCAGCGTCAGATAATCCAGCCCGACACTATTGAGGAACCCCAGCCGGGCGGTAATCTCTTTGAGGATTTGCCGCGAGATGTGTTTCTCGCGCGGCTGGAGTTTTAATCCGGCAAAAAACTGCACGGCCTTTTTAATCGACATGGAGGCCACGTCATCGATCGACAGGTCCCCCACCCGGACAGCCAGCGCTTCCGGGCGCAGCCGGGCGCCCAGACAGGTCGGGCAGGGGATCACCCGCATATACTGCTCGATCCATTGCCGGATGCCCTCCGAACTTGTCTGATGATAACGCCGTTCGAGGTTGGAGATCACGCCCTCAAACCGTCCCCGGTATTCGCCGTGACCGCGTCCGTCACGGCTTTCGTATTCGTACACGAATTCCTGCGAGCCCGAACCGTGCAACACGACCCGCTGCGCCGCAGGAGGCAGTGCCGCAAACGGTGTGCGAAAGGTAAAACCATAATGTTTGGCCACGCCGCGCAGCATGTATTGGTAGTGTGGGGCGGGGTTTTCGCCCCAGGGATGGATGGCACCGGTGAAGATCGACAGTTCCTTGTCGGGCACAATCAACTCCGGGTCGATTTCCATGCGGTAACCCAGCCCCGAACAGGAGGAGCAGGCGCCGTGGGGTGAGTTGAAGGAAAATAACCGGGGGGCGAGTTCATCAAATGAAATATTACAGTGTGGACAGGCGGCTTTTTCCGAAAAAAGGAGATCGTCGCCGCCGACGATGTTCGCGACCGCCACGCCCGAGCTCATCCGCAGCGCGGTCTCCAGCGAGTCGGCCAGCCGGGTTTTTATTTTGGGGCCGGCGACCAGCCGGTCCACGATGATCTCGATGGAGTGTTTCTTTTTCTTATCCAGCTCGGGAACACTTTCCAGTCCGAGGATCTCGCCGTCCACCCGTGCCCGGACAAAACCCTGCTTGCGGGCCTGATCGAATATCTCGCGGTGTTCACCTTTGCGTCCGGAGACCAGCGGGGCCAGAATTTGAAACCGTGTTCCCTCAGGTAACCGCCCGAGTTCATCGACCATCCGCGAGACGGTCTGGTGGCTGATTTTCTTGCCGCATTTCCAGCAGTGTTGCACGCCGATCCGCGCATACAACAGCCGCAGGTAATCATAGATTTCCGTGACCGTGCCGACCGTGGACCGGGGATTTTTGGAGGCCGACCGCTGCTCAATCGAAATCGCGGGGGAGAGACCGTCGATGAAATCCACATCCGGTTTTTCCATCAACCCCAGAAATTGGCGGGCATAGGCCGATAATGATTCCACATACCGCCGCTGGCCTTCGGCGTAAATCGTATCGAAAGCCAGGGAGGATTTGCCGGACCCCGACAGCCCGGTAATCACCACGAGTTTATCGCGGGGCACTTTGACATCAATATTTTTAAGGTTGTGCTCCCGCGCCCCTTTGATCCAGATAAATTTCGACGGCATCTTTCGGCCCCTTTTCTGGCCCCCCACCCGCCCCGGCGGCGGGGAGATCGCACTCACTCCGCCGGACCTGCCAAAAAAACCCGAGGAAAAGCCCGACGGGCAAACAAACAATATATGCAATCCCCGCTCATTTGGGAATCACTTTGCCCGATGCGGAATTACCATATATCCCAATATAAATTTGTGGGGAAATGTCAAATTCTTGTCGCCGGGAGAATTATCGGGAAAAGAGGGAAATAAACGCTTGACAAAAACAAAGTGGAGTTATATGCGTTTATTATGAGAATATCCACACGAGCGCGGTATGCGCTACGGCTGATGGTGGATCTTGTCCGGTATTTCGATGGCTCGGCCCCGGTCCACCTGCGGAAGATAGCGGAGGACAATGACTTATCTCACGGCTATCTCGAACAACTAATGATTTCTTTGCGTAACGCATCACTTGTCCGAGGATTGAGCGGCCGCAAAGGAGGGTATGTCCTGGCCCGGCCCGCCGAAGATATCACTCTGACCGAAATCGTCGAGGCCGCCATCGGCCCGATTAATGTCGTTGATTGCGTTAGTTTCCCGGAGAACTGCGGTATCTACGCCGAGTGCAAAACCCGGCCAATATGGGTTATGATCAATCATGCCGTCCGCGAAGTGCTCGACAGTTATACTCTGGCACAAATGGCCGATGACCGGTGGCTGGAGACCATGTCCCGCCGGCTTGAGGAGGTGACCGGCGCTCGGCCGGTTCAACCATTGCCGACTCGGGCGGGGGCTCAGCCATCCCGGCATACTCTCGAACCCGTCACGGCTGCCCGTGGAGTCGGTTCCACGCCGTGTGGCCGGCCAATGCCTGTGGAACCTGCGCCACGAAAAAAAACGCGCAGCGCCCCGCGGAGCAAAAAAAGCTCAAAGTAGAGTGACCTGTTGGTCCGGGTGGACGTGGTATTGCCTTCAGTTCATCGTTGACCGGGGTCGATTGCATGTATGGTCCGTGTTGGTCGTCACGGGTTTTACCGGATTGGATCGTTGCCCCGAATTGATCGGCCCGAGGCCGAAAGGAGTGCCCGTGCGCTATAGACTTCTGGGAAAATCGGGATTGCGAGTTGCGGAACTGTGTCTGGGTACCATGACCTTCGGTGAAGAATGGGGTTGGGGGGCTTCCCGCGAGGAAAGCCGCCGGATTTTCGAGGCCTATGTTGCCGCCGGTGGGAATTATATCGACACGGCCAACCGCTACACTGAAGGGATCAGCGAGGAATTTATCGGCGAATTCGTCGGCGCCGCCCGCAATGAATTCGTCATTGCCACCAAATATACGCTTTCGATGAATCCCGATGATCTGAACGCTTCGGGCAATCACCGCAAAAACATGCGTCAATCGGTCGAGGCCAGCTTGCGCCGTCTGAATACGGATTATCTCGACGTGTTGTGGCTGCATGCCTGGGATTTCCTGACCCCGGTCGAGGAAGTCATGCGGGGGCTGGATGATCTGGTCCGTGCCGGCAAGGTTTTATATCTGGGGATCTCCGATACTCCGGCCTGGGTGGTGGCGCAGGCCAATACATTGGCCGAACTCCGGGGTTGGACTAGTTTTATTTGCCTGCAAATCGAATATAGTCTGATCCAGCGGGGGGCGGAGCGTGACCTGCTGCCGATGGCCCGCGCTTTTGGGATGACAGTGACCCCCTGGGCGGTGGTTGGCGGCGGCATTCTCACCGGCAAGTACACCGGTGATCCGAAACGAGATGCGCAGGTTGACCACAAACGTGAACCATCCGACAAACGCTTGAACGAGCACAACTTGAAGATTGCCGGCGTTGTGAAAGATATCGCCGATGCCGTGGGGCGTCCCGCCGCGCAAGTGGCGATCAACTGGGTGCGGCAACAACCGGGCTCGATTATCCCGATCATCGGCGCCCGGACCGCCGAACAAGCAAGAAATAACCTGGCCTGCTTGGAGTGGGAATTGGACCGCGGTCAATTGAATCGTCTCGATGAAATCAGTGCGATCGAACTGGGATTTCCGCATGAATTTCTGGCCGAAGACCGCATCAAAAACCTGGTCTATGGCCGCAAGTGGCCTGTCCTCGATTTTCCGCATCCTGCCGACTGATGGCTGGGGTCTCCAGTAATCCGGCCAGCCGCGCGGCGTCGTAAGGCCGGCGGCGCAGGTTATCCTCCACAGATTCCGTCCCCCAATGGACCTGCGATTGTTTTTGTGTGAGGTTGCGTTGAGCATTGGTTCCCACGACCATGGCGGTGAGGACGGTTTGGGCTTCGATGCAGTGGCGGCGCTTCAGTAGCAGCAGGTTTTTTTCATGATTTGAGGGGCATGTTTCGAGTTGGAGCTGTATGTGCCGGTCTTCGTCTTCCAGGCAGTCCAACGCCCGCATGGCCGCGGCAGGCGAGCCGGGTTTCCATGTAGGATCCGAAAAGCGGCTGGTGGCCGACGGTTCCCGGGATGACGCGGCAAGTGCGTCATGGAAAATCTCCTGAGCGCGCCGGGTAAAACGGTGGCCTGCCATTTCGCCGGTCAGCCATATCCCGAATCCGCTGGAACTGATCAGGGTGCAAATCACCCATTTGGTTAACGGCGGCCGGACAATTTCCACCAGTTGTTTCACATGATCCGACATCGATCGAATCCATAGTCGTCGGCCGATGGCCTGGATTATGCCGGAACTTCTTTGAACCTGCGCTCGCCGAGAGGATTGGATGATCGAACGCTGTAACGCCAAACGACGGATTACATTTGGCTGATCTTAATCGAGGTACATACTCACTTAATAATCCTCTCTATCGCCGAATTGCCCGATTCGAACGTTCCGGACAAGAACAATTTTCAGCAAAATGAATAAGCAGAATCGATGCCTGCTCCCAATCGTTAGACTATCACTTTTGTTGATTATGGCAACACACGGCAAGCCAGCTTGTTGGTTTGCCGGGTGTGCGGCGACGATTTTTTTGTCCATGTGCAATGGCTTGCGTCATTGTTCAGGGGGCCGGCACATTTGGTGGACGAACCGCGTTCCACGACCCCTGACTCGGCTCGTCCGGACATACCCGAGTTATGACTTGCCCTGCCCCTCGATCCGGAGTTCATTACCGGGGCGAGAGAGGAACGAGGCAGACAATGGTGAAATTGCCGCAGGATGTACACGTGCCGGAAATTCCGCTGGAACGGAAATACCGCAGCGTGGTCGCCGGGTTGACTGCACGAATCAAGGCGATCTATGATGCGCTATATGATCGGTTCGGCGATGATGGGTTGCAGTTGATCGAGGAAGTCTCCGCCGCGTATGGCCGGGAAATCGCTTTGCGGGCCGGGGAGCGGGTCAAACCAAACGATGTGAAATCCACCGCGTTGTATTTGCTGCGCATCTTCGACCTGGTGAGTTTCATTTCCGAACCGGAAGTCACCGAATTTACCGACGAGCGGGTCGTCATCCGCGTCGACAAATGCCCGTACCCGCTGGAACGTCCGGAAATCTGCCGGGCGCACACCGCAATGGAGATTAATCTGGTGCGCACTCTTTCGCCGGAACTGGACTACCGAATCGGCAAATGTGTCCCGGCCGGGGATGATTACTGCGAACATATTGTCTGCCGGAAAGCAAAACCGTCTGCCGCGGAATAAAAGAACATGGCCCGAGTACGCTTCGATAAACTTACCAAATCGTTCGGGACCGTCCGGGTCCTGGAGGCATTGGACCTCACGATCAACGAGGGGGAATTCTTCACCTTCGTCGGTCCCAGCGGCTGCGGAAAATCGACCATCCTGAACATGATTGCGGGACTGGAAAACCCCTCCGGCGGCAGGATATATTTCGATGAGCAGCCGATCAACTTCGTCCCGACCCGCGAACGGGACGTGGCGATGGTGTTTCAATCGTACGCGTTGTATCCCCATTTGACCGTGTTCGATAATATCGGTTTCCCGCTGAAAATGCGAAAAACACCCGGCAGCACAATTGCATCCGAAGTCGAACGCACGGCGTCGATTCTGGGTATCGGGGAATTACTCCAGCGCAAACCCCGGGAACTGTCCGGCGGGCAGCGGCAGCGGGTCGCGCTGGCGCGGGCGATTATCCGCAAACCGCGCGTGTTTTTGCTGGATGAACCGTTGTCCAACCTCGATGCCAGGTTGCGCATCGACATGCGCGCCGAACTCAAACTGCTGCACCAGCGGCTGAAGATCACGACAATTTACGTCACCCATGACCAGGAAGAGGCGATGGGGTTGTCCGAGCGCATTGCGGTCCTGCACGGGGGGCGGGTGCAGCAGTGCGGCACCCCCCACGAAATTTACACCCGCCCGGCCAATATGTTCGTGGCGGGTTTTCTGGGCAGTCCGCCGATGAACTTTTTGCCGGCAAAGGTCAAATTTGTTGCACCGCCGGAAATCGAAATCAGCGGGAAAATCCTGCAATTGCCGGACAGACATCTGCCGCATGACGGCGCTATCGTGATCGGAGTGCGGCCCGAGGATTTGGTCTTGTCCCTGAGCGACGGCGACTGCGAGGCGGCTGTTGCCACCGCCGAATTCGCCGGTTCCGGCAGTTGGGTCGAGTTCGATTGGTTGGGGAACCGGCTGAAAGGTTTTCTGCCGGAAGAAACTCATGGGCCGATCGCAAACACACTGCGCTTTAATTTGCCGCCGGCGAAGTGTTATGTTTTCGATGGGCTGACCACGCAGCTTTGTTGATCAGAAATCACTTTCCCCCGAGAAAGACCGTAATCCCGCCCCGCACTGTCAGCCATCGGGCATCGATGATCTCGTCATCATTGATGACCTGCCCCTGGATCGTCACTGTGGCGTTTTTGCCGCCAGTGGGCAAATATGAATAGTTGACTTCCCCGAACAAGCCCGTGCGGGGGGAGACACTATGCAGGAAACCAAGGGCCGCCTCGGCGCCGACCGCTGTCCCGATATCCGAGTAAACCCGGGCGAAATTTGTCCCGGCCGTGGCCTCGATCTTGCCCGTAATGCGGCCGACAGTTATCCCGCCGCGCAGGTAATACCGGCTCTGGCTGCGGACAGCAAAAATGTATTTGAGATAGGCGTGGACCCCGCGCTCCGACCAGTGGCCGTTAAAATAGATGCTGGGGAACAACTCCCGGAAATACTCGGCATCCTGGCCGAAATAATTGTAATGGACTTTCAACCCCGCCGAGAGATTTTCCAGCGCATAATACTCGATATCAAAAGCCACGCCGATCCCCGGTGTTGCCGAACCCAGCGGTAGGCCATCCCTTTCGGCGGCAAAAGTGCCCTGGGGCACAATTCTGCCGATTTGCGCCGAGACGGCAAACTGCCCCTGCAGGCCGTCAGCATGGCCGATATTGGCAAATCCAGCCGTGACGGCGAGGACGAATAGACACATTGCCGCCCACTGTGCCGCGCTTTTCCCGCAATTACCCATATGTGGCAGTACTATTTCCGACCGCAACGAGTAATCCGCCGGTTCGTATCGAACGACCTGTTAACTTGAGTCAATTGCCGTACATCCACTAGCGCAGTGCATCCTCCACCCGCGTCCCGTCCCCGCAAAATCGAGGAAATTAACAACGTCTAATTATAAGGCCAACAGCGGATTATTCCAAGAACAAAATGTCCCAGCGGGCTTCCCCTCAGGACACAAACGCCATTTAATTGACAAAAACGCGGGGCGAATCGGCGTGAAATATTTCCCCGCAAATCGCGGAATCGGTAATGCCCTCGTCGCGCAGCCGCCGCAGCAGTTTTTCCGCCCGTTGCGGGTGTATCGCTATCAGCAGCCCCCCGGATGTCTGCGGGTCAAGGACCAGAGCACGCCACAATTCAGAGACCTGGTGGTGGAATTCGACTTTCAGGTCCGGGGAAGCAGCGCCAGAAAGCTTTATAGCCGATTTAACTCTGGCGTCGATAGCTTCACGCGCGGCGGGGAAATAGGGAACATGTCCGGTGAACAACTTGATGCCGACTTTCGAGGCCGAGGCCATTTCCCAGGCATGCCCGGCCAGGCCGAAACCGGTGATGTCGGTGGCTGCCGAACAGTCGAGTTCCACCATTGCCCGCGCGGCTTTGTCGTTGAGTTCGGCCATTTTTTGCACGACAGGGGAGAGGCGGTCCGCCGGAATTTTTTTTTGTTTGGTTCCGGCGATAATCAAGCCGCTGCCGATCGGTTTGGTAAGGATCAACAGATCACCCGGCTTTGCGGCAGCATTCGTTTTAATTTCATTGTCTTTGGCGATGCCGACTACCGCCAACCCGTATTTGATCTCGGTGTCTTTAACCGTATGGCCGCCGATAATCTGGCAGCCCGCGAGCTTTGCCGCGTCCAGCCCGCCGCGCAGGATTTCGGACAAGGTTTCCTGTGCCACGCCGCTGGTGGGAAAACCACAAAGGTTCAACGCCACTTTCGGCTGCCCGCCCATGGCGAACACATCCGACAGCGAGTTGGCCCCCGCCACCCGGCCGAACCAATAGGGGTCATCGGTCACCGGTGTAATAAAATCGGCGGTGACTACCAGGTTGACATCCGGGAGTAATCGATATACCCCGGCGTCATCGGCGGTGTCCAGCCCGACGATCACCTGCGGGTCGTGCCCGAAGTCGAGATTTTTGATCAGCGCCGCCAGGTCCACCGGACCCAGTTTTCCCGCTCACCCGCCCTGGGTGGCGTAACTAGTCAACGGCCGTGGCGTGTCGTTGTTGTTTGTACACTCAATCATATCAACTCCCGATATTTCCATCAGGATAATACGAACGCCAGTTGCGACACGAAAGGAATTTCATCGGGAGATAAAACGAAAAGGAGCAAGCGTTCAACGCCACGTCTGAAAGCAAAGCAGTTTACTTTGCACCGCCGAGATAGAACGTCAGTCCCATTTTAATTGCCGCCATTTGCGCGTTATAGGGACAATCGTAGGCAATCCAGGTCGTCGCGGGTTCCTTGGTGATCGACACGCCTTTAGTGAACAAAAGGGAATATTCTATCTCGCCATAGAAAGAAAAATATTTGGATATATATTGTGAAAGGCCGATTCCGGTTTCGAACCCCGCCGATGTTTTACTCACTCGACTGGATCTACTCACTAAGTCACCGATCACATCCCATCCGTGAATGGGAAACTCCATGTCGTTCAGCACGAAACCGACTCGGGCAAATATATCGGTAAACGGCGTGGCCGCGACAGTGTATTTTGCTTGAACCCCCAAGCCATCAATCGGCCAGGTATTTGCAGTTGGGCTGGAAGGATAAGGGTCTCCTGTTGTATTGAAATCAACGTGAAACAACTGCAAGCCAACAGAGGCCTTACTGGAAACATAGTATTCCACCGCTAATTCATACGCAAAGCCAAGGTCTTGCCGTTCACTAAATTCGCCAATTGACTTGACAAGTCCAATCTGTGGCGTAATCCCAATTTTCCCGGCCATCTCCCGGCCGTGGGCCGCAGCGGCCAATACTACTACGATCACCGCAGCCCGAAATACATTCACGAGCGTCCGCATAAAGCACCTCCCTGAATTATCTCGATTCTTTCCGTTTTACCCTGGGGAGTTTGATGTGTTCCAGGTGAAAAAGACAGGGTTATCTGCCGCCAAGATAAAACGTCAACCCCATTTTTATTGCCGCCATTTGGATGTTATAGGCATAAGTGTAGCTGTACCAGTCGTCGATAGGTTCTTTTTCAACCCGAACGCCCTTAGTGAAAAGAAGAGAATATTCAATCTCGGTATAGAAGGCAAATCGCGGGGATAGATGCCTGGAAATGCCAAACCCGACTTCCAATTCCGGGAAGGTTTCCGTCTCTTTGACAGTCTCGGGCCACCATTCAAGGCCCCACGGCCGATCGATATAAAATTCCGCTCGGGCGAGTGCGAAACCGAGACGCCCAAAAACATCGGTGTATGATGTGGCGACGCAGGAAAATTTGGCCTGCGCCGCCAGTCCGTAGATCGGCCAATTGTCATCGTCGTTTCGGAAGCCGAAATGCGTCCTCAACAGGTCAGCTCCTGCCGGAAATACATCACGAAATAATAGGAGGCCGAGCGAGACGTTATTGGTAATAAAATATTCCAGCTCCAATCCATGTTTAAAACCAATATCTCGATGGTTTCCATCATCATCAATTGGTATAATCAATCCCCATTGTGGCGTAATCCCGATTTTCCCGGACATCTCCCGGCCGTGGGCCGCAGCGGCCAGAATGACGACGATTGCCACAGTCCGAAATACAGTCGCGAGCGTCCGCATAAAGCACCTCCCTGAATCTTCCAGATTCTGTCACCCCTACCCCGTGGAACCGAATATATTCCCGAATCCCCAAAGAAAAACCCCGGCAGGTGCTCCCCGCCGGGGTCGTGATTCTATGTGCCGAAAACTACTTCTGGCCGAGGAACATGGTCAAACCAACAGCAAGGCCGATATCAGTGGCGGTCCAGTCTTTGGTGCCGCCCGGATTGCTGACGCGGCGGAAAATCAACTCGCCACGCACCGCAACTTTGTCGCCCATAAAATACTTGATCCCCGCCCCGGCTTCCGGCAGGACCATCGAGGTTTCTTCAGTGCCCTCGACATCGGAATCGTTGGAATTCATCAGCATCCCCGCGCCGACAAACACAAACGGCACCATCGGGCTGGAACCGACAATGTTGTACATCCCGCGCGCGATCAGGCCGAAGGTGTTCTCGGAACTCGAAGTGCTCACACCATTATGTTCCGTCTCATACTTGCTGGCCGAGAAAATAATGTCGCCTTCGATTTCGATCTTGTTGTTGATGAAATAACCGATGCTCGGCCGGAAGTTGATGGTGGTGTTGGTGATGTCCAGTTCGCCTTCGTCAGGTGATTGTTTGTCATAACGGAACCCGACTGTCTGGCTCAGTTCGATCGTGCCGGGAGTCAGGTTCGGTTCGACCTGGGCGAACGCGTCAACCCCCAGCAGCAGAACGAATCCGGCGAGTACGACAAAAACCTTGGCTAACTTCATGGGACCCTCCTTGGATGTTGTTGGTTGTGACGTTGACTGTTGACTTCGATTAATAGTCCTTCGTTTTTTCCGGTCTACCTGCCCATCCTGAGCAGTACGTATAAATATTTTTTAAGTTGGCGCAAGAAAAAAAACCGGCGAATTTTCTACCGGGGTCAACTCGATGGCAACTGCGTGGTTTACTTGCCGCCCAGGAAAAACGTCAGGCCAGCTTTGACGTCAAACCGCTGGGTACTTATATCGCTTTCGAACGTTTCCCTTTTAACTTCCCCCTGCTGGGGCATATGTATAACTGTTCTTGAAACCGCGCAATATAAAAATAACGCGAAATCACTTTTTTCCGGGGAAGGAACCCGCCGGAAGATTGCTGCTTGTCACCGGCCGGGCGACATGATATATTCTCCCGAGTTTGGATAGGGGATATTTATGTCCACACGCATTTGGCCATATCTCGCCTGTGTTTTTATGATCGCGGGAGGCATATTGGCTTGTTCCGGGGCGCCGCCGGAATTCGACGCTGCGCGGGCAATGAAAGACCTCGTCGCGCAATGTGATTTCGGCCCCCGGCCGCCGGGCAGTGCCGCACATGATAGTTGCCGGGTTTTCCTGGTCGAACGTTTGCGTACACTGGCCGATACAGTGATCGAACAGCGCTTCGCGCATTATGATTCCCTGCGCAGTCGTTCCCTGACCATGACCAATATCATCGCCCGGTTCGGCGGGGACGGCAAGCGCCGCATGTTGTGCGCCCATTGGGATACCCGGCCGATTGCCGAACACGATCCAGACAGTTCCCGGCAGCATGAGCCGATCCTTGGCGCCAATGACGGCGCCTCCGGCGTGGCGGTCTTATTGGAAATGGCCCGCTTGTTTTCGCTAAAGCCGCCCCCCACGCCGGTCGAAATCGTGCTGTTCGACGGCGAGGATTACGGCCCGCCGGGGCGGCTCGACTTGTATTTGCTGGGTTCGCAATTTTTCAGCAGGCAGGCGCGGCCGGCAGACTACGAATTTGCCGTCCTTTTGGATATGGTCGGCGACGCCGATTTGCGGCTGGGGCCGGAGGAATATTCCCGGCGCTTCGCCCCCGAGCTCATCGATTTAATCTGGTCGGCGGCCGAAAAACTGGGGATTACCGAGTTCGACCGCCATGCGCGATACTCATTATTTGATGATCATATTCCGTTGTTGCAAGTCGGCATCCCCGCGGTCGATATCATTGATTTTGACTATCCGCCGTGGCACACCCATGCCGATACGCCGGATAAATGTTCGGCGGAATCGTTGGAAAAAGTCGGGCGCGTGCTGGTGGAAGTCTTATATAATCGGCCTTAGAGCATATGAATCAGGGCACAACATATCGCGGCCCGCTGGGTTTCACTCCGGCGGAAAGCAAAGTGGCGGCGGGGCTGGCGGTAATCGTTTTAATCTTTTCCCTGATTGCGGCCTACCAGCGATTAGTCCGGCCTGCGCCACATTACTCGTTCCACACCTATGTCATTGCCTCGTCCGAGAATACGGAATTAACTGGCCCGGAATCGTCCGGGCCGCAGTTGTCCGAGGCTAGCCCGCAACAAGCGGTGGCCGTCCAGGGATTGCTGAACATCAACACCGCCGATTACGCCGATTTGGTCCGTCTGCCGGGAATCGGACCGGTGCTGGCGGGGCGAATCATGGAGTACCGCGATCGCCATGGACCGTTTACGGCGATTGATAGTCTGATTCGCGTCTCAGGGATCGGCGCAGTTAAACTCGAGAAAATCCGTCCGTTGATCATTATTCGTTGATCGGATATATCATGCGCGTCATTGCCGGGGAATTCAGAGGGCGGCGGCTGGTGGCTGTCAAAGGGCTCGAAACGCGGCCGATCCTGGACCGCGCCAAAGAGAGTTTGTTCGGCATTATCGGCGATGAAATCCGCGACGCCCATGTCCTTGATTTGTTTTGTGGTTCCGGCACGATGGCCATTGAATCGCTGTCCCGGGGGGCCGTCTCAGCGGTCCTGGTCGACATCAGCCGGGGCGCCCGTGCCGCCGCCGGGAAAAATATCACGGCCCTGAACATCGCCGACCGCGTGGAATTTATCGGCGCGGATGCCTGCCGGGCACTGCATAAACTGGCCGGCCGGTCGGAACACTTTGACCTGATCTTCGTCGATCCACCGTATTTCACGGAGTCTGCCGGTCCGGTGATGGCTGCGATCCGGGAGGGTGGGTTGTTGAAACCGGAGGGCTTGCTGGTTTTCCGGCACCACAAAAAGGAAGCGCCGGAGACCAAAGCGCCCGGTTGGGAAATGGTCCGCCGCCGGCAGATCGGGGATGGGATTTTGACATTTTTCCGATTGCCCGAGGATAGTGCAACAACTACCATGACTCCGGAGACCACGACGATGGAGTAATCGATGACGGCCAAGCCACGCAGCGCAATTTATCCCGGCACTTTTGACCCGATTACCAATGGGCACCTGGACTTGGTGCGCCGAGCCCTGACGATGTTTGACCGGCTTATTGTCGCCGTTGGCCACAACCCGGAAAAACGGCCGTTGTTCTCGATCGATGAACGGCTGGCCATGGTCCGTGACAGTCTGGCGGAATATTCGAATATTACTGTTGAGGCCTTTGCCGGTTTGACCGCCGAATTTGCCGGAACGCGTGATGTCGTCGCCATTGTCCGTGGCCTGCGCGCGGTTTCGGATTTTGAATTTGAATTCCAGATGGCCCTGATGAATCGGCACCTGGCGCCGGGAATCGAGACAGTCTATTTGATGCCCAACGAGAAGTACACGTATTTATCCTCGACAATTATTAAGGACGTCGCACGCTACGGCGGTGATATTTCCCGGTTTGTGCCGGCCCCCGTTGCCAAGGTACTCCGGGAAAAATTTGCCTGAGACAGTCCACGGGCTGATCCACACCGTCCGTCTCCGGACAGTCATTATTCCCCCGAACAATATGGCAAATCAGCGATTATCATCAGCGGTACTGCTGTCATTTTGTCGGAAATGATTTTAAAAAGCGCTTGACTTTGCCCGTGGGCCAAGGCATTATGGCCTTCTGTATGCTGGAGGGTCGCGAGAACGCAATTTGTTGTACGGGTTGGGATTAACAAGAGCAGCGAGGAAGCCGAAAACAGCATTGTCCGAAAAACATGAACAGGCCGGTTGGATCAGGCAGATCGGAATTCTGACCTCGATTCCAATCCTGCTGGTTGTCGGTCCATTTTTGGGATATCTGGCTGGACACTGGTTGGACGGCAAACTCGGCACCGAACCGATATTCACCATAATATTGCTGATTCTTGGATTTATCGCCTCCGGCAGAGAAACATACGAGATGATCAAGAAAGCCGGCAGGGATATGAAGTAGCCGCCGGCACGATGCGGGTCAGGACAGGGAGGACGATGAAAGCATTAGGAGTGGATTTTATCCATCGCGTGATGGCCACTTCCGCGGTGCTGGCCGGCCTGTCCTTGTTATTTGTTTCCGTTTATTATAATTGGCACTTCGGTCTGGGCATCTTTATCGGGACGGCCTGGGGGATTGCCAACCTGCACTTTTTGACCCAGCTGATCGGCGCTGTTGTCGAACCCGGCCCGTTACACAAGCGGAAAGTTGTCCTGCTGGCGCTGGTCAAATTCCCGGTCCTGTACGGGGCTGCCTACCTGGTCCTGCATTTCGGCGATTTGTCGATGCTGTCGTTCCTCATCGGCTTTAATATCATTTTTGCCGTGGCGCTGTTGAAAGTTCTGGGGCGCCTGCTTAACGAACGGTTGGAACAGGTCCAGCCGCCAGACAATCTCAACCGGGTGGTACGTTAAGATGAATTCCCTGATGGTGATCATGTTCTCATTGATCCAGCGTTCCGGCGGACACGGTGGCGGCGGGAGCGCCGAGGCCGGCCCCCCGGAACTGCCGAATATCGTCACTTTACTGTACCACTGGCTGCATGACAACGTGGCGATGGCTTTTATCCATCATTGGGAAAATGTGTTTTTTGCCTTCGTCGTGGGCGTTTTCCTTTCCACCGTGGCGCTTTTGTCCAGCCGCAGGAAAGCGCTGGTCCCCAGCGGTGTGCAGAATGTTGTGGAAGCCATCATCGAAGGACTGGATAATTTTTTCGCGGGAATTTTGGGCAAAGAAGCGCGCAAGTTCACGCCTTTCCTGGGGACCATTTTTGTCTACATCTGGTGCATGAACCTGCTGGGGCTTATTCCCGGTTTTATGTCACCCACCGGCGGGACGCGGGGCGGGTATAACATTACTGCCTCACTGGCTATATGCGTGTTTTTATATGTGCAGTATATCGGGATCAGACGGCTCGGCATCGGCGGCTATGCTCACCACATGGCTGGTTCGCCGAACAATCTCGTGCAGTGGATCCTGGTCCCGCTGAACCTGCCGATTCATATCATCGGCGAGTTTGCCAAACCGCTGTCACTGTCCTTGCGTTTGTTCGGGAACATTACCGGCGAGGATGTGCTGATCGCCGCCTTTGTCGGCCTGGGCATCACCGCGCTGGCGTTTACGAACCTGCCGATCGGGTTGCCGTTGCAGCTGCCGTTTGTGTTCCTGGCGATCCTGACCGGGACAATACAGGCCTTGGTCTTCACTTTGCTGTCAACGATTTATTTTTCCATGATGCTCCCCCACGAGGAGCATTAACCGGTCGATAACCAACGGGAAATTAAGCGAATACAAAACCATATCACACGTTCGGAGGACACAAATGGAAGTAGGAACCGCCTTATCGTTCGCCCTGCCGCTGGCGGTGGCCATCGCGGCGTTGGGGTCGGGACTTGGTCTGGGCCGCGCCGTATCGGCAGCGATGGAAGCGATGGGCCGTCAGCCCGAAGCCGCCGGTAAAATTCAGGTCGGTATGATTATCGGTTGCGCGCTGATCGAAGCGCTGACCATTTACGCGCTGGCGACCGTGTTTTTGTTGATGGGCAAAATCTAAGCGGACCTGCGACCCCGGCACGGACGTGACGCAGGCCGTGCGTGCCGCATCAGGAAAGGTCGAAGATGAATGTCGAGCTGCCACAAATTCTAACCCACATCGTCGGGTTTCTCATTGTCTTCTGGGTCCTGAAGCGTTTCGCTTTCGGTCCGCTGCTGAAGATCATGCAGGACCGCCGCGATAAGATCGCCGCCGACTTCGATGAGGCCGACAAGGCCCGGGCGTCCGCCGAGCAACTGGTCGCCGATTATGAAGAGCGGATCAAAAACATCGAGGCGGAAGCGCGGCAGAAAATCCAGGAGGCCATCGGCGAAGGCCGGCGAATGGGCGCGGAAATCAAGGAACAGGCCCATGCCGAAGCTCGCGGAATCATCGAAAAGGCCAAGGGCGACCTCGTTCGGGACATTGCGACCGCGCGGGTGCAGCTCAAGGAAGACATCGTGGCCATGACCCTCGCCGCCACGCAGAAAATTTTGAGCGAATCCCTGGACGACAACCGTCACCGCAAATTGATCAATGACTTTATCGATCAGGTGGAGACGGCTAAATGATCGGCTCGCAAGTAGCCAAAAAATACGGGACCGCCATGTTTCAGGTGGCCGAATCGTCCGGGAAGGTCGAGGAGTATTTCGATGATCTGCGGGCTATCCGCGAATACGTCCAGTCGGACGATGCTTTTTTGTCCTTTATTCGGGCGCCGCAGATCCCCGATGCCGATAAAACCGCCGTGATTAAGAAGGCGTTTTTCGACCGTGTTTCGCGGCCGGTGTATGAATTGCTGGTGATCCTGAACCAAAAACGGCGGCTGCCCATGATCGAGGGCATCGTCGATTACTACGAACAGTTGTATCTCGAAGAGATCGGCGTAATCAAGGCCGTAATTACCACGGCGATTCCGCTGGGCCAGGATGCCCTGGGGCAATTGACCGGCAAACTGGAAAAGCTCACCGGCAAGAAAGTGCGGGCCCGGGCCAAAGTCGATCCGGCCATTATCGGCGGGGTGGTTGTCGTGCTGCACAATCAGGTCATCGACAAAAGCATCCGCTACCAGTTGCAGCGGCTGAAAGAACGGTTGATGGCGCTGAAGGTGCACGAGCAGACGGCATGAACGAGGTTGTTTTGTTGAGGAGTCGAATATGGCGTTAAAACCCGAAGAAGTCTCCTCGGTCATCGCCAAGGAGATTACCAAATATGAATCCAAGCTCCAGATGGAGTCGGTGGGGACCGTACTTCAGGTGGGTGACGGTATCGCCCGCGTCTGGGGTCTGGAAGACGCGATGATGTCGGAGCTGGTGATGTTCCCCGGGGATATCATGGGACTGGTCCTCAACCTCGAAGAGGATAACGTCGGGTGCGCGATCTTCGGCTCGGATGTCGGCATTAAAGAGGGCGATCCGGTGCGTCGCACCGGAAGAGTGTCCTCGGTGCCCGTGGGGGAGGCGCTGATCGGCCGTGTGGTCAATCCACTGGGGCAGCCGCTGGACGGTGGCGGCCCGATTGCCACCGACAAGTTCCGTACGCTGGAAAATGTCCCACCCTCGGTCATTGAACGGCAGCCGGTGAAAGAACCGGTGCAGACCGGCTTGAAAGCCATCGATTCGATGATCCCCATCGGTCGCGGGCAGCGCGAACTGATCATCGGCGACCGGCAGACCGGCAAGACTGCGATTGCCATTGATACAATTATTAATCAAAAAAACACCGACCTGTATTGCATCTACGTCGCTATCGGTCAGAAATCATCGACGGTGGCCCAGGTCGTCGAAACGCTGCACAAGCACGGCGCGATGGAATACACCACGGTCGTGGTGGCCTCGGCCACCGATCCCGCGCCGCTGCAATACATCGCCCCCTATGCCGGGTGCGCGATGGGCGAAGAATTCCTCAACAACGGCAAACACGTCGTGGTCTTTTACGACGACCTGACCAAACAGGCGCAGGCCTACCGGCAGATGTCGTTGTTGCTCCGGCGGCCGCCGGGCCGGGAAGCGTTCCCTGGTGATGTGTTCTACCTGCACTCCCGGCTGCTCGAACGCGCGGCGAAGTTCGATGACGCACACGGCGGTGGCTCGCTGACCGCACTCCCGATTATTGAAACGCAGGCCGGAGACGTGACCGCCTATATCCCGACCAACGTGATCTCGATCACCGACGGCCAGATATTTCTGGAAAATGATTTGTTTTACGCCGGCATCCGCCCGGCGATCAACGTCGGGATCTCGGTATCTCGTGTCGGCGGCAACGCGCAGACCAAGGCAATGAAAAAGATCGCCGGGTCGCTGCGGCTAGACCTGGCCCAGTACCGCGAGCTGGCCGCGTTTGCGCAGTTCGGTTCCGATCTGGATGAAGCCACCCAGCGGCAGTTGACCCGCGGGGCGCGCATGGTGGAAATCCTCAAGCAAGACCAGTATGTCCCGATGCCGCTGGAACGCCAGGTGATGATTATTTACGCCGGCACTCAGGGTGTGCTGGACAGTCTGCCCCTGGAGTGTATCAAGGAGTTTGAAGAAAAATTCTTTGTTTTTGTGGATAAGGATTATCCGGACGTCCCGCACGACATCGCGCAGAAAAAGATACTGTCGGACGAAACTGCGGCCACGCTGAAAAAAGCGCTGTTGCAGTTTAAGGAATCGTTCAAAACCGAAAAGGGTTTCTAGGCGGTTGCGGGGCCTTTGGCCCCGGCTGTCAGTGATTGACGGAAAAGGACACATAGGTCGGCGATGGCGACATTGCGCGATATCAAACGCCGCATTCGGTCGGTACAGAACACCCGGCAGATTACGCGGGCCATGGAGATGGTCTCTGCGGCCAAGCTCCGTCGCGCCCAAAACCGGGTGGAGAAATCGCGGCCGTATGCGGGGAAGATGCAGCTGATCCTCGACAACCTTTCGGCGGCGTCCGGCGAGCTGGCCCACCCGTTTTTTGAAAAACGGGTGGTGAAAAAATCAACGCTGGTCGTCGTCACGTCCGACCGCGGCTTTTGCGGATCGTTTAACCACAATATCCTCCGGCGGGCGGAAACATTTTTGAAAGACCCGGCCCATAAATCCGTCGAACTGGTCTGCGTGGGGAAGAAGGGTTTCGACCATTTCAAAAAACGCGGGTGGAACATCATTTTTTCCCAGATCGATTATGGCGGCAACCTTGAGCTGGCGAAAGTCAGGCACCTGTCGACTGAATTGACCCGGCGTTTTCTGGCGAAGGAAACCGACGAGATCTTTTTACTGTACACGACGTTTATCTCGACGTCCCGTTACCGGGTCACGCTGGAACGGTTTTTGAACATCGAACAGACCGCCCAGGAAAGCGTCGGCGCGGGTGTGGATTACATTTTTGAACCGGACCCGGTGGCGATTTACGACGACTTGATGCCGCGCTTTGCGATGACCAAAATCCAGACCGCGCTGGCCAATTCGTTTGCGTCCGAACATGCCGCCCGGATGGTGGCCATGAGCGCCGCCACGAAAAACGCCGGGGAGATGATCGATACCCTGGTGCTGGTCCGTAACAAGGCCCGCCAGGCGGCGATCACCAAGGAGTTGCTGGATATCGTTGGCGGCGCCGAGTCGCTGCATAGTTAAACGGGAAGCCACTGGCGCATGTGGATTTGAACATAAAACCGGATGTGCAAAAAAAAGTAGTCTGGTAATATCGAGGAGTTATTGATGGCCGGACCCAATGTAGGCAAGGTCGCGCAAGTCATCGGGGCGACGGTGGACTGTGAATTCGATTCGGACAGTCTGCCCTTCCTGATGAACGCAATCAAGATCGAAGATGCAGCAAAAGGTATCAACCTGACGGTCGAAGTGGCGCTTCATATCGGCGACAACATGGTGCGCTGCGTGGCCCTGGCTTCAACCGACGGCCTGGTGCGCGGAATGCCCGCGGTTGATACCGGCCAGCCGATTAAAGTACCCGTGGGCCAGTGTACGCTGGGCCGCGTCTTCAATTTGCTGGGCAAACCGATCGACGGCAAAGGTGAGATCACCGATGCCAAGGGGTATTCACCCATTCACAAAAGCGCTCCGCCGTTCGACGAACAGGATACCTCGACGCATATTTTTGAGACCGGGATTAAGGTCGTCGACTTGCTTGAACCGTATTCCAAGGGCGGCAAGGTAGGCCTGTTCGGCGGTGCCGGCGTGGGCAAAACCGTACTGATCCAGGAATTGATCCACAATATCGCCACGGAGCATGGCGGTGTGTCGGTATTCTGCGGCGTTGGCGAACGGACCCGTGAAGGGAACGACCTCTACCGCGAAATGATTGAATCGGGCGTCATCGAGAAAACGTGCATGGTTTTCGGGCAGATGAACGAACCTCCGGGCGCCCGTTTGCGCATCGGGCTGACCGGTCTGACCATGGCCGAGTATTTCCGTGATGAAGAACACCAGGACGTGTTGATTTTTATCGACAACATTTTCCGGTTTGTGCAGGCCGGCTCCGAGGTTTCGGCGCTGCTGGGACGGATGCCGTCGGCCGTGGGTTATCAGCCGACCCTGGGCACGGAAATGGGCGCCCTGCAGGAGCGGATTACCTCGACCAAATCGGGATCGATTACCTCGGTCCAGGCGATTTACGTGCCGGCCGACGACCTGACCGACCCGGCCCCGGCCACCACCTTCTCGCACCTTGACGCCACTACCGTGTTGTCGCGCCGGATTGTGGAGTTGGGCATTTATCCGGCGGTCGACCCCCTCGATTCGACCTCGCGCATTCTCACGCCGTCGATCGTCGGTGACGAACATTACCGGGTGGCCCGCAAAGTGCAGTTGACCCTCCAGCGGTATAAAGACCTGCAGGATATCATTGCCATTCTAGGCATGGAAGAACTCTCCGAGGATGATAAATTGACCGTTTCCCGCGCGCGCAAAATCGAACGGTTCCTCTCGCAGCCGTTCTTCGTGGCGGAAACGTTCACCGGCAAACCGGGCAAGTACGTCAAGCTGGAAGAGACTGTCCGCGATTTCGCCAAACTGGTGGACGGTGAATGTGACGCGCTGCCGGAGCAGGCGTTTTATATGGTTGGTACGTTGGAAGAAGTCTACGAGAAGTATGAGCAGATGAAGAAGGAATCGGCGTAATGGCCACCTTCACGCTTTCCATTGTTACGCCGGAGCAGGTCCTCTTCGAAGAGGAAGTCGAATCGATTGTGGTGCCCGGAGCGCAGGGATATCTCGGGGTGCTGGCGCATCATGCGCCGTTGATTACGCCGATTGTGCCGGGACGGTTGACCGTGCGCAAAAATTCCTCCACCGAGCTGGTTATGGCCATTTCCGGCGGGTTTCTCGAGGTCTCCGGCAATAAGGCCACCGTGCTGGCCGATGCCGTGGAATACGCCGACAAAATCGATATCGAACGCGCTAAAAAAGCACTCGAACGGGTGCAAACCCGCCTGAAAGACAAACCGGAAGGCTTCGATTTTGATCGGGCAATGGCCTCGCTGAGAAGAGCGGAAAACCGGCTGAAAATTTGTGAGACCATCACTGTCGGGCGGCGTCAAACCTGACCGGTTATTTTTGTCTCGCGGCGGCCGGTGCATACCGGATGGACCTGGAGTGGAAAACGCAGGGATGTTTTGGTTTTGATATACAGGGAAGCAATAATTTAACTGGAGAAGTGGATCATGAAAAAAGTACTGCTGCTGAGTGTTCTGCTGTGTGCCGCGGTCATGATAATCCTGGGCTGTGCGCAGGAACAGACGGCGGATGAGAGTGCGGCTTCCAAAACCCAGACGGAAACTGCTGCCGAAACACCGCAAGAGGATACACCGATGGCCAAATATTCGCGTGCGGAAGTCGATCAGATCACCTTCGGAACCGGCGACAAACCCCGGGCGCAGATTGTCACCAACTTCGGGACCATGGTCCTGGAATTGTGGCCTGATGTCGCTCCATTGCACTGCAAGAATTTCGTGTATCTGACGCAAAAGGGGATGTATGACTCGTTGAACGTTTTCCGCCTCGGCGCCAATTTCATGCTCCAGTCCGGTTGCCCGATCGGCGACGGCAGCGGCGGACCGGGATATACGATTGAGGCCGAATTCTCCGACCGCCCGCATGTCAAAGGTACCCTGTCCATGGCGCGCTCCAGCGACCCCAATTCCGCCAGTTCGCAGTTTTTCATCTGCCTGGCGCCGTATCCTTCACTTGATGGAAAATACACGGTCTTCGGTCAGATCGTCGAGGGCATGGAAATGCTCGACCAGTTCAACCAGGCCGAAACGCAACCCAATCCCATGCGGGGCGGTGAGAACACGCTGCCGGTGCAGCCGCTCTATTTGAAAATATCGATGCTGGGGGAATAAATACGATTTGCCGTTTCTTCCGGTATAAGATCGGTTTATACTGCGGGCGGGGTCGCAATGGTCCCGCCCGTTGTTATTGGCGGCGCGGAAGGGAAAGCGGGGACAGGTGCATTCGCTGGTAATCCTTGGTTCGACCGGTTCCATCGGCGAGAATGTTCTGAAAATCGTCGATGCGCATCCCGATCGCCTGCGCGTGGTGGGTCTTGCCGCCCATTCCCGTGCCGCACGGCTGGCCGAACAAGCCGCACGATATCGCCCGCTGGTTGTGGCCCTCGCCGATGAATCCGCCAAAGAGGAATTCCATGCGGCCCGGGGGACATTCTCCGGCAAGCTTCTCACCGGCCCCTCGGCGCTGCCCGAAATCGCGGGAATCCCGGAGGCCGATACTGTAGTGGTTGCCGTCGTCGGCTCGGCCGGCTATCACCCTACATTGGCGGCTATTGAGGCGGGGAAACGGATTTGTCTGGCCAATAAAGAGACTCTGGTCGTCGCCGGAGCAATTGTCATGGATGCCGCCCGAAGAAAAGGCGTGGAAATCCTGCCCATTGATTCGGAACATTCGGCGATCTGGCAATGTTTGAAGTGCGGGCGACCGTCGGAGGTCGATAGAATCCTGCTCACCGGTTCGGGGGGGCCGTTTCGGACGAGGCCGTTGGACACATTCCCGGCCATCACCAAAGCCGAGGCCCTGGCCCATCCCAATTGGCAGATGGGCGCCAAGATCACGATCGACTCGGCAACGATGATGAACAAGGCCTTTGAAATCATTGAAGCGGTTTGGCTGTTCAATATCGCCGCCGATAAAATAGAGGTCGTGCTGCACCCGCAGTCAATTATTCATTCGGCGGTGCGTTTTGCCGATGGCTCGGTTCTTGCCCAAATGGGAAATCCGGACATGAAACTGCCGATCCAGCATGCCTTGCTTTATCCGGAGCGGCTGCCGGCACCCCAGCAACTTTTTAAACTGGCCGACTGCGCGGATTTATCCTTCGAAAAACCCGACGAGTCGCGTTATCCTGCTTTGCCGCTGGCCCGGCGGGTCATTGAATTGGGCCACACCTACCCGGCGGTACTTAATGCCGCGGACGAGGCAGCCGTCGAATTATTCCTTGCCGGGCGAATTTCGTTTCCCGATATTTTAAAGCTGGTCGCGGGCGCTGTCAAATGGCACAAGCCATTGGCCAACCCGGACTTGGACGATTTGGATCAGGTGGGCACCTGGGCGGCAGATTGGGTCAGGGCCGCCGCAAAAAAGACCAATGCCCTTGATATAATGCCGTAACCATAAGGGGCCGTATTTCGTACGACAACTGTCGGGGGCTGAATGACTACCGTTATCGCCACACTGTTCGTCCTGGGGATCATGATTTTTGTTCATGAACTGGGACATTTCCTTATCGCCAAGTGGGTCGGGATTCGTGTCGAACGTTTTTCCCTGGGCTTTCCGCCGAAGCTGATCGGCAAGACAATCGGTGATACCGAATATTGTATTTCCTGGGTCCCCCTCGGTGGGTATGTCAAGATGGCCGGGGAAATCCCCGACGCCGAACATGTTACCGGCGCCCCGGATGAATTTATGTCCAAAACAATCGGGCAGCGGACTGCCGTAATTATTGCCGGCCCGCTGGCCAATGCCTTGACCGCTTTGGTCATTTGCTGGGCCATGTTTTTCTTCCAGGGCAAACCGGTCCTGGACCCGGATAATATCATCGTCGGTGGCGTAGTCGAGGACGGTCCTGCGGCCAGGGCGGGGATTGAATCGGGAGATATCATCCTGAAAGTCAATGACCTGGCCGTGTCGCAGTTTGCCGAAATGGCCGAGGCGATTCATAATCATCCCGGAGATTCGGTGCTGCTGACCTGGCTGCACGAAGGCCGGGAGACCTCCGCATGGATTGTCGCGCTGGATACGGTGGTGCTGAATGAAGCCGGGGAGGAGGTCCGCCGGGGATTGATCGGGATCGGTGAAGGGTATCAACTGGTACCTGCGGGCTTCTTTGAATCAATGCGTCTGGGCGCAGAGCGCACCTGGATATTTGCTGAGGGAATTTTCAAGTTCCTGTATGGTCTGGTGAGTGGCTCGGTTTCGGCCAAAATGATCGGGGGCCCGGTTTTCATTGCCCGCGTGGCCGGCGATGCTGCGCGCCAGGGATTCGGCAGTCTGCTGTGGCTGGTAGCTTTTTTGTCGGTCAATCTGGCCATTGTCAATGTCCTGCCTATTCCGGTTTTGGATGGCGGCCACTTGATGTTTCTGGGCATTGAGAAACTCAAGGGCAACCCGCTCAGTCTCAAGCAACGTGCTATCGCCCAACAGGTTGGTCTGTTTTTCATTTTGATTTTTATCAGCTATGTGACCTTTAATGATTTTCTCCGCTAAACCGATAAACCGGAGATGCCGCAGGACAGGCATGAAACATTCAGACCACTCTACGGTATATTAGGTTTAGACAACCAATTCCGGAGGCCTCATGAGCGCAACAGCCGATAACCGCAAAATAGTGGGTTTTGTCTGGGGTTGGATCAAGACCATCGGCGTGGCGTTTTTGCTGGCCCTGACAGTGAAGACCTCAATCGTTGAGGCCTACAAAGTCGACAGCGGATCGATGGAAGATACGCTGATCGAGGGGGACTATTTATTTGCCAACAAATTTCTCTATGGCGCCCAATTGCCGCTGGTCTCCGGGCGGTTGCCGGCGATACGCGACCCGCAGCCTGGTGATATCGTCTTATTCAAATTCCCCGGCGACTCCAGCACGGTATATATCAAGCGCTGTCTGGCCGTCGGGGGTCAAACCGTTGAGATAAAAAATAAGACTCTGTATATCGACGGCGTCATCGTGGCCGCGCCTGAACCGGTGAAATTTGCCGATCGGCAGTCCGATTCCCCGATTGGGTTGCGCCCCCGTGATAATTTCGGGCCCGTGACCGTGCCGGACGGGCAGTTTTTCATGATGGGTGATAATCGTGATTTTTCCTATGACTCGCGTTTCTGGGGTTTTGTCCCCCGGCGTTTTCTCGTCGGACAGGCGATGATCATCCACTGGTCTTGGGCGCCTGATCTGCAAGCGCCGGAGTGGAGTTGGACAGACCCTCTCTCTTTGGGTAGCGCGTTATTGTATAATACCGCCCATTTTTTTGACCGAGTGCAGTGGCCGCGGCTGGGGACAATATTGGACTGAAATTTCCGGGGGATAGATGATGCGGGCGGCCGGACATTGTCCGAAACTACCCCCGTTCTGATTATCTGACTTGAAAAGAGGGATTTGATGGCACAGCGACGAAAAAGAGCACAGAACATAATCTGGGAATATACGAAATCTTTCGGGATTGCTTTCATTCTTGCGTTTGCCATCAAGACCTCCATTGTGGAGGCCTATAAAATCCCCAGCAAGTCGATGGAAGATACCCTGCTCGTCGGCGACTTTTTGCTGGCGAATAAATTTCTTTATGGCTCGCGTTTGCCGCTGATCGGTGTTCGGCTCCCGGCGATCCGTGACCCGCAACCCGGCGATGTGGTCATCTTCAAGTTCCCGCGCGATTCGAGCACGAACTATATCAAACGGTGCATCGCCACCGGCGGCCAGGTGGTGGAGATCAAAGACAAAATATTGTTCGTTGACGGCAAAAGGTTCGAAAATCCCGAGCTGGTAAAATTTGAGGACCCCGGGCGAATTGCCCCGGCGCCCCAGTCACCCCGCGATAATTTCGGGCCATACAAAGTGCCGCCGGGACATTATTTCATGATGGGTGATAATCGCGACAGCTCCTATGATTCGCGGTTTTGGGGCTGTGTGCCCCACAGGTTTATCATGGGGAAGGCGATGATTATCCACTGGTCGTGGGGTGTGGATGAAAACGCGCCCGACTGGTCATGGTCCAACCCGCTTTCCCTGGGCAAGGCCATGATCTATAACACATTTCATTTTTTTCAGCGCGTCCGCTGGGGGCGTTTTGCCAATGTGATTGCCTGACCCGGCCCCTGGTTTTTTTCCGGTAAATCACGCCACCCTTCTATATTTCCGTATCGGGCACTGCCTATCCGGGCGTGGCCCCGTTTTTCCGCGCAACGATCAGTATAGCGCATCCGTTTTCCGCCCAGTAAATGCCCCTCGTTGTCGGCCGATAATTACAGTATGCCGCACCCGGATGAGTACCGCGGCGTCTCCGGATAGACAACGAGGATATGTTTATATGGATCAATTTCCCCGGGATTTTTCATCACTGGTCGTCCTGGCCGCGGGGACTTTTTTTGCGGCGGCGTTGTTCAAATGGCTGAGTCGAAAACAACAGCCACGGCCGGTATCATATACCAGCGACCCTGGTCCCCGAGTGTGCAAGCGATTCCCCGGACAGCGGGTATATTCCATTTATCAGGTGCGGCAACATAAATGGACCCTGCGTTTTATTTACCTGGGCACCGGATTGTTGCCATTGCTCATGTGTTTGATGTATTGGCGGGCGGTGGCGAGCCATCCCGGAGGAATGGAAACCGGTTACCATCTGGCGTGGGTGATCCCGCTTGGTGCAGTATTATGGGCGGCATTGACTATCCTGTTTTTGCGGACCTTGATCGTGTATCGCACGCGGACGACGATCACCCTGAATGCCGAGGGTGTGCGTTTTGCGGCGCCGAAAGTAGGCATTTTCCCCCGGCGGGACATCTTTATGCAGTGGGCTGAAATCGACGGCATCACCCCCTGCAGTCTCCGGCAGCCGACAGTTATTCAGGTTTTCTCGGGGAAGCTTACGTTTATCTTCGATTCCCAACGTACTCGCGAAGTTGCCGCCGGGCAACCCGGCACGGCCGACCATCCCGCACCCGAGGCTAATAGTTTGTATCGTGACTTGTTGGAGTATTCCGGGTTGGTACCGGCACTTGCGCCGCTTGCTTCAGGAAAATCACGGGTCGGGGCGGATAGTCACTAACCGGCGATAATCGTCATTTGGGAAGACGCAGGGCAGCGCCGGAACGCTGTTCACATCGATTCATACAAACCCTGGTCGATACTGTCCTCAACCTGCCGCAAAATAACACCGCGACGCATTAACGACCTGATTGTGATGATTTCGCCCGCGAGCGACCGATCGGCGGATACCGGTTTGATCCCGGTTTTCTGGAATACCTCAAAAACCGCCTGCGATGCGGCGCCGAAAGTACGCTCGGGATTCGGGCGCAACCCGGCCGGTGCTTCTCTGTTTTCCGGCATCGGGAGGATCCCCCGGCGAAAACATTGCGCCTGGTAGGCACATAGCAGTTCGATGGCAATCACGTGCTCGACATGGGTGATAATCTGCGCGGCCTGCAACGCGGCAGTCAATGACATGCTGACATGGTCCTCGATATTTGCCGAGGTGGGTATGGAATCGCAGCTGGCCGGATGGCACAGGGTCTTATTTTCCGAGACCAGCGACGCGGCAGTATATTGCGCAATCATCAGACCCGATTGCAGACCCGGCTGGGGGCTTAACGAGGGCGGCAAACCGACGTTATGATGGGCGTCCAGCAGTTGCTGGACCCGCCGTTCGGAAATGTTTCCCAATTCGGCGGCGGCCAGGCCGAGAAAATCGGCGCCCAGGGCGATCGGTTGCCCGTGGAAATTTCCGGCGGAGTAGTTGCGGTATTTCGATACGCGGTCGCCGTCCGCCGGCGGGGGATCATCGTCCTCCACAAAAAACAGCGGATTGTCGGTCACGCTGTTGATTTCCCGTTCAATAACCGCATGCACATAACCGACAGCGTCGGCCGAGGCGCCGTGGACTTGTGGTACACAGCGGATCGAGTACGACTCCTGCACTTCACCGGACGTATTGGTCCACTCGCTGCCTTCCAGGAGGGTGCGGATGTTGGCGGCGCTGGCTATTTGTCCGGGGTGCGGGCGCGCAGCGTGAACGACTTGCTCATAAGCCCGGGTAGGCGCGCCCAGCACTTCGGCGCTGCAGGCCGCGGCGATATCGGCATGCCTGAGCAGATTGTGCGCGTCATTAACCGCCAACGCCGCGACAGCAGCCGAAACTGCCGTCCCATTGGTCAGCGCCAGACCTTCCTTGTAGCTCAAGGCAAAAGCCGGCGTCAGTCGCGCCCGTTTGAGGGCCATTGTTCCCGGGTAATCGACCCCGTCAAAGCGCGCCTGGCCTTCACCAATCAACACCAGGGCCCAATGGGCCAGCGGACATAGATCACCGGATGCGCCCAGCGATCCACGCGACGGTACCAGCGGCAGCACATTCGCATTGAAAATTGTCTGGATTCGTTCGATCAGTTCGTACCGTACCCCTGACCGGCCTTGCACAAAAGTGGCCAGACGCAACAGCGCAATCGTCCGTACAACGTCGTCCGGCAGCAGTGCACCGACGCCGACGGCGTGTGAGCGCAAAATATTCACCTGCAGTTGATGCGCATCAGCCGGACGGACCAGATAATGTTTATGTTCGCCAAAACCGGTGGTCACACCATATAACAGCGGGATCGGGCTGCCGGTTTTTTCGGCGGCATAGGCATCTTCGATGGCCTGTTCGACATGGGCCCGCGCCCGGTCGATACGTTCGCGGCATTTCGGATCAATTTTAATCGTGGCCCCGCCGCGGGCGATGGCTTCGACATCGGCCAGCGTTATCGGCCGCGCACCGGGGGTCAAAGTTACGGAGTTCATTTTAAGTACCGTCGTTGGCTGAAATTTCCTGAAACAGGGGACAACAGCGCAACTTGCGATTGGGGGGCGGGGCGAACCTGTAGACCGCAATTCTTGCCGGGGGGGCGGCCCACCGGATCGCCGGTCTGCTTAACATGAATCTCTTTCCGCCACGATCCGACCCGTTTGCATTTCCGACATACACTCAAGGCCCCGAGGACTCCCGATGAAATGGAACTGGCGGTCGGAGTTGAACCGACGACCTCCTGATCCACAGTCAGGCGCTCTTACCAACTGAGCTACGCCAGCCCAGGCAATCTGGTATAATACCTATTTCATCGGCCTGGTCAAGAAGATTCAAGCCCACCGCATCCGGCTGCCTTTCTTATCGTCAAATCGTGCCGGTTTTGCGCACGCGGGTCACTTCACCGGCCATCAGCACGTGCTCTTGCCCGTTTGCGACAAGTACCAGGGCGCCCGAGGGGTCGATCCGGACTGCCGTGCCGCGTATCGTCTTGCGGCCGGCCAGGATATCGACCTGACAACCAATTAAACCGCATCGCCTTGTGTATGGTCCAATTGTTGGTGTCAATCCCTCGGCCAGAAAGCGAAAATAATCGGTTTCAAACTCAGTCAAAACAGCGGCCAGAATGGTTTCACGATCAACGGAGTGCCCGGCAGCGACCGCCAGCGAGGTCGCGGTCTCACGCAATTCGGGGGGAAAATCATCCGTCAGGAGCCGGACATTGATTCCAATGCCGACAACAATGAACCGCACCGATTTCGCCTCTGCCGCCAGGTCAATCAAGATTCCGGCAGTTTTTTTATCATAGAGCAGGCAATCATTTGGCCACTTTAAGTCTGCCGTGATATGTAGTTGACTTTCAATGGCTTTGGCAACGGCCAATCCAGTCAATAACGACAACCCGGGGGCCGCCGCCGGCGCGATCGGGGGACGCAGAATCAGCGAAAACCACAGCCCCAATCCCGGAGGAGAGTGCCATGTCCGATCCAACCGTCCCCGCCCCCGCGTTTGTTCCTCGGCCAGAACGACGACCCCCTCAGCAGCACCATGTTCCGCGAGTTCGCGGGCATAGCGGTTTGTCGAATCCACCGTGTCCAAGCACAGGATTTCCCGTCCGATGACCCTGGTCTGCAGCACGGATATTATCGTTTCCGCATCCATGGCAGCTATGATTTGGTGGTCGTGGTTTAGAGTAATTGCAGGCTGATATCTGCCGCGGGCGCTGCCTGGGTCAGCGCGCCCACCGACAGAAAATCAATACCGGTTTCTGCGCGCGAGCGAATATTGCACAAATTAATCCCGCCCGAGCTTTCCAGCGTAATATGGTGGTGATGCTGTTTCTCAAAACGGCGAATTTCGGCCACTGCCCGGCGCAGGCGGGCCGGACCAAAATGGTCCAGCAAAATCCAGTCCACCCCATATTCGGCGGCCATCCGGACTTCCTGCATCGTCCGGGTTTCGCAGATAATCGGGATTTTCAATCGCCGCCCGGTCATGACCCGGCTCAGGGCATTTTCGATGCCACTGCAGGCGGTGATATGGTTGTTCTTGATCATCACCGCGTCATCCAAACCCATGCGGTGATTGATCCCGCCGCCGGCCTTTACCGCTTGTTTTTCCAGTTCCCGCCATCCCGGTGTTGTTTTCCGGGTATCCAGCACCCCGGCCCCAGTCCCGGCGATTTTTTCGACAAACCTCCGGGTCAGTGTCGCCACTCCGGTAAGATGGGCCAAAAAATTCAGGGCCGTACGCTCACCGCTGAGTAGCGCCGCCAGATCGCCGGTCGCCATCGCCAGTTTAGTCCCCACAACGTAATTTTGACCGTCGTTGATGAACCAACGGAACCGGACCAGATTATCCAACCGGCGAAATACATCCTCGAAGACCCGGCGCCCATATAGTACACCGTCCGATTTGCCCCAGATTATCGCCCTACCGCGTTGTCCAGCGAGCTTGACGGCTTTCGTGGTCAGATCACCGCGGCCGATGTCTTCCACCAGCGCTTGTTCGATCAGCCGTTTCGTGTGGCCGGATAATTCCATATTTACATTAAATACATGGCGGCAGCACAGGTCAAGCTCTCCGACCACCGCTTGGCAGGTCCGGGGCGCGGTTTTCGGGAATCTACGTGCCTTTGCGGTCCCGGTTTGCTATACTTCCGGGAAGAATGAGGCGGATCTTCGCCAAGGTTTCGGCGGGGGTCGTGCACAACACAGGATGAATACACATGAGTAATTTTTTTGGCGAATGCCGCGAGGCAGTGCGCAAAGGTGATCGGGAAGCGGCCGAAGCCCTGGCCCGGCGGGCGCTGGCGGAGAACACCGATCCGCTGGACACCATTGAAAGCGGTTATGTGCCGGGCCTGCGTGAGGCGGGACGATTGTGGGACGAGGGCGAGTTATTTTTGCCCGAACTGGTCATGGCGGCCGAGGCGATGAAGGCGGCCGCCGCCATCCTGCAGCCGGCATTGTCCGCTTCCGGCAGGCAACAGAAAACCCACGGCAGGGTGGTCATTGGGACCATTGAAGGCGACATTCACGACATCGGCAAAACACTTGTTGCAACCATCCTTTCGGCCAACGGCTATGAGACTCATGATTTGGGCGCCGATGTGCCGGTGCAAAGATTCGTTGACGAAGCCGAATCGGTCGGGGCGGATTTTATTTGCATTTCCGCGCTTTTAACCACCACTATGGCGGGGCAAAAGCGGGTCATTGACCTGCTGAAACAACGTTCTGTCCGCGACAAATACCGCGTCCTGGTCGGCGGCGCCCCCTGCAACGAAAAATGGGCGGCGCAGATCGGCGCGGATGGTTATGCCGGGGATGCAATCTCCGCGGTAAAACTGGCCGCCTCGCTGGTGGCCTGAGCGGTTGATCGATGCTGACCACGTTCCTGAAACGGTTGGGGGAAGGACCGCTGCTGTTTGACGGCGGCATGGGCAGTCTGTTGCTGGCGGCTGGGCTGGAACCGGGCCGGGTACCCGAACACTGGAATGTTGAACGCCCGCAATTGATCAAACAAATCCACCTTGATTATCTGGCTGCAGGCGCCGAGGTCATCACTACCAATACTTTTGGTGGATCGCCGCTGAAACTCGCCGCCCACGGCGTGCGGGAACAGTGTGAAAAATTCAATTTCGCGGCGATCAGCCAGGCAATGGCCGCGCGGCTGGAATCGGGCAGACCGGATACATTCGTGGCGGGGGATATCGGCCCCTGCGGCAGGTTTTTCCCCCCGGTTGGGGACCTCGAGCGCCAATCATTGATCGATTCGGTGCAAGCGCAGGTGGAAATGTTTGCCGCGGCCGAAGTCGATCTCATCCTCATCGAAACGATGGTCGATTTGCAGGAGGCCGAAACAGCCGTCCGCACGGTGCGTTCACTGACCGACATTCCCGTGGCCGCCACAATGACATTCGATCGCAAACCCCGGGGATATTTCACGATCATGGGCAATGCCCCCGGCGATGCCGCGCAACGGCTGGCTGATGCCGGCGCAGATGTCATCGGCGCCAATTGTACGCTGGCCGCCGCGGAGATGGTTGAACTGGCACAAACCCTGGTTGCGGTATCGCCTGTTCCCGTGCTGGTCCAGCCGAATGCCGGACAGCCCGAATTGGTCGATGGGGATATTATTTATCGTGTTTCTCCGGCAGCGTTCGCCGAGGAGGTTCGCAACATCCTCGCAACCGGTGTGGCCGCCGTCGGTGGCTGTTGCGGCACCACGCCGGAACACATCCGTGCTGTGGCGGAGTTGATGTAAAATGAACGCGGCGCCGCAGGAAATCGACATCCACGACAAGCTGTGCCCGGCAGTGAATGACCCCATGGTCTTGCAGTATCTCGGGTATCCTCGCGGCGAGCAACCCGAAGGCCGGGTAACGTGCGTGCTGACCCGGCAAATACAGGTGGTGCCGGAATTGCTGCAGCCCAAAGCAGTATTCGGTGTATTCTCCGGTAACGTGTGTTTTACTGAAGATTTTCCTTTGTACGACCGCGAGGTTTTCCTGTGTATTGTGACCATTGGTGATCAGGTGGAAAAACGCGCGGCGCACCATGCGTCGGCCGGAGACGTGCTGACCGCTTTTGTCCTTGATACCCTGGGGTCGGTTTGCGCCGAAAATGCCGCGGCGGCGGCATATCAACAGTGCCGCCGGATCGCGCTTGGCTCCGGTCTGCAAATCGGCTGCCGGATCAGCCCGGGCTATGGCGCCTGGGCGCTGGAACGCCAGAAAGCAATTTTTTCTGTGCTGCCCGCCGCCCGTATCGGCGTCCGCTTAACGCCGGGGTTGATGATGGTCCCCCGCAAATCGGTATCCTTTGCTGCCCAACGGGCGGCCGAACCGCTGCGGTTGCGCGAAGGTGAGCAATGCGAACACTGTGAAATTGACAATTGCCGGTACCGCCGGGACCCGAAATCGGATTAGGACAATATGCATTTTACCTATGGGGAGAGGATACATGGGTGCCATTCGCCCGAAACTCCAGTGGCTGACCGGGGAAACGGTCGAGGCCATCGTTGCCGAAGCGCGGCGCGTGTTGCTGGAAATAGGGATCTATGTCGAGAATAAGACGGCTGCTGATTTGCTGATGGACTCCGGCTGCGCGCGGTCAGCCGATCACCGGCGAATACTGTTCACCAACGGCCTAATCGATAAAGCCCTGGCCGGCGCGCCATCCTGCATTCGCCTTTACAGCCGGGACGGCGAGGAGGCGATGGTCCTGGAGGGCGACAATATTCATTTCAATCCCGGTTCGGCGGCTCTGCATGTCTATGATGCGCAGCAAAACCGGATCCGCGACGGTCTTTCCTCCGACCTGGTGCCCTTTGTGACGCTGACCGACCTGTTGCCGCATTATGCCGCGCAGAGCACCGGGATTATTCCTGCGGATGTTCCCGAGGACCTTGGTGATCGGTATCGCCTGTTTGCCGCATTGCAATGCTCGAAAAAGCCGGTGGTAACCGGCACATTCCGGGTGGACGGCTTTGCCGTAATGAAACAGATGTTACTGGTTATCCGCGGCTCGGAGCAGGCGCTGCGCGACAAACCGTTGGCGATATTTGATTGCTGCCCCTCGCCACCGTTAAAATGGAGCGACCTGACCTGCCAGAGTTTATTGGATTGCGCCGATGCGGGCCAGCCGGCGGAATTGGTGTCCATGCCGCTGACCGGGGCCACCTCGCCGGTGACGCTGTGCGGTGCGCTGGTGCAGCATTGCGCCGAATCATTGTCCGGTGTGGTCATCCACCAATTGCGCAAACCCGGCGCGCCGATCATCTATGGCGGTTCCCCGGCGTTTTTTGATATGCGGAAGGGGACCACGCCGATGGGCGCATTCGAGACGATGATGATCGATGGGGCTTATGCCCAAATCGGGAAGTATCTGGGCTTGCCCACCCACGCCTACATGGGGTTGTCCGACAGCAAGGCCGTAGACTACCAAGCCGGGTTCGAATCCTCAGCGGGGGTTGTCCTGGCCGCACTGAGTGGAATCAACAATATCTCCGGTCCGGGGATGATGGAATTCGAAAGCTGTCAGTGCCTCGAAAAACTGGTGTTGGATCACGAGGCCTGCGGCTATGCCAAACGGCTAGTCGAGGGGATTATCCCCCGGAGCGCGCCGCTGGCCTTCGATGTGCTGACTGAAGGCTTGCAGGCAGGGCATTTCATGTCCCTGCCCCATACCCTGCAATGGTTCAAGAAAGAGGGGTATTTCCCCGACCGCGTGATTAACCGCGAGGTCAAGGAACAATGGGAACTCGGAGGGAGTAAGGACGCTCTGGCCGCCGCGCGGGACCGGGTAGCCGTCTTGTTGAAACCCGGTATCCCCTCCTTGCTGGATGAGTCACGCCGGAAAGCACTGTGGGATATTCTCCTTGCCGACGCCCGGATCCACGGCGCGGAGACCCTGCCCGAGTTGCCGATGTGAGATCGCGGTCAGGCGGGGGACTTGACAATGACATTGATAATGCCTATATGGGTGGGCGTTATAAGCTCGTCCAGCCGGGTTTGCGCCAACAGCGCCGCCCGCTGATGAGTATACAAAACAGGCCGGCGTAACTCAGTTGGTAGAGTAGCTGATTTGTAATCAGCCAGTCGGGGGTTCGAGTCCTCTCGCCGGCTCTTTCTTTAACTCCTCGCAACTTTCTACTTGACAACACATTGCGACGAACGCAAATTGCCGTAAAATGTTTTTGTTGTTAATTTTGTTGTAATTGAACTGAAAACTCATTGGATTATGGCCAGCCTTTACAGTCAAACCTACAAAAGTAAGAAAACCGGCAGGACCGTCACTTACTGGTACGTGGGGTATATTCGGGACGGCAGACGCCGCGCCAAATGTGCCGGTACGTCGAAATCTGTAGCTCGGGAACTCAAAAAACGGATAGAAGCTGAATTGGGTTTGGGAAAATTTGACTTTTTGAATCAGCCAGGTGACGTGCTGATTGGCGATTCTGTATCCGCCTATCTGGAGCAGGTGAAAGCGCTCCGGAAGTATGCGACATACCGCCGTTACCGGAGTGCGCTCGCTCCCCTGCTCCGCTTCATGGGAGAGAAATTCGAGACAGTCCAGATTGTCCGGAAGCTCGCGGAATCACATTTCAGCGAATACCAGACTTGGCGTCGCGCCGACATCATTTCGCCCAACGGCAGTACCACCTCCAAGATAAGAAAGTACCCTGCCTTCAAGACCATCAACAACGAGCTTTCAGTTTTTCGGTCCTGGCTTAATTGGGCAAAGATTGCGGGGCAGATAAGCGAAAATCCCCTTTTCGGCGTCAAGAAACTCAAAACTACTGATTCGCGACCGCGTCGGACCCTGACCCGGCTGGAAATCGCAAATTTACTGAAGGCCTCGGCTGAAATTGAGCGCAAGCGGCCTAATAGGCGAGGGCAGACGCGGTTATGGCAGTTTTTGGTCAGCACCGGACTAAGAATCAGCGAGATGAGTCACTTGCAGTGGAAGGATGTCGACTTTCGGCGGAAAGTGATCAAGGTTCAACGCAAACCCGACTGGGATCCCAAAACCTATGGACGGGAGGTCCCGTTTACTCCGGGGGCTGAAAGAGTCCTGCTCGAATTGAAGGGCCAGTCAGACGATCCTGATTCGCTGGTTTTCAGGGCGGTAGGCGGAGGGCCGATTTGGCAGAATAGGGTTCGGGAGTGGTTGATAGATTGCGCAAAAATGGCCGGAGTCAAAGATGTGCACGGCCCCCACGATTTCCGCCATACCTTTATCACCATGGCTCTCACCGAGTTTGGGATAGACGTCCCGACCGTCCAAAAGATTGTCGGTCATTCACGGCTGGAAACTACCCAGGCATACTTGCATCCGACCACCGACCATATCGCTTCAGCAGCGCTGAAGTACGAGCTGTAGGCCGTTGAGCATTTCGGTTCTTCTTGACTGACCGACTGAAACCCCTATATTGTTGCTGTATTTTAAATTACTACCCAATTCACCCTCAAATCGGGGGAGGGGACATGAAGGGCACGATTCGTTTACTCGCCGGGGGGACAATCCCCTTCGTTATAATTCTGAATTTGATATGCTCAAATACTGCGTATGGAAAGGATCGGGGTTCAGAAACAAAGAATCCGATATCCATTTCTAAATCCTCTTCCCCGATTTACATGACTATCAAGGAAGCTATGCAGTATGAGCGACGGCCGCACGAGCAAGCAAATTTCTCAACGATAGCGGAAGAAGACAAGAGCTTCATTTCGAATGCAAACTTGAAGATTCCCAGGGATGTTTCTGCATCTTCCCTGCCGGCAGGGGCGATTTACTGCGGACGCACAACATGGGATTATCAGTGGTATGGCAATCCCCAGCGCTCGATTGAGCATGCGGTAGCTCTGACAGGACCTTGGTGGGGAAAGCGATTCATTCACGTTATTTGGGCAATGTCCGAAGTGCACGATCCCGCCGATCCTAATCGCAATGTTCACTATAATTGTTTTGATTGGTCAATACCTGGTTGGACTGTGTCGACGCACGAGTCGGGGGGGATGCCCCTTATCGAAGTCGGGGAATGCGGTGGTCCTTCCCACATAGATGTGAATCTTTATGGTCAGGCAGTCATATTCCACCATTCAGTCGCAGTTGATTATGGATATACGCGCATCGCTCGAGTTCATATTCCCGGTCACGGTATTTATGTCGCCGATAACTTGATCAATTTGTCCGGGCAGCATAACGTTTATGCATGCGGCACTGCAGGCATAAGGGAAGATGAACCACCCACTTATGTTTATCACGTCGGTTCACACGATTCAAATCCCGAAATTGGGGAGACAGCTGTACAAAGTTACTGGCGTTTCTTGGAATTAACGCAGATTTGGGAAGGACCGGTACCAATGGGCCAGAGTATGTTGCCTTCTCATGTGCTGGCCGCCGATGGTGAGCGTGTAATATTCGCCTGGTCACAGGCACGTGATTACTCCGCCGGACATCATTATGACAACGACTTGGCCTACTGGGAATCAACCAATGCCGGGGCAGATTGGATCACCAATGGAGGGTATACCCAAAGCGATTGGGAGGCGGGTGCAGGGTACAATGTGACTGATTACGTTGATGCCGACCCGCATCGCGTATTCATTGATATAAGTATCATGTTTGATTTTAATGCACGTTTGCATGCAGGGTTTACAACTCCTGCTTATAATGCCATTGACAGCACGGTTTCCGTTGGCCCGACCGTCATGTATCACTGGGATGAAGGTACGCCAGGGAGCAATGAAAATGCGGCTATTTCCGGCGGGACTGCAGGTGGTTTCGCTGGTGGCCAGGATGCGTTTCATCATGTCGCGGCGTCCGCAATGTGGGGGATAAATAATCCTGTCGATGCAAATGCAGGTCTTTCCGGTGCTTGGAATCGATATATCTCGAAAATGACCCTTGGGATAGGCGATGGTTCAACGGCTTGTGACGCCGTGAACAACAACAGTAACCGTGGACATTTGTATTTATGTTATACTTTATTCGGAGGCGAAAAGCCGGCGGATAAGGCAGATGCTTCTTCGCATGGTTATCAGAACGGAAATATCTATATTTCAATATCTCCGGATAACGGCGTACACTGGGACAAGGGAAGATGTCTGACAACTGAAGAAGGCAATTTGTGTGGTACGCCGACGCGATCGCCGGGCTGTGAGGGAGAATATGGTGATTTATGCAGATCCGAGCATTGGGGATCAATCGCCCGGCTTGTAAACGACACTCTCCACGCATTTTATGTCTGTGATTATAATGCTGGTGCCGCGCCGCTGGGAGAAGGCCCCTTCACTTTGAACAATGTGGTTTACCATCCGGTAATCGGTGATGGTACAATTAACGGTAACCTGTGTCCATGTATTTGTGGCGATTTCTGCAATCTGGATGGTGTTGCCGGTTATACACCAGTCGATATCATTTACATTGTAAATTTCGTCTACAAACAACTTGATGCCCGTCAGTCATTATCAAACTGCGCTTCGGATAACGGCGATTGGGATTGCAGTGGGTATGTGACGCCAGTTGATGTTACCTACTACGTTCAGTATGTCTACAGGTCATCCGGCGTCGGCCCGTGTGACCCGTGCAATTGTGATCCATATCCGACGGGGTGCCCGGGATTTCCATGATGACAGTATGCTCGGTGACCCAATTAAAAGAAACTATTTCCGATACTCCAGACGCCGCTTCACGCGACACATATACAAATGTTCACCTACTGCCCAAAAACTGTCGTCTCTGCCCCAGTCGATGCGAACCGTCGCTTGACAGAACAGGCTGCGGCACGATATTTTGGCCGTGTTCATGGATGCAAACAGCACAGGGGCTCCCGACCTAGGAGGGGATGAGGAGGGCAATGATGACCAACGGCAACCCATTTTATGACATAAGACGATTGATACAGGCAAGAACGTGCTGATCGATACGAAGTTGCATCGTGTGAATTTCACAACAGCGAGGGCCGCCGTATGATGAAGCTTGAACAACTTCAGCCAAAGGCCGTGGTACGCGGTATCGTCCCGGACGCGTTAGTGGTTGTGGTCAACGTTCAGTGGTTTGGCTCAGAGGCCTTGGAACTCACCTACAAGACGCCTGGGGGCAAGGTGGCCAACGAACTGCTCTACCGCGACGACGAGCCTCGCCTTGAGCTTGCCGAGCAGGGCCGGCCCTGGAGCTTCGACGGCGACGGCGCACTTTTTCGCCTCCTGTCAGAAGCCCAGCGGATTCGCCTCGCGCACCTGTTCGACCCGGTGCTGGCGGTTCACACCTCTGACGTCGATCCTCTGCCCCACCAAATCACGGCTGTGTACGAATCCATGTTGCCGCGGCAACCTCTACGTTTCCTGCTTGCGGACGACCCCGGCGCTGGAAAAACCATTATGGCGGGTCTGTTCATCAAAGAGCTGATTGCCCGTGGTGACTTGCAGCGTTGCTTGGTCGTGTGTCCAGGCAGTCTTGCTGAGCAGTGGCAGGACGAGCTTTATCGTCGCTTTCAGCTGCCGTTCGATATTCTGACTAACGACAAGTTAGAGGCCGCGCGCACCGGCAACTGGTTTCTTGAAACCAATCTTGTCATCGCCCGGCTTGACAAGCTTTCCCGTGATGAAGACGTCCAGCTGAAACTTCAAGCTCCTGACTGTCGCTGGGATCTGGTGGTTTACGACGAGGCCCATAAGATGTCGGCTTCGGTCTTCGGCGGTGAGACGAAATACACCAAACGATACCGGCTTGGACAACTCTTGTCAACACTGACGCGGCATTTCCTCTTAATGACGGCAACACCGCACAACGGCAAGGAACAGGATTTTCAACTTTTTATGGCGCTTTTGGATGGCGACCGCTTTGAAGGCCGCTTCCGCGATGGGGTTCATATCACCGATGTATCGGATTTGATGCGGCGGATGGTTAAGGAGAGTCTGCACAAGTTTGACGGCACTTTACTGTTCCCGGAACGAATCGCCTACACGGTGCCATACAAACTATCTGCGGCCGAGGCACACCTGTATAAAGCAGTCACTGACTACGTACGTGAAGAGTTCAATCGAGCCGAAGCGCTCAAAAACGATAAGCGTGCAAGCAATGTCGGCTTTGCGCTGACCATCTTGCAGCGGCGTCTGGCTTCCTCGCCCGAGGCAATCTACCAGTCCCTGCGTCGGCGACGAGAACGACTTGAAAGGCGATTGCGCGAATTGGAAATCCTCCAGCGTGGTGAACAGGCAGCACAGGCCTATGAAACCGCAGAACCGGATTGGGATGAGGAAGACCTTGAAGACCTCGAAGATGCCCCGGAAAACGAGGTCGAGAAAGCCGAGGATGAAATTCTCGATAAAGCAACTGCCGCTCGCTCCATCACGGAATTGAAAATCGAGATTGAGACCCTGAAAGGTCTGGAGTCGCTTGCCCTTGAGGTTCGCCGCAGCGGTACAGACACCAAATGGGTCGAGCTGGCAAGCCTGCTCAACGCGATATTTACCAATGCCTCGACTTCCGATGGTGATGATAGGCGAGTCTTCCATTCTGTGGACGACAAAATTCCACAGCCCAAGCCGTCACCACACCAGAAACTCATCGTCTTCACCGAGCATCGCGATACGTTGAATTATTTGGAAAATCGCATAACCACACTTCTCGGTCGCAAGGAAGCCGTGGTCACCATTCATGGGGGCATGGGTCGAGAAGAGCGCATGAAGATGCAGGAGTCTTTTAAGCATGACCCGGAGGTCCAAGTCCTTTTGGCTACAGACGCCGCCGGCGAAGGTATTAACCTCCAGCGGGCGCACCTGATGGTCAACTACGACCTGCCGTGGAACCCGAACCGTATCGAACAGCGTTTCGGTCGCATCCATCGCATCGGTCAAACCGAGGTATGTCACCTGTGGAATCTGGTGGCAGAGGAGACCCGCGAAGGCGATGTCTATCGCCGGCTCCTGGAAAAGTTGGAACAGGCCCGTCAAACCCTCGGTGGGCAGGTATTCGACGTACTTGGCAAACTTCAGTTTGAGGGTAAGTCACTGCGTGATCTGCTGCTAGAGGCCATCCGGTATGGCGATCAGCCGGAGGTACGCGCCCGCCTCACAACAGTGCTCGAAAACACGTTCGACCGCGACCAGTTACGGAACTTGCTCGAAGAACGAGGGCTTGTCCGCGATGCCATGGATACCACCCGCATACACCGCATCCGGGAGGATATGGAGCGGGCCGAGGCCCATCGTTTACAACCGCATTATATCGAATCGTTCTTTCACGAAGCATTCCAACGCCTGGGTGGCTCATCCAAGCAGCGCGAGCCGCGCCGGTACGAGGTAACTCACGTTCCCGCGCCGATACGTAACCGCGACCGGCTGATCGGTATCGGCGAGCCTGTCCTGCCTCGTTACGAGCGTATTGCCTTTGAAAAATCGCTGGTGGCCCCGCAGGGTCAACCGCTGGCCGCCTTTGTTTGCCCGGGCCATCCGCTGCTCGACTCGGTTATCGACCTTACACTGGAGCGCCATCGCGATCTGCTGAAGCGTGGTGCCGTGTTGGTCGACGAATGCGATCCCGGCACGCAGCCGCGAGTGCTCTTTTACCTCGAACACGCAATTCAGGATGCGAGTCTCACCCGCGTGGGCGAGCGCCGCGTCATCTCCAAGCGGATGCTCTATGTCGAACTCGACTCTGACGGCACCACCCGTCATGTCCACTACGCGCCTTATCTTGATTACCGACCGCTGCGCGAAGATGAACCCAAAGTGGACGAAATCCTCGAGCGGCCGGAGTGTGCCTGGGTCACGCGCGATCTGGAGCAGAAGGCGCTGGGACATGCGATTGCCACTGTCGTGCCGGAGCATCTGGCTGAAGTTCGGGACAGCAAGCTGAAACTCATTACCAAAACTGAGGCCGCGGTCAAAGACCGACTCACCAAAGAAATTACCTATTGGGATCACCGCGCTGAGCAACTTAAGCTCCAGGAGCAGGCTGGTAAGCCTAACGCCAGGCTCAACTCGGGCGAGGCCCGTAAACGCGCGGATAACCTTCAGGGGCGATTGCAGAAGCGTCTTGAAGAACTGAAGCTTGAAGCCCAGATTTCGCCGTTGCCTCCTGTCGTTCTTGGTGGTCTTTTGGTCGTGCCTGCTGGTCTACTTGCCACAATGATGGGGCGACCGGCACAACACGTCACTGTCGATACGCAGGCCATTGCCGCCCGTGCCCGCGCGATTGTGATGGAAGTGGAACGAAATCTCGGCTTTGAACCGGTCGACCGCGAGTTCGATAAACTTGGCTACGATATCGAGAGTCGCGTCCCGGGCAAGGGCAAGCTGCGCTTCATCGAGGTTAAAGGCCGCGTTACGGACGCGGCCATTATCACTGTGACCCGCAACGAGATTCTCTACTCACTCAATAAGCCCGATGATTTCATCCTTGCCATTGTCGAATTCCTGGATGGAGAATCGCACCGGATTCACTACCTGAGGCAACCTTTCCAGCGCGAACCAGACTTTGGCGTGACCAGCGTGAACTACGATTTTGCCGAATTGCTCGCGCGCGCAGAGGCACCCCGATGACCGTGACCGTGCAACAGCTTGAAGATTGGCTTCGCGGTAAGGAGAACGAACACCTCGAGTTTAAGGAAGCGAAGAACAAGTTTGACTTCGGGAAACTCGTAAGGTACTGCGCGGCTCTTGCCAACGAAGGTGGCGGATCGATTGTTCTAGGTGTTACCGATAGGGTACCACGGAAAGTTGTCGGAACGTCAGCATTCACGAATATCGATCGCACGAAGGCCGGGTTGGTCGATAGATTGCGTCTTAGAATCGACGTCGACGAGATTCAACACCGAGACGGTCGCATCCTTATATTCACTGCACCGGCACGGCCAATCGGCATGCCGATTCCTGTGGATGGCGCCTACTGGATGCGGGCTGGCGAGAACTTGGTTCCCATGACGCCAGACCAACTGCGGCGAATCTTCGACGAAGCAGGTCCGGATTTTTCTGCCGAGACATGCCCAACTGCCACAATTGCCGATCTTGATCTAGGGGCAATAGATAGCTTTCGCCACCGTTGGTACACCAGAGCAAAGCGCGCGGCGATCCTCCAGTGTTCAATTGAGCAGCTTCTCGAAGATGCTGAATTGGTGTCTGATGACGGCGTTTCCTACGCCGCATTGGCACTTTTGGGTACTCAGTCTGCACTCGGCCGTTTTCTCGCGCAAGCGGAATTGATCTTCGAGTATAGGTCATCGGAGATCGCGGGACCGGCCGGCCAGCGCGAAGAGTTCAGAGAGGGTTTCTTTCTCTGGTACGATCGGCTTTGGGAACTCGTCAATCTGCGGAACGACCGGCAGCATTATCAGGACGGATTGTTTATGGTGGATGTCCCGACATTCAACGAGGGGGCCATCCGCGAGGCAATCCTCAATGCCGTTGCGCATCGCGATTATCGCCATGCCGGTTCAGTTTTCATCCGGCAATTCCCTCAGCGGATCGAAATTGTAAGCCCGGGTGGATTTCCGCAGGGCATTACTGCCGAAAACATCCTTGATCGGCAATTGCCTCGGAATCGACGAATAGCTGATGCCCTCGCGCGCTGCGGTTTGGTGGAGCGCTCCGGCCAGGGCGCGAATCGTATCTTCGAGGCCTGTATTCGCGAGGGAAAGGCATTGCCGGACTTCACCAACACCGATGCCTGGCAGGTTTCGCTTACCTTACATGGCAAGGTGCAGGACGGACGATTCATACGGTTTCTCGAGAGGGTCGGGAGTGAAACTCAAGTCTCGTTTGATACTCATCAGCTGTTAATCTTGGACCTGGTTCATCGTGATATTGATGTCCCTCCGGAACTGCGATCACGGCTGCCGAAACTTGTGGAATTGGGCATTCTTGAGCGTGTTGGTCGTGGCAGGGGTACCCGCTATCTCCTCAGCCGGCGCTTTCATGCAGCAATCGGTGAACGTGGCGGCTACACCCGCCGACGCGGACTCGATCGTGAGACCAGCAAAGAACTCCTGCATCGACACATCCGTGACCACGCCAAATCGGGATGTCCCATGGCTGACCTGCAGGAGGTCCTGCCCGGGCATTCTCGTGCGCAGATAAAGCGGCTGCTTGATGAGCTGCGAAGAGAAGGACGAGCTAGGCTCGAAGGTGTCCGACGCTGGGCTCGCTGGTACCCTGGTGATCTTTCAAAGGGATCAGGAGTGCGCGTTTCAATGAGCCATAGAAAGCCATAGAAATGAGCCATAGAATTCCATAGGAAATTGTTAAGTTAATGTAATTCAAGTAGTTAAATGCTCTGCCTATAGCGTGTGAATGGAGCTGATTTTGTGACCAAAGCCGCCAAAAAACTCATCGAAGTTGCCCTGCCGCTGAAGGCGATTAACGAGGCCAGTGCCCGGGAAAAGTCTATTCGCCACGGACATCCATCTACTCTACACCTGTGGTGGGCACGGCGGCCGCTGGCGGCGGCGCGAGCAGTGATCTTCTCGCAAATGGTGGATGACCCCTCAGCGCATCCGGACATCTTCAAGACGGAGAAGGCACAAGAGAAGGAGCGCCAGCGGTTGTTCCGCATCATCGAAGATCTCGTACAGTGGGAGAACACGACCAACGAAAAGGTGCTCCAGCAGGCGCGCGACGAAATCTGGCAGAGCTGGCGCTATACCTGTGCCGAGAACGCCGACCATCCGCGCGCTAAAGAACTGTTCGACCGGCACAAGCTGCCCGCATTTCACGATCCCTTTGCCGGTGGCGGTGCGCTGCCGCTGGAAGCGCAGCGGCTCGGGCTGGAGAGCTATGCCAGTGACCTCAACCCGGTGGCGGTGTTGATCTGTAAGGCGATGATTGAAATTCCACCCAAGTTCGCGGGCAGACCGCCGGTCGGACCAATCCCCAAAGATGAAAAGCAAAACGAGATGCCGCGGGAGTGGCCCGGTGCCACTGGACTGGCCGAAGACGTGCGTCGTTACGGCCAGTGGATGCGCGATGAAGCGGAAAAACGGATCGGCCATTTATATCCCCAGATTGAAATCACCCCGGAGATGACGAAAGAGCGTCCGGACTTGCAGAAATACGCGGGCAAGAAGCTCACCGTCATCGCCTGGCTCTGGGCACGCACCGTGAAAAGCCCGAACCCGGCTTTCGCAAATGTGGATGTGCCACTCGTTTCCACCTTTATGCTTTCCACCAAAAGAGGAAAGGAAGCTTACGTCGAGCCGGTAATCGAAAACGGCGGCTATCGCTTCACAGTGAAGGTGGGCAAACCCAAGGATTCGGCGGCATCGAAGAGCGGCACTAAGCTCTCTCGCGGGGCAAATTTCCAATGCTTGATGTCGAACACGCCAATCGCAAGTGATCACATCTATGGTGAGGCCAACGCCGGGCGCATGAGCGCACGGCTCATGGCTATTGTTGCCGAGGGTGAGCGCGAGCGATTGTATCTTGCCCCGGCAACGGCTCATGGCTATTGTTGCCGAGGGTGAGCGCGAGCGATTGTATCTTGCCCCGGCACCGGAGATGGAGGACATCGCGCTGAAGGCGCAGCCGACATGGAAGCCGGAAGTTGCGATGCCGGAAAACCCCCGCTGGTTCTCGCCGCCGCTTTATGGCCTGAAGACCTACGGCGACCTTTTCACCCCGCGCCAGCTCGTGGCGCTAACGACGTTTTCCGATCTGGTGCGGGAAGCGCGTGAGCGAGTTAAGCGCGACGCCCTCGCCGCCGGGATGCCCGATGACGACGAACCACTCCGCGAAGGTGGCACCGGCGCCACGGCTTATGCTGATGCGGCGGCGATGTATTTGGCGTTCTGCTTGGACAAGATGACGGACACCAATACTTGTCTTTGTAGCTGGCAGGTTGATCCGCCACGGTTGCGTGCAACTTTTGGAAGGCAAGCTCTTCCGATGGTGTGGGATTATGCCGAGGCGAACATCTTCGCCGATGCAGCAGGTGATTTCGGGAGGTGTGTTCAATCGCTCGCGGAAGTACTCGATAAAGGGGGGTTAACCGGCAGGGGATCGGCGGAACAAGTAGACGCTCAGGCTCTGGCTGTCGATCAACCTCGAGTCTTCTCAACCGATCCGCCCTATTATGACAACATTGGCTACGCCGACTTGTCGGATTTCTTCTACGTTTGGCTGCGCCGCTCGTTAAAGCCAATCCTTCCCAATCTGTTCGCCACACTCGCGGTGCCCAAGGCAGAGGAGCTGGTGGCCACGCCCCATCGCCACGGCGGCAAGGCAGAAGCCGAAGCGTTTTTTCTTGACGGGATGACTAAGGCAATGCACCGGCTGGCCGAACAGACGCACCCGGCCTTCCCGGTCACCATCTACTACGCTTTCAAACAGTCTGAAAGTGACATTGTTGGCGGCATTGTCAGTACGGGTTGGGAGACCTTTCTCGATGCGGTGATTCGCGCTGGCTTCGCTGTCAGTGGTACTTGGCCGATGAGGTCCGAACTCGCAACTCGCAATGTGGGACGTGGTAGCAATGCCCTTGCTTCCAGCATCATCCTCGTTTGCCGCCCGCGAGCCGCGGATGCGCCTACTGCCACACGGCGAGAGTTTACGACTGCGCTCAGCGCCGAGTTGCCTGTGGCACTTGGGCATTTACAGAAGGGCAACATCGCGCCGGTGGACCTGGCTCAGGCCGCCATCGGCCCGGGGATGGCAGTCTATACCCGCCATTCCAAAGTGCTTGACGCCGAGGGTAAGGCGCTCTCTGTACGCGAGGCGCTCGCACTCATCAACCAGACCCTTGACGAGGCGTTGACCGAGCAAGAGGGTGATTTTGATGCCGATACCCGTTGGGCGCTGACATGGTTCGAGCAGTCGGGATTCGCCGAAGGCGAGTTTGACGCGGCCGACATACTCTCCAAAGCGAAAGTCACGAGCGTCTCTGGCATGGTCGAGGCAGGTATTCTGGCCTCCGGGCACGGCAAAGTACGGTTGCTTAGGCCCAAGGAATTACCCGCTGATTGGGATCCGCTGACCGATAAGCGGCTCACCCATTGGGAGACAGTGCACCACTTAATTCGCGTTCTTGAATCGGGCAGTGAATCCGAAGCGGCCAAGCTGGCGGCCAAACTCGGCAGTAAAGCCGAAACCGCCCGTGAACTCTGTTATCGTCTCTATACCATGTGCGAACGCAAGAAGCGCGCAGCGGAGGCACTTTCGTATAATGCTCTGGTGCAAAGCTGGCCCGAAATCACCCGTCTGGCCCGTGAAGGCGGCAGACTTGCGCCGGTTGGCCCCGGCGACCTGTTCGAAGAAACTCAGGAGTGAATAATACATGGCCATTACCAATCATGATCGCGTTAGCAAAGTCCTCGAGCTGCTCAAGAACGGACTTGCTCCCTTCGTCGAACGAGAGCTGAAAGCTCAGCATGCACAAAGCTGGTTCGAGCAGGCGAAGGCCGCCGTCGGCCCGGCCCAGGAGAGTCTCTTCCGCAATGAATCCGAACCGCCCTGGGATGCCACTTCGCTTTTGGCCGTCATGTGGAACCAGTGGCAGGTTGTCTTTCGCAAAACACTGGGCCATGCCGAGCGGTCGCTGGTCAGCGAGCTTCGCGAAATACGAAACCAATGGGCGCACCAGGCCCCGTTCTCCACCGACGACGCCTACCGTGCGCTTGATTCGGCAGGCCGGCTGTTGTCGGCAATCTCCGCGCCACAGTCTGACGAGATTGAGAAAATGAAGATGGAATTGCTGCGCGTACGCTTTGACGAGCAGATGCGCGGCGAAAAGCGCAAGAGCGCGGGCACCGCCATCGAAAGTGCGACGACGGGCAGTCTGAAACCGTGGCGCGAGGTGATCACGCCGCACCAGGATGTGGCTAGCGGGCGTTACCAGCAGGCCGAATTCGCTGCCGACCTGTGGCAAGTACATTTGGGCGAGGGGACAGCCGAATACAAGGACCCCGTAGAGTTTTTCCGCCGTACCTACCTCACCGAGAGTCTGAAGTCGATACTGGTTGGCGCGGTGCGGCGTCTTTCCGGTCATGGCGGCGATCCTGTGGTGCAACTCCAGACCAACTTCGGCGGTGGCAAAACTCACTCGATGCTGGCACTCTATCACCTGTTCTCAAATGCCAAACTCAGCGAGCTGGTGGGCATCGACGCCGTAATGCAGGAGGCGGAAGCCAACTCGCTGCCAAAGGGCAAGCGCGTCGTGCTGGTCGGCAATAAAATTTCGCCCGGCAATCCTTCCCTAAAGCCGGACGGCACATTGGTACGCACGTTGTGGGGTGAACTGGCCTGGCAACTCGGCGGCAAGAAGGCGTTTGCCCAAATCCAAGCCGACGACGAGAAGGCGACAAGTCCCGGCGATACGCTGCGCAAGTTGTTCGTCGAGTATGGGCCGTGCCTGATCCTGATTGATGAATGGGTCGCTTATGCGCGCCAGCTTCACGATCAAAGCGATCTGCCGGGAGGCGGCTTCGAGACGCAGTTTACCTTCGCCCAGGTGCTGACCGAGTCAGCCAGAGCGGCGAAGAATTGTCTGCTGGTTATCAGCTTACCGGCGTCCGATACGCAAGGTTCGCCCCACACTCAGGCCGACGATGTGGAAGTGGGCGGCCAGCGTGGACGCGAGGCGCTTGACAGACTGCGCAACGTAGTCGGACGCTTAGAGTCTTCGTGGCGTCCGGCGAGCGCCGAAGAGGGCTTCGAAATCGTCCGGCGGCGGCTTTTCGAGCCGCTTTCCGATCCGGTGCAGTTCAAGGATCGCGACATTGTCTCACGTGCCTTTGCCGATCTATATCGGACACAACATCAGGAGTTTCCCCCTGAATGCCGGGATGCCGACTACGAAAAGCGTATCAAAGCCGCATACCCGATCCACCCGGAGGTCTTCGACCGTCTCTATTCCGATTGGTCGACGCTCGTGAAGTTCCAACGGACCCGCGGCGTGCTGCGGTTAATGGCGGCAGTAATTCACAGTTTGTGGGAGAAGGGTGACAAGAACCCGCTTATTCTTCCAGCAAACGTGTCGATTGACGACCCGCGCGTGCAATTCGAACTGACGCGCTACCTTTCCGACAACTGGGTGCCGGTGATCGAAAAAGATGTAGATGGCCCGAATTCGTTGCCATTGCGCCTGGACAGTGAGGTGCCGAACCTTGGCAAGTTCGCGGCCTGCCGCCGTGTCGCCCGTGCGATCTACATGGGGTCTGCGCCCACCACGGCAGCGGCTCACCGTGGTATCGAGGACCGACGCATCAAACTGGGTTGCGTTATGCCCGGCGAGTCACCGGCGGTCTTCGGTGATGCGCTCAGGCGGCTTGCGGCAGCAGCCACCTTCCTCTATCAGGACGGCCCGCGTTACTGGTACTCGACACAGCCCACCGTAACAAAGCTCGCGGAGGATCGCGCCGAGCAGTTGAAACGCGACCCGGACAAGATGGTGTACGAATTAGAACAGCGCCTGCGTATCAACCTGCGCCAGACGGGCGACTTTAGCCGTATCCACCCCATGCCGCAATCCGGTCAGGACGTACCGGACGACCTCGATGCCCGGCTGGTCGTGCTGGGTGTGAACCTCGCATATACAAAGGAGCCGGGAAACGCGGCCGAGGTTGCCGCGAAGGCAATACTCGAGTCGCGAGGCAATATGCCGCGGCTCTATCGCAACACTCTCGTTTTCCTCGTGGCGGACAAAGGCCGCCTGCAAGACCTCGACGAGGCGGCCCGCAAGTATCTTGCATGGGAGACAATCATAGCGGAAAAAGAGATACTGAACCTCGATCCGCAGCAAACGAAGCAGGCCGAAACCCAAAAGAAAATGGCCGATGATGCAGTTACGGCGCGAATCCCCGAGACGTATCAGTGGTTGCTGGTGCCGGTACAACCGACGCCACAGGCAACGGTCGAGTGGCAGGCGCTCAGACTTTCGGGGTCCGATGCTCTGGCTGTGCGTGCCGGCAAGAAGCTGCGGCCCGATAACCTACTGACTTCGTTTGCGGGGACTGAACTTCGCCGACAAATGGATCAGATTCCTCTATGGCGCGGCAATCATGTAACCATTCGGCAACTGGTTGAAGACTATGCCCGCTATCTGTACTTATACAGGATCAAAGAGCCTGGGGTATTACTTGCAGCAATTCAAGACGGGTTGTCACAATTGCTGTGGCATGAGGAAACTTTTGCCTATGCCGACAGCTATGACGAAATCGCCGGACGCTATCGGGGTCTTCGTGGTGGGCAACTTGTGTCTCTGCCTGATGCGGATGCCCCAGGGATGCTGGTGAAGGGGGATATTGCAAGCAAGCAATTGGAGGCTGAAAAGGCGAGCCAGCCTGCCGGTGAATCATCTACCGGAACGATCCCTAATGGAAAAGGATCAACTGCTCCAGGAACCGGTACTACTCCAACCGGAGAGACCGAGGCACCGCCTGCGGCGGCACAACCGAAGCGATTCCACGGCACCGTCATTCTTGACCAAACTCGCGTAGGGCGTGACGCAAGCCGTATTGCCGATGAGGTGATCGCGCATCTCGCTGGTCTGGTCGGCGCGAAGGTGACGGTCACGCTTGAGGTGGAGGCCGAGATTCCGTCCGGCGCTCCGGATCATGTCGTGCGCACCGTCACTGAGAACAGCCGGACACTGAAGTTTACCAGCCAGGGCTTTGAAAAGGAGTAGGGCAATCGGGCCTTGTCGCTATTTCCGCCATCACCCCGCCCCACTTCGCGTAATCCACCTGACTTGGAAAAGGTGGGCGACGAAGCCAAAAATGCCAATTTGAATTGCGACGGTGGTGTTGCTCCCATCGACGTGGTCTACCTGATCAATTACGTTTTCCGGAGCCGGGACGACCTTTGTAACGGTTGTGGACCGAAAAAAAATTAACTTGTCCCACATTAATAGATCCTAACATCAATTAACCGCACATAAGCTGCCGCAAGCCAGGGAACAAATTTGGAAGAAGCGCTGTTTTTGGTCTTGCCTGAAGATTGTATCCCAATAGATTTATCCCCCAAAGCGGAGATTAGAATATGATCAGCGATAGTAACCAATTATCCATCAAATGCCGTCGATCCGACCCGGTTAAATCGCCGGTCGGCATGCGCGGGATTATCAAAAGCCGATCATTGCCGTTTGTCCAAAATAGATTTGGCGGTGCCATCAATTATTGAATTTAGTTGTTCGTTTGACATATTACGTACATCTAAATATCCAATCTCAGATCGATGGTTGTATTTAGTCCGCAATTCAAGTTGCATGAGCATCGCCAATGCCCGCTGTCCTGCCAAAACAAGAACATTGGGATCCGCCTTTGCCAACACCTTGGTTCTATTCCAGGCGAAGCAGCGGATAAGCCCGGCCCCATTTCTTTCGCGTCGGTCGAGTGGTCTCCGGCTGGCCGTCATATGTCTTCCAATTCCGCGATAGGCCGCCGATTCGTTCTCGTATGTCTTCCCAGGACCAACCAAATCAAAAATCTTTAGCAATTCGGCAGGGGAATACCAATTTCCATACAACTGCTCGATTTGCCCGATTAATGGATGTTTACATAAAGGGCAGTTGGCTTGGTGCCTTTTAGTCACCGCTCCCCCAATATTTTTGGTGTCCGCTTATCATCATACTGTACATACGTATAGTATTCCCCGAATTGTTTATCAAGTTTTTTCTTGCCGGTGAACACCCACTATCCGCACCACTTATCTGCAATATATTTAATGAGTTACGACAATTCTGCGGGATTGCATAATTTTTCTTCCCTTGCTGAGTAGTGCCCGACATTGCCCCCAAATTTACATAGATCGAAAATTCGGGACCAGCTCCAGTTTCACGCCATTAGATTGATCCCGTGCAGTGAATCATTCACAGTTCATGGTCAGGATATTCCTATTCATTGTTCGTGAAGAGTAAAGAAGGATTGTCCAGTCCGAAGGACTCCGGACTCCTTCGGAGCGGTGGTCAAGTCCCTCCGCGAGGGTGGTGACGAGTCGTTGACTTTCTTCGCGTGTCCGCAGCGGATGAGGAAGACGTTGCGCACGACCAATGGTTTGGAACGGAATGCCCTGGGGATGATTCGAAGTGAGCGGCATCCCTCACTCCCGGCCTCTTCTATTTTCACGTATGCCCCGCAAGTCTGATGCGCTTCTCCAATCCGGCAAAAGCATCAGAAAAATTTTTGAAAATTTGGACGGCTCGCCTGACATAGGGAACCCTTTTTTATATTCAATGGGGGGGCGGCCGGTCTCCCCCCGAGGGTTGGCGGGAGGGGTCTACGATCTCCCCCCGGCTGGCGGGTGGCCGACTGGGGGGCCAATGTCTTGACCGCTTAAGCGTGAGGGACCGGTACTATTCCCCTCAGACAAGGGTACGCACGTCGAAAGCGGCTGAACTCCCCACACCCTTGCTGTCACCAAGGTCAATTTTCTATTATTAAAACACCCCCGTCAGTCGGACGCGCCACTGGCGCAGAATGCCGGATGGCAGCCAATCCGGGCAAGCGTGCGGCTTTTTATCGGTCAATTGCATCAATACCTTGTGCCAAACGACCATCAAAGAAGCTTCAAACAATGCAAAAAAAGTAAGCAAACAATGATAATTGTGCAAACAACAAATACGATACTGGCGTATCTATAATAGAACATAAGCAATCTGGAAGAAAAGAGTGGCGCAATGACTTCCAAACTTATTACTATTAACCCTGGCTGGCCTGGCTTTGGGGCTTGGTTTGAGCGCCACTCTTCCAAGTCTCGGAGAATAACCGGGTCAGCCGTTTTTGAAAGAGTGGCGCACCATGTTAACCCCCAAAACGTCCGGTCAGGATACCATCTATCAGATGGTAACCGACCGCATCATGGCCGAATTAGAAAAAGGTATTGTGCCGTGGCACAAACCCTGGCAAACGTCTGGTTTGCCGAAAAACCTGGTATCCAAAAAGGAATATCGGGGAATTAACGTCTTTTTGTTGTCTTGCACCGAATTTGCATCACCCTATTGGCTATCATTCAAACAGGTCAAAGAATTGGGGGGCCAGGTCAAAAAAGACAGCAAGTCAACCGTTGTCGTATTCTGGAAGTGGCTGGACGTTGCCGACAAGGAAAACCCGGATAAGCCGAAACAAATCCCCATGCTGCGGTATTATCGGGTTTTCAATCTGGAACAGACAACGGGGATTGACCCGAAGCGGGTTCCGGAATCGCCCGAACAAAAACCAAACCAGCATTCGCCGATTGAGCAAGCGGAAACGATTATCGCCGGTATGCCTAACCGTCCCGAAATAATCGACCGGGATAAAAATCGGGCCTTTTATGACCCGTTGCGCGACGTGGTCAACGTTCCGCCGCTTGACCGTTTTGAATCGCCGGAACAATACTACTCCACTACATTCCACGAGTTAACTCATTCAACCGGGCATGAGAAACGTGTCGGCAGACGGCAATCGACCGAACAACGTAATTTCGGTGATTCCGCTTATAGTAAGGAAGAGTTGGTTGCGGAATTCGGCGCGGCTTTCCTTTGCGGCCATACCGGGATTGTGCAACAGACGGTTGAGCAATCGGCCGCATATATCGGCGGCTGGCTGAAGGCTTTGAAAAACGACAAACGCCTGGCCGTCTATGCGGCAGCGCAAGCGCAAAAAGCAGCCGATTATATTTTGGGCATTGCGTTTGATAAGGCAGGTGCCCAATGAGACTGGACGAAAAATACCGCCCCACTGCGTTTGCCGACGTTGTCGGCCAGGATAAGGCAATCGACCGGGCTAAACGTGCCCTGGCTGCCGGGGAACAAGCTTTCTGGGTCTCCGGGCAATCCGGGACCGGCAAGACCACTATCGCCCGGATTATCGCCGGGATGTTGGCGGCAAAGGAAACGCTGACCGAGACGGTCGGACGGCAATTGACCGTCTCCCGCTTGCAGGAATTGAAAATCCAGTGGGGATACCGCTCATGGTTTTCCGATGGCTATGCACTCATTGTGAATGAATCGCATGGTCTGACCAAACCGGTGATTGAGGTAATGCTGGATATGCTGGAAAACCTGCCGCCGAAGGTAGTGGTGATATTCACCACCACCAATGAAGGAAATGATCTATTCGATGAACAACTGGACAGCGGGCCGTTTGCCTCTCGTTGTGTCGATATACACCTTACTTCGCGCGGTCTTTGTGAGTTATTTGCCGAAAGAATCAAGGAAATCGCCCAGGCCGAAAATCTGGACGGCAAACCGCTCAAGGCCTACACCGATCTACTCAAATCCTGCCGGAACAATTTCCGGCTGGCATTAAAGAAGGTGGCCGATGGCGCAATGTTGGAATAGATCAGACGGCCAATTGCCGGTTGTGGCCGGGGCGATTGTCGCCCCGGCTGCAATCACTCCGGCAGACTTGATCGGGCATTTTCTCTCCAGTCGGAGCAAGCGGACAATTCAGGCCTACCGGCAAGACCTGGAAGACTTCCGGCAGTTTATCGGTGCCGGGAGTATCGACCAGGCGGCGGCAATTCTGATCGGCAGCGGGCATGGCCAGGCCAATGGTCTGGCCTTGTCCTATCTGGCCTACCTGCGAGACCGGGGATTGCAAGCGGCCACAATCAATCGCCGATTGGCCGCACTCCGGTCACTGGTTAAACTGGCTCGGACATTGGGACTGGTCCCGTGGGCCTTGGAAATATCAAACCTGAAAGCCAAATCCTACCGGGACACGCAAGGGCCGGGCCGGGATGGCTTTCATCGGCTTTTGGCGGCGGCTGCGGCGCAGAAAAACGGCAAAGGGGCCAGAGACCGGGCGATTCTGCGGTTGCTTTATGACTTGGCCTTGCGCCGGGGCGAGGTTGTGGCCCTGAATCTGGCCGACCTGGACTTGGAGACCGGGAAACTGGCTGTCCTGGGCAAAGGGCAGACCGAAAAACTGTCCATGACCTTGCCGGAACCGACCAAAAAGGCATTGACCGATTGGCTGACCGTCCGGGGCACCGAACCGGGGCCGCTGTTTTACAATTTCGACCATGCAGGAAAGGGCCGACGGCTGACCGGGACAAGTCTATACCGTCTTATTCGCCGTCTGGGTGAGAAATCCGGTATCAAAACCCGTCCGCATGGCCTGCGGCATACGGCAATCACCGAGGCCTGCAAAATTGCCCAGGTCTCCGATATTGGCCTGGAAGAGGTCTTGGACTTCAGCCGTCATGCCGATATTCGGGTCTTACTGGTTTATCGTGACCGGGAGCGCAACGTCCAGGGGCGATTGTCTACCTTGGTGGCCGGGGCAGTTGCCGACCCGGAATGAGTAACAAAATGAGCGTTATCGTACGCAAATAACGCGGAAGGTGGCCCCGGTTTCGGGGCCATTTTTCGCTTGTTTTTCAGGTGAGACAGGTGCTAACTGTGTTTACATATTCAGCGGATCAGGGATAGGATCGGGACTATGACGCAAAAGAAAACCGGACAGAGGAAACGGGGACGCAGGCCGTCAGACCCGGAGAAAGGCCACTTCACAGTCACTGACGAAGGCGGCAGACGAGGAGTCGGCCCCGGCTGGAAACGGATCATGGTGTTTATCGAGGAGGAATACTGGCCGGAGTTGAAAGCTCATGCCTCGCTCCGGGGAGTCGAACCGTCGAATATCATTAACGACCTGGTGGGCGAATTCCTGAAAAATAACCGGATACAGGTAAAATCGAAATAGCGCCAGTACGTTTGGACGGTTACGACCGTCAAGTAAACAAATTTATTGAATTGGAGTCTCACCCTTGAGTTCCAGTCCATCGAAAGAATTCCTCGATATTGCCCATAAGTACCTCGTATTTCGGGATGATTGGGATGAATTGTATAAGATTATGGAAGAGGGCGTCCTTGTTCCGGTGTTTTCCGGTCATAGGTTTGATTTAGTTACATGGCGTGAGTGCATTGAAAATGCAGGCATATTCAGTACTTTTACTGCCCCAATTTATATATCAGGCCCTGAATTTTCCGGCAAGTATAAGATAGGGCGTGCAATTGCAGAGAAGAGGTCAGACAGGTTTTTAGTCGTGGACGTGCAAAAAGATGGCTTACCAACGTTTATCAAATCCCTTCCAAAAATCACCGAGAATACGACTTTATTTGTGCGAATAAATGACCAGACACCGAGTAGTATTTGTGAGGAATTGGCAGATACTGTCGCTAAATATGGCAACCAAAATTATATTCGTTTTATCATAAGTTGCGACATAAATAAGTATAATCCATTTCAACGAAATATACCGCCAAATGAATTTAGGGGATTGGTCAAATTTCAGGTTCTGCAAATCCCCCCGTTATCCCAACGTCCGTGGGACATAGTCGTCAATTTAGTGTACTTATTGAAGAAAACTCAGATTCAGTACATCACTTATAATTCATTTGATTTTATCCTGTGGCATAATTGGCCAGGGGTGTAAGTATTTTTGTGTAAGTGGCCATGAAGTATATTGGATTGAAGGAGGGACTTCATGGTCGACAAGCGGGACGAAACGGACAAGTTGATTG
>JAGVQM010000024.1 GCA_020051695.1 Candidatus Zixiibacteriota bacterium | reverse complement strand
GAATCACCGTCGGCATCACATTTCAGCAACAAAACATCAAAGTCGCCCGCGCCGGAGGATTCCGTCGCGCCCGCCACGACAAACCCGCCCCCCGCCTCGGCCAGCACCGCATAAGCGAGATCATCCTGCATGCCGCCGTACGTGCGGCCCCACAGAGAATCTCCTGCAGCGGCCAGTCGCAGCAGATACACATCCCGCCCTCCGGCGCCGAATGACTGGGTTTCCCCCGCGACAATAAAGCCGCCATCGTCCGTTGGGCAGACCGCATGAGCGGCGTCATTATTGGCGCCGCCGAATTGTTTCTGCCAGACTTCCAAACCCGACGCGTCGACTTTGAGTACGTGTATATCCTGCAAACCGGCGCCGGTTGATTTGGTATATCCGGCCATGACGAAACCGCCGTCGCCCGACGGGACCAGCGAAAAGGCCTCCTCCGAATCACTCCCGCCGAAGGTATAATCGTTGGTTGACTGTCCCAAAGCGTCGGTGTAAACCACATACATGTCACTGCGGCCTGCGCCCAGTGAATAGGTGAGTCCGGCAACAACGAACCCTCCACCAGCGGTTTCCTGCACCGACCAGGCATAGTCTACTTTTGACCCGCCGAACCTGCTTTCCCAGACTTTCTCACCCGAGGGACTGGTCTGCAGCAGATAAAAATCTTCCTCCCGCGTATCGGTGTCCCGGGTCCATCCGGCGACGACAAAACCTTCATCACCTGCCGCTGCCACACACTTGGCGCCGTCACTCTCCGCAGTGCCGTATGTTTTCAGCCAGGTAGTCGATGGCACTGCCTGCGTCGCGCCCTGGACGACGTTCGACATCACCGACCAGTTGTCCGACTCGTCCGCCGTCTTGAGCGCAAACCAATACGTCGATGACGGCTCCAGTGCGCCGACGGTGAACTGCTCGGCGGCGCCTGCGGCCTGCGGCGCCGGTTCATCGGAGACCTGGACTGCCGAATCCCAGGCCGCCGCCGTGAGGTCGGTCGAGGCATAGCGCAGATCGTAGGAGGCAGCCGTGCCGGTGATTTGATCATCCCCCGGCGCGGTCCAACGCAGGGTGATCGAGCTGTCCGTAACTGTTTCGACCGCAAGGTCCACAATGGTCGCCGGTGGGTTATGGTCTTTTCCGTTTGTGCCTTTGTCGCTGCATTGGCCGAAAACGCCAATCAGCATGACCGACGCCATGAGCCTCAGGACCGCTTTACCCTGCATGGATCATCTCCCTGTCAAACTCGATTTCCGGCGGCCCGCTAAAAAGCGGCGATGAGGTCGCCCCCACCGCCGCGATTAAATGAGTGCATGCCGAGCTGCTACCCATCAGTCTTGGACCCATCGACGGGTGTTTACACGATCCCCTGATCGAGCATCGCATCGGCAACTTTGACAAACCCGGCAATATTGGCGCCTTTGACATAATTAACGAATTTGCCGTCGGTGCCATATTCCACACACTGGTCATGAATTGCCTTCATGATCCCGCGCAGCCGATTATCGACTTCCTCCCGGGTCCAGGTCAGCCGTATGCTGTTTTGCGACATCTCCAATCCGGAGGTTGCTACCCCACCGGCATTGGCCGCCTTGCCCGGACCATAGAGAATCTTTTTATCGAGGAAGACATTGACGGCCTCGGGAGTCGAGGGCATATTGGCGCCCTCGGAAACGACATAAACCCCGTTTTTGACCAGGTTTGCCGCATCCTTTTCGTTGATTTCATTCTGGGTTGCCGACGGGAATGCGCAATCGGCCTTGTGGTTCCATATCGGATTGTACCCCAGATCGGGGTCCATTGGTGTGTACACCGCTTCGGGGTATTTGTCGGTGTATTCTTTAATCCGGCCCCGCCTGGTGTTTTTTAGATCCATGATGAACGCCAGCTTGGTGCGATCGATGCCTCGTTCATCATAGATGTGTCCGGTCGAATCCGACACTGTCACACATTTGCCGCCCAGGTCGAGTACTTTCTCAATCGTATACTGGGCGACGTTGCCGCTGCCGGAGACCAGACAGGTCTTGCCCGCGAACGAATCATTGCGGGTTTTCAACATTTCGGCCGCAAAATATGTGGCGCCGTAGCCGGTGGCCTCCGGGCGGATAAGACTGCCGCCCCAGCCAAGCCCCTTCCCGGTCAGCACGCCGACAAATTCATTGCGCAGTTTCTTGTACTGGCCGAACAGGAAGCCGATTTCCCGGCCCCCGACGCCGATATCACCTGCTGGGACATCGGTATTGCCGCCGATATGGCGGAACAATTCGCTCATGAACGCCTGGCAAAAACGCATGACTTCCAGATCGCTTTTGCCCTTGGGGTCGAAGTCCGATCCCCCCTTGCCGCCACCCATCGGCAGGGTGGTCAGCGAGTTTTTGAACACTTGCTCAAACGCCAGGAATTTGAGAATGCCGAGGTAGACAGTGGGGTGGAAACGCAACCCGCCTTTGTACGGACCGATTGCGCTGTTCATTTCGATCCGAAATCCCCGGTTGACCTGTACTTCGCCCGAATCATCGACCCACGGCACCCGGAACATCAGTACGCGTTCCGGCTCACAGATCCGCTCCAGTATCTTGGCTTTGCGGTACTTGGGGTGCTTGTCGATGAAGGGCATGAGCGACTCAACGACCTCTTCAACGGCCTGATGAAATTCGATCTCGCCCGGGTTCTTGGCGACGATTCGCTCCATAAACTCGGATACTGCGCCAGCCATAGTGTTCCTCACGGTTTGGTTTAATTGTTGGTCGTTTGACTCCTTATGTTATTCGCGACATCACGCCGACAATCTGTAGGCCGGAATACACCGGCCGGGATTCCCTGCATGTGCCTTGACGTTTCATATTTTGGGTCGGAATGCAAATGAGCTGAGGAACCCGGGTTTACAACACCGCTGTGCCGGGTAATGCTTTCTCCCCGTCCCCCCGGTGCGCCCTGTCGACCTCCCGAGATAACCGTCATTGCGGCTCTCACTGACCGCGCACGAAAATTTGATCTTATCCCGTTCTGCCCCCAAAGTCAACCCCAAAGCGCCAAGCCGGTGGGCGGCGCGGATTTTTTGCCAGTTTGCCTCATGCCGCGCAGTCCGGCCCAGACCGGGGCCGGGTCAAATTCTCGCGATTTCTGTCGAATATGATAGTAGACCCATCGCCCGGGATAACTCCGGGGATAATACAGGAGTATATTCATGCTGGCCATTATCGGGATCATCGGGACGGCAATTGCCATCATCGGCGGGTTCATTATGGAGGGCGGGCATTTAATGGTGCTCCTCCAGCCCGGGGAATTCGTGATTATCGGGGGCGCAGCTTTTTGCGGATTGCTGATCGGCACCCCCACCAAATATGTAAAAATGTTGATCGGCCAACTTGCCGGGATTATGGGCAACACCCATGGAAAAAAAGACTACATCGACTTGCTGGTGATGATGTACGAACTGTTCACCGTTGCCCGCAAAGAGGGATTGATGGGTCTGGAAAAACATGTTGAAAAGCCCGAAGAAAGCCAAATCTTTCAAAAATACCCCAAATTCTTGAAAAACCATCATGCCCAGGATTTCCTCTGCGATACCATGCGGCTGATTATTTCCGGCGCCGCGGTTACCGCCTATGATCTCGAGGCATTAATGGATAACGACCTGGAAATCCACCACAGGGAAACCATCAAGCCGTCCGGGTCGCTCGCCTCAGTGGCCGACACTCTGCCGGGATTGGGAATTGTGGCCGCCGTATTGGGTGTAGTCATCGCCATGGGCGCCATCGATGGCCCCCCGGAAGTTCTGGGCCATAAGGTTGCCGCCGCGCTGGTCGGCACGTTCCTTGGCGTATTGCTTTCGTATGGCTTCGTCGGTCCGCTAGCCCGCAATCTGGAGAGCACCACGGAACAAGGCGGTGTATATTACGAATGTCTCAAACACGCCATGATTGCATTTCATAAGGGATTTGTGGGGACCATCGCCGTGGAGTTTGCCCGCCGCGTCATCCCCAGTGATGTGCGCCCCGGTTTCAATGAACTGGAAGAAGCCTGCCGCGCCCAAAAAGGTTAAGTTAATTAACGACTTATGGTTGATCTCGGCGAAGAAAAAAAAGAACAGCCCATTATCATCAAAAAGGGCAAAGGCGGACATGGCGGACATCATGGCGGTGCCTGGAAAGTCGCTTATGCCGATTTTGTCACGGCCATGATGGCCTTTTTCCTGGTCATGTGGCTGGTCAACCAAAGCGACAAAGTCAAGGAAAGTGTCGGCGGTTTTTTTCGCGATCCGGTGAAATTCGGCAAAGGCGTTGCCGGAGTAATGCCCTCGGAAAGCGGCTCGCGGCTGAAAATGGGCAAAAACCCGGAAATGCGCCGCCAGGTCGAGGAACATGTCAAAGAGGCACTCACCCAGCTCGGCGAAGAGATCCGTTCCTCGATTCAAGAACAACCGGCATTCCAGAAATTCAATGATCAGGTGGCCATCGAAATGACCGACGAAGGTTTACGCATCCAATTAATAGAGTCGTCAAATACGCCCTTTTTTGAACGCGGCAGCAGTGAATTGGGGGGAGCAGCCAGGGCACTGGTGGGGATGATCGGACAACAACTCGGCAGGATGCCCAACCGGGCCGTCATCGAAGGGCACACCGATGCCATCAGATACGCCGACTCGGCTCGATATACGAACTGGGAATTGTCGGCAGACCGGGCCAATTCCGCCCGGCGGGTCATGCTCTCGGGCGGACTGCGTGAAAAACAAATTGCCGAAGTACGCGGTTTTGCCGACCGTCAACCCCGCATCCAGCTGAGCCCGACCGACCCGCGCAACAGGCGGGTAACCATCACTGTCCTAAACGATTACGAAATATTCCGCTACTCCGATACGTTATTTGTCGATTTCGATTATTCCAATTGACACACACCGACAAAGACACTGGATATCGTCTCCCCCGGTTGCCGCATTTCTTTCCACTAGCGCAGGTAATCAGGCACCCGCATCACCGGTACCACGGTCATCCGCCCGGCCAAAATTCCTGCGGCCACCCGAATAAACCGCTCGGGCTGCAACTCCTGCAGACTGTACGTGTGCCATGTTGATTTGGACTGTTCCCTCTTGTACGGTACCACCTTCCGCTTCGGCATACCCCACCCCCCGGGTTGACTTCGTCCGCGTTACTTGCATCGCACAATCCGCGGCAAAGGCAGGGGACCAACAAGAGGGAAATACAACTATGCAACGTACTTACTGTGAGGGATTGCCTTGCCGGCCATATCAGCGGCGAACTCTTATGGCCGTCCTAAAAACTATACGAAAGAAGGTCGCCGAACGAAAGCGCCATTTCGATTTTTTTTGCTTACGGGGCGGCAGACCATGTTTTTTTCATTTGTTCAAATTCATCAGTCGTAAGGTTGAATTTGGCCAAAATCGTATTTTCCACCTCCTTGACGGCGACTTTTTGTTCATACTTGGTCAAATCAGCGGGCAGGTCCGCCAACGCCCGCTCGTATTCGGTCTGTATCGCCTGCTGCATGGTGTCTCGCGGAGGAATCGTTTCCTCTTGAGGAGGGATTCGATCAACTTCATGAGTGATAATCGGTCTTCCGGCCGCATCCAGGCGGGTGACCGCCAGCGATTCGAACGCCGCGGCCTCGGTTTTAAGTGAATCGACAATCCGTAAAACAGTGGTCGACAGGGAATCTATTTCCAGACCGTAGGCGGCCAGACGGGATTCCAGCTGTTCGCGCTCCGCGCGCCTTGCGCTTTCGAGCGCTGCCTCCCGCTGCCGTTTGGTGACGACCTCCCAGGCCGTGAATATGACCACCAAAACCACCAGAAAGATGAATATGACCATATCGCGCTTTTTCATTTTGCCCCCACTCAGATATGACCCGTCTTTTCGGCGATGACCATCATCCACCGCCACTGCAGCACCGGTGATTTGCCGGAAACGTCAATTTTCAAATCGGTTGTTTTCTTCTTCCCCGCAGCCACGAGCATCCGCAGCACTTTATCCCGGGCGGATTCCGCGAAATCGACGGCCGGCATCCATTGGTCGAAAGTCAGACGTTCATCCCATTGGCTGTGAGCGGCGATTTCCAACGGCTCGGCGCCGCACAGCGCCAGCAAGGCGGAAGAGGCAAGAATCTGCACTGCTCTGCCGCTCCGCGCCGCCAGAATTTTGGCGTGAGCTTCCCGCCGGGCTTCGTCTTCCGCGCCGACCAGATCCGCCACTACCAGCCGTCCCGGGGATTTCACAACCCGCACCATTTCCTGGATGGTTTTCGCCGGATCGGCAACCTGGTGCAAAACCCCCTGAGTCACCACCGCATCGAACATATTATCCCCATAGGGAAGCCGGTCGCCCTCAATCCGCTGAAATGAAATATTATGCAGGCCGCTTTGCAAACCGGCTTTCTGAGCGACGACCAGTGCATCATCGGAAACCGCCGCGCCCGTCACATACCCCGCGCGCCGCGCCAGCGCAGCCGTCAAGTCCGAATTTTCACATCCTACTTCGAGGACACGGTCGTTTTCCCGGAACTCGACAGCCAGGATCCGGGTCATCACGCTATCATCCTTGTGTCCCGCCGCCGTCCCGTGCAACACTGGAGGCGTTCCGATTTCATCTTTTCCCTGCTGCTTTTTCATGTGGACGCAAGATAAATCAACCGCACTTCCAGGCAAGAGGAAACCTCCCGGCGAAAGGGGAGATTGCAGGGAATGTTTTGACCGTCTTTGTGTACAGGGGTGGAGGGAACTTGAGATTTTTCTGTTCGACACGAGCGGCATAGTGAAAGAAAGGGGATCATTTGTAATTGACTGAAATTCAAATCGTTATATATTGCAGGAGATGAGCAGGCCGAGAATGCGGTCGGGATGGGTGGTGAATTGGGCAAGGGGTTAAGGGAAAAGCGATAATCCCTTGTCGTTTTAAGTATTACAGATTTTCCGTACTCGCATTGTACGTTTAGCAGGTCGTCGGACAGATCGACTTATTGGGGTAAAATGTACTATGGGGAGGTTGGCATGATTCATTGCACGCGCATGATTTCCGCGCTGTTTCTTATTGCGGCCATGACACTTACGGCGAATGCTGCTGTTGAATCAGGCACAGTGGTTGCCCGTTTCGATCTTCAGGATCGCGGGAATTTTGAAAAGTTTAAAACCCTACAAATCACGCCGTTTTTCCGAATCGGGAATGTATTTTTTGCCGAGGCCTCCGGTGAGCAGCTTGCGGCAGTACGGCAAGCGAAGATTACGTACGAAATCATCGACACCGAGCCGTTCAGCCGCCCATACTATACCGGTACCATCGAAGCCCTGCCCTCGTTAAAAATCCCCGCTCCGGACCTTGAGCGCCTGAGCGAAGTTGAAAACTGGGCATTCTACGCCGGTTTGAATGAACTCGATCTGCGGGAATATCACATGTGCGGTTTCGAACCGATCAGGATCGAAAAACGCGAGATCCCGTTGACCTATTTTTCGACCGCCCCGGCACCGCCCAATCCCAATATCGCTCTTGTCGACCCGGTGCTGGACGGCATTATCGCCGCGGTCGATCAGGATTCCATCTTCACCTGGACCCAGCGGTTGCAGGATTTTCAAACGCGTCTGGCCTTATCGGATTCGGCATACGCCGCGCGCAATTGGATCCGACAGAAATTCCTCGATTTCGGTTACACCAATGTCTCGCTCAGCCAGTTCTGGTGCCCAGACAACCGTTACGGCGCGTCGGGCTGGGATGATAATGTCGTGTGTATCAAGACCGGATACGCCGAACCCGACAAGGTGATCGTGATCGGCGGGCACTGGGATTCGATTGTTTACGACGGCAACGATCCGTGGGTTTTTGCGCCGGGTGCGGATGATGACGGTTCCGGCACGGTCGCCACCATGGAAATCGCCCGGATCCTGGCGGGTATCCCGACCAAAAAGACAATCCATTTCGTGGCTTTCGGTTCCGAGGAAAACGGCTTGGTGGGTTCATGGGATTACGCCATCGACGCCGTTAATGCGGGACTGGACATTGAAGTCATGCTCAATATGGACATGATCGGCTACACGGCCGATGCCGTCCCCAATGTGTACTGCAATTATATGAATGGCATACGGATGTACGCGGACCTGATGACGCTGATGGGAGAGGCATACACCTGGCTGGAACCGGTCACCGTCGTGGGCGGCGGCGGCTCGGACCACTATCCGTTCAGTCAGGTTGGTTATCCTGTTGCGTACGCCGAGGAAGGCGACTTCAACTGGCCTGGCTGGCATACGGAACTGGACCTCACGTCTGAAATGGACTTTCCTTACTTTACCGAGGTCGTCAAAATGGTCGCGGCCACATCGTATACCGTGACCCAATTCCCCTCGGCAATTACCGACGGCGTGGCGCTGGATGTAGGTGACGGCCAATCGCTGCAGGTAGAATGGACGGCATTGAACGATTCCGACATTGAGGGATATTGGGTGTATTGGGGAACACAGACAGCCGACTATGACGATTCGGTGTATGTCTCCGGCGTGTCCTCCTCGGGCACGACGATCGCGGGGCTGATTAACGGGCAGGAATATTTCTTCACGGTCGTCGCCATTGACGACCAGAACCGCGAATCGTTCCTCCGGCCGGAATTCGCCGGCACCCCCCACATCGTGCCCCTGCCACCGGGCAATGTCATGGCCGAACCGGCATACTGGCAAATCGATCTGAACTGGGACGATAACCAGGAGCTGGACTTCGACCATTATACAATTTACCGGGGTTCGACACCGGGCGTCTATGCGGCCATCGAGGAAAACTGGACGAGTTCGGAGTACATCGATACCGATGTCAGCTCCGGCGTCATGTACGAATACGTCATCGCCGCGGTTGATGCCGACCTCAACGAAAGCGGGTACTCCACCCCGGTACAGGCCGCGGCAGCAACATTCGATCAAGGCATCCTGGTCCTCGATCTGACGCCGGCGGTCGGCGGCAATCCTTCCGCCGCAGCACGGCAGAATTACTTCAATGCGCTGCTGGCGGGTTTTCCCAAGGGCTACTACGCCTATGACCCGACAGCCGGGGCATTGAACAAGTCGATCATCGGCCAGTACGGCACGGTGATCTGGTATGATGACGGCAATGCGGCGTCCACCTGGAAGGCGGACGATCTGGACAAATTGCGCTGGTACCTGAATTACAACACCGGTGTGTTCCTGACCGGCTGGCGCGTCGCCTTCGAACTGGCCGGTCTGGCCTCGCCGAAAACGCTGACCGCCGGCAATATTCTGTACGATTACGCCGGGGTCACGCGGTTTGAAGAAACCCAGGACGTCGACTTGGAAGGTGGAATCGGACAAAACGGCTACCCCAATGTCGCTTTGGATCCGGCCAAAGTGTTCTCCATCTGGGAGGGCAAAATGGGTTGGATCGGGATGCTGGATATCAACAACCCCGCCAATGAAATATACAAATTCGACAGCTATTCCGGGGCGCACACCGGCGAAACAATCGGCGTCGCGCGCGACAACGGCGGCAACAAATTCGCCTTTCTCAGCATGCCGTTTTATTATTTGCAGGAGACGGATGCCCGGGAGTTGGTCCTCACCCTGCTGGACTGGTTCGGGTATGACGTGACCTGCGATTGCGCCGGGTTCGGGGATGTCAACCTTGATGACAGCATCACGCCGCTGGATGTCGCCATCATGGTCAGTTACGTCTACAAGTCACTTGATGCCCGGCAGCAGCTGCCCTCCTGCCCGGGCGATAACGGTGACTGGAACTGCGACGGCCAGATCACGCCGCTGGACGTGACCTTCGTCGTAAACTATGTTTACAAGAGTCGGGGCGGTCCCTGCAATCCATGCCTGTGTCTTCCGTATCCGACAAATTGTCCCTGATAGGACTATTTGCATCGCAAACAAAAGGCGGCCTGCCAACCGGCGGGCCGCCTTTTCATTCCGGTACATGGCCAATTGGCGTTAACCGGCAAACCGCTCAGGGATTGCAACCGTCGCAGACGGCATCGAGACTTTTGTATACCTTGTTGACGAGATATATCACATCCAACGGGGTGGCGTCGCCGTCGCAATTCATATCCCCGGTATGATACGGACAATCCGGCTTGGCGCACAGGGCGTCTTGGCTTTGGTAGACATACTTTACCAAGAAGATGACGTCCAGCGGCGTTGAACTTTCATCACAGTTGACATCGCCCGGCAAGCCGCAATCGCACGGTGTCGCATCCAGGGTAAATGACCCCGGAACAGAGTATGCCGTTCCATCCGCCGGTGTGATACCGTCGGGCTTGGAGGCCCTGATCCGCCAATAATACACGCCGTCGGGAAAACCCGTCAGCGGCGCATCAAACAGGTTATCATAGACGGTGAGATCCAGCTCCGGACTGCCGAATTGGGCGTCATCATCGATCTGGAGCTGATAGAAAACCTCGGCCTCTTTCCATGCGGTCGCCCAGTACAATCCCGGCGTTTCATCGACCGTTTCGCCCGCCAGCGGAAAGATCAACCGCGGGTCGGTCAGCGGCAGATGCCAGCGCGCCGCGTAGACATCCTGATCGCCGTCCCGCGTGTCGGTCCACGATGCGGCAATGATGTCGCCGATACAGGAAACTCCGATATACTCCGCCAGCAAACCGGCCAGCGGCATCAGCGGTTCCATCGGCGAGCCGGGTTTGGCCAGGGTCCCGGTGGGATTTGCCGCCACGGTTTGCCGCGCGAGCAGGTCCGGTGTGCTGGAGACCAACGAGATTCGATGATTGCTGGTCCAGGTCTCGCCTCCGTCATAGGAGTAACCGGCAAATACGTCGAACATCCAGTGAGCCGGGTCCATCCGTTGATCGTACCAGATGGAAACCAGCACGCCTTCGTCGTTGCATACCAGCCAGTTATGGAATTGATCAACATCCTCACTCAATGGATCATCGTTGACCCGTTGCACGGGGGACCAGGTGTGCCCGGTGTCGAGCGAACGCATGAAATAGATTTCGTGATCGTTCGGCGGGTCCGGGTTCACATCGCGCCACTGGAGGTACAAGTTTCCGGCATGCGGGCCGTCGGTGATGTCGGCATCCGTCGTCGGCTGGCTGTACACGTCGATATCGCCGTCGGCATAATTGTACCCGTCCACACACCGCACGAACCGGTCACCGAGCCAGGTACTCCCCCCGTCAAGCGACTTGTTCACCCGGATGCTTGTGCAATAGTCGCATCCGGCACTGGAATCGATGGTCGCGCCCTGCCAGAACACATAGACCGCGCCGTCCTTGCCGACCAGCGGTTGGGAAAACTGCCCGGCGTCGATTGGCCCGCCGAAGCATGTCGTGGTTGTCGCCGGGCCGACCACGACGGGAGTATCGAAAGTCTGAGTATTGTCGGTCGAACGGGCAAACATGATCTGGTCCGGGTTTGGGAAGCGCGTCCAGGAAACATACACGTTCCCGTCGTACGGTCCGCCGGTGCGGTCGCAAGTTATGAATTGTTTGTCCTCAAAAAAGTTCCCCGGCACGGGCAGGACCGTCGTGGGGCCGCTCCACGAGGCGCCGCAATCGTCGGAAACCAGGAAGGCGATATGACTCCCGCCGGTATATTGATTGTCCGGATCGTAATCAAGGTGGCTGATGATAATATCGCCCGCGGGGTTGACAGTCATGACCGGGTCCGACTGGCGGGTGAACACCTGCAGACTTGGAGGGATCAGATTATCCGACCAGATCAGACCGTTAAAAATCCCGCGCCCGATCCCGATTTGGCGATACCCCAGCCGGAAATCCCGGTGGTTGGTCACGATAATACTGGTGTCCCGGGGACAAATCCAGATCTGCTCCTCGTTTTGCAGGCCCGGTTCGTGTCCGGAGACCGGGCTATTGACCGGGATCGGCACCTCGCCGACGGCCTGCACCGCCATTAACAACACACTGCACGCCGCAACAACAAATCCACCCCATTTCCTCACAACATGCTCCTTCCGGTGGCCCAGAGTTTGACAGGAAAAGTAAAATGTACTCACATTTATGATCCGGCCGCGAGTAAACGTTGCTGATGGTCAATACCTTACGCCCACCCCGCCCCTGCCGCACCAGCACTCAAGTACACAGGACACTGGTAAAATAATACCATTTCACTGGGGTAATATACAATCACTTTCGCTTTTGCCAAGCGTTTTTGTGTTCTAAGTCATGACGGACCAATGGAATCGCCGAGGACTTGGAGCATAATTGGAAAATCCTCCTCAAATTGGCCGATGGACCCGGCAGGCCGGGAGACCCGAATATGCCCGGATTGCGCCACGGAGCAACCTCACCGGAAAACCGTTGATTTTTGGGGCGGACGGCCGTAAGATATGTAGTTGCCTCGTGTTGGAGTCGATCCCGAGGCCGGAAAAAGAGGACTAAGTTGTCTGGCATACAGAGATTGTGGAGGGTACAATGAGTGGGTTGCCGCCGTTAACACCTCGTTACAACATCGATGACCGCCAACAGGCCGTCCGTGACGAGGTCCATGCCTTTTGTAAAAAAGAAAACATTGTCGAATTGGGCCGTGAACTCGACCGCAAACCGGAGCCACGGAAATTCCCCCGTGATTTATATGTCAAGTTGTGCAAGGCCGGGTTTGTCGCATATCCGTTTTCGAAAGAATATGGTGGATTGGGCAAATCGCCGATTGAGTACGCCACACTGGTCGAGGAACTCTGCTATACCGACGCCCCGATCTGCCTGCTGGCCGCGGTCGGCGTGTTGGCCACCGAGCCGATTTATCATTTCGCCGGCGAGGAACAAAAAAAGAAATACCTGCCGGGGTGTTTTTCCGGTGACATCGTCCCCGCCTTTGTCCTCACCGAACCGGAAGCCGGTTCCGACGCCTCCAATCAGAAAACCGAATTCCGCATCGACGGAAACGACTTTATCGTCAGCGGCGAGAAGATTTTTATCATGCACGGCGACGCCGCCGACCTGTTTGTTTTGTTCGGCAAAGTATACGAAGACGGCGTCCGCGACAAAATTTCCACCATCCTGCTGGAAGCCAACCAGCCGGGGATCACCCGCCGCCCATTGGAATACAAAATGGGCATGCGCGCGGCGACCACCGGCTACATCAAAATGAAAGATGTCCGGGTCCCGCAGAGCACGCTGATGGGCGAGCGCAATAAGGGTTTTCGTTACGCGATGATGACCCTCGATTCAGCACGAATCGGCGTGGCCGCGCAGGGCGTCGGTGTCGCCCAGCGGGCGTTGGACGAAGCCGTGCAACAGGCCAAAACCCGCGAGGCCTTCGGCGCCCCGATCGGCAAATTACAGGCCATCCAGTGGATGATCGCCGATATGGCCACGCGCGTGGAGGCGGCGCGGTTGCTGACCTACAAAGCCGCCATCATGCAGGGCCAGGGCGAACGCTTCGGGCTGGCCGCCTCACAGGCCAAATTATATGCCTCAGAAACCGCGGGTTTCTGTGTCGATCGCGCCATGCAGATTTTCAGCGGTTACGGTTTCATCGGCGAATTTTCGCATATTGAAAAACTGTATCGCGACCAGCGGGTGATGGAGATTTACGAGGGGACCTCGGAAGTCCAGCGGTTGGTGATTGCCAATACTTTGTTGCGTTAGCGCACAATCAAGCAGACACCACGCGGAAACATAGGACCGACAACATGGATAATGCGGAGGCGCTTTTGTCGCGCACACAGACCGTACGGATCGGCGAGTTCTCCATCGGCGCCTTCGTCGAACGCGAGTTCCGCCTTGACGGCGGCACGATGTTCGGCGTCATTCCGCGCGTCATGTGGGAAAAACTGGTCATCCCGGATGAGAAAAACACCGTGGCCATGCAGACCAATCTGTTCGTCGTGACCACGCCTGTGGGGGACAAGGTCCTGCTCGACAGCGGGCTGGGTGATGCGTTATCGGACTTCGACCGCAAAATGTATGCGGTGACGACACCCTCCAACATGACGGCGGGCCTGGCCGCGCTGGGACACAAACCCGAGGAAATCAACTGGGTTATCCTGACCCATTTGCACACCGACCATGCCAATGGCGTTTTCGCGGGTGACCCGGATGACCCCGAATTGTTTTTCCCCAACGCGACCTATATCGTTCAGCACGCCGAATGGGAGTCGGCCAATCACCCCAATGAACGCACCGCCGCGGTATATTATCCCGGCCGGCTGGTGGCGATAACCAAGGCCGACAGATTAAAATTGGTTTCGGGTACCAGGGAAATCCTGCCGGGGATCACGGTGGAGCAGACCGGCGGCCACACCAGCGGCCACCAGGGCGTCCGGGTCGAATCCGACGGCGAGGCCTTCGTTTATTACGCGGATATCTTCCCGTCACGCTTTCATCTCAAGACGCCATTCGTCGCCTCAGTGGACACCCACCCGCTGGATACCCTGCAGATTAAAAAGAAGCTGTTGCCGTGGTGCCATGAGAACAACACCGTCATTGGTTTTGACCATGATACCGAGTACCTCATGGGGCGGTTGGTGCAGGGGAAAAAATGGCTGGATGTCGGCCCGGTGTAAGCGGCCGGGAAGCGCCGAACGGCACGGAGTGAATCATGGCAGATCAGCAGACCGAAAAACTAGACGAAATGCGCAAACGCGCGCTGGCCGGGGGGGGCGAAAAACGCATCGAGGACCAGCATAGAAAAGGCAAGCTGACCGCCCGGGAACGGCTGGATATCCTGCTTGACGAAGGCAGCTTCGAGGAAATCGACGCGTTCGTGACCCACCAAACCTCCGATTTTGGCTTGGATAAGAACCGTCCGCTCGGTGACGGCGTGGTCACCGGCAGCGGGACCATTGACGGCCGGCCGGTATTTGTTTTTTCGCAGGATTTTACGATTTTCGGCGGATCACTGGCCGGCGGCCATGCCCTGAAGATCTGCAAAATTATGGACCTGGCCCTGAAAGTCGGCGCCCCGGTCATCGGCTTGAACGATTCGGGCGGAGCACGGATTCAGGAAGGTGTTGTCTCCCTCGGCGGCTACGCCGATATTTTTCTGCGCAACACCCTCGCCTCGGGGGTCATCCCGCAATTGTCGGTTATTCTCGGCCCCTGCGCGGGCGGAGCAGTCTATTCCCCGGCGATCACCGATTTCATTTTGATGACCCGGGGGACATCCCACATGTTTGTCACCGGCCCCAATGTCGTCAAGACCGTCACCCACGAAGACATCGATTTTGAAGGGCTGGGCGGTGCGGATATTCACGCCGAAAAATCAGGCGTGGCGCACATGGTGGGTGACGGCGAGGCCGCAACACTCCATCTCACCCGCAAACTACTGTCCTTCATCCCCCAGAATAATCTGGAGGACCCCCCGATTCTGCGGAACGATGATCCCTATGACCGCGGCGACGACGAGCTTAATACTCTCGTACCACTCAACCCGAATAAGCCCTACGATATCAAAGAGGCCATCGTCCGCATCGTGGACGAGGGTGATTTTCTGGAAATCCAGCCCAACTACGCGGCCAATATCGTCATCGGTTTCGCGCGGTTAGGCGGCCGTTCGGTGGGAATTGTCGCCAATCAACCGGCGGTGCTGGCCGGCGTGCTCGATATCAATTCCTCGATCAAGGCCGCCCGCTTTGTCCGCTTTTGCGATAGTTTCAACATTCCCCTGGTAACCTTTGTCGATGTGCCCGGTTTTCTGCCGGGGACCGGACAGGAACACGGCGGGATCATCAAACACGGCGCCAAGCTGTTGTATGCGTTCTGTGAGGCCACCGTGCCGAAATTGACGGTCATCACGCGCAAGGCGTACGGGGGCGCATACGATGTCATGAGTTCGAAACATATCCGCGCCGATTTGAATCTTGCCTGGCCGACCGCGGAAATCGCAGTCATGGGCCCCAAGGGCGCCGTGGAAATCATATTCAAAAAAGAGATCGCGGCCGCGGCCGACCCCCGGATGGAACTGGATAAAAAAATCAACGAATACCGCACCAAGTTTGCCAATCCCTACGTTGCGGCGTCTTACGGTTATATCGATGATGTCATCAAACCGGCCCATACGCGCCACCGGCTAATCAAAGGTCTGGCCCTGTTGGACGGCAAAAAAGATACCATGCCCCCAAAAAAACACGGGAACCTGCCGCTGTAAACGAACGGTTTTTCCCGAGGACTGGAAGCCGTCCGTCAGTAAAGGAGGCCTGTTTCGATAATGGGAGAATACCGGGACCGGCATCTGTCATGGGCCCGGTCGTTCCTGGCCCAGCATGATCCGCATTATCGTTTCCGCTGGGAAATCTATTTTGATGAACTTGACCGCTTGCTCGCGAACGCCGCGTCGTTTTTGGACGCCGGCTGCGGGAAAAACCGGACCGTGCAGGAACTCGATTTCCCCGGATTGAAACTGGGCGTCGATATTATCCCGCCGGCCGCGTCGGATCATTATTGCCGGGCGACGCTCGCCCGCCTCCCTTTTGCCCCGGCCAGCTTCGATGTCATCGGCTGCCGTTTTGTTCTGGAACATCTCCCCGACCCGGAAATGGTGTTCAGGGAATTTTATCGCGTGCTGCGCCCCGGTGGCTACCTGCTGAGCCAGACCTCCAACCGGCGGCATCCGCTGGTTATGGCCGGACGGCTGCTCCCCCTGCCGCTCAAACGCGCGCTGGTCCGGCTGATCTATGGCCGCCTGGGAGGCACGGAGTTTCCCACATATCACCGGTTCAACCGCCCGCGGGACTTTCAACGGCCCTGCGCGGGTTTGGTCCCCCTGACGTGCTGGTTTGTCGAGGACTTGCACCTCGAATCGAAAATATTGTTTTACATCTCATATGCCTGGCACCGGTTGACCGCGCTCCTGCGCCGCACGGCCTGGCGTTCGTCGATTACCACACTCTGGCAGAAACCGGTTGAATCCCCCGTTGCCGATTGACTATACTATGGACTAGCGGGGCCGGACGATGATGATAAAAAAACTGCTGATCGCCAACCGTGGTGAAATCACCGTCCGCATTATTCGCGCCTGCCGCGATATAGGCATCGCCACGGTGGTCGTCTATTCCGATGCCGACCGCCGCGCCATGCCGGTGCTGATGGCCGATGAGGCGGTGCGGATCGGCCCGCCGCCGGCGGCCGAATCGTATTTGAAAATCGACTTGATTATCGACGCCGCACTAAAAACCGGCGCCGACGCGGTCCACCCCGGATATGGATTTCTTGCGGAAAATGCCGCGTTCGCTGAGGCCTGCTCCGCCGCCGGCCTGAATTTCATCGGTCCTCCCGCCAAAGCCATCGCCGCCATGGGTGATAAAATCGCCGCGCGGCAGATGATGGAGCACTCCGGCGTTCCGGTGATCCCCGGGTCCGATCAACCGATTCAGGCAGTGCAGGATATCATTCCGGCGGCCCGACGGGCCGGCTTCCCCATTCTCCTGAAAGCCGTGGCCGGCGGCGGCGGCAAAGGCATGCGGGTCGTTTACAAAGCCGAGGACATTCCCCATGCCTTCGAGGCAGCCTCGTCCGAAGCACAATCGGCGTTTGGGGACGGCCGCGTATTCTGGGAGAAATACCTGGAACACCCGCGGCATATTGAATTCCAGATCTTCGCCGACAAGTTCGGCAATGTCATCCACCTCGGGGAACGTGAATGTTCGATCCAGCGGCGGCACCAGAAAGTTATTGAAGAATCACCGTCGCCGATTATGACCGAGGATTTGCGGGAACGCATGGGAAAGGCGGCAGTCGCGGCGGCGCAGGCCTGCGGGTATGTCAATGCCGGCACTGTAGAGTTTCTTGTCGATACCCGTCGCGATTTCTACTTTCTGGAAATGAATACGCGCCTGCAGGTGGAACACCCCGTGACCGAACTGGTCACCGGCATCGACCTGGTCAAATGGCAGCTGCGGGTAGCCGCCGGCGAGGAACTGCCCTTCCGACAGGAAAACATCGTACATAACGGTCACGCTATCGAATTCCGCATTTATGCGGAAGACCCCAAAAACAACTTCCTGCCCTCGCCCGGGACGCTGAGTGTCTACCGCGAACCGCACGGACCCGGCGTCCGTCTCGATTCGGGAGTGTATGAAGGCGCGGAGATCCCGGTGTATTATGATCCGTTGATTTCCAAATTGAATGTGTGGGGCAAGACGCGGAATGAGGCAATGGCGCGGGGTCTCCGCGCGCTGGAGGAATATGCCATTGCCGGGGTCGCCACCACGATTAAGTTCCATTGCTGGGCTTTGCGGCACCCGCTCTTTCGCGCAGGCGATATTTCCACGCATTTTGTCAACGACCACTTTGAATCGATCAGCGGGTGTCTGGATATCGAGGAGGAGGCCATCAGACCACTGGCCCTGGCCGCGGTGATCTATGAATACCGCCGGGCGAAAAAACGCGCGGCGGCGCCGATCGCCCCGCGCGGCAGCGGTTCGTCCTGGAAAGGCCACGGCCGCCGGACGCTGCTACGTCCGACGAATGGTTTGAGGTGACTATCTAATGTCAAAGTCTGAGCATAATCATGCGCTATATCGCCAAAATCAATGATCATACCTTCAGGGTGGAACTCACCGACCGCCCCGATCGTCTCGATGTCTCCATCGACGGCACATTGATCGACGCCGACTGGAAATGGCTGGGCCGCGACCGCGACCTCTCGCTGATCATGAACGGCCGGTCGTATACAATCACTATTGAACCGGAAAACGGACAATTGCTGATTTATTACGGCGGCGAACGTTTTGCCTGCCTGGTGCAGGATGAACGCCTCGCCGAGTTGAAGCGTCTCGCCGGTGAAAGCGAAACCGGCGCCACGGCCGCGCAGATTAAGGCCCCGATGCCCGGGTTGATTTTGCGGATTCTCGTCAAACCCGGCCAGGAAGTCGCCAAAGGCGAGCGGCTATTGATCATCGAAGCCATGAAAATGGAAAACGAATTGAAGGCCCCGCGCGCGGGGGTGATTAAATCAATCGCCTGTCGAGCGCAGGAAGCGGTCGAGCAGGGCAAGGTGTTGGTTGTGTTGGAATGAAATGCCGGTTTGGTTTGAATCGGATTGATGTAAAGATGCCGGGTTTCTCGTTTCGTCCCGCTTGAAAGCGGGATTTCACTCGGAACCCGACCTACCATAAATAGATATGGCCGACGATAAAAAAATAATCACCACCTCCGGTATCGAAATCGCCGAACAATACGACCGTCCGCCGGAGGGATTCGATCCGCAACAAGACCTCGGCGATGCGGGCGCATGTCCATTTACCCGCGGTGTGTATCCGGGGATGTACCGGCGCCGATTGTGGACGATGCGGCAATATGCGGGTTTCGGCACTGCAGCCGAATCGAACGAACGCTACCGCTACCTATTAAAGCAGGGGCAGACCGGGTTGTCGGTGGCCTTCGACCTGCCGACACAAATCGGCTACGACTCCGACCATGAACTGGCCGCCGGCGAAGTCGGCAAGACCGGGGTGGCCATTGACGGCGTCTGGGACATGGAAACGCTCTTCGACGGCATCCCACTGGACAAAGTCTCGGTCTCCATGACCATTAATTCCACCGCCGCCATCCTGTTGGCCCTCCTGATCGCCGTGGCCAAGAAACAGGGTGTCGCTACCGGGCAGCTTTCGGGGACAATTCAAAACGACATCCTCAAGGAATTCATCGCGCGCGGCACATATATCTACCCCCCTGCCCCGTCGATGCGGTTGATCGCCGATACAATCAGCTACTGCCGGGAATTCCTGCCGAAATGGAACCCCATCTCGATTTCGGGTTATCATGTCCGCGAGGCCGGCTGCACTGCCGCGCAGGAAATCGCCTTCACCCTGGCCAACGGCATCGCCTATGTTGAAAACGCCCTGGCCGCCGGTTTGAAAATCGACGAGTTCGCCGGCCGGCTGTCGTTCTTTTTTAACGCCCATAACGACTTTTTCGAGGAAATCGCCAAATTCCGCGCGGCACGGCGGCTGTGGGCGCAGATTATGAAAGACCGGTTCCAGGCCAAAGATGAAACGTCCATGCGCCTGCGGTTCCATACGCAGACCGCCGGTTCAATGCTGACCGCGCAACAGCCGGATGTCAACATTCCCCGTGTCACGTTGCAGGCGCTCGCCGCAGTCCTGGGCGGCACCCAGTCATTGCACACCAACTCCGCCGATGAGGCCCTGGCCCTGCCCTCTGCGCACGCCGCCGAAATCGCCCTGCGCACGCAGCAGGTGATCGCCTATGAATCCGGGGTCACCAACACCGTCGATCCGCTGGCCGGCTCATATTACATTGAACATCTGACCGATGAACTGGAATCCCGGGCGCGGAAATATATCAGCCAAATCGACGAACTGGGCGGCGCGGTCGCCGCGGTCGAACAGGGGTTCTACCAGCGGGAAATCCAGAAAGCAGCATGGGAATGGCAACAGGCCGTTGAACGCGGGGAACGCACGATCATCGGCATAAACAAATTCGCCGCAGTCAATGAACTCGAACGGACCGGCCTGCTGCAAGTCGATGAACATCTGGACGATGAACAAAAAAAACGGCTGCGCAAGCACAAGGCCGCCCGTAATCAGGGAATGGTGAAAGAAACACTCCGCCGATTACAACAGGCGGCGGCGGGAAACAGCCCACTGATGCCACACATCCTGGAATGTGTGGAAAATTGCTGCACACTGGGCGAAATCGCCGATGTCTTCCGGAACGTCTGGGGCGAATACCGCGAGACCGTCATTATTTGAGCCGTCCGCGGCCCTTTCCCGAGTACAAGGAGAATCAGATTATGCTGAAAAAAATTTCCCATATCGGCCTGGCGGTCATTAATCTCGACCGGGCCATCGAGTTTTATCGTGATGTACTCAAAATGGACATCCGCGGCCGCGTCAAAGTGGAAAGTCAGGGCGTAGAGATTGCCTTCATCAAAATCGGCGGTACCACAGAGCTGGAACTGTTGTCCCCCCTGCGCGAGGACAACGGCGTGGCGCGGTTCCTGGCCAAACACGGTCCGGGCCTCCACCATATTTGTTATGAAGTCGATAATATCGGAGAACGGCTGGCCTGGCTGAAAGACCACGGCATCTCCCTGATCGACGAACAGCCGCGCACCGGCGCTGAAGGCGACAAAATTGCCTTTGCCAACCCCAAATCCATGCTTGGTGTCCTGACCGAATTCAAGGAAGTCAGGAAAAGGTGACCCGCTTCAAAAGAGACTGACTTTGAAATATTTTTTCGGGTGCAGTTTGATATCGTCGATCAGCGCCTGAATCTCACCCAGCAGAATATGGACATCTTCATAGACCGTTTCGTCGCGCAATAAGCGCCCGGCGGTGCCTTCGCCCGCTTCCCACGAGGCCAGCAGACGGTCGGCCCGACTGCTGATCGACGACAAGTTGACGTACAAACTCGAGTCATTCACCAGTCGCGACAGCGAGCCGTCCCCACTCTCGATCTTATCGCCGAGCCGGCTCAGTTTCTCGGCGGCCTCGCTGAGGGCAACAGTCAGCCGCCCCTGGGACGCGTTCAACTCGGTCAGCAGTTCCCGCGCGGATAAAATAAGTGAATCGATGTTTGCCGAAGTCCCGGACGCCGTGGTCAATCCCCCCAAAAAACCCTCGCCGCGATTGAGTCGTTCCAGGATGGTGTTAAACTGGCCCACCGCTGCGCCGACATCATCCATCAACTCCGCCGTCCCCGAAAACGCCGTGGTCAGATCGGCGGACTGGACAATGCCCAATTCTGCGCCCGGCGAAACCGGCGATGCCCCCGGGTCCCCGGTCTGAATATCGAGATACCGGTCCCCCATTAAGCCCATCGTTCCCACGGCAACTTTGCAGCCAGAGGTGATCATTGCAAACGGCTCCTGTTTGACCAGAAAGTCCACGCGCACCAGCGGCCGGCCCTCTCGTTCGACAAACCCGATCCCCGAGACATGCCCCACTTCAATCCCGGACATCCACACCGGGGAACCAGTGATCAATCCGTTGACACTGGGGAAATGAGCGACCAACGGCTCCTTATTCGCAAATACTGTAAAACCGGTACCGGTAAACGAAGCCCATAACAACAGCGCGAAGGCGAATAAAATCACAATGCCGACGCGTAATTCTCCCCATTTCACACGACCACTGCGTTTCATGATCTTCCCCCGAAGGCCTGATGGCTGCTGGTCTGCCCCACCTTATCGGCCGCGGCAACAATCGTCAGCGGACGAACAGCCGTCCGGTCCGTAGTCGCCCTCCCGAGAGTGCTTTCGGCAACTGGTTTCACGGATTTCCACGACCAGCCCGCGGTCTGCCAGCCACTGCCGGGACGACTCATGCAGATGTTCAAGCCCCGGCAGCTCGAGGATCATCAGATACATATCCTCCTCCAGTCTGGCATCCTCGGGCAGCGGCGGCAATTCCATGGGTTTCGCCCACTTGCGATAGAAGTCTTTCAGCCGCCCCAGGTCCAGCGTGGCCAGGACCTCGGTCATCTCCCGGACATATTGCCGTGATTGTTCAGTCAAATATTGCGAGCAGCATCCCACCGGCTTAATCCTCATGTATACTGTTTGTTGATTATACGGATTATCCGCGCTTCCGGCGCCTGTTTTTATTGCCCGGTTTTCAGCGGCAGGGCCTTCACCGAATCCAGATACGGGCGCAGAAATTCACACACATAACCGTCACGGCAATCGAGTAACTCCTGCGCGTTGCCGTCAAAGACCACCCGCCCCTCATGGACCACGAGAAACCGATCGGAAATGTCGAACGCGTCGGTGATTTGATGGGTCACCACGATCGAGGAAACCCCCTTTTCCTGCTGCAATTTGACAATCAACTCCGTGATCTTTTGCGTGGAAATCGGATCCAGCCCGGTGGTCGGTTCGTCATAGAGCATAATCGAGGGATTTTCCGCGGCGATGGCCCGGCCGATGGCCACACGGCGCTGCATTCCCCCGGATAATTCATCCGGCAGCACATCGAGCAGGTCCTCCGATAATTCGAGGTACCGGAGAATCTCCCGCGCTGTCTGCTCAATCTCAGACAGTGGTTGATCGGTATATTCCAACAGGTAATACCCGATATTTTCCGCGACCGTCATCGAATCGAATAACGCCCCGCCCTGAAAGACCATGCCGATTTTCTTGCGCAAAGCCCGCAGGTCTTTCTCGCGCGCCGTCGTGACGTCCAGACCGTTGATCATGACGCGGCCGGAGGACGGTGTGACCAGGCCGAGGATGATCTTGAGAATGGTGCTTTTGCCGGAGCCCGATGTCCCCAGAATGACTTTGGTTTCGCCGGGGGCCACGGTGAATGAAACATCGCGCAGTACCGGTTCCTCGTGGTAAGCGAAATTTACATGCTCCAGTCGGATCACATCAGCCCCTTGAGATGCGGCACGACCAGCCGGGTAAACGCGAAATTGATAAACAGGATGTTAATCGATGAGGCCACCACCGACTTGGTCGTCGCGCGGCCCACGCCCTTGGTCCCCCCGGTCGTGGAAAACCCGAGATAGTTGGAAATACTGGCGATAATCACGGCAAACAGGAACGGTTTGCCGGTGCTGATAATAATATTTCCCAGCGATACTTTCTCAATAAAATTGGCCCAGTACGCCGACGGTGAAATGTGGGCAATGAACACCGCGATGAAATACCCGCCGACAATCGCCACAAAATCACAGATCAGGGTTAGGGCGGGCAACATAATAATCAACGCCCAGAACCGGGGCACCGCCAGTTTGCGGATCGGCTCGATGCCGAATGCGCGCATGGCGTCCAACTGCTCGGATGATTTCATCGCGCCGATTTCCGCGGTAATTCCCGAGGCCACCCGTGCCGCGACCATCAGTGCCGTCAGCACCGGGCCGAGTTCGCGCAGGATGGCGATGGCCATCACCCGGCCGAGATAGTTTTTCGAGCCGAAATCGGCTAATTCGATGGAAAACTGCAGCGCGATGGCCTGGCCCGCAAACACACCGGTCAGCACGACCAGAAACAATGATCCGATCCCCAGAAAATGCATCTGTTCGAGCAATTCGGCAAAGTAGAAAGGCCGGCCGAAACTGTTTCGCAGCATCCGGACGGTAAAAAACGTCAGACCCTGGACATCAATCAGGAAATCTCTGAATCCGGCCAACCAGTGCATGACCACGCCCCGCTTATCCCCGGCAATTGTATGTACGGTTCCCGGGCTGACGGATAATAACTACATTAGTTCCTGGGGCACAATGAAAAAGGGATTATCGGATCCGGCAGATCGTCCGCCCATTCGACCGACCGCCTATGCTTATCTCCGACATACACTTTCGGGATTCGCCGCAAGAAAATACCCCCGACAGGGATCGAACCTGTATTCCCGGCTCCGGAGGCCGGTGCGTTATCCATTACACCACGGGGGCATCCGAGCGTAAGGTATACGCAAAAAATCCCGCCGGGCAAGGGAAAATTGCTGACGCGGGGCTTGGAATATGACCAACAAATAATGATTGACAAGCCCGCCTATTTCGATATATTAAGTTGTTCGCGAGATGAAGGTTACACGCATTGCCGGAGGAGGTGACCTTGGCCAGGTTTTGTGATTATCCGGTGTTTTTGGTATTGGTTGTCAGTATTTTGTGCGGATGCATTGCCCAAACATACGCTCAGAATTGTGAGGAGGCCAAACCGGCGCCATATCAGGAGATCATAATCCACGACACGGGGAAAGTATCTTGTATCCTTACCAATTGCGGCAAAATGGGCCATTGGTTCGAGTGGGGTACCCAGCTTCCATCCTTCGAGTACCCCAAAGGTTCGCAAATCGATTACGTCTATGGCGCGGCGCTTTGGGTTGGCGGCATCGTCGATGGCGACACACTTGTTTCAGTCGGAGCGGATGGGTGGTTTCGTATAAACGAAATGTTCCCGGACGCCTACCCTCGGGGGCAAATATTGCAGCGCGTGCCCGACGACCCGTTCGCGATTTCAGATCAAGATCGTCTGGCAGTATATACTGACACGCTCACCTATAACGGATTAATAAATCGATATCCAGACGAGGTTGATCCGATTGATAGCGTTCATCGCCCATTAAATATAAAAATCACCCAGGCCAGTTATGCCTGGTCTGATATGACCCGCGGAAATTTCATAATCCTCGATTATGTTATTGAAAATATCGGATCATCAAATATCAACGACGCCTGGATCGGATTCTACTTGGATAGTGACATTTGGTATTTGGGCGATATCGCTGAAGAAGGATTTCGCGATGATCTGACCGGTTTTCTTCCGAACGAAAACATTGCGTATGTGTTGGACAATGACGGCGATCCTCGCGACGGCGCATGGAACGATCACAGCCCCCGCGCCGCCCTGGGAGTAAAATTGCTCTACTCTGCACCGGCGATTGACCGCACGAATTTCAACTGGTGGTTTTCCGAGAACAATCCCGGTTATGATTGGGGGGCGCGTTTGAAGGGGACTCCAGCCGATCCTTTTAGAGATTTCGGAACCGGTGGGCTGGGAACCCCTGCAGGCGATGCCAACAAATATTATACGTTAAGTCACAATGAGCAGGATTATGATCAACTATGGGCAGCGGTTGATATGTCCCCCAGTGGCTGGCTGCTACCGGGAACGTATATTAATGTCGCGCGCAATATTGCCGACGGAACAGATACCAAATTCCTGTATTCGTTCGGACCCTATGATATACCATCCGGTAGTTCTATCAGAGTCATTGCAGGTTTCGTCATCGGTGATTTGGTGCACACAAGTCCAAATGATTTCAAAGACTGCTTTGACCGGGATAATCCACAACTTTTTTATGACCGTCTTGATTTCGGCAATCTTGTCGCCAATATGGCAGCAGCGGAAACGCTGGCTCTCGCCATAAAAGACATTCCGACTGACTGTCGTGATTACGATATCGACAATATCTGTGACGATGTGGACAATTGTCTCAACTTGACTAATATCGACCAGTCGGACATCGACGGAGACGGTGTGGGCAACGCCTGCGATAACTGCCCTTCCGACTCCAACCCCTATCAGGAAGATATCGATGGTGACGGGATTGGCGATGTTTGCGAAGTACTCCGGTCATGGTATGTGCAACACGATGGCACTGGTGACGCGCCGAATATTCAAGCCGCAATTGATTCTTGTACCCATGGTGACTCAGTGCTGGTTGCCCCGGGGATTTACGGAGGCGAGGGCAACTATAATATTAATCCACACGGCAAGCAGATATTGATAAAATCGAAAGACGGCCCCCAACTCACAATTCTTGATTACCAAACCGGCCCGTATTATCATGAACGAGCATTTCTTCTTGAGAATAATGAGGATCATTGCTGCGCCATTGACGGATTTACAATTGCTGGCGAGTATGCGCCCCCTTCCGATCACTACGGAGGAGGTATCTTCATCGATGGCGCGTCTCCCGTCATTCGGAATTGCATTTTTATAGGCAATGCCGCAGGGGGTGGCGGCGCTGTTTATCTCCGGCAGGCAGACATTCGATTTGTAAATTGTACTTTCGCCGATAATACCGCCAATAGCGGTTCGGCTATTCGTTGCGGGTACAATGCCAACTCGATCTTGGAGAACTGCGTTATTGTCTTCAATAAACAAAGCGAGCCAATTACATGTGATGAAGGCGGGAGCGCCACACTGTCATGCTGTGACGTCTACGATAATGAAGTCGGTGACTGGGTCGGCTGTCTGGCCGGACAGCAGTATGGCGCCGGCAATTTTTCGCGTAATCCACTGTTCTGCGATCCGGACAATGGCGATTACACCCTCGACACCCTCTCCCCTTGCGCCTCGGAGAATAACTACTGCCACGAACTCATCGGCGCATGTGACGTGGGATGCAGCAACTGGGCGGTTGTCTGTGATGCCCGGGTTGAACGCGGCATGCAACTCATCGGCATCACCGGGATAGCCAAAAACAGTGTGCCTCTACCCGGTGACGGAATTGAATTCATTCCCGATCATCTGCTACTCAATCTGACTTTCTGCAAACCGGTAGCTGTGACTTTCGGCGACGAAGCCAAAGTCTGTATCGACGATAACCATGATTTCATCTTTGGCGAGGACGAATTATACCCCGCCGCCGTCAGCCGTATCGACGGCAATCCCACCCGCGAAATCACTATCCGGGTTTCATTGAACGACAATCCAAACGAGGGCGATGCGGCGCTGGCGGTATATGCGGTGGGCAGCCTCAGACTAATCGATGAATCGGGCAATCTTATTGATTATCTGAACCTGAATCCGAATGTCACCGGCATCGGCAGTCAGGGATCATTGGCGGCAGGTGATAAAGTGATTAGTCGCTATTCTCTGGGTAACAGTCACCCGAATCCTTTCAATTCCACCACGACCATCCCGTATGCTCTTCCCGAGGCCGGCCAGGTGCGGCTGGAGATTTACGACATCCTCGGCCGCCGGGTGAAAATCCTGATCAATGAAAACTGTGAATCGGGTTGCCATGAGGCAAGTTGGGATGGGACGAACGACCGGAGCGCTCGGGTGCCGTCCGGCATATACTTTTATCGCATGACTACCACGGACTTCGCTCAAACCAAAAAGATGGTCTTAATGAAGTAACGGGTTATCGCTATGCGCGCCGCCTAATTCACCGGGGCGGTGGAAATAACCCACTTTGGATCATTGTAATCCGGGCCGGCAAGCTTGCCCAGCCGGCCGGTCGCGCCGGTGGGTGACAAATCATTAAACGTATCGCCCCACCCCTCATCGAAATTCCAATAACCGATCAGCCCCGGTTCCAACCCGGTCAGCGGCGCATTGCGAGTTGCGGCGATTTCCAGTTCAGTGCGGGCGATGTTCCACAGCCGGACTTCGTCAATCATGCCGTAAAACGCGCGCAATGTCCCACCGTTCGAATGGCCGATACGGAGAGGTGTCGACGCGGCAGTATGAGTCGACGGAAACTGCATGTGCCCGATTTCGCTGCCGTCCACAAACAAACGCTCCATTCCGCTGCCGTCGCGGGTGTACGCCACATGGACCCATTGCCCCACGCCCAGGGAACCGGTGGTCAACGCACCCTGGTTATTGGCCCCGCCGGACCCTCCGCGCAAGGTATACGGCTCACCCCGCATCAACCACAGGGCCCAGACCTGGCCCGCCGGATCAAAGGTCCAACGATCGACAATGCTGGAAATATAATCAACCTGGGGATCTGCAATATTGATCCACGCCTCAATTGTATATTCGTCCGCATTGAACACGGGATTGAACGCAATTTCCGCCAGGTCGTTGGTGCCGTCGAATTTCAACGCAAATCCGCCGTCGCACGGGGCATCCCCGCTGCGGAAGACATGATTGACCAGCGCGGTGAGATCGGCCAGGTTATGCCGCGAGTCGCAATTGGCATCGCCGGTCCACAACGGATCGGGCGCGGCGCCGCCCTTATACAGATATTGGAACATCATCACGACATCAAGCGGAGATAAAATCCCATCGCCGTTCAAATCGCCGCGCTGCAGCCCGGCCGGCGCGGCCACCGCCCCCGAGACAACCGCGATCAGGACCGCGCTGCTTAGCACCACCATCCGCAAACTGCGCATAAAAATATCTCCGTTCAAAAAGGTCAGAGACCCGACAGGTAACCTGACATGTACCAACCTATAACATAGCATATTCTGTCTGAAACGCAAGGGAAAGTACCATAGAATTCATATAATATATTGCCATTCAAGATGTTACCAATGGTGATGAATTTAAACATATCCGGAATATCATTACATCAGGACGACAGTCAAGGACTGGCCATCAGTTCATCAATGAGACAATACAATTTATGAGCGCGTATCGAGGTATCGAATCTCTCCACCACCCAGGCCCGGGCACGTTGCCGGGCTTCGGCGGGAGCGGCCAGCGCTCGCCGCAGCATATCGGCGGCATGGTCCGGATCGAGACGGTCCAAAATGAACCCGGCGTCTCCCACCACTTCGGGCAGTGCGCCATATGGTGAAACCACCGGGACGCAGCCGCACGACATGGCTTCAACCACCGCCGCGCCGAAACTTTCCAGCCGCGAGGGTTGAAAGTACGCGGCGGCCCGGCGATAGTGCTCCCGCAATTCACCTTGAGACAACTCGCCGGCGAACTGCACATTCTTCGGGGCGTGCTCGACAAATTGTCTGCCGACATCATCGGTGACCCGGCCGACAACGTGAAATTGCACTTCCGGCAGTTTTTCGGCTGCCGCCTGCAGCAGATCCAGCCGCTTGACCCGAATCTGCCAGCCCCCCGGACACGCCACGGTCAGGACAGATTGTTCTCGCTCGGCCGAGGCAGGCGGGGTAAAAAATCCCGTATCGATTGCGTTATGGATCAGGATTAAAACTCGAGGATCAATATTGTAATTATTCAGGACCGCCTGGTGTGTATATGCGGAAACGGCGATGATTCTGGAACTTCTATTAAGAATGCGGTGAACGATCGCCCTGCGCCACGGCGACCGCGCGCTGCCGTAATCGATGTCCGGTTCATTCGCTGCTTCGTACCCGCCGACGATTGCCACGATTTTCGGCCGGGAGGGCGGCACCATCATTGCCCAGATCGCCGCCCGGCCGACAAACCAGAAAATCACGATATCCGCGTCATTCATCCGGCGCCGCAGGCGCGGCACCTGAGTCACCGAGGTGAGACCGAATGTCTCTGTCGGGTATCTGCGGGAGAGGATATCGCAATCCCGCCGGGCGAAGATTAATTCCCTCCCGGCATGGACAATCAGGATCTTCGGGGCCGTGACGGTTTGCGGGTTCACCGGTCGACACTCCCCCGTTGCGCCGCGATTCGCTCGCACAATTCCACATATTTTTTCCCCAGCAGCCCCCATTCCAGATGGTCCAGCGCATACCGGCGGCCGCGTTCGCCCATCTCCCGGCGTTCCTGAGGGTCCATGGCGGCGAAACGGCGCAGCGTCTCATCGAGTTGTTCGGGATTATATGGTTCGAGGGAGATCCCGGCCCCGGCGTCCCGGACCGGGTCGTTGCCGGCGTTGACTGCATGCACGACCGGTTTGCCGGCCATGAAATAATCGCCGATTTTATTCGGGCTGATACCGTATTGGTAAATTTCCTTGTTCTGCCAGCCAATAAAACAGATATCTGCCTGAAGTAACGCCGACCGGACAATTGATTTCTTCATTCGCGGCAGGAATGTTACAAAATTGATCCTCTCCCGGTGCGCCCGGTTCTGCAATCCCGGCTTGTTGATGCCGTCCCCGATAAAGACAAAATGGTAGGACCGTTCGCCTGTAACCAGTTTTTGCAAATCCAAAACCTGGTCCAGTGCGTTCGGGATCCCGTGTGCCCCGGTATAGACCACCAGCAATTTCCCATGCATTTTTATTTGATCAACCAGCCGTTGATACTCATCCGGCAGCGGTTCCGGCTCTTCGGCCCATTCATCGGCAGATACCCCGTTGGGGATATGCACAAATCGATCGGAGGCCAGGCCCCGTTGTTCCATAAAATCACGCACCGCAGGCAAGAGCGATACGACCGCCGCAGAATCCCGATACGCCCGTTTCTCGATGGCCGACATCCAGAGAATTCCCGGATGCCACGCAGAATACCGGCCGACGTCAACAAGTTCCTGCGGCCACAAATCACGGACTTCACCGATGATCGGACACTGGAAATACCTCGACAACTTCCGGGCCGGCGGCCAGATAAACACATGTGGCGAGGACGCGATAATGACGTCGGGCCTCGGCAGACCGGCAGACTTGAAATAATCCCGCAATCGGGCTAAACCCCGGGCAAAATCTCTCATATTTAGAAACCGCCGCCAGCCATTACCGGCATAGTACCGGGCAGCAATGTGGTAATATGGCACATCGCCATATATGCTCAGTTCATTCTCGTTTATTGGCGAAGACAATCGGAGCATATGGTGATGGAACGAAGCGCAGAAAACAACCATCGTGTGGCCGTATTTTCGGAAAATCCCAGCAAGGTGATGCGGACGGCTGGGTGCGCCGGCGTCCGGGACGGATGCGTAATGATTCAGATACCACACAATCATCTGATTCTACCCGGCCTCTGCTCATCCCGTCGATGACGGGACTTTCGGGATAGGTTTTATTGTATCGCGCAAGTCGCGTCTGATCAGTTCGGCAAAGTCGGCCGCCAAAACCTCATATCGATGATTTTTCATAACATAGTCGCGGCCGCGACGGCCCATCCCCTGCCGCTCATCTTCTTTTTTCCCCGCCAACTTTAATATCGCGTCGGCAAGCTGGTCGGGTGCTTCGGGCTCCACCTCAATCCCGCAATCCGTCTCGGCCACCGGATGATTCCCGGAATTGATGGCATACAGAACCGGTTTCCCGGCCAGCATGTACTCAAGCAGTTTATTGGGACAGACACCGAAACGGAACGCAGGCGCCTTTTTCAAGCCGATGTAACATGCATCGGCAAGTTCCAACACGCCCAGCAAACTGGCCCGCGGCATCTGCTCGACAAGATGGACATTTGCCAAAGACCAGTCGTGTACCATCCGCTGCAACCGCTGCTTCTCCGGCCCCGCACCAATGAGGTAGAAATGAATATTCAATGCACCTGTATTTCTAAGGATAGCTGCCGCCTGCACAATGGTCTCCAGACAGTTCACCGGCCCCATACTGCCCGCATACAAGATTGTAAATTCACCTTTTTGCCGGTGCTGATGCAGAGTCTGCATTAACGGGTGAGTCACACCCCGGGCCCCCTGTTCGCCGGGTTCAATGCCGTTGGGCATAAAAAACAATTTGTCATCCCGCAGTCCCCGCGGGGTGAAATATTCTTTTGTCAGGGGTAATACCGACACGACACGGTCGGCCTGCCGAATCAATTGGTTTTCGAGATACTGCCACCGGACCATGAGCGGATGAAATCGGCTGAGCTGCATGGTCTCAAGCAGTGACAACGGCAATAAATCGCGCACTTCGAAATAGAAGGGTATCCCCCAATCTCTCGCGATTCGCAAAGCAGTATATGCCGCTGCCAGGTGGGGGGACGATCCCAGGATGAGCTCCGGGCGAGGAATAACCTGCTGGCGGGCAAACCGTTTCAACCCGCGCGAAAAATCCCAGGTATTGAAAAATCGGGTGTAGCCGTTGCCCCGGTAACGACGTGTCCTGAGATAGACGCGCTGGATTCCTTCCTCCTCGGTCAGCAAAAATCTGTCATCCATCTCCACAGGTTTATGGTACAGGTGGGTGAAACCGGCCGAGACGATGGTGGGATAGATGCCGTGATTTTTCAAATGGCGCGCCAGATAAAAATGCCGGTAGCCCATGCCGTGGGCCGGGCCGCCTGCATAATGATTTACCAGCCAGATCCGCATCGTCAGCGCACCAGCATGAAATGGCATACCAGCATGTCAACCGCCTTTGTCGAGATAACCCGCATTTAACCGGTGAAACCAACAAGGAAGTAGCCGCCATCCAGGATTTCGATTGCAAACTTCGCGAGTCCGGATGAGTTGGCCAATGATTCGAGTTGATCCCGCGAATAAAAATACACGGGAAAACCCTTGCGACGATAGCGCAGTTTTCGCACCGGTTCCCGGACCGGGCTGTGACCGGGAAAGGACGCAACGATTACGCCGGTGCTTAGCGCAATCATCTTTTGCCAAAACGCCTCATAATCAGCGACATAATCAAACACCCCAACGGCAATCGCCATATCGTATGTTCGACCCAGGTCCAGTTTCATGAAATCTCCGGCAATGAATTCACATCTGTCGGAAAGTCCCCGCGCTTCGGCAAGCCGGCGGGATAAATCGATCATCGGTCCCGCAAAATCGATGCCGGTTACCAGAGCCGCTCCGGCCTCGCCCAGCGCAATACTGTACTCACCGGTGCCGCAGCCGATATCCACGTACGTTTTTCCCGCCGCGGGAAGGGCGTGCTTCATGGTCAAGTCCCATCTCTGCTTCAACGCCCGGCGGAAAATGCCGTTGAACATTCGGCGGGGCACGCTCGTGCCCTGATAGTGTTTCCCCCAATCAACGGCATGCTCGCCGAAATACGCGGAGATGCTTGCCTTAGCCATGATGAGTATGCCCCTTGCCGGTCCCGGGCCCTACCGCCGCACATTGCTGTGTCCCGGATTCGCTCACGGCTTCTGTCACGTAGTCGAGGACCTGTTGCTGTGCCTCGGCATGTGCGGCGATTGATGAAAATTCAAAATCGCCGATCAAAGCCCTAATTTTATCAACCATCCCCGCCCGCCCATGATATTGATGCGCATTATAAAACGCGGCACGCAAGCGCCGGGCGGGCGCCAATCCGCGCCCCGAATACGCACAAGGGACAGTATCGCATTCATGGGGGTGCACATACACCACGGCAACAGTCCCCTCCCGATTAAGTTTGCGAATCGCCCACCGGTTCCAGCAATAGGGAAAATGACGAAGATACCCCCCGCCGCCGACCGGCAATCTCCGACCGAAAACGCTCAGTGTGGACAGCGGGTACTCCACAAGTGGCCCGGAAGGCGTATTAATGAGGTAAGGCCGGCGCGGACTTTCGGCCGACCCATAACGCCACCCCGCAAACGGAAAAATACTCGAATCATAAACGTAGCCGGCCTCCCGGATACACTCGAGTATTTCCGGCCGGTCTAGACCGACACTGAACTGCGGCGCCCGAAGGCCCTGGATGGGCTCCCCCAGCAGATCCTCCAGGACGGCTTTGGCGCGGCTGATGTCGTCCCTGATCTCGGCCCGGGTCAATTGCCGGAATGGAATGTGCCGCATTCCATGCGAAGCGATCTCATGACCCCGCCGCCTGATTTCCCGAATCAGCTCCGGATGGGCTTCCGCCACACTCCCTAGACAAAAAAAGGTGGCCGAGGGGACCGCACCCTCCAGCACATCGAGCAGGCATCTGGTGGCAACCACCACCCGGTCGGAGACGGGCACTTCCCGGCCCAGCATGTCCCGGCAATAGAGGGCCGGATAATCCTCCACGTCGATTGTCAGAATATTGATCATCGCGCACCGGCCGACCAGTCCCCCCCATTGACACGTACGTCGGTCCGGCAGCCAACATATATAATATCACCGGACAGGGCAACGGGTGAGGTCCCGCCTCGCGAAACGATTGCCGACCGCCGGGACCTCGGATTTGGGATTTTCTCGCGCAACAATCAGCGCCGATCCGCGTATGAAAAAGAGAAAACAAGGGGAGGGACCATGTTCTGGGGCTTGTTTTTCGTATTAGTCGGCGGGTTAATGCTGCTCGACCATTGGGATTTGTATTACAGCGGATTCTTCTCCAAACTCGTTATCTCCGGCCTGATCGCCTGGGGCGGTTCAATTATTTTGCACCATACTCGCCGTTGCCAATCTGTCAAAAGCAACGCGGTCGGTGAGGCCGAAATCGAGTCCACCACCCCCTCGGCCGACCCGGTGGGCTGACCACCCGACCAAACTCCGGCCGTTACTCGCCCGGAGTCCTTCAAAAGAATGCCGTTCCTGCAGATATTGTCATTGCCCATCCCCGGCAAATACCCCATTTTTTCGGCAGAGCGGTCGTTCTCAGACGTTCGGCTCAAAACACGAATCGACAATTAACGTTACCTGCCCGTGAAGGGAGATGGAATGAAAATATTCGCAAGCGCCAAACCCGTGGCGCAGCATGCCGGCCCGGCCCTGGTGGCGCTGGTCTTCAAGGAAGCCCGGCGCCTGCCGGCGGAATTCCGCGGCCTGCCGCCTGCCACACGGTCATTAATCCAACAGGCCCTGGAAACCGAAGATTTCAAGGGCAAATCAGGGCAAGTTCTTACATTATACATTCCCCAAGATGAACCATACCGACGAGTGATCCTCATCGGGCTCGGCGAACAGAGAAAATTCGACGCCGATACGGTCCGCCGGGCTTTGGGTACTGCGGTTCAAACACTTGCCGCACTCAACGTCCCTTCTTTCATAGTCCCCGTGACCGGCACAGCCAAAGTTGATGCCCGGACTTTTGGTCAGGTTGCGGCAGAAGGCGCGGAATTAGGTGGTTTCCAGTTTGCCGATTATTTGACCAAAGACGAGGCCATCCACTTCAAAGTACTCGAAATGACCATCGCCGCCGGCGACCGCGCCAAGGCCCGGCGCGTGGAAGCCGGGATCGTGGCCGGCCAGACCATTGCCGAGGCCGTCAACACCTCCCGGCGGCTGGTGATGACTCCGGGCAATGCCCTGTTCCCCGAAACGCTGGCCGAGGAGGCGGTCAAAACCGCCAAAAAATTGGAGATAAAAACCGAAGTACTCAAACCGGAACAGATCAAAAAACTCAAGATGGGTGGTGTTTGGGATGTCGGCAAGGGTTCGGCCCACACACCCCGGGTCATTATTCTTACGTACCATGGCAACAGACGGAAAAAAACAACCGACGTCTGCCTAATCGGCAAAGGCGTAACATTTGACACCGGCGGAATTTGCATCAAGCCGACCGCTCGGATGACCGAGATGATCGGCGACATGATGGGCGCAGCCACCGTCCTGGCCGCAACATTCGGCGCCGCACGGCTGAAATTGCCGATTAACCTGGTGACAATCGTTCCCGCTGCGGAAAATATGCCCTCTCATACTGCCTACCGCCCCGGCGATATTGTCACGACCATGTCCGGCCAAACCGTCGAGGTCATTTCGACCGATGCCGAAGGCCGGCTGATCCTGGCGGATGCGCTGACCTATGCCGAACGGTTCACGCCACAAGCAATCGTGGATGTCGCCACGTTGACCGGTGCGGCGGAAATCGCTCTGGGCAATCAGGCGGCCGCACTGATGAGCAATGATCCGGCGCTGGCTGCCCGACTCCAAAAGGCGGCGGAAATTTCTGCCGAGCGGATCTGGGAACTGCCCATGTACGAGGAATATGCCGAACAAATCAAATCCGACGTCGCCGATATGAAAAACTCGGGCGGCCGCCTGGCCGGCACGATTATCGGCGGCTGGTTTCTCCGCAAGTTCGTCGGGGACAACCGTTGGGCGCATCTGGATATCGCCGCAATGGATTGGGAAACCGCCGGCAAACCGTACATCCCCAAAGGATGCACCGGGTACGGAGTCCGCCTGCTCATCCAGTTCCTGACCGACTGGAAATAAATATGCCGGGGACGATTTGTTAAAAATGGCGATTAATCGGTAACCGCTGAAACTTTTTAAACCGGCCCGGCGTAAGAGGAAGTAGACATCCTCCCAGGAAGGGCTGGTAATCGACAGACCCTGACCCGTAAGCCGCCCCGGTACTGCCGGGGCGGTTTTTATGTGCGGGGAAGCCAATGAGATCATTGCGGAATTCGGACTTTAATCGCTCGGTCCCGGCACGTACAATGGCGAGGGGAAGCGGGGTAAAAACCCCGACAGCACTGAGGATATGAACCGGGTGGAGACAACGCCAAAACGTAACTTGTTCGGGCACACCGCCGATGAATTGACCGAACTGTTGACCGGGGATGGGCAGGCGCCCTTCCGCGGGCGGCAATTGGCGCGCTGGATTTATCATCAGCGGGTGACCGATTTCACGGAGATGACCAACATCCCCTCGCCGTTGCGCGGTCGACTGGCCGGGAAATATGTGATTTTGCGCACATCGCCCGCACAGATTCTCCACTCAGCCGACGGTACAAAAAAAATGTCATTTATGTTGGACGACGGCATCGTGGAGAGTGTCCTGATGTTCGATGCCGACCGCCGCACGTTATGTCTTTCTTCCCAAATCGGCTGCGCCCTGGGGTGCGCGTTCTGCGCCACGGGCACGATGGGTTTCACGCGCAATTTGACTGCCGGTGAAATGATGGGCCAGGTGTTGGCTGCCGACGACTTTCTGGGGACGGGGGCCGAGGTCACCAACCTGGTTTTCATGGGCATGGGCGAACCGCTACTAAACTATGACAACGTCGTGACGGTGATCCGGATGCTTTGCTCGGAATTGGGACCGTCAATTTCGCAAAGAAAAATGACGGTATCGACCGTCGGGTTACCGGAACAAATCTGTAAACTGGCGCAATCGGGTTTGAAGGCCGGACTGGCCATCTCGCTGTTCAGCGCGGATGAACAAACCCGGCGGAAATTCATCCCGGTCGAGGCCAAGCATCCTCTCGGCGAAATCAAAAAGGCGGCGTTGGTCTATACCGAAAAGACCGGCCGCCGGGTCACCTTCGAAATCACCCTGATTGCCGAGGTGAATGATTCCATCGAACACGCCCAAAAACTGGTCACCTTTATCCACGGCATCCCCTGCAAGATCAACCTGATCCGCTTTCATCCTCATCCCGGCACGCGGCTGCGCCGACCCACAGAAGAACGCATCCTGGCCTTTCGCGACTATCTCTACCCGCGCGCGCCCGCGGTCACCATCCGCAAGTCCTTCGGTGAGGATATCGCCGCCGCCTGTGGACAGCTTGCTGCTGCAGCGCATTGTTGACCCCACTCCGGCGCAATTTTTCATGGCACTTGGCCCGCATCTCCTCTATTTATAATCCATGCCTGATCGGACCGCCATTGCTTCGGGCCGGATGATCGTCGGCGTGCGCCTGCTTTTCATGGTATGGCTGACCGCGACAATAATCGGGACACTCTACCCCGACTCGCGGATGTGGGGTTTGCATCTGCCGGCTTTTCTGCCATCATGGGGACAGGTGTTGTTTTTCGCGACGGCGGCGATTTTCTTCCTCGGTTCATTCGCAGCCCGATGGCAGCCGGCAGCGGCAATCGCCCATTGGGCAGGCCGGGCGGCGCAGACGCCGTTTCCGGCATTAGCCCTGCTTGCGGCATTCGTCGTCTTTCGCTCGGCGGCGGGGCTGTTGGGGGACGGCATGCTCCGTGGCGGTGAACCCGAACTCGGCAAATACCATCTCCAGGGACTCCTGCCGGGGTATCTGGCAACCTGGGGATTCTCAGTTTTGAAACCGGTCTTGGACATCCGGGGAACAGACGTCGTCGCAGCGATTTCAATTATGGCGGGCTGCGGGTTTTTGGCGATCCTTTGGTTTTTTCCGCGGCGAATCTGGAACAACCCGGCGGATCGGACAACTGCCCGGGTTATTATTCTGCTTAGTGGTACGACCGCGCTGTTTTTCGGCTATATCGAATCCTACGCCATACCTTGCGCCGCGGCGATCGGCGTTTTGCTTGCCGCCGAGGCCTTCCGCCGGGGAAAGGCCGGGTTTTCCCCGGTGATCGCTTGCTTCGTTCTGGCCGTCGCCGCACACTTCGCGACAGTTGTCCTCTATCCTGCTCTGGTCACGCTGGGTTTCATAAAACACCGAAATCGGTGGGCCCATGCGGCGATTATTGCTTTTCTCGGTCTGGCGATTGTGATCTGGGCCACGGTCATTTTCAATGGGGATGATTTTGCGCGGGGGACAGCGCACCGGGCAGTGCTCGTGCCGCTGGTCGGCGGACCGCCCCTGAATTACGGATTGTTCAGCGGCGCGCATCTTTTGGATGTAATAAACCTGCTGTGTCTGGTCGCGCCATTCCTGCTGGTCGCCGCACCGCTCTTATTGGATCGTTCCCCGGTGCGTCCGGCAATCGCCGGCGGATTTTTCTGGCCGCTGGCTGTAACAATCCCGCTGGCGATCCCATTGTTGATCGATCCCAAGCTGGGCATGGCCCGTGATTGGGACCTGTTGAGTTTGGGCGTGGTTCCGCTGGGCATTTATGCCGCGATCACCATCGCCGATCGATGGCGAGCATTACCCCGCGGCGCACTCCTGCTCCCGTCAGTCGCTGCGGCCGGCGTGCTGGCTATGTTTGTCGGAATCAATGCCCATACAGACCGGTCCATCCAACGCTTCGAACACCTGCTGCACCTGGACCGGCAACGCGGCGGGTATGGCTATGAAGCCCTGGCGTACTTCTATCATACTCGCGGCCAATCGGACAAAATCATCCAGTCCTGGCGCAGCGCACTGGAATTGGAAAACAATCCCCGTTACTGGATGCAGCTTTCGACGGTGTACAATCGCCTGGGTGACCGTGACAACGCCTTGTCCACTGCCCGCGAGTGTTATTTTGCGGATACCTCCTCGGCGGCGGGTGCGTATTTCCTGGCGGATTCGTTCAATGATTTGGGCCTGCCCGATTCCGTATCCCGGTATCTCCATCTCGCGGCCCGGCTCGGCGCCGATAATGTGCGAATCCAGCACGACCTGGCGGCATTCCTGTATCTACATAATCGTCTGGAAGAAGCCCGCCATTGCATTGAGGCGGCAATCGCGTTGGCCCCGGACAGTGCCGCATATCACAACGTGCTGGGGGCAATCCTGATTCAAACCGGGGAATTTGGGGCAGCCGTCACAACGCTGAACCGTGCACTCGTCCTGCATCCGAACAACAAGGACAGCCGCCTGAACCTCGCTTTGGCTTATTTTCTCACCGGGCAAAGACAACAGGCGTTGACGGAACTAAGTCGTCTCTCCCGGGAGACCGACCTGACCACGGAAGAACAACAGGCAATCGCCGGGCTTATCGCCCGAATCCAGCAGGCCGATACTGCGTCGGCGGCTGAAAAATGAAATGCTACCGGGACAACTGCGGACCAACACTCACCGGCGGGATACCAAGACCGGCAGTCTCCGCGTGCGGCCGGTTACAGCAGACCGCGCTTCCCCTCTTGCGCGAATCTTCATTTTGCGCGTATTTGTCGTGGAGCAAATGACCGATATGGGGTATAAAGATGCCGGCAACGCACATGTATGATGTAGCCGAGGAGCACATCAATGGATGATCCCAAAAAGAATCCCTGGAAGGGTACCAGCCCGGTCCAGGAGGAAATGGACCAGTTGTTCAATCAGTTTCGCAATTTGTGGGCTTCGCCGCTGTTGTCGGTCAACCGGATCTGGCGCCCGCCGACGGACGTGCTGGAGTATTCGGACAAAATTATCGTCCGCACCGAAATCGCCGGAGTGGCCAAAGACAAAATCTCGATCAGGGTGAAGGACAACGTACTGCTGATCCGCGGTTCACGGCAGAAGGAACTGGAAGCCGACGATTGTGTCTATCGCAATATGGAGCTGACCTACGGCCGATTCGAGCGGAACATCCTTCTGCCGGATACTGCCGATCCGGACCATGTCAGCGCCACCTACAAGGATGGCTTTCTGGAAATTGCGATCCACAAACACGCGTCGCCGCCGGATATCGCGCGTGAGATCGAAATCACCGATAAGTAAAGATGTCCGTGGAGGTGTCATGCCTGAATCGGAACATGAATTGTTACAAAAAATAAGAGAACAAGGCGATGAACTGGCCATTCTGCCGACCAAAGCGGTCGTGGTATTTCCCTCAATGGTCATGCCGCTGATGATCAACGACGAGAAATATGCCCGGTTAATCGATCAGACGCTTATGAAAGGCCGGGCCATCGGCCTGTTCGCCCAGAAGACGCCGGACGAGGAAAACCCCGGTCCGGAGGGAATCTATCGCGTGGGTACCGTCGGGACCATCCTGAAGATGCTGCGTTTCCCGGACGGGTCGGTGCGGTTTCTGGTCCAGGGGCTTTCACGGGTTAAAATTACCGAGATCGTACGTTCCGAACCGTTCATTACGGCCCGGACGGAGCTGATCGAGGAACAGGTGAAAACGACCGTGGAAATCGAGGCGCTGGTCCGGCATGCGCATGAACTGATCAAACAGGCCGTCGCCCTCTCCCCCAACTTATCCGAGGACCTGCAAATTTCGGCGATCAACACCGAAGAGGCCGGCAAATTGGCGGACCTCATCGCCTCCAATTTGAACCTCTCGACCGAAAAACGCCAGGACATCTTGGCGACATTTGATATCAAAACACGCCTGGAAAAAGTGCTCACGCAGGTGAAAAAGGAAATCGAGGTCCTCGAACTCTCGCACAAGATCCAATCCGAGGCCGCCACGGAAATGGGGCGGATGCAAAAAGAGTTTATCCTGCGCGAACAGCTCAAGGCCATCCGCCGGGAACTGGGCGACAGCGACGACCGGACCGAAGAACTTGACGAGTTCAAAAAGAAAATCGCGGAAGCCCATATGCCGGAACTGGCGCTGAAAGCCGCGGAAAAAGAACTCGACCGGCTGTCGAAAATGAACCCCTCGGCCGCGGAATATACCGTCTCGCGCACCTATTTGGACTGGCTGGTCTGCCTGCCCTGGGACCGGAAATCCAGGGACATTCTGGACATTAATAAAGCCCTGGCGATCCTCGATGAGGACCACTATGATCTGGAAAAGGTCAAGGAACGGATCCTGGAATTCCTGGCCGTCCGCAAACTCAAAGCCGATCTGAAAGGCCCGATTCTATGCTTCGTCGGCCCGCCGGGCGTGGGCAAGACCTCGCTGGGCCGTTCCATCGCCCGGGCGATGGGCCGGAAGTTCCAGCGCATTTCGCTGGGCGGGATGCGGGATGAGGCGGAAATCCGCGGGCACCGGCGGACCTACATCGGCGCGCTGCCGGGACGCATTATTCAGGGACTGCGGCGGGCAGAATCCAATAACCCGGTTTTCATGCTCGATGAGATCGATAAAATCGGCCAGGATTTCCGCGGCGACCCCGCTTCAGCCCTCTTGGAGGTCCTCGACCCGGAACAAAACAATTCCTTTTCCGACCATTATCTGGACGTGCCATTTGATCTGTCAAATGTCATGTTCATCACCACGGCCAATCTGCTGCACCCGATTCCGGCCGTGCTTCGAGACCGGATGGAAGTCATCGAGATGCCGGGATACACCGACCTGGAGAAAGTCCAGATCGCCAAACGATATCTTGTCCCCCGGGAGCTGGAAAATCATGGGCTGAAAAAACGCCACATCCTTTTCTCCGATGCGGTCCTTAAGCGGATTATTCGCGATTATACGCGAGAATCGGGGCTGCGCAATCTCGACCGCGAAGTCGCGACAATCTGCCGCAAAGTCGCCAGGGTCGTAGCCACAGGGAAAAAGAGCGCCGTGGTTATCAAAGCCGACAAACTCCATACATACCTCGGTCCGGTCAAATTCCTGCCCGAACTCATCGATCGGACGGCACAAATCGGTGTCGTTCCCGGACTGGCGTGGACCTCGGCCGGCGGCAGCTTATTGTTTGTCGAAGTCTCCTCCATGCCGGGCAAGGGGAATCTGACGCTGACCGGGTCATTGGGTGATGTCATGAAAGAGTCGGTTAAGGCCGCGCTGACCAACATTCGCTCGGATTACCGGCGACTGGGCCTTGATCAGGAAATGTTCGCCAAAACCGATTTCCATGTCCATGTCCCCGCCGGAGCAACACCCAAAGACGGCCCGTCCGCCGGGATCACCATCGCCACGGCAATCGCTTCACTGCTGACGAACAGACCTGTTGCCCCGCGCCTGGGCATGACCGGTGAGATCACCCTGCATGGTCAGGTATTGGCCATCGGCGGCCTGAAAGAAAAATCGCTGGCCGCTTACCGTTCCGGCATCAAGCGGGTGATTATACCGAAAGACAACGAAAAAGACCTGGTGGAAATCCCGGAAGAAGTCCGCAAAAATGTCGAGTTTATCCCGGTACGGCGCATCAAAGAAGTGCTGGATATTGCCCTGCCGGGCATCACCAAAAAATCGCCGGGCGGGAAAAGTCCCAAAGACCGGACAGTACGCGGGCCGGCCAAACGCACGTGACGATCACGTGCCGCGCCGGACCAGGAACGGCCGACAACGGGGCCATGAACCGGCCCAAAAAAAAGGGTGCGACAGTATTGTCGCACCCTTCGTTTTCATCCGTCAAACCGTTACTTATGCGCGGCACAGAATTTTGCTTTGCCGGTCACAAAGCGCTTGCACGGTTTCCCGGCCGCGGTCTTGGCCGCGCAACGCTGCTTGGGCGCTTTCTTGGCCGCAGCTTTTTTCCTGGCCGGTTTAGCTTTCTTCATGGTCTTTTTCTTGGCCACGCGTTTCTTGGCTACTTTCTTGGCCACTTTCTTCCGGGCCACCTTCCGTGTGGCCTTTTTCACTTTTTTCCCTGCTGCTTTCTTCCTTGCAACCATGACTGCCTCCTTTATAATGGTTGTTCCCTGTTCTCTTTGTCCTTCACATTGCCTTTGTTTGATCTCATGTCAAGATAAAATTGTGCAAACAACACATTTCTTTTTCAACCAACTCATTAAACATATTCACTGTATCGGTCAGTCCGATGTATCCGTCAAGAAGAAAATGACGTCAAACGCAATTATTCGCTAAAGTTTTTTTTCGGCTTCATCGGCACCACGACAGACCCCGGCCACAAGGATACATCAACGCGGCCATGACGCCTGGTCATGTCGAACCATCTTCGCTCGGGCGGGTGTTCCGCGCGCGGCGGATTATCCCATCATTGATGAGCCGGCAACAGGTGAGGCACGTGGCCGGTGCAGGATACGGGGAATGACAAAAAGAAGGCGCGGCATCGGCCGCGCCTATCGTCGATCAGTTCCAGGACATCATCAATTATGGGCCGCGCAGAATTTCGAATTGCCGGTGGTGTACCGCTTGCACTTTTTCCCGGCCATTGTCTTGGCCGCGCAATGTTTCTTGGCCGGTTTCCTGGCCGCAGCCTTGCGCGCCGGTTTCCTGGCGACTTTCTTCTTGGCGACCTTTTTCCTGGCTACCTTCTTCGCCCCTTTTCTGACGGCCTTCCTGACAACCATGACCTGCCTCCCTGCGTTAAGGGTATCCGTTCGTTATCTGATTCGACATCGCAATAAGCGGAAAGAATGTCAAGGATAAAATGCATGTTCTGCACATTTTTTCGCGCCCGCACCGTCCGCAGCCATGCATGAATGAAGGTTGTCGGCAGCAGGTCTTAAGCGCTGTCGCTTTGACTTTCCCGGCATTCCCTCTCGTCGAAAGTGGATATACCCTGCAGAAAAAACGGGTGCGGAACTTCCTCCCGCACCCGTCAGGTTATCATCAGACCGGCAAAAACAGACTCACCGCGGTGTAACCCCCACCTGCCGGAACATAAACAGCATGTGGTCTGCATAGTCCTCAATCTGTTTGCCGACCGGAGTACCGCCGGAATGACCAGCCTTCGTGTCATAATGGAGCACGATCGGGTCCGCAGATCCGGTTGAGGCCTGCAGGAGCGCGGTCATCTTTCGCGCGTGCATCGGGTCAACGCGGGTATCCGCATCGCCGGTGACGAACATAACTGCCGGATAGTTGGTCCCCGGTCTGACGTTCTGGTATGGCGAATATTTGCTGATGTAGGCGAACTGGGCGGAATCTCCCGCGGAACCGTACTCGGAAACCCAATACGGCCCCATCAGGAATTTATGATACCGCAGCATGTCCAACAGCGGGTACGTACACAGGACGGCCCGGAACAACTCCGGCCGCTGAGTCAGGGCCGCGCCGACCAGCAGCCCGCCGTTGCTTCCCCCAAAGACGGCCAGCTTTCCCGAGCTGGTATAACCCTGGCTGATCAGGTACTCGGCGCCCGCGTAGAGATCGTCGAAAGTGTTCTGTTTTTTCTCGAACATCCCGGCTTCATGCCAGCCCAGGCCGAATTCACCGCCACCCCGCAGGTTTGTTGCGACATATATCCCGCCCAGCTCGACAAAAGTCACGACCCAGTTGCTGAAATACGGGGTCATGCTGATGTTAAATCCGCCGTAGCCGTACATGATTACCGGGTTCGAGCCGTCCAGCACGATCCCCTTTTTATGGACCAGGAACATCGGGACACGTGTTGAATCATACGAGGTGTACCAGACCTGCTCGACCTCGAACTCATCGGTATTTACCGGCACCTGCCGTCTGGCCCACACCTCCCGCGTATTTTGGGCAAGATCGCAACGGAAAATGGTCGGGGGATAATGAAACGACTCAAAAGAGATAAACAGCTCAGGGCTCGCCCACCGGCCGGAAATTTGATCGACAGTCCCGATGGTCGGCAGTTCGATTTCCCGGACAAAGGTGCCGTCAGGTTCGAATATTTTCACCACCGATTGGACATTCCGGATGAACACAACGGACAATTTGCCCCCCGCGGCCAGACAGGATTCGAGGGCATCCGGCCCGGCCGGGATGACTTCAGTCCAGTTTTCGCGGGCCGGCCTGGTCAGATCGGCGCTCAGAATGCGCGAATTGGGGGCGTCCCAATCGGTGAGGAGAAATATCCGGTCTCCCGCAATCTGGCCGGAGAAACGCGCTTCGATATCGTTCACCAGCGGCATAATCGGGCCATTGCTATGCAAATCCTGGAAATAGATTTCGATTTGCCGGCCTGATGAGCCGTGATACACGTGAATCAGCAGCCAGCGGCCGTTTTCCGAAATATCACAGGCGATGATCTTTTCGTCATCGTACCCCTCGCCGAAAACCATCCGGTCGGTCCCGGGGTCGGTACCCATGGCATGATAAAATACCCGGGGACCTTCCGGCCGGCGTTGAGCATAATAATAACCGCTCAAATCGTCGGTCAGCGCCATTCCGAAGTACACCGCCGCGGGCAAACTGTCGGCATAGTGTTCCCGCGTATCCACATTCATGATAAAAATGGCTTCTTCGTCCGCTCCCCCTCGCCGGACGAGATATGCAATCACCCGGCCGTCGGCGGAAACCCCCGACAAACCCACGCTCACCGAATGATCGGCGCTCATCTCGTGTGGATCAACGAGGACCTGGTCCTCGCCGCCGATGCCGTCCCGCATATACAGGATGGCCTGGTCCTGATCGGCAGAGCGTTTCATCAGAAAATACCGGCCGTTGCGCTCGGTCGGCATCTTGACCACGTCGGTTTTCAGCAGTTCGCCCAGCCGCCGAACGAGGTATTCCCGGCCGGGCATAGTATCGACGATCGAGCGGGTATAGGCGTTTTGCTGGTCGATCCACTCCCGTGTTTCAGGACTGTTCTGGTCTTCCAACCATCGGTAAGGATCAGAAATCACCCGGCCGTGCAGCGTATCGGCCACGGCATCGGTCCGTGTAACCGGCGGCCCGGAGGCCAGTGCCGCGCTGCCGGCCATGCCACAAACCAGAAATCCGGCCAGTAACAGGCCGCCCAAAAAACTCGTCCTCTGCATGGGTCATCCTCCTGTCGGACATTGAGTGAATGCGTGGCTAAATCGTCCGCAAGACCACCGCGGCCGTTGCCGAGGTAATGGAGTCATGAGTCCTGCGACAACCATAGATTATTAACGCACAAATTTGGTGTAAAAGTCAAGGGGCCGGGTGCCGGCAACTGGGTTAACCGACCCCGTGCCGGCCGCAACGGTTTCGGGCCGTTACCTGATTCTATTGGCAGCCGCCGGAACAGGGAAACGGCTGCATACTTTTGTAGACATAGTTAACATAAAATGAGACGTCCAGCGGGGTCACCGAGTTGTCGCAGTTGACATCTCCCACCTCATGGGGGCAGTTGGGCGGTTGAACCCGGGCGTCCTGGCTTTTGTACACATACTTGACAATGTATGCGACGTCGACCGGGTCGAGATGCGCATTATCGTCCAAGTCGCCCCAGAGGGCGCCGCAATCACACTCACAGGCATCGCCGGTCCCGTCCAGATCACTGTCTTCCTGCCCGGGATTGGGGGTGTCAACACAGTTGTCGTACAGATTCACGACCCCGTCGGCGTCGGTATCGGGCATTTGCAGTCTCACCGTCAGGTAGTCCGGGTTTTGCGCCAGCACGGTAATCGTGATCCCGGAGGGGCCGGCATAGCCGTCGCTTGAAGGCGTGGTCGTCGGACTCAACACTGTCTGGCCGGGGTCTTCCGGCGAAAACAGGGCGCTGATCCGGAATTCATAGGGGTACCACCAGTCGAAATATTCGGAAACACCGTCCCACGGATTGCCGGGATTATAACCGGCGTCAGCGACCCGGACGGCGTAATGCAGTTCGCCCGGCGTGCCGTCGTTGGGGGCGACGTCTTCGTCGACCTGCAATATCAATAGGCCGGAATCCAGGGTATCCTGGCCTGGTGTAAACCAATTGAAGTAAGCCGAAAAATCAGAATCCAGATGATCGAATTTCGCCGTGGTGTGTGGATTGCGGTATTCCAACAGAAAATACTCCGTACCCTCAACATTCAGTGGGACCTGGAACAGATTATCGGCATTGTGCAATTCCACGTTATACAGCTCGACCGTAGTGTCGGGACTGACCAGCGCCTCCGGGGCGGTCCAGCCCAAAAATCGCCGGGACCAGGCGCAAAAATGCGACGGGCACGCCGCCGTGCCGTAGGACATAATTGCATATCCCGCGTATCCCATCACACACCAGTCGACCAACGGGTGATCATTATAATCGTCCGGCGTGTAATAGCTGGGAACATAGAGTTTATCATCGTAGTCATACAGATCGGGCAGACCCAGGATATGGCCGTATTCATGGCAAAACACCCGGATGGTAACGATATCGTGGTTGGCCATCTCCTCCGGCTGGACCGACCAGCGCTCGACAGCGACACCGTCATCGGTCGGCACATAAGCCCCGCGAACGGCATGCGACCAGATATCGATGGGATTGTGCGTTTCCTCCTGCCCCGGCCCGGCATGGATAATCCACAACGCATCGACATATCCGTCGCCGTCGCCGTCATAGTCGGCGAAATTCACCAGCGGATCGATATCGTCAACAATTTCCTCAATATCGTACCAGCCGTCATACATCGAGTTCATCACCCGCCAGCCGATGACCTGGCCGGTGATGGAAAACTCCCCATAGGAAACTTCCTGATAGTAGTCATTGACGCTCCCCGTGGGGTGGGTACCGGCCGAATAAAACAACTCCGTATACATGGGGTTGGTGTGTAAATAAAACAACGACGGATGGTCTTCCCATTCAACGAGCACAGTCAGGACCCGGCCAACTTCGGCCAATGGCGCGGCGGGAATCCGACCCAGGGGCGGCTCTGGCGTCTGCACGACGCTCGGGAACCCGGTAATCAGTTCGAATTTGTTCTCCGGGACATCAAAGATGCGAAAGCGTTCGGGATCAACGGTGAGCGTATGGCCATGCGTGCCGGTAATCTGCTTGAAATTCGCTCCCGGCAGGGGCAGCGGCCCGGAACCGTTGTCGGCAAAACACAATTGGACACTCCAAAAGATAGCGATTACGGAACAAAGTGTTGCGCTTCGGCGGATGTTCATCACGGTCTCCCTCGCACCATATCTACATGTTATTGCGGTTTATCATAACCGGACGGTTTCCGACCGGGTATTATGGCCGGCGCTGTTTAACTTTCAACAAGTGACTCAACCACGGTCATCCTTATTGCCGCCTCCCCGGAGACCGCACCGCGGGTACTTGTAACACCATCGCTGCCTGCAATATACACAAAATCCTCGAATTTCCGAGAGTTTTCCCCGGTTTTCCACGCGTCCACAGCCGGCGGATGACATTATAATGAGGCGCATCGTGTGTGGCGGCCACTTGCAACTTCGCTCCCTTTTTTACGTTGACCGTTCGCCCCTGCGATCTCTAATTGCCGCCGGAGAATTTGAGTTAAGTGGTTGGTGAAACTGCTTTCGTCGGGCATCGGCGTCGGAAACAATACCGGCCCCGCGCTCGAAGTCGGGAGGATGGTCATGCAACGCGTCTGTATCGTGTTAGCTGCACTGCTGTTGTGCGCGGGCTTCGGCCCTACGGTTTCTGCGCAAAACGATAAAATCAATTATAGGGACAAATACGAGTACCCGGTGTTCAAGGAAATGGAGGCCTATGCCGACAGCGTGCAGGCCGCGCGCGATTCGGTGACGGACGAAATCCGTGACCGCCAGGAAAAGGCCAAAAAGGAGGCGGAGGCACAGGAAAAGAAACTCCTGCTGGATTTCAACGGGATCGAAATCCCGGCCTCGCCGGGGGTTTTTGATACTGTCTTCCATTTCCCGCCGGTGGCCCAGCATTTGACCGGCACCTGCTGGGCTTACGCCGGGACGTCTTTGCTGGAAACCGAGGCCGCGCGGCTTGGCGGCAAGCGGGTGAAACTGGCCGAGATGTTTACGGTATATTGGGAGTGGATCGAACGCGTGGAGCGTTTTGTCGCCGAACGCGGCGATTCCCGGATCGGCGAGGGTTCCGAAACCAATGCCGTATTCCGTGTACTCAAAAAATACGGTGCGGTGCCCCTTGCGGCCTATGCGGGACTGCCTGACCCCAGTTACATGCGGCACGATCACGGACCGCTGACCAAGGAATTACATGATTACCTCAAGCTGGTCGAAAAACAGGATATCTGGGATGACGGTCACGTCATCGCCATGGTAAAAACCATCCTCGATAAGCACCTGGGCGCCCCGCCGGAGACGTTCGACTGGGAGGGAAAAACCTATACCCCGAAACAATTCGCCGCTGAATACCTGGGGCTGGTCCCCGACGATTATGTCTCGGTCATGTCCACCTTGTCCGCGCCGCTTTATACCCGGACGGAATTCAAGGCCTGGGACAACTGGTGGCACGACAGCAGCTATGTCAATCTCCCGCTGGATGTCTGGTATGCCACATTGAAAAACGCCGTCCGGGACGGATATTCGCTGACTATCGGCGGCGATGTCAGCGAACCGGGCGTGAACGGCTTTGTCGATGCGGCGGTCGTCGCTGATTACGATATCCCGCAGAGATTCATCAATCAGGATTCCCGGGAATTCCGCATTTATAATAAGACAACCACCGATGACCATGGCGTCCACGTGGTCGGGTTCCAAAGAGTCGGCGGCCGCGACTGGTATCTGACCAAAGATTCTTCCAGCCGGGCCCGGTTCGGCAAGTTTGAGGGGTATATGTTCATCCGGGACGATTTCATCAGATTGAAAATACTGACCTACACGGCCCATAAAGACGCCCTCGGCCCGATTCTCGATCAATGCACGACGGCAGCCAACTAGGCGTGGGCAGCTTGTGTGATCACATCCGGAAGCACATAAAATCGGGGTCCACTGATAAAAAGGCGCCCGCAACGCTTCGTTGCGGGCGCTAACGTCAACCGATCACACCTGTCATTACGGAGCACCCACCCGGGCGCTGAGAATTGCGTCAGAATCAAGGAGCAATCGACGCGGTCTCCGGCTTTACCAATCCCGAGAAGATAATCGGTCCGCATCTCATCCGAAAACACCGGCGCGTCTTCAATCTCATTAACCGCGATATCCAGGACTTCGGATACCTAGTCGACGATGTCACCCATCTGCAACCCATGTGTCTGCACGACGATACTACAGGTTTCATCTGCGTAATCCACCGTCTCCATCTCGAACTTGGTGCGCAACTCAAACAGGGATTACTTTGCCCCGCAGGTTGATGATACCCGGATGTATTCAGGAGCCCGCGGGACCGGGGTGATACACATCATCCCGGTAATTTCCTGCACATTCAGGATTTCCCGGCCCGATTCTTCGCCGGCCGGGAAAAACGTCAGATACCTTCCCCCTCGACCGGCCGCTTTTGCGCCTTCCCTCGGCAAACTCGACACGTGGCGAGCACCACCGACGGCGTATCAGTAGCTGGACGATGCATTGACTCTCCTTTCCTCGTTTTGTATTCCATTTGCGCACTGCTCAACAACCTATTCCTGACATACTGCGGCTTTTACCGATGACATATTTCCCATGAACTTGGCTATTTCCCTTAGGTTCTCATCCATTGGATGATTTTTATTCTCTACTTGGAATGTCGGCTAATTTACTCCGGTCTCTACCGGCCAAGACTTGAAAAGATGCAATGGGCGTTTCAATTCAACGCACAGGATGCCCAGAACACTTAATTCCCAGATGTGAAATATATAGTAAGATAATATCTTTCAATACATTACGCGAAGGTGATCGTGGCTATCCCCTTGCGGCAGCACTCATCCACATGAGTCGCAAGGAATCACCAACAGCCAAACCCGAAACCGACTAGCTTTGCGGTTCGACTTCTCCGGCAGATTTCCTCCGAACCAAAGTCCATGACTGATTATATTTTACGAATCTGCTGACAGCACCTGCCGTTCAGGCACATTCGCTGCCACAATATATGCCTTATTGACAGTAAATTCTGCCGTTTTTCTCATTTCGGTTTACAGGCATTCCCCGTGAAGAACATAACGTGTTTATTATTAATGCTTTACGTTCTTTTGGCACGGATCATGCTTTATAATTCGGTACAATGAATGAGGAAAAAGAGAAAAACGAAAATAGGAAAAAAACAAAGCAGGAGGAAAAGCCATGACACTCGTAAAATTCAATCCGAATACCGACCTGTTTCGGTTGCAGCGGTCGATGAACCGCGTGTTTGACGGCTTCTTCGGGGATCGCGACTACGACAACCGAGCCACACAGTGTGATTGGATGCCGGCGGTGGACATTACGGAAACCGAGAATGAAATCACGATCAAGGCCGATGTCCCGGGGATGACCAGAGAAGACGTCAAGGTCATCGTCCACGAAAACGTCCTGACGCTCAAGGGTGAACGTAAATCTGAGACCAAAGAAGAGAAGACCAACTATTACCGGGTGGAGCGCACCTGCGGTTCGTTCTACCGCTCGTTCTCGCTGCCCTCGATGGTCAACTCCGGCAAGATCAAAGCCAACTATGTTAACGGCGTTTTGGAGATCTCGCTGCCCAAGGTCGAGGAAGCCAAACCAAAGGAAATCGCGATCAACGTGAACTAAACGGTGGTTGGCAAGCACGGACAATACGGCCCCTCCGGCCCGCACGGCCGGAGGGGCGGATTGTTGCGGGATACGCGCAACAAATGATCGAATTGACACACGATACTGACCAGCGGCAAAGCCGCATCGGGATTTTCTGAATAATTTGAATCAGTATGAACGAATCATGGAGCAAGCCGGACCAAAATAGTAAAAAAAGGAGTGTGCAGATATGAGTAAGGTAATCGGCATCGATTTAGGGACCACCAACAGTTGTGTCGCAGTCATTGAAGGCGGCGATCCGGTAGTCATCCCCAATTCCGAGGGCGGGCGCACCACACCGTCGGTGGTGGCCCAGAATAAAAACGGTGAACGTCTGGTTGGGGAGATTGCCAAGCGCCAGGCCGTGACCAATCCCCGGGATACGGTGTTTTCGGTGAAGCGTCTTATTGGGCGCAGTTACAACGAAGTCACGGCGGAAAAGGCCAATTTTCCCTATGAAGTCGTCGCCGGCCCCAACGGTGATGCGCGGGTCGTTATGGGCGGCAAAACCTATCCCCCGCCGGAAATCTCGGCGCAAATCCTGACCAAGATGAAACAAACCGCCGAGGATTATCTGGGAGCAAAAGTGAGGCAGGCCGTCATTACCGTACCCGCCTATTTCAACGACAGCCAACGTCAGGCAACCAAGGATGCCGGGCGGATTGCCGGACTGGAAGTATTGCGGATCATCAACGAACCAACCGCGGCCGCGCTGGCCTACGGGCTGGACAAGAAACACGATCAGAAAATTGCCGTGTATGACCTGGGCGGCGGGACGTTCGACATCTCGGTGTTGGAGCTGGGTGACGGGGTTTTCGAGGTCCGTTCGACCAACGGCGATACCCATCTTGGCGGTGATGATTTCGACAAGCGGATTATTGACTGGATGGTTGACGAGTTCAAAAAATCTGATGGCATCGACCTGGCCAAAGACCCGATGGCACTGCAGCGGTTGCGCGAGGCCGCCGAAAAAGCAAAAATCGAGCTTTCGAGCACCGTGGATACCCAGATTAACCTGCCGTTCGTTACGGCCGATCAATCGGGTCCCAAACATTTGAATCTGAATTTATCGCGCGCCAAATTCGAGCAGCTGGTTGATGACCTGGTGCAGCGCACGGTTGAGCCGTGCAAAAAAGCTCTCGCCGATGCGAAACTTGCCGCCGGCGAAATCAACGAGGTCATTCTGGTCGGCGGCATGACCCGGATGCCCAAAGTGCAGGAGACTGTCGAACGGTTGTTCGGCAAGAAGCCGCACAAGGGCGTCAACCCTGATGAGGTCGTAGCGATCGGCGCGGCGATCCAGGGCGGTGTGCTGGCCGGGGACATCAAAGATGTCCTGTTGCTGGACGTCACCCCCCTGTCACTGGGTATCGAAACGCTCGGCGGAGTAATGACCCGCCTGATCGAACGCAACACCACAATCCCGACCAAGAAATCGGAAATTTTCTCAACCGCCACGGACAATCAGACATCGGTCGAGGTCCATGTGTTGCAGGGCGAGCGGCCGATGGCCATCGACAACAAGACGATCGGCCGGTTTCATCTGGACGGCTTGCCGCCGGCGCCGCGCGGTTTACCGCAAATCGAAGTGGCTTTCGATATCGACGCCAACGGCATTCTGAATGTCTCGGCAAAAGACAAAGCCACCGGCCACGAGCAGCAAATTCGCATCGAGGCCTCCGGCGGCATGACCGAACAGGAAATCGACAAAATGGTCAACGACGCCAAGGCCCATGAAAGCGAGGACCAGCAGCGCAAAAAAGCGGCGGATGCGCGCAACAAGGCCGACCAGGTCGTTTTTGAAGCCGAGAAGAACCTCAAGGAACACGACAGCAAACTCGACCGGGACGACAAAGTCCGGATTGCAGCCGCGGTCGGCCGGGCAAAAGAAGCATTGAAAACCGACAACATCGACGAGATCACTTCGGCGACCGAGGCCCTGCTGCAAAGCTGGCATACCGCGTCACAAAAGATGTACCAGCAGGCGGGGCAGCAACAGGGAGCCGGGACTCAGGCCCCTCCGGGAGCGGCGTCCGGCAATGGCGGCAACGGCTCATCCGGCAAGGGCGCGGGGACCCCGGTAGACGCTGATTACGAGGTGGTTAACGACTGAGGCCGGTAGGCAAAACCTGCGGTCGGCAGGGAAATTTGCCATTACGCCGGCGAAATCGGCTGCGCATTATGGACCGGGAGGCGTATATTGCAGGATCGTGAAAATGCGGACAGCCGGGCCGGGGAGAAAGCGGATGCCGACGTACGAATATAGATGCAACGCCTGTGGTTTTCGTTTCGAAGCGTTTCAGTCGATCAAGGAAGACCCGGTGAAAACATGTCCCACCTGCGGCAAAAACGAAGTAGAACGGTTAATCTCCGCCGGGGCAGGGTTATTGTTTAAGGGGTCGGGATTCTATATCACCGATTATCGGTCGGACTCCTATCAGCGGGAAGCCAAAAAGGAGAAAGAAGCGCCGCTGCCGCAAATCGACACAAAAAAGACGGCGGATAAAAAATCGGAAACCAAGGCCGCGAAACTCTCGGGTACCGGCACGACCTGACGCGAAGACCTGATGTCATCTGAACTGTTACCCGGCGGGCGGCTTTGCGCCCGCCGTTTTTTATGCGGGACAATCGAAGGGGGATGTTCCCCGGCCACGGGGTGGACAGATGGAACATAAAGACCTGTACAAGATCCTCGGTGTGGCGGAAAACGCCGGTCCCGAGGAGATCAAAAAACAATACCGCAAGCTGGCCAAAAAATACCACCCGGATAAAAACCCGGGCGACAAAGCCGCCGAGGCGAAGTTTAAGGAAATTTCCGAAGCGGCGGATATTTTGACCGATCCGAAAAAGCGGGAACAATATGATCAAATGCGGCAATATGCTGCATCCGGACTCGGTGGCGGCGGTTTTGATCCCCGGCACTTCGGCGGCGGACGAGGCGGCGGCTTCCGGTTTGAAAACGGCCCCGGCGGCTTTGGCGGATTTGCCGACATCTTCTCGACTATTTTTGGTGATGGGTTTGGGGCTGAGGCCGGCAGCGGCGCGATCCCCCGCAAAGGCAAGGATATCCACGGCTCACTTTCGGTCACCTTTAACGAGGCTGTCGCCGGCGTTAAAAAGACAATTTCCATCAGCGGATTACAACGCTGCACGGCATGTGACGGCACGGGAGCCGAACCGTCATCAGAAACGACAAGTTGTCCCGATTGCCATGGCACCGGCCAGATTTCGTCCGCCCATGGCGCCTTTGCGATCAACCGCACCTGCCCGCGCTGCCTGGGACGCGGTCGGATCATCGGCAAAACATGCTCGGCCTGCGGCGGCACCGGCAACACTCGGGGCAAACGCAAACTGGCAGTACAGGTCCCCGCAGGTATTGAGCACGGGCAGCAGGTGCGGCTGACCGGCCAGGGTGCACCGGGTTCGGGGGGCGCGCCTGCCGGGGATTTGTTTTTAACCGTCAATGTCGGTGATGACCCGCATTTTGAGCGGCGCGGCAAAGATATCTACACGGTCGCCCAGATCAATCTGGGACAGGCGCTGCTTGGCGGAAAAATTACCGTGCGGACATTAAAGGGTACAGCGGCCTTGAAAATCCCACCGGGAACCAAAGGCGGCACGGTCTTGCGCATGAAAAATCTCGGCGTACTGCATGATGGTTTGCAGGGAGACCAATATGTCACGATCGACGTCGAATTCCCGAAAGACCTGACCGCCGAGGAAAGGAAACTGATCGAAAAACTCGCACGGACACGAGGATGGAGCACCGAAAAGTAGGGTGGGCACCGCCCACCAATTCGCGAGGTCTCCCTTGCATTTAAAAATTCAGGAGGTGAACGGGGAGCCATCCCCGGAAAACCATGAGAACAGATAAACTCACCCAGCGTTCACAGGACGCCCTGCAATACGCCTTTGAACTGGCGGAGGCCGGCAGCCACGCGCAAGTAGAAAACGCGCATTTACTGCTAGCCTTGCTGGAGCAGGAGGACGGGCTGTCGCGCACGGTGCTGGAAAAGATCGGCGCCCCTGTCCCGGCACTCAAACAAAAGCTGCGCGATGAGCTCGGCACCCTGGCCAAAGTCTCGGGGCAGGCCCAGCGTTATGTTTCCAACGACTTGCGCAATGTGCTGAGTGCGGCGGAGAAAAAGGCCGCAGAATTCAAGGACGAATATGTCTCGGTCGAACATCTGCTGCTGGCGCTGGTCGAATCTTCCGATCGGGCGATTAAGACGGCACTGGCCAAAACCGGTGTGGACAAAAACAGCATTCTCAAGGCGCTGCAGGATATTCGCGGCGGCCAGCGGGTCACGGACCCCGATCCCGAATCAAAATATCAGGTGCTGGAGAAATATTCCCGCGATTTGACCGCGCTGGCCCATGCCGGGAAACTCGATCCGGTCATCGGGCGCGATGATGAAATTAGGCGGGTGATCAAAGTCCTCTCGCGGCGGACGAAAAACAACCCGGTCTTGATCGGCGAACCGGGGGTCGGCAAAACCGCTATCGCCGAGGGTTTGGCCCTGAAAATCGCCCATGGCGATGTCCCCGAATCACTAAAGGACCGGCAGGTTTTGGCGCTCGATTTAGGGTCACTGATCGCGGGATCGAAATTCCGGGGTGAATTCGAAGAACGGTTGAAAGCCATCATCCGCGAAGTCGAACAGGCCGAGGGCAAGATCGTCCTGTTCATCGATGAACTGCACACGATCGTCGGCGCCGGAGCAGTCGGCGGGGCAATGGACGCCTCGAATATGCTCAAACCGGCGCTGGCCCGGGGGCAGTTGCGCTGTATTGGCGCGACGACACTGGATGAATACCGGAAGCATATTGAAAAAGATGCGGCGCTCGAACGCCGTTTTGCGCCGATCCTGATTGAAGAACCCTCGGTCGAGGACACGGTTTCGATTTTGCGCGGCCTGAAAGAACGCTATGAAGTCCACCACGGCGTGCGCATCCAGGACGCGGCGCTGGTTGCCGCCGCGCGGTTGTCCGAACGGTATATCGCCGACCGGTTTCTGCCGGACAAGGCCATTGACTTAATCGATGAAGCCGCCGCCGATCTGCGGATCCAGATTGACTCTTTGCCCACTGTATTGGATATCGTCGAAAAACGGATCGCGCGGCTGGAGGTCGAACGCGAGGGCGTCCGCGCCGAAAAAGATGCCTCTGAACGGCTGAAACCGATCGAGGAAGAATTGGTTGAATTATACAGCCGGCGGGAGACTCTCCGGCAACATTGGGAAAAAGAAAAAGCCACCGTCCAGAAAATCCGTGCCGCCAAAAAACGGCTCGAAGACCTGAAAACCGAGGCGGAACGGGCCGAACGCAACGCCGATTATGAAACCGCCGCCCGCCTGCGTTATCAGGATATGGCCGACGCTGAACGCGCCATCAAAGTTGAGAATGCATTATTGGGCGAAATTCAAAAAGACCAGCGCATGCTGCGCGAAGAAGTCGAGGCCGATGATATTGCCGCGGTGGTCGCCAAATGGACCGGTATTCCGGTCTCGCGACTTTCGGAAAGTGAAACCGAGCGGCTGGTGCATCTGGAGGATGAACTGACCAAACGGGTGGTGGGACAGACTGCTGCAGTCGAAGCAGTCGCCGAGGTCGTTCGCGCCGGACGGGCGGGGCTGGCTGACCCCCGGCGCCCGCGCGGGTCGTTCATTTTCCTCGGCCCGACCGGTGTCGGCAAAACCGAACTGGCCCGCACACTGGCCGCAACGCTCTATGGTTCCGAAGAGGCGATGGTGCGGATCGACATGTCGGAGTACATGGAAAAATTCGCCGTCTCGCGGCTGATCGGCGCGCCGCCGGGATATGTCGGCTATGACGAGGGCGGCCAGTTGACCGAAGCCGTGCGGCGGCGGCCATATTCGGTCGTCCTGCTCGATGAAATCGAGAAAGCGCACCCGGAGGTGTTCAACGTGCTGTTGCAGGTGCTGGACGACGGCCGGTTGACCGACAACCAGGGCCGTACGGTGTCGTTCCGCAATGCGATTTTGATTATGACCTCCAACCTGGCGGCCGAATTGATCGCCGAACGTTCCCGCGAACTGGTCGGTGAAAGTCTGGATACGCAATATGCGGAGATGAAATCCGAGGTCCTGGAAGTCCTGCGCCGCTCGTTTCGGCCAGAATTCTTGAACCGCGTCGATGAAATCATCGTCTTCCGCGCGCTGGCCAAAGAACATATCCGCGCTATTGTCGATCTGCAATTCGCCGAACTGGCCCTGCGGCTCACTGAACAGGGCATTACCGCCGAACTGACCGACGCGGCCAAGGACAAACTCGCTGAAATGGGTTTTGATCCAACGTATGGCGCGCGGCCGTTGCGCCGCGTGATCCAGAAACAAGTCACCCATCCCCTGGCCAAAGAAATGCTCAAGGGAACATTTGTCCGTGGTGATCACGTGAGCATCGATGTCACGCCGGATGGGATTATTTTCCGCAAGGTTGAATAATTGCGGCGCCCCGCTCCGCCGCAGCGGACGGCGGAGCGGCAACTTTCCCGTGGCATGGGCATCTTGCCCATGCATGCCTGGCCACCATAAAATGATGGGCCACCTGCCCAATAACTCCAAAATACCATTTGATATGAAAGCCGGGAAAATTGCATATTTAAATATGCATAAACCCCACCGTGATACCGTCGTCGCAAAGGAGGGACAACAATGGGCAAACGTGTAATCGTTTTGATGATTGTTATTGCTGTATTCGCCCTGGCCGTTTCCAGCCCGGCCGACTCGCCTTCCAAAAAGGCGGAAAAAACCTTTAAAATTCATGGGTTTCTGGGAGAATCATCGATGGCGGCGGCGCCGAACAAAACAGTCACGCTGTTCGATGCCGACAGCAACAAGGCGCTGGCCAATACCAACAGCAATTTCTTCGGGAAATTCGCCTTTAAAAAACTCCCGCCGGGACATTATCTGCTTAAGGTTGGCGAGAAGGCTATGGAGGTCTATCTCATCGATAAGGACGTTCGTCTCGACATCGACCTGAGCGCCAAAGATGGAACCATGAATTATGCCGCGGGGGCGGCGGCCCAGGCAGCAAAGCCGACCGAAAATAAAGGTACAGTAACTCCTCCCGGCCAGCCGGGCGGTGATGCCGATCTGGCTAGACAATTTTCCGGCAAATATTACAGCTATACCGGAGGCTCGACATTGAGCGGGGGCGGGGGCTCGGAAAGTCAGATCGCTTTCTGTCCCGACGGTAGTTATTTCGAAAGCTATGAATCCGGCTACTATGGTTCCGGGCAATGGGGTCAGGCCGGCCAGAGCCGCGCCAGCGGCAAGTGGTCGATCCAGGGTACTATCGAATCCGGGACAATTACCATCACTTACGCCAACGGCAAACAACAGACAGTGCAATACCAAACGACGGGTGAACGCGGCTGCTACAAATTCGACGGCCGGTTATATTGCTATAGCGGCGCTTGTGATTAAGAAAAGAATAATATCAAAAAATATGGAGGTTCGAGGGACGGACATAGAAACTCGGAGCAGAGCTCCGGACCACGCCAGCCATTGAGCGGAACCGTGCCCCGGCTTTGGCCGGGGCGCATGGGCAGTATGCCCATGCCACGACGTTTGCGCCGTCAGGAATCCTTCGCTACCCGAACTCGGTCATAATCGTTAGTCGCGTAGGGTGGGCACCGCCCACCGTTTATGCATGCCTGTATTGGTGGGCAATGTCCACCCTACCAAAAGGCTGAATCGTTGTCCCTTTACCCCTTTAGCGCCACAATCTCCTGCTGCACCGGCTGGGTAGTGACTTCGGCTTTGTTTTCGTGCGCGAAGACATCGATTTCCGTACGCACGCCGAATTCGGGGAGGTAGATGCCCGGTTCGATGGAAAACGCCACGCCGGGAATGATGCGGCGGCGGTCACGGGTTTCGAGGTTGTCGATATTCACGCCGTTGCCGTGGCAGGAGGCGCCGATCGAATGCCCGGTGCGATGCGTGAAATATTTGCCGTACCCCGCCTCGGTAATAATCCCGCGCGCGATATCATCCACTTCATAACCGTACACCGGCCGCCCCTCGATCAGCCGCTTATTGACTAATTCGACCGCGCTGTCCCGCGCGTTTTTGAGGACGGCAAACACTTCGGCCATCTTAGCTGGCACGGTCGATCCACAATATGCCATCCAGGTAATATCCGCGAACACGGCACCAGGGAGGTCCAACCTGGCCCAGATATCAATTAAGACCAGGTCGCCCGAGGTAATCGGCGCCGAGTGTGCTTCGGTCGGTTCATAATGCGGGTTGGAGGCGTTGGCGTTGACCGCGCAGATCGGCACATGCTCGGTGAGCAGCTTACGGTCGGCGTATTGCTGCAGGATGAGCTGTTGAATGTCGTATTCACTCAGCGGTTTGCCTTGGGCCACATAAGCGGCGATTTTGCGGAAGGCCAGGTCTTTGATTTCGGCCAGTGCCTGGGCCGCCCGTCGATGGCCGGCCAGTTGCTCGTCGCTCCAGCGGGCCTGAAAATACTGCACGAGATCAGCCGAGGAGGCGATTGTGACCCCGCATTTGCGCACAATTTCCAATGTCCCGCCATCCACCCGCGAAACATAGGGGATCGCCCCCTCCGGTGAATACTCCATGGCGATCGTTTTGGCACCGGCCAAGATCGTTCCCAGATGGCTTTCCATCTCCTGCCAGGAACTGTAGATATGATTAACGCCGGGAGTATCAACAAATGTCCCCTGCTCGATAGCATGGGTGATCTTATGCGGTTTCCCTTGCGCCGGGATCCAGTAAAACCAGCGACGGGTTTGCATTCCCTTCAACTGCAGGAATTCACCTGCTATCGGATTGAGACCGTGAAAATCGAATAACAACCAGCCATCCAGCTTCTCGGCGGCCAGAAATTGCTGCACTTCGGTAATTCTCTGTTCCACCAGTGTCTCCTTTATTCCACGAACTGAAACATACGCTGCAAGGCGGATTCTGCTAAGTTCTTTTCGCGGAAAATTTGCAAGACATTATCATACAATAGGATACTTCAGTAACGGGCCGGCCGACAAACGGCCCCTGCCCTCCAAATAATTTAATGGTCCCGCGCGGTTTTGGTGATTGACAGCCCCGGCATGTGTTTATATACTGCGATCCCGGGAACGATGACTAGCGAAAGGCGCAGTTAATGGCGGTTGATCCCGGGGATTTCAGATATACGGCCCGTCTTGTCCGGCTCGAACTAATTTCAGATAAGATTACCCGCTGTTGCCGGGAATCGCGGCATGGCCTCCGGGAAGACCGCAGCTACCCATCATTGGCGCTGGGTGTCATCGGCATATTTCGAGTTCCACGGGTAATTCGTTAATTACCCACAACTTTTACACTTTGAGATAAAGTAACGCATGACAGGCCGGTTGACGGCGGGGCAGGATATTGAGTAAGCAAGCACTGATGGGACGCGACGGGCACGGCACGGATCAGGCGGTGGTCGTCATCCCTGCGCGCTGGGCCTCCACCCGGTTTCCGGGGAAAGTTTTGGCCGATGTTTTCGGGCGGCCGCTGATCGAGCGGATAGTCGCGGTGTGCCGCAGTTCCCCAACGGTCGACGAAATAATCGTCGCCACGGACGACCAGCGGGTGTACGCTGCTGCCGAACGTGCCGGGGCGCGGGCGGAGTTGACCTCTCCCCGGCTGCGCTCCGGTTCAGACCGGGTGGCGGCGGTCGTGCGGAAACTCAACGCCGGAATTATTGTCAACGTGCAGGGGGATGAGTTTTTTGACCGGCCGGAACTGCTGAGCCGCTTGATAACTGCCTTGCGGCAAAATAGAGGCATCGAAGTCGCAACCCTGGCCCGGCCGGTAAGTGCCCGCGAAATCGCCGACCCGCATTTGGTCAAGGTCGTATGTGACCGGGCAGGGGATGCCCTGTATTTTTCGCGGTCGGCGATCCCGTTTGACCGGGACCGGCGGAAAAAGATTGCATATCTCGGCCATATCGGGATGTATGCGTTCCGCCGCGCGGCGCTGCTTGCTTTTGCGGCCGCCGGGAAAACCCCGCTGGAGACCGCCGAAAACCTCGAACAATTGCGGCTATTGGAACGGGGCGTCAAAATTCGCGTACTCCAGACGACCTGCGCGACCATCGGCGTTGACACGCCCGCCGATCTGCGCCAACTTATATTGTCGGTAAAAAACAAGCGTCTGCGCCTGAGGGGGGAACCGTGAGCGAAGCGAAACACCAGAGCAAATATATATTTGTAACCGGCGGGGTGGTCTCAGCCCTGGGCAAGGGCATTGCCTCGGCGTCGATCGGCTTATTGCTGAAAAGCCGCGGCCTGTCGGTGACCATTCAAAAATTTGACCCCTACCTTAATGTCGATCCGGGGACGATGAATCCCTTCCAGCACGGTGAGGTGTTTGTGCTGGATGACGGCGCGGAGACCGACCTTGATCTGGGGCATTACGAGCGGTTCTTGTCGGAAAACCTGGCCCAGCGGCACAATGTCACCTCCGGCCGGGTGTACGAAACCATTATCCAGCGCGAGCGGCGGGGTGATTACCTCGGCGCGACCGTGCAGGTCATCCCCCACGTCACCAATGAAATCAAAAGCCGTCTGCGTATGGCCGAATCGAAAAACGGCGAGGTCGATGTGATCATCACCGAGATCGGCGGCACGGTCGGCGATATCGAAGGCCAGCCCTTCCTCGAAGCTATCCGGCAAATGCGCCTGGAAGTCGGGGACGGCAACACGTTGTTCATTCACTTGACCCTCGTGCCCTATATTGCCTCGGCCGGCGAATTGAAAACCAAACCGACCCAGCATTCAGTCAAGCAATTGCGGGAAATCGGGATCCAGCCGGATGTGCTGCTGTGCCGTTCCCCCGAACCATTGGATGCCTCGGTCAAAGAAAAGATCGGCTTATTTTGCAATGTGCCCCCGGCCGCAGTGATTTCGGCGATTGATGTGGAATCGATTTATGAAGTCCCCCTACACTTCAACCGCCAGGGTCTGGATGATTTAATTTGCAGCAAGCTGGGGCTTTCCTGCCCCCCGCCGGAACTGGCCGCATGGGAAAAAATGGTGGCCAAAATCATGCACCCGGCAAAAAACGTGACCATCGCCATTGTCGGAAAATATGTCAATCTGCACGATGCCTACAAATCGATCATCGAATCGTTCGTTCATGCCGGAGTGGAAAACGACTGCCGGGTGGAGACGGTCTGGATTTCTTCCGAGGATATCCGCCGCGACGGCGCCGGGAAATTTCTGGATAGTGTTGACGGCCTGTTAATCCCCGGCGGATTCGGCGAACGCGGTGTGGAAGGCAAAATCGAGGCGATCAGGTTCGTGCGTGAACATAAAATACCATTTTTGGGGATTTGTCTCGGGATGCAGTGTGCGGTCATTGAATTCGCCCGCAACGTGTGCAACCTAACCGACGCGCACTCCCATGAATTTCACCGCGAACTGCCGTACCCCGTGATCAGTCTGATGGCCGACCAGAAATCGGTGACCGACATGGGCGGGACCATGCGGCTGGGCGCATATCCCTGTGTGCTGACCCCGTCGAGCAAGTCATATCACGCGTACGGCAAGACGCAGGTTTCCGAACGCCACCGCCACCGTTATGAGTTCAACAACGAGTTCCGCGAACAACTGGAAGCCGCGGGGCTGAAAGTGGCCGGGCAATCGCCCGATGAACGGCTGGTGGAAATTATTGAGGTGCCCGCGCACCCTTGGTTTGTGGGCGTGCAGTTCCATCCGGAATTGAAATCACGCCCGACCAAGGCGCACCCGTTGTTCCGGGAGTTTGTCCGCGCCGCGGTGGACTACCGGGAAAAACGGCTGGTACGCAATGTAACCAAACCGGAAAATGAGAGAAAATTGTCGTAGAGTATTGACGATCGAACTCGGCAGAACAAAGGCCGGGAGCATTGACTCCCGGCCTTTTTCAATGTCAGTCCGTGTCGGCGGCCTGCATCAGTGATTGCAGCCGTCGCATATCGCATCCAGCGATTTGTACACGTAATTCACCAGATAAGTCACGTCCAGCGGGGTTGGTGCGCCACCGGAACAATCGAAATCGCCGAGGTCGTAGAGACACTCCCAACCGTCGGGATAAATGCGGCCGTCCAGACTCTTATAGACATAATTCACGAGGAACGTCACGTCCAGCGGCGTCGAGTTGCCGTCATTGTTCACATCACCCTTAACGCCGCAATAACAGCCCGCTTCACACACCAGTTCATCGACCGAAAAATCATCGATCAACGCTTCAATCAACGACCCGGGATCTTCATCGCCGATGGTGAAACGTACCCTCACGTCGGCGGTCGGAGTAACATAATTGCTCACCCACCATTCGACATGTGTCCATGTTTCCCGGTCGGCAACCGACTCTACCCGGACCCAGTCGGTACCGCCGTTATTGGAAATTTCAACATGGAGACTGTCATCCCAGGTCGTGCTGATATGGAACCAGCGCCAATAACTGATCAGCGCATCTTTGCCGACGAGATCGAGTGCCGGGGAAGTCAGTCTGGTCGGTCCGCCATCCACATCGTACGAACCCGGACCACTCCCGGCCAACGGTCCGGTCACATAGCAGAGGGTCCCGGCCGGTGTGTGATCGTCACCGGGCTGGGTATACTCGCCGATGGCATCATAGTAGACTTCCTGCGGGTCGGCGCGTTCCCAGTTCCCTGTAGTTGCACCGGAGGTGACGGTCCAACCAAGCGCCGCTTCAAAATTATCGGCCCACACTGAACTCAAAGTCCCGACCCGCGAAACACAGGTGGACGCCGGAGCATCGAGCGGATAGTAATTGGTCCCGGACAACTCGCCGGCGGCGCTGAAATAGTACTCTGGGGCGTCGGTGCACTGCGCCGCGGGTAATACGGCGTTGAACAAGCCGCCGCCCGCGGACGTGATCGGCACGGTCAGATAGCCACCGCCGTCAAAACGATAATGCAGCAGACCGGACCCCGGGACATACGTATCGGACCACTCATCAAACTGCACTAGGATGGTCGTGGCCTCACCGGGCGGCACAATGCTCGGGACACCCTCAGGCAGCAGGATATTCAGCGGGGGGTTCCCGGCAGCCAACCCCTTGATACAAAAATTCGCCGTACTGTTGAACGTCGTCAAATCCACCCACCCCACACCGTCGTGGTAATAACTCTCCCCCGGATTGGCCCGCGATTCGACAATGGTCAGATATTTCGCGCCGAGTAATACGGGCACATCGGAAGTGCAGTCATAGGGATGGCCTCCGGCGGAAAATTCGACATAGATATAAAAATCCTGGCCGGCCGTCAATAAAACCGGAGAATCGAGATCGATGGTGTGCAGTCCGATGTATTCAATGGTCCCGGTTTTCGCTGCCAGTTCGTCGGACAACACGCCGCCGGTAAACGTGTCGTAGATTCTCACGGTATAAGTGACGGAATTCGCGGCGGTGAAAAAGCTCACCGCCAGCAGTGTCTGGTCGGAGGGCGCCACGAAAGCATTGAATGCTTCAGTGATGTCGTTTTTGGTGTCGCGCCAGCCGTGATAATCATGGTAGAAAATATGATGGTAGGCCAGCGGTTCGACGTTTTGGAAGGAAATCGCCCCCATTTCCGGATGCTGGGCGCAGTGCTTGTCATAATAGGAAATCCAGAAATACCCGTCATACCCCCAGTCGGTACCCCAGCTGTTTTTCACCAGCCACGCGCCCGGCAGGGGGGCCTGCGTCGTCAGCGTATCATCCCACCCGATCAGGGCCACGGCGTGGTTGGGGTCTAAAAGGTCCGTCGGCGGCTGGTAATGGACATAATCACCACTCATAAACGATGCGTCATAACATAAACAGGTGCCCACGACACCATCGGACATGATCTTGTTTTTTATGATATCAATATTGACCAGGTCCGGCTTGGCGGTATACCACTCGATATTCCGCGCGTAATAATAGTGGTAACCCGGGAGATAGCGTTCCGGCGCCGTGGCATACGATTGGCCGTCGATATCACGCACCGCGCCCTCCCCACGGGAAAGATACGCCGACGCCACCCGGTAATCACCGCCCTCGTGCACGGTCAACCCCGATCCTGAAGGCGGATCAAGATCGTCATTATTGTGTTGATTGAACCCGTTCCACCAGTCAAGATGGTATTCGGCGAGATTGGGTTCGCCTGCTTCCCCGGCCGTGGTCCAATTGCCGGTCATCAGGAGATTGCCCTCCATCGCCGCCATCGTCCCATGGGTCCAGCAGGTACCCCCGGACTGGCTTTTAACCGCTGTCACATAATCGGTTCCGCCAACATCGCGCAGGTCAAACGTGAGCGGCGGATCGGCGAGGCATATTCCCGGGACCAGACAAATGGTAATGACGGCAATACAGGATACTCGAAAAAACCGGTTGGTTTTCATCATACCCCCTGGCAGGTAAAGGTTTTGTGGTCAACACCTTAGTACCACTCTCAGTAACGACTATCAGGAAATATAGGTCATCCTGGCGATTTGTCAATTGCATTTTGTCGCAATCTCTCAGCAAAGATTGGGGTGTTGATCCGCAGCTTGTTTCTTCCGGCCCGGCCAGGCAACGAATAATCTCCCGCCGCCGCCGGGATCGTTGTAGACATCCGGGGTGCCGGATTGTACCGTATCATGGAAAGGAATTATTATGTGCGGAAAGACCATGATCCACTCCGACGTACTGTCGTTCCGCAGCACCGAGGAGAAAGACCTCGAAGCAGTGTTGAATCTGGAGCGCGGCACGGACAATTCCCGTTTTATCCGGCACTGGCCGATCGAACTGCATCGCGCGGCAATCGCCGATCCCAATATTGCGCATGTGATCGTGGAGACCACTGCCGGGCGGCGTCTTGTCGGCTATGTCATTCTCATCGGGCTGGAAAACCCCGATTCGAGCATTGAATTCAAACGGATCGTCATCGCGGAAAAAGGCCGGCGCTATGGCCGGGAAACAGTGAAATTGATCAAAAAGTACACCTTCACTCTGTTGGGCAAACACCGCTTGTGGCTGGAGGTAATGGATTATAATCACCGGGCCTTTGCCTTGTACAATTCGGAGGGTTTCGTACTTGAGGGCACCCACCGTGGCGCGGTGAAACAAGGCGAAATCTTCACCTCCTTGCGGGTGATGTCGATGCTGGCGGAAGAATATCAAGCGCAAATGAAAGATGCCTAGTTGTTCAAATCTTCACCAGCGCAAATTGATAATCTTACTAAACAACATGCACCACGGGCAGTAACGCATTGTGGACGGGAGATTGAACATGGACGTGTGGAAACAAATAATCCGCCGCCAGTACGGCGCCGCAATCAAGATGCTGGAAAATGCGATACGCGAGTGTCCCGCCGGTGTCTGGGGCGATCGTGTGCATTGGCAGGCATATTGGTATATTGCCTATCACACAATCTTTTTCCTCGATTTTTATCTGTCGGAAACAGATATCGGGTTCGCGCCCCCCGCGCCGTTCACGTTAGGCGAACTGGACCCGTCCGGCGTGCTGCCCGAGCGCGTGTACACGAAAGATGAGCTGCTGGCCTATCTCGAACATGGCCGCAAGAAATGCCGGGCGAAGATCAATGCATTGACCGCCGAAGATGTCGGCCGGGACAGCGGATCGCTGCGCCCGGGGGTCACAGTCGCCGAATTATTGTTATACAGTATGCGCCACGTGCAACACCACGCCGCACAGCTTAATCTCATCCTCCGGCAGACAATCGATTCGGCGCCGCGCTGGGTCTCCAAAGTGGAGGATTAGTTAAAAAGAATAATCTGCGCGGTGCGGGATAACTATCGCATTTGAAATGCAACGGCTGCAAGCCCACCATGAAATGGTGGGCCACCCGTCCATGGTATTTATGAATGATGAGGATTTTGCCGTCGGGACTCAATTCTGCACCTTCGATGCGTCCATTAGAATCCACTGCCTGTCCAAAATGAGAAAGTTCCTTCCCGTCTATGTCACAGACAGTGACAAATACGGAATCGTTCTTCAGTAGCGTGAAGGCAACAACATTATTGGCTACATCAAAATGGCGGATGTATGCCCCTTTGGTATCAAAGGTCCTAAGAATGGTTGCATTTGCCAGCCTCTTTTCAAGAGTAACCTCCTCAGCCATCGTGGAATTGAGAACAGGCATGACAACGAAGCTAATAACGATTGGACAAAATATCTGTAGAACGGAATAGAAATTATGGAATTGGCGGACCCGGCTTAAGCGAACGAAGTCAATCATCGCTCTCCCTCCATTTGGATCTGCAACGCACGGGTGCCCACCCGAATGGGTTCGGCACCATGTCCCACCCCACGGCAAGCCGTGAGGCAACCTGAATATCCAAGAGTATATGCAATCGTTTGAAAGTCAATCATATTCCCACCCCGCCAATAAAAAACCCCCGCGATCAGTGACCGCGAGGGATAGTTCGGCGATTGTTCGAAAAAAATGTTCGAAGAAAATTACAACTCCTGGTCGCTGATCGATTTGGTGAACATCTCTTCCTTGAATTCACCCTGCGCTTCCATCGCCGCATAGGCCGCCAGATGGACGATATCACGCACAGTATACGAACCGACCTGCAAGACCTGGATCGGCTTGGCCATCCCGATCAACAGCGGGCCGATAATCTCCGCGCCGCCCAGCCGCTGGATGAGTTTGTACGCGATATTCCCGGACTGCAGGTCGGGGAAGATCAGGATGTTGGCCTCCCCTTTCAATTTCGAGAAGGGGTAGGTGTTTTTCAGGATGTCGGCGGTCACCGCCGTGTCGGCTTGCATCTCGCCGTCGATTTCCAGGTTCGGCTGCAGCCTACGCACCAGGGCAATGGCCTGGCGGATTTTTTCATTCAACGGCCCCTGCACCGAGCCGAAATTGCTGTAGGAGAGCATCGCTACCCGCGGGGTGATCCCGAACTTGCTGACTTGTCTGGCGCAGGCGACAGTGATGTGCGCCAGTTCTTCGGCCGACGGGTTGATGTTGACCGTGGTGTCGGCAAAGAACAGCACGCGGTCTTTCAACAGCACAAGGTTCATCCCGGCAATCCGGTCGCCGTTGTCCTTCCGGGGGAAAATCTGCAGCGCCGGCCGCAGCACATCGGGATAATGCCAGGTCGCGCCCGAAACGAACGCGTCGGCATCACCCTGCCGCACCATCATCAGCCCGTAATACTGAGAATATTCCAGACTGCGCCGGGCATCGAGCATCGTCATCCCCCGGTAACGGCGCAGCTTGTGCAGTTCCTCGGCATACTTTTCGGTCTTGTCCGACTTGCGGGGATCGACCAACTCGATGCCCTCCAGGTCGACATCCAGTTCGCGGGCGCGTTCTCTGATGATCTGTGTATCACCCAGCAGGACGGGTTTGCCGATCTTTTCGCGCAGAATACTGGACGCCGCGCGGAGGATTTTCTGGTTTTCCCCTTCGGGGAACACAATGCGCTTGGGATGATTGCGCGCGGAACTGATGATCCCGCGCATCACCGACCGCGCACGCCCGAGGCGGGCTTCCAGCTGCGCGGTGTATTCTTCGGGGTCGATTTGCAAACGCGCCACACCGGATTTCATCGCCGCTTCGGCCACCGCCCGCGCTTCCCACAACAGTACGCGGTAATCAAACGGCTTGGGGATAATGTAATCCCTGCCGAAACTCAGCGGCACGCCGCCATACGCGGCGATGACCGATTCGGGCACCGGCTCCTTGGCCAGTCCGGCCAGCGCCATCGTCGCGGCCACTTTCATTTCATCGTTGATTGATCTGGCACGCACATCCAATGCGCCGCGAAAGATAAACGGGAAACCCAGCACGTTGTTGACCTGGTTGGGATAGTCCGAGCGGCCGGTCGCCATGATCACATTCGCCCGTGCCGCCTTGGCCCGGGGATAGGTAATTTCCGGATCGGGATTGGCCATGGCGAAAAGCACCGGGGAATCCTGCATCGAACGCACCATATCCTCGGTCACTACATCGGCGGCGGAAACGCCTAAGAAGACATCAGCGCCCCGCATGGCATCGGCCAGCGTCCGGTCTTTAGTCTCGATGGCGAATTCCGCCTTATATTCGTTCATCCCCTGTTCACGGCCCCGGTAGATCACGCCTTTGGAATCACACATGATGATGTTTTCCAATTTGGCGCCAAGCGCCATGTAGTGCTTGGCGCAGGCAATCCCCGCCGCGCCGGCGCCGTTGAACACGATCTTGATTTTGGCGATGTCCTTGCCGGTAATTTCACAGGCGTTGATCAGCGCCGCGCCGGAGATGATCGCGGTGCCGTGCTGGTCGTCATGAAAAACGGGGATATCGCAGATTTCCTTGAGCTTGCGTTCGATATAGAAACATTCCGGCGCCTTGATGTCCTCGAGGTTGACGCCGCCGAACGTCGGCTCCATCTTCTTGACGATATTAATGATTTCGTCGGGATCCATCGTGTCCAGTTCAATGTCGAACACATCGACGTCGGCAAACCGTTTGAACAGAACACCCTTGCCCTCCATCACCGGCTTGCCGGCCAGGGGGCCGATATTACCCAACCCCAGCACCGCGGTGCCGTTGGTGACCACGGCGACGAGGTTGCCCCGGGCGGTGTATTCGAAGACCATCGCCGGGTCTTTTTCGATGACCCGGCAGGGTTCAGCCACGCCGGGCGTGTAAGCTAACGATAAATCCAATTGCGTGACACACGGCTTCGTGGGGTTGACTTCTATTTTCCCCTTGCGACCGCGGCTGTGGTAGCGTAGTGCTTCTTCTTTGGTTATCATGGTCCCTCCGGAGGTATCCGGAAATTAGAATGTCGGTCTGAGTAGACTCTTTGTTCTGAGCGATTGCCCTCCCCAATTCGCCCTCTGCCAAAGACCCTTGTATGTTGGTGAATCATACGCCAATGTCAAGCGGGGCCGGAGTAAAGATGCCGAAAAACCTGTCAAAATCGGCCCTTCGGCCAATACGCCTCCACTCAGATAATCCGGGCAATTATATGTGGCACAACTTCATCGCCGCACTCACGACGCGGAGCCGGAACCACGGTTTGACAAGGGAGGGTCTGCACTGTATTTTCGCGGCGGGAGAAGGAGGGTTTACCGATTATGGCACAACCAGGAACGTTCGCTTTGTGGGTGCGGGCCGTCCGGCCCTTCGCCTATTCCGCATCATTGATCCCTGTAGCCCTGGGCGGATTGTGGGCTTTCCGGGAGGGTCCCATCGACTGGATTAATTTTGCACTGGCGATCATTGCCGGGATGCTATTTCACACCGGCACAAACCTGATTAATGATTATTACGATTTCAAAAGTGGAGTCGACCGCGAGGGGACATTAGGTTCGTCGGGGGTCCTGGTCGCCAAGCTGATGCCGCCGCGGCAGATCCTGCAAGGTGGAATCGTGGCCTTTATTCTGGGGTGCCTGCTGGGTTTTTACCTTGTGTCCCAGGCGGGGTGGCCGATTTTGCTGTTGGGGATCATCGGCTTCCTGGGCGGCTTTTTTTATACCGCCTCCCCCTTCAGTTACAAGTACCAGGCCCTCGGTGAAATCGGCGTGTTTATCATGATGGGTGTGTTGATGGTATTGGGCGGGTATCTGGTACAAAATCGGCCGTTCAACTGGGAAGTTATCTTATTCTCCCTGCCTATCGCTTTTCTGGTAGCGGCCATTCTGCACGCCAATGACATTCGCGATATCACTGATGACCGTGCAGCCAGGATTAGAACCATGGCGATCCTGATGGGCCGAGGGTCGGCGGGCATTCTATATGACGTGATGATTATCGCGGCATATGCTGTCGTGGCCCTGATGGTCGCGCTGCAGATGCTCTCGCCGTGGGCGCTGCTGGTTTTGCTGACCCTGCCACTCGGTGTAAAAAACATCAAAACCATCCACCAGGCCCAAGGTGAAAAACCCGCCTCGCTGGCGATGATGGACGTGGCCACCGCACAATTGCATTTGAGCTTCGGTGTGTTGTTGTGTGTTGGGATGTTACTGGCCCGCCTGATGTAGCGTGAAAAACACGACCGGGACGCGCTCCGCCACTCAGCCACCGCCCACCGGCGGACCGGGATCAGGGATGGTTTGGCCTCTGCTGGCAGCCGTTTTTTTGTCGGTCTGCTTCTGGGGCTGGATCTTCGGTACGTCCGGGGGCAACTTCTGGTGGAAAATGACGGCCGCCGGGATCATCCTGTCCGGCATCTCCCTTTGGTTAAACCGTAATGACCGGCGACGAGATTACGATTTCTCTTTGCGCCAGGCAGGGTTTGGTCTGCTCAATGCGGCAGCGTTGTATCTCATTTTCCTGGCAGGCGGAGAGCTCTTGCGGCTGGTATTCCCCGGCAGCGGCGAGAACATCGGCGCGGTGTATGCTGCCCGGACCCAGTTGCCCGACTGGCAAATCGGGGTATTGCTGGCGGTGATTATCGCACCGGCTGAGGAAATTTTCTGGCGCGGGCTAATACAAAAGCGACTGGCCGCTCTGACCAGTCCGACTTTCGGCCTGGGGCTTGGCGCCGTTACCTATGCCCTAGTCCACCTGTGGGCGGGAAACCCGGTGTTGCTCGTGGCAGCGTTTGTGTGCGGCGTGGTTTGGGGCGGGTTGTATCAGCACAGCGGGTCGCTGGCAGGTCCAATCATCTCGCACATCGTGTGGGATATCACCATATTTCTGGTATGGCCTCTGGGTTGAACGGCGTGCCCCGGCCGCGATCACGGGACCATTTCGAGGAAAATCCGAGACCGCGCTCCCTCTCATTCACAGGCGCCCACAAATTCCTCGAATTCCTCATATGAAGCGATATCGCGGATGACCGTATCGGTCTTGACTTTGATGGCTTTGGTATCTTTGGCGAATTTCTTAATGACCTCCACCGGTCCGTCATCCCCCCGCAAGCGGGCCAGTTCATCGCGATACTTGACATCAAAGACAATAGGCAGCCCAATTTGCTTGCTGTAGACCGGATAGACGATCCCCTTGCGGGTTTTGGTAAAGGTGCCAACCAGGTGATCAATCGTTTCCGGCTCGACAAGGGGCATATCACCCAGACCGATGACCATTCCCTCGCACGCCGAGGGCAAAAAACGCATCCCGGTCTCCAGAGCGGAGGACGTGCCCATCCGATACTGACCGTTGATAATGATTTTCAGCCCCTGCAGGGGGATCTGCTGCAGGATTTTTTTGGCCTCAAATCCCAGGACCAGCAGCAGTTGGTCAAGGGCCGCTGCTTTATACGAGCGCGTGACACGTTCAATGAGATGTACGGTCTGATCAAGAGAAAGCGGGCGCTTGACCGCGGGCCGGCGGGACAGGCCACATGCGCAGATTACACCGACAATCATCCATTCCCCCTGGGTGCGATCACACCCGTTTGCCATCCATGGCCTGAGTAATTTCGCCCACAACAAAAACAAACGCAATTGAATAATAAACCGAAAAATAATTTTTTTTTCGCCGCGTACGGTGCGCGGGCGGCGGGCCGGCCGCGGCCGAGATTAGCGGGAGATGAAGGAATTCTTTATCCCCGGATCATGCAGGATGATAGTCGGTCTATGGCATCGAGGCGCAGCCGTCGCAAACATCATTTCGGCTGCGATATACCAGATTAATAATCAAAACCACATCGATGGGTTGAATAAGGCCGCTGCAATCGAGGTCCCCGGTAGGATACGGACAGTTCGGCGCATTGCAGATGTCGTTGCGGTCGCGGTAAACCCAGTTGACCAGAAGGGTAACATCGATCGGCTGCACAATGCCGTCGCAGTTCATATCACCCTGCGCGCCACAGTCGCAGCCGGCAGCGGTGATCCCATACCAGTAACCGATACCCGCCTGATGTGTGGCAGTTGTGGCAAAACCAATGGTGGTCTGGCCGATGGAAACCGACACTTTATGCGAGGCAGTCGAGGCATTACCCCCGCCGCCGTTGATCGATTTCCAGGGTACGGCATATGCGGCGGCCTCATCGGGGATTTCCGGAACGGGAACGATCTCCGGAGCAAGCTCAAGCGGCCCGCCTGCCGCGTTCGTCGATTCCTCGGATTGCGGGACATTGGCCGCCGGGACAGCAATCGCTGTCTGGTCGGTTTTGCTGGTAGTGGTTTTCGCGTCGGAATTATCCAGACGTTTTTCGGCCCACACGGACACGGACACCAGGAGTGACAGGATCAAGGCAGTAAATGTTATGCGGTAGCTCATCATTGCCTCCAAACGTGGAGAACAAGTCTGTACATGCCAATTCAGTCAGCTATAATATATATGATATGCGGCAAAACGCCAGACAATCCGGCATTTTGGGGAACCCTGAGCGGAAAAAACTGCAGTAGATTCAACCGACAATCGCCGGCCAAAATCTTAGGACAAAGGCGCCTTTACTATCCTATTAATAAACAACAGGTTAGGCCGTAATGCGCCGACCTTCGGGCCACGGAAAGGCAAACGAATATTTCGGTTTATTCAACGCACCCCGGTACCAGCACACCCCGGTTGCGATAGACATAGTTGACCAGCACTTGCACGTCCACCGGTTCGACCGAACAACTGCCATCGACATCCGCCGAGTTGAGCACGGCCGGCGGACTCGAACGGTAGACATAGTTCACGATATATACGACATCGACTGGATCGACATCGCCGTCGTTCTGCAAATCGCCGGGATAATACCCCGGGCCTTCATTGATCGTCAGGGTAAACTCCTGCGTGTCCACATACGTGCCGGCATCATCGGCGGTCACGGTGAAAATAAAATCGCCGAATTCAGTGGGTACGCCGGTGATTTTGCCGGTGGCCGAATTCAGGGTCAGTCCGTCCGGCAACACCCCGGCGGTCAAGGAGAATTCATACGGTGTCGTCCCGCCCCTAGCAAACACCGAATCTTCATAAGCTGCGGTCATATTACCTGCACTCAACGTCTCGTTGGCGATATGGAACGTATATGCCGTCAAACTGTGGTTATCCAAAATCCAGTTGGCCGGATCAAAACCCACCGCGGTCGGCGCGGTCACATCGGCAACAGTCAGGACAAAATCCTGCGCCCGGGCGGTGTTGTACACCTGCAGCGTATCGATGCCCCCGGAACTGCGATGCACCGTGATATCAATCGGCATGTCGAACACCAGCGGCGCGGAGGTCTGGTATTGGTCGAGGTGCAGGAAGATGTTAAACTCACCGGGCGCACCCGGGGCGGCCTGCCAGGAATAGTAGTATTTTGGATAATATGTACCGTAAATCCAATCCTCGAAAAATGCATGCAGGTTTTGGCCCGAAACAGTCTCGCACAGGTCGCGGAAATCCTCGGTGTTGGCGTGGGCATGGGCGTAATCAGGATGACTGTAATAGGCGCGGAGGATGTCGAAAAAGACCTGATGACCGACATGCCGCCGCAACATATGCAGCACCCAGGCGCCTTTATCGTACGCCCGCAGCGAAAAAATGGCGCCGACCGATGTCGGGTTGGCGACATAAATCGAACCGCCGCTCCAATACTGCATGCCAACCATATAATTATGAAGCGCCGCCGAACCGCCGAGGTGTTCGGCATACAGGGCCTCGCTATACGAGGCAAAACCCTCGTTCAACCAGATGTGGTGCCACGACTCGCAGGTAATCAGGTCACCCCACCACTGGTGGGCCAGCTCGTGCGCGATCAAATAGCGGTCGAAACCGAACGCGTCCGAGGTGGCGGAGGTATTGGTCTGATGCTCCATGGCCCCGCCCCAGGGGAAGTGAGTCATGCCGTACTTTTCCTCAATGAATGGATATTCACCAAATGTGTCGGCAAAAAACGCGATCATCTGCGGCGTTTCCGACCACGGGACCAGGGCATCCCAGTACCGTTCGGGATACGGGTAAAAATCCACCAGCATCGAATCGGAATCGCCCGGACCATAACGGTACCAGCGGTAAAAATGTTGGTAATTGGTAATGGCCAGCGAAACCAGGTACGTCGTGATCGGGTATTGTTCATGCCACCAGTACGTAGTGGTGCCGCCATTGTCCACTGAATCGCGGAGCGTACCATTGGAGGAACAGAAAAAATCCGAGTTGACCTCGACGATGATATCCACCGAATCGGCCTTGTCGTCCGGACGGTCCTTGCAGGGCCACCAGGTCCGCGCCATAAACGGTTCGGAAAGCGTGGAGATAATCGGGACGCCATTATGCGTATCGAAGGAAAACCCCTGAAAGCCGCCCTCGGTCGGGTGGCCATGGTACACGATCGTCACCTCGAATTCCTCGCCGATATCGTAAACGGCAGACAGATTTATAGTTACGAGAGTGTCGGCGTGAGTCCAGCCGGTCCTGTATACCCCCTCGTCAAATACCGAATCGACGTCCATATTATCAAAAAAATCGAGGGCGACTTGCGCATAACCGTCCACCAGCGAGCGCCCGATCATGGTCAGACGGCCATAGATCAACTCGGAGATTTCATCGACGCGCAGTTCAATTTTGTAGTAACGCGCATCCATGTCCTCCTGACCGGCGGCCAGCTGCCGATACATGGCCGACAACGTCTGAAAACGCCCGGCGGCCGCGGCCTTGTTTTCAGCCAGGATGCGGTGCATCTCACTGGGAGTCATCGGGACCAATTCACTGTATGGAGTGGTGCGGTTGCCGTCCGAACCGGCTGCGACCGAGGCCAGGACCAGAATACACACCAAAACCATCGCCGACCATCGAAGTACCATCACAACAATCCTCCCCTGCTCGGTATCACCTGCGCTGCGCGACGGGAAACACCTTGTCTCTGTTATTTATGTCGTCACGTTGCGGCTGGTACTACGGTCGCCGAAAGGGCAAAAACCCCTGCGGTAAAAAAAACCATCCCACACCGCCAAACCCACCCGGCCAACAGGCGGGTTTACTCCACCATCCACCTGATATACGATACAACCGAAAGATAAATTGTCAACTCATTGACCCGCAATTTATCCGCAACAATCGGCTTTTTGTCCGATCCTGGAATTGTCGAGCAGATAACCATGGTGAATTGCCCGCCGGCAGGGTATGTTGAACCGGAGAAAATCGGCGATGGTGACCTTGCGCGAAATAACAGAAGAAAACTGGCTGGAGGTCATCGTGCTGGGCGTGCTGCCTGAGCAGGAGAAGCTGACGCCCTCGGTGGTCTGGTCGCTGGCCGAGGCCTATGTGCAGCCCGGCGCCCCACAACGCCGTTATTTGCCGCTGGCAGTATACGCCGAAAACGAGGCGGTGGGATTTCTTTCGATTTGTTATGATCCGGACAGCACCGACTGCTATTGGATCAATGGTCTTTTAATCGACAAAACCCGGCAGGGCCGTGGGTATGGCCGGGCGGCAATGCATGCCGCTATTGCGCGAATTAAAGCCGATTTTCCCCAATGCCGGGAAATCGGGCTGACGGTGTTCCCCGGGAATGTCAAAGCGGAAAAACTGTACACGAAGCTGGGCTTCATCAATACCGACATATTTTTTGAGGGCGAAATAGAATGGAAACTCCCGCTGCGGCGGTGAGCAGCGGTTACGTTTATCGTTTCCCGGTGTTTATCGTCCGTGAAGGACCGGATTTCTTTCTGGCCCGGGGACCGGCGGCTGTAGCTTTGCGCATTTTTTTTGCCGGTTTTTTCTTTTCCCGGTTCAGTGCTTTTTCCAGCTCCAGACGCAAGAGCGATTCTAAACTCTGTTGCGCGGGATTGAAATCCAATAGGGCGATCTCGAAAACTTCATCGACATGCTCCACGGGGAGATAACTCATTGATTTGGAGATCCCTCGTGGAATTTCTTTCAGGTCCTTGATGTTGCGCTTGGGCAGGACGATTTGGTGAATACCCACCCGGTGGGCTGCAGCGATTTTTTCCTTTAATCCACCTACAGGCAGCACCTTCCCGCGCAACGACACTTCGCCGGTAAAGGCAATGTCGTTGCGGATCGGGCGGTCGGACATCACCGAGGCCAGCACCAGGCACACGGTGATCCCCGCCGAGGGGCCGTCCTTGGGGATGGCCCCGGAGGGGAAATGGATGTGCACGTCATGTTTGGTGAAGTCGGTCAAATGGATGTTCAGCCAGTCGGCGCGCGAGCGCACATACGAATGCGCGGCCTGAATCGATTCTTTCATGACGTCACCCAGATACCCCGTGGTGATCACCGTCCCGGAACCGCGCATTTTCAGGGCCTCGATCATCATAATGTCGCCGCCGGTATGCGTCCAGGCCAGCCCCGTCGCCACGCCGACTTCCGGCCGCAGTTCGGCCATCTCCGGCAGGAAATACGGCGTCCCCAGCAGCCGTTCGACCAGGCCGACATTGACGCGGAAAAACGATTTTTTCCGGGTAACTTTTTCCGCGACGATGCGGCGAAAGATCGCATCCAGATTTTTCTTGAGGTTGGCCAGCCCCGATTCGAGAGTATATTCGCGGATGATCTTCTTTGCGGCGCCGACAGTAAAACTGACTTCGTCGGCATCAAGGCCGTGCCGTGCCAGCAGCTCGGGGACTAAATGATGAAAGGTGATCTCGATTTTTTCATCCTCGAGGTATCCCGGCAATTCGATAAATTCCATGCGGTCGGCCAGGATTTCGGGCACCGCGTCATCGGATGTTGCCGTCGCCACAAACATCACCTGTGACAAATCAAAGGGAAACCCCAGATAAAAATCGAGGAAGCTGGCGTTTTCCACGGGATCGACGGCTTCCAGGATGATCCCGGACAAGTCGGGGCGATCGGCATCAGTGAGCCGGTCCACACCTTCCAGCACACATACCGGGTCGGAGCGGCCGATTTCCGATAACATGCGCAAAAAACGCCCCGGCATGGCCCCGGGAAAGGTGCGGCGGTTGCCCTTAAGTGTCGTTTCCGATCGCAAAAGTCCCAGATCAATGCTGAAAAACTGGCGGCCCAGCGCCCGGGCAATAATCCGGGCTAACAATGTCTTGCCGCTCCCCGGCGGCCCGACCAGACAGGGCACCGAGCCGCCCCGGCGGGCCTGGACCGGCAGAGTCAGGAATTCCAACAGCCGTTCCTTGGCTTTTTTCTGCCCGTAAAAACTCGAATCGAGAATTTTCAGGACCGTCGCGGGATCGGACTCCGGCGCGGCTTTTACGCCCCAGGGCAGGGAGATCAGCCAATCGACATAGTTCCGAATCTGCACATATTCAGCCGAAGCAGTCGAGATCACCTGCAGCCGGTCCAGTTCCAGCCGGGCGCGGGATTCGACGTCCACCGGCAGTTTGGCCTCGACAATCCGGGTTTCCAGCCGCGCGATTTCGTTGGTCGCCGGGTCTGATTCGGCCAGTTCCTTGCGGATCTCCTGCAACTGCGCGCGGAGGAACATTTGCCGTTGATGCCGCGCCACGCTCACCTTGGCGCGGTCGGCGAATTCCTCGGCCATCGTCTGGCCGATCAACTCGTCGCGAAGAATGGCTTTCAGCAGGGTCAGCCGGTCGACAACGTCGACCGCCTCGAGAATCCTTCGGCGGTCCTGCACCGACAGATGCAAAACGGAGGCCACCAAATCGGCGAAACGCGCGGGGTGGTCACGTGACAGATGAAAAATATTGGTGTATTCCGCGGGATAGGATGATGATTTTTCGACCAGCCGGCGCGCGAGGGAAAAACAATCATCGACCAGGCGTCCGGCCCGCTCGGCGTCGAATGCGGCATCATCAACCACGCCGATCTCGGCGACGGCGAACGGACTGACCTCTTTCATACGCCGCAGGTATACCCGGCGATAACCCTCCAGCGTCACCCGCACTTCCTTTTCGCTGATATGTCGCCGGTTGATGACCGCAGCCGCCACGCCCACACTGCCGAGGCGATCGACATGAACAAAACCATCGAGATCACCCGACATATTGAAGATGCCCACTGGGGCTTGCGGGTCGGAGATTGCCTCCAGCAACAGCAGATTGTACGGCATGCGCAGCCGGGCCGTGACCGTGCCCTGGGGAAACAACACGTCGGAACTCAAGATCAGGCAGGGCAGTTCGGAGGGTAATTGCTCGGCTTGATTAGCGCGAGTATGCGATTCCAACCCGCCATTTTGGTTTTCTGGTGGTGAGATCATGGTTTTTCCCCGGCAAAAATCCGTTTTTTCAGGAAAAAGTCGACCAATGATACATTAATCGACCGATTTGCCCCCTCTCCCTATTATTTATACTCGCCGGGGCGGCAAAAAGAAGGATAAAAAACCACGCCAATAGACAATGCAGGGGGGATCACGATAATTCGTTGTGGGACAGTACGATATTTGACATGGTACCTCACCCAACGGGTGAGTATTAGTGGTATAGGCTGATCCAATTCATTAAATTATCTGCTCTGATCCTGCCTCCGCTTTTTCCCCTGCCCGAGGGGTGGGTTGCCGGGTGCCCCACAGCTTTGCTGTGGGAATCCTGATTTTGGCAGTCAGTCAGAATTATGTATTGTTCTTCGCGGGACCTGTCCCACACTGGAAGTGTGGGGCACCAAAAAATCATAAATCATATGTCAACCCCCCGTTCCAGTGGGCTACGGGCTGCAATCGCTCCCGCCTTGTGTATTCATCACGGACAACCGGTGGAACGATCCAAGCATAAGGCCCACAAACTCTTATAGACGGCGTTCACCAGTAACGATACATCAAGCGGAGTGGCGGGACCGCCGTTGCCGTCCAAATCGCCATTCGCATACAGACAAAATGTGATGCCGGCATAATCGCACAACGCATCCTGCCCCTTATAGACATACTTGACCAGATAAACTACATCCAGGGGGTCGGTTTTGCCATCGCCGTTAACATCGCCGGGGAGACCGCAGTAATGGGGGGATGATGTTACCTCGATATCAAATGTCAGATCATCCGCCTGGCTGCCGCACAAATCGGCAACCCTGACGGTTATCGCATAATTACCGAACGGTACCCCGGACAATTGCAAATGGGCCCGGCAATTGCCGTCATCAATCACCGAGAGTTCCCCTGCGCCGCCGTCATCGATGAGGGAAAACTCGCAGCCGCAACAACCGCCGGCAAGGCCGTCTTCATGCGTGCCGGTGGCGACCAGATACAACTTGTCATTCTCGGTCAAACCAAGCGGGTAACCCGGATTGAGTGGGTAGGTGAATGCAAAATCGTCACCCCAGCCAAAACCCTTCTTCCAGGCTTTGCGGGTTTGATCAATCAGGTCGGTGACATAGTTGGCATAGCCGGCTGCAGTGTGGTAATCTGTTACATCAATACCTTCCTGGGCTTCTTGCGAACTGACCAGCGCCAGGTGATAGACATACCCCCCGTCTTCCCGGGTATCGCCCTCACCCAGCGCAACCTCAGGAAATCCCACAATGGCATGCAGGTCATCGACGATGTCATCCTCGCCGCCGGATTCGCCGGAATTGTCCCACCAGATTGTTACACCAGTGGAATCGAGCTGGTGATAAATGTAGTCATCGGTAAAACCAGCCATCGGATACACGTAAACGCGAGTGCTCTGGATCGCCATCCGCGGAAGCGGTTGGCAGGTCAGGGCGGTAATGCCCGCGGCGAAGCGATTAGTGACATTGATGACATCGGGATAAGCGATCAGCGTATCTTCATCCGAACCTTGTTGGTAAACGAGGTTGAAATTGGGAATGAATCCCCCCACATCCCCGTTCGTGATACCGGACTCTGCGGCAGTGCCGATATCGAAATCAACCGCCATGCCCGCCTGCAAATCGACGGTGAGATATCCATCACAGTACGGATCGGGAGTACCCGAATAGTACACCGGATAAGGATAGATGCGGTACATGATGCGGATGAAGTCACAACTATCGCCGGCCTGGGGAAACAAATATTTTACGGTGATGCCAATGGTCGAATCCACCGTCACCAGATTCGCGGTTGCGACCGATTCGTCGGCTGCCGCATTATAGGATAATTTCAATTCTTCCAGTGCGCGAAAACCGGGGTTGGAAGGTGTTTGGTTATGGAAAATATCGCGATAGACAATTGTATCCGGCCCCTGCGCTGTGGCCGCCCTGTTGGCCAGCAAAAAAGAACCATCAAAGACCGGGTTGAACAGCGAATCGGCATCGAGTTCATTGTAGTGCCGCATACCACCATAAGGATTTTCGCGGCCGAACGAAGCGACATTTGCGACCTCAAGGGCGACACAGGGGGTGGTGATCGTAACGCCGACGTCACAGATGAAAGAATCAGCAGTGAAAAAATCAATGGGAATGATGAACGGATTGTCCACCGCCGGGACATTATGGAAAATTTGGATCTCCGCTTGCCATAAACCGGGCCAATAGGTGGTCAGCGCATTCATAACGATATCGTATGTGTCCGCCGCTCCCCCCATTTCGATGGGGGTCGACGGAATATATTGTGCGCCATCAATAGTCAGCCAGTTGCTGCCGGACAAGTATGCGACCTGGATTTCATAGATCAGCGTTTCATTGCCGTAATTCTGAATTGTCAGAGTTTCATTGTCGTATGGATCACAACCCGAACAAAGATCGCCATGGTACTCGCAATCCGGGTCGCCGGTGACCAGTGGCGACAGAATCGGGTCGGCCTGCGCGTCACCGACGGCATATGCAATAAATAAGCCGGTGAACACCACACAGCACGCAAGATAGAGCACATTCCTCATCCAAATTTGTTTTTTATTCGACCTGGCCATCATCACCCTCCCCGCTATAGATCGTCCCCGATCAGATCACCCTTCATCATCAAATAATCACCTGATCGATAAAACAGCGCTGGGCACTTCTTGCCCCGCAAAGCAGACCGTACCTAAACTGGCCGCCGAGTACGGTGAGGGAATACTCTGACCGGCCGCGTTCCGGGACCACATACCCGCAACAATCAAATCTCACAATAAATATAACACCAAGACGCTGTTTGGCAAGCTAAAACGCCCCGAAAGTCGCACCGACTAAGAATGTCGTCTGCCGCGCGGCGTCGCCCGAGACATTGATCTTGGCGATCCGGCCCTCGGCGAACAGGCGGAAGGGCATCATCGGCAGACCAAACGAGGCGCCCGCCAATACATGGAATCCGGAATGCCACTCATCATCGGGGATTTCCAGCACGTTGCCGAATCCGGGGATGTCGTAGGGCAACTGCTGCGAATACGTGAAACGGTGGATATTCAAGCCGCCCCCCAGATGCACACCGAACTGCCCGTTGATAAGTTTGTACCGGGCCGTGGCGTACCCGGCGTAGTCGCGGAAGCCAAACTCGACCAACGCCGGCGCCTGCCCGATCGCGGACAGGTCGATCTCCCGTTGATAATCACGGTAGGCCACTTCGGCGGCCAGCTCGATACTCAGTTGCGCGACAGACAACAGGGTTGCATGGGCGCCGTACATGGAGAGGTCCTGCGGTTCGATCCCCAGGTCACTCAGCGTGGGGTGCGCGAAATCGGGGACAATCCCCACCCGCGCGCCAAGTCCCATGCCGACTATTGCTTCACTCGCTGCGGGAAAAGCAGCCACCCCAAATATGCAGCCCAAAACCACAAGTGCGATACGGCGAGTTTTCATCATGCTCCCCTGCATTTTTCAACCGGCGGGTGAAGAGGCGGCTTTGTCGGCTTGCCGTTCATCCCCCGGTTTTCGTTTTCCGGTATAATGCACCAGGATGATCGAGACTTCATACAGAAAATACAGCGGCCCGGCCAGCATCAATTGCGAGAAGACATCCGGCGACGGCGTAATCGCCCCGGCCACCAGCAGGATGCCGACAATCGCATAGCGCCGCCCCTTGCGCAAGGTACGCGCGCTGATCACCCCGGCTTTGCCCAGGAAAAAGGAGATCACCGGCAGTTCAAAGACCACGCCAAAGGCCAGCACCATCCACGCGGCAAATGACAGATAGCTCCCCACCGAGATCAGCGGTTTAAGGTGTTCCGTCCCAAAACCGATTAAAAATTTCACGCCCACCGGCAAGACAACGATAAAACAAAACGCCGCGCCGATCAAAAAAAACAGCGTCCCGAAAAACACGACCGGGACGACCAGCCGAATCTCATGTTTGTACAACCCCGGGACGACGAAGCGCCACACCTGGAACAGGATGACCGGCACCGAGACAAGCAGTCCGGCAAACAGCGAAATTTTGATGCGCACGCCGAACGCTTCGGTCGGCGACATAAAATACACTTCGCCCACCGGCCTGATCAGAAAATCGATCATCTGTTCGGCAAAAAAGTAGCCGACAATCGAGACCACCAGCACCGAAGCCATGCAAACGATAAGGCGACGCCGCAGTTCCTCGAGGTGCTCGATAAACCCCATGTTGGCTTCGTCCCTGGCCACCACTTACTCCAGCATGCGCTTCAGTTCGGCTAAAAATTCGGTTTTGTCCTGAAATTTGCGGTAGACTGAGGCAAAACGCACATACGCCACCTCATCGACCTGCCGCAGCTGCTCCATGACCAGCTCACCGACCTGCTGGGAGCTGACCTCGCCCCGCGACATGTTATACAGTTGCTGCTCGATCTCATCAACGACGGCCTCGATCTTTTTGCTGGAGACCGGCCGCTTCTTGCAGGCCAGGCGGATGCCCTCGATTAATTTGGACCGGTCATACGGCTCGCTCCGCTGGTCGCTTTTGATGATATTCAGCTCGACTTTCTCGATGTACTCATACGTGGTGAAACGCCGGTCGCATTTCAAGCATTTGCGCCGCCGCCGCACTCCCTGATCGTTGCGTACCGAGCGGGAATCGATGACCTTGTCTTCCTCATGGCCGCAATACGGACACTTCATACTTCTCTCCGTCCACTCACCTGTTCCGCCAGCGCACGGTCACCAGCTGCCCCGGTCCGGCGGACAATAACGCGGCGGCGCTCCCGCCCGGCCGCGCCAGTTCAAGATATCCGCTGCTGCCGAAGATTGCCTTACAAAAATCCGCGGTGCCCCCGATGTTGTCATCATAAAATGCCTCTGCCGGACCCGGGATGCGCTGGTCGCCAAGCTCTACAATAAACGGCGGCCGTTCCGGCGGCCAGTCCTCGCGACGGACCGAGGTAAGCAGATTGCCGAAGCGGTCGGCACAGATCACGACCCCGGTTATTCCCTGCCGGGTCCGGCGGTTCTCCGGCCAGGCCAATGCGACGGGATCGGTGATTTCCGGTCCCAGTTCCGCGGGATCGAGGCCGCCGGCCAGGTAGGCCGCTGCCGGGGCAAAAACATCCCGTCCGTCAAACGTGGTAGCCGCCCCCGGCAACAGATAAGAAGTATTCTCTATCGCATATATTCGCTGCGGGGGATCATGGCGAAACACCAGCCCGAAAATACCGTTATCCGGACCAACGAAGTACGCAGTCTCGGTCAACGCGGCGATGCGCCGGCGGGAGGTGCCCACGCCGGGGTCGACAACCGCCAGGTGCACAGTCCCCGGCGGGTAAAACGGCGCCATGGCCTCCAGAACCAGCGCAGCGTGGGCGATATTCTGCGGCGGGAGATCGTGCGCCACATCGACGATGCGGGCTTCCGCGCAAATCGAGAGGATGACCCCTTTGATTGCGCCGACATACCCGTCGGCCAGACCATAATCGGTCGTCAGCGTAATGATCGTTCCGGGCGGGGTCATCTTTTGGGGCAGGTGAAATCCAACAGGTTCAGCCCCAGCTCGGGATCAGGGGTCCGCTTGAATTTTTTTCCCGCGGCAGCGATATAAAACTCCCCGGTGACCGCAATGGTCCCGGTGAACAAATGCCCGGCCTGCGGAACCATTTTTTGGTCTGATACTACTACGTGGGCATGGACAAAGGGTTCGCCCTTGACATAGGCGATGTTGCCGGTCAGGTTCACCAATTCATAAATTTCCGGGAGCTTCTTTTCGGAATATTTCTGCCGCCCAATGTCGAAATACCCCAGGGTCACCTGTTCCACGGCGCCCAGTCCGCTGACATATCCGCCGCCGATCTTCTTCTGAGTGATAAACTTGCATAAGGTAGCCAGGATTTCCTCACCTTTGAACAGGCGGACAAAATACCCGCCGTCGACTTTTTCGTAGGTCATTTTCCCCTCCTTCCCGCACGGGCCTGCCCCATAGTGGACAATTCGCCTGCTGGAGGCAAGGGAACAATCACGGCTCCCCCCCCCGAAAAAAATCCGCCTTTCCCCGAATTCCGCTGATAATCCTTGGTAACTGATGAATTTTGATTATTTTACAGTCTGTGATGAAATATACCTCGAGTCCTCCGGAGGGGAGGACCGTACGGATTTGCGGTCATGAAATGGTGCAAAAACAAACCCGGGGCGGTCGTAATGTCGTCCGCCATTGAAAACCTAGTAGACATGTCGGATTTGCGACCCAGTAAGGAGTGTAACATGTTCGTCGGAACAAAAGCAGCCGCAGCATTCATGATATGGATGGTCGCGGCGGCGGCCGCACCGACAGCACACGCAGTGCTGATCGGCGGCACAATCGATTCCGATACCACCTGGACCGGTGCTGAAAAAATCATCGTCACCAGCGACGTTTTCATTTCGGCCACGGGCCATGTACATGTCGAAGCGGGCGCCGCTGTTTATTTCCTCGCCGGGACAGGCCTGATCGTGGAAGGCGAACTAACCACCGGCGGGACCGGCAGCGACCGTGTGTTGTTTACCTCGAGCGCCGATACGGCGCTCGGTTCGCCCTCGGCCGGCGGCTGGACCGGCATCAGTTTTCAGAATACGGGCACCGGTGTGCTCCAGGGCAGTGATGTGCGCTACGCCAACAACTGCCTGGTCATTACGGTGACCTCGCCGGTATTGAGAAACTGCACGATCGCGAATTTTTTAAGCAGCGGCGTGAACATCAATGCCGCAGGGGCAATTGTGCCGATCACCCCGCTGATCGACAGCTGTGTCATCGGCCAGTCGCTGTATACTCTGCGCGGGACCAGCAAAGGGATGTATGCTTATGGCAGGGTGGACCTGACCGTGTCCAACTCGGTGGTCCATGATTGTCTCATCGGTCTTGAATTCTATTCCACGACCTCCAATGTCCCTCAATTCGAGCTTATCGATTGCACAATTCGCGATAACTCTGCCCGGGGGATCTACACGCACCCCGGGTGAGGGGCGCCCACACCGACGGGTTCGGTGACCGGTTGCAACATCGTCAACCATCCATCATACGCTTTTTACGCGTCCTCCTGCAACAATCCAACCGTCGTGCTGGGTGCGGAGCATAACTGGTGGGGAACAACCGATTCGGCGGCAATTGAAGAACTTGTCTACCACAATGCCGACTACGCCACGGCGCCGGTGGTGGATTTTATGCCGTGCGCGACGGAATTATTGCGGTGCGCGTGCGCCGGGTTCTGCGATCTGACCCTGGACGGCTATATTACACCATTGGATGTCGCGTACCTGGTCAAATATGTCTACAAAAATCAGGATGCCCGGCCCCAGTTGTTCAACTGCCCCAGAGAAAACGGCGACTGGGACTGCAGCGGCGATGTCAGCCCCCTGGACGTTACATTCTATGTAAATATGGTCTACCGTTCCCGCGGCAGCGGCCCCTGCGATCCGTGCGGCGAATAACTCCCCACCGGTGCAACAGCCATGCCGCGCGAAGGTCATTTCCTGCGGCAGAATTTTTTATCGAATTCGATCAATGGCACGCGGACGAGCGTCGGGCGGCCATGCGGGCAGACAAAGGGGTTCTTGCATGCAAAAAGCCGTTGAAAAATCGCGCGCATCTCTGGTCTGGTCAGCGGATCACCGGCCATGACCGCTGCGCGGCAGGCATACGACGCGGCGGCGCGTTTTCGCAAATCATCACCGGCCTTGATCGCAGAAACCAGATCGTCCAGGACCCAGCGAAACAAACTCACCGGATTACGGTGTTTCAAGCCGACGGGCACGCCTTCCAGCAGAATAACCCGGTTGCCGAATGAACGCGCCGCAAAACCCATTTCGGCAAAGATGCCGATGTTTTTCTCGAAAGTTTCGTATTCGTACGCTTCCAGCTCAATCGATTCCGGGAACAGCAGGCGTTGCGATTGCGGTTTGACGCCGGCAAACCCGGCGAGGATTTCTTCATATAAAATGCGTTCATGCGCCGAATGCTGGTCGACCACCATCAGGTCATCACCGACCCGGGCGAGGATATACAGGTTATTAAATTGCCAGAGGTCGTCGACTCCCGCAGTTTCCCCTTTGTCGTGGAGCACCTCCTGCGCAGCGGCCGCCGAATCATCAGGCGGGACGCCTTGCTCGACTGCTTGCGTGGACATTTCGCCGGGCGGAGCGACAGGTTTGGCGGGTGATGAATCATCACGCGGGCCAAAAACCTGCTCGACGAAATCCATTGCGCCCTTCGCGCGAGTGGGCTGGTCCCAAACCTGTTTTTTCCACTGCAGCGGCAATGTCCCCTCAGCCGACTCGGGAACACCGCTGTGGGGGACTTTCATCGTGCCGTCGAATTCCGCAAAGGTTTTGGTGGAGGCGTGCAGGGTTTTGTTGATGGTATAATAAACGAGGTCGTGGACCCGGTTTTCCCGCAGAAAACGAACCTCGCGCTTGGTGGGATGAACGTTGACGTCCACCAATTGGGGATTGATCTCGACGAACACCACGGCAAATGGGAACCGTCCCTTGGGAATCAGCTCGCCATACCCTGCGGACACTGCATGGTGCAGACTGCGCGATTGCACGCGGCGGCCGTTGACATAAAAGAACATGTGGTCGCGCCCGGCGCGGGCAATCTCCGGTTTGCCCGCAAAGCCACTGGCCAGCACGTCACCCTCCCCCCCGGAAAACGGCAGCAGCTTGTCGGCCAGTTGCGCGCCGAAGATATCGGACATCCGCTGCAAAGCGGTCGCGGCGGGCGGAGTGTGCAGGATTTCCTTGTTTTCGATAATCAAACGAAAACCCAGATGAACGAACGCCACAGCGAAGGTGGTCATCGTTTCAATCAGGTGCTTGGTTTCGGTAGTCGGGGACTTGAGGAATTTTTTACGGGCAGGCGTGTTATAAAACAGGTTTTTCACTTTGATGCGCGTGCCGACCGGCGCGCCCGCCGGT
>JAGVQM010000013.1 GCA_020051695.1 Candidatus Zixiibacteriota bacterium | reverse complement strand
GGTCCCGGCACTCGGTCGGCAGGACGAGGGGGTCTTGTCACTTCGGGACGCTGTCTGCCCTCTGCCGTCGGGGTCTTGGCGGCGGGCGGGCGGGATTTCCCCGGCCCTTTCTTCTTTTGCCGGTCACGGCGAGCCATCAGCCGCCGCTGCTTTTCTTCGATTTCCTTCTTCAGAGCGTTTTTCTGGCGCTCCAGCTCATTCCGGACAGCGGCCATAATATCATCGGTGGCCACACTCATGTGGCTTTTGACAGAAAAGCCCAGATCGCGAACCAACTTCGTCAGCGCCTGGCTGGAAAGGTGAAACTGTTCGGACACCTCATATAACCGCTTAACCGCCATAACACTCCCTGTTTTTTACTCGATGCCGCTATCCGGCAGTGTATGTAAAAAAGGCAAGATTATCGTTCCTTGTCCGTTGTTTAGTCCTCCCCACCCTCGTGGTCGTCATCGGCTTCGCTCGTCTCCGCAGCCAGCAGCTCAGCTTTCTGCCGCGCCAGGTACACACGGGCCACGCTGAGCAGTTTATCCGCAGTCTTGGGGCCGATGCCCTCAAGCTCCTGCAACTGTTCGACCGTCTTATCGGCCAGAGCATTAATCGTCTCGATACCCGCCTGCACGAGCCGGTCGGCTTGCGAGGCGCTGATTTCAGGACACTCGGCAAGCGGCGTCTCCTGCTTTTCATCACCCGGCCACAGATGCCCGGATTTGCGCGCCAGGAATTCATTTTCGGAGATGACGGTAATTTTCCACCCGGTCAGCCGGGCAGCCAACCGCGCGTTTTGCCCGTTGCGCCCGATAGCCAGTGATAATTTTTCGTCATCGACGACAACTTCCATTTCCCGTTTGTCCTCGTCGGAAAAAATCTGGACGACCGTGGCCGGGGCCAGCGCCCGCGCCACAAAAATTTCAGGGTCCGGATCCCAGTGGACGATGTCGATACGTTCGTTGGCCAGCTCCCGTACGATGGCCTGTACACGGACGCCCTTAACGCCCACACAGGCGCCGACCGGGTCGACGCGGCTGTCGTGGGACAGCACGGCAATCTTAGAGCGTTCGCCCGGCTCACGGGCAATGGCGCGGATTTCGATAATCTTTTCGAATATTTCCGGGACTTCAAGTTCATACAGGCGGCGCAACACGGAATCATCGGCCCGGGAAAGAACGACCTGCGGCCCCTTGAGTGCGCGCTTGACATCAAGAATCAAGCAACGGACACGATCTCCCTGACGATACCGTTCACGGGGAATCTGTTCCTTGACCGGCACGACCGCTTCGGCCCGGCCCAGGTTGACCAGGATCTCTCCTTTGTCGATCTGCTGCACGTTGCCGGTGACCAACTCGCCGATCCGATTGGAATACTCGTTGTAGACTTGTTCACGTTCTTTTTCGCGGATGCGCTGGATCAGGATCAGCTTGGTGGCGGCAATGGCGCCGCGGCCGAATTCCTCGAAGGGGACTTCGATTTCCATCTCATCGCCGATCCCGGCCTCCGGATCGATTTCCTGGGCATCATCCAGCGCGATTTCGCGCGTCTGATCGTTGACGTCCTCTACGACCAGCTTGGTCACGATCATATACAGATCATTTTCCTTGCGGTCGACTTCAACGCGGACGTTGTCGACATGCCCCCACTTCTTTCTTGCCGCGGAGAGCAGGCCCGCCTTGACGGTATCCAGGACGTAATCAAATTCAAGGTTTTTATCCTTGGTGATCTGGTTGATCACCTCCATGATATCATAATCCATCGCCCAATTCCCGCTTTAGAATTTTAACAGGCCCTGCTCCACTTCAGCAAACGCAAACTCCTGCCGTCCGGCAGGCGTATCCAGGATCAAACGTCCGTCGGCCGAAACGATCGTCCCATCAATAGTCTTTTTGCAGCCCTTGATCCGCAACCGCACCTCTTTGCCCTCCCGGCGGTGAAAATCGGCCGGCGTCAGCAGCGGACGGTCCAATCCCGGTGACGACACCTCAAGCGTATAACTGGTTTCGATGATATCGACAGTATCCAGTTCCAGGGCCAGACGCCGTGAAACCACCGCACAATCGTCCATCGTGACCCCGCCGATTTTGTCAACGAATACCCGCAAGATCGGTCGTTGCATCCGGCCAATGACCTGCAGTTCGACCAGTTCCACGCCAAATTCCCCGATAATCGGGGTCACCAGCGAAGTCAGGCGGCTGATGAGTTCTTCACGTTCCGTACATACACCTCGTTTCCCACAACATTCATTGGCTGCGGCAGCGTTTGTTACGCTCCGGCACCAACTACGCAAAAGGGTGAGCGGGTTGCCCACCCAAAACTGAGAAATATACGCATCTATATATTAGCGGCAAGCTATTTTTTCGCGGCAAAGGACTTAATGTCTTAAGGGCTCCATAGTGCCAATAAAATCCATACGTATCAAAGACTTACGCAACCTCGACCCTCTCGACGCACATATTGTCTGACAATTTCAGCCGCCTCGGAAATGCCGACTTTTTCAATTCTGCCGTCATTCCGCCACTGGAAGTCGAGAGTACTTTCCGCCAAACCGCGCGGCCCGACGGTAATCCGCAGAGGGATGCCCAACAAATCGGCATCCTTGAACCGCCCCCCGACCCGGCCCAGACGGTCGTCGCAAAGAACGTCTATACCCGCCCGGAGCAAATCGGCCTCCAGACGTTCGACAATGTCTCGCTGCCGGGGATCGTCGAGATTGACCGCCAGCACAAACACATCGTATGGCGCCAACTCGGCAGCCCATTTAAGACCGCAGGCATCGCGGCGAATGGCCGCTGCCAGCAGGAGGACTTCGGTGAGGTCAAGGTGAAATTCGCCGAGTATCGCCGGGGCTTCCCGACCCTGTTCATTATCAAACAGTACTGGCAGGACATCGCCGGACAGAATAGGTGTTATCTCGCCCAGGAATGCTGCCGGGTGGCCGGCCAATTCACCGCGGGCACATTGCGGGCAGCCATCACCGGACTGCGCCTGGCGGATATCCGCAACCTGGTGGACGGCAAAAGCGCCGGGATTGACATTGATCAGGTGAATATCCGGGGCGTTGCCGCCGACCACCGCGTTTTTCATCAGGGGAATTTCGCTATCGGCAATGATCCGGACGCCGGTCAGGCCGACCGGTCCGCTGAAACCCACCGGCGCGCCGCTGAGCGCGAAAACTTCGGGAGCGGCCAGCAATTCGAGCCGCCCGACCCCTGCGGTGTGGCAAAGTTTTTCTTCGTTGGCCTGACGATCGCCACGGACCAACGCTGCGATCACCCCACTCTCGGATTTGTACAACAGGGTCTTGATCAAGCGGTCGGCGGTAATATCCAGAAAAGCGGTGACTTCCTCAACCGTCCTGGCGCCGGGCGTGGCTACGCGTTCGAGATCCCGCGCGGGCTCCTGGGCGCTGGGTGCGGTCGGTCGGCCGGCCGCGGCATTGCCGATTGCGGCATACGCACAGTTCTTGCAGCAAAAAACCACCTCCGGGCCAGCGAAGTTGTTGCCTATAAAAAACAAACCCCAGACACCGTCGCGGACTAACGCCTGGACGGTGGGCAGACCCAATTTCGCGAGACAGTCTCTGATCGTGGCCGCCAGGCGGACTTGCGTTTCGGCAAAAGATTCGGAGGTGGAGGCAAAGGTGTAGCTAGCGAGCCAATCATGAGGGGAATGCGAATTGGATGGCGCTTTGCTGGGGAACTCCTCCGGTGGGTGTCGGTCCACGAGGTACAGCACCAGCGGCAGCCGGCGATAGGAGCGCAATTCGCGGCCCACGAGTCCGCAAATCAGCCGCCGCCGGTCGGCCGAGGTCAGCCGTGCGGCGCCGACAGCGGTGTGCTCGGGATTGCCGACTGCCAAATCGACAGGCAAACCACCCGCCTGCTCAAGCACATGCTCCAACAGGGAGAATAATTTTTGTCGCACACGGTTAAACAAGGGCAAGTATACGTAACCGGTATCACCGGCCTGGCGCAGATAACCACCACGGACGAGCGCGGCAATCCCCGGGTGAGTAATCCCCGCTGGTTCTTCCCGGAGGGTGGGGATGAATGTCCGGGTCCAACGCATGGCCATATCCTGAGCATTCAGTCCGCAACCCGCCACAACTTTGCGGTGCGGACATCATGACATAATATCGAAAATCCACCGTCAGCCCGGAATAAAAAAATCCGGCGGCGGACCGCCGGATGAATTATCCCCCGGCGAAAAATCCACCGGGCCTAACGCCGACGCTTACTTTTCGTCGTGTCGCTGTTGTCGTCGGTTTTTTTCTGCTGGGTGTCGGGCACGGCCTGAATTGAAGGAAGCGGCTCGGGTTGTTTGACCCGGGTCTTAACCGCCGGTTTATTCTTCGAGGATTCCATATTGTCGTTGACGCCGTCACCATTCCGATCAATCCAACGGTCGTACCCCGAGGAATCCGCGTTTTCCTGTTTCCGCGATTCGATATCATGCAGCAGCATTTTCGTGCCGGTTGTATTGCTGTCCGGGTCTTTCACCGCATTCTTCTTGGTCTTGTCGGTCTCGACTTGCCGGGAATTGGATTTCACGGCTTTTATGGCCATTGCCGGGCACATCCACAGCACCAACAGCAATGCCGCCAGTACCCCGATGACCGCGGTATTCCGATATGTTTTGTTTGCGCGTCTGGTCATCTTTCATCACTCCCATCATGTCCTATATACATAAGATGTCGTCACCGGTCAATCCCGATTAACTGGCCGCTCAGCGGCCTTTCTTGTTTTCCGGGCGATGAATTTTGCCTGATTTCTCCGCGACTGCTTTTTCCTGCTGTTTTCCGCCCGGCGACTTGTCGGCCACCACTTGGCCAAATTCCCGTTTCTTGCCGTCCGCCTTTTGTATTTCACCGGCGACTGCGCGACCGATTCCGGCAACAATTTTAGATATTCCGCCTTTTTTCTCTCGAGATTCGGTTTTGACCGACGGCCGTTTGCCGGAATCATCCCGGCCGGTATCCGGCAGTCGCTGCGTTTGCTCTTTCTTTTTTACCACAGGAGCCGACGATTCGGTCCGGGATTTTTTCCCGGCGGAAATCTCCGGTGACGGTGATTTCCGTGACCGGTCGCGGTCGATGGCGGGCGCGGGACGGCTGCGACCGCTTCTTTCGACCGTCTTGCCGGGGGCCGAACGGAAGACATCGTCCCGATAACGCTCGGTAAGACGTTGATGCGCCGGGTCTTTCCGATAAGCATGTTTATGGCGGTAGTCAACCCGCTGCTCCCGCAACAGGCGCCCACCATCATAGCAGCGGACCCAGTGAGACCCGAAATGCAGCCGCGGCACCCGACAGGGCGCGATCCCGATGAAAATGCCGTCAATATAAATTCGGGCGCCGATCGGCCAGCCGATAAAAATATCACCATAGTAGACATCCGGCCAGGGATCGATATGGATATACCCTGAATGGTACGGCCGCACCGGCCGGGGATGGACATAAAACCGTGCCAGGTCGGTTGCGCAGTAGTCCCAATGGCGGTGCGTGATTTTTCTGTTGATTCTCCGGATATATTCGACCCGGTCAGGCCCCGCCCGGAAATCGCGATAGACCGGATCGGGACAGGTAGTCGGGTACATCCCGGCCGAGTTGACATAAATCGGCCAGTCCGGCAAATCCAGGGGGTACGGCGAGGCAATGGCCTGGATATATTCGTCCCCCGACGGACCATCCACGGTCAACGAGAAATCATCCCAGTCGCCGGGCAATTCGTACACACGGCCCGCCTGCACGAAATTGTCCTGCCACGGATCGAACGGAAACAGCACGTGCAGCCGCCCGCGCGTGTCGATATCGTACAGGACGACATAGCAATCGCGGGTGACTTCGAAGAAAATCCTGATTTCATCGCCGGCGTAATACACACCGTCGACTCCCCGGTCCGGCCAGACATAGACATCAAGGTCGGGACGGATGCAGCCACCGACGGTAATGCCCCGCCGATCGAGGTCCTGCGCCTCGGCGGTCATGGCCAGGCCGACCGCCACCGCAACCATCGCCGCCGTCAGCATGACAATGCGCATGGTTTTCATCATGACCATCTCCTTTTGCCTTATTGACTTTCCGACCCGAGGACGGTGCCTGATTCATGGGCCGCAAGCAGGTGGAATTTCTTCTGGGTATCGTCCGTGCCGACGGGTTTGTACCAAAACCCGTCGGAAACCATCGTGATCTCGAACTCGGCACAGGTGTTTTCAGCACTCAATTTGTCCAGCTCCCAGCTGTAATGGCAATCGTAACAACGGTCGGGATAATGGTCGTGGCTCTCCCTGACCGTGATCACGCATCCGGAAATCACCGTGGCGACGAACACCGCCGTTACCGGAATGACAAACTTTTTCACCATGGCTCGTCTCCCCGTTTTCCTGAGCTATTCACCAATGGCTTTGACCAGTGTCATCGTGCGTGCATCGCCGCGCCGGGGCGAGTTGGTGCGCACCGGCGGCGCCAGTTCGGGATTGCCGATGTCGGGCTGATACGCCCAGTCGAGCAATACAGAGTTTTCATTGCAATCAACGACGCGGAATTTGGCGAACCGATTATCGGCGGTCCAAATAATGTAAGAGTGCCCTTCGATCAGCTCGGCCCAGCCCACGCCTGACCAGCCGTCCTCCGGCGCCCAGTCGACGTCATCGAGCGACTCGGTATAACCGAAATCCTGAATGTCGGTGTCGACATTGCCGACGTCGGCAAAGAACACATTCAACTCATCATCAAAATCGACCGTGATGTCGGCGCTGGGACTGGTATAACTCACGCGCCGGTACTCCGAAAAATCGTACCCAGCCAGGTCCGAACGGTATTCGGGATCGTACAAGACCAGATCGGCGCCGGCGGGACGCGGCGTATCGAAAACGTTCTCCGGCGACAAGTCTGACTCGTTGCCGTCATAATCGAATGACGCTACGGCGTAGTAGTACGTTGTTCCGTTGTTGACGTTCTCATCGAGATAATATCCCGTTTGGACGGTCGCCCGAAGATCGTAAACCCCGGTGAGGGTCAGCGAACGATACACCCGATACCCGGCGAGATCCGATTCATCAGATTCGTACCAGAGGATTTCGACATATTCATCTCCGGTGATCGAGGTCACGCCGCGCGGTGTCGCGGGTGGCTGGTAGTCTTCGGCGGGCTGGACGATGGTTTTCTCTTCCGAACAGCCGATCAGGAACAACGCTGCCACTGCCGCTGCTAATCCATATTTCGCTATTTTTTTCATTTACGCCTCCTTTTCCAAAGTGGGGTATGCATGAGGCGTGCCGAGAATTGGGAAGGGGTAATATGATGCCGTATCTCTATGTCGGGCATGAAGATCACCCGACGTAGGGCGAGGAGCGACTGGAGATAAGACCAACAGAATCAATAATCACGCACAAAACCGGGGCATGGCGGCGGTGCGCTTTTGTGCGGGGAAATCAAATGAGCCGGTTACCGAAACTCCGTTCGGGATAAGCCCTGCATGATAAAAAAAGACGAGAGGCCGCGGCCTCTCGTCCTTGAAAAGACTTTTTTTCTCGATCGGATTATGGACAGCCGACGCAACGGTCGGCGCACAGCGCGTCCTGACTTTTGTAGACCTTTTGAACGAGGAAAGTCACATCCAGCGGAGTCGGCGCGCCGCCGCTGCCGTCTAAATCGCCATTCTCGAACGGACAATTATGGATGCCATTATAGTCGTATAACGCATCCTGGCTCTTGTAGACTTTTTGAACCAGGAAGGTCACGTCCAAGGGCGTGGGCGCGCCGACGGCGTTTACGATCGGCGTGGCGTCGAATCCCTCGGCGACCGATCTTAATCTGGAATTATCGCGCTTCAAAGAAAAAATCAGCGCAGGCGCGCATTTTTCATTCACCCAGCCGCTGTATAATCTGGAAATCCTCGAACGGTTCCTCGATAGACTTGGCGGCAGGCCGATTCCGGTATTTTTGGGGCTGCTGCCGCTGATGGGTTTCCGCCACGCCAGTTTTCTGCACAACGAAGTACCGGGAATTTCAGTCCCGCAATCTCATCTTGACGCGATGGAAAAGGCGGGCAACGACGGCGCCAAAGACGGCGTCGAATTATGCCGCGAGTTGCTGGAACGGGCCCGGCCGCTGGTGGATGGGGTGTACTGATGCCGTCGTTCGGGCGGTATGAGACGTATCTGGAAGTCGTGCGGGAGTTGCTGGCGGAACGGGTGGTTCGAACGACCTGATCCGCCACACCACCGAGCGGATTGCCGACCGAAATTATTGCATGATTTTAAAATCGCACCCGTTGGGTGCGGCACCGGGCAATGATCGGGCGCGGGATTCGAGTGTCAGTAATCAGTTAAATGAATCAAATTGGACCGCATCTGGAGCAGATCAATATTGAATTGGAACCAATCTTGATCCCTGACGGATTGATTTTCAGGATGGAAATAGATGACGCGTCCATCGGTCGCAGATGAAGGAAGTCGAGGTGTCAAAGTCGTTATCAAATTTTCCGCATCATAGTCATTGGCGAATATGGAAATGTATTCTACTGGAGACCATTCGGTATCGGCAGGAAATCCAGTTTCAGTATCAACTCCGTACATCATCAACAGGCCGAAGCGGACTTGTGATATATCGGTCAACTGCTCTGCCTTCCAGGCTAACTGGTCTTTCCATCTGACACCGAAAGGAGACATATCGAACCGAACTGTATTTCTTGTAGAGTCAAATCTGAATATTATGGAAGGCCATTTCAATACAAATCTTTTGTCCCGATACCATCCACTGTCAGGGTGGAAGTTGAAGTGGATGTATTCCCCATAAAGTCCGGTTGTATTCAGATCAGCAACCGGGAGGCATGTAGATAATTGAAAACTGCAACCCTCTTGATACATCGTGTCGTATTGTTTGAGATTAATTTCAAAACATAGCGCATTTAGTCCGGTATTCAACTTTTGAATTAATTTCATATCTGCTTTTCGTTCTTTTTCGATTCTGCTTGCGGTGTCAGACTCTACAAGTGACGCCACAATACTGATTATTAAAAATAAGAGTGCTAACCACAATTTCCATGATCTGAACGGCCTAGGTCCCTTCCACTGCTCCAATACTACAAGTAAGGCTGCCAAGGCTACCGCACCGATGGTCAGGATAATCTGTGTATCGATTCCCAACATCATAATTATAAAAAACAACCCGAAGATCTTCAGGCCAAGAATTATTTTTGCGAGGCGGATCGGCTGGTAGCCCGCCTTTTAGGCAGACCTCATTCTAAAACCACATACCTTTTTGAGAAAAAATTTACCCGAAGGGCGGGTCACCGGTCGGATATCGTGCCAGTAAATGGCGCGCGAAGTCAAAACCACAGGGGTTTTGACCTACAAACTGGATTCCGGGTCAAGCCCGGAATGACATAGTCTCCCCGCGCCGCCGGGAATCCCTTCCCGGCGGAATACTCCCGTCAGGAAGGGATTCCTGACGACGCAATAAGAGGGTTTTTCGTGGCATGGGCATCTTCCGCCACAGGCGGACAAGTGCCCATGTGCACGGGCGAGACGCCCGTGCCACGGACAAACCGGATTCCCGGCGGCGCGGGATTATTTATTCAATCCGATATCGTATTCTTTCATCTTCAAGTGGTAGGTCGAAATCCCCTAATCCCGCCGGTCAGGGCTTGTTGAAAAACCCTATTTTTTGTGGCAAATACGTTAGCGCACTCGCAATTGAACGGATGACGCTGGTTTTGCGGAGATGTCGATCAGACTGAGCTGCACGAGGGCCCAGATGGCTCTCAGGAATGCCCGAATCGGGCGTCTAAAGCCGACTAAGCGGGCCATCAGCCGCTTCAGGTTGATGACTGTCGCGATCAACAGGCTCTGCACCAGCATCTTAGACAGACCGCGTCGCCACGCCCTCCCCAACCCATGCCACTGCTTGGCCTCCGCGAACACTCCCTCTATCACCGGCGCACGCGTCGAATACAGCTCCTTGAAATCCTTCGTCTTGCTGGCCGCTCGTAACTGTACCAGACCCGAGTGATACGCGCTCACCTTCAACTGCCGCTTCTCCGCCTTCGTACAACCTGACTTCAATGGGCACTTTCGACAATCTGTCCGAAGTGCTTGATAGATCCTCCGACCTCGCTTCTTCTCCGTGTAAACATACTTCAACGGCGTGCCCCAGGGACAAACAAACAGATCATTCTCCTCATCGTACTCGAAATCCTCTGTCGAAAAATACTCATCCCCTGTGTATGTCTTCGCCTTAGGCGGCGGCGAAATCAAACGCTGCCCACGCTTCTTCATCTTCATGTAGTTCTCACCGCTCGCGTAGGCAGCATCACCACAAACCGCCTCCGGAACATCCTCCTCCAAACGCCTCAAAGCATCATCAAGAATCGGTATAGCCTCATCATGCTCAGGACGATCCGCCGAGGTCACCGACAAACCCAGAATCACACGAGACCGTCCGTCAGCTATCGTATGCTGCTTGTACCCCGGTTCAAGCTTATCCCCCGGAAAACGACCAAAACGAGCATCAGGATCAGGGCTATCTGCCTTCTCTACGCGATTGCGATCCAGATCCGCCCGGATCGTCGTCGCATCTACATGCAATACTTTCCCCTCAATCAGTCCGCTCTTCTTGCACTGTGAGATGCTCCGCTCGAATAACTCGTTGAATACCGCGTCACCGAATCGATCCAGCACCTTTGAAAGCGTCGAATGATCCGGCAGCCTCTCATCTAATCTGTAACCGATGAACCACCTGTACGCCAGGTTCACCTGCACCTCACGCATCAACTCCCGTACACGCGACATCCCGTACATCGCCTGGATCAGAAACAACCGCACGATTACCTCCGGGTCAATCGACGGCCGACCGTTCTCCTGGTTGTACTTGTCCCGAACCGCGCCGTGAACAAAACTGAGATCCAGGACCCGATTGAGGCCGCGCAGCGGATGATCCTCCGGAATCAATGTCTCCAGTGGCGGGAGGAGCGTCATCTCCTGCTGAAACTGTTCCCGTTTCGTCTGCATACCCCTACCTAGAAAATCCACCAACCACAAACAAGGACTTTTTCAACAGGCCCTTCATGGCGGGATGGGGTTTCGACAGATGTCCGTGCGCCCTGTGGGCGCATGTCAAAACCACAGGCGTTTTGACCTACAAAACTACAAAACCGGATGCCCGGCGGCGCGGGATTATTTATTTAATCCGATGTCGTATTCTTTCATCTTCAAGCGCAGAGTATTGCGATGCACACCCAGAATATCGGCGGATTGCTGGACCTGCCAGTCATGCGCTTCAAGAACGCGCAGGATATGGTTGCGCTCGACGGTCTTCAACGGCGTGTTGATGTCTTGAACGACTGTTGCGCCACTCATCCCGGTTTCCCGGCCGGCGGGGATCGGGAAATCATCGACATCCAGCACATCCCGGCGCGACAACACACACGCGCGCTCGACAAGATTCAACAGTTCGCGCACATTCCCCGGCCAGGCATACCCCAGCAGAATGTCTTTGGTGGAGGCGGTTATGCCGGTGATATTCTTGTTCAATTTGGCATTCTGGCGTTTGATCGTCTTGTCCACCAGCGGGAGAATGTCCTCGGGACGTGTGCGCAATGGCGGCAATATGATCTGGATCACATTGAGCCGGTAATACAAATCGCTGCGAAAAGAACCCTCACTGATCTTGCGCTGCAAGTCCTGATGCGTGGCGGCGAGCACGCGGACATCGGTCTCCACAGTTTCATTACCGCCCAGACGTTCGAATGATTTCAATTCGAGCACACGCAAAAGTTTGGCCTGGATCGAGGCGGGCATATCCCCCACTTCATCGAGGAACAGCGTGCCCCCGTCGGCCAATTCGAACCGGCCGATGCGCCGCGTGGTCGCGCCGGTGTACGCGCCGCGTTCGGCGCCGAACAATTCGGCCTCCAGCAATGTCTCGGGCACTGCGGCGCAATTGATGGCGATGAAATTCTTGTCACAGCGCCGACCGGCCCGGTGCAGGGCGCGCGCGATGAGTTCCTTGCCCGTGCCGCTTTCGCCGTGGATTAACACCGTGGAATCGGATTGGGCCACCCGCGCGACGGTGGAGAAAATCTCTTTCATCGCCGGTGATTCGGCGATGATATCGGAATCGCGATATGATTCTTCCAGTTTTTCCCGCAGGTATTTGTTCTCATCGAGCAGCAGGTGCTTCTCCCCCGCCTTATTGAGAATCGCCAGCAGGTGCGCGAGGTCGACCGGCTTGGTGAGAAAATCGAACGCCCCGGCTTTCATTGCCTCGACCGCGGTCTCCAGCGTGCCAAATGCGGTCACGAACACCGCCTGGATATCGGGGTTCGTCTTTTTCAAATCGGTCAGCAATTCCAGGCCGGTCTTGCCGGGCAATTTCATATCCAGTACGGCAATCTCAAAAAATTTGCCTGCGGCGGCCGAGACGGCTTCCTCGGCCGAGCCGGCGGTAGTCACCGAATACCCCTGCTTTTTCAAAAACCCGCCGACCAGATTGCGTTGGGCGGCTTCATCATCGACAACCAGTACGCGCAGTTTCATCGTTCGTCCCCTACCTGATTGCCCAACATACTGGCTTGGGTGCGTGTGTCAATAGGAATTGGCGGCGCGGCAGATATTATGCGCCGGTGTACTTCAAAAATGATTGACATAGATTACCGCAGTCACCAATTTGCACTCATGGAAAATTACCGCTACTCGCCATTTTCGGCGCCTTTGGAGAATTTGGCCGGGCCGGAATTGAAAAAACTGGAGGATGTGGCTGAAGGTTGGTTTATAGAATATAAGAGAGCGGTGATAGATATCAAGGAAATTGCCAGGCATTTGGCAGCTTTTGCAAATCAACGCGGGGGATGGCTTTTCTTTGGGATTACCGAAAAACAAGACGGCAGCAGAGAAGCCGGCGGCTTTCCCGGTATTACGAATTCCGACGTGCCCAGTTTACTTTTGAAAATCAGGGAAGCCACATCCGCGCATGTGAGTCCGCCGGTGTATTATGAGGAAAAGGTCATAAGCGGACCTATAGGCGAAATTAACCTCGATACTGATAAATCGATTATCATTATTGGTATTCCACAAGGCCACGATTCACCATACATTCATTCTAGCGGCCGTATCTTTGTTCGCGTCGCGGATGAATCAAAGCCGACGTCAGACAGGCACGAATTAAACCTTCTATGGGAACGCAGCGAAAAGGCACAATATAAATTGAACCAATTCCTCAGTACAGTTCCAGATCTCTCTCGCCAAGAAGAAAAATCAGTGCACGCTTACGTCTACATTTTGCCTCATCCCTACGATCGCAAGCCAAACGTCGAATTGAATATCGACTCATTCAGTGAATTATTTTCTATCGTACCTGGTAGTAAAGATTGCGTGCTTCGCTTCGATAATTATTCCACGACCATAGATGGTTTCATTGCACGACAAATAAAACCGGACGCACTTGATGAAACCGGAACATGTTTGAGATGGTGGAATAATGGCAATGCGAGATTTACCATCCCCATTCCCAGTATGGAAATATGTGATTTCCCGCATCCGTTCATGCAATATAAGTTCAGTGACGAATTCAGGAGTATTGCTCTGCTGCAAGATCAACATATGAGAATAGCAGATTTCACGTCCTATTTTCTTAAATTAGCCGAGTTATCAACGAAATATCTCGCTTTGCGAGATAAAACAAAAGACGAAAGAAAACTGTACGCACGTTTAATATTACTTAATACATGGAGAATATCACCATACTATGACTCCGAGAAGTTCTTAGACAGAATTAGGAAATACGGGATACCCATCGTTGAAGAACCATCGATTTATTTCCCTGCAGAAACTCACCTTGAGAATTTGCCGAAGTTGATGGATTTATCATTACTTAAGAAGGTTGCATCTCTTGTAACAGAAAATGTTGATGAGGGGATTTTGCGCGCATTCTTGGCGATCCGGATACTAGTAATTACGTTGCGAGCAATGGGTATAGCTAGTGATCTATCGGATTCCCCTTTTTCGTAATAGATTCGAGATTAAAAATCATTATCCAGGAATAATAACTAGTTGGTGGGGTCGAGGTAGCAGCCGTTACGGGATTAAGTAACCCGACTTTATCCTCGGATCATCATAGGGCAGATGTGGACATCTCCCGCCCACAAGCAAGTTCATGTTACACCTGAGTTCAGATTCATTCACTGGATTCCGGCCTCCGCCGGAATGACATCTCTCGGGTCTAATGATAGGCATGAATTCAAAAAAACTAACCGGGACCCGCCATGGGGTCCCGGCGTTGTGAGGGTGTTACAGGAAATGACGATCAGGTGCCCGAAACCGTCATCTCCGTTATTTTGATCGTCGGTGAATTCGTGCCGTCCCGGAAATCGAGGTCGGAGCCGACCATTTCGATCCCTTTCAGGATGTCGATCATGTTGCTCGCCACGGTCATCTCTTCGACCGGGTAGGCCAGCTCACCGTCTTTGATCCATAGCCCCGAAGCTCCTCGCGAATAATCGCCGTTGGCCATATTCAGGCCGAAACCCATCATTTGCGTCACATAAAACCCGTCGGATACCGACTTGATGATTTCCTCGCGCGAATGCTTCCCGGCTTCGAGATACAAATTGTAGGTACCGATATTCGGCGTCGAGGTGAAACCGCGCTGGCCGTTGCCGGTGGTCTTTGTCCCGACTTTGTTCGCGGTGTAGGTGTCGTACAAGTAAGTCTTCAAAACGCCCTTATCGACAATCGCCTTCTTATAGGTAGGTACTCCTTCATCATCGAACGGCTGCGAAGACAAGCCGCGGACCCGCACCGGATCATCGACAATCGTGATATTATCACCGGCGATTTTTTCCCCCAGTTTGTCCACGAGGTACGTCGAGCGTTTGAACACGGCATCGCCGTCGACCGCCCCAGCAATCGCGCCGATCAATTCGGCCGCGACCACTGGATCAAAGATCACCGGGCATTTGCGGGTTTTTTCCTTGGTTGCGCCCAATTGCCGCACACACCGTTGCGCGGCGATTATGGCGATTTCCTCGGGGTCTTCGAGTTCATCGTAGAAATGCTTGAAGGTGTACCAGTAGTTGGTTTGCTTTTTGCCTTCCACGTCGTCGGCCACCGGCTGGCAGACAAGGTAGCAATAGGTACTGCTGTAGGAGGCCACTATGCCATTCGAGTTGGCCAGCACCGTCGTCCCGTCGCCGTCATACACTCCCGCCCCATTGGAATTAGTGATCCGCTTGTCATAGGCCATCGCGGCTTTTTCCATTTTCTTGGCAGTTTCGATTTTCCAATCGGTGCCGATGCCGGCCAACTTGGGATCGAACAGGTCAAGGTTGGGAGCGGAGAAGCCCTTGTCGAGCTGCGGCAGACCGTTGAATTCATCGACAGAGGTCTCTGCGGACAGCGCCAGTGTCCGCCGGACGAATTCATCGATCGCCGCGTCGGTGAAATCGGTAGTATAGGCAAACCCCAGCCGGTTACCGGCAAATACACGTAATCCCAGCCCACGGGACCCGGCGGATTTGAGGATTTCGATTTCCCCCATCCGGATCGAGACTTCCGATTCCCGCCCATGTGACAGGTAGACATCCGCCTCATCGGCCCCGGCGCGCCGCGCCTTTTCGACTATCTGCATTGCAAATTTTTCGTAGTCCATATTTTCCTCCGGCCGATGGGGATTAACCCATGCCTCCACTGCCTTGAACATCCGTTCCGCCGACTGTGACCTCCGAGATCCGGCAGGTAGGCAAACCGACACCGACCGGCACGGATTGCCCGTTCTTGCCGCACGTGCCGAGACCGGCATCCAACTCCAGATCGGTACCGACCATGTCCACTTTTTCCAGGACCTTGGGGCCGACCCCGATCAGGTTTGCGCCCTTGACCGGGCGGGTGATCTTGCCATTTTCGATCAAGTACCCCTCGGTGACCTGGAACACGAAATTGCCGTTGGAAATATCCACCTGGCCGCCGCCGAACGATTTGGCGTAAAATCCCTTTTCGACTGAGGCGATGATTTCCTGTGGGTCGTGCTCACCGGCCAGCATGTAGGTGTTCGTCATCCGCGGCATGGGGTAATGGCGGAATGATTGCCTTCGCCCCGACCCGGTGCTTTCCAGCCCCATAAGTGTCGAGTTGAGTTTGTCGTTCATGTAGCGGCGCAGGATGCCGTTCTCGATCAGCACATTTTTCTGCGAATCATGACCCTCGTCGTCGCAGCCGATCGAGCCGCGGCGGCCGACGATATTCCCCTCGTCGATGACCGTACAGTTTTTCGAGGCGACTTTTTCGCCGATCCGGCCGGAGTACAGTGAGGTGCCCTTGCGATTGAAATCGGCCTCGAGGCCGTGGCCGATGGCCTCATGTAAGAGAATTCCCGCCCAGCCGTTGCCCAGGACGACCATCTGCGGCCCGGCCGGAGCCTCGGCCGCACCCAGCAGGGTCGTGGCCAGGCGTACCGCCTCATTGGCGCAATGTTCAGGGGTAAGATCTTTGAAATGTTCAAAACCGACCCGGCCGCCGCCACCGGCATAGCCGGTTTGCCGGTCGCCTTCTTCCTCAACGATCGCGGTGACATTCAACCGGACCATTGACTGGCGGTCGTCGGATAAAATGCCATCAGTCGTGGCGACCTGGATCATGCGGTGGCTGTCGTAGAAACTGGTATTGACCTGCGTAACCCGCGAATCGGCCGCGCGCGCGGTGTCATTGGCCCGGTGCAGCAGGGCAATTTTTTCTTTAACCGCCACCTCGTTGGGGTCCAATTGGATTTTCAACATCGAGGGCGATTTTTTCGGCGAGACATCGTACGTGGGCAGCGTACCGGCGGCCGCGGTCCCGGCAATATAAGAGGCCACCTCCGCGGCTTGTTTCAGTTTATCGAAATTCAGTTCATCGGAGTACGCATAGCCGGTTTGTTCACCTTTCAGGACCCGGATGCCGACCCCCTGGTCGATCCCGTATTCGGCCTGCCGAATCTTGTTCTCTTCCAGCGAAACGCCGTTGGTGATATTGTATTCGACGAAAACCTCGGCGTAATCCCCGCCGCGCGACATGGCAATCGCCAGGAGTTTTTCCATGGTCTGCTCATCGAGCAGGCCGGCCGGCAATGCCGCATACGCCCGATCGGCCAGCAACACATCCAAAATTGTCGGCGCCGCCAGAAGTCCGGCCCCGGCTGCGGCCGTCGATTTTAAAAACTTGCGCCGTGATACTGAACGCGAAAAAAGCGAGTCTGACACGCGTCACCTCCCCAGTTTGCGTGATTTGCAACTAACGCGGCCCGCCAACCGCGGCTGCTTATCGTGAATACAGATTGATTGGCTGAAAAATGCAGAACGTATCCCCCACCTTCACCACCCGTCATCGGTCACATACCTTTATCATATACTCAATACACCACACCTCTATTCCTCTGGCTACGAAAACAGCAGGCCACGGTTGCATACGGCTTGCTGTTTTGTCAACGTGGGGGATTCCGGGCAGAACAGGCAAAGAAAAAGGGTGCCGCCTGGTTTTCAAAGGTTACCCTTCAAGTACGAAGAGGATAGAGGAAAGCGGCACCCCGCTAAGTACGAAAGCAAATTCCATTCCGGTGGGGAAAGAAATGTCAGAGAAGCAAATAACTATTTGCTAATCAATAACTAACGAATCAGTTTCGCCGCACCAAAAGGAAATCATTCCTTTAAATTTTCGCCCAATTGTCCAAATATTTGACGAGCAAACCGGCCGAGAGGAGAGCAAAAATAGATATGTGCATATTTTTGCATCTCTCTTGGCCCTTATGCCGATGGGGGACAATTCTCAGCCCATTTCCGCTCCAGGGGCACACTGTCCATTAATTCGACAAGTCTTGGGCAGGATGCCGCGATAACATCCGAACCTCATCCTGCCATACCCTCCTTGTGATCAGCAAGTCAGCCGTATGCGTTAGCACTTTTCCGGACAGTCCCGATGTATTATTATGTCTGCCCAAGGGAAAGGGGAACAACGTGTCGAAAAAAATCATCCTCAGCGGAATGCAGCCGACTGGGCATCTTCACCTGGGAAACTACGAAGGGGCGTTAAAAAATTGGGTCGCCCTGCAGGATGAGTACGAGATGTATTGTTGTATCGTGGATTGGCACGCGCTGACCGCCGATTTTGACAAAACCCCGGAATTTCCCGACCGGGTGTTCGAGGTGGCGGTTGATTATCTGGCGGCCGGGCTTGATCCTGAGAAATGTTCGATTTTCGTGCAATCACATGTCAAGGAACACGCTGAACTCCATCTACTGTTTTCGATGATCACCCCTATCCCCTGGCTGGAACGAGTCCCCAGTTACAAAGAAAAATCCCTGGAATTGGGGTTGGATTCTTATGGTTTCCTAGGATATCCGCTGCTACAGGCCGCCGATATTCTGGTTTATCGTGCAGATTTCGTACCGGTAGGCAAGGATCAACTGCCGCATATCGAGCTGACCCGCGAAGTAGCCCGCCGATTTAACACGTTGTATGGCAATGTATTCCCCGAGCCGGAGGCAAAACTGACCAAATTCGCGGCTATCCCCGGTATCGACGGCAAGAAGATGTCGAAATCCTATGGGAACGATATCACGCTGGCCGATTCGTCCGAGGAAACCGGGGTCAAACTGAAAAAAATGTTCACCGACCCCCAAAAATTGCGGCGGGGAGATCCCGGACGGCCGGACATCTGCCCGGTATATGCCTTGCAGAAGGTCTATAACTCCGATCATCAGGCGTTATTCAGACCTTGTTCCACCGGGGAGCTGGGCTGCGTGGACTGCAAAAAAGTATTAATCGAGCGTTTGAATGATGCCCTGGCCGACCTGCGGGCCAGGCGCGCGGAGTTGATTGCCCACCCGGATCAGGTTCGGGGCATCCTGCGGCAGGGGGCCGAACGGGCGCGCCGCAGGGCTGGTGAGACAATGATCCTGGTACGCGAAGCGATGCATCTGGATTAATACCTGCCAAAAAAACGGCGAAAAATGACGTTTTTCGGGAAGAAGATCGCGGTACGGGGGTACTAATCCTCGAAAAGGAATACCCGCGGCAGAGCTGTCATGATTACCCCGCGGGCGGCACGCAGGGGTTGATTTCGCTTGACAGCCCGCCGGAAAGTGGGGTATACTGCTGGTCGTTTTGTAGGGGATGACATGACCCGGGGAGGAATTGTTTATGCATAAGTACTTGTTAGGTGGTTGTTTGATAGCTTTGATGGGTTGCAGTATGGTTCTTTCGGGATGCCTGATTAATGCCCCCAAAGAACCAAACAAAGTGCCCAGCATTCTTAAGCTGGAGCCGAAAAACCTCGAAAAGTTGCCCAAAGGTTCCATATATCAGGGATGGCTCGTCAACGGGGAATTTAACGAGAGGGGCATCTGGGTAGCGGATGACCGCAGCACGTGGAAAAGTTTCGGCCAATTCAACTGGGACGATTATTCCCATGTCCCGACCGATGTCAGCGGCACGGCCATCGAAAACAGTTTCAACCCCGAAGTCAATATCTACGACTACGACCGGATTTACATCACCATCGAGAGCACCAAGAATACCGGGCTGTCCTCCGGCATCGTCATCCTCCAGGGTGAAGTGGACCAGATGAACCAGGACGCCGATCTGGAACACCCGATCAGCACTGATGCAATCAGTGATTTCGTCGATGAGAACTGGTTTTATGTATTCAGCCAGTCCGACGGCCCGTGGTATGACGTGGAAACGGTGGAAAACGGGATCTGGTTCGGACGTGTGGATACCGCCGATGTGGTCTGGTTCGACACGCAGGGAGTGACGTTTTATTGCGATGTCGACACCACCGACGACGAGTTCTGGGAGGAATGCGAAAACATCGCGCCGGAGCAATTCGATTCGGTGTATTACGAATATTACGGGCAGGACACGCTGGCGGTGTACCTGTGCCTTGATGCCGACAGTGTGCTGCAACCGTGCGCAACCTCCTACGATTCGCTGTTTTATTTTGAGGTCGTGCATGTTGACACCAACGGCGACACGACGGTCACCCCGTCCCTGACCACGATGCCGGACGCCGTCGACGGCTGGAAATACCAGGCCTGGATCACCTTTACTGAGAATTCCCCGCGCAAAGACCCGCTGTCGTTGGGCAGATTCTCCAGCCCCAGCGGCCCGGACGACGATACCTCATATTCAATCAAGAGCGGATACGACCGACATTTCAACATCCCCGGTGAAGATTTCTTCCAGAATGTGCCGGAGTTCGGCCGCTTGGATATCGTGGAAAGCCCGTACACCTACAAATTGTTCATTACGGTCGAACCCGACCCCGATTTCGACGAGGATGAGCCATTCCTGCAGTTGATTATGTTCTCGGCATATATCCCGAAACCGGAGTTGTTTTACAACGCCATCACCGATCTGCCGGTTACCCTGCAATGGCCGCTGGTTTTGCGGGATATCGGCTACGATCTGAACGAGGGCCATCGCTGGCCGACCATGCATATTGAACTGGAACGGGACCTGGTTGTCGATTAAAGGCCCGGCGTATACATAAAAAGCGCCC
>JAGVQM010000004.1 GCA_020051695.1 Candidatus Zixiibacteriota bacterium | reverse complement strand
GGCCTTGTTGCACCGGAATGAAATCAATTATGCCGTCATTGCCGACACCGCCCGCGCCGGCATTTTCGGGACCGGCTTGGCGGAAGGTTTTTGTCAAATTTCTATGGCCATCGCCGCGGGCCTCGGCCGGTTGGGTGTGCAAGCCGAAGTTTTCAACAGGCGAGGCCGGTCGCAAAATCAAACAAAGGCCGTCGGCGGGGGTATATGTGCGGCAACGACAACGCGTTACGAAATAACATCTTTGGGCAAGAAGCTCGTCGCTGCCGCTCAGCTCCGTTCAGCGGAGCGATTATTGCAGCATGGGACGATTTATCTGAATGAAGCTGAAGTTGTTCCGGAAGAATTGTTCGGCAAAGTCACGCGATCCGGAGCTGCCCACATGTCGAGTTTGTCCGCGTTATTGGGGGGGGAGCTTGACCAGGATACTATCATTCAAGAACTTATACACGGTTTATGTCTGACCTTTGGCCGGTTTGCTCGCCGAGATTCCTTCGACCATGCTGAACTGGAAAACATTGACTCACTGGTCAATGATCAGGGGAATTTACCCCTTTGACGTCGGAAAATGCGATTTTTTCGGAATTTTGGGGAATATTTCACTTCGCCCGTGGTATGCCATTTGGAAAAGATGGGTAACTTCTTTTGGGAAAATGACTAAAAGGAATACCCGCAGGCAAAAAGCGCTTGACTTGCGATGGAGAAGTGAGATACATAATAAGTTTTACCGGGGCGCAAAAGCGCCAGGGGATGAGGATAAAGGAGGGACTGAACCCGCCCGGAAATAGTATACGGAATCGTGGATGAGGAGTTTCATCATTTCCACTAGAACAACTCCGGACGGCGCAACTATTAATGTGAGAGATCTATCGGCGGGCCCGCGGTCTCGGCGGATGGTCGAATCGGCAATCCGCACGGGGGCAGTTCGCAATGGAATGTTGCGATCACACTACCCCTGATGGCCGTGGGCGGTATTTCTCAAATATAACGAAAAAAAGTGTGAATTTGCCGTTGTGCAAAGGAGGTCAGGATGGCTGTCAAGAGTAAATCGTGTTGGCTGGTGTTGGTCATGGCCGCACTCCTGGTTGCTGGGATTTCCGGAGATGTGTTCGCGCAGACGCACGGAAAAATTGCCGGGACCGTTATCGACATGCGCACGAAGGAGCCCATTGTCGGGTGCCCCGTCCGTGTCGACGGCACCACCTTGGGGGCGTTGACCGGGCCGGACGGAGATTTCCATATCATGTCGGTGCCGCCGGGTGTACAGACAGTCGTGGTCAAGATGATCGGTTACATTGAAGTGAAATATACCGATATTACCGTGTCCCCCGGTCTGACCGAGACCATCAACATCGAATTGCAGGAGGAAGTCCTCGATATTGACCAGACCATCACCGTGGTCGGGAAGGAAAAGACCATTCAAGTGGACGTTACCTCCACCCGCCGGACGGTCACCTCGGAGAAAATCAAGAGTATGCCGGTGACCAACGTGGAGGACATTCTGCGGACGCAGGTCGGCGTGGTCAACCGTGACGGTCAAATCCATATCCGGGGCGGTCGGGCCAATGAGTTGATTTACATTGTGGACGGCGTGGAGTTGAAAGACCCGCTCGGCGGCCGCGGTCCGACCGAGTCGTTAAACCTCTCCGGGCAGGACATCGAAAACCTCTCGATCCTCAAAGGCGGCTGGGATGCCGAGTACGGCAACGCTACTTCGGGCGTCATTAACGTCGCCACCAAATCCGGTCACCGGGTCACGTCCGGCCACTTGCAGCTTTTCACCGATGATTTCGGCACCGAATCGCTGAATAAAAACTCGTTCAATTACGACCGGCTGGAGTTCAACCTCGGCGGTCCCGAGCCGTTTTCCAACTGGGGGTTGAACCTGGGTCCGTTGAAGGACAGGCTTTTTTACAATATCACCGGCGACGTTGAGCGGTTGGACACCTACCGGTCCTACAACGACTATACTTCGCCCAGCCGCATGCGCGAATACCGCAGCGTGAAATTTCTGGGCCTCAAGATCGCCGACCGGCAGGAAAACAGCTACAACTCCGGTTTCAAGCTGAATTACCGCGTGACACCGGATATGCACCTGACCTTCAACTATAAAGGTTCGTGGGAACGCCGTACCCCGTTTGAAGGCCGCTATGGCTGGGCCTACCGCTACACACCAAACACCGTGGGCTGGATCGAAGACATCAACGACCGGTTATCTTTGACGTTCCTGCATAACGTCAACAAGTCCACCTATTACCAGGTCATTGTCTCCCGGTATCACCGCACCTATTCGCAGATGCCGGGTGACCCCAAGACCGCGGGCGGGCGGAACGAACCGGACGAATTCCTGCTCTACGACCAGTGGGAAACGTATCAGGACAACAACAACAACGGCGTGTATGACGCCCCCGAGCCGTTCGTCAACCTGTATCCCGATACGAATTTCTTCTACGGGACGCCGTCGTACAATTTCGGCGATGTCTATGTCGACGGGAACTTTAACGGCCATTATGATGCTCCGGGGAGCGAAGGGTTCAACAATCAATTTCGCGATTCGCTGGCGTACGATTTCAATGGTAACGGGGCCTACGATCCCGACAGCGGGGAGCCATTTGTCGATGTCAACGGCAACGGACGCTGGGACTTGGGCGATCCCCTGTTGTACGATTCCAACGACAACGGCACCTGGGATGAAAGCCGCCGCAATCCGATCAACCAGGACCGGCCGGAGCCGTATGTCGACGGCGACCATTCGCTGGGTGAGCCGTTTACCGATGTCAATAACAACGGTGTTTGGGACGCCTCATTGCCGGGGTACGATTTCGGCGAACCGTTCGAGGACGTATCGACCAACTCCCGTTATGACGGCCCAAACGATTCGTGGCTGCCGGGCATTCCCTATCAGGACTTGAACGGTAACGGCGTGTACGACTATCCCAATTACATTTTTGACGTTGGCGAACCGTTCACCGATATCAACGGCAACAGCCAGTGGGATCCCGCGGACGGGTTCTGGGATTTCGGCTGGAACCAGTGGGCCTTGTGGCACGAACGCGACGTCATGATCACGACCCTCAACATCGACCTGACCAGCCAGTTGGCCCGCGAGCACGAAATCAAGAGCGGGTTTAAGATCACTCGCAACTATCTGGACATGGGCGAATTACAGTACCCGTATTATCCATACGATGGGTTTAATGACGGCGGCCCCTGGCCGGAACGCGGGACATTCCGCGATTTCTACACCCGCGAACCGCTGACCGGCGCGTTCTATTTCCGCGATAAAATGGAATACGGGCAGATGGTTGCCAACCTCGGCTTCCGCTACGACTTCTTCATTCAGGACCTCGAAGCCATCGAGGCGGAGCAGGAACTTGAAAGCATCGAAGCGCGTGAAGTCGTCGATCGGCAGGACAAGTTCTCACCGCGTATCGCGTTTTCGTACCCGATCTCCGACAAGGCCAAAGTGTTTTTCAACTACGGCCATTTCTACCAAATGCCGGACCTTGATTACATGTACAAGCGGGCGTCGCAGGCCTCCAACGCCTTCGGCGTGATCGGGAACTCCAATATCGATTACAAGAAGACCATCCAGTACGAGTTTGGTTTGCAGTATGCGATGTCGCCGGAGTACGTACTCTCGATCCAGGGCTTCTACAAGGACGACTTCGGCCTGATCAACACCACGATCGAAAACATCGGCCCGATTTCGCGCAACGTGTACGAAAATCACGATTACGCGCGCGCGCGGGGTTTGGAACTCGAGTTGGAGAAAAAGTACGGCAACTATACTTCGGGCTATATGACGTATAACTACGCCTTCGCCTACGGCAAATCGTCGTCCGAGTCCTCCAACTACTATGACAACTACTACAACCGCGATATCCCCATTCAGGAATTTCCGCTGGACTGGGACGTGCGGCACCAGATCACCCTCAACCTTGATCTGCGCGTACCTGCCGGTGAAAACCCGCGGTTGTTTGGTTTGAAACTGCCGGAAAACTGGGGGCTCAACATCCTGTGGCAATATGGTTCCGGCTTCCCGTACACACCGGATCGGTCACACCCGGGCACGGCGGAAACGCTGGTCCCCGGCGAGGACCCGCTGCCGAATTCCGAGCGGATGCCGGCCACGTCCACCGTGGATATCCGGTTCAACAAAGACTTCTCGATCTGGAAACTGCGCTACTCGTTTGATGTGTGGATCAACAACATTTTCGACACCAAGAACGTCAGCAGCGTGTACAGCGCCACCGGTCGGGCAAATACCTCGTTGAACATCGACGGTATTGTCTATCGCGGGCTGGAATCGGATGACAACCCGTCCAACTACGGCGCTGGACGCAATATCCGCCTTGGACTGGGCGTGAATTTCTAAGGCAGTGCGCCAACGATGAGTATTTTCCGGAGGCGGCTCATGCCGCCTCCGGAAATCAGGACGAATAGTTTTGGCTACACAGACGAAGAACAGGAGGTCGATCATGTCGGGGAGTGTATGGCGTGGACCTCTGGTAGCAGCTGCACTCTTTGTCATTGTCCTCTTGCTAGTGGCTGCGCCGGGTTTTGCGCGGATGAAACAGGACCTTACTGCCGAGCGCGGGCGGTTGGAGACCTTGGCCCGGGCGGCCGTCGTGCCGAATACGCAAAATCGCAGCCACCGTGTCGGCAACGTCTGGATGACCATCACCAACTACGGCTTTTTCGGCAGCCAGTTCCGCCAAAGTCAGTTGAACGAAATGGAAGGACCGTACGCCGGCATGCCGGCCCCGTCCTTTGAATTTCCCGCCGGCTCGGGCGTCAACTACCTGTTTCAGGGGGCGCTCTGGTTCGGTGCGATCGTCGGTACCGATACTCTGGTCTCGGTCGGCGCCGATGGCTGGCAGCATGTCAATGAAACCTTCCCGGTCGACGGTGAAGCGGGAACAATCCGCGAGTTGTCCAACCGGCAGTCTTCAGAGTTCTTTTCGGTAGATGCGGTCTCCGAACAGGACTATATCGCCGTTTATTACGACACGCTGACCGACCAGACATATGTTGCTCCCGATCCGGATGCCGGGCGGCCGCACCGCCCGATTGGTTTGAAAATCACTCAGAAAAGCTATTCGTGGTCCTATGATTATGCGCAGGATTTCATCCTGATTGATTTTATTCTCCACAATATCAGCACGCAGGTGATCGAAAAGCCGTACATGGCCCTGTACGTCGATGCCGACTGCTGGCATGAGGCCAGTCCGGGCGCCGGGTATGCCGACGATTATTCCGGCTATCTGGAGACTGTGCCCTCGTCGTTCCCCGGGCTGCTGGATACCATCAACATTGCCTGGACTGCCGACAACGACGGCGATCCGATTTCCGGCGGGGTTTTCAACTATCTGAGCCCGACGGGCATCTCGGGTACGCGGGTCGTCCGTGGACCGTCTGAACCCGGCGGTTGTGGTCCCGCGCCGCTGCATTATGCCTTCAATTGGTGGACTTCCAACGGCGACACTCGATTTGACTGGGGACCCCGGAAGGAAACGAATTACCGTGACTATGGTACCGGTGGTGACGGCACGCCTGCCGGTGATTTGAACAAATATTATATCATGTCCAATCGCGAATTCGACTATGATCAATTGTTCTCGGCAATTGACTATTCGGAATCCACCGATTGGCGCGCTCCCAAGCAACCGGGATTGGCGCGGGATATTGCCGACGGATATGATACGCGGTATCTGTTCTCTTTCGGGCCGCTGGCGGACATGGAGCCGGGGGAATCGACGTATGTTACCGTCGGTTATGTCGGTGGGGAAGGTTTCCACGTCAATGGGGATGACTTTCAACGGTTCTATAATCCGGATAATCCCAATCTATTTTATGAAAAACTGGATTTCTCCGATTTTGCCGTAAACGCCCAGTGGGCGGCCTGGGTGTTTGATAACCCCGGCGTCGATACGGATTCCTCGGGGTGTTTTGGGTTGTTTTATGAAGTCAACTGCAAGGATACGGTCAACATTGGCGGCGAAATCGTCTATGAAAACTGCGACACGGTCTATTACGCGGGTGATGGTGTGCCCGATTTCAAGGGCCCGCCGCCGCCCCCCGCGCCGAATCTTGATGTCGTTGCCGGGCCGGGGAAACTGACTATCCGCTGGACGGGTCAGCGATCCGAGTTGGCGCCCGATGATTTTACCCTGCGCCGCGATTTTGAGGGATATCGCGCGTATGTTGCCGATTTTAATACCCTGGTTTCCTATGCCCTGGTGGCCTCCTGGGACCTGGTCGATTTTCGGCGCTACGACCTCAACCCGTCCTCCGGTCGCTGGGTCCAGAATAATGACCCGATCCGGCTGGATACGCTACTAATGATGTACGGGGAGGATTTCGATCCGTTATTGTATCCATCCCCGGAAGCCCCGTTCACCGATGAACACGACTCGCTGTTTTATTTCGAACCGCAGGATTGGAACCAGGCGAATCTCTCCCGGATTTCGGGAACCGATACGGTCTTTAACGAAATACAGCAGATTGCGATAGACAGTGTGGAGTCTGCTGTCCCCGGCGTCTATGATTATTTTGGCGTGTACGAGCTTATCCTGGATAACCTCCTACCGTCCCAACCATACTATATTTCCGTGACGGCGTTCGATTATGGAAACCGTGAAATGCTCGCCCCATTGGAGTCATCGCCGCTGGTGAATGCCGTGCTGTCCTATCCCGCCAATTCCGCCGACCGGGTTGTCGCGGAAGGCCTGAAAGTGATGGTTTACCCGAATCCCTATCGGATCTCGGATGACTATCGCGGGCGGGGGTATGAAGACCGTGAACGGTCAGGCTGGTCCGAACGCTCGCGGCGGGTTCATTTTGTCAATTTGCCCGAACGGGCGAAAATTACCATTTTTACGCTCGATGGCGACATCGTGCGGGAATTCGAACATGAACCCGGCGGCATTTTTTCATCATCGAGTTCCACCGCCTGGTGGGATTTGATCACGCGCAACACACAGGCGGTTGTCTCGGGGATTTATATCTATGCCGTGGAATCTGAACTGGGTACGCAACTGGGCAAGATCGTGCTGATTAAATAGCGGGAATGGGGCCGGGGGCCATGGTGTGCCGTGGCGTCCCGCACTGTACTGAAGAAATTTGCAAAGGGTCGAAATCATGATGAAAGACAGGCAGCTTCGATTCTGGTGGTATACCGGGCTGGTGGTGGTTGTGTGCGCCCTGTGGGGAGTGGCCGCGCTGGCGGCCGAACAGGCGCCGGAAGGCCGGCGCACCCTGCGGGAGCGGTTCGAAGCCCTGAATAAAACGGCGGTTGCCGTGCCCAATGTGCTGAACCGTTCGCACAAAGTCGGCAATGTCTGGATGACCATCACCAACTACGGCACCTTCGGCGCCAACTTTATGGACCAGTGGGATGAAATGCTCGAACCCGACGGCACACCTGCGCCGTCATTTGAATTCCCGGCCGGCTCGGGTTCCAATTATCTGTACGCCGGGGCGCTCTGGTTCGGCTCCGTCGTGGAAACCGATACGCTGGTGACTGTGGGTTCGGACGGCTGGATGCGCATCCACGAGATGTATCCCGAGCATGTTCCCAACGGGGAAATCATCCAGATGAGCACGCGCAAGTCCTCGGAATATTACACCGAAAATGCGATTTCCGAGCAGGACTATATTGCCGAGTATACCGACTCGATGACGTCCACGTCGTATATCGATCCCGATCCGTACGACGGCCGGCCGCACGCTCCACTGGGCATCAAAGTCCGGCAGAAGAGTTATTCCTGGTCATACAAGTATGCGCAGGATTTTATCCTGTTGGACTTCACGATCTTCAATATCTCTGAAAACCTTCTCCGTTCCAGTTATATGGCATTGTACGTGGATGCCGACTGCTGGAACCGGGCGATGAGTCTTGCGGACGAGGGCTTTAAAGACGATTACTCCGGGTACAAACTCACCGTACCCTCCAATCACCCCGGCCTGCTGGATACGATCAATATCGCCTGGACCGCGGACAATGACGGCGACCCGTTCGGCGGTTCGTTTGATTTTCGCAGCAATATCGCCGTAGCCGGCACCCGGGTCGTGCGCGGGCCGCTCGAACCGGACCGGTGCGGACCGGCGCCCCTGAATTATTCGTTCAACTGGTGGACGTCCGAATCGAATACCAGCTTCGACTGGGGGCCGCGTGACCGGCGCCGTTACCGGGATTACGGCACCGGCGGCGAGGGTACCCCGGCGGGTGACCCGAACAAATATTACATCATGTCCAACCGCGAGTTCGATTACGATCAGCTGTTCGCTGCCCTTGATTATTCGGGGGAATCCTACTGGCGGGCGCCGACCAACCTGACGCTGGCCAGCAATATCGCCGATGGGTTCGATACGCGGTATCTGTTTTCCTTCGGGCCGCTGAAAGATCTGTACCCCGGAGACTCAGTCAGCGTGACGATCGGTTATGTCGGCGGAGACAACTTTCACGTTGCCGCCGATGATTTTGAGCGCTTTTTCGACTCTCAGAAACCGGAGCTTTTCTACGACAAACTTGATTTCACCGATTTCGGCGTCAACGCGCAATGGGCGGCCTGGGTGTATGACAACCCCGGGGTTGACACGCCCGATCCGTTGACCGGCGAAAAGGACGGCTGCAAAGGGTTGTTTTACCTGGTCAACTGCCTCGACACGCTCATTGTCGAGGGCGACACGATCCTCAGCTCATGCGATTCGGCGTACTATGCCGGAGACGGTATTCCCGACTTCAAGGGACCGCCGCCCCCTCCGCCGCCGGAATTCGAAATCTTTGCCGAACCCGGCGTGATCACTCTGAAATGGACGGGCATCCTTTCCGAGTTAACCCCGGATGATTTCACTAATAAACGGGACTTCGAGGGGTACCGGTTGTATATGGGGGAATTGAATACGATCAGCGCCATGTCGCTGATTTCCTCCTGGGATGTGGTCAATTACTGCCGAATGGAATATAACCGATCGACGAACCGCTACAAGCAGCGGCTTGACCCGTTGACGACCGCGCAACTGCAACAGATGTACGGCATGGATTTCAACCCGCTGAATTACTCCACGCCGCAGAAAACGTATGTCGACCGGCGCGGCGAGGCGGATACGGTATTCTATTTGGTGCCGCAGGACAACAACCTTAACAACAAGTATCCGCTGACCACCGGTGATTCGGTGCTCAACGTCATTCAGCAGGTCGGTGTCGACAGTCTGTTGGCCGACGCAGAGAACGATGTCTATCTTAAATACGGCGTTTACGAGGCGCGCATCGAAAACCTGCTGCCCAGTAAGGCGATGTATTTCTCAATTACCGCCTTTGATTTCGGCAACCCGATCACCAACCTGGAGGCGCTGGAATCGTCGCCGATTGCCAACACCGAACTGGCCTATCCGGCATATACTGCCCAGGTCGTCGAGGAAAAGCAACTCCAGGCCTCGGTCTACCCCAATCCCTATAAAGTCTCGATGGATTACCGGGGGCGGGGGTATGAAGACCCGTTCAAACAGGGCTGGTCTGAACGCGATCGGCGCATTCACTTCGTCAATTTGCCGTCGAGAGCGACCATCACGATTTATACGCTCGACGGGGATATTGTCCGGGAGATGAATCATCCCGACCCGCACCTGTCCGATTCGGATTCGCACCTGGCATGGGACATGGTCTCGCGGAACATCCAGGCCGTGGTCTCCGGAATCTACATCTATTCCATTGAATCGGACTTGGGGACGCAAATCGGCAAGATCGTTATTATTAAATAGGAGAAATCCGTTGCCCGGCCCGGCCGGTGCCGCGATGTGAAAAGGCAGCATTTATGGATGGGGTGAGAACCATGAGCAGAATCGGGACACTGGCGATAATAATTTGCGTAATCCTGTTGACGTTGCCGTCGTTGGTGTATGGTCAGGCGAAGGTGGGGACGACGGGAGCGCAGTTTTTGGAGATTGGCGTATCGGCGCGGGCGGACGGGAT
>JAGVQM010000007.1 GCA_020051695.1 Candidatus Zixiibacteriota bacterium | reverse complement strand
GTGCCGTGGGGCGAGCGGAAATTGTCGGCGGACTATGCCCGCCAGGACCTGGGCGTGCTGGGTGATGTGAACCGCTTCACCTTCAGCGTCGCCTTCTGAAGACGACATTACGGTCTAGTGCCGGAATAGGATGGACATTGCGCTGTATGGCGTGACGGGTTTTTGAAAGGGGAGGAGATGCACTCAACTGTCAAATGTATTATAGGCCTGCTGCTGTTGGTGGTCCTGGTCGCCGGATTTGCGCTGGAAGGGCATGCGCGCATGAAATATATCGACCCGGACGAAGCCGCGCGGCTGCCGCAGAGACAACTCTCGAAAACTGCCGTAGTCCCCAACACCACTCTGGCCGTCCATAATGTCGGTAATTTTTATTTTTCGGTGACCAACTGGGGTTTTTTCGGCAGTCAGGCCGGTGATTTTAGCGACCCCAAAACGGGCCAGCCCGCGCCGGGTGCCGAATTTCCCGCCGGTTCGAAGATTGACTATCTGTTTCAGGGTGCGCTGTGGATCAGCGCTCTGGTTGGCATCGATACGCTGACTTCCACCGGGCATGACGGCTGGTTGAGTGTTTCGGAAATGTACCCGGAAAGCGCGGACAACGGCGGCGTGATCATTGAGCGGTCAAATCGCCCCGGCAGCGAATTTTATTCTCCCGAGGCGATCTCGGAGCAGGACTTCATCGCCGTGTACACCGACACGCTGACCGACCAGACGTATGTGAATGCCGATCAGTACACCGGGCCGCACGTCCCGCTCCACATTAAAATAACCCAGAAATCATATAGCTGGTCGTATTCGTATGCCCAGGACTTCGTACTCCTGGATTTTATCATCGAAAACATCGGGCTCGACAGTCTCCGTCAGTTATATATGGGACTGTACATTGATGCGGACGTCTATCATTCGTCGCGCCGGGTAGAGGGGTTCGCGGACGATATCTGCGGCTTCCGCAACCTCGAAGTCAATCCCTCGGGGGCAATTGTCTGCGGCGGTACGGATGTTGTGCAGGACACCGTCAATATCGCCTGGATTGCCGACAATGACGGGGACCAGGTCGGCGGGATCTTCGATTTCGCCTCGCCCAAGGCGGTGACCGGGACGCGCGTGGTGCGTTCGCCGACGCCGCCAGGGGGGTGTGGGCCAACGCGGCTGGATTATTCATTCAACTGGTGGAATTCACATGGGACACCGAGTCTGGACTGGGGCCCGCAAAAAATCCCCGGTGATCTTAACTTTTCCGGCGGCCGCGGGACCCCGGATGGCGACACGCACAAGTACCGGGTGATGTCCAACCGCGAATTCGATTATGACCAGGTGTATTCGGCGGAGGATATGAGCGCTCAGGGCTGGATGCCGCCGCACGAGAGCCGGGCTGCCACGTTTGCCGACGGTTACGATACGCGATACCTGCTGTCGTTCGGCCCGTTCAGTATCGGGTCAGGCCAATCGCTGCCGGTGACCGTTGGATACATCGCCGGTGACGATTTCCATAACGACCCGGATAATATCCGCAACCTCCCTGATGCACCCAATACATTTTACGAGAATCTGGATTTTACCGATCTGGCAGTCAATGCGCGTTGGGCCGCGTGGGTGTTTGATAATCCGGGTTTCAGCACCCCTGACCCGGAAACAGGCGTGGCGGACGAGTGCCGGGGGCTGTATTACCTGGCCAACTGCAGTATCGACTCCATCGACGGGTCCTGTATTGATTGCGATACCATTTGGTATGCCGGCGACGGGATTCCCGATTACCAGGGGCCGCCCCCGCCGAATTCTCCGATTCTTGATATTACCGCCCTGCCGGGAAAAGTCATTATTGAATGGGACGGCAGTGAGACGGAAACCCGGCCGGACGCTTTCAGTTTCCTGAAAGACTTTGAAGGTTACCGGCTGTACATGGCCGACCTGGATCAGGTCGCCAGTTTTGCCCTGGTTGCCTCGTGGGACATGGTCGATTTCCGGGCGTTCCGCGAAGATGTCGCTCAACCGCAGGGTTCCGAAAAGCGGTGGATGTATAAAGACTATCCACTAACGCTCGACGAGTTGCGGGCACAGTTTAACGATCCGGACTTCGAACCCACGGATTATCCGTCACCCTCGAAAGCCTACACGGATACGACAAACGGCCAGCACCAAAGGTATTATTTTGAAGTCGAAGACTGGAACCGCGGAAATGAGTACGATGAAAACGGCATAACCATTCAAAACCTCATCCAACGGGTGGCGGTGGTCGATTCGATTGATGAGTTGGGCAACCCGATCAGTTTCGGGCGCTACCATTTCGAAATCGACGGCCTGCTCCCCTCACAGTCGTATTATTTCGCCGTGACCGCGTTCGACTATGGGTATCCGCAAAACGGGCTGCAACCGTTGGAATCCTCGCCGCTGGTCAACTCCCAACTGGTTTTTCCGTTTTATTCGGCGGACGTGGTCGAGGAACAGAATTTGGAAATCTCGGCATATCCGAACCCATATATAGTTTCTGATGATTATCGCTCCTCTCAATATGAAGACCCCTATCGGCAGGGCTGGACCGAACGCGATCGGCGTATTCACTTTGTGAATTTGCCGTCGCGGGCCATGATTAAAATTTATACCCTGGACGGCGACCTGGTGCGGGAATTCGAACACTATGAGGGCGGGCCGTTTTCTGATACCAGTTCCAAGGCGTATTGGGACCTGATTTCGCGCAACACGCAGGCGGTCGTCTCGGGTATTTACCTGTATACCGTCGAATCGTCGCTCGGTACGCAAATCGGCAAACTAGTGATTGTAAAATAGGGGACCAGAATGGCTGGTGTACGCATAATGAAAATAAGGAGCCGAGGGGTATGAACCCAAAAGTGAAATGGTTTGTCCTGGTGGCCGGCATCGCCGGTTGCCTGTTGACGTTGCCGTCGTTGGTGTATGGTCAGGCGAAGGTGGGGACGACGGGAGCGCAGTTTTTGGAGATTGGCGTATCGGCGCGGGCGGACGGGAT
>JAGVQM010000030.1 GCA_020051695.1 Candidatus Zixiibacteriota bacterium | reverse complement strand
GGTATGTCCTGGCCGGGTTTACCAGTTCTTTGGGGGCGGGAGGAGATGATGCATATCTGCTCAAGCTGGATCTTTCCGGTCGCGTTCAGTGGGAAAAGACATACGGCGGACAATGGGACGACCGGGCGGCGTGGGTTGCGCCGACGTCCGACGGCGGCTATATCATCACCGGCTGGACGAAATCTTCGGGGATGGGTTCGGCGGATGTCCTGTTGATCAAGACCGATGCTGACGGGGAGTATTGACGGCAGCACCCGTTCGGGATCCCGGTCTGCGGCTAGCGCGCTCCGGTGCCGCGGAATACCGCCGGGATTGTTTTGACGAGGATTTCGGCGTCTTTTTTCAGCGACCAGTTATCGATATATTCTAAGTCGAGTTTCATCCATTCCTCAAAATCGATCCGGTTACGGCCGCCGATCTGCCACAGGCAGGTTAGTCCGGGCCGGACCGACAACCGCCGCCGCTCCCAGCCGTCGTACCGGCGGACTTCTTCAGGCAGGGGGGGCCGGGGTCCGACCAGCGACATATCGCCGCGGGCGACGTTGATCAACTGAGGCAATTCATCAATTGATGTCCGCCGCAGGAACCGGCCGATCCGGGTGATCCGCGGGTCGTTTTTCATTTTGAACACCGGTCCGGACATCTCGTTCGAGTCGGCCAGTTGCGTCTGTTGTTTCTCGGCGTCGACAATCATGGTCCGGAATTTCCACAGGGTGAATTGGCGGCCGTTCAACCCCATCCGCCGTTGCTTGAAAAAGACCGGACCCGGCGATACCCACTTGATGGCCAGGGCGATCATGGCCAAAAACGGAGTTAGGACAACCAGCGCGGCTCCGGCCAGCGCCCGATCAAGCAGACTTTTGGCGGCGAGCGTCCAATCCTGTCGCGGTTGCGGATCGAAACAAACGCCCGGCCGGCCAAAGAAACGGCCCGGTTCCCGCCGCAGAGTGGAATCTCCCAGGACATCGGTCAGCACAATCGTGGGCAGGCCCATCCGGCCGCAAATTTGGGCCACGCCGCTGATTTTTCCCAGGGATTTATACCCTACGGCGAAAACGACCAGGTCCATTTGTTGCGATTTGCCGATAACCGGCAGGTCCGGTAATGAACCGATGACCGGGATGTCGCGGTACCGCCAGTGTCGACGGCGTGGTTCCCAGTCGAGAAAACCGAGAATCCGCAGACCCTGGCCGGGGCGCGAGAGGATATGGTCGGCGGTCAGGCGGGCCAGTTTCCCGGTACCGATGATCAGGACGTTCTTGAACGAACGTCCCGAACGGCGGTAGAAATGGAGTGCCAGCCAGACTATCGACCGGACTGTGCTGAGTGCCGGCATTCCGGAAAGAGCGAATACCAGAAATTTCGCCCGGTCAGGGACCCATGGTTCATACAAAAATAGGACGACCAGCGCCAGTATTATCGCAGACAGCCAAGTCCGCGTTATGCCCCACAACGATGAGGACAGGGAACGGAAACGGTATTCATAACTCCGGTGATTGGCGCTGAGCATGATGCCAAAAATAATTGTGGGGATCAACAGTTCCGGCGCAAAAAGCAAATCAGCCGGGGCCGCGCATGGAAGTCCCCCATCCCAGATCAGACAGCAAGCAAAATAACAGCAGATTACCGTGGTCAAATCCGCGATCAGGTGAAGTCGGCGGAATAATATATAGTGTTCGCGTAGCATGACTGATCCATCAGGTGATGCCCACCGGTTGTGACCGGCGTCCGGGGCGTGCTTGTGCCCGCCGTTGATGGCGCGCCGGCCGGGCCGGTGATGAAGTCATCCTCTCCGCCAAACGTTTCGCCGCAGGGATACCCTGTTCGGGAATTGGTTTGTCGTTCAAACCCATCGTGGTATCCAGCACGGCCAGGTATTGCCGGGCCAGGTCATCGCGGGAATAATATTTTTGGACGAATTCGCTCCCGGACCGCCCGAGTTTTTTACGCCACTGCGGATTATGTTGCAGGCGGCGGATGCCTTCGACCAGATCGGCGGCGTTCTCCGGTTCGAAAAACACTCCACACCCGGCGCGTGCGACCAGTCGTTTGGATTCTCCCCGTGTTCCGAGGAGGACGGGCTTGCCACTGGCCATGATTTCAAAAATTTTCGAGGGAATATTTTTCTCGAACAACGGAGCTTGTTTCAAATGCACCAGACAACAATCCGACGCGGCATAATAAGCCGCGATTTCCTCGCGGGGCTGCTGTTCCAGCAGCCGGAGATTGTCGAGTCCGAGTTCGACTTTGGCGCGGCACAAGCGTTGTTTTTCGGCCCCGTCGCCGACGATCAGGAATTTCACGTGCGGCGTATCTTTCATCAGTTGCGCCGCCTCCAAAAAGACATCAAGGCGATGGGCCATCCCCACCGTCCCGATATAGGATACCAGAAAATCGCCGTTCAAATTGAGCCGGTCGCGCACATGGTTGTGGCGTCGGCCCGGGGCAAACCGTGTGAGGTCCACACCGTTGGGGATCAGCGCCAATTTGGCCGTCGGTACGCCGCGGCGGGTCAGGATTTCAATTGTCCCCTGGGCCAGGGCGATGATCCGCGCGGCCCGGCGATACAGAAACATTTCAAGTTTTTCCAGGCAGCGGATGATCAATCGGTTTTTGATGGCGCCGACGGTGGCGATTTCCTCCGGCCATAGATCGCGTACTTCGAAGATAAACGGCGCCCGTTTGATCCTCGACAAAATCCAGCCGGCCACGGCCACGAACATCTGCGGCGAGGTGGCGATGACACAGTCGGCGCGGCCGGTGCGGCATGTACCGATCACAATTGCTGAAACCATAAAAGACAGGTAGTTCAGCATCCGCCGTATCAGGCCTGTGTTGGGCGCAGCGTACATCCAGCAGCGGTAGACCTCGATGCCGTCCAGTGTCTCCCGCTGGAACACCTTTCCCCGGTATTCCGCGGGGATGGTCCCGTGCGGGTGATTGGGGAATCCCGTCAAGACTTTGACCCGGCGGCCCTGGCGCGCCCAGACCCGCGCCATTTCGTAAACCCGGCCGGCCGGAGCATTGACCTCCGGCGGGAAATAATGCGAAATATAGAGAATGCTTCCACGACGAGTGGTTGCGTCTGTCATCCATCCTCCCGAGATGTCTAGAAATCGACGATCACAGCTACAGGGCCCCCCGAGCGCATCGATTCCTGCGCCGCAAATGTTGCCTCTGTGGCATAAACGGCGGCAATGAGGTCCCCAGCCGCCATTCCTTTTTGTCGGAGCGAACAGGTGAAAGCTTTAAGCTGCTCGACGTGGCCTTTGTTTTGCGTTCCCCGTCTTTTCTGCGGGCGGCCGTTTCCGGCCCAGCCATATAGACGGAAGTCGTTGACATAGGCGGTGATCCCCCCGCCGACGATATCGACATATTCCTTGGGCGTACCGGGCGCGGCGCCGGTCAGGTAACGGATATTGACCACGCTGCCATCGGCCATTTCCATAAACACCGCTACTGCGTCATCACCGGCATCGGTACCTAACGGCCGGGCATAGACCGTGCGCGGATGGGCATCAGTGAGGAAAATTGCCGCATCGATGAAATGGCAGACTTCACCGATCAGCAGTCCCCCGCTGCGTTCCGGATCGCCGAGCCAGTGTTGCTGGGGCGCGGGGGCGCGGGAAACACAAACGCGATAATCGATGGCCAGCGGCGTCCGCCGCGGTGTCAACACGCGTTTAATTTCCGTCAACGCCGGAGAATACCGGCGGTTGAAACCGACTTGCAGCATCCCGCCATGTTTACGGACCGCTTCGACCACTCGCGTCAGCCCGGGCTGATCCAGGGCCAGCGGTTTTTCCAGGAAGACAGCTTTATTCGCTGCAAGGGCGGCACAGGCCAGGTCGGCATGAAGATCGCTGGTCGTGGCAATGACGACGATATCTGTCTGCGGGTCATTGATGACCCGGGTGTAGTCGGTGGTGGCATAGGCAAAACCGCCTTTGGCGGCGGCGGATTTGGCCGAAACGCCTTTGCGCGTGGCCACCCCGGTATAACGAAGATTATTGATCGATTGGAACGCGGGCAGCAGCACGCCGCCGGCAAATTGCCCGAAACCGACGAAACCGACGCCGAAAGTGCCGTCAGCCGATAATTTTGCGGCCTTGCTTTTCAGATGAATGGTTGTGACCGGCGGGTTATCCGTTTCAGGATAATCGAATACTACGCCGAGATGGCGGTCGCGGTCGGGCCCCTCGAGCAGGGCATAGGCCTGCTCGGCCCGGCTGACATCGCGATGATCGGTGATGAGGTGTTCGACCGAAACCTGCTTGCGGGCGATCAATCCCAGGAACGCCGCGATATTGCGTTTTTGGGTCCAGCGAACGTAAGGGTAGGGGTAATCCCGTCCTTTTTCCTCATACTCGCGATCGTAGCGCCCCGGACCATAGGACCGGGAAAGCCGCACCTGCAATTCTTTCTGATAGAATACCTGCCGTGGGAGATTCAGCGGAATATCTCCGACGACAGTAATGATCCCACGGTCGCGCGCCAGTTCTGCCGTTTCGGCAATCAAGTCCTCCGCGCGGGAAGCGGCGGTGATGATAATTGCGTCTGCCCCATGGTGCCCGGTGCGGTCCAGTACCAATCGTCGGGCCTGCTCTCCCGGTTCGGTGGTGTCGCTGATGCCGCTTTGGCCGGCAAGATCGCGGCGGAAAGTCGAAGGTTCGACCGCGATGACTTGCATACCGGCTGAACGAAGGATTTGGGCGGTCAATTGGCCCAGGATGCCCAGTCCCACGACGACCACTGTCTCACCGAGGGACGGGGATGTCACGCGGACACCATGGAGGGCGATGGCGCCCATCGTGCCGAACGCGGCTTCCGCAAAGGTCACTTCTGTCGGAATCTTGACCGTCAGATTTATCGGCACGCAAACCAGCTCGGCGTGCGAGGCATATCCATACCCGGCAGCCGCGACCCGGTCCCCGGCTTTGAATTCTGTAACCCGAGGGCCGACCCGAGTGATCGTGCCGGCACAGGAGTAACCGGGAACGAACGGCTCGGCCAGTCGTGATCGGACCTTGCGGACCGTCGAGCTGATTCCCTCGGTCCGCAGTTTGTTTAAGACCAGCCGGACCTGGTCCGGTCGCTGCCGTGCTTTGGCCAGCAGCGAAGATGTATGCAATTGTACACTGCTCCGTTCAGTCCCCGGCGAGATAAGTGAGGCCCGATTGCGGATCATCACCTGACCGTCCAGTACTGCCGGGTCCGGCAATTCATAAACAGCTGGAGCGGCAGCGCCGGCTTGTACCAGTATCTGTCGCATGAATTATGCCTCCACCACTTGAACGGCGAGCCGGTTGCGATAATCGACGGGGGTAGATCGACCATCAGCCGCATATTCGGTGGGACGTTTCAGGGTCAATCTCCGGACAGTGATCTGAGGTCCAAGCAGTTGTTTGGGCATACATAGAAACGAGGACAGAATCCGCGCGGTCGTGCAATCATCGCCTACAGTAATCTGGAGATAGCCCTCCAGCCCCGGCAGCGTATCGCAATTACGCACAAAAATGAGTTTTCCGGCCAGATATTCAGTGGTGGCCGAGGGTTGCGCCACTTTGACCAGCAGGAAATTCGCCTGCGTCGGCACCGCTGTCAGACCCATCGCGCACAGAGCTTCTGCCAGCCGGGTCATGTTGGCGCCGATAGTCGATACGTTCAATTTCAGATCATCGGGTGCTTTAAGCGCGGCTGTCCCGGCGATCTGGGCCGGCGTGGCCACTGCCGGTGGGGGCAGGATACGCGACAGTGATTCCAGCGTATGTTCATGGGCCAGCAAGTACCCGAGACGTAACCCGGCCAGACCGAACGCCGAGGAAAACGAGCGGACCACGAACAACCGGGGGAAAACTCGGACCAGGTCGGCGACTGTCGCGCCGCTGTATTCGTAGTAGGCCTCGTCGATTACCACAACGGCCGACGGCCGACGGCGGAGAATGGCAGTAATGTCGTCGCGTGAATACAGCACGCCGGTTGGGTTGTTGGGATTGGCCAGATAGACCAGCCGTGTGTCCGGACCGATTGCCCCCAGCACTGCATCGACGTTTTTATGAAAAATATCCGGTAACAGGAGTTTCTTTACTTTTCCGCGATGGTACTCCGCCCGCCGGGGCACGACGTTATACGTGGGCGGCGAGACCAGTATTTCACTGTCCGCCGAGACCAGGCAATCAACCAGATAGGTCAGGGCATCGTCGGCGCCGTTGAAGGCGCGGATACAGGAAAACGGCTGTCCGGTATACTCGGCCAGCGCGGTGCGCAGGCGGACGGCGTCCCGGTCGGGGTACCAGTTCATCATCCCGCGGTCGGTCCAGAAATGAAGCGCGTCGATGACGGTCTTGGCCGGGCGGCACAGACATTCATTGGCGTCGAGTTTGCAGATCCGTTCCGGATGCGGCAAATGGAGTGGAATTTGTTTATCGCCGGTCATGTCGATCCTGGTCCGGGAGAGTGTACGAACGGTTGTTGTGCTCCGTGTCCGGGTCATAACTGACTCCTTGTGCTCAGGCAATTCCGGCGGGTATGCGTTCATCCGGGCGTGGATTTTTTCCCGTATGACGTATGGTCGCCGGCGATGGAGTGGCCGAGATGCTGGTCCTGTTATGTTTTAATGCTGAGCCGTCTTTCCCGTGCAATTGCAAAAGATTTTCAAAAATGGACATGGTTTTCTTTGCGGCAGTGCGCCAGCAAAAATGCCCGGCGCGCATGAGCCCGGCGCGTCCCAGGGCCGTCCGGCGCGCAGGTGAATTGTCGAGCCGGTGCAGCACGTCAGTGATGCCTGTCAGGTCGTGCGGGTCGACCCGCACACCGCCGTCCCCGACCACTTCGGCCAGTCCGCCCATATCGGCAACGACCGTCGGGCAGCCGCAGGCCATGGCCTCCACCGCAGGGAGACCAAACGATTCGCAGGTGGACAATAGGACAAACGACCGGGCGTTGCGGTATAACGCCGGCAGGTCGAGCGGGTTGACGCGGCCCAGAAAGCGAATGAACTCTCCGGCGCCCAATTGTTGCACGAGGTGTTCCAACCGTCGGCGGTACCCGCCCCAGTCATCACCCGCGATAACCAGCCGGGCTTCGGTGGCGGATTCGGATTTGAATCCGGCGAAGGCCTTAATCAACGATTCGTGCCGTTTATGCCGCATGAGCGTCGAGACCGAAAGATAATACGGGTCGGGGACGTCCAGCCGCGAGAGTACGGCGGCATCCACCGCATCATTCCCCGCCGGGCTGAAGTGCGGGTTTACACCTTCGTGCACAACCGACAGGCGTTCGCGGCAGGGCGGATGCTGCGCTACCAGATCATCATATGCGCTCCGTGAGACCGCGATGATGCGGTCGGCGTTCAATGTCGGCGGGAGCAGGACCTTCCGCAGCAGTTCACCGCGCAGCCGTTCCCGCACGCGGCGGTGCATGCCCCGTGGCGGAGTAAGCTGGTCTTTATACTTATCGAGCAGCAGCAGGTTTTGAAATGTCCAGACGGTCGGGCAGGGGGGGCGCCGGGGCAGCCAGCCGTACGGTACAAAATAAAGATCGGCGTGGACACTCCGCAGCCATTTCGAGATGAGATATCGTTCGATAATCGTCCGATGCGAGGCACGCAGCGCAGTGTCGGCCAGCGTGGTGAGTTGGACGCGGTCGTTATCATACATAAACAATCGGCGGGTGGACCGGGCAACGAGCAGCGCGAACCGCGCTTCGGGAGCGGCTTTGATCAGTTCCGGGAGCAGATTCCGCAAATAGGTGTACCCGCCCCCCATACGGGCGCCCGGGACCGACAGCGTATTGACAGCAATAACAACCCGGCGCTCGTGACTCATCCTTCGGCCTCGCTGTTTTCCAGAATGGCCCGCACGCGGTTTTCCACTTGTGCAAAGCGGCTGTCCCAGCCATTTTCTTTGGCAATTTCACACTGGCGTTCCCGGCGGTCGTGGTCCTTGATGCGAATGGCGCGGTCAATTTTGATGATGAATTCATCGGGGGTGCGGGCAATATCGACCACTTCGGGGAATAACCGTGCTTCGGGCATGTCGGTGGAGACGACCGGTTTGCCGCTGGCCAGGTACTCATACAATTTCAACGGGCTGGCGCCACGGGCGACACCGTCATTTTTATACGGATTCAAGCAGACATCAAATCGCTTGAGATAACGCGGCAGGTCGGCATATGATCGTTCGCCGATGATCCGCACGTTCGGCAGCCGGGCGAGGCCGCCGAGTTCCGTGCGTACAGGCCCGACCAGCACAAAGGTCCAATCGCGGCGGCGGCGGGCCAGTTCGGCGATTAAATCAACGTCCACCCAATAGGAAAGCGAACCCAGGAAGCCAATGACCGGCCCGTACAGCCCAGATAATTCATCGGCCTGCGGCAGGGTGTGGTCCCGTGCGCGATTAAAATGCTCGAAATTGGCGGCGTTGTGCGAAACCAGCAGGTTCGGCGCCTGCGGCTTGAACTTGTCGCCCAGTAAATCGGCGGTGGCGATGACCAGGTCAACTTTTTTCAGTGTCTGCTTTTCCGCCCAGTCGACCACCCGGGCCCGGATCAGGCCGCGGGCCGCCGAAAAATCGTCGACACACTCGTACACCCGGCGATAATCAAACAACCGGCCGATCTGGTAAGCGTTATACGGCGTGTACAGCCACAGGATATTATGAGTGAATCCAAGTTGCGCCAGATGGCGCCGCAGGAAACGGTTCAATACCATATTATGCGCGCGGCACGCCGTCCGCGACATCTGAAATCCCGGAATGGTCAACGGCGGGGTGTACACCCACAGCCGTTCGTCCATCTGCAGCGGCCTGGTGTGCCGCACGCGGTTTCTCATCCGCGAATAATTGCGCAGATATGTCACCACGTGCATCTGCAGGTTGACCCAGAAGATGCGGTTGTGCCGGGAAAGCCGGGTCATCCAGCGGTGCTTGCGTGTCCACAAGTCATCAAAATCCTGAGAGGACAGGCAGACGATATTTTGCTCGCGAATATCCATGATGTTCCATCCTGTTTAGAGACATACTTCAACCGGCAGCCGTTGCCGACGAACCGCATGCTGTACGAATGAATTTGGCGCTGGTTCCACAATGTCCTCGCCGACCGCCGCCAGGCGCTGCCAGTCCACCGGCTGGTTAAACACACCGATGATGGTGGTCATCCGGACCGGCAACTGCGTCCGGCCCCGCTGCACGATCCGATACAGCGGCGTTTTATGTCCGTAACGTACCGACCGCCAGCCGGGTTCGATGCCAACGCCCATGCCGGGGAGGTGTTCAAGGAGAAAACCTGCTTGTGCGCCGCCGTCCCCCGGTTGCAGGCGCACGCGGTACGGGTCATCGGCGTTGATTGTCCCCGGTCCGAGGTTGACGACGGAGTTGATCTCGTGAACACCGGCGCCGGTCAATTCGTCCCGGACGACGAGTATATTTTCCGCTTTGATAAACATGAAATGCCGGCGATGGGTGATTGTCCCGCGCAACCGCCGATAACCGTCATGCTCGACAGTCAGCCGATCGATATCCCGGTTCAAATGGCAGCCGCAGATCCGCGGGCGGGCATCATCGCGGACCCAGAATAATTGGCGGCGATAAAACCTGTTCTGCTCGGCGCCGTCGATCATCACCGTGTTGTGTGCCCCGGTACTCCGCAGCTGGTTGCGCAGGTTCGGGTTGGCAGTGTAGGTGAATGTCCCGGGGTCGACGGCAATTTCGTGGTCACCGACGGTAAAAACATATGACAACAAATCGTTATGTTTGTGGCCGCCGATTCCCCCGGTGCCCACCGGGTTGGCGGATACGAGGACCGCGCCGGTGTCTGAGCGCAGGACAATCATCCCGGAAGAACCGAAAACCTGGGACATTATCGTCGGGCGGGCGTGGCGTGTTTCATGCCTGATCGCAGCCCGCGGCGGCGATGATTGCACTGTCCTCGTGTATTCCGCATGTGGGGTGTGAGCGAATGTTATAGTCTCACGGAGTTCCTGCGCCGCAGCCGGGCCGGCGAACCAGAAGATATCTTCCGGGATTTCCTCGGCGGGGAAATCGATGAGGCGCGGGTCCGGGCGGCCGAACGTTGCCGCCGACAAACCGACAAGGTAGCGATGGTCGTCGGGCGGGCGGGGGGTACCGGTCAGCCAGAGTCCGTCATCATTGTCGCCGAAATCCGGGACCCGGCGGTTGGGCATGATCATTCCCAGGGTGAATTCGGCCATCTTGATCAGCCGGGGTTCCCAGCGGCGGACCGCGGGGATGTTGTTGGCTATGCCCAGCCGGTACGTGTGATAGAACATCTCAAACGTGAGCCGGTGATACCCGATCGAATTTTCATAGTGCATGCCGTCCGGGGCGATTTGGCGGTCGATCTCGGTATCGAGTTCCCCGAGCGCAAACTCCAGCCAGCGCGCCCCCTCACCGCTGTCGTATGAATACAGCCCGAGGGCGAACAGGCCGGCCAGGTCGGCCGTGTAATGATTATTATTGATGCCGCGGCCATCGCGTTCGAGGTGTGTGCGAATAAAGCGGCCGTGATCATATAACGCCGATTGTATTTCACGCCGGAAGGAATCGTCCCATTCGTCCGCGCCCTTGAAGAAACTGTCGGCAATGATCCAATTGGCGGCGCGGATTGCCGCTTCCATGGGATTGGTCCAATGCAGGCCGATGCCGTAAGGATTAGCAGCAAGGAACGAGGCAATCGACTCCCGGGCCAGATGGCAATACCTTGTCTCCCTGGTATAGGACCAGGCGCGGCCGAGGGTATTGAGGAATTGGAAACGTGCCAGTTCCCAGGGGACTTTGATGTCCGAACGGTCTTCAGCAAAAACAATGGGTACCTGCGGGGCCGGTTTCAAAGGCCAGGTGCGGCCACAGATGAAATCGCAGGACCAGTCGATCCCGCCACCGATATCCACAGCGGCCCCAAAGATATCGATTGTGCCCCGGCACAGGCGGTCGGCCTCGGTGATGGTTTTTCCGCAGGCGGCGGGGGCAGCCGCCAACGCCTCACGGGCAATCGTCTCCCGATCATGTGGTGAAAAGAACAGGACCGGCGGGTGCCCCGTCTCGAGTATCGCGGGACGATTTGTGACCGGAGGCGGCAAACACAATGTCGGCCGTTCATGAATCAAGAACGAAACATATTTATTACGGCGGTGTTTCAGCCGTTTCACCGTTTTTAACATGAGGACACGTGATGTTTTCATAAGAGTATCGGTACAGGTCCAGTTCGGTTTCCCACAGGCGGCCCCGGCATATTCCGCGGCCGGGGTGTTGATGCTGCATCAGGCCATGAGTTCACATGTACAACCCGCCATTGATATTGATAATCTGGCCGGTGATATACTGCGCCCGTTCACCGGCAAGAAAGCCCACCAGTTGCGCCACTTCTTCAGGGCGTCCCAGCCGCCCCAGCGGAATACGGGAAAGAATATCTTCCCGGATGTTGTCGGGGATGGTCCGGGTCATCCGCGTTTCGATAAAACCGGGCGCCACGGCGTTGACGGTAATGTGGCGGTCGGCGTTTTCCAGGGCCAGTGATTTGGTCATGCCGAACAGGGCGGATTTGGCCGCAGCGTAGTTGGTTTGGCCGGCATACCCGGTCTGGCCGACGATGGAGGTGATATTGATAATCCGCCCATAGCCGCGCTGGCGCATGGGATTGATCACGGCGCGGGTCAGGTTGAAAACTCCGGTGAGGTTGATCCGCAGGACATCGTCCCACGCTTCATGGGACATCTGGTGAAAGTAACTGTCATGATTGACGCCCGCGTTATTAATGAGGATATCAACCCGCCCGAATTCCTCGATCACTTCGTTGGCCATCTGGGTAGTGGCTTGCTGGTCGCCGATATCGGCACACACCGGGAGGACCTCAACGCCAAATGACCTAATAGCTTCGCTGACTGTCTCGGCTTCATCGGGACTGTTGAAGTAATTGACCGCGACCGATGCGCCGTGCTGGGCCAGATGTAACGCTACACAGCGGCCGATGCCGTGTGAGGCGCCCGAGATTAACGCCACTCGCCCGGAGAGGTCTCGGTCACGGGTGGCAATTAATTCTCCGGGTCGCGAGGCAAACTTGATGATCCTGGTGGCAGTGGTGGTCATATCTGTGCTCCCTCCGGGGACCCGCTTTCGGCGGGACGTCTAAGATGCAACTTGTGCACCGGCCGGTGTCCGGCGAGTTTCTTTTCCAGAAGAAACGCATCAAGGGCTTGTACTGCGGCCTGCGTGGAATAGGTCAGTGGGTGGTAGTCGATCCATAGCGGATACCCGGCGCGGATGCCCCCGCGGATACCGGGATCGGGATGGGTAGAATCGACCGTTGATGCCACAAACCGGGTCAGTTGTGATGCGGCGTGATAATATTCATCGGCAAAGCCCAACTGGTACAACCTGAGCCATAGCCACGCAGTTTGCGCGCACCCGGCCATGCAACTGAATGAATGATCGGCGCGCCAGTCGGGACCGTATCTACCGGCCAGCGTGCCTTTCTGCCGATGCAGCTCCAGCAGCCGTTGCGCCCCGCACTGGGCGGCGACCATCCAGGAACGGTTTCGGGACATGATCCCGGATTCCAGCAATCCGTAATAAGTCCCGGCAAGATAGACTAGGGGCGGGTCCGCACCATTGGCTCCGACACAGTCACGCAAAAACCCATTGGGCGCGCAATGCCGCATGATTGACATTCCCAGAAAATCGGCGGTCAGCCCGAATGGTTTTTTCGGTTGTAAGCGCCATAGACGTCCCAGGGCTGCGGAAAGCATCGCCCGTTGCGGCAATGTCGTGGTCTGTTCCAGAGTGTGCGCCGTGCACCGCTGCATCAGGCATTTCCCGGCGTTCACCGCCGCCTGCCTGAATATTGATTTGGCGGTCCGTTCATATAGCGCAATCCACCCCGGAATGGCCCACACGCACTGGGGGATGTGTCCGGAGCGGACTTGAATTTCCGTCCTGCCGGTCCGGGCCAGCGCTTTGCCGAGCCGCACAGCGCGATCCAGCGGATGATACTCGGGCAGGACATCGGCCAGGGACAACATGGTGCAGATTGCCGAGCCGGTCATCTCGGCCGAGACGGCCGACCAGCCGGTCTGCAGATGGTAATACGCCGGCAGACTGCCGTCTCCCGCCGCATCCTGAGCACGACACAACCACGCCGCGATTTCCTCGATAAGTGGCCGGGCCCGGGTGATTGTGGCGGGCCGACTGTTACTGCGGGCGCGCAAGTCCAGATGTTCGGGACTCAGGCGGGACCGGAGGTCCACGAAGGGGAATGTGAGCGTCTTATCCGGCATACCAGACCTCACCGCACCGGTTGCCCGCGCTGCAGGTGTCCCATGGCCGCCGACGCCGGACTGCCCGACTCCTGCGGCAGAAACAACCCCGGGTTTTCCTCAATCAAATCCGCGGCCATCTGATAATCGTCCCGTCGTCCAATATCCAGCCAGTGACTATCATGGCGATGGGTCGCGACAATCTCTCCGCGATCAAGCAGCATATTTACCAGGTCGGGGAAATCGAAACGCTGATCCGTTGGGATGTACGACAGCGCCCGGCGCGAAAAGACATAGACGCCACCCGATACTTCGGTGGTCAACTGCGGTTTTTCGTCATAGGACACGACATGTCCCTGCTCATTGGTGGTCAGGACGCCATAGTCGATCGGGACTTTCTGGGCGATGGTCATAATCGTGGCGGCGGCTTTGTTTTTGCGATGCGTGGCCACGATTTGCGCAAAATTCAAATCAGTCAGGATATCGCCGTTTAAGACCAACAGATCCTCCGGCGGATGGAGCAATCTGGCCAGCGGTCCGGCGGTCCCCAGCGGTTGATCTTCACGCAGGTAGGAAAGCTGCACGCCGCAGGCGGTCCCCTGTCCGAAGTAGGCTTCGATCAATGCGGCCAGATGGCCGACGGCCAGTGTGATGGCCGAAAACCCGTCCCGTGCCAATTGCCGCAAAATGATTTCCAGGATCGGCCGTTCGCCGACCGGCATCAACGGTTTGGGAAACGAAGTCGTGTATGGCTGCAGACGGCGGCCTTTTCCTCCAGCAAGGATCACGACCTGGGTCGGTCCGTATGTCGGCATGTTCTGTCCTCCCGGTGATTTCATGCAACAACCTCGGCCGGCCGATGCCGTGTTGTGACCGGATCTGCTGTCGTTGGACAAGCGAAATACTGCAATAAATGTTCAACGATCCGCAGGGCGGCTTTGCCGTCCCATTTTTCCGGCCGTTCCGGCACGGTGTCTGCCGGTGACGCACGGCGGACCAGGTCGGCCACGCGCCCGGGATGCAACCCGACAAGGGTGTTGGTGCCGTGGGTGATCGTGACCGGGCGCTCGGTGTTCTCGCGGAGCGTCAGGCAGGGCACACCCAGGATTGTGGTCTCTTCCTGTATTCCCCCCGAATCGGTCAGGACCACGCGGGCGTTTTTCTGCAAACAGAGGAAATCGAGATACCCCAGCGGGTCGATCAACCGCAAGTCGGCGTTGGCGACGATTTTGTCCCAGTGTCTCTGGGGCAGCAGCGCCGACAGGTTTTTGGCCGAGCGGGGGTGAATGGGGAATACCAGCGGCATGATTGCACTGACTTGTTCGATCAGGTCGGCCAATAGTTGAATCTGTTGCCGGTCGTCGACATTTTCCGGCCGGTGCATGGTCAAAACAGCATAGTCTCCGGGAGGCAATTGCAACCGCTCCAACAGCGTCGAATCATCCGCTCGCGGCAGGAACTTCATCAGTGTGTCGACCATGACGTTGCCGACAAAAACAATTTTATCTTCGGGGACGCCTTCGGCGCGGAGGTTCCGCGCCGCGTCGGGACTGGGAGTGTACAGGATATCGGCAAGACAATCGGCCATCAGTCGATTAAGCTCCTCGGGCATGCGGCGGTCCCCGGACCGCAGACCGGCTTCGACGTGGGCCACCGGAATATGCAATTTGGCAGCGGCGAGTGCGGCTGCCGCCGTGGAGTTGACATCCCCGACCACGATGACCAGATCAACTGGGTGATTCAGCAGGTACTGCTCAAATCGTTCAAGGACGCGGCCGGTCTGCGCCCCGTGGGTACCGGAACCGACATCCAGATGTGCCGCCGGTTCAGGCAATCCGAGTTCATCGAAAAATACTTTGGACATGTAATAGTCATAATGCTGGCCGGTATGCACGATGTGTGGAGCTAGAAGCCGGGGATATTGGCGCAACGCGGCGTAGATTGGAGCGATTTTCATGAAATTCGGCCGCGCGGCCGCCACCAGCACGATGTGTTTTGGGGAGTTCATGTCATTTCCCCGAAACTCGGGTCACGGCCGGTCGCTGAGCAATAACTGTGCATAATCAGTTTCCGATGTTGTCGACAATCAGCCACGTGGTGGCCACGCTGGCGACGAGCGACGTGGCCGTTGTTACGTATTTAAACCAGTCCTTGTCTTTTTTGATTCTGGGCGGGGCAAAGACGGCATCCCCGATTTGTACTCGTTTGCCGATGACCGATTTCCCGGAGATGACCTGGCCGTTGGCCCGGATCAAACGCAGTTCGGACTTATTGGCGGCGGATGTCAGTCCCCCGGCCTCGCGGAGGTAAGCGCTGACTTTCCAGTCGGGATGATACTTGATCGTCCCGGCAGAGGCAACCGCACCCATCAGTTGGACGCCGGAGGGCACCGAGGGCACGTGAATGTGGTCGCCATCCTGCAAGACAATATCATCTTCGCCGCCCCGGTTGCGCAGGATCGAGGGTACGTCCAGGACGATGCGGGTCATCCGTTCCGGGTCGAAGGCCAGGAGCTCCTGGCGGGTATATCCACCATTGGTGTCCTGGACGATCGGCTGCGATTGCATCAACACGTGCTCCAGTCCCTGACGGCGCAGGTCCTCGGAGATTTGCCGGCGGATAAAAATGGTGCCTTCGGGGAAGGCGCGGGGAGTCAGCCAGCCGGAGCGTTCAACCAGGTCATACAATGTTTCCTGCGGCCCGGACAATGCGTAATTGCCGGGAAACTTGACTTCACCGGCGATATGTACCGTGGGAAAATCGTATCCTTCCGGGTTCTGGCGGATGAATACGCGGTCGTCATCACACAGCAGAATGTCCTGCGTCAAGTCGCGCTGGATCAGGACATCACGCAAGTCAACCGTGATCAGTTCCGGCGGCAGGCCGGGCCGGTAGCGCGCGATCTCGGCCCGCATCAAAAAGGCATTCTTGTTCAGGTTCCCCGCCCGGAAGATCAAATCCGACAGACGCATGGAACCCAGCAGTTCATAGGTCCCCGGGTTTTTGACCAGCCCGTCGATGCTGACCTGCGGCCGGCGCATGATCGTTGCCCGATCATAGACGATCAACCGGTCTTTGTCTTCCAAACGGACATCCAGCTCGCCTTCTCCATCGCAAAGCCGTTTGAGATTGATCGGAATGAGACTGGCCTCGCCGTCTTCACCGGCGCGTTCCAGGTCGGCCCGTTCAAGATAGGCGTCGGGCGCCAGACGGCTGCCGCCGCCGATTAAATCGAATACGCTCATCGAATCGAACCGTTCGAAAGCCCCCGGACGGCGGACAGCGCCTTCCAGCCAGACGACATCGGAACGTACTTCAAAAATGGAAAACACCGACACATCGTCGCCGTCGACCAGGCAAACATCGGTCGAATCACCGGGGGACACCCGGGTGTAATCGACATCGATCAATTTACGGCCGTCACTTTCGGCGATCCGATCAATCATGATGCGCTCGAGGTGGGCCTCGGCGGTCAGCCCGCCGGCCAGAGCCAGCAGCGAGGACAGGCGTTCGGCATTTTTCAGTTCATACATCCCCGGGCGTTTGACCTCGCCGCGCACGATAACTCGCGGGCCGATAATCGGAACGAAAACGACATCACCCGGCTGCAACCGTGGGTCGGCGCCCCGCCGGCCGCTGAGCAGGAAATCATAAAAATCGATATCTTCAATAACCTGATTGCCGCGCATAAGACGAATATTGCGCAGGGAGCCGCGTTCGCTGGGCCCCCCCGCCTGATATAACGCATTAAAAACCGTAGAAAGTGAACTGACAGTATATGCGCCGGGACGCCGGGTTTCGCCAAAGACATAAACAGTCATGGAGCGCAGCCGCCCCATGGTCAGACTCAGCTCAAAATTGGAGTACACCACGGCCATTGCCGCGTGGATGCGTTCGCGGGCCTGCTGGATGGTCAGGCCGCGGACAACAATGTCACCCGCCCGGGGAATAAAAATCTTGCCTTCCCGATCGACAGTCAGGGTCAGGTTCAGATCGACCCGTTCCCAGGTGTTGACAATCAACTGGTCGCCTGGTCCGAGGATATAATCCTCCGGCGCAACCAGTTGATCGGCCGCGGCAAACCCCGGCGCCTCATCACCGAAAACATCATAGCCAAACGGCCGCAACGCCTTGTCGTCCGGCCGGATCAACTGTTTATCGGTGTCACTTCGGCCGGTGTCCCACCCCGGCGGCGGGCCGGTGGTCGGCTCTTCATCGGACAGACCGGGTTGGTCTTGCCTCACTCCGTTAAGGTCGGTGGCCGCCGCGCCCGCAGTCGTGTCTATAACCTCACATAATGCCGGGCGCCAGGAGATACAGTACAAGATGATGATCAACACCAGCAGCAGAAACAAACACGTACGTCGACCCATTTCCCCCGTCCTTTCCCTGGACTTCCCTCACGACATCCGTGTCGGAGGGCATTTTCGTCACCAATTGTTGGGCAAACACGGTGCCCGGCATGCGCCAAAGGTGGAGGGGCGGGCGTAAGGTGTTGTACGCAAGCATGATCGGGCGGCAAAGAACAGGGGAAAGACCGGCGATGGCGAACTGCTGACCAGCCGATCAGGAAGAATTTCTCACAAAGCAGGGAAATCTTTTCCGGTACCGACAGCGGGACCGGGGATTAGCGGCAGACATTGGTATGCGCGTGATCGGTCAGCGTGAGTTGTTGATTGCGTTCCAGGGCTTCTTTTGTCTTGAGGAAGAGCCGGGCAGTGTTCCGGAGGTGTTCGAACTGAGTCCGGCGATCATAGGGCAGGTCATGAAGGACGTTGTCGGCCGCCGCGATGATATTGTGCCGGTGACCGTGATCGAGATGAAGGTTATACCACCGCTCGCGGCGACTGCCGATATCGATTCGTAAGGTCTTGAAATCCCGCATTGTGATCAGGCAATTGCCCTTGTGGGCGTTGAAGCGTTCTTTGACCCCCTCGAACGTATGCCCCTTGGCGGAAAACGTTAAGACAGCGATAGTGCCGTCTCCGAATGTGTACGTCACGGCGATGTCGGTGTCTGTTTTTTCGGCCCGGGTCGGCGTGATGGTAATCGGAATGGCGTTGTGTCCCGCCAGTCGCAGGATAAAATCGGTCCAATGGCATACATTGCCAAGGATGCGGCCGCCTTCCTGCGCGTCGTAATACCAGTGGTCCGGATTGAGGTCGTGGCCGACGACAAAAAAACTGTACATCCCCGGGCCCTGTTCTCGGTCGAGACAGGAGGTGATGATTCTGCCGAACCTGCTGCCCGGCCGGTTGAAACCCAGGAACACTTTGCCCGGTGCTCCGGCCATCGTTTCGCTCAACCGGGCCAGTTGCTCCGCGGAGACCACGTGCGGTTTTTCGATGTAGACATGTTTGCCGCGCTCCAGCGCGGCGATTGCGTATTCCGCATGCGTGGCATGGTTTGATGCGATGTACACCAGTTTGATGGTATCATTAGCGAAGATGTCGTCCGCCTGTGTAGTGAATACCGGGACGCGGAAGTGTTCCGCCAGTGAGGCCGCGCGGTTGATATCGATGTCCATGCAGCCGCCGATGATCGGTCCGTATTTCCGGGTTAGGAAATTGGCAATGGTGGTGAATGCGTAATTACCGCACCCGATCAATCCGACAATCTGCGTCGGTTTCATCGTTTTCGTTTGCCGGGGGATCTGGTCGTAGGTCCGCCGCAGGTGCAATTGGCCGAGGGCCTTATAATATGTGCGATTAAAGCCGTACAGGGTGAGGTAGCGCAGGATCTTTCTGATCTTGAAGCCGAGTGGTTGACCCAGATAATCCATGAATTCCTGCCCCCGCGCGTTATCCGCCGTCCAGGGCGCGTTTCAGGTTGAGCAGTGTTTCTTGCGGCGAGGGGAATGAAATCTCCAGCGTTTTTTCCGCGCGACGCACGACCAGACCGCCATTGAGGGGGCGTTCGGTCGTCCGTTGCAGATCGGCATACATCACTGGCTCGACCAACGACTGGTCCAGGCCGAATACGTCCGCGGCGAGCACCGCCAGATCATATCGCGAAAGCAATTCCCGGCTGCCCAGGTGCAGGATCCCGGTGATTTTTTTATCGGCCGCGGCGAGAATCGCCCGGCTTAGCGTGGGCACATCGGTAACATTGGCCAGTTGATCAATCGGCGCAGACAACCGTTTGCCGGCGCGGAGTTGTTTGATTATCTGTTCGACGAAACACGGATATCCTTCCGGCCCGCGGCCAATAAAACTCGCGGCGCGGACGATCAACGCATCGCGCTTGATTTTCAGGATGGCTGTTTCTGCATCATGTTTCGTCCGGCCGTAGATATTTATCGGGCGGGGGAAGGCGGACTCGTCATACGGTCCGTTGCGCCCGTCGAACACATAATCCGTGGAAACCTGGACCAGTGGGATCTCGAGTTCCGCCGCCGCGTGGGCGATATTTTGCGCGCCGAGTGTATTGACGCGTGCCGCGCGGCCGGGATCGGATTCGCAGCCGTCGACATCGGCATACGCCGCGCAATTAATGACGAGCGACGGATGAAAGCGGTGCAGAGTTTTTCCGACGGCATCCGCGGCTGCAAGCGGCGCTTTATAGACCGGGACGCCCGGCGGCAGCGCGACTTTGCGGTTGTGCGTCACGGCGACGGGGAACCGGTTGTGCTCGGCCAGCAACCGCACCAGATGTGTCCCCAGCAACCCCGTGGCGCCGAAAATCACGATTGGCTTATCCATCCAATCTCCATTGATATTGCCGCCGGTAATATTCATGGAATGAACGGCGTCTCCGGTTCCTGACCCATTCCGGGTGCGTGCGGTACCACTCGACCGTCAGCCGCAAGCCGTCACGCCACGGCATTTTCGGCCGCCAGTCGAATTCGGTCCTGAACAGTGAATCACTAAGCGCATAGCGCGGATCGTGTCCGGGACGGTCGGCCACCTGCTGCAATAACTCCGGCGGGCATTGTGTTTCCGCGATGATCGCCCGAGCGACATCGAGGTTGCGATGCTGATTTCCGGCGGCGATATGATAGATGGGGGCCTGCGGCGAGCGGGCCACGACCAGCAGCCGGACTGCTTCACAGAAATCCTCGTGCCAAAGCCAGTCGCGCTGCTGTTCTCCTGCGCCGTACAGCGGCAGCGGTTTGCCGGCCAGCGCGTTGGTAGTGAATAACGGAATAAATTTTTCAGGGTATTGCCGCGGCCCGAAGACATTCACCGACCGCAGAATAATGACCGGCAGGTCGTGTGTCCGGCGGCAGGCCAGCGCCAGCAGATCGGCGGCGGCCTTGGTGGCGGCGTAGGGATTGGCCGGGTTTAACGGCTGCTGTTCGCCGAATTTCCGCCGTGTCGGTGTGGGGCCATAGACTTCATCGGTCGAGATAATAATGACTCTTCTGGCCGAGATCATCCGGGCATACTGCAACAGGGCGTGTGTCCCTAGTACATTAGTGTGCACAAACGGTTGAGCATCCAGCAGCGAGCGGTCAACGTGCGTTTCGGCGGCAAAGTGGATAATCGTGACGGGTTGTTGCGGTTTGATCCGGGACAGGCGCCGCAGATCAGCGACATCAAGGCGAAATTCAGTGTATACCGGGTCGTCGCGGAGTGCTTCGAGGTTGTCGGTCCCTCCGGCGTATGTCAGGCGGTCGATATTGATAATTTGCGAACGGGGATACCGCCGATGCCACAGCCGCAGAAAATTGGAACCGAGAAATCCCAGGCCGCCGGTGACGATTATGGTGGTCATGGTCCTGTTGTCCAGCTGAACCCGATTGATGCATCAAACGGGTCGGTCCTGCACTCGTCGGGGTCCCCGGCATCGTAGGTGCGGTTGGGGCAGTTGAGACACCACACCTCCTCCGGCCCGATGTTTTTGAACCCATGGTACACACCGGAGGGGATGAGGATGGCGGCGCGGTTGTCTTCCGTGATCTGAAATGTCTGCAATTCACCACGGGTCGGAGAGTCCGGCCGCGCGTCATATAAGGCAAACAACGCCCGGCCTTTGATCACGGTGAAGCAATCGGTTTGCCGCCGATGATGGTGCCAGCCCTTGATGACGCCGGGGTGGGCGGTGGTGACATAGACCTGCCCGAAACCGCAGAAGCCCTCATCGTCCGAACGCCAAATTTCGAACAATTGGCCCCGATCATCAGGATGAGTGACCAGAGGTTTGACCCGCACACCGTCAATCATTGGTTTTTGGCCCCTGAGCTGCCACGTTTACTCTTGGCAAACATCCAGCGCGCGCTGGATGCGGTCCAGATTTCGTCGGTGGGGAGGACCCTGCTTTCGGCCGCGTCCGGATGGGACTTTATCCAGGTGTTCGCAGCCAGCCGGGCCGCCTGATACAATGTGGGTATCGTTCCGGCGTCGGTCCACCAGCCCCGGAGAACGTCGTAATGCAAGGTGCCCCGCTGAAGATATATGTTGGAAACGTCGGTAATTTCCAATTCGCCGCGTTTGGAGGGTGACAGGGTATCGATAATGTCAAAGACCTCCGGATCAAAAAAATAAATTCCGGTCACGGCATACGGCGATAGCGGTTTTCGCGGTTTCTCCACGATCCGTTGAATCCGTCTGCCGGCGAACACCGGTACCCCAAACCGTGACGGGTCGGCAACTTTTTTCAGCATGAGTCGCGCCCCGGTTTTTTGCGCGAGGAATTTATTTACATACGGCCGCAAACCTGCTGAAAAAATGTTGTCGCCCAGCACGACGCAGATATTTTGTTGTCCGCAGAAATCCCGCGCGCTCCGCAAGGCATCGGCAATTCCGCCCTGTCCATCCTGGTAGGCATACACCAATTGTTTGAGCCCCAGGAATTTGCCGTTGCCCAACAACCGGATGAAATCACCGGCATTTTGTCCCCCGACCACCAGGACAGCTTCGTCCAGGCCGGCCTGCACCAGCGCCTGTAAGGGATAGTAAATCATCGGGCGGTCCCACACCGGCAGCAGGTGTTTGTTGGTTATTTTAGTCAATGGGCCAAGACGGCGTCCAAGCCCTCCGGCCAGAACTACGCCTTTAATGTTTCCTACCCGCGCCATTGCTCCAATAAAAACCGGGCCGAACAGAAGTCAAGAGCTGCAATCATTGCCGTGCTCGGAGCGCCACGTGAGGAACAAAGCAGGCGGACGATGGCGTTAAGGTTATGATAATATTTCATTTATCCCCGGTTAAATTGAGTAAATCTCTGTGATATAGTTAGTTGCCTAGTGTTTTCGTGGGGGATTGTTTTGGCTGCACACGAAAAAGCGCTTGCGATTCAGGGGTTTGTCTCGTAGACTTGAGTAGAGTACTTCGTGGTTACCCGTACTGTGTGGCTGACGGGTAAATCGGGTTAGCCCGCTGGCCGCACTGATCGAGGAGGAATTATGGGTCGTGAGAGGTCCCTCCCGAAGACGCGGTGGCACCCTCTTTCACTACAGGCATTGACGCCGCCGAAATTTTCATCCGTTGTGAACCGCATTTTGTGCGGGGATCTTGCGGTATTGAACTCTCGATTCCCCCATCAGGGGAAAAGGGTCCTGGTGACCGACGACAATCGTGACCACATCGATGTGATTGTCGATTATCTTGAAACCGACCTGGGGGTGCTGGTTGATGTTGCCCGCTCACCCGAGGAATGCCTCCGACTGCTCCAGAGCAATTCATATGATTTGCTTATTTTGGATTATCGCCTGCCCAAACATACAGGATTGTGGGTCATCGACCAGATCTGCCGCCGCGGGCGGCGGATCCCAATATTGATGATGACCTCATTTTTCTCCCAAGCGTTAAGTCGACGGATCAGCCGCGATTATCCGGTCGAGATCATGTCGAAGACATCCAGCTTCCGGATGATTGCGCGCCGGGCGGGCCGCATGCTTGCCTCAACTGCCGCCAGGCCGACGGCCGGCTGAGCGCAACCTTGAAATGCGGGAACCATTGTGGCAATGTCCACAGCAGATGACGATTATCAATTTTCCTCCCTGCAGGGGACGGCGAACACTTCTGGTGTCCAGTTTGTGGTCGAGGTTTTATGGGATGCGGCCCGCCGACTGGATGAAGCCGGGACCGCCGATGACGCTTTGCGCGTGGCGGCGCAGGCGATTGCCCGCGCGGGTCTCTACGAACGTTCCGTCCTGACGCTGCATAATGAGCAGGGAGATATTATTGCCCTCGGGCATTATGGTTTGCCCGAGGAAGTGGTTGCTGCAGCCCGTTGCGCGCGGCGCGTGCCTGCCGCAAAGCGGCAGGCCGTCCTGGATTCCGCCAATCAGATTTCTCAATCGTATTTTATTCCCGCCGAACTGGATATCGGTCTTTCCGGGGAAGGCCGGTATATCAAAAGTGAGCGGCATGCGCAGGGCGACGGGGCCTGGCAGCCGGAAGACCAGTTATTTGTGCCGATCCGCGATCCCCGGGGGGCAGTCATCGGTTATGCCTCGGTCGATACGCCGGTAGACGGGCGGCGGCCGGATGTGCTCACCGTTCGTCACCTGGAATTGGTGGTCGCCCTGGCGGAAAAAACGCTGGCCAGAGTCCGCGACGGGGAAGGCAGCGGGGGGATGACCGCTCGTTTGCAACGGCTGATCACCAGCGCCGGTGATATCGTGTTTTATGTCGATTTAACAACCTATACCCTAACGTATATCAATCCGGCCGTCGAGGAATTGGTCGGATATTCCGTCCAGTTTATCCTGGCCCAGCCCATTGAGAAGCTCTGGAAGATGTTTGTCCCGGCTGAAGACCGCAAGGCCCTCTGGCCAAAATGGTCCGGTGGAAAACAGCAAATCACGGACGACCTCCGGCAGCAGGCCAATGTTGATTTTCGGGTGCGGCGTAAGGATGGCACCCTCCGGCGAGTCCGGGGCATGCGCACGGTCATCTATGATACAGACCGACAGCCCGTGGCCGTCGAGGGCCTCTTGCGCGATGTCACCGATCAAACTGCGACACAGCGCTGGCTGGCAGAACTCGAACAACAGTACCACAACCTGGCGCGGAACGCCGCCGATCTGGTTTATGTGCGGGATATAAACGGCCGGCTGTCGAACGTGTCGGATGCTGCGAGGTTCCTGTGGCGTATCGCTCCCGAGGAGGCCGTCGGCACGCTGTTTACCGATTGGCTGGTCGATACTCCAGTCAACCGCGGGGCCTTTGAAGTGGCGAATACGGCCATCATGCAGGGGAAGAATCTCCCCCCCTTTTCCATAGAGATGCGTGACCGTTCGGATAATACGTTCTATGTGGAGTTGCATGAATTTGCGGTCCGCGACGTTTCAGGCCGGGTCATTGCCGTGCAGGGCATCTGTCGGGATCCTGCCGGACGAGCACGGGCCAAAGATGCGTTGCGCGAAAGTGAGCGTAAGTTCCGCGAACTGGCGGAATTGCTGCCGCAAACCGTATTCGAAATGGACCTCGAAGGGAGGTTGACCTATGCCAACCGGTGCGGGATCGCCGCCTTTGGGTACGATGCCGCCGACGCCGAACATGAGGTCAACGTCTCACAATTGTTTATCCCCGCGGATGCCGAGCGGCTCATTTCCAACCGACAGAGAATCCTGGCTGCGGGATCGTCCCCCGGCCACGAATATACTGCTTTGCGCAAGGACGGCAGTACCTTCCCGGCGATGGTGCATTCCAGCCCGATCATCCAGGACGGGGTGCCGGTCGGCTTCCGCGGGATAGTCCTTGATCTCACCGAACGGAAGCGAGCGGAGCAGGCGCTGCGCGATCAGGAGACGCGCTATCGCAGTCTGTTTGAAAACTCACCGGTGACGATGATCGAGGAGGACTGGTCTCGATTGAAAGCGCATATTGACCAACTGACCAAAACCGGCGTGAGTGACTTGGAGGAATACTTTAATCAACACCCCGGCGAACTGGAATATTGCTGGTCGTTAATCCGGGTGAAAGGTGTCAATAAGGCGGCAGTCAGCCGCTTCGGCGCGGGTTCCCAGGAGGAGTTGTTGGCGGACCTGGTGAAAATCACGACCCCCGAATCGTTTGCGGCACTCGGCCGAGCCATTGTCGCCCTGTCCCGGGGCGAGACTGTCTATGCCGGCGAGGACGTCGCGCGGCGTTTTGACGGCGAACGGGTGTATAGCGACGTGCGACTGTCGATTGTCCCGGGGCATGAGCGCACCTGGTCGAATATTATTGTCTCAGTCGTGGACGTTACCGAGCGAAAACGGACGACAGAACACCTGCGGCGGGAACACGATTTCATTCACTCGCTTCTGGATACCGCCAACAGTCTGGTTTTATGTCTGGATAATCAGGCGCGGATTACGGTTTTCAACAAGGAATTGGAAAAAGTGACCGGATATACGCGGGAGGAGGTCCTAGGCCGGCACTGGCCGGAAATATTCCTTCCGCCCGGTTTCCACGCGTTCAAATTTGAAGATTTCGGCACGTGGGTCAGGCAGCACCCCCGCGACTCCTATGAGGGGCCGCTGGTCACCAAATCCGGAGAAGTCCGGACCATTCTCTGGTCCAACTCCGCCTTGTTTGCCGATGATTCCGACGACATCACCGCGATGGCCGTCGGTCAGGACATCACCGACCGCAAACGCATTGAAAAGGCGCTGCTCGAATCGGAACAGCGGTACCATGAGTTGTTCAGTTCGGTGATGGAGGGCATCGGTGTTGTCGACGAGAATGAGATTATCCTGTACTGCAATCCGGCATTTGCCGCGATTCTCGGCGAAAAAACGCCCGAGGCGGTGACGGGGAAAAATCTGCTCGATTATATCGTCGACAGCGACAAACCCAGAGTGCTGGCCGAAACCGAAAAACGGCGGCGGGGTGAAGACTCACAATACGAGCTGGAAATCATCACCGCGCAAAAAGACCATAAGACGGTATTGGTCTCGGTGACGCACCGGTTCAACGATGACGGCCGGTATGTCGGCGCGTTCGGCATCATGCTCGATATCACCGAACGCAAGACAGCCGAGGAGGCGGTCCGGCGCAGCGAGGAACAATTCCGGACGTTCGCCGAGAATATCCCCGGGATTGTCTGCATCTATGATGAATACGCCGACGGCCGGCGGGTGCCGGTGTATATCGGGCCGGGATTGGAAAAACTGCTGGGCCGCGACCTGGCGGGCCAGATCGGCAATGATATTAATAAATTCATGGGGCTGATTGTGCCGGAGGACCTGCAGCAACTGCAGGCCGAGTCGGACCGGATCCTGGCGGCCGATGAGACGCTGGACTTTGAATATCGTATCCGTGTTGCGCCGGGGCGTTGCAAGTGGCTGCGGATTGTTTGCCGCGCGACCCGCCGCAAGGACGGGAGTGTCCGCTGGGAGGGGCAGGGCTTCGATGTCACCGATCGCAAAGAAGCGCTGGATGCGCTCCGATCCAGTGAGGAAACATCGCGTGCGCTGTTGAATGCCACCCATGATTCGGTATTGCTGGTCAAATTCGATGGGACGGTACTGGCGGCCAACGATACTGCTGTCAGTCTGTTGGGCGTCGACACCGATCACTTCATCGGTTCCTGCGCCTTTGACGCGATGCCCCGGGCGCTGGCGGAACTGCGCAAGGCCTACGGCCGGCAGGTCGCGGAATCCGGCCGTCCGGGACGATTTCAGGACGAACGTCAGGGCCGGCTGTTCGACTATACGATTTACCCCATTTTGGACAATGCGGGAAAAGTGGACCGCCTGGCAATATTCGCCCGCGACGTGACCGATCGCGAAAAAATGCTGCGACAGTTGCGGGAAAAAAGTGCGGCGCTGGACCGGGCAAATGCCGTCCTGGAGGATGTGGTTGCCGAGTTGCGCCACAAGCACGAGCGCGCCCGCGAATTGTCCGAGAAGTTTCAGGCGAAAAATGAAGAACTGGAATCATTGGTCTCCATGATTTCCCACGATTTGAAATCACCGCTGATCTCGATTAATGAACTGGCCGGATTATTCCGGCGGCGCTATGCCCGGCTGATCGATGAGGCCGGGCAGGGGATGGCGCGGCGGATTTCCTCCAATGCCGCGCAAATGCTGCGGCTGGTGGAGTCCCTGCTCGATTATTCACGGGTCCCGGAGCGAATCGTCGATGTCGATGACGTCGACTTGGCGCTGTTGATCGATGATATCTGGGGCCAGGTCGCGGATGCATTCCCGGGCCGCCAGGCCGTGCTCCGCCGGCCGGAGGGAACGCAGTCCCTGGCGTGTTCACAGACGGCACTCGAACGGGTTCTGGTTAATCTGTTCCGGAATGCAATTGCCTCCGTGCCCGAGGAGCGCCGGCCGCGGATTGCCGTCGATTGGCGCCGGGAAGCCGAGTCGATGATCATTACGGTCGCTGACAACGGCTGCGGTATCCCGGAGGATAAACGAGAGAAGGTCTTTGAATTGTTTTATCGGATAGAACCGGCCACGACTGAGGGTTCGGGCATCGGCCTGGCTGTGGTGAAAAAAATTATCGATGCGGCGCAGGGCGCCATTACCCTGACCTCGACCCCCGGTGTGGGGACCGTGTTCACTATCCGGCTTCCCCTGCAGCCCCCGGCGTAAGTGCCCGGTGATCTCCGCCCCCCGGAAATCGGGGATTGACGAAACCTCCCGGAAGTTGTTTTCTTTTCTCCAACACCTGACCGCAGGGGGGAGAAATCAATGCCGCAACCGTACATCCAGCGCCGCCGATTGCCGTTATACGCCGGCCTGATTGTGGCGGCGGTCCTGGCGGTATTGGAGCTGGCGGCGCGGTTGATCGAGCCGACGGCTTTGCGGACCTTGCGTGAATTCCGTCTTGACGAGGCGCTTGCCGAGTATAAATTATGGCAACAGACGTTGTTCATGTCGTTCGGCGGGGCCCATCAGCCTGACCCCCTGTTGTTGTGGCGTTTCCGGCCGGGACTGGACCAGTCTTTATTTCAGACAAATTCTCGCGGGCTGCTTGCCGCAGACGAGATTGACGAACAAAAACCCCCGAATACTGTCCGCGTCCTGCTGTTGGGTGATTCCTCACCAGTGGGATTGGGGTTGCGCACCCGGGCAGAGGCGTTCGGCGAAGTCGCCGCCGGGTTGCTTCAGCATAATTGGCGCGGGTTGAAAAAAATCGAGCTGATCAATGCTGCGGTCAGCGGCTATTCCTCGGAGCAGGCCAAACGGTTCCTGCTTACCGAGGGGCTCCGCTATCAGCCGGATATGGTCGTGTGCTACCTGGGAAACAACGACGGCGCAATTAACGGCTATTTGAGCGACCGGGAGATTTTTGCCGCTCAGGACTGGTCGCGGGGCATGCGGACTAGGTTACAGCGGCTGGCCCTTTACCGGCTGTTGCGGGCCGCGCTCTCCCCGATGCTGGCCGCTTTGCGTTCACCCGCGACCGGAACGCCGGCAGTCCGGCTTTCGGCGGAGGAGTTCGGCGACAATGTAAAAAGGATAATTGACTCGTCCCGGCAAGCCGGGGCCGGCGCCGTTTTCATCAATCCCCCTGTCCCGTTACGCTGGCCGGCCGGTCTGCAGTTTAAGCTGTTTTCCCGCCTTGCCGATTCGGCCGGCCGGTGGGTGATGGCCGACCAACTCCAGCGCAATCTGGCGCGTCCCGTGGCCTATTGTCTCGATTCGACATTCCTCCAGCGCCCGGGCGGCCGGGTCGATGAATACGTCCGGGAAGTCTTCGCCGCCGCATATGCCGATAGCGGCCTGCTCGACAGTATCGAAGCGGACTATCGTGGGCGCCTCGCGGCCGCGCCCGACGACCCGCTTTTCCTGAATAATCTCGGCGTTGCCTATTGGCGGCAGCATAGATTTGACCGGGCCGTCGAAGTTTTGGAACGCTGTGTGGCGCGGGATACGATGTTTGCGCCCGGTTATTATAATCTGGGCATTGTCCTGAACGATATGGGGGAAAACGAGCGCGCGCAGGCCGTCCTTCAGGAAGCGGTCGATCGCGATGTATATTCGTTGCGGATCAAAACGCCGTATCGCCGGGCGTTATTTGACGCCGTTGCCTCATCAGGCGGCGTGCTGCTCGACGGTGTCGGGTTATTTCAGACATATGGAAACGGACATTTATTTATCGATCATTGTCACCCGACTGCCGAAGGACACGCCCTGCTGGGAAGCCGCCTTGCCGAGATCATCGACTCACTGCTTCAGGAAACGCAGTCCGAACCTTGACCTGTCCGGCGGTCTCGCCGCATATCTGACCGACATTGCCTTGGTTGTCGTCAACCGTTTGACCGGATCGGCTTCAAACCCAGCCGCAAGACGGGTAACGCGCCGCCCAAGTAAAGGGGTCCTCACACGCGCGGGGTTTCGGCCGGACGTCCGCCGCGCAAAATCAGTTTGCCCTTTAGCCGGCCCCATATGTACATTTCCCCGGGGGAGCAAGCTGTCTGTCGGCCCGGGAGAAGCCATGCGTCCGATTCAAGCAAAAATTATCACGGCACTGATATTAATCCTCGTGACCAGCACGGCGGTTTTCACTGCCGTTCCAGCACAGACCTTGGATGAATCAACGCCGGTCGTTAATCGCGATCAGTCGGCCGATGCGGGGTGGGGGCAGATGTCTCCCGAAGAGCGGGAGCGGGCGACAGCGTATTCGAATACTAAAAACATTCTGTATTTTGTCGGCACGGGTTTCAGTCTGGCAGTATTGCTGCTGATCTTGTTTACCGGGTTGTCCGCCCGGATGCGCGACTGGGCGATGGCCATCGGCCGCAAACGGTTTCCGGCGCTGGTGGTTTACCTGCTGTTTTTTCTGCTGTTGACGACCCTGTTGGAGTTGCCGATTTCTTTTTATTCGGGGTACCTGCTTGAACATAAGTACGGCCTGTCCAACCATACGGTGGGGAGCTGGCTGTGGGACCTGGGGAAAAGTCTGTTGATCGGCTGGGTGCTGGCCGTCGTGGCCGTGGCCGTTTTGTATGCCCTGATCCGCAAATACAATCGCGGCTGGTGGGCCTGGTTCGGGATCGGCTCGGTGCCGTTTATCATTTTCATCATTGTTATCGCGCCGATCGTGTTCATGCCGATGTTTTATACGATCACCCCGATGGAAGATTCGCCGTTAAAAACGCGGGTGCTGGACCTGGCGGCCGAGGGGGGCATTGCCGACCCCGAGATCTTTGTCATGGATGCCTCCAAGGACACCAAAAAGCTCAACGCGATGGTCACCGGGCTGGGGGACACGAAACGCATCATCTTCTATGATAACACACTGGTCAAGATGGCCGACGACGAAATCCTGTTTGTGGTCGCGCACGAGATGGCACACTATTTGTTGCACCATATCTGGATTATCGTGCTCATCGCGTCGGCCTCGATCTTACTTTTTTGTTTTTTGACCAACCTAATGATCCGGCCGATTATCAAGCGGTTTTCCCGGCAGTTTGGGTTTGCGCGGCTGTCCGATTTTGCCTCGTTCCCGTTGATCATGATCTTCATCTCGGTTTTCTCATTTGTTTTTTCGCCGATCACCAACGGTGTCTGGCGGCATTTTGAGCACCAATCGGACAAATACGGGATGGACCGGACCGGGGACGGCGAGGCGGCCGCGCGCGCTTTTGAAAAACTGGCCGCGGTTAACCTATCCAATCCGAACCCCTCGCCGTTTATCGAATTCTGGCTGTACGATCATCCCACGCTGGCCGACCGGGTGAACTTCGTCCGTTCCTATCGGCCGGAGAGCCGGCAGACCGATCCGCTGCGCGTGCCCGGCGAACGGCACCTGAAAAATCTCCGGCAGCTCACGTTCGGCGGCCAGAACGCGGAGGCCTATTTCTCCGCCGACGGGACGGAACTTGTTTTCCAATCCACCCGCGACACGATGGGCTGCGACCAGATTTTCACCATGACTTCGGCCGGGGACAATGTGCGGCTGGTTTCGACCGGTGCAGGCGTGACGACTTGCGCGTTTTTCGCCCCCAGCGGCGACCGGCTCATCTTCAGTTCCACACATCTGGGCGCGAGCGAATGCCCGCCGAAACCGGCATACGATCAGGGGTATGTCTGGCCGTTATATGCGGATTATGACGTCTTTTCGGCCGATCCTGACGGGGGCAACCTGCGGCGGCTGACCGACGCGCCGGGTTATGATGCCGAGGCGGTTTATGCGCCGGACGGCTCATCGATCTTATTTACCTCGGTGCGTGACGGCGATCTGGAGTTATATGTCATGGATCCGGAGGGGGGAAATGTCCGGCGGTTGACCCACCAGATCGGGTATGACGGCGGGGCGTTTTTCTCACCGGACGGTAAGCGGATCGTCTACCGCGCTTTCCACCCGCAGGAACCGGAAGCGGTGGCCGAATACCAGGAACTGCTGGCGCAAAACATGGTGCGGCCCTCACAGATGGAGATTTTTGTGATGGACGCCGACGGGACCAACCGCCATCAGGTGACCCGCAACGGCGCGGCCAATTTCTGCCCGTATTTCCACCCCGACGGACAACGGATCATTTTTGCCTCCAACATGGATGATCCGGAGGGACGGAATTTCGAATTGTACCTGGTCAATGTCGACGGCACCGGGTTGGAGCGGATCACCTATAACGATACATTCGACGGCTTTCCGATGTTTTCGCGTGATGGGGCCAGACTGGTGTTTGCCTCCAACCGCAATAATCAAGTCCCGCGTGAAACCAATATCTTCATTGCCGACTGGGTGGAGTAGACGACGAAAATAACAACTCCCCCAACACCAGGCATTGGGGGAGTTGCCTTCCACTGCGGCTTTGTCGAATTCTTCACAGACCGAACAACTTATGCGCGGACCGGTAATTTCCGGCGGCGGATAATCACAACCCCGGCGGCCAATAAGAGGACGACGAGGGCGATCATGCCCCATTCGGTTAACGACGGTACCGGCGCGATTACACGGCACACCTTAATGTCATCATCAGGAATGACGATATCGCCCGGGGTCCATGTGGCGCTTACAATTTGCAGACCATCCATCGTTGATTCAAATTTAATGCAGCCGACTTCACCGCCAATCGGGACTGTCCCGCCGGAAAAGACGATTACGTTGCTCCCTGAATTGGTCTTGGCAGTGAACGGGCTGTAATCGCCGGATACATCACTATTGGCGTCCACTGGTCCATTGAACTCGATATGAAGATCTGTCCGCGAAGCGGCAGAATTGTTTATGAATGTCTTTTCGATTGAACTGGACTGTGGTTCCGCAAAAATCTGGGTTGAAAACAAGAGAACCAACAGACAAATGCCCAACACAACGGATATTCTCTTAATGTACATTACTCCCTCCCGATTTTGTCAGAATTCTGCTTGTTAACGGATGAAGCGATGTCAACAACCTAACGAGGGAGGTGCGCGGGATTGAATCCGGCAACAGGTCCATTGTCGGCAGGGCAGAAACGTGGGAATGATATGAAAAGCCGTCTGTGTGAATTTGAAGGTAAACGATTTATGACGGGGCAGCCGGACGTGAATTTCACACAGGATGTTAAGCAGTAATGCATTCGCGCCGGCAATCAAGAATGCAATAAATACATATCCCAACGAACGACTGATCCAGTAGTGTTGGATACTATCACCCTGAGAACCGGCCAATAACCCCTCGGAAAGGCCAAGCGGCGTCAGGGCCAGTTCGACGCCGACCCAACCCAGCGCCAACAGCAGCGGTCTCACCCCCAGCCGCCGGCTAAACCGGGCCGCGCCAAAGGCGTAGACTGCCGGGATCCCCGTCACCAATACCACTGATCTAACTGAGGGCGCAATCCCGCCGCCGAGCACCAGCGCCGAAAAAACATACAAAGTCAGGCCCCAGAACGCCCCCGCCGCGCCCGCCCACAAGGGGGAGAGAATCTGAATGGCGAGGAATATGGGGAAAAGACTGATCCACGCTGTCCAGCCGAAAGCAGGGGAGCCGATGACGCAGGCCATCAGGAATGCGCTGAGTAACAGGGCAGTCGCCAGGAGGAATAAATCAGGAGGAGGGAACGGCCCCTCCCGGACTTTCGACAATCGCTCAGCATACAAATCATCACCGGCGTCTTCACGGCGCCGGCGTAAACGCCACGACTGCCATCGCCTTTGCGCGGTCATCACTTGCCGGACCCGAGTATACTTCACCCGTCGCCGGTGGCGCGGATATCACACCCCGGCATAAAGTACATGCGGTAAGGTGACCCGGTGCATTTACCCGTTGTTGTATCCCCGTGGCATTTCGGGCGGTGGCTTCAATAAGCCGCGCGTAGTGAGGGATGACGTCTTCTACGCCTTCAGCCGACTTGCTGCCTGTCGGACAGCAGACGACCCGACGCCGTAAACCCAAAATTCCACAGACAACAATACATTGCATCAGCCGCATTGTTTTGTCAAGCGAAATGTGATAAAAGCGCAACCGGTATAATGCTGACACATTCGGTCATATTTAACCAAAGGTTGGGCGCAAATCGTCCCTGTTTAACCTGTTTATTGATCAAATATTAAGTCTTCCAATCGGAGAATATCCTTGAATCCGGACAATTGGAGTTTTGTGGAAAAGATGAACGGTTGATAGGAAAATGGTCGCACAGAGACTTCGAAACCGTCAAAGTGTGCGTTTGATGGCCCTGAATATCCGCCGAGCGAGTCAGGGGGAGAGGGTGGTTACAATGCTGCCAGATGATAGTTGTCGATGCGCAGCGGCATACGCCGGCGATGGTCCAATTCCACTTGTGTGGATGTTTTTTCAGTGGGATGCACAATCAGGTAGAACTCACACGTTTCACAAGGGCGCGTCGCGTCGGCATAAATGCACTGCGGGCGATTGTGGCTGAACGTGCCGGCCACCGCCCAGCAGATTCGTCCCCCGTTTCGTCCCCCGTTAACACCATCCATGCGGCCGTCGGCCCCCGCCGGGCAAACGCCGAGGTCATCGGCACGGTGGCCGCCCGGTTCTCTCCCGCAATTGGTGAATTCCCAGCAATTCAGTGTGGCCAAGTCCCGGTGTCCACTGGTCGGTCCCATGCTTATTATATCGGTGCATTCTCCAGCAGCTAAATAAAGACACAATTCGGCAGGTTTTGACTTTCGGCCGGCGGCAGCCGCCACTCCCCACTTGCCAAATTCTCGCCGATGAGTACCTTGGAAGCATGAAAACACCTTATTTACTCGCGATAGATATCGGCAATACTACCACCGTTGCCGGATTTTACGAGGAAGAACGGCTGGTCAATTTTTTCCGGCTGTCCTCCAAACATACGCTGACTGCCGACGAGGCCGGGATCTTGATCGGGCACCTGCAAAACCATCAGGTGCAGCCCCGGCCGGTGATCGGCGGAGTCATTATTTGTTCGGTGGTCCCGTCGTTGACCCCGGTCTATCAGGAAATGGCCCGGCGCTATTTCCATTGTGAGGCGATTGTCGTCACCTGCGATCTGCGGTTCAAGGTGAAGATAAAAACCGATGATCCCCGCCAGGTCGGCGCCGACCGGATCGCCAACGCCGAGGCCTTCGTGCATAAATATGACGGGGCCGGGATCATTGTCGATTTCGGTACGGCGACCACGTTTGATGTTATCTCCGCTGCCGGTGAATACCTTGGCGGGGCGATTGCCCCCGGCATCGAAACCTCCTCGGCACGGCTGTCCGAACGGGCCGCGCGGTTGTTCAAAGTAAAACTGGAAGCGCCGCGGCGGGTTATCGGCGCCGACACCGAGGATGCCCTAAAATCCGGCCTGCTGTACGGTACCATCGGGCAGGTGGAGGGGATCATCCGCCGCATCACCGACGAATTAGGCGAAAAGCCGACGATTATTGCCACCGGCGGGTTGGCCTCGACGATTGCCGCGGAGACAAACCTTTTTGACGCGGTTGATGATACACTGACCCTGTTTGGGCTGTGCGTCATTTATAAGAATAATCGATAGAAGAACTGATAATCCGGGGTACTCCGGCGAACACCGATAATCATTCGCCGGCTAGTTCAGGACTCAGGACACGGTATACAAAGCCATCCGCGGCTTTAAGCTCCCGGCGGGCCATGGTAGCGGTGCAGCCCAATTTGGCCATGACCAGCGCGGTCTTGACCTCACCATTGGCCCTTTCCAGCAGCTTTCCCGCTTGATCATAATCCACGCCTGTGGCGGTTATGAGGATTCGCCGTGAGCGTTCGGCCAGCTTGGCCGAAGTGGCTCGCAAATCCACCATCAGATTGCCGTACGTTTTCCCCAGCCGCACCATTGCCGTGGTGGAAATCATATTCAAGATCAGCTTTTGTGCCGTGCCCGCTTTCATCCGTGTCGAACCGGCGATGACCTCCGGCCCCAGCACAACTGGAATGACGACATCGGCGGCGGCGGATGGATCGTCCGCCGGATTGGCGCAGATGAAAACCGTCCGTGCTCCAAGCGACCTGGCGTACTCCAGCCCGGCCAGTGTATACGGTGTTCTGCCGGAGGCGGCAATGGCCACCAGCAAGTCCTGCTTATTGAAGTCGTGCCGCTTCAAATCGCGCAGGGCGGCGCCCGATTTATCCTCGATTCCCTCCCGTGAGCGGACGAGTGTGCCCCGGCCGCCGGCAATAACCCCGATGATTTGGCCCGGCTCAGTGCCGAATGTCGGGGGGCATTCCGCCGCATCGAGGACCCCCAGCCGGCCGGAGGTCCCCGCGCCAAGATATAATACGCGTCCCCCGCGGTGCAGCGTGTTGATGTACAAGTCCGTGGCGGCCGCGATTTGCGGGAGCAGGGCGGCAATGGTTTGCGGCACTGTAGCGTCTTCCTGGTTGATGATTGACAGGATATCGGTGACACTCATGCGGTCCAGTCGCTTGGTCCGGGGATTGCCGGCCTCGGTGACCAGCGAGCCGAGTTGCTCAAAGAGTTTGCGTGACATGGTGCGATTAAAACTCGCGGCCGCCCGCAGGTCAACCGAACATTTGGGAAAATTCCACGGCAAAAAACCGGCAGGCGCCCGCCGCCGGCGGGGGCGTCGTCGGATGAACGAGTGCGGGAGAGGATTTCCCGCAACCGTGAGCATAAATGTAAGGGCCGTTCCGATGGCCCTGTCAGATACGTGTATTGTTCAATTCAAAGTGTCGGTTTCTGTTACACATATCCCCATCCAGGCCTTATCCCACCGCTGTTACCAGCGATGGGTTTTGGGCCGGGAATTGTTCGAAGGTTTCCAATTCCGCCGGTTTGTCGCCTTGCGGACGACCCGTGTGGTTTTCCGCGAGGTGGCTTTTTGCAACGGCGGATTGTTCGTGAGCTTGCGGGTCGTGGCTTTGCGCGCGACCGGTTTCCGATAATTCTTCCGGGTGGTGGCCTTGCGGACAACCGGGCTGTTCATGGGCTTGCGAGTTGTGGTTTTCCGGGCCGTCGATTTCCGGTAATTCTTCCGGGTCGTTGCCTTGCGGGTGGCCGGTTTGCACGTGGTTTTGCGCGTGACGGCTTTGCGGGTGACCGGCTTGCGCGTGGTCTTGCGGGTGCTGGTTTTGCGGGCGACCGGTTTGCGGGTGGTGGCCCGGCGCGCTTTGTTCTTGCTCGTGACGTTTGGCATGGTCTTTCTCCTGCACAAGTTGCCTGTTGCTTCGAAACCCGGGGAAAGCTTCAGACTTTCCCCGGGCATATCTTCAACGTTAGTTCGGCGGATTGTAATTATCATCGGTGTCCAACGTGCCCTGCAGAACAATCCGGTATTCACCGGTCGTCGGGTTGATCGAGTCAACCTTGCAGCGGCAGTTGGTCGAATTGAAGAGCACTTCGGAGACGCGCCAGTTGAACCGTGACGGTGAGCTCGGGCTCTTCTCCAGCCAGTGGATGTCTTTAATCGACCATTTGTTCATTGGGTTCCTCCCACTCATGAACGCGGTTATCCGGTCCAGACGGCGTTAATTAAAATTCACGGCCCGGCCACGGATAATCCATGTCCAGCGTGCCCTGCAAGACGATACGATACTCACCGGTTTCCGGGTTCACCGTCTCGATCTTGGCCCTCGTGTTGACCGAGGAATACACCAGGTTCGTGATGTGCGACTGCAGATAGCTCGGGGATGTCGGGCAGCGCTCCAGACACCGAAAGTCGTTGTAGGTAAAACGCGTCATTGTGTCACCTCCTTTGCGATCGGTTGACGTGATACAGGTGGTCACCGGGATGTCCCCGGTGCATCATCAATTCGGATTTTCCCTTTGCCAGGTACAACAATGGATGAAACGATATCCCGCCGGATCCCCGGGGAATCGGCAGGTGTCGGACCCCGACTCCAGCCGTACTGCCCGGTCAAACTCGCGGCGCCGCTGCAGCCGGCGGCGGCGTTCGGTCTGCGTCCCGCCGGTACCTCGGGATAATATTTCAGTCGTGTTCATGGTCATAGTCCTCGAAAAAACCAAAGACCCGGAGGTGGTTAGCGGCCATCCGAGCCAGCCCCGGCGGATACCCCAGCCGGGAAATGATCGTCTGTTGTGGGTCCCGGCCGTTGGGCCGGCCATGGAAAAACCGCGCCGCCTCCACGACTTTTGCATACCGCCCGGAAATCCTCGCTTTGGCGAACAGGCGGCGGATCAGGTGGACGGCAAAATTCGCGGCAAACACACCCAGCCGGACATCCTCGCATTCGATGAACAGATCGAAACGGTTTTCCGGCTGCCGGTGCCCGCAGGTGACTCCCGAACAGGTCCGCGTCGAGGAGACGGCCACCACCAGATCGACGATGACATGTTCCACCAGGTGGGCAATGTCGGCGACCTCGCCCACGGTCTTGATCGATACCCCGTCTGTTTCCTGAAGAAACAACGGTGTATTCTCCCATTGCTCGCAGCATTGGTGCCGTGCCAAAGTGGGAAAGACCCTGGTCAGCGAGTGATAGATCGAAAAGAAATCGCGCGTTACCGGCGGCGAATACCCCTCGACGTCGAGCGTGACCATCAGATGCCGCGCGTTCTCCCGGAAGCGGTGATTGAGCATCCGAATCTGGGGAAAGCGGCCGTGACGGATGCTGATGATGTGCATGGGGTCCGGTTCTCATCTTTGGTATCCGATTCTCCAAGCGGAGATCGAAACATCAACACTCCTGATTATCGGCACCCATTACGTTTTCTTAATAACTTGACCATGCTCTTGGGCTTTTCTGCGTGGGAAAACAATGACCGGCAGGCACACCCGGCGGCGGGATTGGGTTGCAGATGATCGGGGATTCGCTCGGGCGGCGAATGATGCCGGCCCGGCGGCATGGGCGAAAGTCAAACAACTGTGCGAAGATGATTCACTGCGCAGCGGAGCCCGTGGGTTGACAAGAGTCGTCAGAGAAGCCGGCGACGGGCCGGTCGCGGGAATTGGGGCGGAGAGGAACGCGCAGGAGCGTCCGGTTACCGTTTGGCCCGGCGGCAGTGGCGCCGGAAATCATCCAACCAGGCCGTGCCGGAGTCCAGTTCCGCGTATTCCACGAAACAGGCGAGCTGGTCGAGGATTTCCCGGGGCAGGGTGTGTTCCATGCCGCAAGCGCAGCGATCGGCAAGCGTCTCCTCGACGTGGAGGACTTTGACGAAAAAATCGCGCAGGGCCTGGTGCCGCCGTACGATATCACGGGCGATCTCCCGGCCTGCCGGGGTCAGGGTGATTACCTCATAGGGCGCATAATTGACCAGTTTGCGGGCCGCCAGAGCGCGCAGCGCGCCGGTGACCGATGAGCTGCTGACGTGCAGCCGCCGGGCAATATCCCGGGCCCGTGCGGCCTGTTTCCCTGCCGCAATATGATGAATGGCTTCCAGGTAATCTTCCAGACTGGCGCTCAGTGGTTTGTTTTTACTCATTGTGTGACCTCCGCGTCCGCCGCGGACGGATCGTTATTCAGTGATCCCCAGCCGGTCTAAGATAAAAGCGTATTCGAAGGCGATTTCCTCCAGGTAGTCATAGCGACCGGAGGAACCCCCGTGCCCGGCGTCCATGTTGGTTTTTAAAATCAACAGGTTTTGGTCGGTCTTCAGCGCGCGGAGTTTTGCCGTCCACTTCGCCGGTTCCCAGTACTGCACCCGCGGGTCATTAAGTCCTGCGGTAACCAGCAAGTTGGGGTAGGCCTGGGGTTTTACGTTATCGTACGGGGAATAGGACAACATGTACCGGTAATATTCCGGATCGGCGGGGTTGCCCCATTCCTCATATTCGATCACGGTCAGCGGGATCGAGGGGTCGGCCATAGTGTTGATCACATCGACAAAGGGCACATCGGCCACCGCCGCCCCCCACAGGTCCGGCCGCATGTTGACCACCGCGCCGATGAGCAAGCCGCCGGCGCTCCCCCCGGAAATCGCGATCCTTCCGGGGGCGGTATATCCCTCTTCGACCAGGTGTTCGGCACAGGCGATGAAGTCGGTAAAAGTGTTCTTCTTGTGCAGCAGCTTTCCCTGATCGTACCACCAGCGGCCCATTTCGCCACCACCGCGAACATGGGCCAGCGCATAAATACATCCCCGGTCCAGCAGGCTCAACCGGTACGAGGAAAAGTGCGGATCGCTGCTGGAACCGTAGGAGCCGTAGCCGTTAAGCAGCAGACAATTGCTGCTGTCCTGGGCCAGCCCCCGGCGGTAAACCAGTGAAATCGGCAGGCGAACGCCGTCGGCCGTGGTCGCAAATATCCGCTCGGACTGGTACAGCGCCGGATCATAGCCGCCCAGGACCTCCTCCTGCTTTTTCAACTCCCGCCCGCGGGTGCGCATGTCGTAGTCGAACACCGAATTCGGTGTGACCAGCGAGGAATAGTCGAAACGCAGGATGCCGGAATTGAATTCCGGATTTTCCTCGCCGAAAACTGTATAGACCGGTTCCGGGAATGCGATGCGATGGGTCTCGCCGCTGTGCATATCGTGCACAGCAATTTGCCGCAGTCCGGACTCTTTTTCGTACACCACAAGATAATCTCGGAATACATCGATCCCGTCAATTTTGACCGAATCGCGGTGGGGAATAATCTCGCGCCAATTTGTTTTCGCCGGATCGGCAGCCGGCACTTCGACCAGTTTATAATTTTTTGCCTCATCATTAGTGACGATCAGGAACCGCTGACCATGGTGATCGACCGTATACTCCAGCTGGTGCTGCCGGGGGTGAATGGTTTTGAATTGCCCACGGGGGTCGTCGGCGGAAATATAGCGCACCTCGGATGTCGTTTCACTGGCCAGCGACAGGAAGATATATGCGCCGCTTTTGCTGCGGCGGACTCCCATCCAGAACATCTCATCATTTTCCTGATGCACCAGTTCGTCCTGCGCCGGGTCCTGACCCAGGGTGTGCCGGTACAATTTGTCGGGCCGTCTGGCCGGGTCCAGCGTGCAGTAGTAGAATGTTGCATTGTCATTGAACCAGGCGGCGTCATAATAGGTGTCGGGGATGGTTTCGGGGAAAAGCTCGCCGGTACGCAGGTCTTTGATATACATCGTGAATAATTCATGACCGGCTGTGTCTGCCGAATAAAGCAATAGGTTGTGGTCGGGACTGATCTCAAAAGCTCCCACATCAAAGAATTCATGATCGCCGGCCAGGGCGTTCACATCGAGCAGGACCTCTTCGGGTGCCTCGAGACTGCCTTTTTTCCGGGCGTAAATGTCGTATTGTTTGCCCTGTTCAGTCCGCGTATAGTAAAAATATTCATCTTTTCTGACCGGCACGCTCAGATCAGTCTCTTTTATTCGCCCGACCAGCTCATTGTACAATTTTTTCTGCAGCGGGAGAGTATGCCGCATCATGGCGGCGGTGTACTCGTTTTCCGCCTTGAGGTAGGCGATGACCTCCGGATTGGTTTTTTCCCGCAGCCAGTAATAATTGTCGACGCGGACCTCGCCGTGCATGGTGTCGACATGGGCAATCGGTGCGGCCCGCGGGGGCGCAACCGGGCGGGAGGGATTGCCGGTGCAGCCGATTTGTATAGCAATATATGTGGCGAGCAGGATGGCCCAGGCGCCAATATGAATTTTTCCCGGTCTTGAGGTCATATGATTCCTCCGTTTGGTGGTGCACCATCGGGCGGTACAATCGGTCCGGGTTCCCGGGTTATGGCAGAATCTTTTCATGTTATAATATAGGGAAATGGCCGGCACGGTTAATACTAATTCTGTGAGCATTCAGGTCCTGGTCTCTTTGGCTGAATTGACTGTTTCATACGGCAGTGGACAAGCTGGAGAATGTCGAATTTGCATTTATTGTATTACCTGTCAACAGGTTGCGAAAGATTCTCTATCGATTTGATTCCTCACCAATGAAGAAGGCGATGTCAGTAAAACGGTTTGGCGTATGCCGTGGGGGTTGCGGATTGTGGGGAGTCTGTTTACCTTGCCCGGTCGATTGTGAGGTCTCGCGCGCAATCGTAAAATGGCGGATTTTATGGCGGAAAAAGTGAAAATAATCGGCATCCGGCGCGAGGATAAAAGCAAGTGGGAACGGCGGGTACCGCTGATTCCCGAGGATGTGGTTCGGATCAGGGAAAAGCACGGGATCCAGACCATGATCCAGCCGTCGCAGATTCGCATTTTCCCGGACGATGAATACCGGGGGGCGGGAGCAGTTGTCGCTGAAGACCTGTCGGGCTGCCCGGTGGTTTTTGCGGTCAAGGAAATCCCAGTTTCTTTCGTGCAGCCGGGGAAGACATACATCTTTTTCTCCCACACCATCAAAGGCCAGCCCTTTAATATGCCGATGCTCCGGCGGCTGATGGAAAACAAATGCCAGTTGATCGATTACGAACGAGTTGTCGATGAGCACAACCGCCGCCTGATCTTTTTCGGCCGCCATGCCGGCGTAGCCGGGATGACCGATACGCTGTGGTCGCTGGGGCAGCGGCTGAAGACCGAGGGTATGGCCAATCCCTTTGAACGACTGCGGCCGGCGCATGAGTATGATACCGTGGAGTCGATCAAAAACGCGGTTGCGGATGTCGGCTCGTCAATCCGGGCTAACGGTGTCCCTGCTGCCCTCGCCCCCCTGGTGATCGGCTTCGCCGGATACGGCAATGTCTCACAGGGGGCTCAGAGCATGATTGATTCTTTGCCGCTGGCCGAGGTTTCGCCGACCGATCTGGCCCGGCACGGCGCTGCGGCGCTGCGCGATACGAAAAAAATCTATAAAGTCGTCTTTGCTGAAAAGGACATGGTCGTCCCGCGGGACGGCAAAACGGCCTTCGAATTGCAGGATTATTATCAGCATCCTGAGAAATACGTCTCCCGGTTCGACGACTACACACCGCACCTCAGCGTCCTGGTCAATTGCATATACTGGGACAGCCGGTACCCCCGGCTGGTCACCAAGGCGTTCCTCAGACAATTATTCGGCGGCGGCGGCTTGCCCCGGTTGAAAGTGATCGGTGATATCAGCTGCGACATCGAAGGTTCGATTGAGGCGACGCTCAAGGCCACCCTGCCCGATAATCCCGTGTTTGTCTACGACCCGGCGCAGGACCGGGCGCTCGATGGTTTTGCCGGGCATGGTCCGGTGATTATGGCCGTGGATATCCTGCCCAGTGAATTGCCCCGAGTGGCGTCCGAGTATTTCAGCAGGGTCTTGCTGGATTTCATTCCGGGGATTGCCGGCGCGGATTTTGCCGGTGATTTTGGTTCTTGTAACGTTCCGCCGCCGATTAAACGGGCCATGATTGTATATCACGGGGAGTTGACTCCCGAATATCAATTTATGGAGAAATTCATCTAAGCAGCAGCGGCTGTTGTGCCGCATAGGTTCCGGAGGTAATTGTGAAGAAAGTTCTGGTTCTGGGCGCCGGGTTGGTCTCTCGTCCCCTGGTACAGTATTTATTGAATGTCGAGGACTTTTCGGTGACTGTAGCATCCCGGACGGTCAGTAAGGCGGAGAAGCTGGTTGGCGGCCATCCGCGCGGCAGCGCCTTGCCGCTGGATGTGACCGATACATCCCGGCTGTCCGGACTGGTCGCTGGGCATGATCTGACCATCAGTCTATTGCCGTACATCCATCATGTTATGGTGGGCAAGTTGTGCCTGCAATTCGGCAAGCATCTGGTTACCACCTCGTATGTGTCTGATCCAATGAAGGCGCTGGATGGTGAGGCAAAGAAAAAAAACGTGTTGTTTCTCAACGAGATCGGGCTTGATCCGGGCATCGACCATATGTCGGCGATGAAGATCATCCATGCCGTGCAAAAAGCCGGCGGGGAGATCACCGGATTTTCCTCATATTGCGGGGGGCTGCCGGCCCCGGAGGCCAACGATAACCCGTTCGGCTACAAATTTTCCTGGAGCCCCAAAGCGGTCCTGATGGCCGGCGGGAACGCCGCGAAATTCCTGCGGGACGGCAAGCTCTATGATATTCCGGGGGCGGAACTCTTTGATAACTATTGGCCGGTCCACATCGAGGGGCAGCCGGACTTCGAAGGGTATCCCAACCGGAATTCCATGCCGTATCGGGAACTGTATGGTATCGATTCAACGAAAACCATGTTCCGTGGCACCCTGCGCTACAAGGGGTGGTGCGCGACCCTGCGCAAAATGATTCAGCTCGGTATCGGCAATGACAATCCCCGCGACGATCTGGCCGGGCTGACTTTTGCCCAACTGACCGCCAAGCTCATCGGCAAACCGGGCAGCGCCGCAATCAAGAAAGATACCGCAAAGTTCCTGGGGTTGGACGAGTCATCTTTCATCCTCTCCAATTTGGAATGGTTGGGGATGTTCAGCAACGATCGGCTCCCGGAAGGCAATTCGGTAATGGATGTCATCGCCGCGCGGATGCTGTCGCTGATGTCGTACAAGCCGAATGAACGCGATATGATCATATTACACCATGAGTTCAAGGTCGCCTACCCGGGCCGCAAGGAGCGGATGACCTCGACCCTGGCTGATTATGGCATCCCCGGCGGCGATTCGGCGATGGCGCGTACTGTTTCGTTGCCGGCGGCGATCGCCACACGCCTGATTCTGGAAGGCAAAGTCAGGTTGACCGGGGTCCATGCGCCGGTGATGCCCGAGGTTTATGAGCCGGTGCTTGCCGAACTCAAACGGCTGAAAATTGACTGTGTGGAAAAAACCTTCCCCGCCTAGATGGAAATTGCCGAGAAGACCGGGATCGGCATGCATTCCTGGAATGCGGGTATTCCACGGCGGTTCCGAATGGGACCGCCGTTCATTTTTCCACGGTTTTATCAAAGGGCGACGATAATCACTCATTGGTCGGGGATGTGCATGTCTTTTTTAATTTCTCCGGTTGACTTACTCCGCGCCTCACAATACTATATTCAATAATCGGTTACGCCCAAAATTACAGAAGGGTGCGACCGTAAGGATCAGAATCGAATGATTCTGCTGTCGTGAAACAGGCAAGAGGGCGACAGTGAGTCGACGCGAGAAATCGGCTGATTAAAAATCATCATCCCCATGAGCATCTCCTCAATCAGGCAGGCGGGACTTACCCTCATTGTTTTTGCTGCGGCGACGAAAGTACTCGGGTTGGTGAAAGAAATGGTCCTGGCGGCCAATTTCGGCGCCACCCAGATCGTCGACGTGTATCTGGCGGGGATTACTTTCCCGGCAATGGTCAGGACAGTCATCACCTGGGCCTTACCCGACGCCCTTGTTCCCCTGTTTTCCACCGAACAGCGCTCTGAGCGGAGGACCGGCACGGCAGCAGTCGCACTGGTGACGATCCTGAGCGCAGTGTCCGGCTTGCTCTGGTTCCTGGCCAAGCCACTGGCGGCAGTCACCGGCAGCGGGTTTTCATCCGCCGCTCGGGCTGAAACCGTGATCATCCTGAGGATCACGGCGGCGTCGGTTGTCTTGTCCACAATCGAGGCCTTATTCCAAAGCCGTTTGTTGGCTCAAAAACGATTTGTCTACTCGGGAATGGCCGGTGTCTGGATCAGCTTCTGTATGATTGTGGCGATTGTTGCCGCACCGGGAGGTGGGGCACGTACCCTCGCTTGGGGATATCTCGCCGGGATATTGTTTGCCGCCGTCTGGAACCTGCTGCCGTTTGTTTTCCCGCGCCGCAGGGAGCCGGGCTACGGACAAGGCGAAATCCGGGAAAAACCCTACCCCAGCGCCGGCCGATGGATTGTGATTGTCATCCTGTTGAGCAGCGCCGGCCAATTGTACACGCTGCTGGATCGTTATCTGGCCTCGTTTCTTGCCGAAGGATCAATAGCAGTACTTAATTTTGCGACATTGGTGGCGTCGCAGCCGGTTGGGATCTTCGGTCTGGCACTCGGTATGGCGGTCCTGCCCTTTCTTCCACGAAAGCTGGCGGAACATGATCTCCCCGCAGCGGAGAACATCCTTAATCGGGCCATCCGCTGGGTGTTGATCGGCAGCGTACCCATGGCCGTGTGGACCGGAATGCTGGCCGAGGAAATCATCTCGCTCCTTTTCGAACGGGGGGCTTTTGATGCATCTGCCCGCGCGGAGACCGGACAATTATTAGTGCCTTATGCGCTCTGGCTTGTCCCGGCGATCATGACCCTGGTGCTGGTCCGGATGTCTTATGCCATGTTTCGCTGGCGCCCGATTTTATGCGCGGAGTTGGGTGGTCTGACTGTTAAAGCAGTACTCAGTCTTTGGCTGGTCGGGGAATACGGGGCTTTCGGATTGGTCGTCGCCACCGTCTTCGCCTCTATATCGATTATGGGTATTCTGTTGTTCGGCCTGCCGCATGCGCTGGCGCGGCGGAACTGGGCGGCATGGGTCCGGCTGCTGCTGATGCTTTCCATCGTTTCATTGATCGGGACGGTCTCGGCTTATTATCTCCCAGCCATTATATCGTTGTCCGGCTGGCGGGAAATGGCGCTCACGAGGGTTGCCGCGGCAGTAGTGTTTACGACTGTCCTGCTGATCGGATGGGGGCCTCGGCTGCGCATAGAGGAAATCGGAGACCTGCGTAATTGGCTGATTGGCCGCATTCGGCGCCGTTGATCCCAGCTTGCCGAAACCGGGTTCGGATTTCAGGCGGTCTTGCCGACCAGCCGCTGCAATTCCGGGAGGATTATTCTTCGGCTGATTGCTTCCCAGGTATACTCCCGAGCGGTCGCCACCAGTTTTTCACGCAGCATATCCCGGTCGTCTTCGAGGGTGGCGGTAATGGCTTTGGCGAAGGCTTCGGGTGTATTGTCCACGAGGCGAATGACCCCGGCAAACCGCTGCAGTTCCGGCAAGTCCGATGCGACGACCGGAATTCCTCTGGCCATGTATTCATAGATTTTCAGTGGGTTCATTGGTTCGGTGAACTCGTTGAGTCTGAACGGAACGAGGCCGATGTCGAATTGTCCCAGGTATTCCGGGAGGCGGTCATACGGCAGTAACCCGGCCATCAGCACCTGCGGCATGCGCTTCAGCCGAGTGGTTGCAGCCGACTTTCTCACGGGGCCGATGAAGATATACTGCCATTGCGGATTTTGTTCAACAAGGTCGGCCAGCAAGCCGTCGTCGATTTCTGCCCGCAGATTACCCAGATATCCAATGCGCGGTCTTCCGGATGGCCTCGGCTTTTTGTCGGTATCATTGCGCACAAACCAGGCCGGCACACCATTGGGCAAATGCACGATCCGCTCGGCCAGGGTTTTACGGCGCCGAGCGAGGACCTCTGCGGCAACAAAGGTCAATTCACTTTCGGTTAATACCGGTATCTCTTTTTGTTGCAGTTCGGGTCTGGGCCTGCCGTCCGGCCAGAAGCCGTATTCGTCATAGCATTCATACACCCGCCGTGCCCCGGGTAGTACTTGCCACGTCCAGTGCTGATTGGGATGATAAATCCAGGAAACTATGTTTCGTGCATTGGGAAACCACTGGTCGATCAGTCCCCGCAGCTGCCGTCCCAATAACCGGGTATTCAGTTGCGTGGCTCCCGGAACATGGTGGGCGGTCCGTTCATGCAGAGGCAGTATCGGTGTATACAGATACAGCCCTCGGGACAATTTTCGCGGTGCGCGATGGAACAGTTCCCGGCGAAGCCGCCCGGGATATTTCAGGGGAGTGACTTCAACGGTCAGCGGACGGTTGACCGCCAGGACCGCCCAGCCGGCCGGGAGCGCTTCGGCCAGGGCCAGGATAAGATGCCGGCGATGGAAAATGTCCCAATGGCGCGCCAGATGAATAGTAATGAGTACCTGAGTCGGTACTGGTTGTACCTGCCGGTCCTGCATTTGCGCCGCCGACAGCCCCCATTTGGAGCTGCCACGCCTCCCGTGCCTATAGGTATGCTATTTCCACGGCAGCGGCAAGCGCGGTGTGCAAGTGCGAGAGGTGGATGCAGGATTATTTTGTCGCCCACGGCACATCAGTGCAGTTCTTCGGGACGGACCAATTGCAAAACGCGCTTCCATTCGGGATCGCGTTCGAGGCGTTCGAGTTTTTCGGTGGGGGCGATTTCGGCGAACTCCCGGTAGCGTTTAACCAGGTCCTTGTCTTTGCCCGCATACATGTAGGAGAGGATCAGCCGCACATACACGTCTGTCGGATCGGCGGTGAGTTTTCGCGCCTTTTCGAATATCCGGGCGGCTTCCTTGAACTGCTGATCCCGATAATACCCCTCGGCGAGCGTCAACTGGAAGGCCAGTGATTTTTTGTCGAGGTCGACAGCAATTTCATAATCGGCAATTGCCGATTTTAATTCGCCCAAAGCGGACAAATAGTCGCCGCGCAAGATGTAATACTGACCGTCGCCGGGGTGCATTTCAATCAAGTACTTGGCACACGTGGTCGCCTCAAGGTAGCGGTTGCCCAGCGCATACAAATCCGCGGCGGCCGCCAGGTCTTTGGTCGCCTGTTCGGCATTATTCACTTTGCGATGGGCCCAGCCCCGGTACTGGCGGGCTTCCGCGTCCTCCGGCGTTTCCGCCAGGGCCGCATCAAAATTCCGGATTGCTTCCTGATAGAGGCCGCGGTCCAACGCACTTTTGCCGTCGGCGAAATGGGTTTTCGCCCGCTGTTGCGGCGTGGTCTTACGCTTCAGGTTCTCCAGCGCGATGGTCAGGTTGGTCGTGCGGCGGGCTTTTATTTCCACCGTCGTGTGATAATCCTCAAACTGGCTTTTTTCCACCGTGATGCGATGTTCGCCGGGCTGGATTTTGCCGATTTTGGTGACATTCTTGCCATTAAGGCGTTCGTCAAGGTACACCAGGTAATCATCGAAATCCAATTCGAGGACCAGTGTGCCGTACGCCGTCGCCGTGCCGGTATCGGCGGATTTTTTGTTCGCTGATTCCTCTTTTTTCTCTTCGTCACTTGCGGCGAACGTCGGGTTCAGACTGATCGATACGGCAGCCGTGGAGGTGGCCGTGCTCACAGTCACGGTACGGGGTGCATACCCCGGTTTGGCGGCCTTGATCTGATAATCGCCCGGCATTACATGAGGGACCATGAAAATTCCGGCGGCATTGGTCATGGCCGTTGTCCCGTTGGGGAACACAATTTGTGCATCCGCCAGGACTGTGCCGGTGGCGCCATCAAGTACGACACCCACCACCGCGCGGGTCGGGCCACCGGAAAACATGGCTGAGGCGCCATATACTGCCAGCGCTGCCAGCAGAACCAACGCGAGGATTTTCACATAAAATATCGGCGGCTTCTTTTTCTGCAGTTTGACACGGTAACCATGGCCGTTGAATTCAATGAGATCGCCGTTGCCGAAACGAGGTCCACCCGGGAAGCGAAGGATTTTGCCGTCGGATAATGCCAACCCTGTCGGCCCGACAATCTCCACGGAATCCAATTCATCGACCCCGATTGCCATCGGTCTGGCTTCCGCTTTGGCCGATCGAGGCGGCTCCTTTGCCGGAACGGGGACTACTCGATGGGGTTCGGCGAACGTCGGCGGTTCATCGACCAGACCGATATTCCGGGGAGCCGTTCCCGGCCGACTTTCATGGTCGGTTTCGGGGGTCGGTATATTTGTGTGATCAGACTCCTTTGCCGGCGAATCTTCAAGTGTCAGGTCGACCGGCGCCGGAGGAAGTTGAACTTCGGCAAAGGTCTCGGCGGTGGTGAAGTCCGGGCGGTGCGGATTTTTTGTATGCCATTCCAGTTCAACAGGTTCCTTGTCCTGCCGCCCCGGAAAGTCCGGCGAGGTGATGCTTTGTGTTTCCCGCGTTTGAAAGTCCGATGATTGCGGGCGAGGCTTTTCGCCGGTCTTATCCGCCATATGAGCTACCGCCATATCTCGGCCACGGCCGGGAAAGACATTTCTCGGTCCGGCCTGTATTTCACATATCGGGCGCCGGAGAGGATATTTTAACGTCAATTGTCGACCGCTTCCTGTCCGGCTGCGATCAGAGTTTTTGTTGCGCGTCGCCGGTTGCCGTATATCATGATGACGGAGGAAGATCGGAATGATCGAGCGCTACAGTTGCCCATTCTGTCATCGAAGCAACGGGGTGGATCTTGCCCGATTATTGGCGGAAGGGGAAACGGATCTGCGGGGCAAAATCAAGGACCGGCAGAAATTGAAACTAGATTTGCCTGCGCGGCTGATCCTGGCTTGTGAGGGCTGCGGGCGTGAATTCGTCATCATGCCCGCCGGTGCGCGTGAGGTAAACAATCATGGCTGATACATCAATCCACCGGGCAGGCGGCTGATGGGCATGGTTTCATCAGAAACCGGCAATGATGATCGGCCGGGGTATCCGCCGACGCGGGAAGATTTATTCTGGGTCGGGGCGATGCGTCAGGTTGTGGTCGATTCGATGTCGGGAGTTCATCATGCGGCGCTGGTGCTGACAGTGCTGGCGGGTAGCGGCGTGCTGGGGTATCTGGTGTGGCTGCTGTGGCTGGTGAGCGTGCGGCCTCATCCCGGCCCGGCCCGGCTGGTGTTTGTCTCGCTCCCGGTGGTGTTGTGGTCGGCCGCCGTGTTTTTCGGTGTGCTGGCCTTGTTGATCCGGCGCTACCGCTATTTTGCCAATTCGCCCGACTCCTCCCGCAGGGCGTTCCAGCGCATCAATCGCCGGAAAGCCAGGTACTTGATCCGGGCTTTTATCTGCTGGTTTGCGGGGGTGGTCGTAATCCTGGCGGCGGTCTTTTTGTGGTGATTGCCGATGACAACCCGGCCCGCCGCGGGAAATCGGCGCTGATAAATTTATTTGGCAATGGCTGGCCGCCTGCTTGCGTATGTTCACCGGTCGACTGGAATGCTTAAAACGCTGCTGATAACCGACCTGGCGATTGTCGAACGCCTCACTATCGAGTTCGCCGGCGGCTTGAACGTCATCACCGGCGAGACAGGCGCCGGGAAGTCCATCGTGGTCGGCGCCATCGGGCTGCTGCTGGGCGCCCGGGCCCAGGTGGAGATGGTCCGCACCGGCAAGGAGACGGCGGTTTGTGAAGGAGAATTTTCCGTTGCGAAGATGCCCGCTGCCCTTGAACTGCTGTGCTCGCTGGGAGTAATGGATGACGGCCCTCCGCCGTCAGGTGTGGTACGGGTCCGCCGGGAAATATACCGCAAAGGCGGCAGCCGCTGTTTTATCAATGACCGTCTGGTGAATGTGGCCGAGTTGCGTGCCGTTGGCGCGCGGCTGGGCGACCTGTGCGGACAGCATCAGCATCAATCGCTGCTTGATCCCAAGGCGCATGTGAATTTTCTTGATGAACGCGCCGGTCTGCGCGAACAAGTCGATGATTTCAAAATCGGTTACGGACGGCTGAAAACGGAGCAGGACCGCTGGTGTCAAATGACCGACCGCGCCGAAATACAGCGGCAGGCCAGGGAACTGGCTCGTTTTCAGATAGTGGAAATTCGGGCGGCGGGCTTGACCCCCACGGAAGAAGATGACCTCAGGCAGGAATTAAAAGTATTAAAGAATGCACAACGGCTGACCGAAACCGGCGACAATGCCATCGCCGCGCTGGCCGAGGAGGACGGCTCGGCCGGTGATCAGATTGCTCTGGCCCGGAAAGAGCTGCTGTCATTGGTGGAGATCGATCCTCGGCTGGCCCCGATTACCACAGCGCTCGAAACATGTGAAACGCAGCTGCTGGAAATAATTGCCGAGCTCCGCGCGTATGGCCGTGGCGTGGATTGTGATCCGCACCGGGCAGAGGAAATCGAAGCGCGCCTGGCCGTGTTGTTCGAACTGAAGCGGAAATACGGCCCGACCTGCCGGGATATCCTGGCGCAGTTGGCGGAACTGGAACATACTCTCGAATCCCAGCGCACCCTGGACGACCAGATCGTTGAATCGGCGCGGCAGGTGGCGGCTCAAAAGAAAATGCTGGGGACGAAGGCACAACAGTTGTCCCGCGCCCGGAAGGCCGCGGCCGCATCCCTTTCCGGCGAACTGGAGGCCACATTTCGGGAAATCGGAATGTCCGGAGCACGATGGCACTCCCGCGTCGAGCCGGTCACGGCAAGTCCGGTGGCCGTCGACATCGACGGCCGGGAAACGCCTGTCTCCGAAAACGGCATGGATGAAATTGAATTCGAAATCGAGACCAATCCCGGCGAGGGTTTCAAACCCCTCGTGAAAATTGCCTCGGGGGGCGAGTTGTCCCGTGTCATGCTGGCGCTCAAAGCTGTCGGCGGGTCACGACGTGATGTCTCATTTCTGGTCTTCGATGAAGTCGATTCGGGAATCGGGGGCGAAGTCGCCTACGCTGTGGGGCAGCGGCTTAAAATACTGTCACAACACTACCAGGTGTTCCTGATTTCGCATCTGCCGCAAATGGCGTCCCTGGCCGATCAGCATTATCAGGTCCTCAAGACTAAAACCGGCCGGCGGGTTACCACAAAAATTGCGCTGCTGAATAAACAGGAGCGAGTGGCCGAAGTAGCCCGCATGATGGCCGCCGGCGAAATAACCGCCGCCACGCGCCGCCACGCCGCGGAGGTTATCGCCTCATCAGCCGCGCCACCGACGAAAAAATGACGCGGGCCGCTAACCCGGTCCCGGGATAAGAGCACAATATGAAAAAGAACCTGCATGGTTTTGTGCTGATACTGCTGGTCATCATTGTTTTCGGCGCATGGGGCATCAAACATGCCCTGAACAGGCCATCCGAAAGTGGGCAATCTCCCGTTTCGACACCGGAGCGGGCAGCCGGTGCAGACCCGGAGAAGATGATGGCCTCCGTACGCGCACAAATCGAACACCTGCAACAACTCGCGGAAGGTGCGCCGAACGATCCCCATATTCTCACGGCGCTGGGGAACATCTATTTTGACGCCGGGATGGCCCAACAAGCGATCGAATACTACGACCGGGTCCTGGCCCTCGAGCCGGACAATATCGAGGTCATGGTGGACAAGGCGACCATGTTGCGCTCGTTAGGCCGGCCTGCAGAGGCCTTGCGGCTCCTGGAGAACGTCGTTGCCGCCCGCCCCGGCCATGAACAGGCCTTATTCAATATGGGTGTTATTTACAGCACCGACTTGGGGGATGAGCCGGCAGCGATCCGGGCCTGGAAATCATTTTTGGCTGCCCACCCCGCAGCCCCGCATGCCGACGCCGTGCGACAGGAAATTCAGCGTCTGGAACACCAGGCCGGCGGGCAATGACCGCAACAATCGGCATTGCTGCAGGATTGTCTGAATGCCGGCATGCAGGCATCGATCGTGTTTGCTATTTCCAGCCCGTTGAACGGTATGCTGTCTCCCACAATAAGTTGGGGCAATAGTACGTGACTGCGGCAGTGATTGTCAATAGAATTATTTGAAAAATTCGGCAAACCTGACGACGGATGTCAGGTGGATCATATTTATGGCGGAAGCACAGGCCCGTTCATCGAATTGCTGCGGAATGTAAGATGTGTGGTTCGCGGTTGCCTCAGCGGCCCCGTTCCAGCCGGAAAATCCAGACTACGCCAAGATAGATGGGGATGACACCCCAGAGGATATGACGGTTGAATGCCTCACCGATAATGATCCAGGCCAGGATGGCGGAGATGACCGGTTCGGTCAAGACCCAGGATCCGGCAACATGGGTCTTGAAATAATCCAGGGCCTTGTTAAACAACGAGTGGCCCAATACCGTGCCGATGAGGCCGAGCATCCACAACCAAAACCAGGTCTCTGCTGAATGACCGATAATTCGGGCTGTCTGCCCGGCGAGCAGGACCATGACAAACAGCACAACTGTCGCCGAGGTGTAGACGACGAGGATGTAGGGGAAAAAGTCCGCCATGGCCTTTCTGGGGACCGTACGCCGCATCAAAAAATACGCCGCCCCCAGCACCGCGGAAATAAGGCCATAGAAATCCCCGGTTAAATGGCCGGGGTCCCAGCGCACATCACTCCAAACCACCAGGGCGGTACCCGAAACGGCCAGCGCGATTCCGGCGTAAGAGAGCGGGTGGGGTTTCTCCCGGACGATCAGGTGCCCCAGCACCGCGGAAAAGATGGGAATTGTTGAAAGCAACAACATGGAATTAGCGACTGTCGTGTATTGCACGGCAAGGACATAGGTGTAGATATGGACCCCGAAAAAAACGCCGGCCAGGCACGCGGCGTGCAGCGCCCGGCCGCGGAAAGCCCACAATGTATCCCGGCGGAAGAACAGCACATACGCGGACAGGGCGGCCGAGGCGATCAGTAACCGGTCGAAAGCGATAATCAACGCGGGGATTTCCTCCCGCGCCGCCAGCCGAATAAATATCGGCACCCACGCCAGGACCATCGCGCCCGCCGGGAGCAGGGCCATTCGCCTTAATGATTGAGCACCATCGTTTGGCATATCATACTCGCCCGTTTGGCCTCCCGCACCAATCAGGCATTCCGCTCCAGCCGAAAGACCCAGGCTACACCAATAAAAATGGGAATCGCGCCCAGCAGTGCATACCAGGGTGGGGTTTCGGCCAAAAGAAAATAGGCCAATACCGTGGCGCCCACCGGTTCGGCCAGAACACACACGCCGACGACGTGCGCCTTAAAAAAACGCAAAGCTCGATTATACAATGAATGACCAATGACCGAGGCGACCAGCCCCAGCAAAAACATCCACAGCCAGGTCATCGCCGGATATCCGGTAAAGCGGCCGCCGGTGAACAGTACAGCCAATCCCAGGAATACCGCCGATGCAGTATATGTAGTGAAGATATAGGGGAACACACTCACCCGGCGTTGCACCAACCGGCCAAGCATAAAATACCCCGCGACCGCAATCGCCCCGATGAGGGCCAGCAGATCGCCCCACAATTGCTCCGGCGCCCAGTTGATATCGCCGCCCATAATAACTCCCCCACCGGCCAGGGCCAGCAATATGCCCAGGTAGGACAAGGGATGCGGCCGTTCTTTAAGCACCAATCCGCTGAACAGGGCGACAAAGATCGGCGCCCCACTGACCAGCATCACCGAATTGGCCACCGGGGTATAGGACAGCGAGGAAATCCAGAAACCGAAATGGACGGCAAGTAAAGCGCCGGAAAGAATCGAAAGCCCCAGGGAGCGCGCATCATAACCTGCGATGGACTTTCGACCCGGCCCCAGTGCCCAGGGCAGGAAGATGATTGTGGCCGTCACCATGCGGTAAAAAGCGACAACCAGCGGCGGCGCCTCGGCAAAACGAACGAAAATTGCGGCCCAGCTGACAGCCAATGCCGCCAGGATAAGCGTCAGGATCCCCCCGGAAGTCCGGTTCTGGTTGTGGTTCATGTAGCTCAGGATACACTGCCCCGCCGTGAAGGGGCAACTAGATCTTAAATAGAAACGGTCCACGGGAAATCCGTGGACCGTGAATTGAAGTCGTTAACAAGACGGAAAAGTCGAGGTTACTTTGTCGTGCCCAGTTTGGCGCACCCGCCGGCGGTACCGCCGCACTTGCCCGTGCATTTTCCATCGACCATGCACGCCGCGTGTTTGGCTTCGGCTTCTTCCTTGGAAAGGCCGGTAGCCATCAATGCGGCAACACATTGTTCTTTCGTGCAGGATTCTGTCGCGGCGGCTTTGGCCATCATCGGGCAGCCGGTAGTCGCCGAGGCAGTCGTTACCGTTGCCGCTTCCTGCTGATGTTTCGTCCAGCAGGCCTCGGCCTGTTCGGCGGTCACGCCCATCTCGGCACACTTTTTCAGGCATTCTTCTTTGGTGAGCTTGGTGCCGGCCATGCAGCCGGTGGCGCCGGTAGTTTCATGTTTGGCCCAGCATTCGGCGGCCTGCTCTTGGGTCATGCCCATTTCGAGGCATTTCTTGATACATTCTTCTTTCGTGCATTTCTTGCCGTCGGCGCAGCAGGCGAGCTTGGTTTCCGTCGCCGCTGTCGTCTGCGTTGTCGTGCAGGTTGCCTTGGCGTCGCAGGATTTCACCGCGCAAGATTTGCCGTCGGTCAGACCCTTACAGCCGGGGCCGGCCAATGCCGACTGCCCGGCAAAAGCCAGGACGGTCACGGTGAGCAGCAGAGTGAACATAAACCGGTCGAACCGCTTCATAAACATCCTCCACTAGGTTTTTGATTTCGTCCTCTTTGATACCATAATACACAACAGTCGTCAGCTTGACCAGAAAATTTGGCAAATATCTTACAAAATAAAGGAATAAAGTAATATTTTCCCATTTTCCAAATATCGGCTGCGTACTTGGCGGCGGCCATTCCCGTTCCATTTCTTTTTCGAACAGCGTTTGGAACAGGGAAGAAACAAGAAAACCTCCGGTTCGATCGGGGGTTTTCCGTCATAACTTGTTATTGTAGCAGCGGTTAATATCATCCAAGGCCGAGTTCAACTTCCGGCTTTGGCGGATTTGGCTTTCTCAAGGCAACAACCCGGCAAGGGCCGGCCCGCGGCGAGCGCCTTTTCCCCGTCGGCACAGCAGGCGCCGGCGGCCGGACTGACCTGGACGGTATTTGCGGCTTTCAGACAACATTCGGGAAGTTCAGTTCCGGCGGCGAGGGCCTTTTCGCCCATTTCGCAGCAGGCCGCACCGGCCGGTTTCGCCGTGACGATTTCCGTATTCGCCGCCTGCTGGTGTGATTCAACGTAGCCGGCAGTTCTGGCCGTCGTTGTCGTTCCGGATTTTTCGGGATTTCCGGTGGTGGTCGCGTCGGCCTTCATCCCCGTCGATTTTTCAGTGCAACTGGCAGCACAAGAAGCCCCCACCTTTGTGGCTTTCGTCTCAGTGGAAGTGCAAGCTGCAGTCCCGGAACCACTCGGCGTTGCCGCAGTCGTGGAGGATGTTTTTTCCACGGACGTGCCGCAGGATTTCGCGCCGCATCCGGCGGCCGCCGGGCCACTGATTAACAACAAGAAAAATCCGGCGATGAGAATCACGGCGAACAATGTCGAGGACCGTTCACGTCTGGCAAACTTTTCCATTTCCAGGCCTTTCTCTATTTAGTTATTTACATTCAGTTCATCATCTCGCGATTAAGACGAATTAGGATTAAAATTGTTGTATATTATTTTTATATTTTTTTCAGCAGCGGTGCAGCAACCGGCTTAAGCAGGTGCCGGTCAACCCGTTACCGCAGGTGTGGCCGGGTACAGCTTTGTCCCACGGTTTGGCTTGATCGTGGACCAGGGTGTCTTATTTGGCCCAGTCGGGCAACGACGGCGACATATTCCAGGCCGGGAGCAAGATATAGTGGATGTACGCGGTCATGATCACTGCAATCAACAGGTTCAAGATTAAACCGGCCCGGACCATTTGCCCCATGCGGATATGGCCGGAGCCGAAGACAATCGCGTTTGGCGGGGTGGCCACCGGAGCATGAAAGCGCAGGAGGCCGGAATCGTCACGGGAATCATCAATGGATTCATCCCAAGGGCCTGCGCGGTGGCGGCCATAATGGGAATCATGGCCGCAGCAAGCTGGGCATCCCGCTCCAAACCGAACCCGGGAGGTCAACCAGTATGATGCTGAAGGTAATTAGGCCCAGGAACATTCCGGCAATGTGCCGGAGGCGCGGATTTTTCGAAGTCGAAGCCATTTCCGAATTATATCACTTTGCCGGCCATCCCGGCCATTATCATAGATGTAAGTCTCAGACCCCGACGGGGCAACCGAAAATTGGGCACCTGTACTGCGGCGAATTTGTCGGCGAGCTTGTGCCCGGACATTTGGAAGAAACCGGGCCATCATTATATATCATTGGTATAAACCTGTGCGGCGGAATAGTATATTATGCCATGGTTGACGGCGGTTCATTCCCGGTTATCCCGGCCATCGTGGGCGCCACGGCCTCAGGCAAATCTTCGCTGGCGCGCGAGCTGGCGGACCGAACCGGCGGGCGCATCATTTCCGTCGATTCACGCAAGGTTTACCGCCGGTTGGATATCGGCTCAGCAAAACCTTCACCTGAATTGATTGCCCGATATAATTATGCCATGATCGATCTCATTGAACCGCATGATCGGTATTCGGCCTATGTCTATGCCCAAACAGCGGCCCGCATCATTCAAGAGACGATTGCTGCCGGTACCCTGCCCATTCTGGCCGGTGGGACCGGCTTTTATTTGCGGGCTTTGAAGGACGGCTTATTTGAAGGGCCTGAAGCCGATCCGCAAATCCGGCGCGAGATTATCGAACAAGCTGAAGTCGAGGGGTGGGATACGGTATATGGCAGACTGCAAGCTGTAGACCCGGAAACCGCCGCCGGCATCAACAAAAATAATCAGACCCGACTTGTTCGCGCCCTGGAAGTATATTACCTGACCGGGGAACCGCTGTCAACTCTGCAGCGGACGGGTGAATACCGGCGGCCGCCGTGGCGGTTTATGTTGTTCGGGATCGATTGGCCGCGCGCGCAACTATACGACCGGATTGATATTCGTACCGATCGGATGCTTAAGCTGGGATTGTTTGATGAAGTACGAGATCTACTGAAGGCAGGTGTGACGCCCGACGCGCCCGGATTACGGAGTGTCGGCTACACCGAAACACTCGAATATCTGGCGGGGAGAGTCGATCGCGGCGAAACGGCAGAAAAAATAAAAATTAATACGCGGCACTACGCCAAGCGTCAATTGACGTGGTTCCGCCGGCAGGAACAGGTGCGCTGGCTGACGCCGGGAACAAAAATGGCCGATCAAATCCAACATGTTCTTGTATAATCATTTGGTAACGGGTTCTGTCGGGGAAGTTTCGTAAGGTATTGTCGGTGAACCTGTTATATAATTTATCCCATGATCGGGGCGGGAGGGGGCGGTCAAATCAGTCAGCTTTATGGCTGATAAGGGGGTACAAACCGGCAACCACTTTTTAAATAATAATTGGCGATGAACAAGGAATTATCTTGACACGCCGGTTTTTGCATATATATAGCAACGAGTTACAGCGGGCCGGCGTAATGTGAGTTCTCGCCGGGCGGCGGGGCAAGAAAGGGCTAATTTGAGGGGGTTAACCGACCGAAGAAGTAATCAGGGTCGGTAGGTCAACTCAAGACTGTGGGAGACCGTATGTTAACCGCTATGCGCAGAGTGTGTGGATTCTTTTGTCTGTTGATTGTCGTCACGTTGACCGGGTGTGTCCGGTCCGGATCGCGAACAGATATTGATTCCCCCGAATTTTCGGCGTCGAATGCCGATCGCGAACAACAAATCGATATGTCCGAAGCGGCTGGTTTCGCCGGGGAGGATACATCCGGAGTGCTTGATTCGGCGTTGCTTGCCGAGGCCGGTGAAGAACAGGATTTCGAAGGCGAAATATATCGGTTATTCACCGAAGCCGAACAATACTATGCACTGGGCGTGCAGGCCAACCATGAGGCCGAATGGGAGCAGGCGCAGTATAATTTCGAGAAAGCGACCGAAATCCTCGCGACAATCGACCTGGCCAATGTCGAACAACCTGATATGGCCGAGAAGTTTGATATCTTGCTCCGCGAAATTTCCAACGATTATCAATTTGCCCTGGCCTCGATGGGCGGCTTGTCCTCCGAAGCGTCACTGGCGGCATTTCTGTTGCGGTTCGAAAATCTGGAAAACCTGCGGGATTACCAGGAAACGATGCCGGTGATACAACTGCCTGAGGAAATCCCCGAGGTCGCCTATGATATTCCCATCGAATTGAACGAGGAAGTGAAAAATTGTATCGTCTACTTCCAGACCGTTGCCCGCAAACCATTTGAGACCTATCTGAAGCGCTCGGGGCGTTACATTCCCCTGATGCGCGAGATCATTGCCGAGCATGGATTACCGGCCGACCTGGTGTACTTGCCGCTGATCGAGAGCGGATTTAATCCCAAGGCCTATTCCTATGCCCATGCCTCCGGTCCCTGGCAGTTCATCTCCTCGACGGGAAAGTTGTACGGACTGGAACGTTCCTGGTGGTGCGACGAGCGCCGGGATTTTGTGAGTTCGACCCATGCTGCCTGCAAGTACTTGAAATATCTATACGAGATGTTTGATTCCTGGCCACTGGCGCTGGCCAGCTATAACGGCGGTGAAGGGCGTGTCGGCCGGCAGATCGAGCGGCAAAAAACCCGCGACTTCTGGCAATTGCGGCTGCTCAGTCAAACGCGCAATTATGTGCCGTTGTACATGGCCGCTACGATGATCGCCAAAGAGCCCGAGCGGTTCGGTTTTGCCAATATCGATTATGATGAACCGCTGGAATTCGATGTCGTGAGCACGGCCAAGCCGCTGGAGCTGAAGACGGTTGCCCAACGGTTGAAGACCACCACCGAAGAGTTGAAAAGTCTGAATCCGGAATTGTTGCGCGATGTCACCCCCCCGGGGGAGGGTGCCTATCAGCTCCGTGTGCCCAAGGGGCTGGGGCCTAAATTTGCGGCGGTGTACCCCGATCTTCCGGCCTCGAACCGCGCCCAGTGGTCCGTGCATCGCGTAAACCGGGGAGAAACGCTCTCCACTATTGCCAGGAAATACGGGGTATCGCAGGCGGCGCTGGTAGACGCCAACAAGTTGCAATCTCGTAACCGGATCTACGTCGGGCAGGTACTCAATGTCCCGATTCCCGGCGATCAGGTGCATGCCTCCAGCGAAGGCCGGCGCAGCGAAAGCCGGCGCAGCGAAAGCCGGGGCAGCGAAAGCCGCGGCGGCGAACGAACGGTTTCCACTACGGGCAAATATTTTGTCCGTCCGGGAGAATCACTATGGGAACTGAGTCGCGCGTTTTCTACGACCGTAACCGCCTTGCGCAAAGCCAATGGGATGCGCCCCGGAGATCCGCTGGTGGCCGGCCGCTGGATCAAGGTCCCGGGCCATAAGCAGACCGAAAGCAAGGCAAAGTGGTATACCGTCAAAGGCGGCGACACAGTTTGGGCGATCGCGAGTCATTTTGGGATTAACGTGAAAGACCTCCTTGCCGCCAACAACCTCGATGATCCGCGGCGCATTTACCCGGGGGCAAAAATTCGCATTCCGTAATTGGTGTCCGCTAAAGACGTTGAACGGGCAAAAACATGGCAAAACGCAGAGATATTGTCATTGGCGTAGTGATTTTTTTCGCCTTTGCCGGTTTTGTCTTTTTTACCGTCGTAGCTTTGATGGGTGTCAGCGAGGAAGGAAGTTTTGAATTCCCCGCCATGGGGAAACGGATTGCCATCATCGAAGTGGAAGGACCGATTTACTCCTCCAAGAATGTCGTCCGGCAAATCAAGAAATATACTGAGGATAACTCTGTGCCCGCAATTGTCCTGCGGGTAGACTCGCCCGGCGGGGGAGTGGCGGCTTCCCAGGAGATCTATTCGCAATTATTGCGGGCGAAAGACGAAGGGAAAATCATTGTTGCCTCCATGGGCTCGGTGGCTGCTTCCGGCGGTTTGTACATCGCCATGGCCGCCGATACCGTTGTGGCCAACCCCGGCACACTGACCGGCTCGATCGGCGTGATTTTTCAATATCAGACTATTGACGAATTGGCCAACAAAATCGGGGTCAAGACGCAGGTCATCAAATCCGGGGTTTTGAAAGACGTCGGTTCGATGTGGCGCGAACCGACTGAAGAGGACTTTATTCACCTGCAGTCGGTAATTGATGATACATATGACCAGTTTGTCAATGTTGTGGCCGAGGGCCGGAGGATGGAAATCCAGGACATTCTGCCGTTGGCCGATGGGCGGATTTTTACCGGGCGGCAGGCGCTGGAGGCCGATTTGGTAGACGTGCTGGGTGATCTTGATGATGCCCTTGATATTGCGGCAAGCATGGCCGGAATGGACGCGCCGCCGCGCACGATCATTGAGGTGCCTCGCAGCCGGGCCACGGTTTGGGATTTGCTCGGCAAGCTGGTGTTCGATCTGGTGCCCGGGATCACGTCGGAGGGGTTTGCCGGGCCGCAATTATTGTTCCTATATCATTGACAATCAATTTGTGAGGATGAAAATAAAACAAGTAAAATAGATGGCCAAGAGGTATTGTAAGGAGGGTCAGGATGACCAAAGCCGACCTGGTTGAACAATGTGCCGCGAAAACGGGTCTGACTCGGACGGACGTTGCCATAACCGTGGATTCGTTTTTGGAGGCCATTAAGCGGAGTCTGGAGAGCGGTAATAATATTGAAATTCGGGGCTTCGGAACCTTCAAGGTCAAGCTGCGCAAAGCGCGTAAAGCGAGAAACCCGCGCACGGGCGAGGAAGTCCCGGTACCGGATCGCAAAGTGCCGGTTTTTAAACCGTCGAACGAGTTTAAAAACCTGATTGTCAAACAACCCATTGGATAACGGGGATCATTAATGCCCTCAGGCAAGAAGCGCAAACGCCAGAAAATCAAGACGCATAAAAGAAAAAAACGGCTGCGCAAAGACAGACATAAGAAGAAAAACCGCTAGGCGGCCACACAGGTCAAAGGAACGATCCTGAATGTCCCGCGGCCTGTGAGTGGTGGGCGCTTCGTGTTCGCCGTTTGGAACCCGAAAGTCCTGCCGGTTTTGTGGTGGTTGAGCGGAGGTAACATCCGAAAGGAGGTCAGTTGTTACCGACCGGTCATAGCAGGGGTCTCACGGAGATTTTTCCTCGCCGGAGGCAGCGGTAAACTATGGCCTGATTCCGCGCTCGGCCGAAAATCAAAGACATGCACATACATTGTGTGTGTTGCTCACTCCAGGGTAACAGCGGGTAAGCCGGGCCGGCGGGCAACCGGCATTGCTGAAAGCGGATGGTTAGTCCGCTTTTTTTATGCCACAGCAGATAGAATCAGGGTTTGTCGGCCGTTACGGCTTTTTCCCTATTCGGTCGGGGCTGCCGTGCTGTCGCGTACGCTGTCGGAAGGGGTCTCGGCGTTGAATGTGCCGGGCAGGGTAATGGTGTCGATCATTTTTTCCAGTTCGACTTTGCAGACTCCGTATTCGCCCCGTTCGGCGACAAAGAGAAAACCAAAGATTTTGCCGCCATAAACGGTCAAGTACACATCGCCAATTAAATAGTCGGTGATGACATTGTATTCGTCTTTGACGTCCCTGATTTGAACGTCGTACTCCAACTTGAACGTCAGCGCGCACCCCGGACCGATTTTTCCAAAAACGCGGTCTCTTTCCTCGGCGAATTCCCCGTCAGCAATCAGCTCCGTTTTCTTGCCGATATTCTTCAGCAGCCGGTGCGAGTTGTTTTTCTCGATAAATAATGCGGAAATCTGCTTGAGCGTCAGACTGGTCGTATCGACAAAAAAGCCGCCGTATGCCGCATTCCAGGTTTCGGGAGTGTATTTGCGTTCCAAGGGGATCTGGCTGTTCTTTTTCTGGATTTCAAAGCGGAAAAACTCCGGTTTTTTGGGATTATCGTTGTTTGTTTTGAATTTCCAGTTGTCGTTTTTTTCGAACGTGTAACCGTACATATTGTCGGTCAATAAGTTATCGACAACTTTTGCGGTCTCGACTTTCTCGGCCAAGGCCTTTGACGTGACAGCGAATACACATACCAGAGCCAGAACGATTGGCGACATTTTTTTCATGATTCATGACCTCCCGATACGCAGGCTACCCCGTTTTCCACAAATCCGCGCTCACCCGGCAACCGGCCTTCGGCGCGGTTAATTTATGTTACGGAAAAAGCACCGTAAAGTTCGCCGGATCCGGGCCGAGTTTTGCTCCGGGTTAACTAAACCAATTTGGCGGGTGTCCGATACAACAAAATGGGTTACCGGGGCAGAAAAATTGCCCCGCGATAGTGGTCATTGCGGCGTGGAGCGCCGCGCGGAGGGAGTAAAAACATGGAACGTGCGAAATGGATCGGAACCATTGCGGCAGTTTTTCTCATCCTGCATGCCGCGAACGGCCTGGCCGAGACCGGGCCACGGCGCATGACGCTGCCCACCGAAAATATCGCCAAGGAAACGTATCTGATCGGCGAGCCGGGGCAATTCACAATTGCGCTGTCGTATGAATATGAAATTCTCGAGGATGCCCGCCTCGGGCCGGATTATTATCCCAACGTAGAAAATATGTTCACTTCGAATAATACGCTGGCTTTTGAGGCGATGTACGGCGTGTCGAAAAATATCTCGCTTTCGGTGCTCGTCCCGTTCGAGAATATCCAGAATACATCAGTTGCAGATTCCACGGTCGTCCTGGGGCTGGCCGATGAATCGCCGAAGTTTTTCAATTTCCAGCAGGGAACGCGCGGACTGGGCGACATTATCGTGATGTCGTATTTTCGCGCCAATTTCGGCAACCTGATGAGGTTCGGGGACGAATACTATCCGACGTCGGCGGACGATTACGACAACTATTTCGATGCCGGGCCGCAGATGTATGCCGGCAAGCAGCAGGGGCCGGTACTGGCCATCGCCCTGGGACTGCGGCTGCCCACCGGGAAAAATGATGCGGTGGACATGTTCGGCCGCCGGATCCCCGACGATCTGCAGTTAGGCAGCGGCACGATGGACCCGATCGTGGGGTTGCTGTTTTTCCAGCGGGCGTACCGTCTGGGCTGGGGACTTTCCGGGCTGCTGCGGATTTCTTCGCAGGAAAACGTTTACCACTATGAATGGGGCAGTGAGTTTATTGCTTCGGGGTATTTTTCCTACCGGCTGACCAAAAAACTGGAATGGATCAACCATTTCAATTTCACATTCCTGGGCCGGGATATCAAGGACGGTTACCCGGTGACCAACCGTGGCGCGCGAATTCTGATGATGGCGCCGTCGCTGATGTACGACACCGGCTCGCGGGTGTCGCTGCAGGCGACCGCGCAGATCCCGATTTACCGTGATTTCAATGAAGTTCAGTTGTCGTCCGATTACATCATCAATTTACGGACGTCATATTCGTTTGATTAGATCCGAGAGGGGTTTTTGGGGCGTTTGCCGCCCCGTCTTCGGCGGGGCGGTTTTTTTATTTGCGGAATATCATCTTGCGGCCATGAGTGGAATTTTCGGTTGGTGTCCTATTCCGTCAAGGGATTCCTGATGGCACAGGAAATGCGGTCTATACGAAGAACCATATCCAAATGAAGACAAAGGTTATGACCATCACCCAACCAGCTATCAGCATTTCTTTTTTAAGAAATCTTCCGGTCAAAACAGCATATTGCGTTGCAACGAATGTGATTAAGATTAATAAATACGGCCAGGGTGTATTCGTATACCTGGCATACAACACGGGTAATCCCGTCAGAATCAATGTATTCAAGAATGGCCGGCCTATCGAATTGCTCCCATTCCAAAATCGGTCTAGTCGTTCAAGTGGAATCCAGCTATAGAAAATGAACAACAACGCGTACCCGATGACGAAAATTGGCCAGTTGAGCCATCCGAAAATTATCGCGTTATCCATAAAGAATTCTCTCATTCATTCGGCATTACAGGTATTGTGAGTTTTCCTTGTACCTCCATGAATCTTTTTAGCGGCGCGGGACCATTCCCTGCGTAATTATGCTGACCTTTTTTTGCCGTCACGCCCTCGTGATTCTCTTTCATATTTTTCGCATAATTCTTCCGTAGTTAAATCGCCGTTGAACCACCCTAGATTGGCAAAACAAAAAAGGGATTTCCCATATTGAGCTTGGAATGCATCCCAAAACATCGGAAAACAAGATTCGATTATATGAGTCGTGATATTTCCCACATTATCATCGACAGTAATTTGTGGGTACAACTTTTCCAAGGAATCAAAAAGCCATTCTATGGCATACACTTCATCATCGCGGCGATTTGATTTGATATACCATTTCGTCAGTCTGTCGAATCTGGCGAATTCACCTGTAAAGTCACAAGTATTACGCATATCGGAAAAAGTATCTGCCCACTTTTTCAAACATGCTTTTGATACTATCTCTATTTCTTTGTCGGCCGGTTTCAGTCTTTTCCCTTTGTGGATCACACGGTTGCATTTGAGTAGAACAGGCAAACGCGACCAATAATATTCGAAGAACTTTGAATTTAGAAATTCGAATTCTAATTCTTTTTGGAGATTAATAATTCGACCCGATTGTTGGAATTTTATGGAATTCAATAGATCTTCATTATGCAAGTTATGCTGTATGGCGTTTACTACGCTGCCGACATCTTGGTCGTAAAAATCAGTTCTTACCACTTCCCATATTACAAGAACTCCTGTCGCCGCATTGTGCGAGTATAAAACCATCGCATCGGCTAAACCCGCGCTAAATCTTTCAATGTATTCAGCCTTGAAAAGCATATTAGATCAAACCAATCTGATTTACTTGGAGCCCAACAATGGGCAGATTAATTTGCATAAGATCATCTTTACCACCCGAAATCTTTTCCTATCTGCATTGTAAGATAAAGATGCGATCGTTTCTTGGCAATAGGAAATATCTCGTAGGAACGGCCGCCCCGCGCCGTCAGGAATCCTTTCCTGACGGCATTCGGTCGTAACCGAGGCAACGCCAATCCGTATCAACCGCCACATCAATGCCGTCAATACCCGCATACGCGGAGGCACTCGAATTATGCCACTGCCATGTCTCCTGCACCAGATGCTTACGGACCGGGTTCGTGTGGCAGTACTCGATTTTTTGTCGCAAAGCACATTCAGACGTAATGACAAAACTGTCAAACCGTGGTTTCCATATAGCTGTCCCTTTCCCCGATTCACGCGACGCGGCGTGCCTGAGGCAGTCGAGTGTCCGCTCCATTTCGCGGCCTGCGCGCAGTTGCCCGATCTGTCTGGCCGTGTAACGCTTGAGGCCACCGATCACTTCGGAGATGTTCTTGTTCTCCGCGCGCTTTATAACCAAATGGAAGTGATTTGGCATAAGTACCCATGCCAACAATACGAAATCGCCGCGCGCCTGACAGAAGCACAGGCATTCGACAAAAACCTCGCAGGCTGCCATGTGGTCAAATACATTGATGAAACCGACCACTGTGGAGGTTATGAAGCACACGTCCCCGTGGGCCTCAAAGTCTTTACGGTTATGACTTCTCATTTCGTCTATTCCGTCAGGAACGGATTCCTGACTGCGCGGGGGAGCGCGGGGAAAATTATTGACGGCGTGGGAATTCGGTCTGCATCCCTCCCGCAGGGCGGGTCGGCGACCCGCCCACATCTGAATCTTACGCCGCGCGTTCGGGGTGCAGATTACTCAGCCGTTCGGCAGTTTGCCGGATTTCCCAGTCGGGGAAATCGGCGATTTTCTCCAGATTGAAACGAATGACCTCCGGCGGCAGGGCCAGCCGGTACCGCCCGGCGCCGTCGTTTTCAATCAGGTGATGCGCGCCGTCCTGCGCGGCTTTCAATTCCTGCCGCAATTGATAGAAATACTTGATCTGGTTTTCGCCGCCCTCGACATCGCGTTTGTCGACCCAGCCGTCATCGCGCATATACCGCGCGGCCGCCAGGGCAAACAGGTACTTGAAACTTTTGGCGCGTAATGTGCAGGGATTCCCGCCCAGTTCGACCGCGAACCGTGACCGAATCCGCCGCCCGTCCAGCATGATTGCTTGTGGCATGGTAGACTCCTTCTCATTTTGTTTTTTATGGGGGAGGTCGGGTTTCTCCATCCCCGCCGCGGCGGGGACTTCGGAACCCAACCTGCGAATATGTTCAATGGTTTTTTCCCGGCGCGCGATCCAGCGCTGGGCACGGGTGATGATTTCTCCGGCGATTTTTTCGGGGAGGATGCTATGAAAATCCTCCGGGCCGACACCGGTCAATGACGCCGGTGTGGTCCAGCCCAGCCGCGCTAATTGCAGCACGACCTCGCGGGGCAGATCGCCGCCGACGGCCTCGGCCAGGTCGCGTAACGACCAGGGCAGACCATGACGGATTTCGAATGCGGTCCTGTGTAATGGTTGCGCTTTATCGCGGTGGCGCGAATCGGCCTCGGCCAGTGCGGCCGCGGTGTCGATCAACCAGGAAATCGTTTCGGCGGCCTGCTCGAACCGGCCCTGCGGGGCCTGATGCGTTGCGGCGAGGATATCGGCAGATTCACCTTTGGCCCAATCGCCGAGGGCCAGGGCCGCGGCCATCGCCCGGCGCCGCAACTGCGGCTGGGGATAGCACACCTCGGGCCGGAATGCCTCCGGGAAAAATCGCGCCATCGTCGGTTCGAAATTTTCGCTGAACTGCCCGCGCCAGGCCTCGGCCACGGGGTCAAACGGCCCCTGATAACGGCGGCCCCAGCGGACATCAATGCTCTCCGGTAATGCCAGCACCGCCGCGGTCCAGCCGATCGGGTCGGCGTTATGACTGTGTTTAATCCAATCACCCAATTGCCTGATCGATGCCGGTGAAACTCCCGAGGCCGCCGCAATCAACCCGGCGGGCGTTACGTGCAAGCCATGGTCATCATCGGTTACCAGCAAATCTTTGGCGATTAATTGCTCAAGGTGGCGGTCGAGGTCAGGCCCGGTATCAGGTACTCCGGGCGCTACCTCCCGGAAGTATTCCACGCTTGCCGGATAGTCGGCGACCAGCCCACAGGCGACAGCTTCCAGTATCCGTCGTTCGACAGGCGGCCAGCACAGGGTAGCGCAATCCTCATGCGGTGTTGCGGCAATATATGTTTCCCAGAGGATCTCGGCCTCGATGGGGGTGGCGGCGCAGAGAATCGCGCGCCCATGGGTGACGGCCAAACCCAGACGCCCGGCGCGGCCCGCGGCGTTGTCGAATTCGTGCGGTGCAAGTGCGGTCAAAAACGGTGCGCCGCCATAGCGCCCGCCGGCGAACCGTTCGGCCTCGACATAAACAATCGATGCGGGTAAGTTGACCCCCATCGCCAGCGTACCGGTGCAAAAGATGATGCGCAGTTTTCCCGTGTGAAACAATCGTTCGGTCAACCGCCGCTGGGCCAGGGACAAATCGGCATGGTGCACGCCGATACCTTTGGCATACCACTCGGCCAATCCCTCATACACCGGCCCGCCCGCCGCGAGGACCCAGCGGTCGGTTTCGTTCAGCTCGTGTTCAATTTGTAGTGTGCGGGCCAGGGCAGCCGCGTGGGCAAAACAATCGGCCTTGGCTTTACCGAAAACGAGGATTTGTTCCCCGGCGGCCAATTGCCGGTTGATTAATTCCAGCGTCGAATCATCATCACGATTACCCGGTTCACCCAATTGTTCGGCGCCGGTTTCGCCGGAGTTGTCCTCGCGAAAACGGAAGACGCCGTCGCATAACACCCCCCGACGCAATTCCACCGGTCGGCGGCACACCCGCAGAATCCGCGCATCCAGAAACCGTGCGAGAAAATCGGCTGCGGGCAGACGGGTAGACAGGCCGATCAGACGACAGGTGAATGCCGAGCGGGTGAGTTTTTCCAACACCGACAACAATGCCGGCCCCCGGTCGGGATCAGACAACAAATGCAGTTCATCGGCAACAATCAGCTCGACCCGTTCGAGTACATCGATATTGTTGATTAACACATGACGGAATTTCTCGGCGACAACTACCGCGACATCGAATTTGCCTGAGGAAAACGCGCTGTCGAATTGCCGGTGATCGCGGGTGGAAATAATCGGCGTGAAGCCCAGCGCGCCGAATGTGTGTTCGAAGTGCGCGAATTTTTCTCCGGCGATGGCCTTGAGCGGAACGATGAAGACAACTTTTTTCCGGGCGGACAACGCGGCGGCGGCGGCCAGTTCGCCGATGAATGTCTTGCCCGATGAGGTCGGGGCCACGACCAGCAGGTTACGGCGTGGTGTCTGCCCAGCCGGCGTATCCAGTAAACCGTAATGGTTGATCGCATCGGCCTGCCAGTCCAGCAACTGTTCGCCGATCGTTTTCCGCCAGCAGTCGATAAACGCCGGGAGGATGCCGTATGCGGTTAACGCGTCGAGTTTCATGGTTATCGTTAATTATGCATTCCACGTTTCTGCCGTTGTGTCGGGTTTCTGCATCCCGCTTGAAAGCGGGACTCCGGAACCCGACCTACAAATCCAATCACGCGCAATACCCATAACCGCAGACCGCGCATGATTGGCAGCCGCCGCCGTGCACCACCGGCCCGCCGCAATCGGGGCAGTAGGAACGGTGGCAATGTTCACAGATTAAAAATTCCCCCGCCAGGTTCAGCGGGCCGCCGCACAGGCAACGGCCGGATGCCGCTGTCTGGAAGGGAACCAGCGGCACCACGACCGTCTCCAGAGGCAGGTTTTCTATTTTGTTTATCGAGTCCGGCATTTTCGCTCCTTTTTCCAGCCACTATCCTCAATCGGTAGATACTGTACAAATGTTCAGTTGTCAAGTAAAAAAATGCGAAAATTCTAGAGGTGATATTCGGTTGTTGGGAGACAAGGGGTTAGGAAATAATCAGGTACCGGGCGTAGGGCAGGACCCGAAGCGGTCCTGCCATTCTTTGTGTCCCCATCGGCAGGATCACTTCGCTGCGCTCGGATCCTGCCCTACTACTCGTGGCATGGGCATCTTCCGCCAAAGGCGGACAAGTGCCCATGCGTATTGCACGGGGCGGGACGCCCGTGCCACGTAAGGCGGTGGGGGCGGGCCGGAACCCACCCCCGGTAATGAGATAGAGTTACTTCAACAAGGTCATCTTGCGGGTTTGCATGGAGCCGGCAACCGCCAGGCGAGCGAAATAGATACCCGAAACGAGTTCCGTACCGTCCGGGCCGGTACCCTCCCAGGAAACACGATGTCTCCCGGCCGGACGGTATTCATCAAGCAACACAGCGACTTTTTTCCCCAGGATATTATAGATTTCGAGCTTCACCGAACCGGGATCGGCCAACTCGAATTCAATAACCGTCGAGGCGTTAAACGGATTGGGGTAATTCTGGCGGAGGGTGAAAGTTGCCGGGATGCCGGTTTCTTCATCCTCGGCCAGAACGTCGGTGGACATACCGGGGCGTTCGAGAATATATAAAGTCGAATCGAGGAAATAATATAAATCGAGTTTGTCGGCTTCCATGATCGGTGCGGTGCGAATATCGGCGGGGGGCAGACCGAGGATGGAGTCAATCAGTGCTCCGGTTTGCGGGTCGCGGATTTCCCAGAGGTTGCGGTTGGTCGTCGGCATGAATAAGACACCACTGGAGTCACCGTACCAATCGAAATAGGTCATGCCAGCGATCGCGTGGTCCAAATCCATGAACCAAGTATTTCCGGACCCGATGCGCCACAATTGTTGTCCCCAACATAGGCGATAACCACTCACCGCCCAATAGACTGCAACATTATCCGCGAGATCGGAACTTAAGGTTGCGAATTTGAGTCTGATTTGGTGGCAGAACATCTCGCTGGGGAAAGGGCAGTTATAGAAATCAGGAGGCTGAGGCAATTTGTGGTTCATCGATTCTTGGATATCAATATCCAGGAGGTTTATTGAGTTCGAGATGTGAATGCTCGGACAATACATGCCTGTAGAGTATGTAAATGATTCGGAATAGGTGTAAACGCACAGAAACGGTGTTGAGCCTTCTCTATTGGTAAAATGCGTAACTGGCTTGCTAAGCCAACCACCGAAAAGGTTTTGATACTGCCCCGTTGCCAAAGAAAACTGGGACCATGAGTAATCCATCTGTCCTTCATAATGGTAAAAACATTCCATCCCATACTCGTCACAACTTTGACCACCAGTTTTCTCGTAATGATATTGTCCGAGAAAAGCCGAGGGACCCTGTGCACTGTTAAATCCCAGGACTACCATGGCATGAGGAGCGAAACCGCTAGAATAAATTATTGAATCAATGGTATTGGTTGGATTGAATTGGCGAATTAAGTTATCAACCAAATAAAAGTATGTAATCCCAACTTCATTATCCAAACCTCCGCACCCCCAGTTATTCCCTTCAACTAGCAGATAGTGTGGGCCGTCGATCCAACGATGCTGCAACGGGCTGTAGACGCCCACCGAATCGCCGTTTTTTCCCACCTGCAACGCCAATTCCCAGATGCCATCACCCTCAATATCCACCGGTTCGAAATAGTGCACCGGGTAGCCAATCGGCTGAGTGACGAATTCCAATTCGGCAGAGACCATTGATGAAAAGCCGCATGTATATCCCACCATAATCAAAACGCATGAAAGATTCCGCAAATCCTTGAAGAATGCATTCATTTCGCCCTCCCTACATGCCGGGGTGGATTTACTTGCCTTAATACTATAATAACTACTTCCCAAATTGTGTCAAGCAGAAAAACTGTGAATCGGTTCGAATGCTACCAAAGTGGTGCAAATCCGGCCGCCACGGGTCGGGTGAGACGGGTTTGATTAGCATGGCCGTAGCGGGAGATAATAAGCCAATGGAACATACGGGATTGACCTTGATCGGTGAACTGATCGGCCGGGTGCAGGCAGGCCCTCCGTGTGACGAGCACCCTCGCCCGTCACACTCGGCCGATGTTGGCGCACGAGGACATACGCCAACCACGGATGTATCATCTTTCGTGAAGCTGAACGAAGATACACAATCAGCATTTAATTCATTAATCGATGAAATCAATCGCGTCATCGCCCCGCCGGTACCAGTCGGCGCCGATACGGTGTTTATCCGGGCGATGGAAGTCCTCTCCGACGAAATCAACGATCACGGCGGGCGGTTTGCCGCCGATGAATTTCCCCGACTCTGCGAATTGCTCATCGATTCCCCGGTGCTGGTGGCGCACGACAAACGACAATTGCCGGTAGCGCGGAATTTTAAAGCGGAAGTGATCTCCCGCGACGGTCGCCCGTGGGTCAAGGTCTGGTTTTACTGGCCGAAAAACGCGGCCGGTGCCCAGGACCTGGCCGCGCGCATTGATTCGGGCGTATTGCGAGAAGTTTCCATCGGCTTTGAATTCAAGCGGCCCGAATGTTCGGTCTGCGGCGCCGACATCCGCGAATGCGAACATCAACCGGCCACCGAGGTCAAACACCCTGACGGTTCAATTCGACAAGTTCATTATATTTACCGCGATATCGTTCGTGTCTTGGAAACATCGCTGGTCTATCGCGGGGCGACACCGGGGACGCGAATCGGCGCCGGGTTGTTTTTTGATAAGGTGATGCAACCACTGAATTTCTCCGCCATGGCGGACGGGAATGACAGCCTTTTGGGACAACCTCCGGACATCTGCCGCTTACAAGTTCCACGATCCGGAAACCACCCCCATCTTCACAGTCTCATCAATCGCTTGTTTGATACCGGCCTGGCCGGAGGTATGCCGGTCGGTTCGACGACGGATATTTTGGCTGCCGATGATTCCCTACGGCGGTTTATAGTCCTACCTCTGATTGAGGGATTACCCGTCGTCGCCGTCAAACGCGATGACGAAGTATTGGTTTTCGATGCGGACCAGAAGGAACTCGGCGCCAAGATTTCTCATATCCGCAGCGAGTTGGCCCGCACCATGGCCGACGATTTCGGATGTTTCGGCTGGCTCGTCCGGTCGGGATCGGGTCGCGACAAAACGGAGGTGACGTTATTTGCCGACGGCATCGGCTCATTGGCCGACGAAAATCATCTAAGTCATCTGATCATCGATCATCGTCACCTGCTGAAACGGATTTTCGATCATGGCAAGTTGGTGCGCCCGGTACCGTATCGTTTTGTCGACCGTGGGCAGCTGGCCCGGGCGACGCACATCCTTTCGTCATCGGCGGGTTGCAGCATTTATCCGGGTGGGGCGGCGGTAAGTTCATCGCCGGTGTTTTACGAGCTTCGCCGGCAAAAGCATTTGTGGCTGCAGATCGTCGGCCGGGAGGTCGCACCTGACGGCAAATGGCGCTATCGTCTGGCCTTGGCCGACGGCGATGACGTTCGGGAAATTCTTCCGGCTGTCGTCTCGGCCCAGCGGTATCAGGTCGGACATGTAGTGCCTGTGAACGGTTCTTTGACATATTCCCCGGCCCGAGGTTTTCAGCTGGCCGACGCGACAATTCGATACACTCCGGCGCGGCGGCGTTCGGCCGATACGGTCGCGGCTGTACGACGTGCATGCATCGCAGCGCCGATCGGTACCGTGACTTTGGCATAACACCCCCAACTCCGATCACCGGCGGGCGCATCCTGTGCGCCCGCCGGGAATACATATGAAAAACAGACAACTTTCCGGGATCCTTAACGGCACATCAGCGACCTGGTGGAAACAAACGCTCACCCGTTCGGGGATGACGATTATTGCCACCGCCTTTGCCGTAGTAGCAGCATACCTGGGCACGATCAACGACCTGAAGTTGGCGCTGGCCGAAAAAGCCGATCGCCGGGCGGTGGAACAAATCGATGTGCGGTTGTCGCGGATCGAAGTGTTGATGAATGAACACCTGCTTACCAAAGATGAATTTCACGAACTGCGGGACGAGTTGCTGCGGCGTCTGGCCCGCATCGAAAGTGAGCTGGACTGACCGACCCGAGGCTGAGCAATGCCCCGGAGCACGATTATATCAGGTAACATAAACATTTTCAGCAGGAGAGAAGCATGACTGTTCGTGATCACAATCTGGATTCCATCGGCGAACTGTTCGCCACCTTCAAGGTCCATCAGACGGCCGGGGAGGATGACCTGACCGATGCCGACATCGGCTGTGCCGTAACGCTGACCGATGATTATGAAGTCGGTCCCGGCACCGACGGCGCGTTGCTGCTGGGCAAGCTGACCGCGCTGACGCTGCAGGATGGCGACGACGGCGATCGGCTGGCCACCGTGCAAATCGGCGGTGTGTGCACGCTGCCGATCACTACCACATATCCGGCGGTGGGCAACCGGGTCGTCTGTGGCGCCAGTGGCACCGTTAAACAAGCCCCGGCTTTGACTGGGAACGACCCCGCCGGCGGCAATGTTGCCCGGGGGACAGTGCTGGCAATCAGCGGCACCAGCGAGTGTACGTTGCTGCTTAACTAACCCGCAGACACTGTGTCTTTTGTGAAACCATCTTTTGGAGAACTCATGGATATCGATGCCTTCTTAACCGATGCCGCCCGCGTTGTGCCTTCTGCAGTACCCGTGAACGCCGCCGACCGTCTCACGCAGGTGGACTTGAGCCGCGCGGCTGAAATTGAAATCACCCGCGATACCTATCTGGAAGCGCGATCTTCGCATCAGACGCTTTCGGAGCTGCTGGAAAGCGAGCACTATGATCCCTCACCGGCGGGATCACCGCTGGATGCCTTTGAGCGGCAACTGGCCTTGCGCGGCGTCCGCGTCGGCGGCGCTTACCCGGCGACGGTCGAGCTGTTTTATCAGGGGGCGCCGGCGTTGTTGCCCGAGTTCATGCGCCGTGAAATCACGCGGGGAATGAAGATGCGGCCCGAATTGAGCATGTTGACTGCGTCTACGGCCCATATCACCACCAACCGCTACGCCCCGTTTGCCGTGGATACTTCGGCTGAGGATGCCGATTTGTCGCTGCGCCCGCTGGCCGACGGGGCCAATGTCCCGGCAGTCGTAGTCAATGAACAATTGCATACGATCAACGTGCCCGATTACGGACTGGTGCTCAAAGCGTCATATAAAGCATTGCGGCACCGCACAACCGACCAGTTCAAAGTCCTGCTGTGGTACATCGGGTACCGGCTGCAAACCGACAAGATGGCACTGTTGATCGATGTTATTCGCAACGGCGACGGCAACGGCAACGCTGCCGAAATCATCAATACCGACACCTCCGGTACGCTGGACTATGATGATCTGGTTAAATTCTGGGCCGAACTGCACCCGTTCGAAATGAACACGCTGGTGTGTTCCAAAGCAGCGATCCAGGAGATCCTGAACCTGGCCGAATTCAAAGACCCGATGATCGGTTTCAAGTTCCAGACCGCCGGGGAGTTGGTCAGTCCGTTAGGCGCACGGCTGGTCCGGTGCGATGAGGTCCCGGATGACCTGGTCATTGGGATGGACCGGAGATTCGCGGTCGAGGAAGTCATCACTCAGCCGTTGACCATCGAGTACGACAAAGTCATCGAACAGCGCATCGAAGAGGCGGTGATCTCTGAATCGGTGGCGTATGCCAAGGTGATCCAGGATGCCGCCAAAGTCCTCGATTCGTCGTGGACATAACCCTGATCGACGATACACCGGCATTCCCGGGGGGGGGGACAGAAATCGCGATCCCGCTCCCCGGTTAAATTATCCCGGACGGAATAACCATGATCAATACGACATTATGTGAGGCAACCTCGGCCAATGCGACTGCGCTGCCGACCCAGAGTACGTTGTTTCGTGTGGCGGGCGGCCAGTTCGCCGGGCGCCTGTTTGCCTTGTTTTCCCGCACGCCCACGACGATCTCCTATGCCGTGGCCGATCCGCCATACCTCCAGTGGTCGTCCCCGGTAGATATCGTCACGGACGCCGCCGATTTTCCCGTGGGCGGGTACATCGACGGCAACAATTGCATCTTTGTCGTGTACACGAAGCAGACGTCGCACGATCTGGCGGTGGTCAAGCTGACCTACGGCGCCGGCTCCTGGTCGGTGGGCACGGTGTATACGGTCTACAATGGCGACGACAACTATTTTCCCACGATCTGCAAAGACAGCGACCAAACCCTGTACGTCACGTGGTCGCGGTTATCCGGCGGGCAGTATACGGTCCAGGCCAAGCTTTCTGTCGATGAAGGACAGACCTGGGGCACGGGACCGTCGGACGCGGGAACGGCGTTGTCGGCGGCAGGGTCTTCCGGCTATTCGGTCCTGCTTTGCCGCGCCGATTATATGTACTGCCTGTACACGCTGGGCGGGACCAAGCTGGCCTGTCGGCGCAAGGACATCAATGCCGGAACATGGGAGCCGGAGGAAGTCATCTATACCGGCCTGGGGCTTTATGACGATTTCCAGGCCGCCGTCTCTTCGGACAACCGGCTGGGTGTCGTTTTTTCGACGTCGGCATCCCTCTATTTCAAAGAAAACGACGGGAGTTCATGGGGTGGATTGTTTACCGTCGATGGTGATCCCGGGTTGTCGCCGCAGGTCCGCTATAACGGTGCGACACCACATGTCTTCTATGGCCAAAACAGCGGGACCAACCAGCGGTTGTGGGTGTACTCGCGGCGTGAAGCAGCGGGATTTGCCGCGTCGGAGGAACTGTTGCCGGGGTTTACTCCGTTTGATGTGCTGCAGTGTTATGACGCATCATCGGGGGCGCCGACGTACGATTGCACCGGGCAGGCAGCGGATTCCGCGGCCGGTGATGTCTACCATCCCGATTCGGGCAAACTCCTCGATGCCGCCGGTGACGCCGTGTACTTCGGCATGAATGACCGCTTCTGCCGGGTAAGTGTTGTCCTCGCCAACAGCGGGGCCGGGGGCGCGGTGGAGTGGTCTTATTGGAATGGAACGGCCTGGGTACCGTTTGTTCCCGCATCCGGCGCATATCATTTTGATTCAACGCCCTTGTGTGTGCGGCTGTGGGATGATGTGCAATCGACTCCGGCCGACTGGCAGAAACTGATGAAAAGCACCCAATTCAAATTCTGGGTGCGCGCGGCGGTCACCGACGCGTTTACCAGCGGGCCGGTCGGTTCCCAAATCACGGCGGCAGCCAATTTTGATGATGTCGTGTCCGCCGTTGAGTAACTTCCGCCAAGTCGGGAAGAACCATGCCCTATACCGAAAAAGAACAAGTCAAAAAACACGTCTTGGATTACCGCGTCGGCCAGGCGGAGATTACCGGATTGTCGATCGTCCTCGCGGGGACCGACATCGTGCAACTGCCGCATGCGGCGCTGGTCGAATCATCCGTGGTGGTGAAAGCCAGGGAATCGTCCACGCCGGCGGCGGATGACATAACCGCAACTGACGAGTGGATCGCCCTGGCCCATGGCGATGTTTTCGCCGGGTCGGTAGTCGTGGCCGATCATACGTCCCTCGGCACCATCTACATCGAGAATATTGATTACACCATTGATGCTGCGGGCGGCCGTTTCCGGCGCATAACCGGCGGGGCCATCTCCGCCGGACAACCGGTGGTCGTGTGGTATTTTTTCTACCGCCGGTATCAGGCAGGCGTTGATTATGCGCTCAACGCGGCCGCCGGGCAACTGCAGCGGCTGGGCGGCGGCGACATCGAAGACGGCCAGTCGGTGCTGGTCGATTATGTCGCCGGGTTCGGCACGATTACCGATGAGGCCATCGAGCAGGCAATTGCCGAAGCCGATCAGGCCATCCTGCAACTGATCGCTGCCGAGTACCGCAACTCCACAGACCCCGGGCTCGTGGCCGCCGAGACGCACTGGGCGGTCGCCAACTTGTGCCGGATGCGGGCCGCTGTCGAATTGTCCGGCCCGACGTTGAAAACAACGGCCGCAGCTTCGGCCGCACGTGCCTGGCTCGACCTGGCCGAACAATATGCGCTTTCCGCCCAGGGCCTGCTGACGCCGTTCCTTGGTGCTCATCCGGCCAGACGGTTTCCGACATTCGTCGCCCGGCGATAACCGCGCGGTCATCCTGAACATGAGGGTTTACAGCCAATGAACGAAACATATGCCCATTTGACCGGCCATCGCTCATGGTGGGTGCCGGATTTTTCGGTCTGGGGCGATGTGGCCGCCGAAGCGGTGGAATTCCTGGCCGGGGAGGTCGAAGGGGCCAGCAGGCGGGTGCTGTTTTTCAGTTGTGCAGTCGGTGGCGCCGAACAGAACGTGCTGTTTGCCGAGTTGAGTGATCACCGCGCCAACCCGCTGCCCGCAGCAATCGACCGACCAATGGTAGTCATCATTCCCAAAAGTCCAACCGGCGCGGTCCTGGTCGGGGAACCATCATCCTCGGCATTCAAAATTGCCCGCGATGAATCTACGGCGGGAAATGCCCTCGTCGATTTGTGGGTCGTCGAAATGGGAGCCTAGCCGGTGATTGGATCAACGCGCAACAACTGCATCCAGCCGCAAATGACCAGACCCGGGAGTGCCGCCTGCTGCGGCGGGTTTCGGCGCGCAGCTGCTCTGGTCCCGGATCACGAACAGGTATCGAGTGCACGATTCCGAGGAAATAAGTCCTGTCGCATCGGCTGGGACGAATCCACGTACGCCGGACGGCGATGACGATGATCTGCAACTTGTCGAACAATTATTGACCCTGGCCCTGGAGGCCATCGAGCGCAAAGTCCCCGATGTCCGGCTGGCCGATGTGTTGAAATTGCTTGAATTCAAACAGCGCATGAAACCGCAGTCAGACGTCCGCGCGATTTTTTGGGAATGGATCGAACGGTTCCGGCGGGAAGCGGCGCGAACGGACGAGGCCGGCGATGATCATCCCGACTGCGCGCGGACTGAAACGAAGGGAGAGACATCGCCGTGAAATGGCGTCCGATATATGCCGTCATCCTGCTGGGACTGCTTATAGTCCCCCGGGAATGCGTGGCCGGGTCGTTCGGCCGGACCGACCTGTCCGGTACTGTAGCCGCCGACATTGAGAACTACATCAAAGGCGGGATTTTCATCTGCAACGGCGACGGCAACGCCGACAGCATTACGGTCTACCTGGAAGTCCAGTCGAACAGCGCGGAAGTCCGCTGTGCGATCTATGTGCGGACCTCCGGCACGGCCTGGCAATTGATCGACTCGTCGGCCGAGCTGGCCTGCCCGGTAGACACCGGCTGGTACACGTTTCCGCTGATCGAAGGAGTTGTCTTGTCTGCCGGGGCACAGTATGCGCTTGTGGCCTGGGCCAAACAATCCGCAAGCTGGAACTGCCGCATCCATAGTCTGGAGGGCCAGGGTGTGGCCGCCGATTCCATGTTTTTCAAAAGTGCGGCCTACGGCGCCTGGCCGACACCGACAGCGCCGACGTTGATCTGGTATTATGATGCGGTGCTGGTCTGCCATTATTCGGGTGCGGCGGCGCCTGGGGCGTATCCTGCATCCATTGACGGTGTGGTGAACAAAGGAGCATATCTCAAATGAGAAGATTCCGATGGCCGGCAATGTTCGTGTTCAGCATTGCAGCGGTTGCTGCGGCGATGTCAAGCGTGCGTACTGTGTCGGCGGGAGTCTCGCCTGCAATCGCCGGAAACGGCGCGACTGATTCGGTATGGGTCGAATTTGCGGTCAACGATACCCTCGGCAATGCAACTGATGCCGATTCGGTCTGGGTGATCCGGTTTTATCGCCAATGGGTGGTGGATTCAATCAAAATTACGGTTCCCGTGCGCACGGGTTTTTATCGGCAGGCTTTCCGGTCCGCGATGCATGCGGACTCCCTGGGCGGATATTCATTCAATGTCCGCGCGTTCGGCGTTTCCGGGCAGTTGCCACATACCTCCTACGCCTACACGGTGGTCAACGGTGGTCCGGTCGGGAACGATGATCTGGCGCGGGTGATCGCGGATTCAAACCTGGCCCGCGACGCGACCAAGGCCGATTACCAGAGCACGACCGGGCCGGGCGCAATCCCTGTGTATGTCCATTGCCTCAGCGCCCAGGATTCGACTTCGATTCAGGGTGTCCGCCTCAATGTCCTTCTGGCCGCCGATCATGCGCCAAAACATCGGACGATGAGCGCCGGTGATGGCTGGGCAGCGATGACCCTGGAGGAGTACGACCATGTAGTCTATGCGACAGCCAACAATTATTTTTTTGCGGTCCCGGCATGTACACTGATCGTTGACGGGGACAGTCTGCGCGATACAATATGGGCGACCGCTTTCGATCCGGGTTCACCGGGCAGCGCCGAATTATGTCGCGTATACAGCTGGATTTATGATGTGGCCGGCGTGGCAGTAGAGGATGCTTCGATCACGGCGCGGCTCGTGGGAATAGCTGTGCGTTATGGCGATGTCGTCGTCTCGCCGTATGAAAAATCCACGACTACCGATTCGAACGGCTATTGGTTTGTCGATGTCTTGCCCAATGTGTGCTTGACACCCGACACGGTTTTGTACGAGTTTACCCTGCGCCAAATCGGCGGCCCGATCCTGCGCCAGACTGTCAGTGTCCCGGACACGACCGCTTGGCTGTTGAGTTGGTGATTGATCTCATATCACGCACGCGATAACCTCAGGCGGTTTCCGCCTGAGGTTTTTTGTATCTTCTAGTTCCGCACCCGTATTTTCCGCTTGCCCCGAATCGTGATTTATGTTATTAAATTGGTGGGATAGCAGGCTATCAGTTTAATGACGGGAGCCACATGTTGACCTGCCTGCCGGGAGGCAGGTTTGTGATAAAGGAGATTTTCTACTTGCCCACTACTACAAGATCTGCTTCGCATCTCCTTTCATGGTGGGCCATCGGCCGCAGGAAGTGAGGAGGACACTACGGAGAAAGTATTCCTTGTTATCAAATTTGCAGCGGCTTTGATAGGCGTCCTTTTGATGATCGGCTTGGGTATTGGATCTTCAAAAGAGATGCCTGATAACGCGCAAGTCTATGTTAATGATGCGGCGAAGACTTATCTAGCTCCGCCATGCATAAAAACAGCAATGGGCCTTCGAATCATCACCGCAGATGAAGCGAGGACATTGGGCTACAGACCAGACGATAAGTGCCGCAATGAGGGTGCCTTTATGCAAGATGACCGCAGTCTAACGGGGCTGTTTCTTCAGACGGTTGGCATTCTTAAACCTATCCCGTCCAGATGGAATGAAGACGGGTCATGGAACTATTGACTAAGTAAGGGGGCGTGGCCCCGGCTTCAGCCGGGGTTTCAAAGAGTGTTCCACGTTATGACCCACCTCAAAGAAAGCACACATGTATTAAGGGGAACGGTGTTCGTAAACCGTGACCAAGGTCACGGCCACCCACCATTACAGAATCTGCTTCGCATCTCCTCTCATGGTGGTCCACCGGTCTAATTATTGTTGGGCGGCATAAAAACAACTTTCCCGCGAAGACTATCTGTACCGCAGTAGAGGGTCGTCATGAACAAATGGACAAGTAAAGGAGAATCTATCTTCTTTAGATTACCTCGGATCGGCGCAGTTTTATATGACAAACTCATGCATAACTCCCCGATGCAGCTTTACTACAAAGAAATAGCCGAAGACTTAACGAGCAGACTCTCGGCGGGACGCCTGTTGGATGTCGGCACCGGGCCGGGCAGATTGCTGCAAGCGATCCACGGCCTCAATCCTGCTATCGAACTGTATGGCCTTGATATTTCGGCGGCCATGCTCAAGCAGGCCCGGAAAAACCTGTACGGGATAGCCGTCAATTTGCGGCAAGGGAACATACGACACACCGATTTTCCCAACGACTACTTTGACCTGGTAGCCTGTACCGGGAGCCTCTATCTGTGGGAGCGACCGGAAGAAGGCCTGCAGGAAATCTACCGCATCCTGAAGAGCGGCCAAAGCGCCATTCTCTTTGAGTGTGATCGAGAAAGTGATCGGCAAGCGTTGCAGATACCCTTGCGAGAAAACCTGCGCCAGGTGAATATGCTGTCGAAGATTTTCGGACCGTTGGCCATCAAGCAGGCCCTGGACGCAGCGTATAGTCGAAAAGAGATCAGCGAGATTATCCAACGCACGAGTTTTGCACCGCACTTTTCCGTAGCGGAGGTGACGATCTCTGGCTTGCCAATGTGGTTCCGTATAGAACTGCTAAAGGGCTAGGCAGCGAGTAGGTCAGGCGCCCCGGCGCCTGACAAAGGAGTCAAGCCGCAGGCGGCTTGACCTACGTGCACCGTAAACCGTGGCCAAGGTTGCGGCCACCTGTTGCCGCCCCGTGCATCCTCCCTTCCGTCGTGTTGCACCTAATGCGATGATGTGATAATATATTGCAATTCAATATCTTACGCACGTCGCCTCCCATCGACCCCTCTCCCATTATTTTTGCAGCCCGCCCCGGCAATCTCCGCGGTGAGGGTTGAAGATTCCCGGCATCTGCCGATATGATCAGTAATAGCACCATTGGGGAATGACGTCTGCCATCTGTTATGGGCGAAATCGGTGGCTTGTATATTTGGCACGGAGTCTCGGGATTCGACACGCTGACGTTCGCAGCTTGCACTCCACGCGCCGATGAGTTTCGGGGGCTTAGCACAAATCGCGAGTGATTTGACGCCGGCCGGGTGATCAACCCGCCGGCTGTTGCAATGGAAATAAACCGGAGAAAAGATAACAGATCGATACCGTCAAACGGCCGAAAGGAGGACTTTTGTCGTTGGGCTGTTCTCATCTGTGCATGGATCAAGGGAGCTTGTGATCCAGTCCGGGCAAGCTCGAGGGGCGAAACAGCAGTTCAGTTGCGCAGTCGCGGAAAACCGCACGTTGTGGGAGGGAACAATGAACAAGCGACTATTTTATGCCGGCGTGATCATCGGGGCGCTGCTTATCGGAAACCTCGCGGCGCTGGCCGGTGACCAGCCGACAGTTGATGTGAAAGTGTATGGCTATGTCAAGCTGGACGGGTCGTACGATCAAAACCTGACCAGTCACGGGAACTTTGTGATGTGGGTCAATCCGCAGTACGACGGACAGGATGACGAGCAGTTTAACATGACCGCCAACCAGACCCGGCTGGGTGTCAATCTTGCGGGGAACGGATACAGCAATGTTAAAGTCGGCGGACAAATCGAATTTGACCTTTACGGGGGTGTCACCGGGGCGACAGTCGCAGAAAATAAAGCCCTGTTGATGCTGCGCCACGCTTATTTCACGATCCAGTCCGGCAATACGAAACTGCTGGCCGGCCAATCGTGGGACCTGGTTTCCCCGCTGAACCCGTCGACGTTGAACTATGCTGTACTGTGGGGTTGCGGCAATTTCGGTTATCGTCGGGCGCAGATTAGTCTGTGGCAGACGGTCCCGGCTGGACCGCAAACAAACATGACGCTGGCCGGCGGTGTGTTTCGGACGATCGGCAGCAATTTAACTCCCACGTTCAGTCTGGCGGCCGGGGAGGCCTCTGACGGTTCGGATGACGGCACCGATGCCGGGATCCCGACGGTCCAGGGCTATTTCGACGTTCAGCATAAATTCGCCTCGGGTGGAAAGCTGCGGGCGGGGGTCACCGGCATGTGGGGCCAGTTAAAGGCGGAAACCAATATCGGTAACTCCGAGACCTACACCAACTGGTGCGCCGTGGGCCACCTGCAGGTCGATTTCGCCAGTGGGTTCGGTTTTGCCGGGGAAGCGTCGACCGGCCAGAACCTGGGCAGCTATCTCGGCGGTATCCTGAATTCCAGCACGGTCGACGGCGTCTCCGCCAACGGGGCTTGGGGTTCCGTGTGGTTCAAGGCGTCACCCAAGGTGAAGCTGGCGACTGGTTATGGTTTTGATGATCCGAAAGACGATGATATCGGTTCAGGAGCACGGTCGCACAATTCCTGCATTTTCGGGAACTTGACCTATGCTCTGGTGCCCATGGCGTCCGTGGGCTTCGAGGTCTCGCAGTGGCAGACAAAATACAAAGATTCCGACAGCGCAAAAACTCTGCGGGGTCAGACCTCGTTCACGTTGAATTTCTAAAGATCGCGGGTGGAGACTCGCCGTTGACGTTCACGGCTTTGCCCGTAACGCCCGGCGGCGCAACACTCGCATCGGCATATTGAGGAGGAAAGGCATCATGAAAAGCAAAACCGGCTTCATCATGTTGATCACGGTGTTCTCGTTGCTGCTGGTGGCCGCCGGTTCGGCCCTGGGCGACACGGTCAAGATCGGCTTGAACTACCCCAAAACGGGTCCGTATGAAGTGCAGGGACTTGATCAATGGCGGGCCACCGAAATGGCCGTCGAGGAAATCAATGCTGCCGGCGGTATCCTGGGCCAGCAGGTGGAAATCGTCTGGCGTGACACACAATCCAAACCCGATGTGGCCACGGCCAATGCCACCGAGCTGATCGACCAGCACGGCGTGAAGATGATTTTCGGCGGTTCATCCAGCGCAGTAGCTATTGCCACGGCCAAGGTCTGTCATTCCCGTAATATTCCGTTTTTCGGGACGCTGACCTATTCCACCGAAACGACCGGTACCGAGGCGCTGAAAACCACCTTCCGCGAATGTTATGATTCCTGGATGGCGGCAAAGGCCATCAGTGATTACCTGAAAAACAATTTTCCGAACAAGAAATATTTGTATATCACGGCCGACTATACCTGGGGTTGGACGACCGAAGCCGCAGTCCGTGAACTGACCGGTACGCAGGATGAGTCGGTACACAAGAGCATAAAAACGCCGTTCCCCACGGCGACGGTCGAGGATTTCAAGAAAGCCCTGAGTTTTGCCAAGGTGGTCAAGCCGGATGTCCTGGTTCTGGTCGAATTCGGCCGCGATATGGAAACGGCTATTCGTAATGCGACGGCCATGGGGATGAAACAGGATATGCAGATTGTCGTTCCCAACCTGACTTTGGGTATGGCCGAAGGCGGCGGGCCGAAGGTCATGGAAGGTGTCATCGGGGCGCTGCCCTGGAGCTGGCAGATTCCCTATAAGTACGACTATCCGCGCGGTAAGGAATTTGTAGAGAAATTCAGCACCAAATACAACCGGTATCCGTGCACCTCCGGCGCCTCGGCCTATACCATTATGTGGGAATACAAAGCCGCAGTCGAGCGGGCGAACAGTTTTGAAACGCCGCAGGTCATTGCCGCGCTGGAAGGGCATGAATACACTCTGCTGAAAGACAAGCAAATGTGGCGCGATTTTGACCATCAGTCCGTGCAGACTGTTTATCTGGTGAAATGCAAGCCGGAAGCCGCAGTGCTCAAAGACAAATACAAACTCGATTATTTCGAGATCCTGGGGAGCATGGCGGGTGAGCAGGCGGCGGTGACCTTCGCCGAATGGAAAGCCATCCGCCTATCGGCCAAAAAACTTGCTGAACTGGAATAAGTGCTGACGATATTCCCGGCCGCAGCCGATCTGCGGCCGGGGATAGGATGATGGAGCGTGCGATGAAACAAAAGGGTATTCGGTCAACGCGGGGGCTGAGATTGAAATTATTTGCCGGCGTGCTCCTCACGACGGTGCCGATCCTGGTCATCGCTTTCGTATCGTATCAATATTCCCGGAATATCTCGCTGGAGTCCAGCCGGACAATCCTCACGTTGACCGATAAAAATGCAGCGAAAGAACTGAACGCGTTTCTTGCCGACCAGTGGAATATCTTCAGCAATTGGACCAAAGAGGACATCTACGGGCTGGCGATTGAATTCGAAACACTCGGCGAAATCAAGGATGCCTTCGTTTCCATGCTGCAGGACGCCCCGGGGTTTTCCGATCTGGCTTTGACCGACGCCAGCGGCAAGGTCCTGGCGCTCGCCGGCGACGGCAGGAAAAGCGGCCTGTCCGCCGGACAGGTCTTCAGCGAGGCCGTCAGTCTGCTCGACAAATCTCCCCGCTACGCGGCGCAACTGGCGCTGTCCTCGGCGAATGGCTCAGGCACAAACTTTCCCTCGACCCTGCTGTTCAGTTTTCCGGCACGGAATTCTTCGGGGGAAGTTGACGGTTTATTGCTGGCGTTTGTGGATTGGACCCAGGTCCAGGGATTTGTCGCCGCGTTGGGCGACCAGTTGCGCTCCGGGGGATTCGCCTCCGGCGGGGCCGTGATCCTCGACACCGAGAGCAATATGGTCTTAAGTCATTCCGATGAGAGCATGATCGGCCGGGCCGCGGATAACAGCAGCACCAAAGCCGTTTCCTGGATGCGCGGTTCGAATGACCTGGTGATTGAACAACTGGATTGGAACGATGAGCCGCATTTCATGACGTATTCCCGGGTGTTGGATGCTGCTTCCCTGCGCTCCGGCAGTACGTCGAATGCGGGGCAGTCCAAACTCTGCCTGGCGGCACTGGTCCCCGAAGAGGATGTCATGGCCCAGGTGTCGCAGGTCCTGCTGCTGTCGATCGTGATTACCCTGGCCGGATTAATCGGCAGCGGGGTTGTGGCATTCATGCTCGATCGGTCCATCGCCCGGCCGTTGAAAAAGATCATTACTGATTTGACGGAGGGTTCGAACCGTATCCTGGCTGCGTCCACCCAGGTGGCCTCGGCCAGCCAGCAGATGGCTTCGGGGGCCTCGGAACAGGCCTCGTCGCTGGAAGAGACCACAGCGGCACTGGAACAAACAGCTTCGATGGCCCGCCGGAATGCCGACGGCGCCAAGGAAGCAAACAGTCTGTCCGTGTCGGCGTCCGGCCAGGCGGAAAAGGGCAACGAGGCAATGTCCCGGATGTCCAATGCCATTTCCGATATCAAAAAATCATCGGACAAGACCGCCAAAATCATCAAGACCATTGACGAGATTGCCTTCCAGACGAACTTGCTGGCGTTGAATGCTGCGGTCGAGGCGGCCCGGGCCGGTGAGGCGGGCAAGGGCTTTGCCGTAGTGGCGGAAGAAGTACGCAACCTGGCCATGCGCAGCGCGCAGGCGGCTCGTGATACCAGTGCACTCATTGAGGAGTCGCAGAAAAACGCCGATGGCGGCGTCCAGGTTTCGCAGGAAGTGGCCGGCACCTTGACCAGTATCGTGGAGTCCGTGCGCAAGGTCGCCGGACTGGTCAATGAGATCGCTGCCGCCAGTGGTGAACAGGCCCAGGGCATCGAGCAGATCAATACGACCGCCACGCAGATGGATCAAATAACACAGGCGAATGCCGCCAATGCCGAAGAGTCCGCGTCTGCGGCCGAAGAGCTCAATGTGCAGTCCAGGGAATTGAAGGAGATCGTCGGTAATCTGCAGGAAATCGTGACCGGCATGAGGAACGATTTCGAGGAAGCTGATTACCACCATCAACCGAAACGTCCCACAGCACTCAAACCCAACGTCCCGCCCCGGGTAAACGCAAAAAGCGTCGCGAAAGCCGAAATCGACTGGATGTTACGGGACGATGACGTTGAGGATATGGAAGACCCCGGTTCTGTCCGCGGTGCAGGCGCGGAGAAACAGACCGCCGCGCAATACTAGCGGCATTGTACAATTGGACGTGTAGTGCAGGGAAGACCAGGCCGTTTTCGGCGCTCCCGGCCGGTGCGTTATCGATGGAGAACCGCGCCGGTACCTTGAATAAAATAACCGGAGTTTCCGGCCGTTGCGCCGCTCCGTTTTTTTTTATTTCTCTTCTGGTGACGAGACTGCATGCCGGCAGGTCGCGCGATTGTCGATGATCGGGTACTTGGCGGCGAAGCTCCGTTGCGCTCTCAATTCAGGAATCGTTTGACCAGGTTCATGATTTCAGTGTTGTTGAGCGGCTTGGCCAGATAACCGTCGGCGCCCGCCTTCAGGACATCTTCTTTTTCGTGGCAGTTTCGGTCGGCCATCAACACCAGCGGCACACTGGGAAACTGCTTTCTGACCGTGGTGAGCAGTTCCAGTCCGTTCATCGGCGACATCGTTGTCTCCGCCAAAATGACGCCGACCCGGTGTTCGGCGAGCAGCCGCAGGGCTTCCGCCCCGGAACCGGCCGCAATGATGGGATACCCCCCGCGTGATATTGTCCTGGCCAGAAGTTCGCGGGGTACCTGCTGGTCGCTGGCGATGAGCACTGCCGCCTGTCGGTTGTGCAATGCCCGTTGGACTTTGCTCAGCAGCGTTTCCGGATTAATCGGTTTGGTGATATAGTCTGCAACACCGAGTTTGATCCCGGTGGCGACTGAGGTATTATCGTTCAACGACGTGCACAGGATCACCGGCACGTCGCGCAGCGAGGGAGCGGCCCGCAATTTATTGAGCAGGGCGAAGCCGTCCATTTCCGGCATCATGATGTCCGAAATGACCAGCTCTACGGGTTCTCCTGAGGCGATAAATTCGAGTGCCTCCCTGCCCGATGTCCTGGCCGTCACTGTATAATTATGTTTTCCGAGAACGGCCGCGGCCAGCTTCAGCGATATCGGATCATCGTCAATGACCAGGATACTCATATGCTATCCACTCACCCGCGGGGCAGATCAGGGAACCCGGACTTCGAGGGTCTTTTCCGCGGTTTCGGCAAAACGCAGAATTTCGGCGGCCACCTGTTCGTAGAGGTTTGTTGCTCCGGTGAAATCCCCGGCGGCGACGGCCGTTTCCATGGTCCGTGCGGCCTCGCTGAGCGTCGCGGCGCCGACATTGGCCGCTGAACCTTTCAATGTATGGGCCGCACGGCGAAGCTGTTCGTGGTTTTGTTCACCGATCGCTGTCTTGATTTCCGCCAGCAGCGCCGGGCTGGTTTCGCGAAACAAGCTGACCAGCTCCCCGAGCAGTTCGGGGTCGCCGTCCGCGATGCCCAGCGCCTGATCGTAATCGAATATTTTCATGCTGATGCTCCTTTGTTCGACAACGCGTTGTCTCGCGCGGCAGGAGGTTTAAGGTATTTCTCGAGGCAGGCGTACAGGATTTGCGGCCTGATCGGTTTGCTGACATAATCGTCCATGCCCGCCGTTAGACACTTTTCCCGGTCACCGTCCAGCGCATTGGCCGTCATCGCGATGATCGGCAGGTGGTGTCCGGTCGTTTGCTCCCGGCGCCGGATGTGCGCGGTGGCTTTAAAGCCGCCCATGACCGGCATCTGGACGTCCATCAGGACGGCGTCGAATTCCTCGCGGTCGAGCACGTCAAGTGCGGCCTGGCCGTTTTCCGCGAGTGTCACCCCATAACCGCGTTTCTCCAGCAGTTTTCTGGCCAGCAGCTGATTCACCAGATTATCTTCAACCAACAGGATTTTGCCCGGCATTGCGGGGGACGCCGGTGATTGCTGTTGCTGCCGGTCTGTCTCCGCGTTTTCGTCTGCAGGATTTACCTCCACAGCCGAGTGTGTGCGGGGGGAACCCAGCGCTTCAACCAATGCCCGGCGCAACAGGCGGTCTTTTACCGGTTTGCGCAACAGCACATGCGCCCCGGCCTCCCGGGCCCGGGCGATTTCGCCGGCATAGTATGTCGAGCTGAGCAGGATGACCCGGGTCCGTTCCAGCCAGCCATGGGTTTTCATCCTGGTCAATACCTGCCACCCGTCCATATCCGGCATGCCAAGGTCGAGGATGATCAACTCGAAGGGGCGGCCGTCCCGTTCCGCCCGCTGCATTGCGGCCAGAGCTTCCCGGCCGTCCGGGGCCTCCCGATGGTCCAACCCCCAGAGGTCCAGGAGCGCGGCGAACGAGTGGCGGTTGTTGGGATTGTCGTCAACAATTAACGCGGACCTGGTCCCCGGAGAAGCTGATCCGGTATTCATGCGCGATGGCTGCCCCTCCTGGACGTCCATAGTCAGCACGAAATGAAAGGTCGTCCCCGGCCCGCCGATGCCCGATGTATTGGTCGGGCTTTCGACCCAGATCGTACCACCCATCAGTTCGACTAATTGCCGCGAGATCGTTGTGCCCAGGCCGGTGCCGCCGAATTTCCGGGTCGTGGAGCCATCGGCCTGAGTAAAACTGTCGAACACCGCTTCTTGTTTGTCGCGCGGAATGCCGATACCCGTATCGCTGACGCTGAAATGAAACTGCAACGGGCCATCCGACGCTTCGAGTTCCACCCGGATGACGACTTCGCCTTCAAGGGTGAATTTGACCGCGTTGCCGACAAGGTTGAGAATTATTTGTCTGAGACGCACGGGGTCTCCGACCACCCGGTCGGGGACGAGGGGGTCAATAAAGTTGACAAACTCCAAGCCTTTTTCGTTTGCCTTGAACGTTACTGCCTCGATGGCGGCTTCAATGGTCTCGCGGAGACTGAATTCCACCGCCTCGAGCACCATTTGCCCGGCCTCGATTTTGGAAAAGTCCAGGATATCATTGATTATGGTCAATAACTGGTCCGAGGAGGATTTCACCATCGATAAATATTCACGCTGTTCTTCGGTGATCTCGGTATCGAGGCACAAATCAGTCATGCCGATGATGCCGTTCATCGGCGTGCGGATTTCATGGCTCATATTGGCCAAAAATTCGCTTTTGGCCATGCTGGCGGCCTCGGCCTTGACCGCCATACTGGACACTTCATGAAGGACTTTCTCCAGTTGGACATTGACCGCTTCGGCTTCCTCCCGCGAACTGCGCAACTGTTCTTCGGTCTGCTTGCGTACGGTTATATCATGCAGGAAGGCGTTAAAATATGTCGTCTGGCCGAAGCGGACCGGCCACACGGTCAATTCCACCGGGAATTCATGCCCGTCGCGGTGGACCGCGTTGATTTCGACGCGTTCATTGAGGATCGGGCCCTCGCCGATGCTGAGAAAATGGTTCAACCCTGCGAGATGGTTTTGTCTGTTGCCGGGGGGAATAATGATTTCGGTGATCGGGCGGCCGAGGATTTCAGTGCGGGTCCAGCCGAAGATGTTTTCGGCCTGGCGGTTCCAGTCGATTAGCAGGCCGTCGGCATTGATGGCGACGAAGGCGTCGTTGGCGGTTTCAATAATGGAACGGCTGTACTCCTCCGATTCCCGCAAGGCGCTCTCTTTGCGTTTGATCTCCGTGATATCCGACGCGGTGGCGGTGAGGTACGACGGTTTGCCGTTTTTGTCTTTAATGACTACGCCGCTCATCAACGTGGGGAATACGCGACCGTCACGGTGTTTATGCCAGACCTCCAGGGAACTGAATGCACCGGCGGACAACGTGTCTGGATCCATCATTGCCGAGTCGCGCATCTGCTCCGGCGTATGGCATATACTCAGGTGTTTTCCGAGAAGTTCCGCGACTGTAAAGCCATGCAATTCGGCGAAATATTCATTAATATAGAGGATATTCCCTTGCAGATCGACGATGGCTACACCATACGAAGCGTGTTCGGCAATGGTCTTGAATTTACTGATTTCCTTTTCGGCGTGCTTGCGATCGGTGATGTCGCGGACTACCGCCTGCAAAATCCTTTTTCCTTCAAGTTCCAGCGCATTGAGCAGCACTTCCGCAGGAAACGGAGTGCCGTCCAGGCGGCAGTGCAGCCATTCGAATCTGTCGCTTCCTTGTTTCATGGCGGCGGCAATATGCTCATTCGCCGATTCCATCGAATCCCGGCCGTCCGGTTGCGTCGGGGGTGACAACTCACTGGGATGTTTGCCCAGGAACTCCGACCGGGAGGAGCATCCGAAGATCTTCAGCGTTGACTCGTTGCAATCGAAAAACCCCTTTTCGTCGAACAGCATGATGGCATCGCCGGATGATTCAAACAAAGTCCTAAACCTTAATTCTGAATCAGCATAGGCCTGCTCGATGAGTTTCATTTCGGTGATGTCCTGGACCGTGCCACTCATGATTTCCGGCTCACCGTCGGCGCCGCGCCGCCGAATTTCGGGCCGTGTCGCCAGGACCCACCTGGCCTCGCCGTCAGAACGGCGGATACGGTGAACGAATGATTCTTTTGGCTCATTCGCGACCATATACTGCCGCATGCGTTCCAGCATCCAGTCTTTGTCCTCCGGGTGGGTCATCGAACCCATCATCACAAACAGATCATCGAATCGGCTGCCGGGCGACAAACCGTAGATATTGCACATTTCGTCGGATAACTGCAGGGAGTGTCCGGCGATATCCCACTCCCAGCTGCCGAAATGTGCGGACCGCTGGGCTTGTTTCAAGGCGGCTTCACTCCTCGACAATTCACGCTCGGTTTGTTTCTGCTCGGTAATATCCCGCGCGGTGGACAGCGCGCCGGTGACCGTGCCGTCGGCATTCCGGAGTACCCGGCACCACCAGGCTAAAAGCCGCTTTGCGCCATCTTTGCGTCGTTGCCAGCTCTCGACGTAAACGAATTCCTCATCGCCGCCGAACAGCGGTTTGACTTTCGCGTACGTATCCTGTTCTCCGGCAAAATAGTATTCTGCGGGTTTGCCGATGGCGTCTTCTCCTAAAAACGCCAGACCCGAATCGTTCAGCCAGGTGTATGTCTTGTTCACGTCAACTTCGGCAATAATATCCGGAACGGCGGCTAGGATGGCTTCATTGCGTGCCGATAATTCTTTGAGTTCCTGCTCGGCACGTTCGCGTTGGACAATTTCGCCGGTGAGTTTGTCATACGTAGCAATCAGCCGGGGGATAATGCGCCCGATCAGGATATAGAACAAAACGGTCAGCAACCCGCAGATCAGCACCGCAACAACAATCAGGCGCATCATGGCCGACCGTAACCGCGATTGCTCGCGCGTTAAATCATACAGCGCGGCAATATCTCCGACTCGGCGTCCGGCGGCATCGAGCATGGGGATGAAGCCGCCGCAGTATGTCCGGCCGTCCCGCTCGATGGTGAATAGGGCATTCCCCGGCCCGGCCCGATTCGAGTTCCAGGAATCGGCAATCTGCGGCGGGACCTCGGCGATGCTGCGGTCGGCAATGACGAAACCGGGGAACAGGTCCCAGTCGCCCGTTTGGCCGGTGACGGCCAATCCTTCTTCCCACCCCTCACGGGTGAGAAAAGACTTGTCGACGATAAAAAAGAAATCAGTTTTTACTGTTCGGCTCATCAGGGGAGTCAGGTGATTGATCTCCATACCCAATTCGAGATACCCGGCGGTTTGTCCGTCGATGAGCCAGGGCCGGACCACGCGCAGGGCGAAGATGCCGAGGGGGCCCAGCTCGAGGCCCCACGATGTCGTTCCCCGGTCTGCGGCCCGGGCCAATGTGGCGCGCTCAATGATGTCGCCGTGACGGGCGGGATTATGCACGCGCAGGAAACACACCTGGTCCGGTTCGATCAAGTAGAAGTGAGTTATCCGGTATCTGGCCCGGAGTTGTTGAAATAGCGGTGCGGCATACTGTGTGAGCGCTTCCCGGTCGCGGGATTCCCACAAGCGCTGAAGTCGGCCGTTCTCCTGGAGAAAGTCCAACTGCGCTTCCATCATCTGCACTTCTTTGGCAACCAGCATCTCGAACGATATGCGCGTCTGCTCGACAAGTGTCGCGACACTTTCGTCGAGCTGGCGCTGGTGAAGCCGATAAATGCTGGTCAACGATGCCGCCAGCAGCACCAGGACCGCCATGACCAGCGGCAGAAGGATGCGCCATTTGATGCCTGAGGGACGGTGAATCATCTAAACATACCTTTGATGATAGGTCAATAGAACCACCGCCCCCATCGGCGGCAACCACGCGCCTCAATCCCGGCCCGATGCTGCGGAATGCGCAATGGCATCTATTTGTAATTTTCGGCATTGCGGACAATCAATTAACGTCCGCTTATTGCCGATGTATCATGATGCGGCACATATTGTTACATATTGTGTGGAACGTTTTTGCAAATTGTCTTCCCGGCGTCCCTCATAATCATCGATCATTGCCGGGAGGGCTGCCTCATGCGGTGTCGGCAGGCCGGGAGGCATTTGTCATGCCGGTAGCCCGGCACGGTGGGTTCACAAAATCGGCGCCTATGCCTTGATTATGTCAATTAACGTCAATTGTCGGAGGAACGGTGCACCTAGCGCATAAACCGCCGGCGCAACTCTACGGCGATTTGTTCCAAAAGCCAGCCGGGGGTGGAGGCCGAACCGGAGATGCCGACCGTATCGTCGTCTTCTAACCACCCCAGTTCGATATCCGCGGCGGTTTCGATCCAGTACGAACGTGGATTGACCGCACGGCAGTCATCGAACATCACCCGCGTATTCGATGAATTCTTCCCGCCGACCAGCAGGACCACGTCACATCCGGCAGCGAAGGCACGCAACTGGTCTTTGCGGTTGGAGACAAAGGCGCAGATCGTATTGCGCTGTTCGACGATATGCACATGTCGTGCGATGGCGGCCAGCATGGTGTTGAAGTAATTTTCATCGATGGTCGTCTGCGCCAGGACGAATGTTGGGCGATCGGTGTCCAGCCGCGCGATGTCCGTCTCCTGATGCACCACGCGGGCCTGGTTGTCGCAATGGCCGACAATGGCGATTACCTCGGGATGCTTCGGTTTGCCGACGACAACGACCTGGTAGCCCTGTTCATGATATTTGCGGGCGAGTTTCTGCGAGCGGGTCACTACCGGACAGGTGCCGTCAATAACTTCCACCCCCTGCCGGTCGGCCTCGTCAAACACTGCAGGGGTGGCGCCGTGCGCGCGAATGAGCAACTTGTGCGGTTGCCCGGAATCGTCGATATGCTTGATCGAATCTTCGGCGGCGGTCTTTAGTCCGAGCTTTTCCAGCCGGGAGATCTCAACACTGTTGTGAATCACCTCGCCGCGGGAGGCGATCTTCTCGCCGGCGGCAAGTTTTTGCTCGGCAAGTTTGATCACCCGCTTGACCCCGCCGCACGGCCCGGCCTTTTCGTCGATGACAATGTGCATCATTTATCCCGTCGACATCACATCAGAGGAATACGAAAAACGCGACGCCAATGTGAGGGATTATCACTGGTTGCTGTCGTGCGCGACGGCGGCGAGGGCCGCGACAGCGGCTCGGTGTGATTTCGGCTTGCCCGGCACGCCGAGGATCTCACGGACGGTCTTTTCAATTCGCTGTGCCGACAGCCCCACACGGTCCAATAACAGACTCCGTGGCCCATGCGGGATATAACAATCATCCAGCCCCAGACAGTGCACGCGGGAGGTGTACCCGACCTTATTCAGTTGCAGCAGCACCGCCGCGCCGAACCCGCCGGTCAGGCAGCCCTCCTCGATGGTGAAAATCCGCCGGTGCCTTTGCGCGACATCGGCCAGCATGTCACAGTCGAGGGGTTTGACATACCGGGCGTTGATCACCTCCAGCATGACACCATCATCGCTCAGCCGTGCCGCAGTTTCCAGCGCCGGGGCCACCATCGAGCCCACGGCCAAAACCGCCGCGGCATCACCCTGCCGCAGCCGCTCCCAGCTGCCGATCGGCAACGGCGTGTATGTTTCGCGGTCGGTCCATTTGTGACACGTCCCCTTGGGGAAGCGGATCGCAAACGGCCCGTTATGGGCCAGCGCGGTATACAGCAGATTGGCGAGTTCATCGCCGTCTTTCGGCGCGGCCACGACCATGCCCGGAACAATCGACAGGTACGCCAGGTCAAGGCACCCGTGGTGCGTGGGGCCGTCCTCCCCGGCAATTCCCGCGCGGTCCATACAGAAAACCACCGGCAAGTTTTGCAGCGCGACATCATGAATGATCTGATCGAATGCCCGCTGCAAAAATGTTGAATAGATCGCGCACACCGGCCGTTGTCCTTCGGCGGCCATCCCGGCCGCGAACGTCACCGCGTGGCCCTCGGCGATGCCGACATCGTAAAACTGTTTCGGCAATGAATCGCGGAATTCGGCCAACCCCGTGCCCTCGGCCATCGCCGCGGTGATCGCCACGATCCGTTTGTCCCGGCGGGCCAGGCGTTCCAGTGCTTGCCCGAACACGTCCGAATAACTCGGGGCAAGCACGGAGGCGGCTTTCGGTGTGCTGTGCGGGGAGACACCGTGATACTTGGTGGGATTCTCTTCCGCCGGCGTATGCCCGTGGCCTTTCTGCGTGATCACATGCAGCAGGACCGGCTCTTTCAACTGCCGCGTTTTGCCCAAAATGCGGGTCAAATCATCCAGGTTATGCCCGTCGATCGGCCCGACATATTTAAAACCCAAATCTTCAAACAACATCCCCGGCGTCAGCAGACTTTTCAGCGATTCATCGATCCGCCGCCCGAGTTTGCGCAACGGCGAGGTCAACCGCGGGATCTTGCCCAGCGAATGCCAGATATCATCTTTGATCCGGTTGTACAGCGGGTCGGTGATCATATCGGCGAGATAGCGGGAAATAGCCCCGACATTGGGGGAAATCGACATCTTGTTATCATTCAGGATGACCGTAAAATCACTTTTTGAGGCCCCGGCGTTATTCAGCCCCTCATACGATAACCCACCGGTCAGACTGCCGTCGCCGACAATGGCGACGACTTTATATTCTTTCCCGGTCAGGTCGCGGGCGGCGCTCAGGCCGAAAGCCGAAGAGATGGCCGTCGAGGCGTGCCCGGCGCCGAAAGGATCGTATTCCGATTCCGCGCGTTTGCAGAAGCCCGAGATACCCTCGAAGCGGCGGATGGTTTTCAATTGTTCGCGCCGCCCGGTGAGGATCTTGTGTACATAGGCCTGGTGGCCGACATCCCAGACCAGCTTATCGGTCGGGGCATCGTACAGGTAATGCAGGGCCACGGTCAATTCGACCGCGCCCAGACTGGAGGCGAGGTGCCCGCCGTTGTCGGTGACTACCTCAACTAAGTAGGTGCGGATTTCCGCACACAGTTCCTTGAGTTCCGCCAGGGTGAGTTTTTTCAGGTCCCGCGGAGTGGAGATTGTCGGCAAGATGTTCATGTTGTCGTTATACGTACTATTCCTGTGCTTCGATCCCATATTTTTCCAGGATGGCCTGGACTTTGTTCCCGATGGCCAGGGCGTCATTCCATGTCCGCTGCCACATATTACGCCCGAAGATCAGGCCGGTTGCCCCGGCCTTCATGCAGACGTTGACTTTTGCCAGCAAATCATCGTCACCGAGTTTGCTGCCCCCGGAAAACAAGACCAGGCAGCGCCCGGCCGAGCGGACGACTTTGTCGGCCATTTCCTGCACCGAGGGCGTCATGGTATTGTAGGGCTTGGGGTTTTTCTCGGATACGCCTTTGGGCAGGTTCAGTTTGACAATGTCAGCGCCCAGTTCCTCGGCCACTCGCGCCGCGTAATCGACCGCATACAGGGTATCAACCCCACCCTTGGCAATTGCCGCCTCGCCGCGCGGGTACGACCAGACCACCAGCGGCATACCGTAACGCTCGCAGTCATAGCGGATTTCATTGAGCGTTGCAATGTCCTGCGCCTGGTTCGGGGAACCAACATAGAGGGTGTAACCTACGGCGTCGGCGCCCAGGCGGATCGCGTCATCAACCGATCCGGTCAGCGGCGAAAGGGCCTCGGCATCGGAGGGGATGTTGGTTTTGCCGTTCAGTTTGAGCAGCAGGGGAATTTTTCCCGCGTATTTGGGATAATATTTCTCGGCTAACCCGACGTGGATGGCCACCGCCGAATAATTACCCGCGAGGGCCAGCTTGAAAATATAATCGGTACTCAGCGAGTCGGGGTTGGCGAAATAATCAACCGGTCCGTGTTCAAGCCCCTGGTCAAACGGCAGGATTTTCAGGGTGCCGTTTTTAGGCCCGAATTGATACAGCATCCGATACAACCGTGCTTTCTTGCCGGCGGAGATCGGCAAGTCCCACAATGAGGGCCGTTTAAACGGCACGGCTTTCTGCTTACGAGTTTTCACCGCTGTACCTGACGCCATATACCTGCCTCCGTTCCCTGGTCAGACAATACAATCCCTCCACGACCTGATTTACCGGCAGGCCGCAGACTTTCCAACCCCCTCGAATTATCGGGAAATCGGGAATTTGTCAAGGACAATCAATGACTTCGGCCGGAACGGAGTCAAAATAATGGACTAATTGTGTCTTCTATGTGGTAGCTCAGCAACATTAGCGGTCTCGTAATGCCCCCGCCGCTTTCAAGTTCCGCCTCATTCCGGCGAGTCCGGGACGGCGCAGCGGACTTTTCCGGGTCATTTCCGCAAATTGTTCTTCGTCGAGTTTCTGCCACGTGTCGATCGACAGGATTTCCGGTCGGGGGGCAAAATCGCCCGGCAGGCCGGTCGGTTTTTGAAAACGATTAAACGGGCACACGTCCTGGCAGATATCGCAGCCGAAAACCCAGCCGCTCATCTTGCCGGCTATTTCCGCCGGAAACTCACCCTTGTGTTCGATAGTCCAGTATGATATACAGCGCCGGGCATCGACGACATACGGCTCGACAAGCGCCCCCGTGGGGCAGACCTCAATGCATTTGGTGCAACTCCCGCAATGATCCACCTCAGGCGCATCCGGCGCCAGGTCGAGGGTCGTGATAATTTCCCCCAGGGAAAGCCATGTTCCATAATCCCGGCTGATCAGAATATTGTTTTTGCCGTTCCAACCCAGTCCCGCTTGTTGAGCCCACGCCTTTTCCATCACCGGACCTGTGTCCACGTACCATAAATTCCGGGAACCCGGCCAGGTATCCTCAATCCGTCGGACGAGTTGCTTAAGCGTATCTCCCAACACCTGATGATAATCGGTGCCCCAGGCATAACGCGAGATTTTGAGCCGGTCCGGGTATTGCTCGGCTGCAGAATAATAATTCATCGCCAGACTGATGACCGAACGAGCGCCGGGGAGGACCTGTTCCGGGTCGAGCCGCTTGCCGATATTTTCCGAGATCCAGTTCATCCCGGCTTGATGCCCCCGGTTCAGCCATTCCCGCAAACGCTCGCCGCCGGGAGTGGTTCCAGCCCGGGCGATACCGACTTTGTCGAAGCCCAGTTCGCGGGCCCAGGATTTGATGTTTTCAGCGAGGATCATGGTGCCGGTTCATCAGTTGATTCATCCGGAAATGGGGTCAGCGCCCATCAAACGCATCTGCCGCTCTCTACTTTTCCGATTTGGGATAATATCGATTTGCTTATTAATGATTAAGGACGTTCAGGTGGTGCCGGTGAGGATTTTGCAGCGTAACCAGCGCCATTCTATTTGCCGCCGTTCGTGACTGGTAATGATGTGATTTTTGTTGGTGACACGCAGATAATCGAGCATGGTCCCCACCGGGACGAACCATCCATTTCTTTGGCTCAGTCTTTTCATCAGCGTTTTGAAACGGAAGTTAATTGCGCCCTGGTCGTAGAATCCCAGGGCAAAGTGCGTATACATAATACAGGCGCCTCCTTCCCGTTCAAGCCGGTCCTGGTTTTTCTCAGACAGGCAATGATTGAACCTGATTACGTCCGGGCCTTCGGAAGAAGCAAACCAGTAATTTACATATGGCCGGTACGGATCGTGATAAGGCATGAACGGGCAATTCGCAAGTGTATTGATGTCCGAATATACAAAATTGCGGCAGTATGTGATTTCCTGTTGGCAGATGTCACCCCAGAAATGTTTATCTCCTCTGACATGGCCACGGAATTGGTTGCGATTTCTCAAATGGGTCAAGCCGTTGTAGGCGAAGCGTCTCAGGCCCGTCAATCGGTCGGGGCCCCAATGAATACAATCCACACAGCGAGCATGGTTCGCCATTGTCCGGGGTGGGTGGCCGAAAACCGATTTGAATTTTTCAATTCCTGCTGCAATTTCTTCGCGTACTGAACTGCAATAACTATTGCCATGATATCCGATCTCGAAACCCTGTTGCCGCAATTTCAGTAGCCACGCGAGGTAATCCCGGTTCGCAATGGTATGGCCCGGGTTCATTTTGGGACCAGTGCCATGAGAGGGCCAGACAGACTTTGTCGTAGTAAAACCCAAGTCGGTGAGGAAGTCGTAGACCGCGCCGACGTTTTCTATGGTGGCATTATCCGTATCATCGAAAACGGTGAAGGCAAAGGTCTTATCCTGCGGCCAGCCCATTTAATAAATATAGATTCTGTTCCGGTCGCTGGCAAACGAAAACTCCCGCGTCGGCGGGGACGCGGGAGTTCGATCTATATAAAAATCCCGGGGATTGATGCCCTTGTTTGCGGGCGTTTATGGTTCACTTCCCTCGTCCGGACAGTGCAATTGCCAGCCGCCCTGGAAATATCCGCCGCTTTCATTGATGTGCGGCAGGATATATTCGCCACGGAAACGGCCGATTTCTGTCTGGCCGTCGATGAAAATCCCCCCGTGCAGATAACCGTGGCCCGGACGGTCCGGGTCGGGTTCCCAGGTCCCGCGCAGGAGCCCTTTAAATACGCCGGACAGATCGATCCACTGCCCGAAGAAAACCTGCTCGCCGTTCCCGCGCTTGCCCCAGTGGCCGCGGAAATGTCCGGTCAGCGAACCGTCATCCGCCACCCACTTGCCGAGGAATTTGCCCATCTTGTTCAGGTGGTTGTTGGCCCGCCAGACGCCTTCCATGAAGCCCTTGCCGCAGGGATCGGGCGCAAGGCGGTGGGCAGTGATCGCCACCTGATTGCCCTGATTATCCACAGTGATCACCGTGTCCAGATCGGCCAGGTCGTCCAGATCAAATGTTGCCGTAAACGGGCCGGTGCTGAAAGTAAACGAACTTTCCACAGGCAGGACATCATCGGGAAACAACGGGTCGGCAATCAGGAACGATAACCCGTCGAAATGCCCGATTGTTTTCGAGACCCAGCCGATTTCCAGCGGGCTGGGCCGGGGGCGGATAATTGAATCCTGGCCGCGTTCGAACAAAATGATGCGGGTCAATTTCAAATGCCCACGGACCAGGGAAGCCATACCCGACCAGTCTGTCTCGGCGGTGACTGTCGAATCACCCTCCAGCTGCCCCCAACGGACCGTGATGGTATACAACGTGAATCGTGGGTTGCCGTATAATGTATCCACGTCCACCGAGTCTCCCGCGAACTCCGGCGCCGCTTCATCCGCGGTCATGGTACTGAGAATTTCCGACTCGCCGAAACCCGGGGGCTGGTCGGCTGCTTTGTAGCCACCAAACGGTTCGTCCAAACTTAGCTCCGCCGGTTCCTCGAAAACTGTCGGGGTCGAATCAGACCCACAGCCGACAAGCAGCAGGCCGGCCGCCCCCAATAGTACCATGGCGAGAATTTTTTGGTGAAATTTTGTGCGCATCAACACTCTCCTTTCAACCTGTGGCGTATCGGTTCGCCCGTTTTTTTATCTGGCTGTCGCTATTGCAATGCCGGTGCCAATTCGGTTGTATATATTAATAATTAATGTAACCTATTGTCTGACAAGCGCAATTCATTCATGTAAAATCCTGTTCCCATATTGATTAAAAATCATGATTGTACCGATCTGCACAACTGTGTTTCTTGTTGTCCAGGACGAAGTGGGACGCAGATAAATAGGAAATGGCCTACCGGGGGAGTAACGAGTGTCATCACGTAACTGGCTGATTATTTTTGGGGTGGCCGCCCTGGCAGTGCTGGTTATCCTGAATTGGGGGTACCGGCAGGCGCTGCTGTCCACCGAGACCGAGCTGGATGACGAATTGTCCCTGCGGCTGGTGGGGTTGGCGGAAAACCTCGCTCTGCAAATCGATCCCGACATTGTCTCCGGAGAAACTTCGGTCGAGGATTTCGTGGACCTTTATGAAATCGTGCGGCAGTATCGCCGGTCATACGGGCTGGCCGACGCGCGGCTGCTGGATACCACGTTCACCGACTTACTGAATGAGACCACTGATTCACTAGCGGTGGCGATTGTCTCGCGGCTGGATTATCCGACGTTCCTCGCGGCAATTTCAGGTTTTCCCGTTGCCTCGGAGACGTATGGTTGGGAGGACGGCTACTACAAATCGGCATATGCGCCGGTGTTCAATGACAGCGGGGTGGTGGCCGCGGTGATCAGGGTCGAGGCAGATGTCGATTTTTTTGCCTTAGTCCAGGTGTTCGAACGCGGGTTGTGGCTGGTGCATGGTCTGAGTCTGGTTTTTGTCGTCGCCGTCGGCGGGTTGTTTTTCTGGTTTTTCCGGCGGCAGGCGGCGT
>JAGVQM010000026.1 GCA_020051695.1 Candidatus Zixiibacteriota bacterium | reverse complement strand
GGGAGAGCCGACGGCCCGTCGCTTCGTTATCCGGCGCCGGGCGGGCATCCTCCGGAGTCCGGGAGGCGGCCCGGTTCGCACGACGAGGCCTCGCAGCGCGGCGATCAGCGGAAAAAAAGAAAACGGCGAGAACGGAAGAAACGAGTGATCGATAAACGGGAAGTCGCGGCTTCGTTCAAACGCACAATTGCCAACATCGGGGCGCGCGCAAAAACCAAACGCTATCGCAAAACACGCCAGCCCGGAGCGGAAGATACCGCCGAAGCTGCCAATGTGATCGAGGTGACTGAATTCATGTCCGTGGCGGAACTCGCCGGTGAAATGGATGTCAGTCCTTCGGAAGTCGTGGCCAAGTGCCTCGAACTGGGGATGCTGGCGACGATCAACCAGCGGCTGGATATGGACACCATCGCGACTGTGGCGCTGGAATTCGATTTTGAGGTTAAGGAAGTTGCCGAGATCGGCGCCGACCTCATCGAGGAGCAGGAAGAGGCCGAATACGAACAGGTCCCGCGCCCGCCGGTTGTAACGATTATGGGCCATGTCGATCACGGCAAAACTTCGCTGCTCGATTATATTCGTCACTCCAATATCATCGCCGGTGAATCGGGTGGGATTACCCAGCATATCGGGGCATATATGGTGGGCCTGCCCAAAGGCCGGATTTGTTTTCTGGATACTCCGGGGCATGAGGCGTTTACCGCCATGCGTGCCCGCGGCGCGCATATCACCGACCTGGTCGTCCTCGTCGTTGCGCAGGATGACCGCGTGATGCCGCAGACGATTGAGGCCATCGACCATGCCAAAGCCGCAAATGTCCCTATTGTCGTGGCAATCAACAAAATGGATTTGCCCGACGCCGACGCCAAACCGGTGATGGATCAGCTTGCCAAGCGCGGATTGCTGGCCGAGGAATGGGGCGGCAATGTCATAATGTTTCCAGTTTCGGCAAAAACCGGCGAGGGAGTCGATAAGCTTCTGGAAGGGATCGTCCTGTCTGCCGAGATGCTGGAATTGACCGCCGCGGTCGATCGTCCGGCCAAAGGGGTTATTGTCGATGCCCGTCTCGACCGGGGGCGCGGACCGATTGCCACGATCCTGGTCCGGGAAGGGATGTTGACCGCCGGCCATTATTTTGTCGCCGGTGAGGCGCATGGCCGCGTCCGGCTGATGCTTGATGTACGCGGGCGGGTGGTCAAAGAAGCCGGGCCGTCGGTGCCCGTGGTGGTGACCGGGTTTTCGCAAGTTCCTCAGGCCGGTGATTCGTTTGTCGCCACGCACAGCGAACAGATCGCCCGCGAGATCGCGCGCAAGCGCGAGCGGGTCCGCCGTGAACATCTCTATCGCGGGTTGCGCAAGGTGCATCTTACCGATTTGCACGAACGGATCCGCGAAGGCCAGATCAAGGAACTGCGGCTGGTGATCAAGGGTGATGTCGACGGCTCGGTGGAAGTACTGGCCGATACGCTGGAAAAAATTAAATCCGATGAAGTCGCGGTCAATATCATCCACCGCGGCGTGGGTTCCATTTCCGAATCGGATGTGCTGCTGGCCGCAGTGTCCAATGCCGTGGTCATCGGTTTCCACATTCGGCCCGATGCCCGCGCGCGGGAAATCGCCGCCAGGGAAAGCGTTGATATCCGCCTGTACAATGTCATTTATGAGGCGGAAGCGGCGATCAAGGCCGCGCTGGAGGGTATGCTCGCGCCGGAAACAACCGAGGAACCAACCGGCCGGGCCGAGGTGCGCAACACTTTCCGCATTACCCGTTTGGGGATGATCGCCGGTTGTTTCGTCACCAGCGGCAGCATCCAGCGTGATAACCGGGTGCATTTGGTACGTGACGGTGTGGAAGTATTCAACGGCCCCATCGCCAATCTGCGGCGGTTTAAGGACGATGTGCGGGAAGTGACCTCCGGATACGAGTGTGGTATTCGGCTGGAGAACTTCAACGATATAAAAGTCGGTGATGTGTTTGAGGCGTACCGCATCAAAGAACTGGAGCGGAAACTGGAGTAAGGTCGGAGTTGCCGGACCTTGCCCGGAAAACGGTGGAAACCATGATCGGCGCGCTCCGGCTCCGTTTGTTCCTTCGCGGTTGCGGAACACTTAAAGACAAACGGCGAATCATCAAGAGTATTAACCGGCAGGTGCAGCAGAAATTTCAGGTGGCGGTGGCCGAAGTCGGCGAACAGGACCGGCCGGCGTTTTGTGAAATCGAAATCGCCGGTGTGGCCAACCAGCGCGCCCAGATACACAAGGTCCTGACTGCTGTTTTGCGGATGTACGAAGGCCGGCCGGATATCGAGATTATTGACCTGGATATGGACATCTGAACGGGAATCAACCACCGGTGGCCAAAGGCCGTCTATGGCAAAATCATTTGCTCGCACCGATCGTATCCGTCAGCAGCTCCTGCGGTATATTGCCGAGGTCCTGCGGCATTCGATCAAGGGCTATGACCTGTCGGCGGTCACCATTACCGACGTCCAGATCAGCCGGGACTGCAAGTATGGGACGGCGTATTACACGGTCCTGGGTGATGACGAGCAGCGGCAGCGCTCGGCGGAAATTCTCGACCATGTCCGGCCCATCGTGCAGGCCGAGGCCGGCCGGCGGCTGGGTATCCGGGTAATTCCCCAATTGCAATTCGAATTTGATAACTCAATGGAACGCGGCATGCGGCTGGGTGAACTGTTCTCAAAAATTGAAGCCGAGCGGGAAAATGGACAAACGGATACTCAAACGGATTGAAGATTATCTCTCCCGGCCCGAGCCGGTCCTGGTCTGTTCGCATCGAGATCCGGACGGCGACTCGATCGGCTGCCAGCTGGCGTTTTATGATTTTTTACGGCAGCGGCGCAAAGGTATCGTCGTGTGTAACCACGGCGAACTGCCGTTGAAATATCGCTTTTTGGACCCCCGGGGCATCGTTAAGCAGCCGGAAGCAGTCAAACCCCGCCCTTGGTCGGCGGTGGTCATTTTTGAATGTTCAAATCTCGATCGGGTCGGGGATGTCCAGCGGCTGCTGGCCCCGGAAACGCCGTTGATCAATGTTGACCATCACCTGGGCAATACCCGGTTCGGCACGGTCAATTGGGTTGATCCCGCCGCCTCCGCATGCGGCGAGATGGTCTACCGGCTGGTGCGCGCCATGGGTGGGCGAATTACCCGGCAGCCCGCCGAATCACTGCTGACTTCGATTATCACCGATACCGGACGGTTTCACTATCAAAGCACGAGTCCCGCGACCATGCGGATCGTTGCCGAGTTGATGGAAGCCGGGGTTGACCTGAAAAAACTGACCGACCGGTTATTTTTCTCTTTTCCCGAACCGCAGTTCCGGTTTGTCAATCGCGTACTAGACCGCGCCGATATCCTGGATGACGGCCGGATTTGTTTGTTGAAAGTCCGCCGCCGTGACGCGTTGAAATACGGTGTGCTCTACCGCGACCTCGAAGGTCTGGCCGATTGCACGCTGACTCTTGCCGGAGTGAAGATCGGGGCGCTGCTCAAGGAAATGAAAAATGGGTGGACCAAAATTTCGCTCCGGTCAACCGGCCGCTTATCGATCGTTCCGCTGGCCCGGCATTTCGCCGGCGGTGGCCATCCCAACGCGGCCGGCTGTCAGATCGACAAGCCGTTCGACCAGGCCGTCGAGGAGCTGGCCCACGCCGCAGTCAGGTACCTGCAAAATGGAAAGTTGTGGAATTCTCCCCGTGTATAAACCCCAGGGTCCGACCTCACACGACATCGTCGCGCGCGCCCGCCGGCTGTTCGGCACGCACCGCATCGGCCACACGGGGACGCTCGACCCGATGGCCGAGGGATTGCTGCTGTTGTGTCTGGGACGGGCCACTAAAATCGTGCGTTTCCTGATCGGTATGGACAAAACCTATCTGGCGGGGATTCGTCTCGGCGGACGGACCACGACCGGTGATGCCGCCGGTGAAATGCTCGAAACCGGTGATCCTCAGGGCGTCACGCGGGAGCAAGTTGAGGAAGTGCTCACGCGATACCGGGGCACCATCCAACAGCGCGTCCCCGCGCATTCGGCGGTAAAAGTCAGGGGGCGGCGGTTGTACGCGTATGCGCGCAAGGGCGGCGACGTGCCGGAGGTTGTCCGCGAAGTTGAGATTCAGGAATTGACGCTCGATTCGTTTGCCAATCCGGATCTGACCGTCACCGTGCGTAGCTCGGGCGGGACATACATTCGCGCCCTGGCCCGGGATATCGGCGAGGACCTCGGCTGTGGCGGGTATCTGGCCTCGTTGACACGGACCAAAATCGGCGAGTATGATTGCGCGGGGGTCGAACAATTGAGTGAACTGGAGAAGTTGCCATCCGCCGAAGAATATCTTGGCCGGTTGCGGCCGTTTGAAGACTATCTGCCGTTTCCCCGGGTGATCGTGGGTAACGACAAACGCGGCGCCGTCTACAACGGCAGCCCGCTGGCGCCGCAGACCGTTATCGAAGTCACCGGCAGTTTCGCGCGCGGCGCCACCTTGTTATTATGCGATGAACAACGGCAGGGACTGGCGATAATCACCGCGCAGTGCGAATCGAGCAGTCTGGCTGATTTTGCCGGCACCGACTGGTTTCGTTATGAGCGGGTGTTGACCTGATGGTACGCACATGGCAGTAGACCTGAAAAAACGGGACAAAGACACGGTCGTTGTTATCGGCTCGTTTGACGGCGTGCATCGGGGGCATCATGCCATTTTCCAGGCCGCGCGGTCGGCCGCTGACGCCACCAGCCGCGAATGTATCTGCCTGACGTTCCACCCGCACCCCAAGCGTATCGTCGATCCCGATACGGCGCCCCGGTTGTTGACTATGCCCGAGGAGAAGGAGTGTCTGGCCCGGGCGCGCGGAGTTGATGAGGTCGTGACCCTGGAATTCACCCGGGAGTTGGCCGAGATGTCCGCCGAGGAATTCTCCGAGCAAATCCTGGCCGATAAACTGGACGCCCGGCATTTGGTGATCGGCTACGATTTCGGCTTCGGCAAGGGCCGGCGGGGTAATGGGAAGTTTCTGACTGAATGGGGCAAAGCCCGGGGAATTACGGTCACTGTCGTCAATGCCATTAAAATCGACGGTAAACCCGTATCATCAACACGGATTCGCCGGCTGGTCAACGGGGGCCGATTGCCTGAGGCGCTGGCCCTGCTGGGGCATCATTATCCGGTTTTCGGTAAAGTTGCTGCGGGGGAGGGCCGTGGGCGCGGCCTGGGGTATCCGACCATGAACGTGGCAACTTCGGAGGATAAGCTGCTGCCGCCGATCGGGGTTTATGCCGCGCGGATCGAGATCGCCGGACAGCGTTACGGGGCGATGGCCTATATCGGCACTAAGCCGACTTTCGGCCAATATCCGCTGGGCGTGGAGGTCAACGTGTTCGATTATCCCGGCGGCAAACCCGCAGGCCCGCTCCGCTGCTGGTTTACGCACTGGGTGCGGCCCGATCAGAAATTCGATTCGCCGACACAGTTGAAACAACAACTGGCCCGGGACGAAACATACGTCCGAGGGCTATTACAGCATATGGTATAAGGAGTGGAGTATCGTGACCATTACCACCGAAAAGAAAAAGGAAATCCGCGAGGCCTATCAGTTGCACGAAAAAGACTCGGGGTCTCCGGAAGTGCAAGTGGCGTTGTTGTCGGCGCGGATTGCCTACATGACCGAACATCTGGCACGCCACAAAAAAGACTTTCATTCCCGGCACGGGCTGATGAAGATGGTCGGGCAGCGCAAACGGCTGCTGGACTACCTGCGCAGGAAAGACGTCGATGCCTATCGGCAGTTGATCGACAATTTGAATCTGCGCCGGTAGTGCCCGTCCGACGACCTCGTGTTGTCGGGGACAGCCGATGAACGAAGTACAGGCCGGCAGGTGTCCGGCCGGGCCGCGGTCAGGTGACCGGCGGCAAGTGCCGAACGCATTCGCGTCGAGCAGCGGAAAACAGGAGAAAAGATGACCGAGAGAGTAGAAGTAGAAATTGGCAACCGAACACTTTCCATCACCACCGGACACGTCGCGCGGCAGGCCAACGGCGCAGTGTGGGTCCAGTACGGCGATACCGTGGTCCAGGTCGCCATTGTTGCCGCAAAAGACCCGGAGACCACCAAAGATTTTTTCCCTCTGCAAGTGGACTACCGTGAGAAGGCCTATGCTGCCGGCAAGATCCCCGGTGGGTTCTTCAAACGCGAGGGACGGCCGTCGGAAAAGGAAATTCTTTCGGCGCGCATGATCGACCGGCCGTTGCGCCCGTTGTTTCCGGAAGGTTTTCGCAACGAGACCCAGGTGTATGTTGTGGTACTCTCCTCGGATCAGGAGAATGACGCGGATGTTTTGGGCATCATCGGCGCTTCAGCGGCCATGGCCATCTCCGATATACCCTACGAATTCACGCTTGCGGGCGTGCGGGTCGGTCGCATCGGCGGACAATTCGTCGTCAACCCCACCATTGCCCAACTGGAGGAATCGGACCTCAATCTGATCCTGGCTGGGACGGATACGGATGTGGTGATGGTCGAGGGCGGCTGCAATGAGATCTCTGAAAACGATCTGCTGGCCGCACTGGAATTCGGCATGGGCCAGATCAAAACCATTACGACCATGATCGACCAGTTGAAAGAGCGGGTCGGCAAACCGAAATTCGCTTTCCAGTCGCAAATGGTTGATGAGACCCTCGTCAAGGCCGCGACCGATTTGGCCTATGACAAGATCCGCCAGGCGAATACCACGACCGAAAAACAGGAACGCCAGGTTGAGCTTGACCGCGTCGCCAATGAGACCATCGAGACCCTCAGCGAGCAGTTCCCGGAGATGGAAAACGAATTCCGCATGGTGCTGCACGACATCGAGCGGGAGGACATGCGTCGCCGTGTGCTTGAGGAAAAAGTCCGCGCCGACGGCCGTGGTTATGCCGATATCCGCCCGTTGTCCAGCGAGGTGCACGTGCTGCCGCGCACTCATGGTTCGGCGATCTTCACCCGTGGCCAGACCCAGGCGCTGGCGGTTGTCACGCTGGGCACCAAGATGGACGAACAGCGGATTGATGACTTAATGGGCGATTCGACCAAAACTTATATGCTGCATTATAATTTCCCCGCGTATTCGGTCGGGGAAATCCGCCGGATCACCGGGCCGGGCCGCCGCGAAATCGGCCACGGGGCGCTGGCCGAGCGGGCCTTGCAGCCGATTATCCCGAATGAAACAATTTTCCCGTACACGTTGCGGGTCGTTTCCGACATCCTCGAATCCAACGGTTCCTCCTCGATGGCCACTGTCTGCGGCGGGACGCTGGCGATGATGGATGCCGGTGTGCCGATCAAAGCCCCGGTGGCCGGCGTGGCGATGGGTTTGATCAAGGAAGGCGAAAAATACGCCATCCTCTCCGACATTCTGGGCGTGGAAGACCACCTTGGCGACATGGATTTTAAAGTCACCGGCACGCGCGAGGGCATTACCGCTTTCCAGATGGACATCAAGATCCGCGGCCTGACGATGGATCTGATGCATCAGGCGTTGCAGCAGGCCAAAGTCGCCCGCTGCCACATTCTCGATTCGATGGAAGCAACCATCGCCAAACCGCGCGCGGAGTTGTCGCCGTACGCCCCACGGATTATCTCGCTGCAGATCAAAGTGGATAAAATCGGCGATGTGATCGGCCCGGGCGGCAAGAATATTCGCGCCATCGTGGAAAAAACCGGCGCCAAGATCGATATCGAGGACGACGGTACCGTCATTATTGCCTCGGTCGACCAGGCCGCCGGTGAAATGGCCCGCGACATCATTATCGAGATGACCGAAGAACCGGAGATCGGCAAGGAATACGACGGTCGCGTGCGCCGCATCACCAATTTCGGCGCTTTCCTGGAGATCATTCCGGGTACCGACGGGCTGTTGCATATCTCCGAGATCGATTATGCCCGCACCGAGCGCGTCGAGGATTTCTGCCAAGTCGGGGATGTGATTCGGGTCAAGGTCGTCGAGATCGACCCCGAAGGCAAAATTCGCCTGTCGCGCAAGGCGCTGCTGCCGAAACCGGAGGGCTATACCGAACGTCCGCCGCGCGCGGATGGGCCGCGTCATGACGGTCCCCGTCGGGATGGCCCCCGCCGGGATTCGCGGCACTCGGGAAATTCACGGGGTGATGATCGTTCGTCCGGTGGTGACCACCGGCGGCATTCGACCCCGCGATAACAAGTCGGCTGCGTGTGATTTTTATTTGAAGATATCGGGGCGTGAAAACGCCAGAGGTACGAGTGCCATATAGAAAGACGGTTTTAAACAACGGGCTGCGGATTATCTCGGAGAACGTGCCGGGTTTTCGGTCGGTCTCACTCGGTATCTGGGTCGAGGTCGGTTCGCGGCATGAACCGCGGCCGCTGGCCGGGATCTCGCATTTCCTGGAGCACATGGTGTTCAAGGGGACCAGGCGGCGCTCGGCGCGGGATATCGCCCTGGCGCTGGAATCCCTGGGCGGTAGTATGAACGCTTTTACCGCGCGCGAACAGACCTGCTATTATGCGCGCGTACTCGATGAACATCTTCCCCGGGCGATGGATGTCCTGGCCGACATGCTGATAAATCCGCGCTTATCGAGCCACGATGTCCTCAAGGAGCGGAAAGTTATCTGTGAGGAAATCCGCGATGTCGAGGACGCCCCGTCGGATTTAGTCCACGATTTGTTTTGTGAAAACCTGTGGGTCGGCCACCCGGTTGGCCGGCCCATCATGGGTTCTATCCGCAGTGTCTCGAAAATCACCCGCCGGGACCTCACTGATTATTTGCGTGCGCATTATGTGCCGGAGAAAACGCTGGTGGTGGCTTCCGGCCGCGTCGACCATGAGCACCTGGTCCGGCTGGCCCGCCGTCATTGCCGCTTCACCGGCACGACTGCACCCGAACAACCGCAGAAGCCGCCGGCTGCGGTCCCGTTGCAGAACGTGGGCTGCGATCGCAAGCTCAACCAATCCCATGTCTGCGTCGGCGTGCGCGCAACACCGTTTGTCGACCGCCGCCGGTATCCGCTATTAATCCTGCATAACCTGCTCGGCGGCGGCATGAGTTCGCGGCTGTTCCAATCCCTGCGGGAGAGACACGGGCTGGTGTACAACGTCTACTCCTTCCATGATTTCTTTGTCGACACCGGTTTGTTCGGCGCGTATTTCGGCACGACGCCGCGACAGGCCCTGAAAGCGACCGAACTGGTTTTGCGGGAATTCAGGAACACCAAGCGGCGGTTGGTGCCGGCCCACCTGCTCCACGATATTAAAAATCAGATCAGGGGCAATTTGATCATCGGCTTGGAATCGTCATCCAACCGCATGCATCGCTTGGCGCGCCATGAAATGTTCACCGGCAAATATCAGACCGCCCGCCAGACCATGAAAGAGATCGATGCGGTGACCGCTCAGGACGTCCGTGATTTTGCCAACGAATTGTTTCGTCCCGGCAGCGTCGCCATCTCCATCATCGGCCCCGGCGGTGAAAAGGCGCTGGCCAAATTGGATTGGGACACGTTGAAATAATCAACAGACGAGCTTGATGTTTTGCCGTTGTCACTCCGTCCCCTTACTCCGCCGTCATCTTCCAAAACCGCCGGGAAATCGGGGCTTTTTTCTGCACCGGTTTGTGCTCGCGGGAGAAATAATCTTTTGCGAGTCGATACACCACCGGCGAGAGTAATAAAATCCCGACCAGGTTGGGAAACGCCATGCAGGCATTAAAAATATTGGATAACAGCCAGACCAGGTCGACTTTGGAATACGCGCCAAGCGGAATCACCAGCACATACATCCGGCGATAATTGTGGCCGAAAGTGCGGCTGCCGGCGCCTGAAAATGGGTCAGGGCGCCCTCATCTTCGGGATTATCGTACCGCCCGGAAATCAAGCCGATGGCGTGAAAAAAATGCCTGATCTGGGGAAACCCCATGCGAAAGGCCAGGAAAATTCCGGTCCCCAACAAGAGAATTATCGTTACCGGCCCCCAGGCGTAGCCGTCCAAAGTGCCCAAAATTTCGATTAAACGGTTCATCAAGCCGCCTCGCTGATTTGTAGGGCAATATGCGGCATGGGGTTCGGCGGTCAAGGATGAAGCTGCCGCCCGCCATCCAAATGCGCCGTCAGGCCGTATTGTCCATTGACACCGGCGGCGGGGACAATCAGATTAGGCCGCGGGCCGTTGTGCCGAATGTATATGGAGGGACTTGATTTGCCCTGAGGGTAGAAGACCGATGAGTAGAACACAACTAATGCGCAGTGTCTCCGGGATTCGGGGGATCGTCGGGGAAACCCTGACGCCCGAGGTGGCCGCGCGCTATGCCGCGGCGTTTGGGACATTTATAAAGGGCGGCCGGGTCGTCATCGGCGGCGATGCCCGCCCGACCGGGCCGATTATCAAAGCCGCCGCAATTGCGGGGTTTCGGTCGGTCGGCTGCGATGTCCTTGATATCGGGTTGTGCCCGACCCCGACTATTCCGATTATCGTCGATTATGTGAAAGCGCGGGCGGGATGCGCTATTACCGCCAGCCATAATCCCATCGAGTGGAACGCGTTGAAAATCCTGGGCGGGGCGAAAAAGCCGTTCCCGACCGTTGATGTCGGCAAAATATTCAAAATTGCCGACGCAGGCCGGATGAAATATGTCGGATGGCGGAGAATCGGCGCATTCGATTTTGATCACCATTTGTGGGAGTATCATCTCGAACGGGTATTGGCGTTGAACGTGGTCGATCGCCGAAAAATCAAGCGACGCTCGTTCAATGTTGTTATCGATGCGGTCAACGGGGCCGGGAGTATGTTCGGGCCGGAGTTGCTGCGCCGTCTCGGCTGTACGGTCACCAAGATTCATTGCACGCCTGATGGCCGCTTCCCCCGGCGTCCCGAGCCGGTGCCTGCAGCCCTGCGCAAGCTGGGGCAGACGGTGCGGCACACCAAGGCCGATCTCGGTTTTGCGCTGGATCCCGACGCCGACCGGCTGGCGATTGTCGATGAGCGGGGCAGACCGCTGGGCGAGGAATATACGCTGGCGTTGGCTGTGCGGCGTGTCCTGCAGCAAAAGAGCGGCCCGGTGGCGATTAATATGTCGACTTCGAAAGTGATCGATGATCTCGCCGCCGGGTTCGGGTGCCGCTGTTATCGGTCAAAGGTCGGTGAGTTGAACGTTGCCGCTGAGATGATAAGGCGCGGGGCGGTGATCGGGGGCGAGGGCAACGGTGGGGTGATCCTGCCGGCGTTATCGTATGGCCGCGATGCCGCAGTGGGGATGGCTCTGGTGCTGTCGCTTTTGGCGGTCGAAAAACAGCCGCTTTCCGCGGTCGCTGCCGCATTGCCCCGCTATTATCCGGCTAGAACGACGCGGCCAGTGCCGAGAAATTTTGCCGGGCGTTTGAAACATCTCGAGAAAAAGTTTTTACAAGGTAAGGTCAGCCGGCTGGACGGCGTTAAGGTGTTCCTGCCTGACGGATCGGTGCATGTGCGCACTTCGAATACCGAGCCGATATACCGGGTGATGGCCGAAGCGCGGACCGCGCGGCGCGCCCGCACCCTGTTGGCCGAAGCGTTGGCGGCGATTGAACAGTGATCGAAAGGATGAGTCCATGTGTGGGATAATTGGATATGTCGGTGAGCGGCTGGCCGCGCCGATTCTGCTGGCCGGGTTGAAGCGGATGGAGTATCGCGGATACGATTCCTCCGGTATGGCGTTGATGGAACCGGCGGGGTTGTTGTTTGAAAAATCGGCCGGCAAGATCAGCCGGCTGGAGAATGTCCTGGCCGACCGCGAGTTTGTTTCCAAAATCGGCATCGCCCATACCCGCTGGGCCACACATGGCGAACCGACAGACCTTAACGCCCACCCGCACTTGGACTGCAAGGGGAAAATCGCGCTGGTGCACAACGGCATCATCGAAAACTATGCCTCGCTCCGCGAGCTGTTGAAAAGCCGGGGGCACATGTTCCGCACCGACACCGATACCGAAATTCTCTGCCATCTGGTGGAGGAATACTATGACGGCGATCTGGTCAAAGCGGTACAACTGGCCCTGCGGCAGGTGGACGGCACCTACGGTATCGCGGTCATGTCCAAGGACAGCCCCGGCGAGATTGTGGCGGCGCGGCTGGGCAGCCCGCTGGTCGTGGGCCGGGGGAATAAGGAGAATTTTGTTGCCTCCGATGTTTCCGCGATCCTGCAGCATACCAACCAGGTCGTGTATCTTGAGGACGGCGAAATGGCGGTCATCCGGCAGGATGGCTTCGAGGTGACCACCATCGAGAACGTGAAAGTCACGCCGCAGATTAAAGAAGTGGAATGGACGCTCGAACAAATCGAAAAGGGCGGTTTTGCGCATTTCATGCTCAAGGAGATTTTCGAGCAGCCCACCACCATAAAAAACGCCACGCGCGGGCGGCTGGACGTCAAGGGCGCCACCGCGCGGCTTAACGGTATCAAACCGCACCTTGATGAACTCGGCGCGCTGAAAAGAATAATTATCACCGCCTGCGGAACGTCATGGCATGCGGCGATGATTGGCGAGTATATGATCGAGGCCCAGGCGCGGATCCCGGTGGAAGTGGAATATGCCTCCGAGTTCCGCTACCGCGCGCCGATTATCGAACCGGGCACCCTGGTCTTTGTCATTAGCCAGTCGGGCGAGACCACCGACACGCAGGCGGCGATGCGTGAAGCCCAGCGCAAGGGCGCCACGGTGCTGGGGATTTGCAATGTCGTCGGCTCGACCATTGCCCGTGAATCCGACGGCGGCGTGTATATTCACGCCGGGCCGGAGATCGGCGTCGCCTCGACCAAGGCGTTTACCTCGCAGATTACGGTCTTGTCGCTTATTTCGCTGATGTTGGGTCGGATGCGCGACATGTCGTTCGAGCGGGGGACGGAGATGATCAACGAGATCATCCGTATCCCGCAAAAAGTGCAGCGCATCCTTGACAAAAACGAGGAGATTAAGGCCATCGCCAATCGTTTCCACCAGCGGAACAATTTCCTGTACCTCGGCCGGGGGTACAATTTCCCGGTGGCGCTGGAAGGTGCCCTGAAACTCAAGGAAATCTCCTATATCCATGCCGAGGGATATCCCGCGGCCGAGATGAAACACGGCCCGATTGCGTTAATTGACGAGACCGTGCCCACGGTCGTCATTGCGCTGCAGGATTCGGTGTACGGCAAGGTGTTGTCGAATATCCAGGAGATCAAGGCGCGCAAGGGGCCGGTCATCGCCGTGGCCACCGAGGGCGACACGAAAATTTACGATTATGTCGACCACGTCATTACGGTGCCCGAAACCATGGAGCCGCTGACCCCGCTGTTGTCGATTATCCCGTTGCAGCTTTTGGCCTACCATATGGCCGTGCTGCGGGGGTGTGATGTCGATCAGCCGCGCAACCTGGCTAAAAGCGTGACGGTGGAATAGGACTGGCGGCATCGCCTGCTGCGCGAGGCCGAAAACGCCGGGGCGTAATACAATTTGACGACGGCACGTTGAAATAAGTATACTGCACCAGCCGGAGGGCTAGTCCTAACTGGTAAGGCAGCGGTCTTGAAAACCGCCGGGAGCAATCCCATGGGGGTTCGAATCCCTCGCCCTCCGCATCATGCTTTCAACGCTCTCACGCGTCAATCGTGGTCAGCCCCTCACGCACGGCGTATTTCGTCAGTTCGGCGATGCTGTGGATATCCAGTTTGTCCATGATCTGCCGCCGGTGGGTGTCCACGGTTTTGCCGCTGAGGCACAGGATGGCGGCGATCTCCCGCGTGCTGTTGCCCTCGGCGATCAATTGCAGGACCTCCTGTTCGCGGGAGGTCAGCGGCAGCGGCGAAGAGGACGTGCCGCCGGTCATGTGTTGGACATAATCATCAATGACTGTGCCGGTGATCTGCGGAGACAGGTACATTTTCCCGTCGATGACCGTCCGGATAGCATCGGCGACTTCCTCGATCGCCGTATCTTTGACCAGATAGGCGGCGGCGCCGGCCTGGAACATCCGGGCGACAAAGCGGCGGTCCGAGTGCATGGAAAGCGCCATGACTTTGGTCCGGGATCTGCCGCTGTTGATCTGCCGCGCGGCTTCAATGCCGTTCATATCGGGCATGGAAACATCAAGGATGACCACGTCGGGTTCCAGTTCGGCGGCCAGGCGCACGGCATCCCGACCGTTGTCCGTCTCGGCCAGGACTTCCATCTGCTGTTCGCTTTCCAAAAAATGTCGCAGCCCGTCGCGGATCAGTTTATGGTCATCCGCCAGTACTATTTTGATACTCATGGTGGACCTCTCTTTCAGTTCGTTTGTCTTTGTCGATGGGGGCGACGACCGTCACGCGGCTGGCCCGTCCCGGTCCGGAGTCAATGCGCAGACAGCCGCCGCACAGGTTCAACCGTTCGCGGATATTGAACAGTCCAAACCCGCCGCCGTCGCGCCGGATACCCACCGTGGCAGGGTTGAACCCCTTGCCGTTGTCGGCCACTTCGATTTCGACCATGTTGTTGTTGCGGCGGAGAGTAATCCTGGCCCAGGTGGCCTCGGCGTGCTTGACGATATTAATCAACAGTTCCCGGGTTGCCTGAAACAGGACGGCGCGGATATCACCGGCCGGCGCCACCGGCGGGCCGTCATAGGCAAATTCGGTGCTGATGCCGTGCTCCGATTGCGCCCACTCCGCCAGCCACTCGATGGCGTCATTGAATTCCAATTCGTACAACACCGGCGGACTCAATTCGAGAGTCAGGGATTTTGTCTGTTCGAGGGCGGTTTCAATTTGTTGTTTGACGGTGGTCAGCGTTTGCGCCGTCTCCGGCGCCAGTTGGCCTTGGCGCAGCAGGGTGATCAGGCGCATGCGGGAAAACGCCAGCAATTGTGCGGTGCCGTCATGCAATTTGGTGGCCAACTGCCGGCGTTCCTGTTCCTCGGTGGCCGACAGCTCCGCGGCCAGCCGTCGCAATTGTTGTTGGTATTCGAACAGGGTCCGTTCGGCCTGCCGCTGCTCGGTGACGTCGCGCCCGGTCGCCTGCATGCCGATGTATCTGCCGTGAAGGTCGTACAGGGGCACGCCGCTCCATTCGATTTCCCGCCAGCCCTGAGGAGTTTTCTGGCGATTGACAGTGCGGTGAATGCTCTTTTTGCCGGCAATTATTTCCAGAATCGTCGCTGTGGTTTCGCGGATATCGTCCGGGTGCATGTATTGCAAAAAGTTTTGCTGGAGCAATTGCTCTCGCGGCTTGCCCCAAAATGCGCATGCGCCATCATTAACAAACGTCCAGTCATATTCCGCGTCGAATTTCACAATAATATCGCTGGTCATGTTGGCGACAGCGGCATATTCTTCCCGAATACGCTCCAACCTTTTTTCCGTCCGCTGCCGTTCGATATAGCGGCCAATCAGTCCGGCCAGAGCGTGGAGCAGCTTGAGTTCTTCCGGCAGAAAAGCCGCCCTGCCGTTGTTTGGCGGATTTTCGAGAAGGCAGACCTCTATGTGCCCTGCTGTTGCGCCTTCGACAGAGATCTCGGCTTGTTCGCGCCATGCGGTTTGGACAAAAGTGGGTCCGGCATATTTGCGCCCCTCGACCGCAATAAGGGCGCATGTTTGTGAAGGCGCCTGCATTGCCGGGGGGATCAATTCGACCAGGGCGCAGAAAACCTCTTGCGGACTGCGCTCCGGCGAGTCCATCAACTGCGTCGCGCCGTACAGGCAGCGTAATTCCCTGATGCGGGCATCAAGTTCCTGTGTCCGTTGCTGCAGTTGATCCTCCGCCAGTTTCCGTTCGGTTACATCGATGACAAGACCCTGAAAATGGGTGATTACGCCCTGATCATCCCGTCTGATTTCGGTGACCGTCTCCAGCCATTTAATGTCGTCCGTGCCGGTGACGATGCGATGGGGATGAAGCACAAACCCCGTGTTCGTCGGGCCGTCGGCATAGCCGGCGATTTCCCGGTCGACACGGTCCCGGTCTTCGGGATGGATAATCTCCGTGTACAACAGCTTGCCGGACAGGAAATCATCTGCCGCATACCCGGTCAGCTGCCTCACGTTCTCCGTTACGAATTCGACCGGCCGGCCGTTCTGATTTTTCCACAGAAACGCCACCGCCGGGCTGCGGTTGATGATACTTGATGTTTCCCGCAGTCTGTTTTCAATCCGTTTGCGGTCGGCCAGATCGGTGACCACGGCCATGCCGCCTTTGAATTTACCCTCCGTGTCAAAGAAGGCCGTCGGGGAGATCATCAGCGGTTTTTCACGTCCATTCGCCACGGCAGTCAGTTCATAGGGGTTTACCAGGCCTTCCCGTGCTGATTGCAGACGCTGCAGGTATATTCCCTGATTCATTTCATCCAGGAAATCGGTCACCGGAAAACCGACAAATGTATCGGTTGAAGTCTCATACATTCTGCATAAGGCCTGATTGACGAACGTCAGGCGGTCATTCTCGTCGGTCACCGCCAACCCTTCACTCATGGTTTCGACCAGTGTCCGGTACCGTTTTTCACTGGCGCGCAGCTCCTGTTCGGCCAGTTTGATTTCGGTGATGTCCTGGACGGTGCCGATCATAATTTTCGCGTCATCGTCCGCTCCCGACCGCCGGGCTTCGGGTTGTGTAGCTATAATCCACCGCACATCGCCGTCGGGCCGGACAATGCGGAATGTCACCGCATGCGGCAGCGCGCCGGTATCGATGTATCCATGGGCGGTCGCAGCGACTTTGTCTCTGTCGTCGGGATGTATGATTTCAAATGACTTCTCCAGACTTTCAAATTGACTGCCTTCCGGGATACCATAAATCCGGCAGATTTCACCGGAAAGGCGGATCAATCCTGAAGCCGTATCCAGTTCCCAACTGCCCACATGCGCCATCTTCTGCGTCTGCCGCAGACTGCATTCGCGGTCCCGCAACGCCATTTCGGTGTGGCATCGAGCATCGATTTCCTCCCGGAGCGCCAGATTGGCATTCTGGATTTGTTTTATGATCTCCTTGCGTCGGCGTTCCAGTCGGAAAAAAACAACCACAATGGATAGAGAAAGCGCCACGCAAACCGACGCCAGGAAAATTTGATTGATCTGCGACCGGCGCAGGTCATCGGTAATGGAACGATTGACCGCCGCTTCCAGTTTATCGGAGGAGTTAATCACACTTTCCAGGGCCGACTGGTACACCCGGGCGGAATCAGGATTGCCGGACGGAGCAACGGCCTCATTCAATAATTCGCGGCTGAATTGTTCATACAGCGCCAGTTCCCCACGCAGTTTCCGGAAAGTTTCGTGGATTTCCAGATCGTCGGTGCGGAGCACGCTTCCCTTCGATGAAAGTACTTCCGCCAGCGTTGAGGAGTGCCGGTCGGCCCGGGCGAGGTGCTCCCACACCGCCGGGATGTTTGCAGTAAACGGACTGTCAGCGGCCTGATCCAGCAGGAGGTGACTTTCAATGGTCTCATGTTTGATACCCTGCGAGGCGTCAAGCAATTGAGTATACTGTGCGCTCAGCTGCAACAGCGTATCGTAATTGAAGGCAATCATACCTCCGATTGACAGCACAATGATGCCCAGCAGTACATAGAACACCTGGGGTACTGTGAGCGAGGTTTCCTCTATCTCCTTTTCCGGCACTTTCGATCCCGGTATTTGTCTTGGTGTGCTTTTGCTCATTGCTGTATTCCAATTCCGACCAGCATCAATTTCTCCTGCGGACTTCACAAATATTCCGGAAGACAAGACCGGCGGATCCGGGATTGGTTGAGATTACGTTTGGCACACGGCGAAACGGGAGACGCCCACGGTCGGGCAAAGGGCCTTCTTTCGGCGGTCCGATAATCTCTATATGCCATGCTCTTATCCGATGAGCCTCCGGCTTAAGGCCGGTTTTCCGTCCACTGGTTTGTATCGACCGGTCGCAGGAGAACTGGAGTCCCTGTCTGCGGTTCAGGTAAATCATAATTATTCAATGGGTTATGCTGATTTCTGGGGTGTTACTCTATGGGATGTTTACCACACTCGGCAGGGAGCTGACGTACCTGTCATCTCGGAGTCGGCCAACAGTAATGTATGGTCAAGGATCCGCGTCTGATAGCGCACAAGAAACCAGGCCTACAAATCAAGATAAAAGGAGCGCAGGACATCGCAGATTCAATTGACAATAATAGAATTTTGATTAATTTAAGATATGATGAGAGGTTTGAATTGGGTGGAAAGCCATTCGAACATACCAGCCGAACGAAATAGATGAACAGGTGCTACCAGAACAACCGACAGAGGGAATATCCATGAGTTCTTTTAGCGGGAATACGTCTATGAGCCAGAATTATCACCTTGATAGACAGCGGGATATACCCACAAGTCACCGGGTTTGCCTGCGGATGGCAGTGGTCTGGACAATCCTTGGCGTACTGGTTATGACCGGTAATGTGCTGGCGGAAAACCCCGGGTTATATATGGGCGACCGTCAGGTCGTTGATTTCAAGGATTTGGTTGGTTTACAGCGGAGTGGTACGGCCCCGAAGATTGGCTCCCCCGGTGAACAAATTCTGGAAATTCGCCGCCGGGTTCTTGGTGAAGCTGGGGCGCAGACCAGCCGAAGCCGGCTGGCGTTTTTACATAGTATTGTGGCCTGTCGCCAAGTGGTATTTGATGATCTCGATGCGGCCCATCTTCCTGCGGCGGAACTGCTTAATCGGCTTGCCGAGATTCGGGCGAAATTGGCGCGCGCGCAATCCGCGCTGCTGGCGGATTTCGAGGGGCTTGCCGGTGATTTTGCGTTGCGGTCCTATCCTGAAGGTAAGGCAACTCGCGCCACCGAGATAACACGGCAATTCCGGGCTGCCGGGGAACAACTCCTCACCTTGCTTGATGATCTGAATGCCGCCGGGGCCGCGGGTGACCAACAACGGTTTGCCGAGGTACTTGCCCGGTTAAAGGCGTTCTTTGGCGACAATTTTTACCAACCCGAGCCGCCGCATTTGGGAGCGCAACCGGCAGCCACAATTATGGAAACCCGCACCCCCCGCGTGGTCGGCCGCGACCAGCTTCCCGCGATCGAAGCCGCCGATTTGGCCCTGGGTGTGGAAGAAGCCGCGGGCTACGATCCGGCCGACCTGACGGAAAACATCGATGTACGGTTCACCGACGAAATTACCGCGCTGGCCGCGGAATTGGACCATTCGCCGATTGCCATCTTTGAATATGTGCGCAACACCATCGCCTGGGAACCCTACCGTGGGTCACGCAAAGGCGCACAACAGACACTTGACCACCGGCGGGGGAACGACTACGACCAGGCCTCGCTGCTGCTTGCCCTGTTGCGGGTGTCCGGCATCCCGGCGCGTTACGTGCAGGGTTATGTGGAACTGCCGATCGACCAGGTGACCAACTGGACCGGGATCGATGACGCGAACACCGCCGCGAACCTGCTGCATACTGCCGGGTTCCAGGTGACGGGGATCGGCACTCCGCTGGAGGCCATCCAGTGTGAGCGGGTATGGGTCGAGGCCTGGCTCCCCTATGCCAATTATCGCGGCACGATTTCAGACAGCGCGGGGTTTATGTGGGTTCCGCTGGACCCGGCGTTCAAGCAGTACACGCATGAAGGCGGCATCGATCTCGTGGATGAGATGGCCTTCGATGTCCAGACACTCCTCGACAATTATATCGCCGGACTGCAAGACAGCACGCCCGTGGGATATTTTCGGTCGTTACTGGCCGATTCGCTGGCGCTGGACCATCCCGGCGCGACCGTCGCCGATATCGTCCGCAAGCGGGCAATCCGCGCGGAGCAATTCGGCTATTTACCGGGCACATTGCCCTACATGCAGTTGACGCGGGATGCCTCGTATTCGGAAATTCCCGCCGCACTGAGATATCGAATCCGCTTTCATTTGTACGGCGGCATGGGGATGGACCTCGACTATACGACAAGTTTGCCCGAAATTGTGCAAAAACAGGTGACCATTTCCTACATCGGCGCGACCCCTGCCGACCAGCAGATCATTGACGATGCGGGAGGCATTTTTAATGTCACCGACCCGTGGACCGTGGATCTCAAGCCGGTTTTGAAAATCGACGGCTGTGTCGTGGCCACCGGCGGCGGGTATGTGATGATGGGCGTTACCCATACATCGGATATGCATTTTTATCCGCCCACCGGCGCCGGCAGCCAGGTCCCCAGTATTTCCAATGTCATCATTGCCGGCAATTATCAGGGGATCGGCATCGATACCGAGGACGCCATCCCGGCGGAATTCGAACCGCCGACGGCCGGTTGCGCGGAGGACTATTTGGGCCAGGTCTTGCACCAGACCGCGCTGACCTACCTTAATAATGTCGACATGGCCGGAGATGACGCCGCCGAATTGATGCATATGATGATACTCAACGATGTCTCCGAGGCCATCGTGGAAAATACCGTCCGCGTGCTGTTCATGGGGATGACACCTATCACCTTCGAGTGGACGGGTATGGTCGTCGATGCGGACCGCAAGATACTGGGGCCGTACTCATATTACGGGACTGGTGATCCGGGAGATTATATGCGGCTGGGCGGCGCCGACGGCTCCTATCAGGAAAATCGCGTCTTCGAAACCGAGTTCGGCGAAGAAGCAGTCTCCACGATCAAGATCCTGCAACTGGCCGGTGAACAGGGGATACCAGTGGTCGATGTCACTCCCGGCAACATCGGGACGCTGACTCATCCGCCAAGCGTCATCAATGCGGTCATTAACGCCCTTAACCAGGGCCACGACGTACTCATTCCGCGCGATCCGCTCATCTATTATGAATGGACGGGCACCGGCTGGATCGACATGGAACCGTCCACCGGCGCCGCCGGGTATTTGATTTCCGGCGGGCATTCCGGCGGGGCTACGGTTCAAATTTGGGTCATCTCATACCCGGACATGCTGTGCACGCTGCCCATTGGGCCGATCGAGGTCGAACCCGCTGCCGTCAATGATATCTATTGCTGGTTAAGTGAAGACAAGTGGACATTCATCGTACCCGAGCTGCAGTATTGGGGGTATGACGACGACGGCGAGTGCGACATGTTGCACAGTGAGCGGAAGGAATTCCCGGTTGATTTGACCATCAAACAGATTGCCGAGGCTTTTGGCACCGGCACGTTCACGTTCAGGTGCGGTGGTCCGGCCATTGACTGCGGTTGCACCGAGCTGGAGAAGGAAGTCATTATCGGCAAGGCGGATCTGGCGGTCTGCCGGCCGCCGGTTCTCGACCCGGCGGAAACGGAAATAGGCGAGGCTGTCGAATTATCGCAGGGCGCCCAGACTTTTGTCAATCTTGATAACGATGACCAGGATGACAAATTTGATCTCGGAACCACCGACGTGGCTGTCGCCGGTGAAGATGAAATGTGCAAAATAACGCTGCGGATTGAACCTAAAGATATCGGCGGCACAGCAAAGATCGAAGCTTTCGGCGGTACGGCCGCCATTAAAATCTGGAAATCGGCCACCAAAGGCACGCAATATATACCAGGGACGGACATGCCGCTGCCGGGCGATTTCCGGGTGGAAGGCGATCAGCTGGTCAAAGATTTCTGGGTGGAGGGTATCGCGCCGCATACCGCCCATCCCGGCGTAAAATTGAAATCGTCGCTGAGCAATCTGTCTGATTGCGGCGATTGGGTCGCAATCACTGTGATTGGGATCGATCAAATCGTCTGGACCGGGATCAACAATAGTGTCAATGACGACAATGTCCTCGATGCCGATCCCAACTGGCCGGCCGGATTAGATCCCGGCTCCGACCGGGTGTTCCCCGGCGCGCGGTTGGTCGGGTCGGCCGTGGAGACGGAACCGCGCAACCGCGTCAATGTCGAGGTGACGCTGACCGTCGCTCCCGTCGAACCGCTGAACATCAGTTTCATGTCGTTCGACGTTGATGATCCGACGGCGGATGCAGATCCTCTCGACGACGAAACGCTGTTTTTCGATAATCGCGGGACCTTTCCAAGTTATGACGGCGAGTTTGTGACTTCCAGCGACAACAAAGCGACGCACGCGTTCAACAGTCAAGCGGGAACTGTTGAGTTTCAGGTGACCGGCCAACCGGGGGATAATTTCCGCATCGTGGGTAACGGCGACCAGGATTTCCTCGATGATCTGGAAAACGATGAGTCTGCGTTGGGCGCAGTCAACGCCGATAAACAACGCATCATCAATCCGTTGATCGCCGGGACACCGGCGCAGAAAGAGATCCGTGAAGCGGATGATTATGCCTCAAAGGTGCTGACGGTCTGGCGCAAACTGCATGTCGAGTTCGATTCCATGGGCGACGTCGTGAATAATTACGCCGAGGGCTTCATTACCAGTTTCAACACCGGCAACAGCGCCACTGCCACGCAAGTTGTGGTCAGCAACGACCTGCGCGACGGATCCAAAGATTTAGACAGCGCACCGTCCCGGAATGGCCGCTTTGAGGATGGGACTTTAAGTGTTGCCGGTACACACGATATTGCCCCCATTGACGGGAACGGGAAGTTGCGGCTGGTCCGCGCCGCGGGGATCAATGTGTGTGCTACTCCGCTGCCGTTCTCGGCCAAAGACAACGACTGGTGGAATAACAGCACGATGTCGGGCATGGTGACCCAGATCACCAACAGCAGCACTGTGCTGACGTTGAATATCACCGCGCATAGTGAAACGCCGATCGACTGGAATGATTTCCTCGGTGGAACCGTGAAGATCGGGACGGGACCGGCTATGCCTATTACTGCGGTTAATCCCGCCGGCAGCACCGTGACCGTTGCCGAGTTGCGCATCCCTTATCGGATCACTGATGATGATCTGGCCAACGGTAATGACGTCGCTGATCCGGATTTGACGGTGGCGCCGACCGCGTTTGCCCCGGCATATGCGCTACCCGTACAGGATGTCGGCAATCATCAGGGGAACCTGACGTTCATCGCCAATATCCCGGCCGACGATGCCGATTCGGTAATGTTGGGGTGGCAATTCGATTTGTCGGCGCACGAAGCCAACAACGATTTCTGGCTCGTGTATCTTCGCGGTTCACTCCAGCATTCGACCGACGTTGATGACGACGCTGATGGGGAGGGAGGCGTCCTGGGGATTGTCACTGACATCGGGCCGAATGGCATCGGTGCCAATATCTATCTCGAAATATTCCGCGGCGGAGACGCCATGGTTCCGGTGCCGGCCAGCGGATTAAGCGAGGGTCATACCGTGGCCCATGAAATCGGCCATTTGTTTGGCGGATTACACAGTGATTGCACTGTCGGCGTTGCGCCCTGCGCCAGCGCGGGATTGATGGCGCAATCGTCGGTACGAAACAGTCCGGATTTCAACGAGATTACATTGGATAAAATCCGCAGAATCCCGCATCCGTAATATGTGGAGGTATATGTCAGAATGAGTTTGTGGCTTGAAAATTGGAGAGGGGCATGACCAGATATAATCGGTGGATATGGGTATGTGCCGCCATGATGGCGGTCTTCATGTTTTCCCCATCGGGGGGACAGGCGCTGGAGTTGAAGTTATCGTTGATTAATACTCCGGTGGCCGGATACCGCGCGGCGCCGTCGGCGGACAGCAGTTCGTTCACCAAGTCTATCGCGCTGGGTGAGCCGGTGTATGTGCGGCTGGAGCTGGCGAATAACGCCGCACAGGGAATCGAGTTGTTACCGTCGGTCGATCCGGCGGACGGGTTCGTGCGGTTTTTCCTGGTTAGCGGCGATACGCTGGATGGCAATTTCACGACGCTGCGCTGGGAAACACGGGATTCGTATCTCCGTCCTCGAGAATTGGCGCCGGGAGAACGGCTGGTCCATGAAACATTCCTGTTCGGCAAGTTTCCGTCGCTGTCGAATACCGCTGCTCTGGAGTATATTTTCCCCGGAGCGGGAACATATCAGCTCTACGCGCAATATGCCTGCCCCAATCCGCCGGTGGAAGTGGTTTCCAACCGCGTCACGGTCGTTGTCGGGCCGCCGGTTGCCCAATGGGACAAATTGCAGGAAGCGGGGATTGTCAACCGGCTGGAAGGGCGCCGCCTGCCGCCGGCCTTCGAAATTCAACAGACACAAATGTTGAACGAGATCATCGGCCCCGCGGCCGGCAGCCCGTATGCACCGTGGTTTTTAGATCGTCCCGCCGCCGGATCGGAGAAGGTCGTGGCTGCCCTGCCGGCATCTCAAGAGGAAATGTTGGCAATCGTTGCGGACTTCACCACGGCCTGGAACGCCGGAGATATCGCGCGGGCCAAAACCCTGCTATCTGAAAATTTCTTGTGCAATGGGACGCTGGACCGTGAGGCCTTCGGCGAATTGCTGAATGAAGGATATGCGGATTTGGCGGCGGCAGGAGTGCCCGCCATCACCTGTGATTTGATGGAGATGACTCCGCAAGGCGGCGACGTTGCCGCCGAATTCACACTGCGCCTGGGCCGCCAGGGGGCGGAGGAAACCGGGACGCAGCGCGTCGCGATGATATTTACTCTCGAAAATGAACGCTGGGTGATCAAAAGTTGGCAACGCCAGGAGCCGTGAACAAATCGACACGTTTGACTCCGCCATTTCGGTGGGGTGTTAACCGCGAATGCGGAACATACGGGAGAACATAGTCATGATAGCCGGGAGACGATGGCGCAGGATAACAACAACGGTTATGCTTTTTATGCTCTTCGCCGGAGCAGCGGCAGCAACACCGATTTCCGAGGGCGTGGCCTGGCTGGAGGCCAATCAGCTGTCCACGGGATACTGGGGTGACAGCGGCACCGAGTTCCGTGATGCCGCCGTGATTGTCGATGTTCTCCACCGACTGGCTGCCGATCCGGATATCGTCGGCGACGGTTTATTGGCGGTAACCGCTTCGCCGGTCGGCTGCACTGACGACCTGGCGCGCAAGATATTTACGGCCGCCCGCTGTGGCGAGGCCAACTCCGTGCTGGTTGATTCCCTGGCCGGGATGCAGAATTTCGACGGCGGCTGGGGCTATCGCTATGGCTATGGCAGCAACACGTTGGAGACGGCATTGGCTCTGCAGGCCCTGGCGGCCGCAGGGTATGAAGACCAGGACGCCGTACTGGCCGGATTGAATTTTCTTGCGGCAACGCAAAACGCCAACGGCAGTTGGGGGTTTGTGGACGGGGATGATGGGCTGGTGTACTTCACCGCCGAGGCGGTCCTCGCCCTTGCCTCGTGGGCTGGAGAATTCAATGTCGCCACCCAGATTCAAGCCGGAGTGACCTGGCTGAAGACTCAGCAACACGTCGACGACGGCTTCGGCAGCGGGGCGAGCAATCCCTATGAAACCGCGCTGGCGATTACGGCCATTCTTAAAGCCGATCAAACCACTCCCATCCTGATCGATGCCATCAACTACCTGGAATCCACGCAGGCGGTCAACGGCAGTTGGGGTGATGATCCATACCATACGGCGATGGCGGTGCTCGGGCTGAGTTATCTCGCCGCTGATCTGTCGGTCTATGGCACGGAAATCGTGCCCTCCGATCCGACACCGGTCGAATCTGATGTGATTAATATCACCGCCAAAATCAGGAACCTTGGTTTGACCACCGCGACGAGTGTCGTCGTGCGATTCTATGATGGAGACCCGGAACTGGGCGGAAGCCAAATCGGGGCCGATCAGCTTATTGCCTCAATTGCGAAGGGCGCATTCGTCACGGCACAGGTTACCTGGAATACGCTCGAGTTGACCGGAGACCATGAAATATATGTCATTGCCGATCCAACAGATGTGATTGCTGAATCCGAAGAAATCAATAATCAGGGTGTCATCGATCTGCATGTCTACATGCCGCCGGATCTGGTGATCGAGCCGGGTGATTTATATACGACCCCAGCCGAACCGGAAGTAGGGCAAAGCGCCGTACTCAGCATCATCGTCACCAACAACGGTGAAGTGACGGCCAACGGCATTCCCTTGCAGGTGTATGACGGTGATCCGGATGTCGGAGGGTGGCCATTATTGATGTCGCCATGGATTATTGCCAGCCTGGCTCCGGGCGGGACATTCCAATTGAACTTGAACATGGGCACCTATTTTTCGATGGCCAGGGATTATGAAATTCATGCCTGGGCCGATGTCGGCGACGTGATTTACGAACCTGATGAGTCGAATAACCGTCGGTTGAAAGTCGTCCCCGTCGGTCTGGCGACCAGCGCCAAGGCCGTGGTTTCCGGCTGGACATTTTTGAACTGGCCGCTGGCCCCGCCGGAAATCCCCACCGCGTTCGAGACGATCCCTCTAATCGACAATTGCACGGAAGTCATCGGCTGGGACCCCGACCGCCAATCGTGGCTGAGTGCCGTCGATATCGGCAGCACGATCATCGGTGACGATTTTTCAATTCCCCTGCGCAACGGTTTCCTGGCGCGCGCGACCGGGGCCGGGCTGGCCAGTTTCCGCGGCCGCGCGGTAACCGAACACGGCGGGCAGTTCCTTAAAGCGGGGATCAATCTTATCGGCGTGCCTAATACCAATACTTGTTATACGGGCTTTGAACTACTGGATGATATTCCCGGCTGCACCGAAGCGCAGGCATTGAACGCGGCCTCACAGACCTGGCAGATCGCCCAAAGCGGGCCGTCGGGCACCGATTTTCCGGTGGTCTCGGGCGCCGGATATCTGGTGAAAGTCGATGAGCATACCGACTGGTTTACCAGTACCTGTGATACCCTGCCGCCGCCGATTTTACCCGATTTGCTTCTTACACCAACCAATATCTGGTTCTTTACCAATCCGGCCCCTCCCGGAGAACTCTGGGTCGGTGTTAATCTCTACAACGCCGGCCCGGCAATTGCCCCAACTCCGCGGGTTTCTTACTACAACGGCGATCCCTCCTCCGGAGGGGAGTGGTTAGGCGACTTTGGTTGGCCGACGATAGCTCCCGGGGATTCCAGCGGCTGGTTTGGCGCCAATCTCACCTTCGACACACCGGGAATTTTTGATATTTATATCGTCGCCGACAGATTCAATGAGATCGAAGAGATGAACGAAGACAACAATCAGGCGTACAAAACCCTCACAATCACCACATTGTCGGTATCCGCCGAGGGGATGATCACGATCACCAAACCGACGGGAATCGTTGCGGCAGACGGCAATTCGGGTTATGCGACGATTAATCCCGAATTGATTCCCGCACCCCCAGTGTACGATCCTGTGAAAACCGAAGTCGTCGATGAATCCATCCCGGCAACACTGCCGAAAATGCTGGCGGCATCATCATCCGCCGAGATCTTCGATATCAATGCCGGAAATCTGACCAGTACATCCGCCGTCATTTCCTGGGTCACCGATATTGTGATCGGTGGTGACGTGCACTATGGGATTTCCTCGGTCCTCGAAAAATCCCAGGCCGAAACCGGCACCTACGACGATTTGCATTATGTCGAACTGACCGGCCTGCAACCGTCCACGACTTACATCTATGAAGTATTGTCCGGGGGAACGGTCGACAACAACGGCGGGGCGTATTATACCTTTACCACTACGCCGATCGGGGCTGGCGTGCCCCGCGTGGTGCATGGCCGGGTGCTGGATGAGGGCGCCGCTCCGGCAGGCGATATCCAGGTTGCCGCCACGATTGGCCTGGCCAAGTCGTCACCGCTGATCGTGCTAACCGACGGTAATGGCCGCTGGGTGATCAATTTGGGAAACCTCAAACATCCGTCCACGGGTGCGGCGCTGCCTTACAGCGCTGGAGATTCGCTGGTGCTTCACGCGCAGGGGGGAAGCCGGGGCACGGCCGATAAAACGGTTTTCCTTTCCGGCGCCGAGCCGCAGAACGCCGGGGACATGACGCTCACGGTCTGTGAGTGCGGCGTCCCCGGTGATATGAACTGCGACAGTTACGTCCAGCCGATCGATGTCGTGTATTTGATTAACTGGATTTTCCGCGGCCGTTACGATCTGTGCAGCCGGCCTCGGTGTCCGTTCGACACGGGGGACCTCAATTGTGATGGCGCGTATTCCCCGCTGGATGCGGTCCTGCTGATTAATTATATATATCGCAGCCGCAATGATCTGTGCGACGGCTGTACGTTTTAGGGTGTTCCGCTCCACGTAGCGCACCGGGACCTGCTCTCTCTCAAGTCCGGTATGGCGGAAACGGTCCACAGGTGACGGGCAGCTGCTGTTGGCGGCAATAATAATCCTTGCTCTTTTTCCCCGGCGTCATGTTTTTCCTGACGAGAGGCAGATTTAATCTTCTGGCATGGAATTTTTGCGCCGGAAGATGGTAGTAGATTAAATATAAGTGGGAGGGGGAAGATGACCACATCGTTGACGAAATGTTGCCGACATTTACGGATTGCGGTTGTTGCTGCCGTCGTGCTGATCGTCGCCGCCGATGCCGCCCGGTCGCAGCAACCGTTGGCGGGCCTGGCGCCGGGACCGTACGGCGTCGGCTTCCGGACACAGGAGAGTTATGATTACTCGCGGGCCTTCCGGCCTAAGAAGAATTATTTCGGCGAATTGCTGCCCGGCGAACGCGCGCGGCCGATGCAGATTTGTGTCTGGTATCCCGCCCAACCCGCTGCGGACCAGTACACGATGACTTACAGCGAGTACGCGTTTCCCTATCCGGAGGACGAGAGGTTTATCGATTTTCTTTCCAACATCCAAAATCGCGAAAACGGCCTGTTGCTCCGGCTGTTCAATAATGACGGCGGACGGGTGCTGGAATTGATGAGTGTGCCGTTGCAGGCGGTACGCAACGCGCCACCGGCGTCCGGGCCGTTCCCCCTGATCATCTATCACCCACACTGGCAAACCGGGATCACGGAAAATATTATCCTGTGCGAATACCTGGCTGGCTGCGGGTATGTCGTGGCGACCACCCACCCGTTAAGCACGCATTCGCTGGCGACCACCGGCAGCGCCAGTGACCTCGAATCAATGGTCCGCGACAAGGAATTCATTTTGTCGGAGTTGCGTGGAGACACTTTAATCGATCACGACAAACTGGGTGTCCTGGGTACCGGCTCGGGCGGAACGACTGCCCTATTGCTGCAGATGCGCAATTCGGACGTCGAGGCGGTGGCCGCGCTGGTCGGCACGTTTGCCGACCACGCGCAGCTCGAGCAGGTCCGGCATAACCCATATTACGACAGCGCCGGCGCTTTGGTCCCGCTGCTGCATCTGTATTGCCCCGTGGAAGGCGCGACCGATCTGAGTTTATTCACTTCGTTGAAATATACACCTCGCTATTCGACCGAAATCAAAGGGGTGCAGCCGCAGGATTTTTCCAATTACGAAATCCTTTCGCCGTCCGATTCCTCGGTTACGCCGACTGAGGTGCAAGTCCGCGCGTATCGGGCGATCTGCCGCATGGTCCGGGCCTTTTTTGACGCCGAATTAAAAGGTGACCAACAGGCGCAGGCCTTCCTGAACAGCCCCCCCGCCGACCTGGGCGGTCCCGAGTTCCTCGCGCACCAATTCCTGCCCGGGCAGGATGTGCCGCCGACCCAGCAGCAGTTCGTGGACATTATCTCCAATAACCAGGTCGGTGTCGCAATCGAGCTATATGAAAAATTCCGTAAGCAGGACCCGGACCTGATATTATTTCCCGAGGCGGCGATGAACGTGCTGGGCTACAGGTTTTTACAGCGGGGAAGCGCGGACGATGCGGTGGCGTTGTTCAAGCTGAATGCCGAGTGTTATCCTCGTTCGGCAAATGTCTGGGATAGTCTGGCCGATGGTTATCTCGGGCAGGGCGACAACCAACATGCGCTGGAATGTTACCGCCGGGTGCTGGAAGTCCTGCCCGGCGATACCAACATCGGCGAAGACTTGAAAACGACGCTGCGCAATAACGCCGAGCAGGGCATTCAACGTCTGGGACAATAACTGATGATCGGGGATGACGAGCATCTGTGCGAATATGGAGGACGGAATGGGAAAGCACCATATGCAATTTTCACGGCGGGGGTTTTTGTCTGCGTCGCTGAGCGGGTTGGCGGCTGTGGGGCTGGCCGGGGCCGCACCGCGCATTGCGCTGGCGCAGGAGGGCAAAAAAGAAACTGCCGCCCCCGGAAAAAAACTCATCACCCGTACCCTGGGCCGTACCGGTATGGAACTGCCGATCGTCAGCATGGGCGTGGGCGCATGCAATGACCCGTCGGTGATCGCCGCGGCTTATGAGGCCGGCGTGCGGCATTACGACACGGCCGCCAATTACCAGTTCGGCCGCAATGAGCAGTTGGTCGGGCAGGTGTTCAGCCGTCTGAACGTCCGGGACAAGGTCAACATCGGTACCAAGGAGTGGACGCCGGGGCAACGGGCGGGGCTGACCGCGCAGCAGGCCCGGGACAAGTTCATCAAACTGACCGAGGGCAGTCTCCGGCGGTTGAAGACCGCTTATATTGATATTGTCTATATCCACAGCACCTCGTCGGCCGCCGACCTTCAGGATGACGCCGCCAAAGAGGCCTTCACGCAGTTGAAAAAAGACGGCAAGGTGCGCGCGGCAGGTGTCACGACACATGCTGGGATGACCGAGGTGATCAATGAAGCCGCCCGCGACGGTTTTTATGATGTTGTGCTGACCTCCTGGAATGTGTCGATGGCCGATGATAACGCGCTGGCCGAGGCGGTCAAAAACGCCGCCGCCAAAGGCATTGGTTTGATTGCCATGAAGACCCAGGCCGGGGGGGCGCAGTTGCCCAACCGCGCCGCGCTGGGACAATACAGCAGTTCGGTAATCAATACCGCCTCATTGAAATGGGCGATGAGCAACAAGCATTTCACGACATCAATTCCCGGCTTCACCAGTCTGGAGCATTTGCACGAGGACTTTCCGGTCGCCGCTGATTTGACTTTGACCGCCGAGGAGCAGAAGTTCCTTGCCGACAATAACCTCAAACTCGGATTGAACTTTTGCCGCCAGTGCAGGCAGTGCCTGGCTTCCTGCCCGCATAATACGGACGTGCCGACTTTGATGCGCACGCACATGTATGCCGCGCAGTACAGCGATTTTTATCTGGCGCGAACTACGCTGGACGGCATCCCGCAGGGGAAGGGCTTGAAAAACTGCAGCTCATGTTCTTCGTGCGTGGTCAACTGCGCCAATCGCGTCAACGTCCGGGCAAAAATCGAGGATTTGAAATTGATGTATGCGTGATGCGGTACATTTGAAGTCGGTCGCCGTGCCGTCAGGAATCTTTCCTGACGGCCGGGAAAAGAATGGGCCGGGATATGCAATGTTTCCCGGCCCGTTTGTTTTCCAGCGCTTGATTTTATTGATTGCTCTTGATCAATCTTTGCACCAGAGTTTCCAGTTCAGCGATACGCTTTTTCAAATCGGCGTTCTCCTGTCGTTGTTCCAAATGTCGCTGGTATAATCCCTGGATTGCGGCCAGCGCGATGCCATCGGCGTCGACGGTCGCAATTCGTTTTTCATCCTCGCCGACACCAAAGGACGCATATAGGTCCTGCGCCATGGGGCCGATATGCCGGATCGCTTCATCCTGTGCCTTATAATTCCAGGTGCTCACGGGTAACGCCGCGACTTTTTCGAGCACTTCCTCGGCATCAACAGGGGAGAAGTTCTCTTTCAAATTACGATCGCTGATCGACGACCATGATCCGCCGCCCGCGGCCATTTGTACCCCGGCAGTCGGATTCCCCGAACCGTCAATACCCGTCACAAACCGTGCCCCGCCGGTGCAACGCGCGGCAAATTCGTTGGCCGTAGTCGAGGCAAAAGAAAAGTCGCTCGAGTCGGCAAATAAGAATGTTCCGTGATGCGGTGTGCTGATCCGCGCACGATACCCCGCGGCGAGGCTGAAATCTGCCGTCGTCGTATCACCATATCCACCGGGGATAGTCGTGCAGTAACCGCCGGCATGGTTGCGGTGTCCCCCCCCGATCGTGGAGCGGGAGTAAATTCCCACGAGGTTTGAATCACCACCCGCAATGGTGGAAAGTACTCCCTGAGTGTAATTTCCCAATCCGCCGCAGATGGTGCTATGGGAACCCCCACATGCATTGTCCGACCCGCCGCCAATAGTCGTGGCGGTGTAACTCGTCGAATTTTTCGTGCCGCCTCCTATTGTGGAACCATTGCCTTGAACCGTATTGCTCCACCCACCGGCGGCGGTGGCATAATAACCGTCAGCAGTATTGGCAATGCCGCCGCCTATCGTGGAGCCATTGCCCTGGGCTGTATTACTCCACCCACCTGCGACGGTGGCGTAATAATTGTCGGCGGTATTGGCAATCCCGCCGCCGATGGTCGATTGACTGCCGCTGGCCGTGTTCTCTTTGCCGCCCGCGACAGCACTTTGCGGGCCGGAAGCAATATTGTGGTTTCCGCCACCTACCGCCGCATCCTGGCCACCGGCCACGTTTTGTTTTCCGCCAGCCACCACACTGTAATCGCCGCTGGCCGTATCATTGGTTCCCCCGCCAACAGTCGAGACATATCCGCTCGCCAGGTTATGCACGCCGCCGCTGACTGTGGCATATTCGGCCCTGCTTTTATTGTGTGTCCCGCCGCCAACCGTCGCCCAATTGTTGCCGGCGGTGTTGTAATCGCCACCGCTCACCGTCGAGGCGAAATTGCTTGCCTTATTGCCATACCCGCCGCTGATCGTGGCGTTGGTGAAATTCTGTCCGTCTGTCCCGGTCGTGCAGGCAATCCCGAGGTTGATCATCGTGTGGTGCTGGTCGCCATATAGCGCATTGTCCGCCCCGCCCCGCGCAATACCCCAAAACTCATTGGTGTACAGAATCGAATCAACGTCTTGCCAGTGGGACGACCCACCGTCAACGACCGCCGCCCGGTACGCGTAGGCCACGGTAACAAAGGGTACCCGCGACATTGGTGTATCGCCCGAAACGGTCACTTCCAGAAAGGTGTGGGGAACTGAAAAAACCGCCTCGTTCAACGGGTCCAGCGAACCCAGATAGGTTTGAAAACGGCCCTGATCATCGGGGGTGAGTGATTTGGTTTCATCCCATAAAACCGCCCCGTCCGATGCGGCGTCATAGATCGTGAAAGTGGCTGTCGTCGGCGTGGTCACCGGCTCGCCTCCGGAATCCAGCAGGATGCCCTGGTAATTAATAGAATCCGGAACTTCCGCCGATGCAGTCAAACCCATGACCGGCATAACGGCTGCCAGGAACAAACAGAACACATGACGCAAAGACATGGCGCACCTCCCCGGAGTGATAAGTGATTTGGAATACTGCTGCATCATTCGGTTTGAACCCACTTTGCCCCCCGGCGAGAAAACACCCCTGCCCAAGGCATTTGGGGCCGAAATGCAGTACTTCTACGATCTTGACTATAAAGATAGTCAATTCGCAACGGCCGGGCAATCGAATAATCCGGCACGCAACCCCAAAAAAAACGCCCCGGTGTGAGAAACCGGGGCGTTTCGATTCACAGCTTGCACTGCCGCTTACTTCATCAGCGTCATCTTGCGGGTTTCGGTGAATTCATCTGTCTGCAGGCGATAGAAATACACGCCCGAGGCGACATCGGCATTCCACGTCACCGAGTGGGTCCCAGCAGGCATAAACTCATCCCGCAGGGTAGTAACTCGTTGGCCGAGAATGTTGTACACCTCCAGCCGGACTTGTGCATCAACCGGCAACCCGAACGAAATCAGCGTCGAAGCGTTAAAAGGGTTCGGGTAGTTCTGGCTGAGTGACCACACTTCCGGGATGACCGGCGTGCGGGCGGCAACCGGCACGGTGATCGGCGCGAATTCCGGTGTCAGTTGATAGATGTTCAAATTGCCGTTGGTTTCATCGCAGTAGATGAACCCCAGTTCGCGGCCGGGATTCTGGAACGTCGTGGCCTCAATCGTGAATTCTTCCAGGGTCGGGTCGGTGACCTCAAATGTCAACGTCGCCAGACGGCCGTCACCGGCGCTGAGTTCCACCTGATCGCCATTGTAAGCCATATACAACAGCCCGATGGCCACCGTCTTGTTGTCGTTGTCGATGTTGGCGATTTTCACGTCAAAATAATGGGCACGCCCGTTTTCCATATCCACGTTAACCAGATTGACTCCGTCCCCGTTCCACTTCAGCGGGACGTCAATCGCTGCCAGATTGTCGCTGTTGCTGACAAACAGCGGCACATCAATCGTCGTTGTGTTCGGACTGATCTTCGCGGTCGAGATTTCACCGAACGTGATCGCATCCTTGGCGTTCGCCTGGATTCCGATCGCCAGGACCAGAACCAGAGCCAGTGTGAAGCATTTTCCCCAACGCATCATCCATCCACCCCCGTTGGTAAATTAGGTTTTAAAACCATTTTCCGGGTTCCTGTGCTTTTCGCGCCCCCGGGTTTCCGTTGCGGCGGGGTACCGGCGGGCGGGTGAAAAGCAGGCTTCCATAAGTCACATACCTGTTCCCACTTAAGGAAGCATACTTGTTGACTTTTGTCAACATAAAAAACGTTAAAGCTAACGCAACCCCTCGATACGCACCTCCTGTGTATACTGGTTCCGGCAGTCCTTTGCCGTACAGCGGATGTGTTTTCACGACGTCCACCCCAGCGTTTTTTTTCCGTTTTCAGTAATGCGGTTCGGCGACCATTGTGGTTCCCAGACAATATTCACCACCGCCTCATCAACGTCATCCAATTCTTCGATTTTGGCCTTGGCGTCCAGTGCCATCGGCTGCGACATGGGGCATCCCGGGGCTGTGAGGGTCATGTCGATCTCGACTTTCCGGCCCGTGATCCGGACATCATAAATCAAGCCGAGGTCAACGATGCTGACGTGAGGGATTTCAGGATCGTAGCACTCGCGAAGTTTATTGATAATGAGTTCCTTCTCCACATCTGCCTCCCCAGCAGTTTATTACCCCAACTATTACGGCGTGTTCCAACTTTTTTTTGCCGAAAACCTCCGGTTTTCAACGGGTTGCTTTAAATCAAACCATCTTATGTCTTGTTTATCAATGAGTTGCGCAAATTCCGGTGTTATGAAAATTTTTGCACTCTCCGGTCCATGACCCTTTCCCTTTTTATTCCAGACGAATTTACCACGATTTCGTTTTTGATTATTTGCGCCGTGGCGGATAACTTCATAGAATACATCCCTTGTTGGCATTGGTGCAGGAGAGCATTTTGGGCGGAATTTTGGCGCAGTATCTGGGGAATAAAGAACGGCAATCAGGAAAAATGTGTAATTTCTTCATAACCAATAGGTTAAGGTCGCGTCTTAAGCTTTCCTTTCCAGCAGACAATTAATAATAGAGTCTCTGGCGGTGCGCCGAAACCCTGCTTGCCAACAGTCTGCCATTTGGGGAGGTGCGGGGGGGATGTTCGCCGGTTTCGGCGGTTGTTTAATCGGCTGTGTGTGCAGCGAATCCTGTTGTTTCTCGGCCGCGGACGAGAGAATAACTCAGATTATTATCGGCATAGAATTTTGCGAAACGGTCATCCAGGACCGCAGCCATTTCGGGGTTGTTCAGTTTCCGGTAGGCGGAGGCGATATGGCGCAGGATACACGGGTCCCGGGGATCGGCCTGCTGCAGGTGGTCGATCGCGGCTGGGTAATCATATTCGGCCAGGGCAATCAGCCCGGCAAGTTCATGGACCTGCTTGAGCTGCAGGGGTGCACCTTCATCACTCACATGAGTCTGGAATTCGGCGGCGTATGTCCGGGCCGTCGCGAGGTTGCCGCGCTGGGTTTCGACTTTGGCGGCATTGTAGAGATATGAATGTCGCGCCATTTCCTTGAGCGATTCATCCAAAGTCGAATGCTCAACAAAACGCGTCGCCGAGGCATATTCTGCCAGGGCCTGATCGTATTGCCCGTACTCACGATATGCGTCGCCGAGCGCCACGGCGGCCTCGGCCATACTCATGATATCGCGCGCCTCTCCGGCCAACTGCTGTGATGTCCGCAGCATCGCCAGGGTGGAATCGACCAGACCCTCATCGGCAAACGAGACCGCCAGGGCATAATAGGCCCGTTGATACTGGTCAAAATCCCGCGCCCGCTCCAACATCGTGGCCAGTTGCGTCCGCGCCTCGCCATGTTGCCCCAGATAATTGTAGGCCGAAGCCATGCTCTCGTAGGCATTAAAAAAATAGGGGTTTTTTTTCAGTGCTTTCTGATAGTATTCTAGAGACTCAGCGAAACGGCCGGTACGCAGCATCAACTCCGCATATGAGTCGTAGGGATTCGGGTCATTGGGGATCAGCGCGATATATTTCAAGAAGGCCTTTTCGGCGTCTTCGATTTCTCCGAGGTAACTGTACGCATAACCCAGTCCGTTGTACGTCGGCGCAAATTGCAAATCTAGTTTGGCGGCCTTGATATATTCGGCAACCGCTTCGCCGAATTCCCTGTCATGGAAGTGATAATTCCCCAAGTCGTTATGGACGCGGGCATCCTGCGGATACAATGTCACAAGTTGATGCAGGTAATTGCCCAGCTTCTGATGAGAGCCGGTATGTCTGCCCATACCGGCCAGGATGAGCAATTTCTCGCCTTCGGTGACATTGCCGATCAACGATACGGCCATATCGATATGGTGCAACCGGTCCTGCTCCAACGGCTCGGTGTCGGCCATGTACAGGTATGCCAGAGCAAATGTTTCATCCAGCGCAACCGCTTCCCGGTAATAATGCCGTGCTTCAAGGTCACGCAGTTTCTCGGCCAGGTCGCGCGCGATCGTGAAATATTCGACCGCCCGTGCCGAGGTACTGGTGATTGGAACCGTGTCTCGGGATGAGGTTGTACATCCCCCGATAAATACCGGTACCGAAACCGCCGCCAGCGCAATAAGCGCCAAACGCCATGCCGCCTTCAGTGACGGCGAATATGAATTTTTCATCAGATATCCGACCTCTGGTCTGGTGTCTGCGTCGATTCCCCGATGCTCAACCTCAGCAGAGCATTCGGCCTCCCGCACCGGTCAGTGAATGATCCGGTCGGCACGCAAAACGGGGATACTCTGTCGTTTTCCGGTTGTTCATCGGCTTCGATCAAACGACTATTATTCATCCGGCCCCAAAGCTCCAAAACTGTGGAAGGCGGAACGCGCCCTGTTTTTATAATTTTCGAACGTTTTACCGCATCGATTTACCTGAATCGAAAAATCAAGTGCTCGGATTCGTCGGGAAGTCGGACAAATCCGCCTGGGCGGACCTGTAACGTGTTGTACTATTGTAGTTTGAGATTTTTGCAGTTTTTGCCGGAAGTCAAGATACCTGCGGTGGGTAACCAGCCGTAATCATCCTGTAGCATGCCACAAACCGGCGGTATTCCCGCAAAGCATCGTGGAAGTCCGCGCGCGCGAATTCAGAATCGAAATCTACTCGGCATGGAGACCCGATGGTCCGTACCACTTCATCAGTCGGACGCTATACACGCTGCTGCGCACGGCCGCCGAGGTGGTCATGATCCCGTTGAGCACATCGGCGCGGGGCGCCTCATAGATTATCAGCCCGGCCAGTTTATAGCTGTTTTTCTCATCGGGGAATTCACCGGCCAGCACGATCCGGCAGGAATCGCAAATCCCGGGCTGTCGCTCGGTCTGGGTTTGGACCATTTCCCAAAACGAGGGCGTTTCCTCAGCATAGTAGAAGGGGCCTTGAAAATAAAAAGCCAGATGGTAATCGACCATCGTATATTTTTCGTCATAGATCATCCGCGCCGGGCCGCGCCAATGGAAAATGTCGACCAGCAGGCGTCCGGCCCGCACCGACGGATCACTGTCGGCCAGCGCGCGCGCCTCTGCCATGGAGGAAACCCGATAGACAAATAACCCCCGCAAGTCTTCAGCGCCGGTCGTGGCCTCGATCGGCCCGGCCAGTACCAGGACCCCGGAATCGGCAAGCCGGCCAATCCGCTCCAGATGCTGCCGCTGCAATTCGGCGACCGCTTCAGTTTCCTCCGCGGTCCAGGCCGCGCCTTTGCGGATAATGCCGAAATAGTAGTCTGTCAGCTCAACCGGGGGCTGGACTACTTGTTTTTCCGGAGGGGCTTGTTGCTGTTCTGTTTGTTGCCCGGAATCCTTTTTGCCGTCGCCACAGCCGAAAAACAGCGTGGCCAGCACTATGCACAAGATGAACCGGTGATGTGCGCTCATTGACATTCTCCATTTTTGTCCATCGAGAATTTGCCCATTTTGCCGAGGACAATATAAAATCGCAGGGAAAGGTTGTCCAGAATTTGCTTTCTGGAAAGGAGTGTGGCAACACAAGCCACGTCCTGATGACGGCTAAAAAGGGCTTTACACGGCTCCGGGCGGCGTATATCGTGACCGCAGGGGGAGATTATTTTTTAGGATTTCCAGGTGAAGTGGATATATGGAACACAGTGCCGAAAAATACCTGCCGGTTTTTCTAACGGAAATCGCCGAAATGCGGCGGTATTCAGAGCAAACAGTGCGTGCCTATCGTATTGATCTGCGACGATTTCGCGAGTTTTGCGGCGTTCAGTTCGCCGGGCATATCAAAAATATCGCCTGCCCCGAAATTGTGGGACGATTCCTGACCGAGAGCCGGCGGGGCGGGGATGCGGCGCGCACCGTGGCCCGCCGCGCTTCTGCGCTGCGCTCGTTTTTCAAGTTCCTGGCGCGTAAGGGCCTGCTGGCGGGAGACATTTCCGATATTTTCCCCTCCATCAAATTGCCGCGCCCGGTCCCACAATACCTGACCGGCGAAATCATGCGCAAGTGGTTTGATTCCCTGCCCCGGGGAACAGTCTGGGAAACGCGTGACCGGGCGTTGGCGCTGGTGTTTTATGCCTCGGGCGCCCGGCTGGCGGAAATTAGCGGTCTGAAGTGGGACGATATCGATCTGGACCGTCGGCAAATTACGGTCCTGGGCAAACGGAATAAACAGCGGGTTATTCCTGTCGGCGACACCGCGGCAGAGGGATTTGCCGAATATAAAAAGCTCGTTATGGGCATGTATGGCGCGGAACGAACAGATCCCGGTCAGCCGGTTTTCCTTAACCGGCGGGGTCACCCGCTTCATTCGCGTTCGATTTCACGGATTCTGAACAAATGTTTTATGCCGATTTCCGGCGGAGCGCGCTTGCACCCGCACCTGTTGCGGCATACCTTTGCCACGCATATGATCGACAACGGGGCCGATGTAATGGCGGTCAAAGAATTCCTCGGTCACGTTGCGGTGGGGACCACGCAGATTTACACGCATGTCTCCGGTGAATATCTGAAAAAAACCTATAACCGCGCATTTCCACGGGCGGAAGGGGAAAACACATGATAGTCCGGGCCACAACAATACTCGGTGTGCGCCATAAGGGTGTTGTCGCAATGGGCGGCGATGGTCAGGTAACTTTTGATGATACGGTGATGAAGCAAACGGCCAAAAAACTGCGCCGGTTGTACGACGACCGGATCCTGGCCGGATTTGCCGGGTCGGCCGGCGACGCAGTCACTCTGTTCGAACGTTTCGAACAGAAAATTGAGGAATTTTCCGGCAACCTCCAGCGCGCCGCGGTCGAACTGGCCAAAGACTGGCGGATGGACAAGTACCTGCGGCGTCTGGAAGCCCTGTTGATCGTTATGGACCGCGACCATGTATTCATGATTTCCGGCAACGGGGATGTGATTGAGCCGGACGACAATGTCCTGGCCATCGGCTCCGGCGCTCCCTACGCGCTGGCTGCCGCACGAGCGCTTTTGGCGCATACCAAGATGGACGCCCCCAAAATTGTCAAGACCGCGCTGGAGATTGCCGCCGATATCTGCGTATATACCAACCGGCAAATCAATATTGAGGTGCTGAAGTGATCAAGGAATACACACCGCAGGAAATCGTCGCCGAACTGGACCGCTACATCATCGGCCAGGACCATGCCAAAAAATCGGTAGCCATCGCCTTGCGCAACCGCTGGCGGCGGCAGTTGATCAACGAGGAATTACGCGCGGAAATCCTGCCCAATAATATCATCATGATCGGGCCGACCGGGGTCGGCAAAACCGAAATCGCCCGCCGGCTGGCCGCGCTGGCGCAAGCCCCGTTCCTGAAAGTCGAGGCCTCGAAATTCACCGAAGTCGGCTATGTCGGCCGGGATGTCGAATCAATGGTGCGCGACCTGACCGACCTTGCGGTCAATATGGTCAAGAAAGAAAAATCCGAAAGTGTGACCGAGCGGGCCATTGCTCTGGCCGAAGACCGACTCCTGGATATCCTGCTGCCCCGCCGGGGCAAATCCGCCAAGGGCGAACCGCCCGACCCGGAGGCCGCCGCGCGCTGGGAACGCACGCGGGAAAAACTGCGCGCGCAACTGACCGAGGGAGTGCTGGATGCCAAACCCATCGAGTTCGAAACCCAGGAATCCCGGTTTCCGGTTATCGAAGTATTCTCCCCGATGGGCATGGAGGAACTGGGCGTCAATTTTCAGGAGATGTTTTCTGAGATGATGCCCAAAAAGCCGAAAAAGCGCAAACTGACCGTGGCCGAAGCGCGCAAGATTCTGGTCAACGAAGAAATCGGCAAGCTGGTCGACATGGACGAGGTGATTACCTCGGCGCTGGAACGGGTGCAGGAAGCCGGGATTATTTTTGTTGATGAAATCGACAAGATCGCCGGCGAACGCTCGAAGACCGGGCCGGATGTCTCCCGCGAGGGTGTGCAGCGCGATATCCTGCCGATTGTCGAGGGGACCAATGTGTCGACCCGGTACGGCATGGTCAAGACCGACCATATCCTGTTTATCGCCGCCGGGGCTTTTCATGCGTCGAAGCCGTCGGATTTAATCCCCGAACTGCAGGGGCGGTTCCCCATCCGCGTGGAACTTGATAGTCTGAACAAGAACGACTTTGTGCGCATTCTCACCGAACCGAAAAATGCCCTGATCAAGCAATATGTTGCGCTGCTGGGCGCGGAGGGGATCAAATTGTCGTTTACCGACGATGCAGTTGAGGAAATTGCCGAGACCGCCTCGATGGTCAACGACCGCGCTGAGAATATCGGCGCGCGCCGGCTGCACACGGTGATGACCACGCTGCTTGAAGATATTATGTTCACGGCCTCGACCATGACCAAAAAAACGATAAAATTCAACAGGGCCATGGTCCAGAAAAACCTGAAAGAGATCATCGAGGACGAGGACTTATCGCGGTATATTTTGTGATTAAACATTTGAAGGAGTAATAATGACCAAAGACTTTTTGACCATAGCCGACTGGAACGAACAGGAGATTCGCGAAACCCTGGGACTTGCGGCACAACTGAAATCCGGCAAACTGGCTCCCCATCCGCTGGAGGGGAAGACTGCCGCAATGATCTTTCATAAACCGTCGTTGCGCACACGCATCTCGTTTGAAACCGGGATCGCCCAACTGGGCGGCCAGGGCATGTTCATTACCGACGCGGAAATCAAGCTCGGCGAACGGGAATCGATCGCCGATGTCGCGCGTGTGTTGTCGCGGTATGTCGGATTGATCACGATCCGCACCTTCTCGCACGATCATGTCGTCGAGCTGGCGAAATACGCCTCCGTGCCGGTGATCAATGCCCTGACCGATAAATTCCACCCCTGCCAGGTCATCGCCGATATTATGACCGCCCAGGAGCATCTGGGCCGGATCGATGATCTGGCCGTCGCGTTTATGGGGGACGGCAACAATGTCTTCCACTCCTGGTGTAACCTTGCCGCGCGCATCCCGATGGACCTGCGGCTGGGCACGTCGCCGGAAACCATGCCTGACCCGGAAGTCGTCCAATTTGCCCGGTCGACCGGCAAATCGAAAATCACGATCACCCATGATCCGGTCGAGGCGGTGACCGGCGCTGATGTCATCTATACCGATGTCTGGGCCTCAATGGGCCAGAAAGAGTTAGCCGGGCAGCGCCAAAAAGCTCTAAGCAAATTTCAGGTAAACTCCGATCTAGTCAGCAGGGCCAAACCATCGGCCATCGTCATGCATTGCCTGCCGGCCGAGCGGGGGCGGGAAATCACCGATGAGGTGATGGAAAGCCTGCAATCGGTAGTCTTCGATGAGGCGGAAAACCGCCTGCACGGCCAGAAGGCGATCATGGTGCAACTGTTGAAACATCGATCGTGAGGAGTTTGCCTATGAGCAAGTCGGTCATCGCGGCGGCCCTGCTTCTTTCGGCCGCCGTTTTTATTGCCGGATGCAGCGGCGGCGGCGGAACGACCGCTCCCGAAGACAACGCCCAGGAAAAGTACGCCGAGTTCGAAGAGGACATCGCCGGGTTTGTTTCCAGCATCGTCGATTTTGTCGGGCAGGAGTATGACGATTTTGAAAATTTCGACCCGGCAGCCGTGCCGCCGCCGGTGATGCGCAAAGTCGCCGCCTGCGCCGATACTGTGCTGGAATTGGATACGGCGTATGTCAATGGCTGGTACGTTATCACGGCCACCAAGGAGTCGGTAACCGAAACGATCTCCATCGCCGACAGCATCAAGTTCGTCAATACGCAGGGGCAGGCGCTGCGTTATCCCACCGCTTTGAACACGAACGGCGTGTACTTGAAAGAACATGCCGACGTGACCGTGCTGATGGCGGAATATGGTATGAGTATGGGCTTTGCCGTGGACGGTGATTTCAGTTTTATGGGTTTCCAATTGGCCACGGTGGTTGCCGACGGCGCTGCCGATTTCGTCATGGATTTCACGGGTGATACCGACTATGGCCCTTCAACGGTGAGTATGACCTACGGTGTCGAGCTTGATAATATCACGGTGTCCAACCCCGGACAGGGCGGCAGCGGCTGTGCGACCGGCGGCTCGTTTACCATCGATTTCACCGGTGCGATCAAAGGGTATGACGAGTTTGGCGTGTATATCGACGAGACCGTCGAGGCGCTGATCACGGTCACTTTCAGCTCCACCGGCGCCGGCGTTTATTTCGTCGATATCGACGGGCAGCGGTTTACCGAGACGATCAGCGGCTGTCCGGCAAATTAAAGCCAAAATGAAATTGAACAATATTTCCGACCGAGGGAGGAACACCGATGCGCAGGTTTCTGGTTTTATCAAGTGTAGTGCTTATCGCAGCCATGATGTTGGCGGGTTGCAGCGGCGATGAAGATAAAGGGATCAACCCCCAGGCGACCGCCGCACAAAAGTACGAGACGCTCGATGAGTCGGCCACGGCCACGGCGGTGGATGTTGTTGATTTCCTGAATATGGGGCTGGAATACATCGACGGCGTCCCCGTGCCGAAATCCGTGCCTGAATGGTTTACCCAGGCCGGCTATCCCGCCGATTCGATTATCAGTTTTGATTATTCCTACTCCAATGGGTGGTACATCCTGACCTTTGAGATGGTCGTCGATTCCGGGGATGCGAGTATGGAGCTGCGCATCCAGTTCCGCAAGGGTGACGGCACACCGCAGGTCATCCCGGATCAGAACACGACCACCCTGCAGATGATTACCGATTTTTCCTATGCCCCGCAAATGTATTATTTCACCGGCACGGAGCACCTGTTGCTTGATCTGACGTATACCGGTTTGCAGACCGCGATTATCGGCTGCAGCGGCGGCGGCAGTTTCGATATTGACGGCGCCGGCCATGATTATGACGGTCATGCTTACGATATCGACGCAACATATGACCTAGCAGTGATCGCGGTCACGATTGCCAATCCGGCCCAGGGTGGCGACGGTTGTCCCACCGGCGGGACAGTTGGTTTGGCTTTCGACGGCACGTATTCGGGTTATGATGAGGACGGGGAACCGGTCTCCGGCTCGGGAACGATGTCGGTAACTGCGACGATCAATGCTGATGAAACCGCCACGCTGGTATTCACGATCGACGGTTTGACCTTCACGGTCACTGCCGACATTTGTATTTACTATTAAGCTGGTCATCGACTGTGCAATTCAACGGCGGCCGTCACCCGGCCGCCGTTATAATTTTATCCAGAAAACATATTCTTGTGAAGAATGTTTGACAATGCCCAAAGCCGTGTTTTTTTTATATTGAATTTAAGTGCAAAGCCGCGAAGTACGATAGGTTGTGCTGTTGTCTTATCTCCACCTGGGGAGGGGCATATGGCATTCAGGTAGGTTAGTTGGCGGGCGGGGGGGCATGCGAGTTTTCCTGTAAGACAACTCCGTAGCCCACCGGAACGGTGGATTTTGTTTTCATTACCTGCAACTAGGGATTATCCGGAAAATTATCCATAATCAGGCGTCGGTGCGAAACCCACCGCGCAGGGCCGATTTTTATAACCCACTGGGCGCTTCGCTTCGGTGGGGTACTAGTGTGTTATGCCTGAAGCACCGTTTCCGGGGCTGAAGCCTCAGCCACCCGACGGTCCCACAAGAAGTTGACGGTTTTCCGGGGACTTGCCCGGTTTAACAAACTCCACACGCTGCCGCGAAATTTCCAATTGGGTTTTGCAGAAAATTCACTATATTATAAGTTTTGGGTAGATAGCCGAGAGTGGCTGTCTGCCCGAAGGGAGAGAAATGTCGTGTTTGGTGATTTAAGCGATCGGCTGGACGGGATCTTCAAGACCCTGCGCGGGCAGGGGAAACTGTCCGAGGGGAACGTCAAGGACGCCCTCAAAGAAGTCCGCCGCGCATTCCTGGAAGCGGACGTCAACTACAAGGTCGCCAAAAACTTCATTGCCGGGGTGGAAGAGGAAAGTCTCGGCGAGAAAGTCCTCTCGTCGGTTACCCCCGGCCAGATGGTCATCAAGATCGTCTATGACCGGCTGGTCCAGCTGTTGGGCGGGCAAAGCCGCGACATGGCGTTCAACCCGCGCGGGATTACGATCTGGATGATGGTCGGGTTGCAGGGCTCGGGCAAGACCACCGGCTGCGCCAAGCTGGCGCTGCGCCACAAACGCGCCGGCCGCAAGCCGCTGCTGGTCGCCGCCGATATCTACCGCCCCGCCGCCAAAGACCAGTTGAAAATCCTCGGCAAGGCGCTGGATATCCCCGTATTCACGACCGACGATGGCCCGGTGAAAATCGCGACTTCCGCCGTGGCCCACGCCAAAGAAAATGATTACGATCTGCTGATCCTCGACACCGCTGGGCGGCTGCATATCGACGATGTGTTGATGGACGAACTCAAGCGCATGCGTGAGGCGGTCAAGCCCACCGAGATCATGTTTGTCGCCGATGCCATGACCGGGCAGGACGCGGTTAAATCGGCCGACGAGTTCAACAAGGCGCTGGGGATCGACGGGGTCATGCTGACCAAAACCGACGGCGACGCCCGGGGCGGGGCCGCGCTGTCGATCCTCGAAGTCACCGGGCGGCCGGTCAAATTCGTCGGGACGGGAGAGAAATCCGCCGATCTGGACGTTTTCCACCCCAGCCGCATGGCCTCGCGTATTTTGGGCATGGGCGATGTGGTCTCGCTGGTCGAAAAGGCCCAGGCCGCAGTCGATACCAAAAAAGCCGAGGAGCTCGAGCAAAAACTCCGCAAAGCCCAGTTTACTTTTGAGGATTTTTACGACCAGCTCCAGCAGGTGAAAAATATGGGCTCGCTGGAATCGCTGTTGGGGATGATCCCGGGGGTGGGCAAGGCGCTCAAAGGGCTGCCCATCGACGATCGCGCCCTGGTCCGGGTGGAGGCGATGATTCAGTCGATGACCCCGGAGGAACGGCGCAACCCCTCGATTATCAACGGTTCCCGGCGCAAACGGATTGCCTTGGGTTCGGGTAATTCCATTCAGGATGTCAATAAGCTGATCAAGCAGTTCGGGGAAATGCAAAAGATGGTCAAAAAACTCGGCAAAATGGGGCCAAAAGCGTTCTCCGGCATGAAATTCCCGTTTTAATTTGCGCCCCATCGCGTATTATTAGGGCCATTGAATAACCGAAATGAATGGATAGTAATTTGCTATAAGGAGGAGTTAGTTGTCGGTTAGAATCAGACTCAGACGGATGGGTAAGAAAAAACAGCCGACGTATCGTTTCGTCGCCGCCGATTCGCGCAGCCCGCGTGACGGGCGTTTTATCGAAATGCTGGGCTGGTACAATCCCATCGACAAGCCGGCCCGCTTACAGGTCGATGAAAACCGGACCTACGACTGGCTGAAACGCGGCGCGCAACCCTCGGACACTGTGCTGGCACTGTACCGCCAGATCGGGCTGTGGGAAAAATGGGAAATGATCCAGAAGGGTCAGGATCCGGCGGCATTGAAAATTAACGACCGGATCACCGAGCGTCCGAAACGGCGCAAAGGCAAAAAAGCTGTCGCGCGCGCGGAAGCCGCCAAGACCGGAGCCGACAAACCGGCCGAGGCCCCGGCTGCCGCGGAGAAACCCGCCGAGGAATAACTCGGAATCCAACGAAGCCCCGGCTGAAGGTCGCCGGACCCGGGGGTAGCCGATGAGTGCCGCAGCCGCCGACGATGGAGCATTTATTACCCTGGCGCAAATCGGTAAGCCGCGCGGGGTCGGTGGCGAGTTTTATATCTGGCCGCTGGCGGAGGACATCGAGCGGTTTTATCAGCTCAAGCGGGTATACCTTGTGCGGCGCAAGCAGCGCATGGCGATGGAGGTCGAGTCGTTTCGTATCGTCTCCGGCAAACCGGTGATTAAAGTGCGCGGCATTGACGCGCCGGAAGATGCGCACGACTGGGCTACCGGATATCTGGAAATCGATGCCGCCGATCGGATCACATTGCCGAAGGGGACGTATTTCCAGGATGATTTGATCGGCTTGGATGTTGAGGACGAAGACGGGAAACACCTGGCGACGCTGGAGAGTGTGTTGGAAATGCCGGCCAACGATGTGTATATCTGTCGGACGTCGGCCGGTGCAGAGGTGCTCGTCCCGGCGGTTGAAACGGTTATTAAAAAAATCGATGTGAAAGCGCGCAAAATGATTATCTACCCGCTGCTCGGATTGTTCGAATGATGCGGGAACGAGCCAGTCAAACCGATGTGCTGTTGTCATGCGAATCGATATTATCACCATTTTCCCGGAGCTGTTCACGGCCTTTTTGTCCGAATCGCTGATGGGCCGGGCCAAAGAAGCCGGCATGGTGCAAGCGCAGACCCACGACCTCCGCGGGTGGACAACCGACAAGCATCATGTCGTCGATGATGCTCCGTTCGGCGGTGGTGGGGGAATGGTGTTGATGGCCGGGCCGGTGGTGAGTGCGGTGGAGGCGCTGGCCAACGGGTCGGCATTGGCGACGGTAATCATTCCCACGGCGCGGGGGCCGCTATTCGACCAGCAGGCAGCCGACCGGCTGGCCGAAAACGAGCGGTTGATTTTTGTCTGCGGCCATTACAAAGGCATCGACGAGCGGGTTTTCGAGGTCTTGCGTCCGCAGCGGTTTTCCCTGGGGAATTATGTGTTAACCGGGGGTGAACTGCCGGCCATGGTGATGATCGACGCGATCGTTCGGCGCATTCCCGGGTTCATCGGTAATGCCGATTCGGCGGCGGATGATTCGTTCGCCCCGCGTGACGAATCATCGGTGGAGCTGTTGCTCGGCCCGCCGGTGTACACCCGCCCGGCGGTCTTTCGGGATTTGTCCGTCCCGAAGATATTGATTTCGGGGCATCATGCGCACGTGGATAAATGGCGGCGGGAGCAGGCCCGGGAAGCCACCCGGAAATTCCGCCCGGAGTTATATGCCGCTGCGGCAAAATCCGAATGAACCGGAGGGCGGCGGTTTTCCCGTATACGATAAAAAATAGAGTATGGAGGCCATAATGAGTAACGAACTGATTAAAGCGATTGATAAAAAATCGCTGAAAGAACGCACGTCCGATTTCGCTCCCGGCGACACCGTCCGTGTGCATGTAAAGATCAAAGAGGGCGACAAAGAACGCATCCAGGCCTTCCAGGGTGTGGTGATTCAGCGCCGGGGCGGCGGTATCGGCGAAACGTTCACCGTGCGCCGGGTGACTTCGGGCATCGGCGTCGAGCGCATTTTCCCGCTGCATTCGCCAAACGTGGGGAAGATCGACATTGTCCGCCGGGGCAAAGTGCGCCGCGCCAAGTTGTTTTACCTGCGCGGCCTGACCGGCAGGTCGGCGCGCATCAAAGAACACGAAGGGAATTAGTCACTCATGGCCGCGCCGGCAGAGGGCATCGATTGGTGGCGGTACGAGTATCAGTTTCATCAACGGGGCCACGTCAATGTGGCCGGCGTGGACGAAGTCGGCCGGGGCCCGCTGGCCGGGCCGGTGGTGGCCTGTGCGGTGATCCTGCCCCTGGATTTTCAGGTCGAGGGAATCAACGATTCCAAGCTGCTGTCCTCAGCCCGCCGTCTTGAGGTCTTTCCCCGTATCGCCGCCCAGTGCCTGGCCTGGGGGATCGGCTGTATTGACGCCGAGACCATCGATCGCGTCAATATCCTGCAGGCCTCGCTGATGGCCATGCATCGGGCGGTTTGCGAACTGCCGCTGTCGGCCGATGCCGTCATTATCGACGGCAACCACAAGATCCCCGATTTGCCCCTGCCCCAGATGCCGGTGATTAAAGGCGACCGCAAGAGTATCTCCGTGGCCTGCGCTTCGATCCTGGCCAAGGAAGTGCGCGACCGGCTGATGGAGGATTTCGATCAGCAGTATCCCGGGTTCGGTTTTGCCGTGCATAAGGGATATGCCACTCCCGAACACCTCGCGGCCCTGGACAAGTTGGGGCCGGTGGCGATCCATCGCAAAAGTTTTCGCATCGTCCGCGAACAAAATCAGCAGGAACTTGATCTGTACGGGACTCCCGCGCATGAGTGACCGCCGCGTGAAATTGGGGCTGGCCGGTGAGCATATCGCCGAGGAGTATCTGATCGCCGAAGGGTATGAAATCCTTCACCGCCGCTATCGGGCCGCCCGCAAGGAAATTGATTTAATCGCCCGGCTTGGCCGGACAATTGTATTCGTGGAAGTGAAAACCGATACGTCCGGCAGTTTTGGCCCCCCCGAATTGTGGGTCACGCCGCGCAAGCAACAGGCGGTTATCCGGGCGGCCAGGGCGTATCTTGCCTCGCATCCCGCCGCCGGGAACGATTACCGGTTTGATGTCATTGGAGTTACCCTCTCCGGAGGACAACCGCAAATACAACACATCCCCGGCGCATATACTGTAGGAAACTAGTCAATAGCGCCGGAATCGGGGAGAGCCAGGGCGGCTTTCCGGACCTCGAGCTCCGTTAGAATTTGTTGCCAGATCTCGGCCCATTTTTCCGGCTCGGTGTCGGCGACAGCCAGCATCGAGGTCACATTATCGATGGTTTTGCCATGCGCCCGCAAAACTGAATCACGGGCGGTTTCGTATACCGGGGTGCCGATACCCGCTTTTTCCGCAATCAGTTCCAGATCGACATACAGCGCCACGAATTCATCGCTGCTCATCGGTTGCGTGGCCGAAGGTGTCACGTTCCCGGCCCCGGTCCCGGTTCCGGTCCCGGAATAGGTATACCAGACGACTGCCGCCAGGACAGCCACCAGCGCAATGATAATGGCCAATTTTGTTTTCATCGATGGGTTCCCGGTTTCATGAAGTGAATATATTTGTTTAGTCTTCTTTTTTCAAGGTGAATCTCATTGCGCATGATATCCCGGCGGGGGAAGTGGTTCGACAAGGATGGTCTGTTCCCGCAACAGACTGACTAGTCCGGGCGGCGCCTTGCGTGGTTTGCGGACATATTTGACCGGAGTATAAGCCACCGGGATGACCGCCGAATGCCGGGCCTCCGAGAAAAATGCTGCTGCCGCCGCCGCGAGTCGGATCGCTCCCACAGCCGGGGGAGTCTCAGCGTGTTGGTGCCGCAAAATCACATGCGCGCCCTTACTCTGACGGGCGTGCAGGAACCAGTCGGTTTTTGCCGCGCGGTTGAGTGTCAATTCGTCATTGTCCCGCGCCGAACGCCCAACCAGAATTATCTCACCACCGGGAAGGGTGAATTCCCAATAGGGCAGGCGCCGGGCGGGCTTCGGCTTTCCTGTTTTTGCGGCTGTTGCCGGGGGGCGGATCCCCAATTGCTCGAAACGACTGCGCCATTGCTCGACCGGGAGCGGGCCATCACCCTCCGCAGCATTCCTGATTGCGGTTATTATTTCCTCGGCGGCGTGCCTGATTTGCGCCAGCCGGGAGTGTTCCTCGGCCAGCGCGGCTCGCGCCGCCAGAGCGCGGCGATGTTTTTTGTAGTACTCCTCAATATTCCCCTGCAGCCCCCTCGCGGGATCCAGCGCAATGGTCAGTTTCTCGTCGCCGCCGAACGGATCAGGCAGCACCACCTGTCGTTCCCCTTTGGCCATCATGTGGCGGTGGATGCCGAGGGTCTCGGCATATTTTTTGTAGAGTTCCGCCCTGGCGGCATCGGCCAGACGCGCCTGTAAGGCCGTCTCGGCCCGCTGCACTTTTTTCAACTGTTCGGCGGCGAATTTTTCCCAGACGGCTTCGATATCATCGGCCGAACGCGCTTGAAGATTCTGAGCCAGTCGGATTTGCCAGAGTGTATTTATCGAAAGGCCGGGAGTCGGGTTGTTTCGCGGCAGAATTGCCGTTATCGTCTCGGAAACCGGGTCAAAGGCCACACAGGTCTCCAACGACAAAAAACTTCGCAGGCGAGTTTTAATTGCGGCAAATGTCTGCCATTGCTCACGAATTCCAACCTCGGGAGTGGCCTTTTCCGCTTCAATTTCAAACGTGAGCAATTCTGCGAGTTCCTTGTCGATACCCCATATTTTCCGCTCGAGTATCTCCGGCAGCGATAAGTCCTCAGATGTGCGCAGGAGCGCGGTAAATTCCGGGAAACTCATCACCGTCAATTCAGGAAATTCCGGCGGCGGCGGGGGAACGTATTCCTGTCCAGCCGGATATTTAACAGAGGGGCGATCGGTGGCGAGGATTTTTCCCGCTTCATCTGCCAACAGGCACAATGACCGCGCTCCCATCAAATGCATGATCAGCGTGATCGGGGAGTCATCGTGTTTATCCGGCCGGGGACCAAAATGCAGCCAGATACGGCGATCTCCGGCTTTGCCGCTGATGTCTACTAATTGGCGGGAACGCAACAGGTTGAATTTTTCAGTCGGCTGTGGTTCACCTGGGAAAATGCTCAATTGGGCTTTTGTGTCAAAAATGCACGGGGCCTGCACCTGCCTGCCATTAGGCAACAGCAGGAATCGATCATCGCGGCCTGCCAGATGCAATACCAGCGCCGGCGTTTCCGGGAAAAACAGGATTCGGCGGCATTTGATCCCCACCAGCGAAGCCCCGGCTTCAGCAACCCAGCGCAATAATATCAACCCGGCGATCTTCATTGGCTTCATCAATTAACCTCAATTCAGAATATATACAGCCGGGTCGCCAAAGATGTCCCTTATCATTGGGCCGCCGGACAAAATTGGCAGAAACGGGTGGGTGGCCGGATGGCGGGGGCGTGGCACTTTTGCCGTATCATGCTGAACGACATGAGAATATCATGTTCATGGCCGGTGTACGACGGTCCGGTTGATTCTCTGAGAATAAAAATTGACTTTACCAAAGAAGTCCTGTATGATGAAAGATTATATTAGAAAGGGTCGGGTATGATTCTAAGCATGACAGGGTACGGCCGGGGCGAGGCCGAAAGAAACGGCAACAAAGCCACAGTGGAGCTGACCTCGGTCAACGGCCGGTACTTGGAATCGCAAATCCGCCTGCCACGAGGACTGAATGCCCTGGAATCACATTTGAAGGGCATCCTCACCGAGTCATTCTCGCGGGGCAAGATTTCCTGTACGATGGGCTGGGAATCCGGACCGGAGACTGTCGGGCGCGTGCTGCTCAATGAACCTATGGTTGTGCGATACCAGGAAGTATTCCAACAAATTAAGAAGAATGTCCATCTTCCCGGTGAAGTGACAATCAGTGATTTTCTGGCTTTGCCGGAAGTGATCATCTATGAACCTGCCGAGCCGGACGCTGAGCTGGTGCGTGAGATCGCCGAAGCGGCTTTGCGGCAGGCGATTGAAGCCCTGAAGGATATGCGCCAGGCCGAAGGCGAAAAATTGATGCTTGATCTGCGCGCCCGATTGAACATTATCACTGAGGCGGTCGGCAGGATTGAGGCCAATGCCGGCGGCCAGGCCGAAATCTACCGCAAGAAACTTCAGGCCCGGATCGCGGAGTTGTTCGGGGAGAACGGGTACGACCAGCAGCGTCTGGCAGAAGAAGTGGCCTATCTGGCTGAACGTTCCGATATCACTGAGGAGTGTGTACGGCTTAAAATCCACACCGAAAGTTTTGCCGAAGCCCTCGCGGTTTCGGGCGCAGTGGGGCGGCGGTTGAATTTTCTGATGCAGGAGATGAACCGCGAGGCGAACACGATCGGCTCAAAAGCCGCCTCGGCGGATATTTCGTCGCTGGTCGTCACCATCAAGGAAGAGTTGGAAAAAATTCGCGAACAAGTCCAAAACATTGAATAATAGAAATATATGAATGATTCCCTAAAGAATAACACTAAGCCATCCGCCCGTTTACTACGGGAAAGTATGGCCAAGAAAACCGGCCTGCTTGTCGTGCTATCCTCCCCGTCGGGCGGGGGAAAAACGACGATTTACCGGAAATTGTTGCAAAAAAACCCTGATTTCCTGTATTCGGTTTCGGTGACGACCCGCGCCCCCCGTCACGGCGAGAAAGACGGCATCCATTACACCTTTGTGAATCATGCCAAGTTCCAGCGGCTCATTGACATGGAACATTTGGCCGAATATGCCACCGTGCACGGGGAATTGTACGGGACACCCAAGAAAAACATCGTGCAGGCCCTCAAGTGCAAGCGAGTCATTGTGTTCGATCTCGATGTCGTGGGCGGCCTGGCCCTCAAACGGCAATATCCCGAGACCGTACTTATATTCCTGACCCCACCTTCATGGGAAGTGTTGCGGGCCAGGATGGTGGGGCGAAAATCGGAAACGGAGGCGCAGGTCCAGAGGCGGTTGAGCCGCGCCCGCCGCGAGTTGCCGTACTGGCGGATGTACGATTATGTTGTGGTCAACGACCGGCTGGCCGACAGTGTGGTTGATTGTCTGGCGATTATCCGGGCTGAACGTCTCCGCTCGATACGCGCGCCGCGTTTTCGCGGACCGCGCCCGGTGCCGATAGAAAAATTGGAGGAATGATATATGGTATTGCGCTCACTGGAACCATTGGATGGCAGAACCCGGACTCGTTATGAGGCGGTATTGGTTGCCGCGGCACGCGCCCGACAGATTAACAGCGAAAAAATCGCTGCCGAGGAGCGTGGCGATGAGGACGCCGCCCGGCTGAAAAAGATCAAGGTTACTTCACATGCGTTAAACGAGTTACTGGACGGCAAGATCGATTTTGAGCGGGTGGAGGATTAGCGTCGAATCCCCGATAACTCAACTGTCGACCGTCGGTCACTACCCCCGACGGTCGTTGAGCATAACGGGAGATATTCTCCAACCGACGGACACCGGGGAGACGACGCGGGCGAAACCGGGAGATGGATGTGGCAAAGAACTTAGTCATCGTTGAGTCACCGACCAAGACCAAGACCTTGAGCAAGTTTCTCGGCACGAACTACAAACTTGCGGCGACCAAGGGGCATATTCTCGATTTGCCGCCCAAAAAACTGGGTGTCGATCCCGACCATGATTTTGCGCTGGAATATGAGGTTATTGACGGCAAGAAGGCGATTATCAAGTCCTTGAAAGCTGCGGCAGCCAAAGTCGATGTGATCTATCTGGCGCCCGACCCGGACCGCGAGGGGGAAGCCATCGCCTGGCATGTCGCCGAGCAGTTGCGGCCGACGAAAGCAGTCATCAAGCGCGCGACCTTCAACGAAATTACCAAATCCGCCGTGCTCTACGCGCTGGAACATGCCGGCGAGCTTGAACTTAAACGGTATAATGCTCAGCAGGCCCGGCGCGTGCTCGACCGGGTAGTCGGCTACCGGGTCAGCCCGTTCCTTTGGAAGACAGTCTGTCGCGGTTTATCCGCGGGCCGCGTGCAATCAGTTGCCCTGCGTCTGGTGTGTGAACGCGAGCAGGCCGTCCGCGATTTTGTCCCACAGGAATACTGGTCGATCACCGCCGAACTGGGGAAGACCGCCAAAAGCCGTTTCCCGGCCCAACTGGCCAAAATCGATGGGGAAAAAATAAATCTGGGCAATGCCGCTGCGACCGAAGAAATAGTCGAGGTCCTTGCTCCGGATAAGGATAAAGGCAAATCTGCCGTTTTTTCAGTCGGCAGTATCAGCCAAAGTACCAAAGCCAAACATCCCTCGCCGCCATATATCACCAGCACATTGCAGCAGGACGCTGCGCGGCGCCTGCGCTATTCCCCGAAGAAAACCATGATGCTGGCCCAGCAGTTATACGAGGGGATTGATTTCGGCAACCAGGGTTCGGTCAGTCTGATTACATATATGCGCACGGATTCGGTTCGCGTGGCCGCGGAGGCCACGGCCCAGGCGCGCGCGCTGATTGAAGAAACATTCGGCAAGGAGTATCGTCCGGACAAGCCGCGTTTGTTCAAGGCCCGCGGCCGGACCCAGGACGCGCACGAAGCCATCCGGCCGACATATTTCGATCGTCACCCCGATACCGTCAAAGGGTATCTCTCCCGCGATCAGCAGCGGTTGTATAAACTGATCTGGGACCGTTTCCTCGCGTCGCAGATGAGCTCGGCCTCGATCCTGCGCACGTCGGTGACGATTAACGCCATCAATGCCCGTCATGCGCCGGGCCACGTATACGAATTCAAGGCCGGTGACGAGCAGGTTGTCTTCGACGGGTTCCTGAAAGTGTACGAGGACCTGCCGGAGGAAAACGGCGACGAAAAGAAAGGCAGTAAGCTGCCGGCACTCAAGGAAGACGATGCGTTAGTGTGTCATGGGATCATGCCCGAGCAGCATTTTACCAAACCGCCAGCCCGGTTCACCGAGGCATCACTGGTCCGAGAACTGGAAAGCAACGGTATCGGCCGGCCCTCGACTTACGCGCAGACCATTGCCACGATCGTCACGCGCAATTATGTCCTCCTGGAAAAACGCACCTTGCTCCCCACCGAATTGGGTGAGACGGTTAATCGGGTACTGGTCGAGAATTTCCCCGATCTATTCAATGTAGAATTCACCGCGCGGATGGAAGAGGAACTAGACAAAATCGAATTGGGCGAGGACGACTGGAAAACCGTGCTCAATGATTTTTATGGGCCGTTCCAGCTTGCACTGAAAAAAGTGGAAGCCAAAGCGTCACAGATCAAGGCCTCGACCCAGGATACAACCGATAAAGAGTGCGATAAATGCGGCAAACCCATGGTCGTCAAATGGTCCAAGTCGGGGAAATTCCTGGCTTGTTCCGGTTTCCCGGAGTGCCGCAACACCATGCCGCTGGAAAACGGCGGCCAACCCCAGGAGACCGGGGAAACCTGCGAGAAATGCGGGTCGCCGATGGTTATCCGCACCGGGCGGTTCGGCCCGTTCCTGGCCTGTTCGGCTTACCCCAAATGCAAAAACACGCGAGCAGTCTCGACCGGGGTCAATTGCCCGGAGGAGGGCTGCAAGGGCAAGCTGGTGCAGCGGATGAGCAAACGCAAAAAAGTTTTTTATTCGTGCTCGCGGTACCCCGATTGTACTTATGCTACATGGGACAAGCCGGTCAAGCAGAAATGCCCGTCATGCGATCATCCCTTCATGCTGGAGAAGAGCACCAAGGCCCGTGGTGAACATTTGAAATGCCCGGCCTGCAAGCATATAGTGGAAGAACAAGTCGGCGCGGAACAAGTCACCGTCTGACAACCTGTGCTGTTTATGCGCTGGAATTTCCTCTTCAACAGAGCGGATTATATCCGCCCTATTTGCTGGAGATGGCATCATGGCACTGGACAAAGATCTGGCAGTCGTCCTCAAATCCTCGATGCTGGGGGACGGTGAACCGGACCTTGGTGAAAAACTACTGCGCAATTTTTTAACCGCGCTCCTGCAATCCGGGACACTTCCCGCCCGCGTGATTTGCCTGAATAGCGGCATTTTCCTGACCACTCACGGTTCTCCCGTGGCCGACGTGCTGCAACAGTACGCCGATGCGGGGGTGGAAATCCTTTCGTGCCGCACCTGTCTGGAGTACTATGGTCGTCTGGGTGAATTGGCCATCGGTTCTCCCACTGATATGAACACGACGGTGCAATCCCTGCTGAATTGCGATCGGGTCATCGCGCCCTAGTCTTCCGGGTCTCGCTGTTCTGTTCCCCTCTCCGAATTTTGCGCGACCTCGCGGAGAATATGGGATACTCACCATAGTGTTGGTGAATAATCCCTTCAATTCCCCAAAATAACCAATATATCATCACAATAATTGTGGGGATTTATATTGTATGGCATTATAGGGATTGCACTTAACAGCCCCCGCTTAACCTTTCAGATGCGGCATGCCGCTTGCCTTGAGGCGGGGAGGAGTTGTCACGGATCGAAAGGAGTACTGAGGATGAAATACATGATGAAACGGACGGCCACGCGAAAGGGTGAGGCGGGCCTGACCCTCATCGAAGTCCTGGCTTCAATGGTGTTGCTGACCCTGGGCATCCTGGCGATGGCCCCAATGTTCGTCCTGTCGATCACCGGCAACCAGCATTCGAACCGGGTGACCTCCCTGGCGACCGAGGCGCAACTGGAAATCGAGAATCAGATCGCGCAGGGGACTTTCGCGACAATGCCGTACGTGAATTACACGACAGAATATAACGGACGGTATGCGATCATGACCTACGTCAATGACAATACCACGGACCCCTCAGTTCCCAACAATGTATATGAGATAAAGGTGCTCGTCTATTGGTACGATGATGCCAACGTCAGTCGCAACATGGAGTTTTCCACATATGCCAGCAAACCGTAGGCAGGAGTGATGACCGATGCATAAGTATTTGAAAAACGAGCGGGGACTCACCCTGTTGGAATTGCTCGTCGCCTCTTTTTTGTCGGTTATAGTCGCCGGAGCGGCGCTGCATTTCTATCTGACTGAACACAAAGTGTGGCTGGCCCAGAGCGAAGTTGCCGATCTTCAGCAAAATGCCCGTGCGTGTCTTGATGAAATTTGTGGGACAGTTCGTATGGCAGGATACGGTCTAAACGGCGGTCACCCGGCTTATCGAATTGGCAACAATAGTTTGGTGGTGTATTTCGACAACGGCGCGGACGTAGATACAATTCTCTTCTATATTCAGGGAGATGAGGAGACAAGTCCCTGTCTCGTCCGTCAGCTGGATCAGCAAACGCCGGAGATATTTGCCGAAGACGTTGAGGCGCTTACCGTCAATCGTTTGACTGCGTCACTGTTGGAGATTGGCATTATATCCCGTTCACAGAAAGCGGATACCGAAACAATGGGCGAGGATGAGTACCGGCGGCGGGAGCTGACCTCCCGTGTTCGGGTCAGGAATATCGGTTTATAAATTATCATAAGGGGACAAGCCATGAGCAATATCCGGAATAATCGCGGCAGTGTAATGGTAATTTCACTGCTGGTCCTGTTGATGCTGGGACTTATCGGCGTCGCCGCGGTGCAGACATCAAATACTGAAATGGACATCTCGGACAATTATCAGCGTGATATGAAATCATTCTACATCGCCGAGGCCGGGGCCGAATTGGCGATCGGCGTCTTGCGTGATTCGCTTGACTGGCGGGAAGGGTTCACCGATTACACTTACGGCGGCGGCATGTTTACTGTAACCTTGCGGGACAGCAATGATACAATCATCCTTCGTGACAGCATCGTAATTATCTCAACCGGACAACGCGGCGCAGCCACCACCAGTCTGGAGCTCAAGCTCGCCCCACGTCAACCCTTTGACTGGGGCGCCCACGGTGACGACTGGCTGACTATCTGTGGGGGAAGCCTGACCGATTCGTGGAATTCCGATTCGGGCAGCTATGCCGCAACGCGCCTGCTGGCCGGGGGAGACGTCGGCAGCAATGGGCATGTGATGATTTGCGGCAACGCCGACGTCTACGGCAATGCGGGGACGTCGGAACCCGGCGAATTGGACATTGTCGGCGGCGCGCGCGTCACCGGCGATACTTCGACAATTGCGCCGGAAATTCATTATCCTCCCATCCCGCAATCGGAATATGATGATGCCATTGCTCACACGGCCGCTCCCGCGGGATTTACCGGGGATTACAACTATGATCCGGCAACATACAATCTGCAGATCCAGCCGCACAAAACCTTGATTCTCAGCAGCGGCACGTATTATTTCAATGATATCCAGGTGCGCGGGAGCATTGAACTGGCGCCAGGCGCCACCGTGACGATTTACGTCGGCGGCGGTGTCGAACTCGAATCATTTGCCACGGTGAACGCAGGTGGAGCGCCCGGCGATTTGTTGATCTTTGGTTCGGATCAGGACTGGAAATTCGCCGCGCACAGCGAAATCAACGCGGCCATTTACGCCCCGGAAATGGATTTTCACATGACCGGGCAGGCCAACCTGTATGGATCATTTATTACCAATACCGTGCATGACGCCGGCGGTTCACAATTCCACTATGATCGCTCACTGCGCAAAATAAAATTCCCGGGGATATTCGATAAAGTCTCGTGGCGGGAAATCTAGGGTCGACCGGGGTAGGTCAGTCGCCTCGGGCAGAAGTATGTATTAAGCGGCAGACAGCGACGTCCGCCGTTTTCATGTTAATCCCTCAATCCGTCGCGGTAATCCGCAGCGGCTGCCTCTTCCAATACGTCAACGACCGCCAGGCCCATTCCGCCGGGCCGAAACGGAAATGCCTCAGCCAGATGGGGCTGATGATTAGTTGCAGGAGCCACACGCCCAGAACGAAAAACATCAGCCAGAATCGATCAAGACTGCCAAATAACCCCAGGCCGAAACCATAGAATATCGGCGTCAAAAGAAGAGTATGCGACAGGTAATTGGTCAGTGCCATTTGCCCTACCGCGGCCAGGCGTCGCCGCAAACCGGAGAGAATCCCCGACTTGCAGGCGAGCATCACCACGCCGACGTGCCCCAGCGCGACAAGAATGCTGCCGACATAATTGAAATGATTGCCGAGTTTGAAACCGAAGACGAAATCGAAATCATGGGCGAGATTCCGGGTTATGCCGACAGCAATCAGCGACAGCCCAAGGCCATACCCAAAGATTATCGAATAAAGATAAAAACTTCGTGAACGCTCCGCGGCAAATACACCGAGTTTCATCAAGCCCATGCCCAGAAGCATGACGCCGGCGATGCGCCAGAACATCATGAATACCATGGCCTGCGTGTGCATCATCACGACAATCGGGGCGCGAAATCTGATATTCTCGGCATAACTGCCACGGAACGCATTGACCTCTTCGGCCAGTTTTTCCGGAGGCGGAGCGAAAGACTCGCGCATTTTCTCCCAGGCTTGTTTCATTTCAGTTTGCATTTCGGTCGGCGTCCCGCCGGTGGCGATGATTGCATCCGCTTCCGCCGCCTGCAGCCGGGCCTGAACGAAAAAGAACCCGCCGCCAAGCTGAATTGCCATCCCCAGGAATAAAGCGATCGCCCCGAGGGCGATCAGCAATTTGGGGGAGCGGCGGCGCAGGGGATACAATAACAACCCGCAAATCGCATAGGGGAAAAGGATATCGCCATACCAGAGGAAATAGGCGTGACATGCGCCGATTAACAGCAGCCACAGCATCCGGCGGTAGTAAATTCCCCTGAATTTTCGGCCTGTACTCTCGGCCCGTTGGTTCATCAACACCAAACCGGCGCCGAACAGCATCGAAAAAATCGTCATGAATTTCAAGTCGAATAACAAATGCGTAAAAACCCAGGTCCCGAAGTGAATCCCGGTTGCCGTGCCGTACGCCAGCGGGTTATTGTAAGCGACCCAGGGCAATGCAAAGGCGTAGATATTCATCGCCAGGATGCCCAGCAGCGCCGTTCCGCGCAGGACATCGACACTGCCGACCCGGTCCGCGGCGGCGACCGGGGCAAATGTGGGTCGGATCTCACCACCGGTGAACTGGGCAGAAGAAGCGTCCGGCTCTAACTCAGTCGTCATTCGCGGGCCCCCGCTGTCGTTTATAAGAATAGTCGTCTTTGCCGGGTCGACACCAATGTTTCCTGATTGCCATACGCAAGTCGATGGTCGCGGTTGCCTATCTCCAACCGGTTTGCGGTCCGACACCAAAGAAATACAATTCCGCGGGAGAGAGCAGACGTTCGGCGGTTCGGCCGAACATCCTGCCGATTTCGGACAGGGAAGTGCCGAGGCGAAAATAGATTTGCTTGTCCACGGGGATGGATTCCGGCGGGGTGCCGGGGGGGTGATGCGTGGAATACCCCAGGCCGACGACCAGCGGATTGTAGCGGTTATCCGAGATGCGATAGGTTAGCCAATAAATAAAATCGTCGTATTGCTTGCTGTTGTGGGCCAAAAGGCGACTGTTCCCCGCGAAAAACTGCGATTTGACCGATACTTTCAGGTCCCAGCGGGGGTTTTTCACCCCCGCCCGATACCAGGCCAGACCAACCCCGGCAAAATCGGCAAGTATATCGGACAGTCCGAATCCCTGGTCCGGGTTATAGGCGTCCATCGGGAATTCAACAAATACCATGTATACGGCCGCCTGTAGCGCCCCCGCGCGTGCGGCGGCGGCCGGGGATAAGCCGCTCCAGCGAAATCCCTGTCGGGTTAACTGGGCCAGCTTATAGGAAATGAGCAGATGGCTGATTTCGTCGCTAAGTGCCAGGTAGTCACCGGCAAGATCGTTTTTGATGTGGAATTCGCCGGTTGGTTTGCCCCAGATTTCAATCGTCTTCTGATAAGCCAATAATCCCTGCGCCAACGACAGGCCGCCCCACAAAGCCAGACGGGAGGAGACCGGGCCGTGGGCGGGAGCAACCGCCCGGGAAATAAACGATGGCGGCATCGAAGACACCGCTTTCCCGGACGCAATTAGGACCCGGTCTGCGTCCGAAACGGCGATAGCAGAACCTGGACTACTGCCCCCGGATGCAGCGTCCTCGGCTGCAACCGGCAGGCCGACGACCAGGACCAGTCCACAGAACAAAAAACCTATGGCTAACTTCAAGTCTATGTCTCCGCTTCCATTCCCCGGTCAAATATCCGGGAATTGCCCGTTTTGTCAATGCCCTTTTTGGCCGAAAATTCAATTAGAATGGGGGAAGTTATTCCCGTTATCCCCATTTCAGGATGGTTGAGGTATTAAATTAGTTTGCCGTTGGCGGCGCCGTGTTATTAAATAGACTCTTTATGCCCGGCCGGTGGCCGGTCTGGTCTGGTGAAAAGCGATGATTACGACATACTCATACCGCCCGGAGACGGGGATCACCAAGCACGAGGGCATTGTTGATTTCGCGGAATTCCTCGGCGAACAGGACCTTGTGTTCTGGGTAGATATGCAGTCCCCGACGGACGCAGAGTCGTATGTCCTGACCCATGATTTCAAGTTCCATCCCTTGTCCATCGAAGACGTAATCACTGAGGTTCCCACGCCCAAAATCGACGTGTACGAGGATTATATCTTTTTGGTATTCAAAATCGCCGATTATGAACCGGCGATGGGCTTGAATACCAAGGAAATAGACATTTTTTTGATGAAAAACGGCGTGGTGACTGTCCACCGCGAACCGGTCAGTCCGCTGAGTATCATTGTGGAAAAATGCAGACGGGACGACCGCGTCTTCTCCCGCGGACCGGCATTTTTATTCCACGCGATCGTCGATTACCTGGCCGACCATTACAATGCTACCATGGAGGGGCTGGAGGACGCCGTTGATCTCGTGGAAGATGAGGTGTTTGACGAGCCGGACGAATCGGTGATGAAAAATATCTTCAACTTGAAGCGGGACCTGGCCGCGGTCAAGCGGATGATCACGCCGCAGCGTGAGATCCTGAATCGTCTGTCGCGGGAACATTTCCGGCTGCTCGACCCGGAAACCAACATGTATTTCCGGGACATCTTCGACCACCTTAACCGTGTCAACGATCTCGTCGATTCCTATCGCGACACACTGACTGCCGCCCTGGAAGTCTATTTCTCCACGGTGTCCTCGAAAACCAACGAGATCATCAAAATTCTGACAATCTTCTCCGCAATTATGCTTCCCCTCACTTTTGTCGTGGGGTTATATGGCATGAACCTGAAGATGCCCGAATTTGAATGGAATTTCGGGTACGCATTCGTGTGGGGAATTATTGTCCTGATCGTGGGGGGGATGCTGTTTTTCTTCAAGAAACAAAAGTGGTTTTAACATCCCCTTTAATTTGACAACCCCGGCGGAGGAATCTGCGTAAAAAGGCCATATATATAAAAGGGCGATATGACGTCCGAAATCCGGGCTCTTAGGCGAATAATCAATTCAGGGACAATTGGTTAACATGAATCAGTCGGCAAAATTAATGGTGGTCGTGCTTATTGCTGTCATGGTCCAGGCCGTGGCGCCTCTGGTTGCGGCACAGGAATCCCTGCTCCTGACATTATATCAGTCTTTGGTCCGTGCCGTTGAGCATAATGAATCTTTCCTCATTGCCGAGGAGGAACGGGTCCGGGCTGAAGCCCAGGTGGGGCAGGCACGGGCCGAAGCCCTGCCGACGATACGTTTTTTCGGGGATTACACGCGCAATTTTGAAATCCCCGAACAATTCGTGACCATTGGCGATCAGACAGAGCGATTTAAATTCGGCTACGAACATGCGTCGAATTGGGGTTTCACCGCGACGCAGTCGATTTGGCAGGGTGGAGTGTTCCCTGCCTGGGCGGCGGCGCGGCTGTATTCCGAATATGTCGAACAGGTGCGGCGGCAGGCCTGGCTGGACCTGCAGCAGGGTGTGGCCACGGCTTATTTCGATGCCCTGCTGGCTGAACAACAAGTCGAGGTGGCCCGCCGGTCGCTGGAATTGGCCATCGACACGCGGGATGTTGTTCAGAAAAAGTATGAACAGGGGCAAATTTCTGAATACGACCTGTTGCGAGCGGAGGTCCAGGTGGCCAACATTCGGCCGCAGGTCTTGCAGGCCGAAAACGGGCAGAAACTTGCCTTGACCAATCTGCGGAATTTGCTGGGGATCGAGGCCGGTGTGCCGCTGCAGTTAAGCCCGTCGGTTGCTGATTCCGCCGCGTGGGAGACCGAAACGCTCGAAGTTCTGATTACCCGTGCCCGCAGCCGACGGCCTGAGCCGCTTCAGGCGGAATTGGAAGTCAGCATGCGCGAAAAGGCGGTAGCGGTGGCCCGGGCCGATCATTTTCCCAGTCTGGAATTATCCGGGAATTACATGGTCAGTGCCTATCGTGAACAACTCGGATTCAACCACTGGCAGCGCACCCCGGCCTGGAGCGCGACGTTGACGCTGAGCATCCCCATTTTCGAGGGTATGCGCATTTCCTCCGGTGTCAGCCAGGCCAAAGTCGATCTGGTGCAGGCCCGGCTGCGCGAGCGCTCGGTGAACAAGCAGGTAACGCTGGATGTGGAGAGCGCACAAAATAGTTTTTTGGAGGCACAGGAGCGGCTGGGTTCGCAAGCCGAAACCGTGCTGCAAGCCGAGCGCGGCTATGAAATCGCCAATCTGCGGTATCAGGAGGGCGTGGGCACACAACTCGAAGTCAGTGATGCCATGCTCGCCCTGACCACCGCGCGATTGAATAAAAGCAACGCCATGCGTGATTATCAGGTGGCCCGAACGAACTTGCGGCGCGCGGTCGGGGAGCCGGTGCTCGATGCACTGGCCGACACAAACAAGTGAATGATTCTGCCTGCCGGGATACGCTTTTGCGACAGCGGTCCGGGCATTGAAGTACGGAGTTGACAGATGATGTCTGCGGTGAGACACAGCAAAAGAGTATTGATTTGCGCGGGGCTGATGGTCGTCCTATATGGTTGCAGCGGTCCGGCAGTTGAGGAAAATGCCAATTCCTATGCCGTGCCCGTGGCGGTGACCGAGGCCAAAGTAACCGACCTGGTATGGACCCGGTCGTACAGTGGGTCGTTGGCCGGTATTCGGCAGGCCGAACCGACCGCGAAGATTCCGGAAACGGTGGTCGCACTCCGGGCAACTGAAGGCGACAAGGTCAGGGCCGGTGATGTCCTCATTGTTTTCGATATGTACGGTCCGACGTCGCAGGTCCGGCAGGTGGAAGCTGCTTATCTTGATGCCAAACGCAATTTCGAAAAATATCAACGGTTGTTCGAGGGCGGAGCGGTCTCCGAACAAGAACGAGATATCACCGAAACCCAGCATAAAATAACCCTGGCCAATTACGAAGCCGCGCGCGATCAAGTACAAATTAAATCGCCGATTAACGGGATTCTTACGGACATCCAGGTGAAGATCGGTCAGCAGGCCATGGCGGGCCAGACGCTGGCAGTAATCGCGGCGGTCGACACGATGCGGCTGACCCTGGAGATCCCGTATTTCGATGCCCGGCCGATGGCCCGGGGTGCGGCCGTGAATATCCGCTCTGAATTGGACACGACGATCACCGGCGCCGGGTGGATTCAGAAAATATCGGAATCGGCCAACCCGGTGACACGGACGGTGGCGGTGGATGTGCTGATTCCCAACCCGGACGGTTTGTTGCGTCCCGGAATGTATGTCACGGGGGAAGTAGTGCTTGGCCGGCTGGAGCAAGTTGTTACGGTGCCGGTCGATGCGCTGGTGGATCGGGGGGCGGTGCGTGGCGTGTTTGTTGCTGTCGATTCCCTGGCCCATTTTGTGTCCGTGGTCGAGGGGTTAACCGTCGAAGAAACCACTGAAATCAAGAGCGGCCTCTCCGCCGGTGACCGCGTGGTTATCTTCGGCCAGCAATCATTGCAGGACCGCACGCGGATCAGCATCGAATCAATTGAATAAAGGGCGACGTCATGTTTTTGGCTGATACTTCCATCAAGCGGCCGGTGTTTGCCACGATGGTCATTTGCGCCTTCATGGTGCTGGGGATTTTCGGGTATAAGATGATGTCGGTCGACTTGTTCCCCAATGTCGAATTCCCCTTCGTGGTCATTTCGACGTTGTATCCCGGCGCTGGTCCGGAAACCGTTGAATCCGAAGTCACGGTCCCGATCGAGGAGGCGGTCAACACGATCTCCGCCATCGAACACCTGACCAGCACGTCCTACGAGGGATATTCACTGATCCTCATTCAGTTCGAGTTGAATACCGACCCGGTGGAGAAAGCCAACGAGGCGCGCGAGAAAATCGCCGTCATCCGGTCCGGCCTGCCCGAGGGGATTGAAGAGCCGGTCGTTCAACGGTACGACCCGGAATCGATGCCGATCATGTCCCTGACGATTTCCGGCCCCCGTCAGTTGAAGGAAATTACGACGCTGACCAAAGATATCATCGTCAAACGGCTGGAAGCGGTCGACGGTGTCGGCGCCGTGAGTCTGGTGGGGGGCGCCGAGCGGGAAATACAAATCGTACTGGATCGTCCGAAAATGGAGGCGTTCGCAGTTTCGGTCCAGGAGATCGCCGTCGCTATTCAATCGGCCAATCTGGAAATACCCGCGGGCCGGCTGGAACGCGGACAATCGGAACTGACAATCCGCACTCTGGGCAAGATTGCCGACTGGCGTGATTTCAATGACCTTGTCGTCGCCCGGCGGCAGGGGATGCCGGTCCATGTCAAGGATGTTGCCACGGTCGTTGACGGCATCGCCGAGCGCCGCTCAATGGCCTTCTATGACGGCAATGAGGCGGTCGGATTGGATATCATCCGCCAGGTGGGCGCCAATACCGTCGATGTTGCCGAGCATGTAAAGCAAAAACTGGCGGAGCTGAAGAATGAACTACCCTCGGATATCCTGATTGAAATCGCCACTGATAATTCGATTTTTATTGAAGAAGCGGTGGCCGATGTGATCTCCAATATCGAAATCGGCGGTGCTTTGGCGGTCGTGGTCATCTTTTTCTTCTTAGCTTCCTGGCGGACGACATTGATTTCCGCTTTGGCCATTCCCACATCGATCATCGCGTCGTTTTTCGGCATGTATATGCTTGGTTTCTCAGTCAATTTCATGAGTCTGTTGGGGCTTTCCATCGCTGTGGGGTTGTTAATCGACGATGCCATTGTCGTGGTGGAAAATATTCACCGGCATTTTACGCTGGGCGAATCAGCCGAAGTCGCCTCGTCCCGGGCGACCTCGGAAATCGGCATGGCGGTGATGGCTACGACCTTTTCCATTATTGTGGTGTTTGTGCCGATCGCCTACATGGGCGGGATTGTCGGGCAGTACTTCCATCAATTTGCCATGACCGTGGCGATTTCCATCGCCTTCAGTCTGTTTGTCGCCTTCACCCTGACGCCGATGATGTTCGCCATTCTGGCCCGCAAGGCCAGGCCCGCCGATTTTGCACCGGAGGAAACTTCCGGCGACAAAAAGACCAAACGGGGAATAATGGCCCGAGTCGACGCCGGGTACAATCGTCTGGCCCACATCTACACCCGCTTTCTCGCCTTTTCCTTGCGGCATCGCCTGCTCACGATAAGTGCAGCTACGGTCTTGTTTGTCTTCAGTCTTTTCCTGGGCAAAATGGCCGGAGTGGAATTCATGCCCTTGACCGATGAGGGCGAAATTTATGTCGCTTTTGAAACGGCTCCGGGTACCTCCCTGGACAAAACCGCGGAGGAAGCGGCCAAGCTTGAACAACTGGCGCGCTCGTACGCCGAAACCAAACATATTTACACGACCATCGGTTCGGGGCAGGGCAGTGTTTCCGAAGGGACGATGGTTATCAAACTGGGGCCGCGCAGTGGACGGGAGCGCAGTGTTTTTGAGATTATTGATGAGTTGCGGGCCCAATTACGGCACACCCCCGGCGTATTCACCTCAATTAATACCGAGGGTGGGGAGCACGGTTCGCAGGTGCAGATTTCGGTCACCGGAGATAATCTGGACGTAATCGCCCGGCTGGCCGCGGCTGTCGAGGATTCGGTCAAGCGTGTGCCGGGGGCAGTAGACGTGAACAATTCTCTGGAAGGCGGGCGGCCGGAAATCCAATTGGAAATCGACCGCTCCCGTGCCTCAGAATTGGGGATTAACGTGTATAGCCTGGCCTCCACACTGCAGTACCTCGTTGATGGCCGGGAAATTACGACCTACAAGGAAGGCGATGATGAATTCGATGTTATCGTCCAGCTTCGGGAGACAGACCGCCAGGACGATTGGGATATCGCCTCCTTGAAAATCGAAAGTTCCAAAGAAGTCCCCGGGCAGGACAATTTTTTTGTCCCCTTGAACCAAATCGCCCGGCTGACGGAGCGCCGGGGTCCAATGGAAATCAATCGCTATGACCGCCAGCGCCAGGTGTTGATCTCGGCGAATACGGCGGGAGCTTTTGCCGGTGATGTTCGTACGGCAGTTGATGAGAAAGTTGCCAAGATTCATGTGCCGCCGGGGTATAAAGTCGGCGCCATTGGCATCGCCGAATGGCAGGCGGACTCATTCAACCGGATTGTCGTGGCGTTGATGGCCTCGGTTCTGTTTATCTACATGGTGCTGGCTTCGCAGTACGAGAGTTTTGTAGATCCGATATCGATCATGATTTCCCTCCCCCTGGCGTTGGTGGGGGCCATGATTGGGTTACTGGTAGGCGGCACGAGTATTTCACTAATTTCACTTATTGGAGTCGTATTGCTGATGGGTTTGGTCACAAAAAACGCCATTTTACTGATCGACTTTGTCAAGCAGGCCCGCCGTGCGGGCGATGATCGAACCGCCGCGATTCTGAAAGCCGGGCCAATCAGATTACGGCCGATTCTGATGACTGCTGCGACAACTGTTTTGGGTTTGGTACCGCTGGCTTTGGGCTTGGGGGAAGGCGCCGAGATGCGTAAACCGATGGCGCATGCGGTGATCGGCGGCGTGATTTCCTCCACGGTGCTCACACTTGTCGTGGTTCCCGTCGTATATACTCTAATTGAAGATTTTTTCGGCCTGTTTGGGCGGAAAAAGAAACGGCCCGTGGCAGAAAAGCCGGCCTGAACCGCCAGACGCCGATCGAGTGCAAGATGACCTGAACCATACAAGCGTGATGAATTCATCGATTACATTTGACCGGCTACCGGGCGGCAGCCGGTTATTTTTAGATTATTTATACGACCCGCAGCATGTGGGAGCATTTTTCCCCTGGCCTTTTCGTTCCCAGCGTGAATTTGCCTCATGCGCCCACCTGTTGGACGGGCAAACCTATCACCGTGGGCAGATCGTTGAAATTCTTGCGCGGCAAAATACTGAATACCGGGTGGACGATTCTGTCCGGGACAATATCGAACGTCTGCGGGACAGCCGGGCGCTGACGGTTTTTACCGGGCAGCAAGTCGGGCTTTTCGGCGGGCCGCTGTACACAATCTATAAAGCCCTCGGGGCTGTAGGGCACGCGCGGCGGCTGGAACGTATGCTTGGTCGTCCCATCGTCCCGGTTTTCTGGCTGGCCGACGACGATCACGACTTCGCTGAAATCCGCTGGACTGCCTTCCAAACTCCTGAAAATATCGTGCAGCACCTGGATTACCGCCCAGCGGTCGAGCCGGAGCGTATTCCTACATCACAGATCGTCTTGGATGAACGAGTTAAAGAAGTACATCAAGCTCTGCACGCGGGTAGTCTGCCCACCGAATTTTCGGCGGAAATCGAACAGGCGCTCGTGGAATGTTATCAACCGGGCGTAACCATGGCCACGGCCTTTGGCCGCTGGATGGCGCGGGTTTTTACCGGGATGGGCCTGGTATTGTTCTCGCCCGCCGATCCCGAGGCCAAAAAATTGGGGGCCGATTTATTTGCCCGTGAATTGCGCGCGCCGGAGTGTGCAGCGCAAGCGCTGGAATTGGTCAATTTACGTTTGGCCGAATCGCGTTATCATCTGCAGGTATCGCACCCACCGGCAAACACTAATTTGTTTTATTTCAATGGGCAGCGAGTGCCATTGAATGTGGCAGGCCAAGGAATATTCACCGACGGAAGCGTAGCGAAATCCACGGACGAATGGCTGGAGACCCTCGCCCGGGAACCGCAAAATTTCTCGCCGGGCGTGTTGCTGCGGCCGGTGTTGCAGAACTTCCTGTTTCCGACCGTGGCTTATCTTGCCGGTCCGTCCGAAGTGGCCTATTGGGCCCAATCGCGGGCGCTGTTCGATTTATACGGCGTCATCCAACCCGTAGTGATTCCTCGTCCGTTTGTTACCCTGGTCGAAAGAAAAATTCATCATGCCGTCGAGAAATTGGCGCTTACCGTCCCGGAAATACTGACCGACCCTGAGGCCGTGGTCAACAAAGTGGCCCAGCGGTCTTTTCCGGCTGATCTGGTCCGATTGTTCGCCGAATCCCGGGAGTGTTTCACCGAGCATCTCGGTGAACTGGAAAAGGCGGTGGCTTCCTTTGAGCCGACACTGCAAAAGAGTTTCAGTCTGGGTGCGGGGAAGATGAATGCCGAATTGAACGCGTTGGAGAAAAAGGCCTTTCAGGCACACAAACGGAAAAACGAGATCATTCGCGAACAGGTCTACAAGATTTCCGCGCATCTGTACCCGGAGGGCAAACTTCAAGAACGCGTGATCGGACTGCCCTATTATTTGAACAAGTATGGTTTCGGTCTGGTAAAATATATCGCGGAACACTTGCGGCTGGATACGGGGGATCATCAGCTGCTCAAGCTGGAGCTGTGAGGCGCACATGAAAATCGGCATCACCTGTTATCCGGTACCCGGCGGTTCGGGAGTTTTGGCCACCGAACTGGGGGGACAACTGGCCAAACGGGGCCACGAAGTGCATTTTATCAGCCACGCGCTCCCGTATCGTCTGGACGGATTTGCGCCCAATGTCTTCTATCACGAAGTCGAAGTCTCGACATACCCGTTATTTGAATATCCGCCGTATACGCTGTCGTTGGCTTCGCGGATGAGCAGCGTGGCCCGGCAGGTGAAACTCGATGTCCTGCACGTGCATTATGCCATTCCTTTTGCCATCGCCGGTCATCTGGCGCAGGAGATGCTGGGCGAGGCGGCGCCGAAACTGGTCACCACACTGCACGGCACCGACATTACATTGGTGGGCATGGACAAATCGTTTTTTGAAATCACCAAACACTCAATTGCTGTTTCCGACCGGGTCACCGCTGTCTCAAAATATTTGGCGGCCAAAACCAGAGCGGAATTCGGCGTCCAGCGCGACATCGATGTGGTCTACAATTTTGTCGATACCACGCGCTTTCGGCCGCAGGGACGGCATGTTTGCAAATCCCGGTATGCGCCCAATGGCGAAAAGGTGGTCATGCACCTTTCGAATTTCCGGCCGGTGAAAAACGTCACCGGGGTGGTGCATATGTTCCACCAGCTGACGCAAAAACAGCCGGCGGTGCTGTTGCTTGTGGGCGACGGCCCCGATAGTGGGGCGGTGTTGGAGCTGGCCGGCCGCCTCGGTGTTGCCGACCGCGTGCATTTTCTGGGCAACCAGCAGCGGGTGGAAAATATATTTGCCTGCGCCGACGCGTTCCTCCTGCCGTCGTATTATGAAAGTTTCGGGCTGGCGGCACTGGAGGCCATGGCCTGCGGCGTACCGGTGGTGGCCTCCGATGTCGGCGGGGTCAGTGAAGTCATTGCCGACGGCGTCACGGGCTTTCTGATCGATCCTGATGATTATGACGGCGGGGCCGAAAAGCTGCACCAGTTGTTGTCTGACAGGGAACTGTCGTCTTCGCTCATCAACGCCGCGTTATCGACGGTGCAAAATAATTTTACTGCCGAGATAATTATTCCACAGTATGAACAAATTTATCAGGCATGACACGGATGATTATGGCACAGACCCTTGACGTTTTATTTATCGCCGCCCACCGTGATGATACTGAGATCGTTTGTGGCGGCACGGTGATCAAGCTCGTAGATTTGGGGTATCAGGTCGGGCTGCTGGATTTGACTGCGGGGGAGATGGGCACGCGGGGTACGGCCGCCGATCGTGAAGCCGAAGCGGCGGAGGCGGCCCGGCTGATGGGTATCGCCTATCGGGAAAACCTCGGCCTGCCGGACGCCGGGTTGCGCAATATCCCGGAATATCAGCAACGGACCGTCACGGTCCTGCGACGGCTGCGGCCCCAAATGGTGGTGTTGCCGTATTGGAAACAACGTCATCCCGATCACCGGGAGGCGGGAAACCTCGGGTACGACGCCTGTTATCTTGCCGGGCTGCAAAAATACTTTGCCCCGGGCGATCCCCATCGGCCGACACGGATTTTATATTCCTCGAATCTCCGCGATGTGCGGCATTCGTTTTTGGTCGATATTTCCGCGCAGTTTGAACGCAAACTGGCGGCGGTGGCGGCCTATCGCAGCCAGTTCGGGACCCGGGAGGGCGCGCGCGAGATTTTCAATCCCGGCGTCGATATTTTCGAATTCATGACCACCTCCGCCCGGCACCTGGGCCACCAGATCGGCGTGAATTACGCCGAAGGATTTACGATTAAAGAATATCTGGCAGTCGAGGACCCCCTGAAGCTGACCGGCCGCTCAATTTAGACTGCCGGGCTCGCGCCGGTTGCATTTTGCCGGGGAAATAGTATACTTACTCCGGAAGCGGATTCGGTCTGGTGGCCGGCGCGGACTTCAAATCCGTAGGCGGCCGACCAAGGGTCGGTCGCGGTGGGTTCGATTCCCACCCCTTCCGCTATTTTGATTGAATGAAAGTTGGAGACAATGAACGATATCAACGAATACTTGCGGCGCCTGCCCTCGGTTGAGATTTTGACCACCCATCCGCGGCTGGAATCGGCCATTGCCGTGTATTCCCGCCCCTTGGTCGTGGATGCGACGCGGGAGGTTATCGACGGCGTCCGCCGGGCGGTGACTGCCGGCGGCAGTCCGCTGTCGGATTATGTGATGGTCGATAAAATTATGGAGTTGCTGCCCCAGCGCCATGGTGAATACTTGCGCGGCGTAATCAACGCTACCGGGGTGCTGATCCATACTAATCTGGGCCGCGTGCCGTTGGGCAAGGCCGGTGTGGCCCCTGAGGGGTATTCCAATCTGGAATACGAGTTGGCGGCCGGCAAACGCGGCAAACGGGGGCGGCTGGTTGATTCGATGATCGCCCGGCTGGCCGGAGCGGAAGCCGCGCTGGTCGTGAACAATAATGCCGCGGCTGTATATTTGTGTCTTTCCGGTTTGGCGGCGGGAAAGGAAGTCATCATTTCCCGTGGTGAATTGGTGCAGATCGGCGGCGGCTTTCGGATTCCCGATATTCTGGCCCGCTCCGGGGCGCGGCTGGTAGAAGTCGGCACAACCAACAAGACCTCGCTTTCCGATTATGCCGGGGCGGTCGGACCCGCAACGGGTTTAATCCTCAAAGTGCACCGCAGCAATTTCAAAATGACCGGCTTTATTGCCGAGGCCGGAGTGAAAGAGCTTTCCGGTATCGGCCGGGAGCAAGGCATACCGCTTGTGATGGACCTTGGTTCGGGTGCTGTCTCCGATCTGCGGCAATTCGGCCTGCCGCATGAACCCACCCTCAGCGATTGTATTCGTGACGGCGCAGATCTGGTGACCGCTTCGGGCGATAAATTGTTCGGCGGCCCGCAGGCGGGGATGATTGCCGGGACAAGGGAACTTATCGAAAAACTCCGGTCCGATCCGTTTTACCGCGCCCTGCGGCCTGACAAAACCTGTCTGGCCGGGCTGGCTTGTGCCGCTCGGGCGCACCTGGATGGCTCGGCCGCCGAACGGCTGCCGTTGTACCGTATGCTGGCCTTCGGGCTGGATAAACTGCGGCAGCGGGCGGAAGACATCATGCTGTTGCTGCGCCAGGCCGGGATTGACTGCAAGGTGATCATGACTGAATCCACAGTCGGCGGCGGTTCGTTGCCGGAAGAGTTATTCCAATCGGTGGGACTGGAAATTAGACCGGAACAAAAAGTGGATGAGTATGCCGCATGGCTCCGGGGCCACCAGCCGCCGATCATTGGTACAATCACCGAAGGGATTTTTCGGCTGGACCTGCGCACGGTATTGCCGGAACAGGACCCGGTCTTAATGGCAGCTTTGGTCGGCGCGGCCGGGAAATTTGCATTGTAATGTTTGTCTTGGGAACAGCAGGGCACGTCGATCACGGCAAATCGGCGCTGGTCAAAGCCCTGACCGGGATCGATCCCGACCGTCTGCCCGAGGAAAAAGACCGTGGTCTGACCATCGACCTCGGCTTTGCCTGGTACACTGCGGCCAATGACACTTCAATCGGCGTCGTCGATGTCCCCGGCCACGAACGCTTCATTAAAAACATGATCGCCGGCGTGGGGGCGATTGATTTTGTGTTGTTTGTGGTCGCCGCTGATGATGGCTGGATGCCGCAATCGACCGAACATTTCGATATCCTCCGTTTTCTGGATGTCAAACACGGACTGGTGGCGCTCACCAAAGCCGACCTGGTCAAACCCGACTGGCTGGAACTAGTCATCGAGGACATCAAAGATAAAACCAGCGGCACCTTTTTGGATGGTGCGCCGATTGTGCCGGTATCCTCGATTACCGGTGCGGGTCTCGATGATTTGAAAAAGGCCATCGATGAACTTATCGGGCGGCTGCCGCGCAGGGAAGACCTGGGGCGGCCGCGCTTGTTTTTGGACCGGGCGTTCACCATCGCCGGGCGGGGCAGTGTGGTCACCGGTACGCTGCTGGAGGGCGGATTCAAAATCGGTGATGACGTGATCCTCGTGCCCTCGGGCCACAAGGCGCGGGTGCGGGAATTGCAATCGCATAAACAAAAGGTGGAACAGGTCGGCCCTGGACGGCGTGTGGCGGTCAACCTTTCCGGTATCGAACGCAGTGATCTTTCCCGGGGTGAGTGTCTGGTCAAGCCCGATAATGCCGCGACCTATTCGTTTGTTCTGGTGCGGCTGACCTTGCTGGCCGAATCCCACTGGTCGATCAAGACCGGCCGGTCGCTATTGGCCCTGCTGGGCACCGCCGAACCCGAAGCGGTCTGCCGTCTGCTGGACACCGACGAAATCAAGCCCGGCGAATCGGCGATTTGTGAACTGCGCTTGTCCGTGCCGGTCAAAGCGCGGCTGGGTGACCGCTTCGTGTTACGCGTGCCGACGCCCGGTGTGACCATCGGCGGGGGACAGGTGCTCGACTTTCCCGCCTATCGCGTAACCAAGTCCAACACGGCATATCTGGAACTGCTTAAACTCCGCGCGGAAGACCTGTCATTGCCGACCATCCTGCAGACCGAAATGACCAAAGAGGGCTGGCTGGCGGAGACCGCGGTACCGGTGGATATCCCGTTCTCGAAAACAGCAGTACTGCATGCTATTGCCGCACTGATCAGTTCCGGCGCGTGGGCAGCGCTGGGCAAGGGGTATAACGACGTCGGATCGGCCGAAAAATTGAAGTCTCGCGCCCTGGGGATTTTGCGGCAACGGCATAAAGACCAACCGTTCACGTATGGGTATAACGAAACCGAATGGCGTAAATTACTGCGCGTGCCGGAAGAATTGTTCAAGGCCACGCTGGCCGCATGGCTGGCCGATGGTTCGGTGAAAGCCAGGGACGGCCGGTATTGCCTGCCTGATTTTTTTCCCGGTGTGCCGGCTGAATGGCAGGCGGAAGCGGCTCAGCTGGAAAAACTCATCACTGATGGCGGCATGGCGCCGCCGATTAGGAGTGAACTGGAGAACACCGGCGGGCATGCCAGAGAAATCATTGCGCTGTGGCTGTCGCTGGAGAAGATGGTCGCCTTGCCTGAGGGGGTTATCTATCCCCGGAGCGTGTTCGAAAGTGTCGTGGAGAAAATCCGCAAAATCTGTGAAGAAACCGGTTCGGTTACCGTCGCGCAGGCGCGCGATGCGCTGGGCACGACGCGGAAATATGTCGTGCCGATTCTGACCCAGCTGGATACGCTCGGGCTCACGCGGCGCGAAGGCGATTTAAGGCGTTGGCTTGGCGAGAATTAGCTGCATTTTTCCCTCAATTTTCCTTGACAAAACTGTATATCCCTACGATCTTATTCATGAAATTATAGAATTGGCTGTTCAGCGGTCCCTCACGGTCTTCCTGCCGCCGACGGCTGTATCTGTGCGGCGCGGCGCGTATGTTTGCCGCAATCGGGGGAGGAGAATATGAAACGATGCAGTGGAGTTGGGGCGATTTGCACGATGATCCTCGTTCTGGGGTGCAGTTTATCGGGTGCCTCTGGTGTTGCGGCGGCGGTGGGGGAACGGTCGGCCAAAAGTGAAACGCAACTGCAACCGACCGGTTTTCGTCACCAATTTCCGACGACTATGACCATTGAAGAGGCGATGCAATATGAACTGCGCCTCGAAGACCGGGATGAATTTTCCGCGGAAGTTGAACCAGACCAGAATTTTACCCCTCATGCGGCAAAGGCCGTCCCCGGTGCAATCAAAAATTATCCCATCCCGCCGGGATCGATGTACTGCGGCGAGACGACGTGGGATTTCCAGTGGTATGGCAGTTCGCAGCGCTCGATTGAGCATGGTGTCGATAATTCTTCATATCCGACCGGCAAGAGATTTATTCATGTCACCTGGACCATGCTCGAGTCGTATGATCTCAATGATGCGAATCGTAACGTCCATTACAATTGCTATGACTGGTCTGTCCCGGGTTGGACCGTTTGCCAGCACTCCTGGGGCGGCATGCCGATCATCGAAGACGACGAACGTGGCGGATATTCTCATCTAGAGGTCAACTCGGCGGGCAATGCAATCGTGTTCCACCATAGTTATGTGGAGGGGACAACTGCGTACACGAGCATCGCTCGTTTTTCCATTCCGGGCTACGGTATTTATACTGCCGACCAGCTGCCGAGTGGGCAGGAGAATATTTGGCCGACCGGGGCCATTGGCGATAACGGCGCGGGAGCGGATGTATATCACGTCGGTGTGCAGGATTCCGACCCGGCTGTGGGTGACCCGGCGTGGCAAGGTTACTGGCGTTATATCACCCCTGACGGCCCGTGGCAAGGCCCGGTGCCGATGGGGCGGAGTATGGTCCGGGGGCAGGTACTGGCAGCGGACGGTGATCGGGTAATTTATGCCTGGCCGCAAGCTCGCGATTACGGTGTAAACCGCAATTATTACAACAATGACCTGGCCTATTGGGAATCGACCAACGCCGGGGCCGACTGGATCGTCGAGGGTGGGCGCGACGAAACTGATTGGGCCGCCGGCGCAGGGTACAATGTTACCGATTATGTCGACGCCGACCCGCAGCGTGTCTTTATTGACATGAGCCTGATGTTCGATTTTGATGGCCGGCTGCATGCGATTTTCACGACACCCGGTTATGACGATGCCACCGGTAAGGTCTCGGTCGGCCCGACGGTCATGCAGCACTGGAATGAAGGCACGCCGGGCAGCAACGAGCAAGCCGTGGTCTCCGGCGGTGCGCCGGGTGGATTTGTCGGCGGGCAGGATGCCTATCACAGTATTGCCGCGTCGGCACAATGGGGCGCCGTTGATCCCGATTTTGCCAATGACGGCAGTGCGGGACAGTGGAACCGCTATATTTCCAAAATGACGCTGGGGATCGGGGACGGCTCAACCTCCTGCAGTGATCCGAGCAACGGCAACACCAATTATGGCTACCTGTATGCTTGCTATACCCTGTTCGGCGGCATGAATGTCGCCGACCGGATGGATGCCTCGGAAGCGGGATTTCAAAACGGCAACATCGCCATTTCCATGTCCAATGATAACGGCTTTTCCTGGGCGGCTCCAGCAATCCTGACCACTGTGGAAGGAGCGCTGGGCGGTACCCCGACCCGCTCGCCGAACTGCAATTGCGAAACCGATACGCCGAATGATCCTGAGTGCGCCAATCCCTGCCGCTCGGAACACTGGGGCTCGATGGCGCGGCTGGTCAATGACACCATGCATGTGTTTTATGTTTGCGATTATGACGCCGGCGCCGCGCCCCTTGATGAAGGCAACTGGTCGGTGAATAAACTGGTGTATCACCCCGTGATTGGTGATGGTGTGTTGGACGGCAACCTGTGTCCGACGATTGCGCCGGTGCTTTGGGCAAGTTTAACCGCCGATCCGAATTGCGAATACCACGGCGAACTCGCTCCTGGCCGGGATCCATATCAGGTTGAAACGCTGGAAATCGCCAACTTTGGTAATGCCGACCTGGTGTACACTGGTGCCATCAACTACATCTCCGGCTCCTCCTGGATGGACTTCGACGGTGGACAGAGCATTTCCTCGACGACGATCGCGAAGGGTGAACCCTCGGAAACCTACACAGTGACCATGGACGCGGAAAGCACTCCCGGCAAGGGATTGTGGCTGGCCGAGATTCAGATTAACCACAACGATCCGCTGCAGTTTGCTGATCCCTTCGTGATTTCTGTGGAGTTTTTCGTGGCCGACTCATTTGTTTGCGGAGCGGGCGCGGTCATGACCACGCCCTGTGTGGCGCTGGAAGTTTCCAACGTCGCTTCCTGGGGTCGGGAAAACCATAAGGGTGGCATGTGGTATTATGGCGCCCCCGATGACGACTCGCTGTACAGCCCGCTCTATGATGCATCATTGTTAATTGCCGACAAGACCGCCACCGCTGCCGGGCCGGATACGATTGTCTACCGTGATATCTTCTCCAACTCAACTCCGAGCAATCCCGGTTTTCGGGCGCTGGAGACGCTGAAATTGTCATACGACCCGGCGACCGATGAATCGGTGGCCGTGGCCAATCAGGTGACCGTCGATTCGACCATCGGGATCAGCGTGAAATACATCTTCCCGCAAGCGGAGGACTCCTGCGAGTTTGTCCGCGTCGTCTATCGCGTGTATCCGCGCTCTGACAATGCTGTCGACCTCATTGTCGGTGCGGCGCTGGACGCCGACTGCCACATCGCAAGCGATTTCTACGGCTATCATGGCGACGTCGGAGGTTTTGTCGCAGATTACAACCTGGTCTATCTCCAGGGCACGATACAGGACACGTTAAGCCAATACCCCGATACCATCGACGCGACGACGAAGTATGCTGCCGGGATGACGGCGTTGACCTGCGCGCTGGCCAAACGCATGGTCGTGCAAAGCAATCGGAATTACGTTTTCCCGGACGGCGGCTTTGGCGATCAATATATCTACACGGAACTGGATTCCAATGGCGTGACGATCTGGTATGACCTGGGCGAAGACGACGATGACAGCGACGACTTTGTCGATGATCTCCATGCGATCGTGGCCTTTGACGAAGCCACTGTTTCACCCGATCACGAACAGGACAATCATGTCTATCAACTTGCCTTGGTGAGTTCAACGCAGGCGCAGGAGGGCGTGGACGCGTTTGATTATCACGGGGGAAGCTACGACGGCTATATCGCCGATTTGCTTGCTACCACCAAAAAAGCATGGGAAAAAGGGTTTGGTTGGTACGACAATTATGCATTCAACCGGACTGCGGTTGACGATACGGATAGCCTGTATTTTCAGGCCACGGGCACCCATAAGTACGGGATGGCGGGCGGTTGCTGCGGGTGTCAATTCTCATTAGTGGGAATTAATCCACCCGAAGCGTCGATCAGCATCGTTGACGCAGGTGAGTGTCGCGGCTTTCTGCTGTTCGATGAAACACCGGAAGGCCAATACGAAATCACGCTGCAGGTTGGAGATCTGTGTGGCGCGCAACTGGACGAAATCACCATTGATGTCACCGTTGAGCATTATTGCTATTGCGGACTCCCGGGTGACATAAACAACGACGGCAATTGCGCTAATCCGTTGGATCTAGCTGATTTACTGTTGTACATCTATTGTAGTTGCGGCTACTTCGGATATAATTATGACCTTCTCGGTAATTGCCCATATCCAAATGGCGACTTGAATGGTGATTATAGCGCATCACCTCAAGATGTGATTTTACTGGCGATGAAAATATACAAAAACGATGATCGGCTGTGTCAGGATCGCTGCAGTGGTTGTCCGTAACGGTTTCTTGAAGCAAAGGATACCTGTGATAGGTACAGGAGATGTTTAGTGATTTATGATGGTAAGATGATGGAGGTCCGACATGAGGCGGAAAATAGCTTTAGCGATATTGATGATGACAATACCGACGCTCGATGCCATGGCGGCATGGGATATAACGATCGAATCCAAGACAGTCGAGGCAAATGAGACGGATGTCATGGTATCCATTTACGGATCCTGGGATAGGGAAGTGAGTCAGTTAAGTGTACCTATTATCGTGCGGGAAATCACGCCGGGGGCTTTCTGGACCGGGAGTCTTCCTTATGACACCGGCGGCAATGCACTTAACCATCCCTTTCAACACAATGTCAGTTGGCAGTGGAATACAATTTATCCCTGGGCGTTACTAATTGAGGAGTTCCGGCCGGACATTCCAAGGCAGACATGCCCGACGGACGGCGACGTTGGTTATGACGGTGTAAGCCCGGATCACTTCTGTATCAACGCCTCGGCGACTACTTCTGAGGTTGCTGCGAAACAAAACTTGGCATTCTGCACGTGGTCTTTTGATGTCGCCGGCGTAGCTGGGACTTTTGAATTTGATACCGCTTGCTTTTATTGCGGTGTGAATTCCATCTATCTCATTGTGTCGCAGATACCTCCCTTTGATCAAGGTCCGCTCGGAACCGGCGATGTGACGTTTCACAAGGGTGTTATAACGATTACGGCCTGCAATTGTGGAGTCCCTGGCGACGTTGATGGCAGCGGTGATATGCCCACGCCATTGGATGTGGTCTTCCTGGTGCAGAAAGTATATAGAAGCCAGGATGCATTGTACGACTATCATGGCCTGGGAGATTGCCCGTTTGAAAACGGCGATGTAAATGGTGATGGCGGCACACCGACGCCGCTGGATGTCACATTCCTGGTTCAAAAGGTATATAAAGACCTGGATGGATTGTGCGTCGATCGTTGCCACGGCGATCCGGGAACCGGCTATTGCCCAGGACCATAAGCGAACCGGTTAGAACAAGCATAGCTATTCGTTATTCTCAGGGGCCTCATTTATTGGGGCCCTGTCTTGTTTTGTAGCGGATAGTCTTTGGCAGTCGCAGTTGAATGTCGGGAAAACAGACATTTACTTTCCGTTGTCGGAATAATATATAGCAAAATAAATGTCGATAGAATTGGGATAATCAGATGAGACGATTGCCAAAGGCACCTCCGGGATTACTAATCTTCGGCGGGCCGATCATCACCATGGACCCCGCAACCCCGCAGGTCGAGGCCGTGGCCTGCCTGCACGGCCGTGTTGTGTGGGCCGGGAAATTTATCGATAAACCGCGAATCCCCGGCGTCCGCTGGGACTATCTTGGTTTACAGGGCAAGTTGCTGTTGCCGGCCTTCTGCGATTGCCATACCCACTTTTTATTTACTGTGCTGGGGAAATGCCGAATCGGGTTGAATGACGCTACGTGCGTGAACAATGCTTTGTCGATTATCAAGACGGAACTCGGGCGGTTGCCGAAATCCGGCTGGGTGTTGGGCGAGGGGTTTGATCTTAATCAGTGGCCGGCCGGTGACCGGCCGCACAAGAAATATCTCGACCGCCTGTTTCCCGCTCGGCCCGCCGCATTTTTTTCCAAAGACGAGCACGCCCTGTGGGTCAATTCCCTCGCTTTGCAAAAGGCGGGAATCGGGCCGACAACTCCCGACCCGGACGGCGGAGTAATCCACCGGGACCGGACTACCGGCGAGCCGACCGGTTACCTGACTGAAAACGCCTATCGGCTGGTCTGGAATATCCTGCCGCCCATTCCCACGACGCAGGGCAAGCGGGCAGTGCGCGAGTCCTTCATTGATGCCTATCGGGTGGGCGTGACGCAAATCCATGATGTCGGCTCCGAGCAATCGTATGAGATATTCCAATCACTTCATGCTGAAGGCGCGCTCGGCTTGCGAATACTGCACGCCATGCCGGTCGAGGCGTTACCCCGGCTGGCGGAGACCAAAGTCCGCTCCGGGCTGGGGGATGAATTTCTCCGGCTGGGGGCAGTCAAAGTCTTTTTGGACGGCGCACTCGGCTCGCATACTGCGCACCTGAAACAGCCCTATACCTCCAATCGGAAAAGCTGCGGCGTGCCTACTCATACCGCTGAGGAATTTAACGAGATCGTCCGCCGGGCGTTTCAGGCCGGATGGGCGGTGGCCGTGCATGCCATCGGCGATGCCGCCTTGCGCCGGGCGATAGACGGGTTTGTTATGCATCGAAAAAAGATGCCCCGCCACATGCCCTCGCGGATTGAACACGTGCAGCTTGTCGATCCCGGCGATATCGAGCTATTGAAAAAGTCGGGGGTCATCGCCTCGATGCAACCCTCGCACTTACTGTCCGACCGCGACACCGCCATCAAACATTGGGGCCGTCGCTCGCGGTGGGCCTTTGCTTTCCGCTCGCTGTTGGATGCCGGTGTGCCGCTGGTTTTCGGTTCGGATTCACCGATTGAACGGCTCGATCCGCTGCAGGGGATTCACGCTGCGGTCAATCGTAAACAGGCCGCCGATCCGCGCGGCCCGTGGACGCCTGCCGAACGGATTTCGGTCTACGAAGCTGTTGCCGGGTTCACGTCCGCCGCCGCCGCTGCTTCCGGCGAGACGGCAGCCAAAGGGTCGATTTCGCCGGGCAAAGTCGCCGATTTTGTGGTCCTTTCGGAGAATATTTTCTCGCGTCCCCCGGCGAATATTCTGGACGCGGTCGTGGATACGACCGTATTTAGGGGGAAGGTTGTCTACCGCCGCTGAGGGTGGGTGTGAGTGAGTACGGCGACAGATAGTCGTTGACTTTACCGGGTGGCGGAGCAACTTTGGCCGGGGGTAACAAGATGAATACGATCAGAAAAATATGGGCGATCGGCGCAATGGCTGTCGTCGTGTGCGTGTGGCTGTCCTCCGCCGCTGGTGCGGCGACGGTGGATGTATTGACCTGGAAAGGCGCTATCGGGCCGACGACCTCCCGGGTGATTGAGCGGGCGGTGGCCGACGCCGAACTGCACGGCCGCGAGGCGTTCATTCTGCGGCTGGACACGCCCGGCGGGCTGGTTTCCTCGACTCGGGACATTATTCAAGTGTTTCTGAATGCGGACGTCCCGACCGTGGTGTATGTCTCGCCCTCCGGCGCGGGTGCGGCCTCGGCGGGAATGTACGTCACGATTTCGGCGCATATTGCCGCAATGGCCCCGGGGACCAATATCGGCGCGGCGCATACGGTGGGACCGGAGGGCGGGATCAAAGATTCGGTGATGAATGAGAAAATAGAACAGGATGCCGCCAGTTATGTCCGGGCCATTGCCGAACGCCGTAAACGCAATATCGAATGGGTGCAGGCCGCCGTGTTGCATAGCGTGTCGGTGACCGCCTCCGAAGCCCTTGATTCGAACGTGATCGACCTGGTCGCCTCCTCGATGGACGATCTGCTGCAACAAATGGAAGGCATGATCGTCGAATTGCCGTCGGGAACGGATACGCTGCATACCGCCGGCAGCGATACGCGTGAGGTCGAAATGACCTGGCGCGACCGGGTGCTCAAGGTCATTACCTCACCGGAGATTGCCTATATTCTCCTGTCGATCGGCGGGTTCGGGATTATGATGGAATTATATCATCCCGGGACCTTCATCCCTGGGACGATCGGCGCAATTTGCCTGATTGTGGGTTTTTACGGGTTGCAGCAATTGCCCCTCAATTATGCCGGGCTGGCTCTCATTTTACTGGCGTTTATCTTATTTGCGCTGGAGATTAAAATAATCAGCCATGGCGTGCTGACGATTGGGGGTGTGATAGCCATGTTGATCGGGTCGGTGATGCTGATCGATTCCAGTGAGCCATATATGAGGATCTCGTTGTCGGTAATCCTGGCCGTGGTCGGCGTGACGGCGGCGTTTTTTGCTCTGGCCACGTATTTCGCGATCAAGACCATGCGTACCAAACCCACCACCGGTGATGTGGGCATGATCGGGCAGGTCGGGACGGTTAGGGAAAAACTGAATCCCGACGGGCTGGTGTACGTGGCCGGCGAATACTGGAAAGCACATAGTGCGGCGCCGATCGAACTGGGTGAACGGGTCAAAGTTATTGCGGTGGAACATATGGTTTTGAAAGTGGAGAAAACTGAATAGGAGGCGGGACCATGAGTGGATTTCAACCGGGACTGATTACGATTGTCGTCATTGGTCTGTTCATTTTGGCCAATGCGGTTCGGATTTTGAAAGAATATGAGCGGGGCGTCATTTTTCGTCTGGGCCGGCTGGTTGGGGCCAGGGGGCCGGGGTTGATCCTGCTGATCCCCATCGTCGATAAAATGGTGCGGGTCGATTTGCGCACGATCACGTTCGACGTCCCGCCGCAGGACGTCATCACCCGCGACAACGTCACGGTCAAAGTCAACGCCGTGTTGTATTTCCGCGTGATGGACGCGAACAAGGCCATAGTCAATGTCGAAAACTACATGATGGCCACCTCGCAGATTTCGCAGACCACGCTGCGTTCGGTTTTGGGGCAGGTCGACCTCGATGATCTGTTGTCCAACCGCGAGCATATCAACCAGCAACTGCAGAAAATCATCGATGAGCAGACCGAACCGTGGGGTATCAAAGTCTCGGTCGTCGAGGTGAAAAACGTCGATTTGCCGATCGAAATGCAGCGCGCAATTGCCCGGCAGGCCGAGGCCGAGCGTGAACGCCGGGCCAAGGTGATCCACGCCGAAGGTGAATTCCAGGCCTCCGCCAAACTGGCCCAGGCGGCCGGCGTGATTTCCCAGCAATCCGGCGCGTTGCAATTGCGCTTTTTGCAGACGCTGACCGAGATTGCCACCGAGAAAAACTCGACGATTATTTTCCCGCTGCCCATGGACCTGATTATGCCGTTTATGAAGAAACTGGGGCCGGGTACTTCCGAAGGCGCGGGCTGAGCGCGGGGAGCGGTTGAGTAGGTTTTTAAGGTAGGGTGGGCACCACCCACAGTTGAATTGTTGCGCCGTCAGGAATCTTTCCTGACGGTTGAGCGTTAGATGGCGGTCAGCTTTCGGACTGATTTGCAACAAGATTATGTCAGCAATGGCTCAGTTACCTCTGGCAAACTGGCAAAGGTATGTACACTGCCTATTCAAATACGGGTCGACAAAGAAATATAAGAATCTTCTGCGGTCATATGGCTATTATCTGCAGAATACGCCCAACATTTCATCTTTTCCTTCTTTTCTGAAAGTCGAAATCAGCCGCCATTGTACGGTTAAGTGCAAGTATTGCTTTCCCCGCAAAGAGGAAGTGTATTATCCGTATTCCCAATATAAAGAGCTGGTCAACTATCATCAGGATTGTTGCTTTCTGATCTCATTGTATGATATCGGTGAGCCACTGCACAATAAGGATGTTGTGGAGTATATAAAATACGCTCATGCCCGGAATGTCGGCACCGTGATCTCTACGTCGCTTTCGATCGCCAAAGAGGGCGCCTTCTGGCGTTCGTTAATGACATCAGGATTAGATTATCTCATCGTTTCCATTGACGGTGTTTCCCCGGGAATTTACAATCAATACCGCCGGTATGGAGACCTCAAATTGGTGCTCGACAATCTGAAAAAAGTCTTGGAGTATCGGCGGATGATGGACTCAAAAACCTGTATCGAATGGCAAATGATCGATTTCCCTTGGAATAAGGCGGAACAGCAGGCCGCCAAGCAACTGGCCATAAACATGGGTTGCGATAAATTCCGCCTTGTCAAAGAAGCCGTGCAGTTGCGTGCCAAATATAAAAAGGCCGACGTGCAAAGGAAACGCAATTGCCTGCTTCCCTATGTTTTATTTTCTGTGGACGTCTACAATAATGTACGGTTGTGTTACAAGATATATGATGAAAATATGGTAATCGGGAATCTGAATGACCAGACGTTCGAGAATATATGGAACGGCAGTGCAATTGCTGTGGCACGAGACAAGCACGAGATCAAGCATCGCCCCGGTTGCAGGACATGCCGAGAATAACCTGATTCTGCCGCATTATGAGTTTGATTTTCGTTTCCTGAACCTTAGAATCGAAGTTTTGCAGGTCAATCCCGCGGTCACGGCGGGATGGGGTTTCGACAGATGTCCATGCGCCATGCCGAGCGCATGTCAAAACCACAGAGGTTTTGACCTACAAACCGGATTCCCCGCCGCGGCGGGGAATGACAAAGTCAGGTTTTTCCGGCGGTAACTTTGCGCCGAGGGTGGACAAGTGCCCATCCGCCACGGCGGACGGGCGAAACGCCGAGCCACGAGTAATCCTATATCGTCAAGACTCTCGGCAATATAGGCGACAACCCCAATAAATGCAATAAGATACGAACACCAAGAAATTCACCGGCGAATAATTGCGTTGTCCATTATTGCCGCCCTCTTCAAACATTTTATTTGACTTCATGATACACCGGCAATATACTCCCGACGTACAAATCGGGGTAACAGGGGAGCGCACGATACATGACCAAGACTAAAGAAGACGTGCTTGCCAAAATCGACGAGGCCGGCGTCAAGTATATTCGGCTGTGGTTCACCGACATCCTGGGGCGGCTGAAAGGGATGTCAATCACCCGCTCGGAAATCGAGGAAGTCCTCGACATGGGGCAGGGATTTGACGGCTCCTCGGTGGAGGGGTTTGTCCGGATCGAGGAATCGGACCTGATGGCCATCCCCGATCTGCGGTCGTTCCGCGTGATCCCCTGGGAAATCGCCGGAGAACGGGTGGCGTCTATTTTCTGCGACATACAAAATCCTGATGGCACACCATATCACGGCGACCCACGGAATGTCTTACGGCGGGCGCTGACCAAAGCCGAGAAGCTCGGGTACACTTTCTATTGCGGGCCGGAAATTGAATATTTTTACTTCCATAATTCATCGACACCGGAACCGATCGACAAAGCCGGGTATTTCGATTACGGCACCATCGACAAAGGCACCCGCGTGCGCAAAAAAACAGTCCATGCTCTGGAAAAACTGGGCGTGACTGTCGAGTGTTCGCATCACGAAGTCGCTCCCTCGCAGCATGAAATCGACTTGAAATACCAGGAAGCGCTGGTCATGGCCGATTTTACGATGTTGTATCGGCTGGTAGTCAAGGAAATCGCCACGGAAAACGAGTTGTACGCCACGTTCATGCCCAAGCCGATTCAGGGCGAGAACGGTTCGGGTATGCACACGCACATGTCGTTGTTCAAAGGGCAGACCAATGCTTTCTTTGACCCCAATGACGAGTATCATCTATCTAAAACGGCACGGCATTTTGTGGCCGGCCTGCTCACGCATGTCCGCGAAATTACCTTTGTGCTTAACCAGTGGGTCAACTCGTACAAACGGCTGGTCGCGGGGTTCGAGGCGCCGGTCTACATTTCCTGGGGGCGGCGTAACCGGTCGTCCCTGGTCCGGATCCCGATGTACCGGGTGGGGAAAGAAAAAGCCACGCGGATCGAGCTGCGTTCTCCCGATCCCTCGTGCAATCCCTATCTGGCGTTTGCCCTGATGCTGGCCGCCGGATTGAAGGGGATCGAACAAAAATATGACCTGCCCGCGCCGATCGAGGAAAATATCTTCGATATGAATTCCGAGGTCCGCCGGCGAAACAATATTCAGGCGTTGCCGGATACTCTGGAAAACGCCGCGATTTTGTTTGCCGAATCAACGCTGGCCCGGGAGACACTGGGGGACCATATTTTCGACTCGCTTTTGGCCAACAAAAAGGTGGAGTGGGACCGCTACCGTATCGCGGTGACCCCTTACGAATGGGAAAAGTATTTGCCTGTATTATAAACTGGTAGCCCGGCGGCCCATCGCGACAGGATTAGGCGAGGTGGGCCGTTATTTTTTGGGGGTGAGCGGAGTTGGCGGGAATGTCCAAAAAGACGGTTGCGGCTGGGCGGGAAGGGGCACACATTGAACAGGTCGTCGAACCGTGCGCGGCCGGCCGAATGGAGCGGCCGCGCGCCGGGCGGGAGTAAACGAGGGAATCAATGGGTTGCAATATCGCCGTGCTGGCTTCGGGTTCTGGTACCGACCTGCAGTCGATTCTTGACGCCGAGGCGGGCGGCACGTTGCATGCCACGGTGCGGCTGGTGATTTCGAATAAATCGTCGGCGTATGCTTTGGAGCGGGCGCGCAAGGCCGGTAAACGGGCGATCCATGTTTCAATCAAAACCGAGGGTTCCGAGGACGCTGTCGCCAGGAGATTCCTGTCCCTTTTCGCCAAAGAGCACATCGATCTGGTCGTGCTGGCCGGATATCTTAAACTAGTCCCCCCTGAAGTAATCCGAAAATTCCGGCGGCGGATAATAAATATTCATCCGGCATTGTTGCCGAAATACGGCGGTAAGGGTATGTACGGCATGAAAGTACATCAAGCCGTGCTGGCGGCGGGCGAAACCGTTTCCGGGCCGACCATCCATTTTGTGGATGAAATCTACGACCATGGGGCGATCATTGCCCAGCGTACCGTGCCGGTCCTGCCCGGCGACACACCGGAGCAGTTGCAGGCGCGGGTTTTGGCGGTTGAACATCAGATTTTGCCGGAGACGGTTGCGCGGCTGGCCTCCGGCTTGTTACCTTTGGGCGAGCACAAAAAGGAGTGGTGAAATATATGGAACTGAAAACGGCCAAATATCCCCCGGTCTGGCAGACTGATATCAGGGAATATCCGCTTTTTTCACGGGGGAAAGTCCGTGATGTGTATGATCTTGGCCAGCATCTGCTGATCGTGGCGACGGATCGGATCTCCGCGTTCGATGTAATAATCGACGATCCCATCCCCGGCAAGGGCGAAGTGCTCAACCGCATGTCCGAATTCTGGTTTAAACACACGGCTGATGTTATTCCGAACCATATGGTTACCTCCGATATCTACGAATACCCGGAAGTCTTGCAACGCTATCGGGCGCTGCTGGAAGGCCGTTCCATGCTGGTCAAAAAATATCAGCGGATTGATATTGAGTGTGTGGCGCGGGCCTATATTGCCGGCTCCCTCTGGAAGGAATACCGGCAAAAACTTGCCCAAGCGGCCGCCGGACCCGTCGAATTGCTGGGTTTCGAGTTTCCACGTGACTTGAAATTATCACAGCGGCTTCCCGCCGTGATTTTCACACCGTCGACCAAGGCCGAGGAAGGCCATGACGAAAACATCTCCTATGACGAGCTGGTGGCGCATGTGGGGCCTGATCTTGCCGGCCGCCTGCGGCGGGCGACAATCGATGTGTTCAACAAATGTTCTCGCCATGCCGAACAGCGCGGCATTATTTTGGCCGATACGAAATTCGAATTCGGGTTGGACGGGCAAACGCTGGTGCTGATCGATGAGATCTGTTCGCCGGATTCCTCGCGCTTCTGGCCCGGCGATGAGTACGAAATTGGCCGTTCGCAAAAGAGTTTTGATAAGCAGGGGGTCCGGGATTATCTCGAATCAACCGGCTGGGACAAAACGCCGCCGTCACCCAAACTTCCCCCGGAGGTCATCGAGGCGACTTCCGCGCGATATGCGGAGGCATTGCGGCGGTTGATCGGATGACGGGTTGGGAAGATTGCAACCGGGGTGCGGCAGGGGAAATCCGGCAGGAATGGTTGGTATGAGCGAGACAAAAACGAATCAGGGCGGGGCGGTTACAATTCGGCGCGCGGTCATGTCGGTGAGCGATAAGACCGGCCTGGTGGAACTGGCGCGGCTGCTCCATGATCACGGGGTGGAAATTCTGGCCACCGGCGGGACATTGAGCATATTGAAAGAGCACGGAATTCCGGCAGTTTCAGTGGTCTCGCTGACCGGTTCGCCGGAAATCCTGGGCGGCAGGGTCAAAACACTTCATCCCAAAATCCATGGCGGTATCCTCTTTCGCCGGGGTGACCCGGACCATCAAAAACAGGTGGCGGAACAGGGAATTAAGGCCATCGACATGGTGGTGATCAACCTGTATCCGTTTACGCAGGTCGCCGCCCGTCATGACTGCACCGAGCAGGAGGCCATCGAAAATATCGATATCGGCGGGCCGTCGATGATCCGTTCGGCCGCCAAAAACTGCGAATCGGTGGTTGTCCTGACCGATCCTGCCGATTATGCGGAGTTTAGCGAAAAATATAAGGCCGGCGACGGCGGCATCGATCATGAATCCCGCCGGTTGTGGGCGGCGCGGGCATTTGCCCGCACCGCAGTCTATGACGCGGCAATTGCCGGATATCTGGAACAACGCAGCGGGGAAGAAGTCCCCGCCGTGCGGGTTTCAGCTTTTCGCAAAGTGAGTACATTGCGTTATGGCGAAAATCCACACCAGCGCGGTGTCCTGTACGGCAAAATCGGCGGCAAAGAACTGTCGCTGACCGACGCGGAAGTGCTTGGCGGCAAGGAGTTGTCGTATAATAATTATTATGACCTTGAATGTGCATTGTCCATTGTGACGGATTTTAGGAAGAGACCTTTTGCCGTGGTCATCAAACACGCCACACCCTGTGGCGCCGCCGAGGCGGACACGCTGAGCGAGGCCTACCAACTGGCGTACGATACCGATCCGATGTCGGCTTACGGTGGGATCATCGGGTTGAATACCGTGGTCGATTCGGCCGCGGCGGAAAAGATCGCCGAAGCCTTGTTTGTCGAGTGCGTGCTGGCGCCGAGATATTCGCCGGAGGCCCTGGCGCTGTTGAAAAAGAAAAAGACGCGGCGGTTCCTGCAATTGCCGGGCATTGCCGACCCGCCGCCCGCCGGGGAGTGGACGTATCGCGCATTGTCCGGCGCGCTGTTGGCGCAAACACCGGACACCATTGAAGTGACCGCAGAAGATCTGCGGGTAGTGACCAAAAAACGACCGACTGCGCGGCAAATTGCGTCTATGCTGTTCGGGCGGCGGCTGGTCAAACACGTTCGCTCGAATGCCATCGTATTAATCCAGGGGACTGCAGCTGTCGGGATCGGCGGGGGCCAGACCGCGCGGGTTGACGCCGTGAAAATGGCGATTGAAAAAGCCGGGGAGCGCGCTGCCGGGTCTGTTCTGGCTTCGGATGCGTTTTTCCCCATGCCGGATAATATCGAAGTCGCGGCGCAGGCCGGGATTGCCGCCATCATCGAACCCGGTGGATCGAAAAAGGACCCGGAGGTTATCGCCGCTTGTGATGAAGCCGGGATCGCCATGGTCTTTTCCGGCATCCGTAATTTCCGGCATTGATTTATGAGGGATGATGTCTGTGGCCGGTAATCAAGAACAATCAGCGGAAACTTCGGTGCTGAACGGCAGGAAAATCCTGCTGGGGATCACCGGGGGGATCGCCGCCTATAAAGCGGCCTATCTCACACGGGTCCTCAAACGTGACGGCGCCGATGTCTGGGTCTGCCTAACGAACAGCGGGGCAAAATTTATCACGCCGCTGACCATGGAAACACTTTCCCAGCGCGAGGTCTTGCAGGAGCTGTTCCCGGAAAATAGGATGGTCGGCACACGGCATATCACCATTGCCGAGTGGGCCGATACTTTTGTCATTGCCCCGGCGACGGCGAATATCTTGGCCAAAATGCGCTCGGGCATCGCCGATGATCTGTTGACCACGCTGCTCCTGGCCACGGCCGCCCCGGTCTTTGTCGCCCCGGCGATGAACACGCGCATGTACGAGCATGCCGCGACACAGGAAAATATCGCCGTGTTGCGTTCGCGCGGTGTTCGGTTTATCGAACCCGGAACGGGTAAACTGGCTTGCGAGACCGTCGGCAAAGGCCGCATGGCCGAACCGGAGGAGATCGCCGCAGTTCTGCGCGGGTTTTTCGCCCGTGCGGGAGACCTGCGGGGACGCAAAATCCTCGTCACCGCCGGGCCCACCCATGAGCCGCTGGACCCGGTGCGTTATCTGGGAAATCGGTCTTCCGGCAAAATGGGGTACCGACTTGCCGAGGCCGCCGCCGCGCGGGGGGCGGCGGTTATCCTGATTTCCGGGCCGACGGCATTGCTCGATCCGGTGGGCGTGGAAGTCATCCGCATCGAAACGGCGGCCCAAATGGATCAGGCGGTCGGCGAGCGGTTCGCCGGGGTGGATGCGGTCATTATGGCGGCCGCTGTGGCGGATTTTCATCCGATAAAAGTCGCCGGGCAGAAAATAAAAAAATCATCGGGCGTCCCGATACTCAAACTCGGCCCCACCGCTGATATTCTCTCGGGTTTGGCCCAGCGTAAAAACCGGCAGGTACTGGTGGGTTTTTCCCTGGAGACGACCGACCCGGGCAAAGAGGCACGGCGCAAATTAAAAGACAAAAAACTTGATTTGATCATCGCCAATAACCCGCTGGTGAGCGGCGCCGAATTCGGCAGTGAAACCAACATCGCGACGATCATCAACGCCGATGGTGAAACGATCGAAACCGGCAAAATCACGAAGCGGGCCCTGGCCGATATGATTTGTGATCGCCTTGCCGCCCTGCTGCCCAGGGCCGGGCAGAAAAAGACGGGGCGGTGAACATCATGGCAGGTCGGACCGAACACGTAAGCCGGATTCTGGAGTTGACTCGGCGGGCGTTTGGTCAGCGGCTGGAACAGGAACCCGGTTTGACGTTGTTTGATGCGGAAATCCCGCCGTTGCAATCTGCGGCGCCGAAATATCCGGACCTTGAATCATTTCACTTGGCTATTCGGGAATGCCACAAATGCCCGCTAGGCAAAACGCGGACAAAATTTGTTTTCGGTGTGGGCAATCCGCGAGCGGATATTGTTTTCGTTGGTGAAGCTCCGGGACGCGACGAAGATCTGCAGGGGGAACCGTTCGTTGGCCGCGCCGGGCAGTTACTGGACAAAATCCTTGCGGCGATAAAATTTTCGCGCGAAGACATCTATATTGCCAATATTCTTAAATGTCGCCCGCCGGGAAATCGCGATCCGCTGCCCGAAGAGGCGGAGTTGTGCCTGCCCTACCTGTTGCAACAGATTGGTATGATTCAACCGAAATTTATCTGCTGCCTGGGCCGGATTGCCGCCCAGATTCTTCTGGATACCAAGACACCATTGGGCAAATTGCGGGGCAAGTTCATCGATTATCACGGTATGAAATTGATCGTTACTTATCATCCGGCCGCGCTGCTGCGTTTTCCATCGTATAAAGCGGATACATGGGAGGATATGAAAATGCTGCGGCGTGAATATGATCGGATGAAAGGACGGCCGCCGGTGGTCTGATCCGGCGCCGGATCGAGGGAGGGCATGTGGAATATGCAGTAATCATGGCCGGCGGCCGCGGCGAACGTTTCTGGCCCTTGTCCCGGCAGGCCAGGCCCAAACAACTGCTGCCGATTATTTCCGAGAAAACCATGCTCGAGGAGACAATCGACCGCATCCTCCCTTTGGTCCCGTTGGAACGTGTGGTGGTGGTCACCGACCGTGAATTGCGCGAGGCCATTCTGACCCGCGTCCCGTCGCTCGGCCCCGAGCATATTATCGCCGAACCATATGGCAAAAACACCTGTCTGGCCGTGGGGCTGGCCGCCGTCGAACTGCTGGCGCGCGATCCCGAAGCGGTGATGATTGTGTTGTCCTCCGACCACCTGGTCAAGCCCGCCGAGCAATTGCTGGAGATTCTGCGCGAGGGCGTCCGGATCGCGCGCGAAGGGGAATATCTGGTCACCATCGGCATCAATCCCACGCGGCCGGAAACGGGTTATGGCTATATCGAAATCGGTTCGCAGTTTGCTGCCGAACGGGGTATCCTCTCGTATCAGGTGGCGGCATTTAAGGAAAAACCCGACCGTCCAACCGCGCAAATGTATTATCAGGACCGGCAGCATCTGTGGAATTCCGGGATGTTCATCTGGTCGGCCAAATCGATCCTCCGTTCAATCGGCAACTGTCAACCCCGGTTGCGTGCGTCCCTTGATGAATACGCCGGCCGCCGCGGCGGCGCCGAGCGAGTCCCGGCCCTGGAAAACCTGTACCGGGAAGCGGACAGTGTTTCCATCGATGTAGCCATCCTCGAATCCGCCGAAAATGTCGTGGTCATCAAAGGCGATCTCAAATGGGACGATGTCGGTTCCTGGCTGGCCCTGCAGCGGATCCGTAAGACGGGCATTGACGGCAACGTGCGGATCGGCGATGTCCTGACAATCGATTCGTTCGAAACCACCGCGGTCAATGACGGCGAGGGAATCGTGGTCTGCTTCGGCGTCTCTGATCTGGTGGTAGTGAAGACAGACAACATTGTGATGGTCGCCCATAAATCGCAAATGCCGCAATTAAAAAAACTTCTGGGTAAATTGAATGATGATGAACGGTTGCAACAGTATCTCTAAATCGCGGACGGGCGCTTTCCTGATCGGGCTGTCCTGCCTGATGTTGGTGGTCTCCTGTGCCGTACCGTTTCGTGATGACGGCCGTGACAACACAACGGGACGGGATGCCGGCGGTGTATCGCGGACCGATCCGTTGCATGATCCCGGTGATGATGCCATTGCCACGGCCACAGATATCGGCCTTCCGGATTATGCCCAAACCGCTTCAGATACGGTCGGCGCGATGGCACGGCCGGGGGAATCGGCCGCGGTGGCCGGACGCGGCGCCGGCTTTGACGTTCAATTTTTCGCGAGTCAAAACGTGCTCCAGGCGCGTCAGGTGAAACAACAGGTCGATACCCTGACCGATATGCCCGTCCGCATTGTTTTCGCCGAACCGTATTACAAAGTCCTGGCCGGCCCCTATCCCAGTTTCGAGGAGGCCGAGGCCTTTCTCCGCCTGGTCACCAGATTGGAATACACCAGCGCCTGGATCGTCGCGCACGAAGTAAACAGGGGGAAATAATCCGATGTCCGCACCGCTTACGATTACCTACAACCGTCAGACACCGGCTCCTGAACTGGTGGAACGTCTTGCCGAGCATTTGATGATCGGCGGGTTGGCCGTCGTACCCACCGACACTGTGTACGCGTTGATTGGTGATGCTACGGCCGAACCGGCCGCCCAGGCGATTTTTCAATTGAAAAACCGTGCGGAAGATCAAGCCCTTCCCGTATTTGTCGATGATGCCAGGTCGCTGGAACGCTGGTATATTCGCCTGCGGCCCAAATATCGGCCGTTGGCCGAGGCGTTCTGGCCGGGGGCTTTGATCCTGGTTTTACCGGTGTGGCCGGGATTCTATCTTCGGGTCGGGGGGGATGGCAAATCGGTGGGCGTACGCGCCACACTCGAACCGATTATCTACAAAGTCATGCGGAAGGCCAATCGCTATGTCTATGCCACCTCCGCCAATCCCACCGGCGTCGAACCCGCCGCCTGTGACATCGCGGCGTGGCTGGAATCCTCGGAGAATGGACAGGTGATGTGGCTGAAACCGGAAGACAGCTTCGCTCCGGGGCCGGTTTCCTCGGTCGTGGATTTGACCGGGACGATGCCGCTGGCGACCAGAATCGGCGCGATCGCGGAAGACCGGCTGAAAAAAGTTGTGCCTGATCTGCAAGTTCGTTTGTAAAAGGTGTTGCCCCTCCGTCAGCGGAGGGGGATATTATACCCGCGTGTGAACGAGGGGAAAGCGTTTGGCGGTAATGGAATATCTCGTCACGATAGTCTGTTCGGGGAACACCTGCCGTTCGCCAATGGCTGAAGGCATATTGAAGAAGGCGCTGGCCGATCGGCATGTCGCGGGGATCAAGGTGATCTCGGCGGGGACGCTGGGTATTGTCGGTGCTCCGGCAACCGCGCTGGCGGTCGAGGTGTCCCGTGAGCATGACGTGGATATTTCCACTCATTCGTCGCAGGCGTTCGCCCCGGAAATCGCGCAGGGCAGTGATCTGATTCTGGCTCTTGCCGGGGAACATTTCGATGCTGCGCTGGAAATGAGCGCCCCGCCGGAAAACGTTTTCATGCTTAAGACTTTTCCCCGGCGTACCAAGGATTTTCGCTCGGCGTCGGTACCTGACCCGATCGGCGGCGAACGTGCGGAATACGAGAAAGTTTTTTTGCAGATTGATGATGCCCTGCAGCGGGCAGTACAGGAAATTGTCCGCCGGGCGGCGGACGCGCAAAATCAGTAGGTTACGCCGGGATGGTCGATATAGGCAACAGAAGTCTGAATCAGTCGCACGCGGTGCTGTTGGGTCGCATTCGGCTTGTCATGTCATGCCTCGGATTGGTCCTGTTATCAACGTATCCTGGTCTGGCGACTGGTCCTGTTGTTGAGTCGGCGGATGCCCCGCTGCTTTCCACAGTCGACACCACCGGTATGCTGCCGGAGGTATCCGGGCCGTTCCCGCCCGGATTCAGCGACCGTTGGCCGGCAGATTCCACGTTTCCGGCATACCAGTTTCGTCCAATCGACAATCTGGCGTTTGGCGTGGGGGAGACCCTAAAATTTGCCATCGGTTGGGAAAAGATTGTCGCCGGGCACGCCGAGGTCACGGTACCGGAAATCATCGAGTATCAGGACCGAACCTGTTTTCGCGCGCGTTCCACTGCCCGCTCGACCAGTTTTTTCTCCACGTTCTTCCGCGTGGAAGACTGGGCCGAATCAATTATCGATGTCCGGGAAATTATCCCGCTGCGTTTCGAAAAACACCTTCGGGAAGGCAAATACGAATCGGACCAGACCGCCGACTTTTATCCGGAATATGGTGTGGCTTGTACCAAATCAGACACGGTGGCGGTCCCGCCATACATCCAGGACGCCCTCTCGTTGTTGTATTACGTGCGTACCCGGACGCTGAATGTGGGCGATACGCTGATTGTCGATAATTTTTCCAAGAATAAATCCTATCCGCTGATCGTCCGCGTGGTCAAACGCGAGCGGGTGCAGGTCAAAGCCGGGACATTCAATACCATCGTCGTCGAACCGCTGTTGCAGGCGGCCGGGTTATTCAAGCACAAGGGCCAGTTAAAAGTCTGGCTGACCGATGACCGGCTCAAGATGCCGGTGTTGATGAAAAGCAAAGTCATTGTGGGTTCAATTATCGCGGAACTTGAGGAATATACACTGGGCCGGCTGGCCCGTTATTAGCCATGGCGCCGCATCGAAGAATCGACTTGCGCAAGACCGTTGCCGTGCCGGTGCGCCGCCGCGGCGGCGCATACGGCAAGAAGCAATTCGCGCGCGTCCTGCGGCGCGGCGATTCTTTATCGCGGTTTTTTGCCGGACTCCCCCGGATATTAAAGGGGAATGACTGGCGGGAATTAATCGAAAAAATCGCCGCTGCGCATACAAATAACAAGCCAATTATCTGGCTGTTCGGCGCACATGTCATCAAATGCGGCTTGTCACCGGTACTCATCGACCTGCTCGACTCCGGAGTGGTCACGCTGCTGGGAACCAATGGCGCCGGGGCGATCCACGATTTGGAGATTGCGCACCTGGGTTACACCTCCGAAGATGTGCAGGCCAACCTGGCGGACGGCACATTCGGGATGGCGCGTGAGACCGCCCAATGGTTTGCCGATGGTGTACAGGCCGCCGTGGCCAACGATCTTGGTCTGGGGGAGGGGCTGGGATTTTCGTTGGCCAGGGCCAAATCAGCCGGCAAACGGGAATCTTTGCTCTATGCTGCGTATAAACACAATGTACCTGCGACCATCCACGTGGCCATCGGTACCGACATTGTCGCCCAACATCCGAATTTTGACGCTGCGGCTGTCGGCAAGACGAGCCATATCGATTTCACAATTTTATGTGAGGTCGTGCGCCGGTTGCACCGCGGGGGCGTGGTATTATTATTTGGTTCAGCGGTATTGCTGCCGGAGGTGTTTTTGAAGGCGCTGGCGGTGGCGCGCAACCTCGGCCGCGTGGAGAATTTCACTACAGCCAATTTCGACATGATCCAGCATTATCGCCCGCAACAAAATGTGGTTTCCCGCCCGACCGCAGCCACAGGCCGCGGATTCTCATTCACCGGGCACCATGAATTCATGTTGCCCCTGCTGGCGGCGGCGCTTAAAGAGCGATTGAAGTTGTAGTCAGCGCCCCCGGGCGAGAATGATAATTCCCAGCAGAATCAACACTACCGGCCAAAACGCCCAGGTCAATTCGTCGATGACGGCCAGTTTTTGCAGCATGATCAGCACACCGACAATAATCATGGTGCCGCCGGCCAGATAACGAAAACTCCCTCCCCGTCGTTCGGACATCGTCTCCTCCTCTTTCAGCGCCCGCAACGTATCGATCGTATTCTTATCCTGTGTTCGTGAGATTGTCGTCCATGTTGTGTGTCGTTAGAGTTGGTTGGGCCGCCGGTCAGGGATCCGTCGAAATATAATCAGTCCCAAGAGCATAATGCCGGCCAGGATCACCACCGCGAGTCGATAATTCAACGATGCCAGAATTGCCGGTGAGGTCGACACCCCCAGTGACCGAACCAAAGAGACCAGCGCGTCTCCGGCCGCGCTGCCTGTGGCGAAAACCGTCACCACTGTCCCCCAGACCAGCGGGCCGATAATCGCCGCCGCCCGGCCGGACAAAGAATATAAGCCGAAAAACTGGCCGACAACATTCCCGGGGACCAAACCAACCAGCAGCGCGCGGGAAGAGGTCCACACTGCGCCAAGGAACACACCCACACAGGAACCCAGGAACCAGAATACCATCTTGTCGCTGATCCCTGCCGCGATCAACAGGGTAATAATCCAACCGGCTACCGCGAATCCCAGGGCGCGCTTGGCGCCGAAGCGATCGGTCAGCCAACCCCAGAAGATCGAGCCGCCCACCGCCGAGATAGTCGAAACGATGAACAACAGGGTTTTTTCCTGATCGGAAAATCCCATGGCCTTCTCGGTGTAAATGGCCATAAAGATAATAATCGTGGCAATGGCGTCCTCAAAAAAATAATCGGCGACCAGAAAACGCAGAACGCCGGGGTACTTTTTCGTCTGCCGGATGCCGTCCCAGACCCTGAGGAACGAGGTTCGCAACAATCCCCGGCCGGTGTGTCCGGGAGCATCTTCCGTGCGTTCGCGCACCCATAAAAAAAGCGGCAGGGCAAAAATCAGGAACAACAATGCCGTGGGGATAAACGCCCCCGACCGGCCCCAACCGGAGAGAAAGGGGACATCCAGCCCGAAGATATTGCCCTCCACAAACGGCAGGACCAGGATCAGGCCGAAAATGGCTCCGGCATACCCCAGTGCCACACCCCAGCCGGAAATCTTGCCCATGTTGTGCGATCCGGCAATCCCCGGCAGTAGCGCGTTATAAAATACAATTCCGCCCTCATAACTGGCATTGGCGAAAACGAATAATACCAGGCAGGTCAGCAACAGGCCCGGCCCGGGATCAAACAACCGGGCCAGGATGCCGATGGCCAATACCGCCCCGATACACACCAGCGAAAGGTTGATGAGAAACCGCTTGCGATTGCCCAACAAATCGGATACCGCCCCCAGGACGGGCATGGTTACCGCGGCCAGCACCATCGAGATCGAATACGGCACGGCATACCACAAGTCCCCGCGCGCCTGGTCGATAACCACCCACTGCGCGAAATACATGGTCAGGATGTTCATCGAAAAAATGGTGTTGGCAAAATCATACAGCAGCCAGGACCAGACTTCCCGGCGCGTGCGTGGTTTTGTGGGGGTGATCAATGGCATCCGACGTCTACTCTTCAGATTGAACCGTTAATTGTAGAAACGCAGATGGAGTCCCCACATTATTGTTTGCCCCAGATAATTGTATCCGGGAGCGCGGCGATAACCATAATTAAAGACATTCTGGGCCAGCCAGTACACGGTGAAGTCTTTGATGGTCGCTGAACCCAGCACATCGGCCCGGAAGACGTTGCGCGTATCGTACGACGTATACTCAGTTGAGGGCGCCCGCCAGTACATGAATTCCACTGCGCCGCGCAATTCTAGATTATACTTACGAATATGTATCTCGGCGTCGGTAAGTGCCGAGAGCTTATGATCAACATATTCCGGGAGGCGCTCGCCCGTAAGTTTCTCCGCACGCTTGAAACTATAGGTAACGCCGGTATTCAACGGCCCCGGTCCCAGCAACGACAAGTGTAAACTTGACCCCACGGTCCGCGCATCGGTGACCACGGGTTGATAGAATAGACTGGTATCATCGGGTGCGCTGTCGTGCCAGTAATAATAGTCCTGTTCATACGATGCCCAGCCGGACAGCCCGAGGGCCAGATGTTTGCCCGGCCGGTAATGCAGCTCCGCGGTGGCGTTATTCGACCACCACGAGGTCAGTTCCTCATTACCGGTTTCGGCATACGTATATACGCGGTCATCTATGTCCTCAAAGACTGCTGTATGCAACGGCCACTTGCGGTCGCTGAATGCGGGAATGATCCGCGACCGGTTCAACCCCAGTTCCAGGGCCAAATCGGCAGCGGGGGAAAGGCGCCATCCACCGGAAATAGTGGGCGCGGGAGCATCTTCGTCGGTCCCTCCCAAAGATAAAGCGACATACGCGGCGTGCGCGGTAGACAGCCGGAAATACCGGTCAAACCACAGCAAATAGTCCGGACGACGAACATCGTCCGCATCGATGCTCATGTGCTGCAGGGCCAGTGTTGCTCCGGCCTGCATTCCGCCGAGAGAGTCGGCCCGCAGGGGGAAATAACGCACATCAACCGCGGCGCGGGAGGTTTTTGCCTTCCGGGAATAAACGCCCCACTGGGTTTCCAATGTCGTAGAGGCCTCGCTTTTTATAAAATGCTTGTTGTCATCGTACAGCAGGCGGGCCGACCAGGGGGAAGATGTTGTGCCGCCCCGATACACCAGCGCATCAATTCGCCAATTCAGGTCATCCCGCTGGAACTGGTAACGCTGGAATTCTTCCGGGGTTTGAATGTCCGATGTGTTCAGATATTGGAAACCAGTAACGGCAACGTTGTAACCCTGCTTAAGCGGTGTAATGAATTTGGCCTGCAGATAGCGGTTGTTGGCGGCATCGTACCAACCCCGGCCCGCAGACTGGGCAAAACAAAAACCGAGATTGACTAACCGGCCGCCGGGCAAGGGTCGGAACAGCCGCCCCTGAGTCAGCGACAAACCATAATCACCACGGCGAACGAAAAAATCAGAATAGGGCAAAGTAAACAGCGAATCGTTGGTCTCGATGGCGAACGATCTGCCGGGCCGGCCGCCGATACCGGCCGGGGTTGCAGTCAGCGAAGCCAGCAGATATGGCGGGATAACCATGAGGTCCGGCGCCATGGTCTGCGGAAAGGTCGGGCGGCGGAGATCAATACTGACACCGTCAACCGAGACATCCACGGGCAGCGGGGAAAGTCCGTGATACAAAAACCGCCGTTCAGTGCCGTATTCCGTAGCCGGAAATGCATCAAATTCGGGCCACGGCAGCAAGTGATCGGAAAAGGAGACGTGGGGGAGGGCCGCCAGTTCATTGAACGAACGGGAGCGCCCGGTAAAACCCGCCCCGGGAATGAGCACGGGTGGCAGAGCCGCCTGTTGTTGCGCTATCGCGGTATCAGCGGTATCTGCTTCCTCGCCGTGCATCAATTTCAGGATAGCCGCAACATCATCCCTGGTGCTTTCAATGCTGCTGTCGCGGACGGCGTCCGGGAGGGTGACACCTATCGTGTCGCCGGTGGAATCGGGCATCACCATCAGCGCGGTATCGTCCGGCGGGCCTGCCGGTTCCTGAGCATGAAGCAACAGCGGAGCGAGCAACAACATAACACCCAGCGCGAGGGCCGACACGCTAAATGGTGTTTTTTGCATATAAGTGTTCATTCCCGACTCGGCCCGGCACGATTTTTTGCAACGCCGGAAACGCGAAGGCAAATAAGAGGCAATTCGTGGCAATGTGCAACGCCGAAAAGGGCACGCCCGCGACCAGCCAGGCCCACATATTGCCCAGGGTCCAGAACATGGCCACGTTGGTTAGTACATCGTAGACCGCAGTGACCACCAGGGCATGGACGGCCAACCCCCAGCGGGACGGCCGGGAGAATGTACGCCAGGGATCAATACGCGCCGCCAATCCCCCGGCCCCGCCCGCAAGGGCCATACCGATGACCTGCGCCACGGCCACCGGCGGCAGCGCCGGTCCGTACGGATTCAGGGTCGTATACAGGAATTCAGCCAGCGCGCCGACCGCCGCGCCCCAGAAACAGCCGTAACGGTGGCCGATGAAGAAAAAAACCAAAGTGAACGGTTCGACATTAGGCAGGCCGAGCGCCGGCAGTTTCAAAACAAAAGCGGCGGCCAGCAGGCCGCCGATTTTTGCCAAATCACGGACATGCAGGTTCACTTCCTGAACACCGCCACTTTCTGCAGCGAGGTTAACTCACCCAGCCGGGCATAACACACGTACACCCCGGAGGCGACTTTTTCTCCGGCTTTATTGCAGCCGTCCCAAATGAACGTGACCGCTGTCTGGCCGGTGCCCTTTTTAATATAATAAGGGGTCTGGCCGTTGACAACCTCGTCCCGCCCGCCGCGCACCAGTTCGCCGGCAGCAGTATAAATAAATATTTCCGTTTCATCCTTCGATTCCCGGCTGATCGGCAGCCACAGCATGCCGCCTTCAGCTTCAAGAGCAAGGGGATTAGGCCGCACAATTTTAATTTCGTCACCCTGAATGCCAGGGAGCGTATCGCTGACCTCATAGATGATTTTCTGTCCCGATATTTTCTTATATAGGGAATAATCCAGATTATACGGGATGGGGATGACCATGATCCGTTCATAGTTCAACCAGTCTGGCACTAGCAGGGGGGAAGTGATGCTGGTGGTGGAAAACAGCAGGGGGTCCGAATTTTCGTTGATGCCTGCGGCGGTGACGGCCCACAAATCGAAATTATCGTGGGTAATACCGATTTTGAAATCATCCCCCGGCTGCGCGTCGGGCCGGGCGAATTCCAGATAGGCCGCACCCAGATATTCCGGTGCGACCAGACGCCCGAGTGAATCGACCAGAGGATATGAACTATAGTGAGCCACGAAATTGTCATCGCTGATCGTGGGGTACTGCTGCCCTTCGGCAAAGGTAAACGAACGGTGGCGGGTCCCGCTGTAATAACACCACAGCCGGAACCGGCCCAGTTCCTGGGCCAGTGAACTTCCCCGTTCATCGATTTGTTCCGACCAGGCGCCGATGCTGTTCAAATATGTGGAATCGCCGCACTGTTCCCAGATATCCCGGATGATCTCGTTCCCGAAGCGTTCGCTCAGGTAGCGCGGCCAGACACACGCGCCATATTCATAGTTGCCCTTGGCTTGTGTCGTCAGGGCCCAGTTGGGATGGTCAAAGAATCCCGGAAGGTAATAGTAATAATCGTTGACGTCATCGTACACAATATCTTCCATCCAGGTCGCGGACATTTCATGCCACCAGACATCAACCGAGTAATCGTCACTGCCTTCCAGAAACTCGTATGCGTCAATGCCGTACTGGATGGAATGGAAAAATTCGTGGGCGGCGGTCACGGCGAGAATGATGTCCCATTCATCGGTATCGTACAAACTGTAGCCCTGATAGTCATTGTCCAGTTCGACGTACGATGTCATCCGGTAGGGGCCGGACGTGCCATCCTGGTATACCACGTCTCCGTGGGTCAGTCCGTAAAAATTCCGGCTCAGACTGGTCAGGTAGACATCATAAGCCGCGGTCCCACCCTCCGGATAGAAATCATCGGCGGGTGGTTGGGGATAGCCCATCTCGGTGATTTCTTCATGCCAGACTTCCTGATAAATCTCGGCGACACGTTTGATATACAGCGGTACGCCGTCGGTATCCAGACCGTGCCGCATGTCCACTGAATCCGTGCCGGTAGTATCATAGTGGATGCGCAAGCTGATGCCCGGTACATCATAGGATTTCTGCCGGACCGGCCGCGCCTCGACGTATTCTTTCAGTAATTCCTGAGCTTCCGCGCTGAGCTGCGGCCAGAGATGACGGACCTCGGCCATGATCCCGAACCCGCATTTGTGCAGGTCCGGTGTTTGACCGGCCTGCACCAGGGGGCTGTGCGGCTCATAAATCGACAGCACACTTTGGATCAGTTCCTGCTCCTTCGCCGCGGACAGCGCCTCGGCCATTACGACCTGAGCGTTTAACATCACTGCTGCCAACGCCGCTAACACCCACCCGGTTTTTTTCATCCAGTTCTCCGTAGGCCGACTGGTCCCGACCGCGTCAGATTTTTGCGTCGACCATCTCGACGCACTCTTTTAGTACACTATCGGCATGGGCTTCTAGTTCCCCGATTTTCTGCTTCATTTCCGCCACGAACTGCTCGTCCTCCAGCCCGACGAGATTGATTTTAACGTTCCAACCCGCCGAATAGACTGCGGTCTGGGCCATGCGGGCACCCACGCCACCGTCGGTTACCGAGTTAACATTGCCGAATTCAATGACTTGCCGGGCCAGCAGGAGAACTTCCAGAGCCATGCCGGCAACCTCCAGCGGGACGCGGCAGGCATTTTTTGTCGCGGCGGCGATTGCCGAAGACCGCGCTTGTTGTTCCTCGTCGGTGTCTTTCGGCTTCTTGCGGGCGGCCATGACGGCGTTGAATGCGGCGGCATCTTCCTGGATTTTACGGTTCAAAGCGGTGCGCAACTCCTCAGCCCGGCCGATGCTCGACTCCATTTTCTCCTGCACCTCGACATATTTCTTTTTGCCGATCGTCAACCGCCCGACCATCGCCACCAGCGAAGCGGCCAGCATTGCCGAGGCGGCCGCCACCGACCCACCTCCCGGAGCAGGTGAATTGGAGGCGACTTCATCCGCAAATCCGGTCAAACCCGATTTGGTGGCTTGCCGGGCCAGCGATTGCGCAAGTTTTTCTTCCAGAACCTGGGCAATCGAAAAATTTTCGAGCTTCAAGTAATGCTCGGCGCAATCGATTAGCGCTTTTTGCGGGGTCAGGCCCACGATTTCAGTCGAAGAGACGTGCGTACCCCAGCGCTCCGCCTCGGATTTGATCATTTCAAATACGCGAAAGATCGGGGTTTTAGTATAATTTACTAGGTTCATTGATACTTGTGCCTGGTTACGGTCTTTGATTTCAAAACCCATGGCTTTGACATAACGCAGCCCGCCGCCGCCGAAGCGGATCGCTCCGGCGATTTTTTTGGCGATCGAAACCCGGGGAGTATTCAAGTAAGCGTTAAAAGCCACCAGCGGGAACCGCACACCAACTGCCGTAGCGCCGGCCTTCAAATTCATTTTGGCTGGGCCAAAATCGGGTTTGCGGTCGGGGTTGGTTTCGATCTCATCCCGAAGGCCCTCGTACTGTCCCCGGCGCACATCGGCGAGGTTTTCCCGGTCGGGGCGACTGGCCGCTGCCTCATACAAATAAACCGGGATCTGCAATTCCTCACCCACTCGTTTCCCCAACTCCTTGGCCAACGCGATACATTCGGCTTCGGAAATTCCAGAAATGGGAATAAAGGGGACGACATCGGTGGCCCCCATTCGGGGGTGTTCGCCGGTATGTGTAGCCATATCAATCAGTTCTGCCGCCCTGGCGATAGCCCGAAATACTCCCTCACTTATTGCCGCCGGTTCGCCGACAAAGGTCACCACCGCGCGGTTGTGGTCGGCATCCATTTCATGGTCCAAAAGCACCAAACCATCGCTGGTCAGTGCTGCGCCGATGATTTGTTCTATGATTTCCGGCCGACGTCCTTCTGAAAAATTCGGCACACATTCCACGATTGCAGGCATGAGTTCTCCTTTTGCCCCGGGCCCGTTTTTTATAAACGCGGCATGATACCCTTTTGCGGGCCCAAACGCAAGCTTCTCTCGCCTTCGGCAGCCCGTTTCAAGTACGTAATTATTAACCGGTTATGAGTAAATCAGGCGATTCCGGCGCGGCCGGCTCTCGCGTATTTTGACAGTAGGCAGTGCCGTGGCAGATCAAGCAGCGGGTCGCCTCTAGGGGGATCGCCATCACCGGCAACGGCGAGGATATACGCCGCTGCGGTTCCTGACCGGTCGCCCGCGAAAAAGGCATCGGGATACATACAGTGAAATATGGATTGTGGATGAATCGCCGGAAAAGTTTTAAACCATGGATTTTCGGGCGAAATTGTACTTGTTGATTTTGCGGTACAAGGTGGAATTGTCGATGCCCAGGATTTCGGCGGTCTTTGATTTGTTCCAGTCGGTTTGGTTTAGTACCCAGTAAATATACGCCTTTTCAATTGATTCCAGTGTGGGCGAGGACGGCGGCGCGTCATCGACCGGCGCAATATCCGGCGCCTGACACAATTTTTCCGGGAAATCGACGGCATCCAGGGTCGAACCTTTACTCAACAATGTCGCCCGTTCAAGAATATTCTGCAATTCACGGACATTGCCGGGCCAACGGTATCTGCACAATAATTTCAGTGCCGCGGGAGAAAGTTTCTTCGCGGGCAATTTAAAACGGGAACAGGCCTTTTGCAGGAATTGTTCAACCAGTTCAGGCAAATCATCAAGCCGGTCGCGCAACGGAGGCAGAAAGATCGTAATGACGTTCAGCCGGTAATATAAATCAAGGCGAAACCGGTTTGATTTGACTAATTCCTCCAGATCAGAATTTGTCGCAGCCAGCAGCCGCACATCTGCGGCGACCGGTGTTGTCGCCCCGATCGGCGTGATCATTCTATCTTCCAGCGCGCGAAGCAGCTTGACCTGAATAGCTGCCGAAGTTTCGCCGATTTCATCCAGAAACAACGTCCCGCCATCCGCGGCGGTAAATAACCCCTCTTTGTCCTTGACCGCGCCGGTGAACGCGCCGCGTGTGTGGCCGAATAATTCACTTTCCAATAACGTCTCGGGCAAGGCCGCGCAATTCAAGGCCACAAACGGCCCGCCGAGACGACGTGAATGATTGTGAATTGCATGGGCGATCAGATCCTTGCCGGTACCCGATTCGCCGCGAATGAGAATCGTCGAGTCGGTCTGGGCCACTTTGGCCGCCATTTCCTTCATCTTGATGACCTGCGGATTCCGCCCCAGGTAACTGTCGAAGGATGCCTCTTTAATAATATGCTGCTTTAACGAAACATTCTCCTGCTGGAGTTGTTTTTTCTCCAGAAACTTGCGGATGGCGATTTTGATCTCATCAATTTTGAACGGTTTGGTGATATAATCGACCGCGCCGTTTTTCAGGGCTTCAATGGCGGTGTCCACCGAAGCGAAGGCAGTCATGACCATGAACTGCGTGCGCGGACAGACCGCTTTAACCTGGGCCAATAGTTCCAACCCGGACATCTCCGGCATCATCAAATCGGCGATGACCAGGTCATATTTCCCGGATTTGATCTTATCCAGCGCTTTGCGCGAGGACGGTTCCGCTTCCACCGCATACCCTTCCTTGGTCAGCATGATCTGCATGAACTTACACATGCTCTCTTCGTCATCAACTACCATGATATGATCTGCCATACGCGTGGTCCTCCGGAACCTGCTGATATTCTTTTATCGGCCGTGTGCCGCCAATCCTTTGTCGTGATCAGGGTTGAGCGGGCGGCATCCCGGCGACGGGGGGCGCCTGCAGCGGCGATACCATTGCATTAATGCCAGATTACGGCCACCATCATAAGATTCGCCAAATGTTTAACGCCCAATCCAGACCCTAAGCCGGCCCAGCGTTCGAGCCGCGACTTCTGAGGTTTTGAGCAGCCAAATAATTCTGCGGATTGGAACATAATATGCAAACATTTGCACAATTAAATGCGGGGCATGCAGCAAAAACGGATAGTGGATGATTTGATCGGCAATGAAAATTTATACAGGGCAAAAATAATCATAATTTAATCTGCTATTGGCCATGCATTCAGATGGTTAGCACGTAGAAAAAATATGATAAAATTTACGAAAGACATGAAGTTTTACTTGACAATGGAATTATATTTGCTAAACTGAGCATGGGAAAGCCTTCGGGCTTGGTTGATAGAGGTTACCTTTTTACTCGAAGTTTGACTGGTAGTAATATCTAGTTAGCGGTAGTTTGAAAGGGGAAAAGTATGGCACCCCATCCTTATGGTGAGGATGCAACATATCCAATAGACGCCCTCCGTGAAACCGGGTGGATTCTGGATCGCGGCAGAATTCAAGACGGCCGGTTTGTGCAATTATGGGGCACATTCGGGGCTTACCTCCGTGAGTATGTTTTATCCACAATGATCCTGGCGCTGCTGGGGACGGTCTTAGTGACGCGAACCTTGGTTGTCCGGGCGTGGGCAGCGCGCCACGTGACGGTCTGGCGCGTGAACATGGCCTGCAAGCGGACTTTGGACACAGTAGTCGCCATCGTCGGCTTATTGTTATGTGTGCCGGTCTTTTTAATCCTGCCGATTGTCATCAAACTCGATTCTCCCGGGCCGGTGTTTTTCCGGCAGGTCCGCATCGGGGTCAATCGTCGGCGGGGCAGCAGGCGCCGCGTCAATCAGGCGGCAGCTGCGGATCGGCGCCAGGTCGATCGTCGCCGGGAAAACGCCTATGGCCGGCCGTTTGAGATCTTCAAATTTCGGACGATGATCAACGGCGCCGAGAAGAAATGTGGTCCGGTTTGGGCCACCAGCAATGATCCGCGCATTACGCGGATCGGCCAATTTCTCAGACGGACACGTTTGGATGAAATCCCGCAGTTCATCAATATCCTGAAAGGCGATATGAGTCTGGTCGGTCCCCGGCCGGAGCGGCCGTATTTTGTGGAAAAACTGGCGGTAACTGTACCTGGTTTTGTCGACCGTTTACAGATGACCCCCGGGATCACCGGCCTGGCCCAGGTGAAAAACGGGTACGACACCTCGGTTGAGGCGGTGCACCAGAAAGTAAAGTACGATCTCGCCTATATCCGGGGCTGGAATCTGTTGAAAGACCTGAAAGTCCTCTATGCCACGGTGATTGTCGTAATTACCGGTCGCGGGGCCTGTTAGGCCGTAATTACCTGTTCGGATTGGTTTTTCCCGGTTTCTCTATTCCTGCTTCCGGCAATTCCCCGGCGTCTTATTAATGGAAAAAATCTTGCGCGGTGGACGCGGAGCGCTATTTTACCGAAAAGAAAAGCGGCTGGGGGCCGCAGCATACAAAACGAAAACTGCCAAGCGAAAGGGAATTCGCGTGCACCTTATCTTTCGGTTAACTGTCCTGTGGATCCTGCTCGCCTCTGCGGCTTATGCCCAGACCGAGAGCGGGGGAGTAACAATCGCGTCGCGGCCGTCCGGTTGCACGGTGCATATTCTGGGCGACATCGAACTGGTCACCACCACGCCCGCGACCATCACCGAACAACTCCGGGGTACTTATCTGGTCAGCGCCACCCGTCCGGGATACGAGACCTGGACCCAGCAGGTGGTTTTCTCTCCCGGTTCGCTGCAAAAACTCACCATCGAATTGTCCCCGCGCACCCGTGCCAAAGCGGCGTTGCGCTCCCTGGTCATCCCGGGATGGGGACAATATTATGCCGGGGAGAAATCGCGCAGCGCCTTATGGGGTGTGGCCCTGGCGACCTCCGGCATTGTTGCGGGCGTATACGAGGTCCGCTATCGGGACCGAAAGGGAGACTGGGAAGACGGGCTGGAGCGCTTTGACCGGGCCGAGACCGTGACGGAAAAAGAATTGCTGCAGGACGAGGTGTACGAGCTGCAGGACCGCGCATATGAGGCCGAATCCGACCGGCGGCTGACCTGGGGTATCGTGGCCGGTGTCTGGGCAATAAATGTCCTGGATGCGCTGATCTTTTTCCCGGAGGAGAAAAAGCTGACCGGCGTACCGTTGACGATTCAACCGTCCCGGGACGGCACTGGTTCGCGGGCGACTTTCACGTTCACGTTTTAAGCGCAAAATGAGGCCAAACATGCGTTATTCGAAACAAACCATATATCGCACGCTTCGCCGGCTGTCGGTGATGACGGCATCGCTGTTGTTTCTGATTTCCTGTTCGCGAACGATAGAACGGCCCACCAAACCTGAGTTTAAAGCGCCGACCACGCCGGAGGGAGTCACCGTCGGCATCGGAGACCGCAAGATCATTTTGTCCTGGGAAAGTGCTGCCGAAGCCGTGAAGTATCGCCTCTATCGCGTCGGCAATTCTGTCGATGAATTACGCCTGTACGATTCCACCACGGCCACGACATATACTGATCGCAACGTGTCCAATGGTGTGACCTACTACTATCAGGTCGCCTCCGTGAATGCCGACGGGCTGGAGGGTGTCCGTTCGCCGGAGATCTCGGGTCAGGCCGGGGTATTTTCCATTGCCCTTGAAAACGATAAACAATACACGAAATCCCGGGCGGTGAGTCTGTCTTTGACCGCGCCGGCAACGGTGAGCGCCGTCCGACTTTCCGCAAGTTCCAATTTGAGCGACCGGCCGTGGCTGCCGTATTCCTCGACACGCAATTGGGAAGTATCCTCCGGGGACGGGGAAAAGACAGTTTACGCTGAATTTCGTGACATTTCCGGGGCGACGTCGGTGGACATCGTCTCCGATGATATTATCCTCGATACGCGGGCGGTAATTGATTCCGTGACAGTCAGCGAAATGGCTGGTCCGCTGAGTGCCGGCGATACGGTGGTCCTGTCGGTAGCCGCCGGTGAAACCGACGGCGAGTCCTCGGTACAGGTGGCCGGTTTTTCCATCGATTGTTATGATGACGGCACGCATGGCGATAGAACCGGCGGCGACGGCATTTATATCCGAAACTGGGAAGTGCCGTTTGACGCCGATTTTGAATCCCAAGCCGCAGTGGGCCGGTTCACCGACCGGGCGGGCAATACCGCCGAAAACCGTTCCTCGCAGGGCCTGCTTACCGTGCGCCGCGCTCCCGATCCGGTGACTGTATTTGCCTTTACTGAATCCGAGGCCCGGATCGGCGTGTCCTGGACGCAATCCGAAGCCGACGATTTTGAATACTACCGCCTGTTCCGGGAGACGACCTCGGGGGTAAACAACCACTCGACTATGGTTTTTTCCACCGGTTCCCGGACCGCGACAACATACGCGGACACCGGCTTGACTGCGGGAACGAACTACTATTACAGTGTGTGGGTGTACGATCAAACCGGTTTGATGGCGGCCGCACCCGTGGTCTCGGCCAGAACCGATGAAAACACCGCCCCGCAGGCCGTCATAGTCTCCGAACCGACCGATGTCGGGACATCGCAGTTGCGGATTACCTGGACGGCTTCAACCGAAGAGGATTTCGCCTCCTACCGGCTCTATCGTTCGCCGGGGACCAAACTGATTTCCATTATCAGTACGCGAACTCAGACCCAGTACACCGATGACAATCTGGATCTGGAGAATGAATCCTATCAGTACTGGGTGGAAGTCTGGGACCGCAGTGGTGTATTTACCAAATCGAATACCGTCAGTTGGGCGGCCAGCGGAACCGGGTTGCAGGCAGTGACGGTGACCACACCGCAGCCGGTTGACCCCGATTCGGCAAGTGTACGGATCTCCTGGACGCCGTCGGATGCCACCAACTTCGAGTCCTACCGCGTGTATCGTTCGTCGACTAATCAGCGGAGCAGTGCGATTTTGATCGGGATTATCAGCACGCGGACGGAGACGCAATATGTCGACGGGAACGGGGATTTTACCAGCGAGACATATTATTATTGGGTAGCGGTATTCGATACGAAAGGCGTTTCCGTGGATTCCAGCCCGGTGGTCTGGGACCCGAATCCCTGATCCAACCCGGTCATGGAGCGAGGATGTCAAATGCTTGAATCATTGAATCGATTTTTTGCCGCCTGGCTGGCCACGCTCAAGGCGATGTTTGCGCCGTGGGTGTGGGGGACTTTTCTGATCTTGGCGCTGCTCCAGGGAGCATTATTATGGCTGCTGGTCATCGCGCCCTCGCCGGCGTTTGGCGGCTGGCCGATCGCATTATTGCGCTCCTGGTTCGGCCCACTGGTCGGCCATTACCCGGCGCATCTGGTGGCCTTGCCCTATATGTTCTTTCGGTTGACCATTTTGCTTTATGGATTTTTCGGTATTGCGGCATATGCTCTGGCCACTGCGGCGTTTGCCCGGAAATTCACCGGCCGTTGGGCCGGCCCTGAAAGTTTTGTGGGGATCACGCGCAAAAAATATCTGTCCCTGTTTGTGATCTGGCTGGTCTCAACCGCCATTGTGTTCTTTGCGCTTTCACGATTCCCGGAGTTTTTTGCCGATTGGACATACGGCAGTCCGCGACGGGATATTTTCATCGATTTGCTGTCGCGCGTGATTGTCGTGGCCTTCATGTCGTTGTGGGCCTACACCACCGTGGTGCTGGTCCTGGAACGTGCGGGTTTGCTGCAAGCGATCAAGATCAGCGTGCGCCGCTGTCTGCGGCGTCCCCTGGCTACATTCTTCTTGTTGGGCATACCTTATGCACTGACGATCCCGTTTTCGCTGATCTCGGCCAATTCGGCCGACCTCGCGCGCCAATTTCGCCCCGAAACCATTATCTTTGCCCTGATCCTGGTCATTATCTCGCAGTTTGTCGCCAATATTATCACGTGCGGGTCGGTAACCCATTACTACCTCAGCGAACCGGACCGGGAGTAGGGCACTCCCAGGGTGGATGTCATGGTGCCCGCATTGCATTTGACCGGCCTGGTCTTCGCCGGGTTGTCATTCACACTCTCCTTATGGGTTGCTGTGCGGTGCCGGCGCGGCGGCGCCGATACGTCGGACATTGAAACCTGCCGTCTGGTGACGCCGGTTTGGCTGGCGACTGCACTATTATCACTGGGAGTGGGTCTGTCGTTTGTCCCCCGTACATTCATTGTGGGGGAAGTAGTGGTCTTAGTCTGTGCGCCTGCGATGCCGGTTATCTGGGGCCGGCTATGGCGCCGGGTTACCGGCGCGACAGATGAATCAATTACCGGCTCGCGCCGGATGTTTGGCGTGGCTGTTTTCGCCACACTGGCCGTGGTCGTCTACTTATATGTGTCACGGCCGGTGTATAGCGGCGGGGTGTGGTTCGTCGACCCCGGTGCGCGCTGGGCGTTTTTCGTTTTGCTGGTTTTGGGCGCGTGGGCGATGTCGCAATTCGAGCGGGTGTACCGCTGGTCGACCGGGCAAACGCGCTCTATGATGCGCTGGGTGCGGTTTTGGCTGGCGTTATCCACTACATTATGGCTGCTCACCGCGGGCGAGGGTTTTTTCTGGATGCGTTTGCATGGTTTGTGGCTGCCCGCTCTGGTCCTGGTCCAGGCCGGGTCGTTGCTTGCGGTTTACCGATTCCTGCAGAACAGGGCGCTGGCGCATGTGCCGTTGTCGTTGACCAGGCGCGCCGCATACACCTCGGCAGTGGTCATTATCCTTGGCGCCTATTTGGTGTTTCTTGGTATCGTCGGTATCATTATCCGCTGGGCGGGCGGTGATGTCGAAACGTACATTTCCGTTTTGGCCGCATTTCTGGCCGTGGCGCTGCTGTCGGCCTTAATCGCCATGCCCTCGATGGGCCGTCGCCTGCGGCGCTTCATTGACCGTCACGTTTATAAAAGCCGCGTCGATTTTGCTGCGGAATGGACCAGGATCACCGAGGAAATCTCCGGTGTGCTCGATTTGCCGTCACTGGTCAAGACGGTTGCGGGATTTTTGCAGGAGGCCTTCTCGGCGCGGGTTTACATCTTTTTGCCGGTCCCTGGCGGAGGACGATTCGGCCTATATTACCCCTTCGGTCACGAGTTTGCCGCATCACTGCCGGAGGGCGGAGAGGCGAGCGATTGGCTCTGGCGGCTGGGCGAACCGGCGTTTTTGACCACGTGGACGGCAGGGACGGCGGCGGCAGAAGAACGCAGGTTCCTGCTTGCGCTGGAGCAGGAATTACAGGGCCGCATCGCCGTGCCGTTGCTGGCCCGGCGGCGGTTCCTTGGTTTTGCGCTGTTGGGCGACCGGCGCGACCGCGTTGACTATGACGATGATGATTTCGAGTTTTTATCCGCGATGTCCGGACCGGTGGCCTTTGCCGTTCTGACCGGCCAGGTCTCTGAAGAATTGATGGCACGGCGGGAGATGGAGTCATTCAATCGGGTATCGACGTTTGTCGTGCACGATTTAAAAAACTCGATTTCGATGCTGTCGCTGCTTTTGCAAAATGCCAAACGGCATATCGCCGACCCGGTATTTCAGCAATCCGCATTAAAGACAATCAGTGAGGCGGTTGTCGGAATGGAACGCCTGATCGGCAAAATCTCGGGGGGGAGGGACCGGTTGCGCCCCGAATCACGCCCGAATGATCTTAATCGGCTAATTACCAGTGTCGCCGAGCGGGCCGGGCTGCCGTCCCACGCGCAGATAGACTACTGCTTCAGTCCGGGCGACATCCCCGCCGCGATGGGCGACCCGCTGCACTTGCAGCGCACAATCGAAAACCTGTTGATCAACGCGGTAGAGGCGATGAACGAGCGGGGGCGGCTCGAGGTTGCCACCGGAGTACGTAAGGACGGCAGCGCGCAGTGGGTCTGGATGAAAATCAGTGATACCGGCTGCGGGATGACCCGCGAGTTTGCCAGCACCCGGCTGTTCAAACCGTTTGAATCGACAAAAAAGAAAGGGCTGGGCATCGGCATGTATCAGGTCCGCGAAATGGTGGAATGTGACGGGGGCCGAGTCCAATTCGAAAGTGAACCGGGCAAAGGTACGACGTTTGAAGTGTCCTGGCGGGCGGCCGGCACGACTGTCGAAAAAAGTGCGGCGACCAAAGAGCAATTGACCGCGCCGGACGATCCTATATAATGTGAATACAACGCAGCCGATCAATATCCGGTCGGGAGTTGGATGGTTTCGGCGGAACAGACGCCGGGAATGCGAGCAATATGGCTCAGGATGCAATTCTAATCGTTGACGATGACGAGGGTATCCGCGACCAACTGCACTGGGCACTCGAAGCCGAGTATCGCGTGGTGAGTGTCGGTTCGGCCCGGGCGGCCCTCGAGGCCTGCGGCAAAGAATCGCCCGACCTGGTCCTGCTGGATATCACGCTGTCTGACCGCGAAACCGAACCTAGCGGGATGGATATCCTGCCCCAGCTCACCGAATCGGATGCCTATCGCAAAGTAATCATGGTCACCGGTTCCACCGACAAGACACATGCGCTCGAAGCCGTGGAGCGCGGTGTTGTGGATTTTTACCAGAAACCGATCAATCTGGAAGAGCTCCGCACCATCATCCGCCGGGCGCTGTATATCCAGAAACTGGAACGAGAAAACCGGTCCATCCATGATTTGCTCGGACAGAAATACGCTCTGGGGGCGATGTTGGGGGATTCGCCGCCGATGCGGGAAGTCTTTCGTCTGATCGAAACCGTGGCGACGACTGATTATACAGTATTGATTACCGGTTCATCGGGGACCGGCAAAGAACTGGCGGCCCGGGCAATCCACGACAAGAGCAACCGGCGCAGCCGGCCGTTTGTAGCCATCAATTGCGGGGCGATTCCCGAAGAGCTGCTGGAAACGGAACTGTTCGGTCATGAAAAGGGCGCGTTTACCGGTGCGCAGTTTAAAAAGGACGGCAAATTTGAGGTGGCCAATCGGGGCACCGTATTCCTCGATGAAATCGGCGACCTGTCGGGTAAATTGCAGGTGAAACTCCTGCGCTTTTTACAGGACCACATTGTTGAGCGGGTCGGCTCGACTAAGCTAATCGAATTGGATGTCCGAGTGCTGGCAGCGACCAATTCCAATCTGGAAACAGCGGTCGCCGACCGGCGTTTCCGGGAAGATTTGTTTTACCGGCTGTCCGTGATCAATATCCACCTGCCCGACCTCAAAGACCGCGAGGATGACCGGCAGCTTTTGGCCGAATATTTCCTCCGGTTGTTCGGCGAGGAGAACAACAAACGGCGCCTCTCGTTTTCCGCTCGGGCGAACTCGGCGATGCTGGCCCACTCCTGGCCGGGCAATGTGCGCGAACTGGAAAACCGGATCAAGCGCGCAGTCATTTTATCGCATGGCCCGAAAATCGAGCCGGATGACCTCGGTCTGAAAAAAGCCGACCTGGCCGCCGGCGGCGAAACACTGGATCTAAATGCTGCTCGTGAACGTGTAGAGCGGGAAACCATCGCCAAAGCCATGGCACTGGCCGGCGGCAATGTTTCCAAAGCGGCCAAGCTGCTGGGAACGTCCCGCACCACACTCTATTATCTGCTCGACAAAGTCGGTTTAAACAAACCCGCTGATTAACTGCTCACTTTTTCGCCTTCGGTGACCGCGCTTCCCGCCGGCAATGGCCGTCGTCACAGGGCTTCGCCGGCCTGGATAACCTGGTTGCTGCTGTTCAAGTTTTGGACAACCCCGGCCGATGCTAACAATGGGGCCGATTTATTTAGCGGAGGACATTAGTGCAAAAACACATCCTTCTGGTCGATGACGACCCGGAGATCACCCAGGCCGTATCCAATTATTTCGATCCGGCGGATTACAAGTTTCACACGTTGTCCGACGGCGATCGGGTATTGGATGTCCTGCCCCGGGTCAGTCCGGATATCGTCCTGATGGATGTCCATCTGCCGTCCGCTTCGGGGCTTGATCTCCTTAAGAATATCAAAGACGGCAATCCAAACCTTCCCGTGATTATTATTTCCGGCCAGGTCTCCACAGACAATGCCATCGAGGCCATGCGCGAGGGGGCCTATGAATACTTGACGAAGCCCTTCCGCCTGGAGACTTTGCAGGAGATTGTCGAGCGGGCTATCGGCCATACCTCGGCCAGCCGCCGTCCGGCGGCGCCATACAATGAAGTCCGCATCGAACCGGACCGGCTGGTCGGCCGTTCGCCAGAAATGGTCGAAATCGCCAAAATGATCGGGCAAGTCGCGCGCTCGGATGCTTCTGTGCTGGTCCTGGGGGAGTCGGGTACGGGCAAGGAGCTGGTGGCGCGGGCGATCCATCGCAATTCTCTGCGCAATGAGGGGCCGTTTCTTTCGGTCAACTGCGCTGCCCTGCCGGAAACCCTGCTGGAATCGGAGTTATTCGGTCATGAAAAAGGGGCATTCACCGGCGCCTTGAGCCGCAAACTCGGCAAATTCGAGCAGTGTGACGGGGGCACGATTTTCCTTGATGAAATCGGCGACATGACGCTCCTGACGCAAAGCAAGGTGCTGCGTGTCTTGCAGGAACAGCAATTTGAGCGTGTCGGCGGCCAGCATTCGGTGCATGTCAATGTCCGGGTCATCGCCGCAACGAATAAATCTCTGGTCGATTCGATGAAAGATGGGTCCTTTCGCGTCGATTTGTTTTACCGGTTGAAAGTGGTGACAATTCACCTGCCTCCACTGCGGGAACGCCGCGCGGATATCCCGTTGTTGGCCGAATATTTTATCGAAAAATTCTCGCGCGAGGCGCACAAACCGGTCAAGGAACCAGCGCCGAATGTGCGGGATGCCCTGCTCCGTTATCCCTGGCCGGGCAACGTCCGCGAATTGGAAAATGCGATTCATACCGCGGTCGTTTTGTCCCGCGAAGACCAGTTGAGTCTGACCGATTTCCCGATATTCACCGACAATGCCGATTCCCCGGGATTGGATTACGATCAGATCAAGAAAGATTATTATAAACTTTTCGGTTCGGTGATCGACCCCATTTTTTCCCGGATCGTGGCTAGTTCGGAAGGTCATATCTATGCCGATCTGATCGCCGCGCTGGAACGCGCGTTAATCACCAGTTCCCTGAATGCCGCAGACAACAATCAGGTGCAAGCGGCGCAGGTTCTGGGTGTCTCGCGAAATACGCTGCGCGACCGCATGAAAAAGTATGGGATACTATGAGTTACATGAATTTATGGTGGGCGGCCGGGGACAAACGCCATTGACGGATGCGGCCGGCAAGCCACTGAAAATAATTCGAATGAGAAATCGCAGTAAAATTTTTGGTTGAGATGACCGACAATTAAAAAGAGCGGTCGGACGCTCAGGTGCGGTTCCGGCGGAGGTATTGGGTCCCCCGCCTAACTTGGGGTTTTTTGTAACCAACGGGCCAGACAATGAATATTCCCTTTCGTCGTCAAACGAAATCCATGGCCGGTTTGGATATCGGCGCTTCATCGATCAAATTCATCCGCCTCGAAACTCGGGCCGATGGCTATGCGCTCACTGCGGCAGGCACCAGAGAATTGCCGCCGGAGGCGCTGGTCGCTGAAGAAATCAAAGACCGCGAGGCCATCATATTAAATATTCAGAGTCTCGTGGATGCCTGCGATCCAAAAACGCGGGAAGTTGTCGTCTCCGTCGCCGGACATGCGGTGATCACCGACAAATTCGAAATCGATCAGAAATCGGGCGCCGAGGCCGAACAGGCCATCTTGTTCGAAGCCGAACAGCGGAGTCCGTTTGATGTCGATGACGTGTCGATGGCATACCATATTTTGCGCGAGGATGATGAACGGCGCAAAATGGAAGTCCTGCTGGTCGCCGCGCGCCGGGAGTACATGACCGAATACTTGAATTTAGTCACCGATGCCGGACTGACTCCGGTGGTGGTCGATACGGATGCATTTGCCGTATATAACGCCTACGAGGCCAACTACGACCCCGATCCCGACCGGATCACCGCGCTGGTCAACATCGGTTTCGACACGACGAATGTGATATTCCTGAAAGACGGCTTGTTCCATTCGACCCGTGATGTTTCCTCGGGCGGACGGGCCATTTTTGATACGATCCAGAAAGAATTTCGCCTGAACCGCGACTTGACCGAGAACGTTATCCGCGGCGAGCTTGATTCGACGGTCGACCAGGAGATGCTCAAAACGACAATCCTGTCCGCCGCCGAGGAGCTGTTGACAGGGTTGGAGGTGGCGTTTTCCTACTTCAAATCCCTGGCCAAGGTTGACGCGGTTGATTGGACGGTGCTTTCCGGGGGCGGGGCATTGATTCCGTTTTTGCCCGAATGTATTCAATCACGTTTGGGGATCCCCATTGAAATATTCAATCCATTACGGAACATCGAATATGATCCGGAGCAGTTCGGCGGACTTGACCCCGAAAAGATCGCTCCGTTATTGGCTGTCCCCGTCGGGTTGGCCACGCGCAGGGCATAGGGACCATGATAAAGATAAATTTGCTTCCAAAGGAGATGCGCCGGCCCAGTGGTTTGGGAATCCCGAAGTCCGCGGTCATCGGCGCGGCCGCGACAATGGTAATCGTGATGGCGCTGGCAGCGGTCACCGCAGTCCAGGCCTACCGCGTACATGCCATCGACGGCAAAATCGCGGAAGTCCGGCGGCAGGCAGAACGGATGCGGGAAGATATCGTGCTGGTCGATCGGCTGGTTGATGTCAAAACCAAGATCCTTTCCCGTCTGGCCGCCATCGAAACGCTCGACCGCGGTCGGGAACGCTGGGTCATGATCCTTGATGAGCTGGCCGGCCGGGTACCGGATTTTCTCTGGCTGACTGCATTTCGGCCGGCGACGCCGGTCGGCGCGGGCGCCAAAGGCGGCATCAGTTCGCCGTCTGCAGCAGCCCCCGCCGACACGACCGCCCCGGCCGAGCTTCTGATGTCGATTGAGGGGTACTCGTTTACGCTGAACGGGCTGGCCAATTTTCTATTGGAATTGAATTCATCGGACTATTTTGCACAACCACAGTTGAGTTTTGCCAAGCTCATCGAAGTGGATGATCAACGGGCTTACAATTTCAGTTTGAACTGTCGCCTGGAAGAACCGATAGCAGTGGATGAAGCCCATGACGTGGAAAACAGCGAACAGGATGAACTGGACGAAAGCAGCGCCGTTCCCGGCGTGGCGTCCCTGCTGAACGATGAGCAGGACCACTAGCCGCGGCGCACATGACGGGATTTGAATGATGGACCTGAAAAACCCGAAAACACAAAAATTTCTCCTGGTCGGAATCGGTTTATTCCTGGTCGTGTACTTCTGGTATTCGAAAGTATACCAGGGGTACGAGAACAAGGTCATCGCACGGTCCCAGGAATACGAACGAATTCAGACGGAACTGAAAAACGTCGAAATGAAATTCCGATCCCTGGGGACGTTGAAGGAAGAATACCGCCAGTTGACGTACCGCTATCGCGGTGTCGAGCGGCTGCTGCCCGAAGCCCAGAGCGTGCCCGATTTTCTTTCGGAGATCCATTCGGCCGCGCTGGAATCGAATTCACAAATTGTGGAAATTACGCCGCTGGGCGTCGCGCCGGACGGGTTTTACAATAAGGATGCCTACCGGGTGACAGTCAATACCACCTACCACGACCTAGGGTGGTTTCTGGCCGACGTGGCGAATTTCCCGTTTATCGTGAATGTCTCCAATGTGGAGATGCAGGAACTGCTGGCCGAAAACGCGGAGGCGGTGGTCAAGGAGCGGGAACACACCATGACCGTGGCCTTTACGTTGACGACCTATTTTGTCCAACCATCGGAAAAACTCGTGTTGTTTGATATGTAATGGTATTGCCGGGCGGTCGTAATTGAGGAATAATGCTATGACACATAGGCAGAAGTTGTTATCTTGCATGGTCTTCGTTTGCCTGCTTGCCGTTGGTCTGGCCGGTTCGGCACTGGCCGACGTGGATGTCCAACGCCTGACCATGGTCCGTGATGGGATTTTTACGGTGTTGACCGTTCACGCCCCGGGCCGGGTGTTGAGCAATCACTTTGTCGAGGAGCCAAAAGACGGCCGCCCATTCCGTGTGGTCCTGGATTTGTGCGGCGCCAACCATAAGCTGGCCCAGAAGACTTACGAGCAATTGCCGTCGAAATGTATCACTCGCATCCGCACGAGTCAGTACGCCACCACGCCGCAAAATGTGGTGCGAATCGTGCTGGATTTGGATCGGGAAGTTACCTACAAAGTCTCTCTGGAGGCCGAAGCCATTACGCTTGCGCTGGTCACTCCCGACGAACTGGTTTTTGAGCCGTGGTCATCCGAGACCCCGGAAGAGGGGGCGGCATACATGGCCAGTAAACCGGCAGTGGACTCGTCTGAGCCGGCGGTGAAAACAACGGAACATGTCGTTGCGGTTGCGATGCCAACGCCCTCCACGACCGCGGCAGTCCCAAAACCACAGGAACCGGCGAGTGCGCCCGGCAAGCAGGATGCACCGAGTTTTGCTTTGTCCCAAGGGTCGGATGACGTGGTCATGTCCCATGGGCCGACACCAGCCAGCCAACAGCAACAAACCGAACCTGTTAAACCGGTCAAAACTACTCCGGTCGCGCAGGTAAAAACGGTGGCGATTGCACCGCCTGTGGAATCACCTGCCGAAAAGTGGGACGCAGTAACGCCCCCTGCTGCAGGCGAACCACCGGCCGAACAAGTCTGGGCTTCCGCCCCTGGAATAAAAATCGAATTGCCGCACGAACCGGAACAGGCCATGGAAAGCACCCCTCAACCGGATAAAGAACAACGGACATACGCCGGGGTGGTCCAATACGCCACTCCAATTGGACCGCTGCCCGTGGAAAACACACCGTCGAATTTGGATGTTGCAAAAACGGCCGGCGTGGCCGAAACCGGCAGGACAAATAATCTTGTCGAAACGACTGCACCCGTCGCAGTGGCAACCCCCACACTCCAAGAGACAGCGCCGCCGGTGCAGGAACATGTGGTCGTGTTGCCGCCCTCGGCCTCCGATGAGCAACTACCGTTGCTGGCACGGTTGAAGAATAAATTTCTGGGTTCTCCGGGCAAAGAACAAGTGCAGGCCGACGCCGGTACCGATTCGGCGGCGCTGGACCGAATCCGAAAACTCGCCGCCGCTATCGAGGAGCAACCCGCCGAAATTCCCGCAATTGAGCCGGGACTGGAGCCCGCCGCAACCACGCCGAGCGACAGCGAACGATTGGCCCTGGTGGATAAAATAGCCACCGTTGATCCAAGCGTTATCCGATCATTACACGCCGAAACCGAAGATGGAGAGACCGGTGACCCAACCACGCCGCAACAGGGCGGCAAGGGCACGCCGATGCAAGTGGACGACATGCGCCAGAAAGTCTACTATGAGCGCGTTGGGCGCCGTGATCCATTCGATCCGCTGATGGAAGGCCAGCGTTCGGGTTTGTTGACTGCGTCATTGCCGCGTGTCGATGCCCTGCGTCTGGTGGGGATCCTCCAGGATTATGACAATACCGTTGCGTTGTTCGAGGACATGGAAGGGTATGGTTATGTCCTGCGGGAAGGCGACCCCGTAATGAACGGTGAAGTTAAAGTCATCGGGGAAAACCGCGTTATTTTTCAAATTGACGATTATGGATGGGTCCACACCGTGACCCTGGAGTTACGGTGCGATTCTCAGGCAATAGAGCCGGATTTGGCAACCGAACTTGAAGAAGAGTAAGCCACAGGGAGATATGATGATTGGGTTCAGGGGTATACAAAAGGGCGCTTCGGCGTTCGTCGTGGTGCTAATCCTCGTCGGATTCGGCGGTACCGGATGGGCGCAGGCGGACAAACCGATCAAGTCGCTAAGCTTCCAGAATGCCGACGTGCGTTCGGTGATCAATTTTCTGTCCGAGTATTCCGGCGTCAACATGGTAACCGCGCCGACGGTTGAAGGTGACGTCACGATCAATGTCCACGACGTAACCTGGCAGCAGGCGCTCGATATCCTCGTCTCGACCTACGGCCTCCACGCTGCGAAGGAAGAGGGATTCATCCGCATTCTGCGGGCCGAGGATTTCCAGCGGGAGGAGGACGCCCGTGAACAGCACGACGCCAACAAACGCCAGTTGGTGCGGACCGAGACCCGGATCATCGAGATCCTGCATGCGGCGGCCAAGGATATGGTCCAGCCGATCAAATCCATTATGACCGCACGCGGCAAAGTCGATATCGACCAGCGCACGAATTCGCTGATCGTTACCGATGAGCCGGTCAACGTCGCCGCTGTCGTCGATTTTATCAAGGAACTTGACCGGGAGTCCAGACAAATCAGGATCGAGGCGAAATTGCTTGAAGTTTCCACTGATTATCTGGAAGAACTCGGAGTTGATTGGTGGGTTGACGGCACCGGCACCGGCGGCAGCAAAAATGATAAAACATATTACAACGCAGTCAATATCGATGGTGCGAGTGGGCGCGTTTCCGACCCGTTGGCCAGCTACAATTTCCGCACTCTCCAGCGCGGCTGGAACCTGGAAGCCACGATCGAGGCGATTGTTTCCGAAGGCAAGGGTAAAGTAATCGCCCATCCGGAAATCACCACAGTCGACAACCAGGAAGCGCGCATCCAGATGGGTCAGCGGATCCCGATCAAGGAGTTCGACGCTTCGGGTAACGTGATTATCACCTTCACCGAGGTCGGGACCATCCTGCGGGTGACCCCCCACATCACCGCTGCGGACCGTATCCTGATGCACCTGCGGCCGGAGCGGTCAACGTATGAATTCGACCCAAACGGTGTCATCATCTCCACCAACAACGCCGAGACGCATGTAGTGGTGGAAAACGAGCAAACAGCAGTGATCGGCGGTTTGACGACACAGGACGAAATCATCATCGAGGCCGGGGTGCCGATTTTAAAAGATATACCGTATCTCGGCCGTCTGTTCAAATATAAAAAGAAACAAATTGAATCACGCGATCTGGTGATTTTTGTAACCCCGACCATTGTGGACACCAAGATGATGGGTTCGGTCGAGACCGGCCGGTAAGGGATGCACCTGCAGCCGACCGGGTAAGATACCGCAGCCGGTAAAAGGAGAAACAATGAAGATGCACAATGCGCAGTGGCGATACGGAACGCAGGCGGCTGCTATCGGAATTTTACTCGTCGCTCTGGGCATCGGATGTTCCGCGCCAAACAACCTTAATGATACACCGGTAATCGCCGGCGTGACCGTTTCCCCGTCATCGATTATGCCGGGCGAATCGGCGGTCGTTGAAGTCGAAGTGACCAACAGCCGGGGCGAGCCGCTGGAAGGCGCAATCATCACGCTGAGCGGAGACCCGGCGAGTAATGGTTCGTTTGCTTCGGCCATTTTGACCACCGGGTCCGACGGCACGGCGGCGACCATCTATACCGCCGCAACTGTCGGTTCGGTAAACATTGAGGCCGCGGTGGAAAACGGCGTATCCCAGTATGCCTCGATCGCGATAGTTTCCGAGGCTTCGGCTTCGGGCAGCATCACCGTGTCGGTAACGCCGGGAATTATGACTGCCGACGCCGTTTCCCAGGCGGTCGTTACCTGCCGGGTGCTCGATGCGGACGGTCAACCGGTAGTGGACGGCACTGCGGTCACCCTGGTGGCCGGGGAACAGTTCGTCGATACCGACCGTGACGGCCATTTCACGTTCGGTGTCGACCAGATTGTTGACGATTATAACGAAAACGGCGAATGGGATGCCATCGGCGAGATCGACGCGCAAGCCACCACGACCAACGGCCTGGCGACAGCGTATTATACCGCCGGTTCGGCCGAAGGCACCGTCTATATTAAAGCCACAGTCAGCGTGGGCACTTCGGTGTTGCAAAAAGAGGCGTCCATCTCACTGGCGCCCAACGTGGCGTTCATCGTCATGGACGTCAATCCCCGCTCGTTGCGGGCCAACGGTTCATCCCAGGCGGTCATTACCTGCCAGGTAATCGATGCCGCCGGTCAACCTGCGCCGGACGGTACAGAAGTTCGGATCGTCGCCGGGGATGAATTCGTCGATACCGACCGCAACGGCGTGTACAACTGTTGTGCCGATACATTGATCACCGACAATGATCACGACGGTCTGTGGGATGCCATCGGCAATATCAGTTCTACGATCATCACGACATCCGGCGGCGAGGCGTCAACGTCGTATACCGCATCGGCGGAAGCCGCCACGGTGTATGTCAAGGCGACGGCGTCGTTTAACACGGCGTTTGTGCAATATGATTACGCATTGCTCCTGATCCCCGACAGCGGCGGCGTGGCCATCGGCATTCAGCCGACGCGAATTCGTGCCGACGGTGAGACAACGGCCCTGGTCTCCTGCCACATTTACGACGGGGACGGAAATCCGGTCGCCAACGGCACCGTGGTCAACCTGGTCGCCGGCGAGGGGTTTATCGATGCCAATCTCGACGGGCGCTATTCCTGCTGCGATGACAGTCTGCTGACCGATTATAACGACAACGGCCTGTGGGACGCTATCGGGTCCATTGCCCCGCAGGTCACCACGACCAACGGCGTCGCCAGCACCTATTATACGGCGGGGACATGGACCGTCCCGGTGTATATCACCGCCACGGTGACCGACCGGGAAATCCCCATTCAAAGTGCGAGTACCGTGACGCTCCTGGGGACTGATTCGATCGCCTCGATTAACCTGACACCCGATCGCGGGCGAGTCCAGGTTCGGGGGACCGGCGGCATTGAATGGACGAGGGTCACGGCTACGGCCTACGATGCCTTTGGTAATCGTGTGGCGCAGGACATGCCGATTGAATTTACCATCACGGCCGGCCCGGGAGGCGGCGAAAACATCAACGGCGACCCTGTCGGACCGGTCACGGCCGTAACCGATATTGACGGCCAGGCGGTCATCACGTTCAATTCCGGAATTATTTCGGGGACGGCCCGTATCCGCGCGGCGGCTGGTGGTGTCGTTTCGGCGGCCACGCAGATCGCCATTACGTCCGGCCCTGCGGCGTATGTCAGTGTCGGCGCGGAAGATTGTAATGTTCCTTCGTGGGAAGCGGTCAACGAATTAAACGAAATCGTCGCCGTGGCCAACGACCAATGGGGCAATGAAGTCCCGGATTCAACGGCCATCTATTTCTGGACCGAACAAGGGACAATCGAAGGCTTTGACGAAACCAACATCAGTTATACCGAACGCGGCGTGGCTTCGTCCATGTGGCATTCGTCCAAACCGAAAAATGACGGTATTGTCTGGTACTGGGCGGAAACCGAAGGCGGCGAAGTCGCCGATACGTCCATGTTTTACGAATCAGGGTTGCCCGGCACGACCGATATTCTGGCGTATCCGGCTTATCTGCTGGCCGACGGCGCGGACCACGGGACAGTTGTCGTCGAGACGTTCGACTTGCACGGTGTGTTCATGGACACTGATTACCCGATCGAGCTGAAATCGACGTACGGGTTTATCAGTTCTGGATCATTGGGTGACGGCTGCCACAGCAGTTATTATGAAACCGAGCTGACCAGCCAAACCTTCAGCCAGGATTTCTCATATTCGATTCCGGATGACGGGATTGCCGGGATTTCCCTGCTGGAGGCGATTGCCGGCGGATACTATGGCGCCTACGATTCCAAGATGGTGATTTTCAATTCCAGTGATGCTTACGTCAAAAATTGTGATGTCGACGTGGAAACGACCATCCCTCACGGTTTCACGGTACCGCTATCAGTGACCATCAAGGATCGCTATAGTAACGTCCTGGGCGGCCACCAAATCGTGGTGACCTCGCAAAACGGAACGATAACAGGTTCACCCGCATACACCGATGCCTGGGGTGTCGCCGGGGGATTCATGTATACGACCACCGGCAATTTTGGGATCGAGGTCGACTTCCTTACAATCGTGGACAACGATCCGAACCATGGTGGGATCAGCTTTAGTCAGAAAATCACGGTCAAGGAAGAAGAATAGCCTCCGAACTGAAACATAACCCTGCCGCCCCGCTTTCGCGGGGCGGTTTTTTTTGCCCAGTTCAAATGTCCGAATCGAGTGCAGCAGAATGGCTACCGGCACCCGGCCACGGGCGGCAGACCGCCACGGAAAATATAGTCGATCAACCGTACGACATCGATGAGATTGATCGCGCAATCGCCGTTGACATCGGCCGCGCGGACATCGGCGGGGGGGGGGCCGTTGCGGAACACCCAGGTAATTAATTTGACGGCATCCAGTATATTCACCTGCCCATTGCCGTCAAAATCACCGGGGACAGGCGGAAACGGTTCCCCCAAAAGCCCGAGCATGGCCTGCAGGGCCTCGATTGCAGCGGGTTCCTCCATCATCGACAGTGGGAAATTGAAAACCCCGGCGCGCCGTTTGCCGTCATTATACAACAATCCGACATCGTGTGCCTGGGATGGGGAGACATCCGAAAAGAGCGATTCATAAGTGTAAATGCAACGTGTTCTGTCCGGATCACCGGCAAGCCAACCCACAAAGGGGATGGCCGGCCCGACCGGCTGCAACTGTTCGGGAATGCCCCAGGCGGTTTTGTTCGGGTCCGCTGCCAGATCAGGGAAATCCGGGTGACAGGCAAGGGCCGCGATAAACTCGGCGTTCAGTTGCGTCGGATGTGATAGCATTGTCGCCGGATAGAAAATATCCGTCACTCCCAGGTAATCAAAGGCAAAGTCGCCGGGGCCGAAATGCCGGTAGCCGCAGGCCAGATCATCAAGGTTGAATAGGTCTCGCCCGACAAACAGGATCGCGCCACCGGCCAGACAATAATCCCGCAGCAGTTCATGGATCGCCGCCGTCTCCGAAAAATTGCCGCTGGAAACGACAATGGTCATCGGATGGTGATTAAAATCCTGCAATTTCATCGTCGCCGGTAAGGCCCGGTCCTCATTGCGGTACACGCCGCCGGGCAAGGCGCGTTGCCAGAAACTCCGCACCGAATCTTTGTCGGTCAGACCGCTTTCATCGGCAAGGGTTTGATCGAGAATAAGCGGCCCGCCGTCAAAAGCCATAACCATCCCGGGCGCCAGATTGGACAGCTCGCTGAGCAATCCGCCGGCGGATTCTGCGGTCACTGCATACAAATATTTGACGGTTTCCTGGGGATTATCATCTACAAAAGACTCTTGCGCCGTCCAGCCGATGTCGACCGATGTTGTTTCCCCCAGGGCCGTTTCCTGGAGGCGTTTGACATGGTAGGCCGCAATGTCGGGGTAGGGCGAGGGGTCCCAGAAAATCCGCATTTCATCACGGCCGGGAATCACATTGCTGAGGTGGACCGGCATCGGGCGGCGCAAGTTGACTTTAATATCCGGGGACAATGCCCCGCGCCGTCCCTCAATATCGAATGAACGAACGGCATAAGCATATTCATCCCGGTTCAACCCCGCATCTGTAAATGACGAATCATTCGCCGACACCGTGAACAATGGGTCGTCCGCATACGCTTCGGCGATTTCGCGGCGAAATATCTCGTACCCCGCGAGGTCAAAAGTCCGCTTCGGCTGCCACCCGATTGTTGCCTGATCGGTGGTCCATTGTCTAAGTCGCGATTCCGGTGGCGGTCCGGGTGCGGCAGCGGCAAACCCTGACTGCTCCAGCGCCAGCGCCGCAGCCAGAGTTGTTTCCCACGGCGTGAAATCCAAGCCGGCAAGGTAGGCCGCCGGGTGTTCGAATGAAAAGGATGATGCAAAATGACGGGGGTCGGTATGCACACCGGCGCCGGCAAACCAGACAAAATCGAGAATAACCGAATCACCCGGGACCAGCTCGTACGGCCCGACTGAATAGACAAAACGAGTATCATGCCCCGCCGCAAAAATCGCCGTATCCGGCGGGGGGCCCCAACCCTCGGCAGTCAGGTCCATGGCCGCAAACGCCTGGTCATAGTCGATTTCTCCGTTGGAGATCATCCGGTAGCGCTTGATATCGCTGTCCGGGCGGCCCGGCGCGGCAGTCAAATCCGGATTCTGCGCCGGGCGATACGGTCCCCAATCCAATCCGAGGCCCAGACTATTTATCCACCAATTGAATGATTGCACCGTTGCCGGGGGAGAACTGGAGGCCAACGTCAAACCCAGCGCGCCCGTGGGTGAAGCGGCAGAAAAACCGTTCAGCGAGTCGCCGTCACCATCGTTATCAATCGCATAAACTGCGCCATAAGGAAATGCTTCGCCATTGAAAACAGCCATGCCCTGCTTGAAACCGGCCAGATCGTCGGCATACGCCTGACGGTTGCTGCGATGACCGATATCCGGGTCGGCATGCCATCCGACAAAGGCGTTTTCAATTGGTTGATCGCCAAGATTGCGAATGACGATTTTGACCCACATCATATCCCGGAAAGGTTCATCCGCCCAGCCCCGGCACTCCTGCCGGACCGCGATCTGCAACGGACGATGAGGGCCGTCGGTACGATCGGGCAAAACGACATTGATATCGACAAATGTGTCGGCGTACGCCGCGGAATAGGCCTCGTCGGCATAGTAATCGTCAAAGACCATCAAGCCGGCCGCGCCGGTGTCGGGATACAATTCGCGGCGCACCCAATAGGAATAGGTCCCGGTCGAAACAAGCGTATCACCGCCGACAATTCCCCCAATCCAGAGACTGGCCTCGTACAGGTACTCAATCCCCGACAGGCCGGGGAATTCCAGCGGTAGTGCCGCCAGGCCGGTGACCGGATCGATTATCTCGGTTGATGGATTTCCCAGTGTTGCCCAGTTGGTCACTATCGTGCGGAGGCCGCCCTGATCGATAATCCGATAGTCTATGGCCGGAGGTTCCAGCAGCAGGGGATCGGCCGGACATGTGCTGTAAAGATAAACCGCAAAAAACAGGACGAGTGCCATCAATCGCGGCAGTCTCATCGGGGCGGTGGCGGATGTCAGGACCTTCGCAAGCATTGAACCCCCATAAAAACAAGTTACATAAATATCCGGGAATGTCAAGCAAAACCGGACCGGATAATAACTGTAACGATTTGCATGTTAATATGTTGCAGTACTATTGTGAAGTAATCCATCGGTTCCGGCGTCCACGTCGCAAAATGATTGCGAAGCGGCGCCGGGGTGGTTATTATCATCCGGAGGAGCGCTATGCCATTGTATTCACATTCCCGTCTTTCTTCATTTGAGAATTGCCCGCGGCAATTCGCCTTTCGGTATATCGAAAAGCCGGAAATTGATAAGAAAGAAACCATTGAGGCATTCCTCGGCTCCCGGGTCCATGAGACTCTGGAGAAGTTGTATCAAGATGTCGAAATGGAGCGCACGCCCAAGTGGGATGACGTCCTTGAGGATTACGAACGCCGCTGGGACCGGGAGTGGTCCGATCGCGTGACCATCGTCCGGGGGGAGTACACACCTGAGGATTACCGCAATGTCGGCCGGCGCTGTTTAAAAGAATATTTTGTGCGCTATTTCCCCTTCCGCGAAGGGAAAATCATCGGGTTGGAGTACCGTATTCTAGTCGATCTGGCCGAGGGGCGCGAGGATGGCTATAAATTGCAGGGATACATCGACCGGCTGGTGGACCTGGGGAACGGCGAATACGAGATCCATGACTACAAAACCTCGCGCAATGTCCCTGAACAGGACAAGCTCGACGATGACCGGCAGCTGGCGTTGTACCAAATCGGCGTACAGGTGAAATACCCGGATGCCCGCAAAGTCCATCTGATCTGGCATTATGTGCGGCAAGACAAGGAAGTCCGCTCTTATCGGACCCGCGAACAGCTGGAAGCGCTGCGGGCCGAGACAATCACGCTGATCGACACGATTTTGGAGCAGACCAAACGCAATGATTTTCCGCCGCATGAGACAATGCTCTGCGACTGGTGCGAATTCCATGATCTTTGCCCCGCCAAGCGCCATTTAGTGATTACCCGAGGACTATCGGCCGAGGAGTTCTCCGCCGACCAGGGGGTAGCACTGGCCGATAAATACATCGCGGCCAAAGAGCGGCGTGACTCGGCCGACGTGGAATTGGAGCAGGTGCGCCAGATGGTCCTGCAGTTTGCCGAACAACAAGACGTGACTACCCTGCGAGGCCATGACCGCAAATTGAAGATTACCACCACCATGCGGGAGCGCCTGCCCTCCTCACAGCAGGACCCCGACGCGCTGGCCAGACTGGAAACGGCCGTGCGGGCTTCAGGCAAGTGGGACCAGGTTTCCAAACTTGCCGACAAGAAACTCCGCGAAGCCCTGCAGACCGACGTGTTCGATCCGGTCACCAGAAATCATATCGATTCACTGCTCATCCGGACGCCCGAACCGCAGGTGCGTGTGTCCCGGCTCTCACCGCGTGAGACCGACGACGACTGAGTCACATTTTCGCCCGGGCCAGGCATTCCGCATAAAAAAACCGCCCCGCGAAAGGCGGGGCGGCTGAACATTCAGCAGTAGCGATGTTCCGTCAATTACTGTCCTGGTCTTTCACATGATTGGTGGCCAGGATTTTGGAATACTCCTCGCGCTCTTTCATGATGTCGATCGCCTTCAACACATACGGATCATCACGGAGCAGCACACCCTCATACCAGCCGCGTTCGCCGTGCACGTTATTCAAAATCGCGCCCCGTAGTGAACGGCGAATATCTTCTTTCGCCTTCTGGTATTCCAGTTCCTTTTCCTTATCGATCAGCGCTTCCAACTCACCGAGGTAAGAGCCGAAGATCTCCATTTTCGTCGAATCTTCCGTGAGGATTTCGCGGATATTGTTCAGCTCCACTTCCGTAGCCGTTTTGTAGGAGAATTCACGACGTTTGAGGAATCCCTGAAACTGGTCCATGACTTCATCCGTGACCTCATAGTCCAGGGGGATAGTGGGGTGCTGGGAGACATACTCCACAGCAAAGTCGAAATACATCGACTGCCGCAGCATGTTGACTTCCACCGGCGTGTATGGGTTTCGTTCGATAATAACATCGGGCGCGATCCCGCCGCCGCCATAGACCTCCCGGCCTGCGCCGGTGGTGTACACCTGAGTATCTTCGACTTCAGTAAGTTCTTCGTCCATCTCCTCCGGGTGTTTGGTGGAGATATGCGGTTTTTGAATGCAACGCCCGGACGGCACATAATACTTGGCCGTGGTCAGTTTCAATCGGATATCGTCTTGTTCGGGCAGCGAAAAAATCTGCTGGACCAGCCCTTTGCCGAACGTGGTATTTCCGATGATCAGGCCGCGGTCCCAATCCTGGATGGCGCCGGAGACGATCTCAGAGGCCGAGGCGGTCGCGGCGTCGACCAGGACCACCAGCGGTTTTTTCGTATACAGCGGGTTGCCGGTGGAGAAATATTTTTTCTGTGACTCCGGGTCTTTGCCCTGCGTGTACACGACCAGCTTGCCTTCGTCGAGGAACAAACTTGCCGCCTCAATGGCCTGTTCCAACAACCCGCCGCCATTACCGCGCAGATCGAAAATCAACCCGTTCAAGTCGTTCTTGTTTAATTCGGTCAGCGCTTCACGCAACTCTTCGCTGGTGGTTTCGGAAAACTTGGACAACCGCAGATACGCGATTTTATTTTTCTCATCGGCCATCCCATAATAGGGCACCGAATTCAATTCAATGACCGCGCGTTCGACAGTAAACTCCAGCGGTTCGGGGATACCGACCCGGACGATGGTCAGCAGCACCGAGGTACCCGCCGGCCCCCGCATCTTTCCAGACGCGTCTTCAGTCGTCATGCCCTCGGTCGATTCGCCGTCGATTTTGATGACTTTATCCCCGGCCTGCAGGCCGACCCGCATCGCCGGTGTGCCTTCCATCGGGGCGACAATGGTCACCGTGTCGTCGCGCATATCGATCGACATCCCCAAACCCTCGTACCGTCCCTGGGTGGTTTCCATCAGCCGGTTATAATACTGCATTTCCATGAGGACGGAAAAGGGGTCAAGGATATCCAGCATCCCGTTGATGCCGGCATGTGTGAGTTCCTTGGGATCGACATCCTCCATGTAACTCTGGGCCACTCGGAGGGCGATGCCGTCGAGGAGCTTGATATTGCGGTACAGGGTTTCGCGCCGCGGCTGCGGTTCCGTAGTCTCCGGGTCCTGGGGCTGGACCTGCCCGACCTGTACAATCTGGACCGGTTCCTGCGGCGAGGCCTGGCCCAGGCCGACCACCCAGACAACACCCAGGGCAGCGACCGCAATGAATAACAAATATGCCTTAAACCGTCGATCTGCCATCTTCATACCTCCATCACCTTCGGCACAGGTCGTTTTGCTCTCAATAAACCGCATGGACTGTTTATGTCAAACATCTTTCGGCCCAATTCCTTGTACGCAATCTCAAGGTACAGGTACGAAAAAAACTGCATAAATCCGCACTTTCTTTTCGAAACGCCGTGATTTTGACCATCTTTTCCATCGCCGATTGCTTCTACAGCAAGTGACCTGCCGACCGCACTGTTCCGGCAGCTTTCTTCAATCATGCAAGTGTCAGTGTCTCAACCTCCCATTTCAAAACCCGCCCACGCGAGGGATATTCCGCCGGGGAGGGCATTAACCTGCTGTCAATATAATGGGGTAAAACTTGCATGAGGCCGGGCAGTTTTCATCGATAGGGGCGCAGATTTCCCGAGACTGGCTATGTATAGTGAGCAAACAGTCGTGGGCATTGAATCCGTGAATTATTTTTGTTACTGTAAGTTGTTGGTAGGCAACATATATTGTGTTAAATTGGGCTTTGGAAATCGATGCCTACTTGTCATTTAAAAATAGCCCCGGCTTTGCTCAATTGTTGCAGAATTATGCCTATTCGCGAGACAATGAGAAACTGCGGGCAGACCGAAATGATGCAGCATTATTGGAACGAAACAGTCACTAAGCCGTACATTGTTGGTCAAAAGTCGTTATTTTGCAACGTAGTACATGGAGGGGGACCGCGGCGAATTATAACTCTGTCGGTTATTGGCCCGGAATTTGCGATTTGCGGGAACAAGTAACAACTTTGGCAATAAAAGCCCTCAGGTGCCGTGTATCGGGCTTTTGCATTGACAGACCGCGGTTGTGACACTATCATAACCGCCAAGAGGGTTGAAAGGAGGCGCATAGCGCACCATCGGTAAAGACTTGACCTGCTGGAAGTTGATTGGTTTAATGCGGGTCGCCGAGAGAAAGCAACGCGGAAGCCCCAAAAGTGGGGCTAAATCGATATGGTGCGCAAAGCGACTCAAATATTCACCTGCCTCGGGATGCTGTTCCTGATCCCCTTTGTCTTTGCCTACGCAACAATTAATTATCCCGACATTTCCATATTACTGGAAAATGAGCGCGAGCTAGTATTCGTTTACCGGCCCGCGGAGGCCAATTGGATTGCCTCGACCTCTGAACCCGGATCGTACTCAGGTCTTGCCATCGAACACACCTCTCTTACCGAAATTCCAGGATTACCGCAATTGCCCGTTCGGTCGGTGTATTTTGCGTTGCCTCCTGCTGCCGATTTTGAATACCAGATCCTTGATCTGCAATCAGCTGTAAAATCCCCGGTTAGGTTGCCATTATATCTGTCCGCAACGAGTTCGGATTTCCCACAGCAGGGGCCGCTCCCGGAGAATGTAATCCGACGGTTGCCGGTGGGGGAAATTCGTTCGCAGCGGATTGGCGGGTTGGCTATTTCCCCGGTGACATATTATCCGGGTGAGGAACGCGCCGAAATCCTGGCATCAATTACCATTCGTGTCACCTTCACGGGGGGTGATGCTGCCTCGGCCGGGACGGTATCCGAGGGCGGTTTTGATCGCGTGCTCGGGCGTCTGTTGCTCAACACCGACACCTCCCCAGCCATGCGGCGCAAAGCGGTACGACCGCAGGCGCTGGCGCGCATCACCGAGGTCATTCCCTTCGAGGCGGCGCACATCTGGCATAAACTGCGCACCGGTTCGGATGGTGTGTATCGGCTGACCTTTCAACTGGCCGACACCCTGGGGCTGGGGCCGGGGAGCATCACCGATCCACGGCAGATCAGGATATTTGCGGGCAGCGGCGCACTCCTGCCCACGCCCGCAGAAGACACCCTGCCGAAACTGCGTGAGATCGCCATCCGCACCTCCGGTTTTGAAGATGGACAATGGAATGTCGGCGATTATCTGGAATTCTATGGAATGGATGTACATCGCTGGGAGGTCTGTCCCGAGACGAACTCATTCGTCAACCGCCGCCACGCCTTTGAGCAATATAATGTCTACTGGTTCACACCGGCAGCGGACCTGGCCACTCCGCCTCTCCGCATGAACGAACGCGACGGGACACCAAATCACCCTGAAGCCAGACAATATTTTGAGGTCACCGCCTGGGTCCACAGTGAGGAAAACAACGTATTGCGCAAGCGGCCGGACGGATATGTGGGCGATTATTTTCACTGGTACTGGCAACAAGCGCAATTGATCTCCATTTCGGGTTTTGTCGCAGTTGATGCCGTTGCCGGCCAACCGGCTGCGGTGCACCTCCGAACGTATTCACCAGGGAACCCGGTCCGCTTGAACGTTGACGGCTTACCGTTGGAACCGGCAATCCAAAACCAGCAGGGCGACAGCATGGTTTTCGCATTGCCGAGTTTCACGCCGGGAAACCAGTTGCAGGTCAGTTTTGCCGCCAATTCCCCCGGGTATATGTATCTGGACTCCTACGATATCGCCTACCAACGCGAACTGCGTTTGCGCTCGGGCCGGCTCAAATTTGCGGCCCCCGACACCGCAGGTACCGGGGTGTTTTATGTGTCCAATATCGCGGCAGCCGCGCCCGTCATATTGGATATCACCGATCAGCACGCACCGCAGGTGATCACCGGCGCGGCAATGGCCGGTAACGTTGCCGCGTTTCAAGACGTGTTGTCGGCTGGACAACGCCGGTTGTACTGGGTGTGTGATCAGGGCGAGTTCAATCGCCCCATTTCCGCCGAACGCCGGATGCCGACCTCCTTGTTTGCCGCAGATGAGCAGGTGGATTACCTGGTCCTCGGACCGCGCCAGTTCGTCGAGGCGGCAGAAGATTATCTGATTATTCAGGAATCCCGGACAGGTCTGCGGGCGCGGATCATCGATATTGCCGACATCTATGATAATTTTTCCGGAGGGTTGCTTGACCCGCTGGCCATTCAGTGGTTCCTGAAAACCGCTTTCGAGAATTGGCCGGAACCGGCGCCGCAGTACGTTTTATTGCTGGGTGACGGGCATTTTGACCTCGCCGACAATCTGAACACCGGAGCGGCCAGTTATGTTCCGCCGTATCTGGCGGCGGATGAACCGATGCCGGCGGACGAGGGGTTTGTCTATTTCGGCTCGGCCAAGATCCTACATACCGGCCCGCCGGAAACCGATCCGTACCCCGATATGATCGTGGGACGCTGGCCGGTGAAAAATACGGCACAGGTGCGGACCATCGCCGAGAAAATCAATCGTTACTCCTCATCTGCTACGTTCGGCGCGTGGCGGAATCGCGTGGCGCTCGTTGCCGATGACGAGGCCACGGGCGATTGTGTGTATGATCCCGGTAACGAAGTCCATACGACCAGCGCCGAAATCATCAGCCGTTCGGTGATACCCGAAGGTATCGAGCAGCGCAAGATTTATCTAATGGAATACCCGTTCGGTTCGAGCTGCCGGAGCAAACCGGGGGCGCGGGAGGCGATTTTGGATCTGATTAATGAAGGCGTGGCGCTAATTGATTACATCGGACATGGCAATCCCGATCTGTGGGCCCATGAACACGTGCTGGAACGCGCCAACGACGTCCCGAAAATGCAGAATAAAGACCGCTTGACTGTCGTGTACACGGCTTCGTGTTCCAATGGTTTTTTTGATGATCCGTCAACTGAGGGACTGGCCGAGGAGGTTTTGCGTTGGCCGGAGGGCGGGGCCGTGGCAGCGATCTCGGCGACGCGGCTGGTTTTCGCCAACGCCAATATGGCCTTGAACACCCTGGTGTTCGAACTGTTGTACAGCGGCACGGTTTCCTCGCTGGGCGAAGCATTATTTCTCGCCAAAATTAAGCGGCAATTCGATGAAGATCCGTCATGCCCCAACCCACCATGCGAACAGCCCAATGACCGGCGGTTTAATCTGTTCGGTGATCCGGCGATGCGCTTTGGCGCGCCGGAGTATCGTATAGTGATCGATGACGTCCATCCCGATACTTTGCCGGCGCTTGGCGTCGTGACGGTTAACGGACGGATTACCGGTGACGACGGAACGACGGTCAATGATTTCACCGGTACGGCTGATTTTCTGGTTTCCGACGCCCTGCGCGAACGGCGGTATCAGGTGAGCGAAGATATCGGAGTTGATTACACTCTTCCCGGCGGGACGATTTTTCACGGTACCATCCCGGTCAATGCCGGCGAATTTTCGTTTGGGTTCATCGTGCCCAAGGATATCAGTTATGGGGACAGCACGGCCGGCATCACCGGCTATGCCTATACTGATGACCGCGATGCCGGCGGAGGTATTGGCGGCCTGCATCTGGGAGGCACGGCGCCGGGCGTGATCGACACCACCGGTCCGACCATCGAAATGCGTGTTGGGGACCAGGATTTTGTTTCCGGGATGGCGCTGGCCCCGGAGAGTGTTGTTACCCTGCTTATCGGTGATACCTCCGGTGTCAACCTGACCGGCGAACCGGGACATACAATAACTGTTACTTTTGACGGCGATCCGGCCGGCGCGATTGATATCACTCAGACTTTTACGTACAACCCCGGCGATTTTCGCCGGGGGAGCGCCTCATTCGCCATCCCCGGTGATCGTCCGGAAGGTCCGATAACCGTGACTGCCAAGGTCTGGGACAATGCCAATAATTCTGCACAACTCACGGTAGAGGCCGCGATTGCCGAGGAGACGGAATTCCGGGTCTTGGAGCTGCTGAACTACCCCAATCCGTTCGACCGGGAAACGGTGTTTTATTTCCGTACCAATGGGGTCCCGAATGAGGCCAAAATCGAGATTTTTACGGTGGGGGGCAAGTTGATAAAATCATTACATAATGCCGGGGACGGCCGCACGGTCTGGGACGGGACCGACGACCTGGGACAGCGGGTGGCCAATGGCGTCTATTTGGCCCGGCTGGCTGTCAGCGGCAGCACTATCGAGGCCACGGCCTCTCAGGCCGATAATACAATATCGGAAAAAATCCAGAAAGTTGTTGTATGGCGTTAAGTTATACCAAATCAACAGGGCGGGATTTAACGAGCGATGATATGGATACCAGACTAAACGAAGCCGAGACCGGTGAATTCTCAAAACATGGTGTGGCAGATCATGGCGCCTATGGAGGTTTCCTTATGTTACGAAAAGCAGCACGTCCGATCATGTGCATGTTGATTGTATTGGCCCTGGCGCAGGGAGCGTTGGCGGCATCCAGCGCGGGTGTCCTGTTCCTGCGCATCGGCGCCGGTGTCCGTGCGGCCGGGATGGGCGAGGCCTTCGTCGCGGTTGCCGATGACGCCACTGCCACCCACTGGAATCCCGCCGGTCTGGGGCAGTACCCGCTTTTTGATGCCTGGACCGCGGTGCCGTTGCCTTCAGGCAGCAAAATCGATGATGCCATATGCGTCCGCAACATCTCCCTGGGGGAAGGGACGCCGACGTATGATGCCTGGATTCTGTCGGACGGCCGGTTGCTGCGCTATTCGGCAAACCGCTGGGAACAGGATATCGCCCTGCCGCCGGAAGTCACCACGGTTACTCACCTGGCCACCTCCGGCGAAGAGCTATGGATTGCTACCAACCGGGGGTTGTTCCGTGGCGACAATTTAATCTGGAAGCCGGTCGTGCCGCCGACCGATGACGGCTGGGGCGTCGAAACCATCAATGATCTCCAGTTGACATCCGGCCCGCGGACCTGGCTGGCGACCGATGACGGCGTGAAGGTTTACGATGGGCACGAATGGCTCCACTATGGTGTCGAGCTTGGCCTGCCGTCGAATAGAGTCCTGATGGTGCATTTCGTCAACTCCCGTCTGGGCTGGGCGGTCACCGATTCCGGGCTGGTCGCTTTCGACGGGGAATCATTTGACGTTGCCGAACCTGTTTCGGCACTCATCGGCCAGAGCGTGGCCGATGTGGCGCGGAAATATATCGGCAGCGATGATGCTGTCCGCATCAGCAAGGCCGCCGAAGTCATCCGTGAACTAAACCATCTGGATGGTGACGAGATTGCGCCGGGATCGACAGTGCGGATCCCCTATGCCCTGGCGTTCGAATCGGCAATCACCAGTATCACGAAAGACGCCAAAAACCGGCTGTGGGTCGGCACCGAACAGGGCCTGAAACTATATGATGGGCAAAAATGGCAGTCGTTCGGATACCGGCCATATACCCCGGAGGAATCCATCGAACTGGCCGTGATGGCCGAACGTTACCTGGGCGCGGGCACCTCGCCGGAGCGTATACAGGCCTTCGTCGACTGGACAGTCCGCTACAACGGACTGGCCGCCGATGAACCGGTCGCCGCCGGACATACTATTTACCTGTATTCCGGTCCGGCGGCTGCGCCGATCAGCAGTCTGATGTCATCCGGTTCCGACATTTACATCGGCACACCGTATGGCTTTTTGCTTTTTAATGATGATTCGTGGGGACGAATTTACCACGAGGCGCTGGACTATGCCGATGCGGTAGCCATCGATATTGCCGGCCGTGACCCCTGTTTCTTCGCGCGCGACCGTATCGTCTGGCACGAACGTGCCCGTTCGCAGGCCTCGGCCATGTTTGTCAAATGGCTGCCCAATCTCGCCCCGGATATGTACTATGCCTACGGTTCGCTGGTGACCCACGCCCGGGGTGTGGGGACCATCGGGTTCAATGCCAAGGTATTATCCTACGGCAAAGTCGATCGTACTGAATCGAATCCCAATGTTACGGATTCTTTCTGGCCGGTGGACTTTTCACTTGGGCTGTCTTACGGGGCAAAATTGAATTCCCGGCTGGCCGCCGGCTTGACGGCCAAATTTATTTATTCGTCGTTGTCACCACTGGGCGCCGGTGCCGAGCTGGGGAACGGCACGGCGACTGCTTTCGGACTTGACGTCGGTCTGTTATACAAAACGCCACTGAAACGCCTGACGATCGGCGCGGCACTGACCAACCTGGGCCCTGATGTTACCTATATCGATGCCGACCAGTCCGATCCGCTCCCGCGCAACCTGGCGCTCGGCTTTGCCTATAAGCTGATCGACGCGCCGTTTAACCGGCTGACGCTGGCCACCGACCTGAATAAGGAAGTCATCGACTGGGGCGAGGATTCTGCGACTGAATTGAAGCAGATCATTTATAATGTCGGGCTGGAATACTGGTATGCCGACGCGGTCGCGCTGCGCGTCGGTTATATCTACGATGAGGACGGCGATATTAAAACCCCGACCGTCGGCGGCGGGCTGGTCGTCAAGGGGATGATCATCGACCTCGCCTATATCCCGTCGGTCCGTGAGGACCAGGTCATGGCCAACATTCTGCGTGTGTCGTTCACGGGCGTCTGGAATTAGAAATGATGAGAAACCAGGGGAGAGCGAGTTTGCGGAATCGTGGCGCGGCGAAAAACCTGCTATGGCGCATGGCAATCGGGTCGCTGGCTGTGTTGCTGCCGTGTGCGGCGCCGTTGCTCACGCTTGCTTCGAGCGGCAACAAAGCCCCGTGCGGAAAAATAATGCCGCTGGTGCGCACCGAACAAAGCACGCTGGATCCTGTGGTTGGACGACGCATTTCCCCACCACTTTTGTGCCGCCCCTCGCCGAAAAATCTGCTGGGGCTCGAACGTGATCATGAAACCGCGTTGCCCAAACGCGCGTTGCAGTCGGAACGGTTGATCAGATTACTGGCCATTTCCGTCGAGTTTGTCGCCGAGGACCCGGACGATCCGACGACGACCGGCAACGGCCTGATGGATCTGCGTGACACGGCGCACTACAATGCCGAACACGGCCATTATTTTGATTCCGCGCCGCATGACTCGGCGTACTTCGGGAAACATATCGAGGCGCTGCATAATTATTGGCAGACAGTGTCAAACGGCAAAATTTCGATTGTCGGAACCGTTTACCCGCCGCCGGGGCAGCGGCCGTATACACTGCCGCAGACCATGGCCCACTACGGCGAACAGGACCCCGCATACGGCTTGACCGAGTTTTATTTCGATGCGTTCCGCACCGCCGATACTCTGAGTCCGGAAATCAATTTCGCCGAGTATGATGCCTATTGCGTTTTTCATGCCGGTTCAGACCGCCAGAGTGATTGGATGTGGGACACGCCGAACGACCTATATACCGGTTTCATCCTGCTGGGCGCGCCGATTCCGGTGGATTTCGGCACGCACCTGATCACCGAAGGCATGATTATGCCGGAGACGGTGATTCAGGACAACCGCATCACGGTCATGAACGCGGTCATGGCACATGAGTTCGGCCATCAGCTCGGACTGGTCGATTTGTATTCGACTGAAACATTTATCACGCAGGTCGGCAACTTTTCCCTGATGGACAACAATGCCATCAATATCGGCGGAGAGATCGAAGCTGAGGGGCGGACTCGCCTGTTGTTCGGCGCCTTGCCGGTTTTCCCCGATGCCTGGTCGCGCGCCTATCTGGGGTTTATCGAAATCGACACGGTCTATAGCGCCCCGGAGGTCTTTGTCTACGCGGCCGAGCTGGAAAACGACCCGCCGCAGGCGGTGCTGGTACCGATAACCCGCGCGGAATACTACCTGGTGGAAAACCGCCGCATCAATATCGACGATGACCCGATCACCGCGATCCTCGCCGATTCGGCGACAAACGTAATTTTGGGGCCGGTGGATTCCGACCGGAATTATTCCCGCGAATATGATTACCTGCTGCCCGGAAGCGGGATACTGATTTGGCATGTCGATGAAATGGTCGCCTTCGAAGACGTGTTCCCCGAGGACGATGTTCCCAATAATTTCCTGGCCAACACCCTGCAATGGAATTGCGAGAAACGGTTTCTTTCGCTGGTCGAGGCCGACATGACGGTATCATTCCGCTGCTCCGAATTCAGCGATTTCGGGACGGCCTCCGACATGTTTGCCTCGCCGTCGCGGCGCTTTTTTACACCCGATTCGCCGATCTCCACCTCGTCGAATTCCGGGGCCAGAACGGGGATTAAATTCAAAATTAATTCGCCGGAAGCCACGGTGATGGATTTTTCCGTGGAAAACGATCAAACCCTGCCGGGTTTTCCGGTCTGGTGCGGCCCCGGTCCGGAGTATTTCAGTCCGGCGGTTATCGATATCGACGCTGATGCGACACCGGAGATTATCGTCGGCAGCGGCACACGGCTGTTCGGCTGGCGGTTTGACGGCACGCCGATTTATGACAACGGTATCTATGATACCTTTATTTCGCTCAATGGTGATTCGGTCACCCGGCGCGCGGCGGTGATGGCCGAGATGCCGCGTCCGCTGCTGGGGCCGCCGGTGGTTGGATTTATCGACGGCATCGGACATGCCAACGCGGTGGCGGTAGATGCGGACAATTTCATTCATTATTGGCGCCTGACCGATTTCGATCAGGACAAGTATGCCGACGTGATCCTCGAGACAGCATCCGAACGCGCGCTGGCCGGTCCGACGATTGTCTTCGAACAACCCGGTTCTTTGATCGGGGAAATTGCATTTGCCCTCGACCTGGGCGGTCTGTTGATCATGGACGGCAATGCCCGTGATTCGACGCTGAATTTTGACGTGGCCCGCGTTACTGCGATGGCGGGGACCACGCTGGATAACGCGTATTATCTGTTTCAAGACGGCTTGGGTACGTGGTACATCCGGACGATGAGCAGGCCGAATCTGCTCGCCCAGTTGGACACCGATACGGCCTACGGCCCGGTGCTGGGGGACCTCGACCGCGACGGCCGGCTCGACATCATCTGCGCCGGTTCGAACGGCACGGTCTGGGCCTTTGATTCGCTGTTGCAGCCGTTGGCGGGGTTCCCTGCCGACATGGCCCGGCACATCACCGCCGACCCGGTTATAGGGGATATTGACGGAGACGGGTATCTGGAAATAGTCGTCGTTTCCGATAATTACATCCACGCGGTCAATTTTAATGGGACTCTTCAGGAGGATTACCCCATCGCCATTGACCGGCATCATCCGACGGGTCCCATCAATGTTCCCCCGATCATTGTCGGCGCCGCCGACGGCCATCCGACTGAAATCATCGTCCCCACTGCCGAAGGGGAGTTGGCTTCAGTCGGTGTGCGCGAATTTGGGCTGTCGGATTTTACCAGCCGCCCGGTGGGTGCGCCGATTGTCGGTTCGCCGGCGTTCGCCTATGATCCTAACACGGAGACCGCGGCGGTTTTTGCTGTAGGCAGCGACGGTTTCCTCTATGGTTTTGCACTGCCGCCCTCAGCCGCACCGTACCACGGCCTGTTCAGCCAGCGAGGGTATGACGGCGGTCGAACGAACGTGTATCCGCTGGATTCGTTGCCCGAACCGGTACAATTTGCGGGGATGCTGGTGGAAAATTCGGTATATGCTTACCCGAACCCGGCCGCGGGCGACCAGGTCTTTGTCCACTATGAACTCGGCGGACCGGCGGAAATCCATGTCGATATTTATGACATTGCCGGAGGCTTGGTCGACCAACTCTCGGGGACCGGGGACAGCGGCACCGACAACGAAATCGTCTGGAATTGCGCAGCCGTCGCCTCCGGCGTGTATTTTTGCAAAATTGTGGCGCGGACAAGCGAGGGTGAATCCGAGACGATTTTTTGTCCGGTGGCCATCGCCCGATAATTGCGGAGATGAAAAACTGATCGCCGATGAATCGGCGTGACAGCGCTGAAAAAAAGTATTATGATCCTGATGGAGGAGCTCATGACCGGCAACATCTCAAAATTACTCGTGGCATTGACTGTTCTTGCGGTAGCGGCCATGGCGGTTCCCGCCGGTGCGGCGGAAGACGTGTCCAACACCTTGACGCTTGATCAGCGTTCGGCCGGGTTGTATTTACAGTCATTGCAACCGCTTTTGGACCAGGATAATGAAACGCAGTGGGCCACGGTCTATGAGGACCCCTTCGGCGGCTTCGATAAAATCGAAATCGGCAAGGCCAAATCGACCCATCGGGCCTTTCTGATGTCGCTGCTGGTCCCCGGCGCCGGCCAGGTCTACACGAAAAGCAGTTTCATCAAACCCATTCTGTTTTTGGGGATTGAAGCCGCCACCATCGCGGGTTATTTGAATTTCCACGGCAAAGGCGAGGACAAGCGGGATGTCTACGAGGCCTATGCCGATGAGAACTGGTCGTATGACCGCTATATTCAGTCTCTGGAGCATTTTTACAGCAGCGCCGAGTGGCAATACGGCGATACGGCCAAGTGGTATGAGTCCTCGGACGAATTCGTTGGATGGACCAATACATTCTCCGAACACCTCGGGGGCTCGATTGACCCGGTTTCCGATTCCCTGCGGCCGAGTCAAGATCATGCCTACTACGAGAATGTGGGGAAATACCCGCAGTTTCAGTTCGGCTGGGACGGTACCGACTTCACTGAAGTCGATAGTCTGTTCAGGGTCCAGAATTCGGCCAAAAAGAATACATATCTGGGTTTGCGCAAGGATGCCAACGAGGAGTTCAGCAAGGCCACGACCATGCTGTTCATTACGATGGCCAATCATCTGGTTTCGGCTTTCGACGCGGCGTTATCGGCTCGGCGGCACAATCACAAACAAGAGGCGCTGGCCGAGGTGTCGTTCCGGATGCGATATGTCATGCACTACGGCAAACCCATGCCGAAATTGACAATGAGTGTGTTGTACTAGGTGACGGGGAGTTCCAGATGATCGTGCGGAGGGTTGATATATTGCGGTGCAAGTCCGTGCTGATGGTTTTTCTGACGGCGGCGATGGCCTGTGGCTGGTGCAGCGTGCCGGCAGCGGCCCCACCCCCGAAATATCCGACACCGCGCATTACCGCATTGTTTTCCCACGCCCTGTTGCTGAATGAGCCGGTGTACTACGCGGACAACTTGTCGGGACTGGACGGCATGCGGCTGGATGACGCGGCGCATCTGAAATCACCGGGCAAGGCCGCGCTGTTGTCGCTGGTGTTGCCCGGCGCGGGACAAACTTATGTCGGGGCGGTGGGCAAATCGCGATTATTCTACTCCGCCGAGGCGGTCGCCTGGGTCGCCTACGGCGGTTTCAAAATCTGGGAACGCCATAAAGAAGATGAATTTCAAAGTTACGCCGCCGAACATGCGGGGATTGACCGGGACGGCAAGAGTGATTATTTCTGGCAGATGATGACATACTACGATTCGCGCCGGGAATATGAGATTTATGGCCGGGCCGGACAGCCCGAACGGCCGAGCTATCCCGATGTCGTCGGCTGGGACTGGCAATGGAACAACCAGGCCGCGCGGACGGAATACCGGCAATTGCGCAATGAAGCCAAAGGCGCGGCCCGCAAGGTCACGTTCACGCTCGGTGCGCTGGTGTTAAACCGGATTGTGGCGGCGTTCGATGCCTACCGCGAAGCCAAATCCTTCAATCGAAAAAAGGCAATGGGCCAGACCGGGACCAAAGTCCGTCTCAAAGGCAGTCCGTTCGGCGAGAACCCGAATGTCATGGTCTTCTTGCAAAGAGTTTTTTGATGATTAATAGTCATGCGCCAGATTATGGTAGACCAGCGGGGCCGGACGGTAGTCCGGCTTTTTCGTTTGGCCGGAGGATGTCTCTGTGTCTGGCGGTAATACTCCTCATTTTTTGTATAAGTATATCCATCGGCGGCTGTGGGGCGGCACGGCAGGGTGCGCCGGGGTCGAAGCATCCATCACACTATCATTATGACAAAGACCTGCGTTTGCGGCTGGAGGGAATGATCTCCGGTGGTGTGGGCCAAACCGACCTGTCCACGCCCATTTCGCTGGACGAAACTGCCGAGGGCGGGTTGGTTATCCTCGAGGAAACGCCGCCCCGCGTGGTTATTCTGGATTCCACGCTGCAACTGGTGCGCGAGGCCGGCCGGTTCACGCCGGCCCCCTCACTCATGAATTCTCCACGTATTATTCGTTCCGGATTTGGTTTGACGTTCAACGTTGCCGACCTCAACGGCGCCATCCTGGTCTATGACACCCGCCTGCGTTTCATCGATTCGTTCGAACCGGTTTACGAGGCCTCAGGCGTTGGACGGGGCAGCCCGTCGGGGTTGGCCATCTCGGCTTTTGGCGATACGTATATCGCCGACCGGGACAACGACGTAGTGTTCAAGTTTGATCTTTCCGGCAAATTCGTGCGGACCATCGGGGGCGCGGATGCCGGGGCCGGGCGGCTGACCCGCCCCGAGGGGCTGGCCATCGTGGCTGATGGCTCATTGGTGGTATGTGATACTGATGCCCGCCGGGTGGTGGTGTTCGACCGCGACGGCGAGTACCTGGGGACCATGGGGGACGGAGACCTGGAGGCCCCGGGATGTGTGGCGGTTACCCCGGATGAAAAGGCAGTGTTTGTCGGCGACCGGCAAAACGGCGCTCTGGATTTATATTCCCTGACCGGTGAATGGCTGGCTTCATGGGACAGGGCCGAGTTGGGGTTTCCGGGAAACGGGGGGATTTCGGATTTGCTGGTCACGAACATGTATCTGTACGTGGTTGTTCAAGAGGACAACCGTATTGCAAAAATCCGGCTTATCCCGCGCGGCAGTGAATAATTCCATCCCCGGGGATTGTTTGAGGTGAACACACATTTTTCAATATTTCGTTCCCGTGATGGGCGAAGTGCCTGTGCGGCATCAAGGCGCCCATGGGGATTATTCCTTATCGGGGTATTCCTCGTCGTTGCATCACCGGCGTTCGCGGATTCGACCTTCGTTGTCGGTAACGGCACCGGCGGTCCATATTTTATCACCGGCCTGCCGTTGTTGTCCGATACGTTGCGTGTTGTCGATCGCACGCATACCCCGTACTCAGGGTCCTGGGCACTGGTGCGCAATCCGGCGCGCATATGTTGTGCTGTGCCGGTACCACCGGGAGATACGCTGGTGGTCTATTTTTCAACCCTGCCGTTTTCGTTACCGGCACCCTACGAATTGCAGCGGCACATATCGCCGGCAGTCTCGCCGATTTCGACTGTGCTGCCGCCGGCGCAGTCCCCGCATTCGAACGTCCCGGCACCATTTAAGCTGTCGATCAACGGCGCCAAAACCTTCGGGGTCACCGTTGACGACCGCGGAAGCACAAAGACGCAGCAGGGTCTGCAACTGGCGGTCAATGGACAACTGACCGAGACAGTCACATTGAATGCCGCGATTTCGGATCGGCTGTCCGAGCGGCTGTCCTCGGGCGCCGCATCCTCTCGGCTCAATGAGCTGGATGAGTTCTTTATCGAGGTGCAAAGCCCTGCGCTCGGGGCACGTCTCGGTGAGATTGCCGTAGAGCAAGCAGCCGGCCGGACCGGCGGCGAACGGCGGCTGGCCGGCGCACAGGCCCGGTATACCACGGAAAACCAGCAGCTCAGTGCCTCGGCCGGGAAACATTCGGGTATTACGCGCGCGCGGGAATTGTCCCCTGCACCCGGCAACCAGGGGCCCTATCCGCTCAGCGAACGACGCAACCCGATCGTGCCCAATTCCGAGATGGTTTATCTCGATGGCCGCGCTCTGGACCGCGGGGAAGACCGAGACTACACGATTGACTATTTTAATGGCGAAATAACTTTTTCCCCGCGATTGTTTCTGGCCGAGACACAACATATCCGCGTGGAATTCGAGGAAGGCGCACAAAACTATCTGCGGCGCGCTGTTTTCACCGACTGGCGAAGCCGGGAAATCATCGGCGGATTATCAAACCGGCTGGCCTGGCAATGGGAAACCGATGACCCGGATGCGGGCGTTGGTTTTGTGCTCACGCCGGCAGATCGTGATACACTTAACGGCGTTAACGGCAGTACCCTGGTGCGTGACGGCGCCCAGTATGTCGGTGCGGGGAATGGTGAATATGTCCTGCGTCAGTTGGGGGACCAACAGGTTTATGAATATGTCGGACCGGACGAGGGTGATTATGATGTGCGGTTGGAATATGTCGGCGCTGCGCAGGGTTCGTATGTCCATCTGGGTGGCGGCGCCTTCGGGTTTATTGGTGATTCTCTGGGCGATTATCAGCCGTTGATTACCATCGCCGCGCCCGCCTCACACATGTCGTTTACCGACCGGCTGGACCTGCCGCAATCGGCAATCGGCGCGGTGCGGATGACCATGGCCGCCACAACCCTGCAAGCCAACCGGTTCAATGAAAGCTCGCGGCAAAATATCTTGTCGCACGATCTGCAGTGGTCGTCTTCATCGATGGAGGAAAAATCCGCATCCGCGAAACGGTTTCACTTGTCGAGCCGCTGGCGTCGATTGGGCGATTTCGGACGCCCGGATGATAATATCCGCGTAGATGATTTAACCAGAGCATGGTATCTGCCGGTCAACCTGGCCTATGCCGCAGAGAGCATTGATGTGCTCGAATCATCCGGCAAGTTGGCGCTTGCCCCACGAACGACTCTGAATCTGGAATATGGCGCGCTGGCCGGGCCATTTGACGGGCGGCGGGATGGTGAAACGTTGGAGATTGGATTATCCTCGGCGTTCTCCGGTGTCCTGGCCCATCAGCGTTCGCGAGTAGAAAGCGGCTTGTCGGACTCGGCCCGAACACGGGAAAGCTGGTCGGCCGGGGAGATGCTGCACCTGGGCCGCTGGGAATTATCTGCCAAATTGCGCCGGGATGACCGATACGCAAGCGGATTCGTTGGTGATCGTTTCGACGGTTATGAAATAACGCTTGGCCGGGGAAATCTGCGCCTGACCCATGCCGCCGACCGCGTATATGCAATGATTTCAACTCCGGCCCTGACCGAAACGCGCCGCCGTCTGAGTGTGGACGGCCCCTGGTTAATTTCGCAGTTGGGATTGAGCGGATCGCTTACCGCCACGAGGATCAGCCGGCGGCGGCAGGCCGACAACCGCCTGTTCCTCGATCACCTTGGTTCCAGTGAACTGCGCTGGCACTGGCCGAGGCAGGCGCTGGAAGCTTCCGCAACATACGCGCTCAATCGCATCGGGGCCCGTGAACAGATCGATAGTTATATCCCAGTCACCGACGGTTACGGCACCTATCGTCGGGAGGAAGATATCTTTGTGCCTGATCCGGCGGGAGATTACACAAGAGTGATCGGTGCCACCGGCACATTGCGGCCCAACGCCGCCGGTCAAAAAGAGTTTATTATGCGCCGAAGTTATGGCACCCCGGATGACAAACGCCCGCTCCCGTTCAAAGATGTCATGGCCGAACTGAGTCTCATACGTGAAGAACAATTAGACCCTGAGTATATTTCCATATCCGGCTGGCTGGTCCCCTGGGGCCGGCTGAAAACAGCGGGGACGGGCGCCGAGTATACGCTTGTCCGTCGCGAGACCTCCGGTTCTATAGAACGCCGCCTTCCCGTCGGCGAGCGGTATTGGTTCCTCCGCGGTCGTTATCGTGAACGGTTCGACAGCTATGGCGGGCAGGTGATGCCGGTGGTGAACCGGCGCACGACCTGGGAGCTTTCGGCCCGGGGCCGGTTTGACCGCAGCGGCTGGGAAAACTGGGAAGTGTCCGGCGTCCGCAGCCGGCAAGTGACCGATGGTTATGCGAGTATCGCAGGTCTCCAGCTGTTGTCACATCGTGGAGAACTCAGCGGCAGTTATCGCACTTCGCCGAATGTGTTGTTGTCATCCGCGCTCTCGGTGGAACATCTCGCTGATCAAGCCGCAGCCACGGACTTCGTCATCTGCGGGCTGGCGCCATCGGCCACCTTCCGCTTCGGTCCCCGGGGTGAACACGGGTCTGTCAAACCTGGTCTGGAGTATCGGTATGTTGCCACAGCAGAACCGCGAGAGCTTATACCCGGCATCGGCGATGCCTTTTCATCGGGACATAACCTGCGCATTGTCGTGGATGGCCGGCTGGGGATCAGCGGCTCGGTATCGGCGAGTGTCCGCACGACGCTGGATATGTACGAACGACGGGCATCGCGTTTCCGGCTGAATGTGTATGCGGTTTCCAAATTTTAATGGCGACCAACGAGACCATCATGATGTTTAAAAAGCTGCATATTGCCGGACAGGGTATCAACTGCGTGGTTGCTGTGGTATTGGTCGTCGTTTCTCTTGCCGGTTCAACTGCCTGCGGACAAATTTATCTGGAGGGGAACCACGCTGTTTCGGCGGCAAGGATTCAACAGTGGCTGGCCGAGACCGGTGCGCAATCGCCGTCACGGATGGCCGAGCAGCTTGGCGCGCATTATCGTGAAGCCGGCTACTATGATGCGCGGGTTGTCATCGATCATGATTCGTTGACTTCCGAGCTTATTGCGCGTATCGATGAAGGTCCGGCGGTGACACTGGGCAAGATTCAAGCGCAGTTCATCGCGGATTATGCCGGTGCGGTGGACGAAACAGCAATAAATGAAATCCTTTCGGGTATTGCCTCGCGAGAGAATATCGATCGGGGTATTCGCCGCATCGTTGAGGAAATTGCCGCCGACGGGTATCCGGTGGTGCAAATTTCCCCCGTCGATTTCAAGCGACAGGGAAACACACTGAATTTTTCGCTGGAGATTGACCCCGGTCCGCCGGTACGCGTCGGATATTGGCGGATCACCGGGCTGGGACGCACCGACACTGCGTATATTCGCGAGACTCTGGGCCTGGCCACCGGCGCGATCTGGGACCGCGAGACCCAAACCCGGCTGAAAGGGAAAATAGCAGAACTCGAATATTTGCGCCCGGCGGCCGAACCGCGCATTATCGAACATCATGCCGACACTCTGGTCACGGTGGAGGTCCCTCTGGCCGAGCTGCCGGCGGTGGTCGCCGACGGCGGGATCGGCCTGGCCTCCGGCAGGGGCGGGGAACAGGGCTTGCGCGGCAGCATTCGACTAACCGTGGATAATCCCTTCGGCAGAGGACGCCATCTGGGTTTGGTAGTCTCGCGCCCGAACGAACGGTCATCCGAATCGTTGTTGGAATTCGCGGACCCTCATTTGATCACCCGCAGACTCGGGGTGAGCGCCGGGTTGGTACAATCACGGCAAAATACGGCGTATGATCGTTTTGCGGCCACGGTCGGGATGACCCTCGCGGTCCACCGCCGAACTCGGCTCAGTATGGAGTTGGGCTGGACGAGGATTACTCCTTTGGGGGGATCGTCCGGTCTTGCTCCGGCACGCAGCTATGATCTTTCTGTGGCGGCCGGCTCGCTCGGCTTTCAGGACCAGCCGTCCGGAACATTATGGCAGGTGGAGATTACCGGCTCATTGCGTCGGACATTCGTTAATCGCGGCACAACCGAGACGGTCGTCTCTTCCCGAAGGTACCGCGTGTCGGGCATGGCCGGCCGCGCATTCAATTGTATTCAGGGAATTCAACTGCGGCCAAAGTTGTCATCAAAAAGCTGGCTGGGCCGAAATCCCGAGCTCAATTGGGGTGATGAGTTGTTCCTCGGCGGGCCGGAGACAGTCCGTGGTCTCGCGGAACAGTCGATTTCTGCACGAGGATATGTCCTGCTTTCTCTCGAGGCCGGGCTGCGGCCGGCGCAATATTTTGGTGCATTTGGCTTTATCGATCTGGCGTATTATCAGAGGTTCCTGCCGGAAAACGACAAGCGGACCTGGCGCCGTCTCGCTGCGTACGGGCTGGGCCTGGAAACGTACAATTATCTGGGGCGGACGCGGCTGGAAATCGGCTGGCCGGAGCAGGCAACTGCCGGCGATGGTGTAATCTATTTGCGCTGGCTGCGTGGGTGGTGATTTGACTGGGATTGTCTCACGGCATCAGCTATACTTTGTGCACGATGAGAGGAATTGTATGCATTCTGAAAAAATAGCGGCAGTGCTTTTCGATCTGGATGACACCCTGTTCGACCGGCAACGGACGCAACCGGCAGTGCTTGATGGCATTCTACGTGAATTGCCGGGACTTTTTGCCGGGCTCGACCGGCGGGAGATTGCCAACGCCTTCTATCTTTCCGACCGGCAGGGTCTTGATATCTTTAATCAGGGGGCGACAGAGGACGAAGTCCGGCTGGGCCGCAGCGCGGCCTTTTTGCGGTTGTTGAATTTGCCGCCGGATTCCGCGCAGCTTGTCGCCGACGAATATAATCGGCAGTACCCTCTTGTCGGCCGGCCGGTGAGCGGCGCCAAACAACTACTGGCCGAATTGGTCCACAAATATCCGCTGGGCCTTGTTTCCAACGGCTTCGCCGACATGCAGCAGGCCAAACTGGAAAGTCTGGGGTTCGCCGGTTTTTTCGATTGTCTGACGTTTTCTGCTCAGGCCGGTTTCCGCAAGCCGCACCCGAAAATATTCCAGCAGGCCGCTTGCAAGCTGGGTCTGACTCCCGTGGAATGCCTGTATGTCGGCGATTCGTATGAGGACGATGTTCTGGGGGCGCGCGCGGCCGGGATGAAAACATGCTGGTATAATCCCGAGGGTGTCCGGCTGAAACCCGGTTCACATAAACCGGATTTTGAAATCGGCGCCCTCAGCGCAGTCGCCCGGCTGGTGTTGCGGGAGTGACCGGATGAATATCATCTCCCGAAAGGGATATCCAATAGGGGCCATAGTTGCATGTTTGTCGGATTAGCGCACCTGACCAGGCCGCTGAATGCGCTGATCACCGGGGCGGCGGTGGCTATCGGAATGTCCCTGGGAGGGGGAGAAGCTGCCTGGTTTTTATGCATCTTCGGGCCAATCTCGGCCATGCTCATTGCCGCCTTTGCCAACATCGACAATGACATCAGCGACGTGGCCATCGATCGCATTAACCGGCCCGGCCGGCCGCTGGTCTCGGGCCGCGTTTCGTTGCGCGCCGCGTTTTTTTTCTCGCTGATTGTATTGACCATCGGGTTGCTGTCAGCCGGGGTGTGCGGCAAGGGCGCGTTGATCGTTGCCGGCGGCGTGGCAGTCTGGCTGGTCATTTACAATCGCTGGGCGAAACGGCGCTTGTTGATCGGTAACATCATGGTGGCGATTGCCGGGGGGCTGCCGGTGGTGTATGGCGGGATCATCGCCGAACCGGCGCCGGGACACTGGCGCATCCTCTGGCTGGGGTTTGCGCTGGCGGCCGCGTTTCATCTCGCGCGTGAACTGCTTAAAGATATTCAGGATGTCACGGGCGATCGCGCGGCCGGTGCGCGGACCGTCCCCATCGTCCTGGGCATTACTGCCGCCACGCGACTGAGTGGTGTATATTTGTCGTTCATCGCACTTTTCTCAATAATACCAGCTATCCTGCTATGGTTAAATGCAATATATCTGTGGGGCATTATCGCTCTAATTGCCATTCCTTCTACAATAGCGTGCCTGCAACTCTGGCGCAAACCAACTCCCCATGAGGCCGGCAAATGGGCCGAGATAACCAAGGCAATGATGGTCGTTGGGATAGTGCTGCTCTGGCTTGCAGCGCCATGACAATATATGTCACCCCGGCGCAGGCCGGGGTCCAGTGTGATTATGGCTGGTGCACGAGACGTACACCAGCCACACGGTACCCCACCCGCCGTGGCAGACCGTGGGTCGACGCGTGGCCCATCAATCAGGTTTGAATCTATAGCGCTGACTTAAGATGGGTTCCATGAGATCCAATCGTCTTTCAACTTGCCCCAAAGAAATTTCGTCTGCCATATACTTGTCAAGCAGATCTCCAATCTCTGGCGCGAGATCATCTCTGGAAAGCAATGCGGCGACATTTGGATACAGAAGTGATGTCATGTAATCGAACACTTTCTTAAGCTCCATAAAACCATTCCGCTGAAATTCCCTATTTTGTGAATCCCAGCTACTGGTTGGCCTGAGATATTTATGGCAGTATTGGCTAAGATCATTCCAGGACCGAATTAAAAACTTCATATCAACAGCAGGATGTTTGGGAATGAACGGATAGGCAGCAAGGGCCGCGTTGGAAAACTCAATTCGTTTTCTTATATTCGGCTCTTCCTTTTTTATTTCCGAAAGAAGTCCGTCTTTTGTTTTACATCTTTTTTCTTGTTCTGGCCCGATTTTGCCTCCGGCCAATAATGCGAGCAATCGAAACCAATATCGCTCTATGGCCATCCGCAATTCGAAACTCGCATAGACTAATACGTTATCCAGATTTCTTCCATTGTCATATTCAAGCCATGCCTTCGTTTGCAGATAGTGCCAGCCTGCTGTGACATCTCTCGGTTTTTCTAAAAAAGATGCGTTCACGAAAACCTCCCGTATGAGGACTGGTAGCCCTCCCAGGTGACCGAATCAAATCCATCGCTCCCGGCATCATCGATGCATGGATGTTGAGTTCTGTTGGCTCAGATTTGAGAACTGGACTTTGTCCACTTCTCGGGGGCACCCCTGCCTGTTTCCGTCATCGTCGGATAGCTCTGATGCTTGCCGCCCGTTGTTCCAACTTCTCCGCTTCTTCGTTCCGGTCAGTAGCCCGATATAGGGCTGCCAAATTCTCCAGACTTGTGGCCACATCGGGATGATCGGGGCCGAGGGCCTTCTCCCAGATCGCCAGCGAGCGCTGGTACAGCGGCTCGGCCTGCGCGTATTGGCCCTGGTCATGGTATGGTGATGCGAGGTTATTCAGACATGCGGCCACATCGGGATGATCGGGGCCGAGGGCCTTCTCCCGGATCGCCAGCGAGCGCTGGTACAGCGGCTCGGCCTGCTCGTATTGGCCCTGGTCATGGTATAGTAGTGATGCGAGGTTATTCAGAGATGTGGCCACATCGGGATGATCGGGGCCGAGGGCCTTTTCCTCGATTGCCAGCGAGCGCTGGTACAGCGGCTCGGCTTGCGCGTACTCGCCCTGGTCTCTGTATAGTTCCGCCAGGTTATTCAGACATAAGGCCACATCGGGATGATCGGGGCCGAGGGCCTTCTCCCAGATCGCCAGCGAACGCTGGTACAACGGCTCGGCTTGCGCGTATTGGCTCTGGGCATGGTATAGTAATGCGAGGTTATTCAGAGATGTGGCCACAGCGGGATGATCGGGGCCGAGGGCCTTCTCCCAGATCGCCAGCGAACGCTGGTACAGCGGCTCGGCTTGCGCGTATTGGCCCTGGTCATGGTATAGTAATGCGAGGTTATTCAGACTTGTGGCCACATTGGGATGATCCGGGCCGAGGGATTTCTCTGCAATCGCCAGCGAACGCTGGTAGAGTGGCGCGGCCTGCGCATACTGGCCTTGGGCTCTGTATAGTCCTGCAATGTTGTTCAGGCTCGCGGCCACATCGGGATGATCGGGGCCGAGGGCCTTTTCGGTGATCGCCAGTGAACGCTGGTACAGCGGCTCGGCGCGCGCGTATTGGCTCTGGTCATGGTATAGTAATGCGAGGTTGTTCAGACTTGTGGCCACGTCGGGATGATCGGGGCCGAGGGCCTTTTCGGTGATCGCCACCGAGCGCTGGTACAGCGGCTCGGCCAGCGCGCACTCGCCCTGGTCATGGTATAGTAATGCGAGGTTATTCAGACTTGTGGCCACATCGGGATGATCGGGGCCGAGGGCCTTTTCCCAGATCGCCAGCGAGCGCTGGTACAGCGGTTCGGCCGACGCGTATTGGCCCTGGTCATGGTATAGTAATGCGAGGTTATTCAGACTTGTGGCCACAGCGGGATGATCGGGGCCGAGGGCCTTTTCTCGGATCGCCAGCGAGCGCTGGTACAGCGGCTCGGCCTGCACATACTGGCCCTGGCTATCGTATAGCAACGCGAGGTTGTGCAGACTTGTGGCCACATCAGTATGGTCGGGGCCAACCGCCTTTTCGGCCACCTCCAGCGCCTTCTTCGCTACGACCACCGCGCGGTCGTACTTTCCCGTGCGATAGAGCTCCATCACTTCCTCATTGAGTACGTCCCATTCAATGCCTGCGCCTTGCGCAAACACCGGCGCGGCAAAAAGTGAAAGGAGCGCCATCATTGCCATTGTCCGCATGACTCTCATCGAGTATTCATCTCCGTTTTATCCGGCTATCATGTACGATCTTGTTTTCGTGGGCGGCCCATGTCCACATGTGCCCCAGAATAGACGATAGTAATTCAGAGCAGCAATGCGGCAGATGTGGATCCGCCCATGGCGGACCGGCCACAAATGATTTCATTTCCCAAAAATCTGCCGCGACGAACCAGCCGCCCACCCCCGACATGTTCCGGGTTTTCGAATTCCCAATCCCTTACCAGAGATCGTAGCATTAACCATGCAATCCGGCCATCGGGAGTCAATCACTTTTTGTGCCGGTCAGCCTTTAGGCTGACGGATTTAATCGCCGGGCTTGGTCAGCCCAAGGGTTAACCCGCATTCAATATTTGGCTGCCGGGAGTCAATCACTTTTTACCGCACGAGTTGCCGACATTCCTCTTGACCCCGGCCCGCAATAAGTTAATTTTCACCTCCGATGAGATCGCGGGGGCACATTTGGGCAGTGGCGTTTTTGGGGGCCGCGCTGGCCGTATCCGCGCCTGGCCTGTCCGCCGAGGCCTCAATACAGGTTTCCAGCGAGCTTTCGGCGACCTCCCTGCGCGCCACCGACACGCTCACCCTGCGGCTGACCGCTCGCTGGGATGGTGGGGAGGAGCAATACCGTTTCGCCACACCCCACCCGATCTTGAATCCGCATTTACGCCTAGCCGGCCAAAGCACCCATGGCGGGGCGCAGTTGGATGAAGGCGCTTTCACCTCTGAAAAAGTGTGGCTGTTTAATTTAGTGTGCATCACTCCTGGTTCGACCGAAGTTGTGCCGCCGGTCGTGGTCTACACCAACACCGAGACTGAAGTAATCGATTCGGTTTCTGGTTCACCGATGCTGCTGACGATCGGCCCGGCGCCCGCGCCGCCCTTCGATTTCGGCAGATTATGGCCCTATCTGCTCGGGCTGTTCCTCGCCGGGGCTTTTGCTTATCTGGGATTTCGACTTTTCCAGCGGCATCGTTTGGCACAGCGCAGCAAAAAGCTGCATAAAACACCCGAGCAGCAGGCGGCCGAACTGCTTGACGATCTCCGGGCGCTTAAACGCGAAGATCGTTGTGAGCAATTTTACGCCGATCTGGAAAAAATCGCCCTCGGGCTGTGGGAAGCGCGAATCGGCCGCCGCTTAATCGGCAAAACCCCGTCGGAAGTGGCCGGCTTCCTGCAGGAGCAGGGCGTGGACGAGGAAACCCGAAATAATGTTCGAGATGTCCTAACCGATTGTCACACAGTACGTTTCAGTGGCGGCCGAGTTTCGCTGCAATCGATGGACATTTCCTTTGGCATAGTATCTTCCTGGGTGAAACCCGCGTCGGGTACGTAGTGTATATACAAGATGTTCAGGCCTGGCGGAAGATTGCGAACGACGGCAGGCCATTTTGAATAATTGGTTGAGGGAGAGAGAGCATGCACCCTGATATTGAGGCGATTCAAGACCGCGTCAAAACTGAAAGCGAATTCTGCCGCAAACTGATCGACCAGATCGGCACAGTAATTGTCGGGCAGACATATCTGATCGAGCGGCTGCTGATCGGGTTGTTGGCTGACGGGCACTTGTTATTGGAAGGCGTGCCCGGTTTGGCCAAGACTCTGTCGGTGCGCACGCTGGCTGATGCTGTGCGGGCAAAGTTTCAGCGGCTGCAATTTACCCCCGATCTGTTGCCGGCTGATATCATCGGCACGGTGATTTACCAGGCGCAAACCGGGAATTTCTCGACCAAGAAGGGGCCGATTTTCGCCAATATTATCCTGGCCGACGAAATCAATCGCGCCCCGGCCAAAGTCCAATCGGCATTACTCGAGGCCATGCAGGAACGACAGGTCACCATCAGCGACGAAACTCATAAACTCCCGGTGCCGTTCCTGGTCCTGGCGACACAAAACCCGATCGAACAGGAAGGGACTTATCCGCTCCCTGAAGCCCAGGTCGATCGTTTCATGCTGAAGCTGGTGGTCGACTACCCCAATAAGTCCGAGGAACGCCGGATCATGGACCGGATGACCACCGGCGCAGTGCCGACGGTCGAGCCGGTTGTCTCGCCGGAAGACCTGCTGCGCGCGCGGGAGGTCGTGCGTGCAATTTACATTGATGACAAGGTCAAGGATTACATCGTCGATATCGTGTTTGCCAGCCGTAACCCCGAGGCGTATGGGCTGGATTTGAAGGGCCTGATCTCGTATGGCGCTTCGCCGCGGGCGTCAATTTATCTGAACCTCGCGGCCAAGGCACATGCGTTTTTGCGTGGTCGTGGATTTGTCACGCCGGAGGATGTCAAATCGGTCGGGCTGGATGTATTGCGGCACCGGATTATCATCTCCTACGAAGCCGAGGCCGAGGAAATAACGTCGGACGACATCGTACGGAAGATCTTCGACCATATTGAGGTCCCATAGGCGGGTTGGTCCCATGCTCCCCAGTGAACTGGTGGCCAAAATCAGGCGGATCGAAATCCGGACCAAACGTCTGGTCAACGACGTTTTCGGGGGTGAATACCATTCGGTATTCAAGGGCCAGGGCATGGAATTTGAGGAAGTCCGCGAATATTTTCCCGGTGATGATATCCGGTTGATCGACTGGAACGTCACGGCCCGCGCCGGGGCCCCGTTTGTGAAAAAATTCAAGGAAGAACGCGAGCTGACGGTGATGATCCTGTATGATGCCTCATCGTCCGGACGGTTCGGCACCACCCGGCGCATGAAAGGGGAGATGGCCGCCGAGATGTGCGCCCTGCTTGCTTTTTCGGCGATTAAAAACAACGACAAAGTCGGCATGATCATTTTCACCGACCGCATCGAAAAATTCATCGCGCCCAAAAAAGGCAGCGCGCATGTTCTACGACTCGTGCGCGAGATTTTGCATTTCGAACCGGAAGGCCGCTCGACCGATATTGCCGGGGCGTTGAATTTCTTTTTAAGCGTCATTCGGCGCAAGGCGGTCGCTTTTCTGGTGTCTGATTTTCTGGCCGGGGAATACCAGCGGGAGCTGGCCATCGCCAACCGCAAGCACGATTTGATCGCGGTGCGCATCGGTGATCCCCGGGAAAGTGAAATGGTGGATGTCGGTCTGCTGGAGCTGGAGGATGCCGAGACCGGCGAGATTGTGGTGGTCGATACCGCGTCGCTGCGCGTACGCACGCAGTATAGCGACCAGGCGAACCGGCGCGAAGTGACCATGGCGCGGGCGTTCGGATCAATTGATCTGGACACGGTCGCTGTGGAGACCGGCAAGTCATATGTGGATCCGTTAATCAGGTTTTTCCGCCAACGGGAGCGCCGTATTCGTGGGTAGCGGAGGGTGTTAACGATTTATTGTCATAGGGAGTGACCATGTTTAGTCTGGGACCGTGGGAGATAATTCTAATTGTATTGGCGCTGGTAATTCTTTTCGGCGCCAAGCGACTGCCGGAATTGGCGCGCGGGTTGGGGCGTTCAACAGTTGAATTTCGCAAGGGCTTAAAAGGCGACGAAGGCGAAGCCGGCAAGAAAAACGGCAATGAACACCCCGGCGAGAAAAAAGAATAATCTAATTGCAGATAGACAACGGGCAGGGGAGTAGAACGAGTACGATGGGACATACATCCGGGAATACAGTCATCTGGCTGGCCGTGGCCCTGTCCGGGGCGGCGGCCGTATTTGGTGCTTTGGCTTTTTTCGGCGGCGGTAACGGCGGCCACGCCGTGGCGATTGACTGGGAAGCGCGCGTGCAGCAAGCCGTCGAACTGCAAAACAATAAACTGTACCAGGCCGCGATCAATGAATTTGCCGGTCTTGTAGAAAACCCGGCCATCCCGCCGGAAAAACGCGCCAATTTCGCCTACACGATCGGCGAGATATACCAGGACCAGCTGGGTGATTATGAGAACGCGGCCGCGGCCTATGTCCGCGCGCGGTCCATCGGCGTGCGCCCGGCACTTGAATCGCAGTTGGGACAGCGGCTGGTGGAATGTTTTGAAAACCTCGGCCGTTCGTTTGACGCCGCCCGGCAGTTATCCAACTATACCACTGACGACGAATCACAAAAAGCCGCGCCCGGCGAAATCATCGTCGCCTCAATCGGCGAACGGGAAATTACACTTTCAGAAATCGAGCGCGAATTGCAGAAATTGCCGACCGCCCTGCAAACCGAGTTCGCCACGCCGGTGAAAAAGCTCGAATTCGTCCGGCAGTTTGTGGGCATGGAACTGCTATACAAATCCGCCCTGCGCCGCGGCCTCGACCGTCAACCGGAACTCATGGCGCAATTTGCCGAATTAAAACGCCAGTTAATTCTGGAAGAGATGTTGCAAACCGAGGTGGTGGGCAAAATCAACATCAGCGACGCGGACCTGGATTTGTTTTATCAAGCCCATAAAACAGACTTATTCGGCGACAAGCCCAAAAACGAGGTCAGCGTCCAACTGCAGCAGGAATACATGCGCCTCAAACAGCGCGAGAAATATGCCGAGCTCATTGATAAGTTGATTACTACCGAGCCGGTAACAATATACGAGAAGAATATAAAGTAACACGTGATGCGATTACTCCTTGCCATATTCACTATTTATTGTGCCTGGCCCGCATGCGCCCGAGCGGCAGGGGTGACGGTTGAGGCCGGGGTCGATCGGACGCAGATTACCATCGGTGATTTGGTTGACCTGCGGGTGACCATCACCGCGGATACGACCCTGAATGTGGTGTTGCCGAATATGGATATTCTCCTAGGAGTTTTTGAGGTCAAAGACTACAATCATGCCGATCCGTTTGTTGATCAGGATGGCCGTCGCGTTTTCCAGTATCAGTATAATCTGACGACCTGGACCACCGGTCGCTGGCTGATTCCGCCGCTGACCGCCACGTTCACGGATTCGGCCGGGAATGCCGGGGCGGCTTCGTCAGATTCGATTTTCATTGACGTAAAAAGCCTGCTGGCCGAAGCGGGGGCGGACACCGTCGATATCCGGGATCTCAAGGCGCAATACTCCGTGCCCGCCGAACGGGCCATGTATTATTACCTTGCCGCAGCCGTACTGCTTGCGGCATTTGCGGTGTGGTATATCCTGCGGCGGCGGAAAAAAGAGGAACAACAGGCCGTGGTTGACATTCGCACACCGCATGAGCGGGCAATTGATGAGCTGAACGCACTGAACAATTCGGGTTATCTGGCGGACGGCCAATGGCGGGAGTGGTACTTTGACCTGACCGAGATCTATCGCCGATACCTTGATGGCCGCTACGATGTGGAAACGCTGGAAGCCACCACACCGGAAGTTAGAAGCATCCTGCCGCAGATGCCTTTTTCCACGGCGGAACGCGACCGGATCATCGAATTTCTCGAGTCGGCCGACTGGGTCAAATTCGCGAAACTCGTACCGCCGCAAGATAAACCGCGCGAGGATTTCGACTGGGTCTGGGGATTTGTCCAGCGCACAAAACGCGAAGCAGTAGAAACCGCAGCGCCGGAGAAGGTGACAAAATCAGCCGAAACCGGCGGATGATACTCAGGATCGTTGAGCCATGATTTTCAGGTTTGCCCTGCCGTTCGTCCTTGTCCTGCTGGTGAGTATTCCGGTGGTGTTGTACGTGTATTTCGTCCGCCGGCGGGGGCATCAGACGCCGATCCGGTTTTCGGATATCCGTCTGGTGAGCGGCATCAAGCCGACGGCCCGCGTCCGCCAGCGTCATGTGATCGTTGTGCTGCGGGCTGTGGTCCTGGCCCTTATCATTGTCGCGGCCGCGCGGCCGCAGGCAGGCACGGTCATGTATGAAGTAACTGCCGAGGGGATCGATATCATGCTGGTCCTCGATATTTCCAGTTCGATGAAAGCCGAGGATTTCAAACCGGATAACCGGCTGGCTGTGGCCAAAGGGGTAATCAAGGATTTTGTGGCGGGCCGCTCCAACGACCGGATCGGGCTGGTGGTATTCTCCAAGCAGGCGTTTACGCAATGTCCGCTCACGCTGGATTACGGCGTGCTGGTCAATTTCCTCGAAGAGGTCGATTTCGGCCTGCTGGAAGACGGCACTGCGATCGGCCTGGCCGTGGCCACCGGGCTTAATCGGCTGCGGGATTCCAAAGCCGAGTCAAAAGTCATGATCCTGCTGACTGACGGGGTCAATAACGCCGGATTCCCCGATCCGATCCCGGCCGCTGAAATGGCCAAAACATTGAACGTGAAGTTGTATGCCGTTGGGGTGGGCAAACCGGGGAAGGCGCCGTATCCGATCGATGATCCGATCTTCGGCAAACGCTATCGCTATTTGCCGGACCAGATCGACGAGGAAATGCTCAAACAAATGGCCGAGATGACCGGCGGCCTGTATTTCCGGGCGCAGACGCCGGAGATGCTGGCCGGCATTTACGATCAGATTTCGGCATTGGAAAAAACAGAAATTAAATCACAGCAATATACGCGCTACCAGGAGTTGTTTGTCTATTTTTCGTTGGCGGGGCTGGGGCTGTTCCTGTTCGAGTTATTGCTGACCCATACCCGATACCGGCGCATACCATAGGGAAGAAACCATGCGTTTTGGCGCTCCGATATATTTGTGGTTGTTATGGCTGGCCCCGGTGCTGGCGCTGGTGTTGTGGCTGGCCTATCGTCTGCGGGCGCGGGCCCGTGGCCGTTTTGCCGATCAGTCGCTGCTTGACCGCCTGCTGGCCGGGTATTCGCCGCGCCGCCGGGCAGTTAAAAGCATCCTGCTGCTGTTGGCGGTAATCCTGCTGTCCGTGGCCCTGGCGCGGCCCCAGTTCGGCGAAAAAATGGTCTTCATGAAGCGGCGCGGCATCGACATTGTCGTCGTCCTGGATACCTCCCGTTCGATGCTGGCCCGCGATATGCGCCCCGACCGGCTGAGCAAAGCCAAGCAGGAAATCTACGGCATGCTCGAACGGATGGAAGGCGACCGGGTGGGGCTGGTCTGCTTTGCCGGTGAGGCAATTATTCAATGTCCCCTGACCCTTGATTATAATGCGGCGCAGGTTCTGGTCGATGCGGTGGACATGTATTCAGTCGGGCGGCCGGGCACGGCGCTCACGGAGGCCATCCGGAAAGGCACCGGGATGTTCGACGCCTCCGAGAAAAAATTTAAAGTCATATTGTTGATCACTGACGGTGAGGACCACGAGGGTGACGTCGAAGCCGCTGCCGAGGAAGCCCAACAAGCCGGCGTGATTATTCACGCCATCGGCATTGGTTCCCCCTCCGGCGAACCGATACCTGAACTCGATGCACAGGGCAATGTCACCGGGTTTAAGAAAGACCGCGATGGCCGGGTGATCCTGAGCAAACTGGACGAATATACCCTGCAAAAAGTCGCGCTGGCCACGGAGGGCACATACTACCGCGCCTCCGCCGGTGAATTGGAACTCGACAAGATCTATGAAGAGATATCGCAGATGGAAAAAAAAGAACTCGAGGGGAAGTTGTTCACGCAGTACGAGGACCGTTTTAGCTGGTTTTTAATCCCGGCGGCACTATTATTTGCTGTGGAAGCCGTGCTTTCCGAACGCCGCAGGCGCGGGTGAACGGAAAGGGTGTTTGTAATATGGACAGGATTATGACATCGCCGGACCGGTCCCGCAGGGTAGTACTTTTGTGCTGCCTGTTGTTCACGATGGGGGCCGCGTTCGCCGGCACGAATGCCTGCGCCGATGACTACAAACGGTTGATCGAAGAGGGCAACGAATTATACGAACAGGGCAAATATGACGAAGCGCTGGCCCGGTACCGCGAAGCGCAGATCGAACGTCCGGAAGCACCTGAGGTGCAATATAACATCGCCGGCGTTTTATACCGGCAGGGCGCCTTTGAAGAGGCCGCCCAAACCTATCCCGGTTCGCTGAACACCGAAAGCGCCGCGCTGGAAGCCAGTGCGCACTACAACACCGGCAACTCGCTGTTCCGCCAGCAGAAATATCCCGAGGCCATCGAATCCTATAAACAGGCCTTGTCGATCAATCCCGAAGATGTCGACGCCAAGTTCAATCTTGAACTTGCGCGGAAAATGCTCAAGGAACAACTGCAACCGCAACAGCAGGACCAGCAGCAACAACAACAGCAGCAACAAGAGCAGCAAGAACAACAACAAAATGATGAGCAAAATCAGGACCAGCAGGATCAACAGCAGCAACAACAACAACAAAATGACCAGCAGAAAAACCAGCAACAATCCCAGCCGCAAGACGGCGAACAGGGAGATTCCACCGAACAGCAGCAGCAGGCCCAACCGGTGGAGGGTTTGACCAAAGAGGATACGGAGCGAATCCTGGACGCGCTCAAAGAAGAAGAGCGGCGTTTGCAGAAAGAAAAACAAAAAGTCCAGGCAACGCCCGAACGCGCGCCGGGAAAAGACTGGTAAGCAATACAGAGTCCGAAATGGTGCGAACGCTACATGAAATTGCCGGATGCCTTGGTGTCCTGTTCATGTTCCTGGTGGTACTGCCCGGTACGGTCGGCGCAGCCGTCAATATCTCTGCCGGGGTCGACCGGACGGAACTGGCCCTGGAGGAATCGCTGACGTATACACTGCAGATAACCGGCGATGTCAAATCCTTGCCGGACCCGGTTCTGCCGCGGCTTGATGATTTCGATGTTTATTCCTCGGGCAGCAGCCAGTCATTCAACTGGATCAATGGGCAGGTGTCTTCCTCGGTGAGCATCAATTATATCCTGGTGCCCAAAAAGACCGGCGCGCTGACCATCGGCTCGGCCACCCTGACTATCGACGGGCAAACGTACCGCACCGCGCCGATTACCATTACCGTCACCGATCCGACACCGTCGGCTCCTCCCACCCCGCAGGATAAGACCCCGGCCCCTGCGGGCGAGGCGCCGGGCCGGGACCAGCATCGGCTGTATGTCGAGGCCTCATTACAGCAGGACACGGTTTACGTCAACCAGAGCGCCACGCTGGTGTTCCGTTTCTACCGTGGGGAACGGCTGCACGCCAGTCCGGAATATCGTCCACCGGCCCTGACTGATTTCTGGAAAGAGGACCTGCCGCCCAACAAGAAAGACTATCAGACAATCAAGGGCGTGAGGTACGACGTCACGGAAATCAGGACCGCCCTGTTTCCCATCTCGGCCGGGGAGAAGACCATCGAGCCGTTTACCCTGACGGCGATGGTCCCCGACGAGTCGCAACGTTCGCGGCGGGACCCGTTCGGGATGTTTAATGACGACATGTTTTCCATGTTTCGGCAGGGGAAACCGCTGACGCTGACGACGAAACCGCTGAAATTGGTGGTCCTGCCGTTGCCGAGCCGGGGCCGTCCACCGGAATTTTCCGGGCTGGTCGGTACATTTGATATCACCGTCAATTACGATCGAACAACGGTGGCGGTCAATGAGCCGATCACCGCCAAAGTGACGATCTCGGGACAAGGCAATATTAAATCCATCACTGAACCAAGTGTGACGGCCCCGGATGATTTTCGGCTGTACAATGCCGGCTCGGAGGAGAATATCAGCAAAACCGGCTATCGGGTCAGCGGCTCGAAAATATTCGAGGAAGTTTTCGTGCCTCGTCGCGCGGGTACCTACGAATTGCCGGGTTTTACCCTGACCTATTTCGACCCGAACGCCAAACAATATGTCAGCCGCCATACACCGCCGGTCAGCGTTACGGTTACCCCGGGGGAAGGTGAATTCTCCATTCCGCCGCGTGCCGCCGGTACCGAAGAACTTGGGTATCTGGCCAAGGACATTCGTTTCCTGAAAGACCTGGACGGCTCGCCCCTTCGGAGTGGCAGTGCCTCATCGCATGTGCTGCTATGTGCACTACAGGTCATTTCCCTGCTCGGTTTCGGCATCGTGGTTATCGCCCGCCGTCGCCGGGACCGGCTGGAAACCGATGTTGCCTATCGCCGGTCACGTTCTGCCCGAAAAAGCGCGCTGGCCAGACTGGCCAAAGCCAGGAAGCACGCCGCGGCCGCCGACGCTCCCGGTTTTTATGCCGCGGTGGCCGAAACCCTTGCCGATTATTTCGGCGACCGGTTCAATCGCTCCGGCAAGGGCCTCACGCGCGTCGATATCTCCACGGCATTTGCCGAGGTGGGAATCGACAGCGGCATGTCCGAGGAATTTATTGCGATTTTGGACCGGTGTGACCAGGCGCGGTTTGCGCCGGGCAGCAATGCCGCGGAGTCTTTAATCGAAGAGTGCCGGCGGACGGAGCACTTTCTTGACCGACTGGACAAAACATGGCAGAAAAAAACGGTTTGATCATATTGGAGATGCTGCGGACTTGCGCTGCCCAATCTCGGCGGGTGATTATAATCCTGGCCGGCTGTGGCTGCGCGTTTCCCCTGCTTTGTGTACCATGCGGGGCACAGAGTGTGACCGCGGCATTCGACAGCGCCGGCACCTGTTATGAACGGGGTGATTATGCCGGGGCCGCTTCCCTGTATGGTCAAATGATCGATCAGGGTTATGATGATGCGCGCGTATGGTACAATTTGGGGAATGCGGAATTCAAAGCCGGCCACCTGGGGCTGGCCATCCGCGCCTACGTGCGCGCGCAGCGTCTGGCGCCGCGTGATGCCGACATTGAAGCCAACCTGCAGTTTGTCCGCTTATATACAGCGGATAAAATGGAGCAATCCGGCCGGCTGTTCTTTCTTGGCTGGGCCGATGCGCTGGCTGGCCGGTATACTGTAGCCGAATGGCTCGGCTTTTCCGGAATGCTGCTTTTTATCCTGGCCGTCCTGGCCGCATTCAAAGTGTGGTATGGCCGTGGGGGAAGGGCCGGGTGGTACTGGCTTGGCTTCGGCATGTTTATCTGGCTGTTGACCATGGGCGGCGCGGCGCGGCGATACTATGATCAGTACTACCTCCAACAGGGAGTAATCATTGAGGCGGCGACCGATGTTCGCGGCGGGCCGGGCGGCGATTACACCCTTCAGTTCACCGGGCATGACGGCCTGATCTTCACCATTGACCGACTGGAATCCGGCTGGTATTTGGTGAGTTTCGCCAACGGAATCAAGGGCTGGATCCAGGCCGACAGCGTTGTACGCATCTAAATGCTTACGGGAAGGCGCTTTGCCGGCGGCCCAGCCGCGACAGCCGGCGGGGAAATGATTTGACACCGGCGAGGCGATGGCTTTTCATAGTCCGTGGATGCCGGCGGGGCCGGAATAAGCGGCGATAGATATGAGTTGGACTCTGCTGAGGAAAAAGAGATTCTACGGCATTTGTGTCGCAGTCGCTTTTCTGGCGTTTTCATTCTGGGGCATCGATCTTAAGGCCTCCTGGGCCGCGATCAAACATATTGAACCGCTGTATTTTATTCCGGTCTTCTGCGGCGTCTTTTTGATGCCGTTGTTCCGCGCGCAACGCCTGAAGATTATCATTGACCCGGAAAAAAAAATCAACGGCTGGCGCGTGTTCTCCATTTTTAATGTGGCGCAGTTGCTCAATAGCTTCGTCCCGGCCCTGGGGCCGGTGGCCCGGGTGTTGTTTTTCTCACGGATGCTCGATCTGACCAAGACTTTTTCGTTTACTATGGTGGTCCTCGAGGTGCTTTTCGACGGGTTGACCCTCCTGATGCTCATCTTTGCTGCTTCATCATTGTTTGTTTTCCCCGACTGGCTGGTCCGGGGAGAGGCCGTCATCCTGTTCATCTGTCTGCTGTTTTTCGGTTTTTTCTATTTCCTGTTGCACAAGCGGGACAAATCGACACATTCGTTACCGCGATGGATGTACCGCCTGCCGCGCCGCTGGCTGCGCAAAATAATCAATATTTCCAATTCGTTTCTGGCCGGACTCCGGATGTTGAAAAGCGGGCGGCATCTGATCCTGGTGATCGTGCTTTCGCTTGGCTCCTGGCTGGTCCACGCCATGGCGGTATTTTCATTAATCAAAGCTTTTGGTTTCAATTTGCCGTTTTGGGGCGCACTGGTCATTCTCATTGTCAACACCGTTGCGATCATGGTCCAGATCTCTCCCGGCAATCTCGGTACCTTTCAATTTGCCTGCATCCTGGGGCTGTCGTTCTTCGGTATTCCCAAGGATGCCGCCCTGAGTTTTTCTCTGGTCCTGCACGCGGTCGAGATCGTCCCGATCGCTCTGCTTGGGACATACTATTCGTTCTCCTCGCATATCCACTGGAAAGAATATCAAACGCCGGAATCCCTACGTGAGCAGAAGGAGTTTGCCGCAGGAAAATACCCATTCAATGGAAGCCGGGATGAGCGTCGCCGACTCGATGATGATCCCCTTGAAGTCGAGACGATTGACCGGGGATGACGGGCATGTATCGACTGGCTGCTCGAAGATCCTGAAGCCCCTGAATACCGAATAATATGACGCCGGATGAACTGAAATCGGGACGAGTGCTCCAGGCCTTCGGCAAGCGGTTTATCGTGCAGGCCGCCGACGGCACCTTTGATTGCGGAATCCGTGGCGTGTTTCGTATTGCGGGAAAAGGACAATCCTCGCCGGTGGTCGTCGGTGATCGGGTTGAGTTCGTCATCGAACAACCACCGTATGGAACAATAACCGGCGTCGCCGAAAGGAAGACGAAATTGTCCCGTCCTGCCGTCGAGAACCCGGATTTCGAACAGGTAATCGTCGCCAATGTGGACCAGCTCGTAGTCGTGGCCGCGGCCGATAAACCCCGCCTCAAACTGGGAGTAATCGACCGTTTCCTGCTGGCGGCCGAGCGTTCCGGGATGAGTGGCTGCGTGTGCATCAACAAAATTGACCTTGATCCCTCAGAGAAGTATCTCCGCGCAGTTGCCATCTACCGCGCGGCGGGGTACTCAGTCATCGGCTGCTCCGCACTGACCGGTGAGGGATTAGAGAAAATCCGCGAAATCATGCAATACCGGGTCTCGTTATTTGCCGGACATTCCGGCGTGGGGAAATCCACAATTATCAATGCCCTCCAGCCGGGGCTGGAAATAAAAACCGCGGAAATTTCCTCAGCTACCGGCAAAGGGGTCCATACGACTACTGCGGTGCGGCTGCACCCGTTGGGCTTTGGCGGGTATGTTGCCGATTCGCCGGGATTGCGTGAGATCGGCTTATGGGAGATTAAACCCGGCGAGCTGGCCGGATTATACCCGGAAATGCGGGAGTTGGGCGGCCGCTGCCGATTTCGCAACTGCATGCACATCGGAGAACCCGGGTGTGCGGTCAAGGACGCCGTTGCCCGCGGCGAACTGGCAACGGAACGGTATGAGGGATATGTACGCATCTATGACTCCCTCGGCTGAAAGACTGTGGTTACTATTCGTCATCCCCCTTGCCCGCAAGATCATTTTTCCGTACTCTCCGGTAACACCGGGCGGCGAATGGCCGGCCCGGGGGGGATGGAATTGGACAAGGAGAAAAATATGATCAGGTTTTCGAAAAGTTCCGGTGGGTATGTCTTGATCCTGGCCGCGCTGATGGCCTTGTTGCTTGGTGGCTGCACGTCCGAGACTGAAAAGACTCCTCAGCAGGACACTGCTGTTGAGGAAGACGACGGATTTGATAGTCCACGGGACGCCGATAATGATATCATTCGCACAATGATCACCGATTTCAGCTCGTGGGCTATTGAACGGGACCCGGACAAATTCAAAGATGCCGTCACCGAATCTTTTGATGCCGCCGCATTTATTGACACGCTGTGGGCCGGTGTCGATGCCCAACGGGTGGAATTCACGGTCCGGCGCCTCCGTTTGTCCGAGAGCGAGGCGCGAGCGGTCCTCAACGCCGTATTCACCAGGGACGGCACGGTTGTCAAAGGGAGCTTCGTTGTCATCGAATTCCGAAACGTCGAGGGCAAATGGAAGGCCAAATCCTTCCAATTGTTTGGTCCCAATAGTCAAGGTTGATTGACATTTCCCGGGTGATCGTCGGCTAAGTCGTGCCCGTCTCATGCAGAACAAGAAATTGTTTATTCGCCGGATGTATGCGACATTGGCCGGACGCTACGACCGGGCCAACCGCATCATCAGTCTGGGGCAGGACCGCCGCTGGCGACGGCGGGTTGTGATCCACCTGCCGCGGGCGGGCAGAATTGTTGATCTGGGAGGCGGCACCGGCGATCTGACCGAGGCCTATTGCGAGAGTGGTCCGGAAACTGCGCAAGTTATCATTGTAGATTTTAGCCGGGAAATGATGGCCTGTGCCCGGGGCAAATTTTCGGGCCGACCATGGCGGGACCAGGTGGCCTTTGTGTTGGCCGATGTCGAACGGCTGCCTTTCAAAACAGGCACCTTTGATGGAGCGATGTCGTCATTTGTACTGCGGAATTTGCCGGGGATCGGGCCGGTCGCTCGGGAAACCGCCCGGGTCCTGCGGCCGGGGGCAACAGGAGTGTTTTTGGATGCCACCCGGCCGGCCGCGGGCTGGTGGCACAGCGTTTATGACTTGTATTTTCAACGCATCATGCCGAGGATGGCCGCGATGATCCACCGTGATCAGGGAACGGCCTATCGCTACCTCGCCGGGTCCGTACTCGTGTTTCCCTCGGCCGGGGAAATCGCGCAGGTTTTTGTCGAAGCCGGGTTTGCCGGATGTCGCTGTCTCCCGCTCTGGGGAGGGGTCGCGACAATATTCATGCCGCACACGGCGCCGTCAAATACCCCAGTGCCCGAGACATAATCGGGGCAAAAGGAATGAACAACTTGTCGTTTTTTGGGTAAAAACCGTATAATAAGGTCGCCTAGAACAGCGGGGTCGAGAGCAGGATGAAGAAACTCATTATCAGCATGGCACTAATGGTGGTTCTTGCCGCCGCGCTCGGTCTGGCGGGGAATGCCCTCAATTCTGAGGGTATCCCGCTGGTAGGTAATTATCCGAAAATCGAGTATGGCGCCGATTCCGTGATTATACCCCCGTCCGCCGAGGAAGGCGACCCACCGTTTATCACGCTCAAAGAGGCCTATGGCCTGTTTCATGATCCGGGGACGATCTTTCTCGATGCCCGTGAATCCGAGGAGTATGACCTCGGCCATATCCGCGGCGCTCTCAACCTGCCGTTTGACTGGTTTGACGACCATTGGCCGGATGTCGAGCCGTTACTAGCTAAAGACGCTGATCTGGTGATTTATTGTTCCGGCGCCGAATGTGAATTATCGCTCTACGAAGGCCGCCATTTGCGGGAATTGGGTTACGGCAAAATCCACATCTTCTTTGGCGGCTGGTCGGAATGGCAATCACGCGGCTTTCCGACGACAATGCCGCAGGATGAATCGTAGACGGCCAAAACATGATCAAAAAACTCATCGGCAATAAAATCGTCGGGTTGCTCGTTCGCGTGGCGCTGGGGCTGATTTTTATCTACGCCTCCCTCGATAAAATATCCCATCCCGGGGAGTTCGCGAAGATTGTCAATAATTATCAATTGCTTCCAGCGGTCCTGATCAACATTTTTGCCCTGATTCTCCCCATGCTGGAGTTGTTGTGTGGTATTGCCCTGATTTTGGGTGTGTTGGTGCGGCCGGCGGCGGCCTGGGCCGTGGCGATGCTCGTGATGTTTATCGGGGCTGTCTCACTCGCTTTGTCCCAGGGAATTAATATCAATTGCGGGTGTTTCTCGACTTCTACTCATGCTCGGACTCTGGGGTTAAACCTGCTCTTACAAGACATCGGGATGCTGTTGTTGGCGGTCCACGCCGCATATTTTGATAATCGCTATGTCTCGGTCTCCCGTGTGTTCGGCCCACGCACGCCGGTTCCGGCGCGTTAAGGCATCATAAAATACCGGTTTACATGTTGAATGCGCTGTCCCGTGGATCCGGCACAGGTACAAACTATCCATAAAACAAAGGGGCTCCGTTTCCGGAGCCCCATCCACCCCTCTTACTGCCCTTCCACACTCTATCTCAATACTACCGCCTGTTTGCGACGATGGGCCGAATCCCCTTTGATTATTCTTTTGGTCCTGCCAGGCGCCTGTGTTCAAATCGGGCTTTTCAACAGACTCCTTATATCATCTCCAGTTCTTCGGCCCACCCTCCGGTTACCTTAAAGGAGGATTACGGGTTCTTTTTCTGTATGAATCAAATGTTGTGCCACCCGGCCAAAAACTTAGCCACAATGCCGTAACAAGTTACGTTACAACATATTAAGCTGTCGCATTACATCTACTCATCCTTTTGGATGACCAAAAGGCGCATGTTCTGCGCTACCGGTGATTGCCACGGGATGATACAAACAAAGCTAACTTATTAATATATTGTAAAATACGGGAATCGCAGGGCCTGCGTTTCGCAACGCAGCAAACCTACAGGGAGGTAAAAGGCACGGGAATGAAACACAATACGAATATCAGCATACAGGCATAGCCGATTAACCGCCGCCCACGGCCAAGAGGGACTTCATCAAACAGGGTCGGCGGATGGGCCGGGCCCATGAATAATGTCAACCCACCCCAAATGAGCCAACCCGGCCACCAAAATGACAAAGCAAACAACAGGGCGATGGTCATGTAGCCAATCATGCGTTGACGCCGCCCGGCCAGGGCGTAGATGATATGGCCGCCATCGAGTGAACCGACCGGCAGCAGGTTGAGCATGGTTACCAGAAGCCCCACCCAACCGGCAAAGGCAATGGGGTGCAGGATAATATCCTGCCCCTCTGGAATGGTCCCGATGACCAGTCGGGACAATAACCGAAACAGAATTGAATCTCCTAGGTAATAGCCGCCGATCCCCGCGCTTTCGACGATTTCCGATTGGCCCAACCCGATGACAATTGCGGCCACGGCCACAACAAAACCGGCAATCGGTCCCGCGGCGGCGACATCCAGCAGGTCGCGACGGTTTTTAATCGGCGATCGGGATTTGATGACCGCCCCCAGTGTACCGAGGATAAAGAAAAACGGCGCGGGGATAAAATATGGGAGACTAACATCCACTCCGCGCAGCCGGGAATACGTGTAATGCCCCAGTTCGTGAAGCAGTAAAATGAAGATCAGCCAGAACGTAAACGGGATGCCCGTCCGGATCAGCGACCAATCATCGAACAAGGCCTCCCCCGAGGCATTGAGCGCGGCGGTGAATAACACCGAAAACACCGTCGCGGCAAACAATACAACATTGAGCCAGGGGAATCCCCGGCCAATAGCCCCCGAGGTAATACTGAGCGTGAATTTATCCTGCACACCGTCACACGTGACGCGGAATCCCTCCGGGTTTAACCGCGCGTTGGCCATGGATTCCAGCGTCTCTACAGAAACACGGGGCCGCCCGCGAATGACGGTCGTTGTTTGGGCGGAATACACCGCCTCGCATTCGAAAAGATCAGCCAGCGTCCGGCAAAAATAATCGCCCATCGCACGCAACTCTTCTTTCCGTCGTCGTCTCATATTCTGCGCGATTGCCTGGGGTGGGTTACCGGCCGCTATGGTTGAAAAAGCCGCTGCGCGCGCTGCAAAGTCGCCCGGGCCGAGCGACCGATATCTTCCCGGTATTCCTCGGCGGCCAGTTGCAACAGGTAGATTTCATAATCGGCGTCGTCTTCGCCTGGGGGCCGGGCCCCGTAGGCGAGATATTTCCCATCCGGTGAATATGCAGGAAACATCTTGCGATAGCCATCAAAAGTAAGCTGCCGCCTGCCGCCCCCGGCGACAGCGCGGATAAACAATTCCTCGCCGTCGTCGACCTCGGCAATAAAAACGACCCACATGCCGTCGGGGGATACCGCGGGGTGCCATTCGCGGGTATCATGATGCCACTCCGTCCGGTTGGGGGACAATCGGACCATCTTGCGGCCGAACTCATCCGCAACATAGAGGCCTTTATGGTCCAATATCCCGGCCTGGAACACCATCCGCCGCTGATCGGCAAGAAATGTTGGACAAAACACGCCCCCCGGTTTGGGAGAATGGATCAGAGTTTCATAGAGGTAGCGCGGCGTGAGCGTCTCGTCGGCGAGATTCAACGAAGTAATCACGCCTTCCGGGCCGTCGGCATAAGTAATAAAAATCACTTCATTGCCGCCGGAACAAAAACGCGGACACTGGGCAAAAATTGTATCGCTCCCCAACGGCCGCCCTGAGCCGTCCGCCAGATCGTAGAGATACAAATATGAATGCGCCGCAGCGGTCCACTCGCCTTTGAGCGTATCGCCGTCGGCCCGCTGGCAGACGACAAACCGGCCGTCCGGAGAAATATCCGGGAAAAATTCCGACGCGCGACCATCCGAGATGATTTCAACAACGCCGGATGCCGGATCCAGCAGGCAAATTTGTGTCTGATAGCGTACCGCATATGTTTTGGACAGAAATTCCAGCCCTTCACGCTCCAGCCGCGAAAAATATACCATTTTCCGCCCATCTGCGGTGAAGCGCGGCGCGTAATCGGCCACGATGTTGTCGGTGAGCGCCCGCGCGTGGTAGGCGATTTCCGCCAATGGGCCAATCGCCAACATGATCGAATCGGGGAGAGGCCGGGCCGCCAGCCGCAGCAGACAACGAGCCATCGTCGCGGAATCCCCGGTTGCGGCGGATTTTTCGGCCCAGGCGGCCAGATTCATCATTTGCAGGTCATGGACAGCCGCGCCGGTATCTCCCGCTGATTCGGCTTGCTGCAAGAGGGAATCGGCAGCGGCAAACCGGCCGGCGGCGAATAACGTTTCCGCGCGGGCCGGATTTTCAGCCATGTTCCCCGTGGTTTCCGGCGGCCCTGGCGCATCACTCCCGGACCCGCAACCTGCGGCGATGATCACCAGCAGCCAGCCATAAATCAGCAGTACATATCTCCGCTGGATATTCGGGATGCTGTTCATGCCGATCGGTTCCCCCTCACCCTCAGAATATAATATAACCGGCGCGGGAAAGGGACCGGCGATTTGGCGGAACAGGCACCAGGCAGACCGGGGAAAAAGAAAGGGGAAGCGATTGCTCGCTTCCCCTTTGATCTCCGTAGAGACATAATGACCGAAGGTTTACGGCATGAAGCTGAAACGCCATCCACCCATCGGAGCGGGACCGCCCATCAGATAGTTCATCAGATAGGTCACGTCTGCGCCATCGGTCGCACCGCTGAAGTTAACGTCGCCGTTACCGCCATTAGTGCTTTCCGAATCATTATACGGGAACACCGGCCAGCCGCTGCCGTTGACCACACCATAAAGGTAGGCCACGTCGATAGCGTCGATGACGTTGTCGTCATTGACGTCACCACGGTTGAAACCGGCCCACTTGTTGGCCCGGAAGGCCATGCTGCGGATGTTGTTCTCGACCGTGGTACGGTCGTTGGAACTCGCATCCACACCGAACGTCGCGCAATACAGGTGCTGTTCGCCGTTCGGGGCCAGGGTGAATTCCGGCCACAGGAACAGACCGTGCTTGTCACCATGCGGTTGAGCGTCGCTGCCGATATCTGTTTCGACGAAGGCGCCGAACCAGTAGTTATCGATACAGTCCATCCACTCCAGGTCGCTGTTGGTGCAGCACTGGACGCAGGTCGTGTTGTACACGCTGTAGCCGTTGGCGCCGCCGACCAGGGCGCGGTATTGAACGCCCTCAACCAGCGAACTGTTCGTCAGACTCGGAACACCGCCAAGGACCATCTGGCCAAGCGCCAAGGTCGGAGCACCGGAATCCCAAACGGCATAGCCGCCGGCATCAGCAGCGATAACTACTGAGTTCCGTGCAGAAGATGGCTGCATATCCCAGTCGTGGAACATACCGGCAACGAGGTCGGGAACCGACACGCCATTGCGTTCTTCGACCTTGTAGTGGTACAGCTTGAGGTCGCCGTAGCCGTCGCCGAAGTCGTACGCCGAAATTTCAACCTGGGTGATGTTGGTGCCCAGCGTGTAGTCATACGCTGCGGCACTGTCGATGAAGGACGTCCAGGAGACATCGGCCTCAACGTTGAGATAATCAACATCGAGCACCGGCGGGCAGCCGCCGCCTGCGTTCCAGTCGACCACCACTGACCGGCCCAACGGGACGTAGTCAGCATAGTCGATACCGCAGACACCCGACATCGGGCTGGGATTCGGCAGGAAGCGATCGGCCATTTCGGTCTGATCGAAGATGGTGGTCATGGCGTAATCTGCGCCGACCTGGGCCAGAATAAAGCCGCCGTCATAAATCGGTGCATCATTGACGCCATCACCCCAATCAAGACCATAACCGGTGCCGTCACCGGTCCGACCGTAGTTGGAGACTTGTTCGAGGTGCCACATTTCGTAGCCGTTCCAGTACATGTCCTCGAACCATTCGTACAAGCAGCCGCCAACATAGTTCACGGTGATGCCCGGATAGTAGCCGTAGCCCACCATTTCGGGATAGAAGTCCGGATCGTCGTTGACCAGCTCAATGAAGTCGGAGCTGACCGAACGTTCGAGACCGCTGCCGTCCCAATCCCAGGTGAGACCAAAGGTGGTGCCGCCGGGGATCGGTGAGGCCACGTCGACCGCGACATTGAAGGTCCGAAGTGTCGCTGCGCCGGCCGCGAGAGACCGCGAGTTCTTGGCCCGATCGAAATTGATCTTGCTCTGATGCCGTCCGAAGTCCTCAGCAGTGACGTCTTCGGTGGATCCGTTCATCAAAGCGGCCTTTTCCGCACGGCTTTCTTCAAAGAACGACAGGTAGTCGTCACCCGCGAGCTGGTCGGCCACTTTGCCGGCCGTCATCGCGCTCTTCGGATTGCCCTGCGTGATTTTGGCCTTCAGCTCGGAAATGAGCGGCGGGTCAAGGTCATACACAGGCGTACCGGAGATCGTCAAAGCCCCACAACCGGAAAGGTTGGCAAAGGCATCCGGAGCTGCGCCCGGATTGGGACCGCCGGAGCCAAACGGCACCGGGATGTTGACTTCGGTGACGTACTGTTCCAGCATCGGGCGAGGAGCTGCATTGAGTTCCCAGCAGAACACTCCGCCATACGCAAAGCCGGTCATATAATCCGACCAGATGCTCATGACCGCGTAATCTTTATTTTCGAGGTCATGATGGATCAGAGCGGTACCCCAGACGAAATCCTGGAAGTGACGCGACCAGATACGTGAACTGGTCTGGGAATTCACCAGGTGCCAGCCGCCTGTCCGGTCGCCGGCAAACAGATAGCAATCAGCCGTCGCCGTAACCGGACCAGTCACCATTCCGACACCGTCAACGGCGAAGTTGTACTCTACCGCGCCGGTGAACTTATCCACGACCAGGAGACCCTGAGCGGGACTATCCTGCCCGAAATACACTTTCTTGCCGTCGACAGTCGGCGCGCCGTAAATGACGTTGCCTTGCGCAAACTGCCACACCACAGAACCAGTGGTGGTCAGTTTGAACCGCATCGGCGTGGTGCCTCTCGAAGCCGCATACAGCACGTCTTCATCTGCATCATACGAGACACCGGCTGTGAAGCCGTCGCCGTCGGGTTCAGTGAAGATCAACGTCGAGGTACCGTTGGCCAGACTGACTTTGTAGATCCTGCCGCCGACTGCGGTAGCCACATACAGGTTGCCCGCGCCGTCATAGGCCGGGCTGTGCATGATTGCGCCGGTCAGTAGGACAGGGTTGGTCGACCAATCGGTGTGGTTCGTGCCGTCTGCGTTGTTCAAACAGTACAGCCGTCCGCCTTCAGTAGCCACGATAACTTTGCTGCCGATCACAACACTGACCGAGAACCGGATGGTCGCGCCCAGCATGTCGGCAGCGCCGTTACCATGCGAGTTGTAGTGCCGGCTCCAGACGTAATCCTGAATGCCGTCAGGAGGTCCAGGCAGGACATCTACCTTCGCGGTATCCAACTTGAAGAACGATTGCGCCGCACCGCCGGAGCCGTAGCAGTAGCCGCCGGCCACGGTGATGTTGTTGCGCATGCCGCCTGCAGTGGCAACACCGAGCGGATCATAGTAGGTCCAAATCGGACCCTGGATGCCGCCGGGGGTGCCGTCGACCGTGCCGTAGGCCAGGTCGAAGCAGTTGAGCGATTGATCGTCGGAGGCGAACACCTTGCCGCCCGCAGCGCTGACGTTATTGAACACGCAGCCCGCTCTGGGGGTGTTGCGTTTCCAGTTCAGTTGGATGTCGCACGGGCTTGCGCCCAGGGCCATCGAGGAACGAGAAGTGCGCGCGAAATCGTGCGCATACGTGGACCAGTCATCCGGAATTCCGGGGCCCGGTTCACAGGTCTTGGGTTGAGCACAGCAGGTGTAAACTTCAGTAACCATGTTGTACTCACTACCCGCACCATACAGGTCGCAGAAGTATTGTTCTACGCCCGTGTTACCGGTGACGCCGGACCTGCATTCAACATCGCAGGTACCCGGAGTCGATAAAATAATACCGGTCGTATCCGCGTCGGTGGCGTCCGAACGACGGCTCGCCATCACGTAGTATTTGCCGACCGGAACGATAACCGGCTGGTCCGCGGCGAAGTTCGCCGAAACCCAGTCATAGTCCGCGGGTGTGAAATCTTCACCCACGATTTCGTTACCGGGATAGCCGCCGTCATCGTCAAAAATCGAGATGCGCAGACCCGGGTCGCCAACCCTGACGCTGCCATAGTACAGGTCAACCTGCAAAATGGTGCACGGGGAGGCAGATTCAAACTGGGTCCAGATCTTATCGCGAGAGCCGGAAATCGACGGCATCGCGAAATCACTCAAGCTACCGTCACCATAACCGCAGTGCCAGTAATTCCAGCCGCAAAGGCCGGGCAGGTGGCAGTCATTCTGGTCGGAGGTCTTCGCATAGGACGAGAGGTTCAAGTCCAGCGTGGTCAATCCATCCCAGAAATATGCCGCAAAGTCGGAAATCGAGGGGTCCGTCACATTCTGCCAATACCACACGCAGAATTGGCCGGGGTTCACGTCGTCGGAAGCCCAGGCGCCCAGCAGGACACCCGCGCTTTGCGGTCCCGGAACAACCGCGATGAAGTACGGACCATCCACACAGGCATAATCATAGGGGCTGGCAGCCAGCGGTATTTCTACCGCCATGCCGGCAGTTCCTGCGTTGATGGCGTAGGTCACTGTGGGTCCGATGACCATCGGCGAGCCAGGAACGGGGCAGGACGGATCTGAAAGATCAGCGCTCCAGACCTCGGCATGGAACTGTGCCGTACCCGCCGAGCCGTGGGTAACCATCGCCATCCAGGCCGTGGTTACTTCCATGGTGTACGGTGTGGGGCATACAGTTTCCATATCCTGGTAGGCGAAATAGACCGCGCCGTCAAAAATCGTTCCGCCAAAATACCAGCGGAAGCCGCGGCTGCGATAGTCTTCGCAGACATCGGCCGCTTTACCGAGATGGACCGGTTGACCTGTGTAAGCTATTGCATCGCCACGATTGACTTCCAGGTAGTCATAGTGCTTCGCCAAATTCCTACCGGTGGAAATATCGATCGGACCAATAGCATCCAGATCATTAAGATCTTTCTCGGCCATAGCCGGAACGACCGCCGTGAACACCAAGCCCAAAACTAAGACACTTAAAAGCAGTCTTTTGAGCATTTACTGATTCCTCCTGCAATCCGAAAAAGTTGGGAATTTCACATTCGGAAGATAGCCGTCAGGGTAACGCCTTTGACTGGTTTGAGTTGTCATCGCCATCACCCCAGATTGCCGCCAACCGACCGGGTTTTTACTACCGTAATCGGCTGTTTGCTTTATCTGCATTACCAGCAATCTCTCCTTAATTTCGGACTTTCGACTTTCTGTTCCGAACTAGTCCAGTTGCTAACTTCCCAGATGAAGAATCCCAAAGCATTGCTTGCTTTTCGGACTCCTACTTTCCAGATGCGTTTGTTTCAAACCCAAATTGCTATTTGTTTGTAAATAGCCGTCAGGAAAAGCTCAATTAGAACAGGCTTCGGAGGAGGATGCAAAAACCCGTTCGCAAAAAGTGCCCTTCCCAGCAGGGTTCGAACTTTTTACGACGAAGTTTTTCTCTTTTGAAAAGGTCAGCCAACTTACGGCTGTCAAACGCTCGACGGTAAAATACACATCCCCAGTGGATTGTCAAGCTTTTTTTGCAGTTCTTTTTCGGGGGTCTTCTCGCGCGGGCGGTCCTCAGGGGCAGAAAAAATGTCGACGGGACTAAAGATATTTGACATCGGCCGCAGAGTTTTGTATTATGTTATCCTTGATACTCGAATTTGGAACGTACAGCAATGAATACGAGGCTGTCCCAGAAGCCCTTTTTCCCTCTGTCATTCCGGCGCAGGCCGGAATCCAGTCATTGTGACACAAGAAATTGGATGCCTCCGCCGCGGCGGACGGGCATGACAACAAAAAGATCACTTCTGGGACAACCTCGTGTACTCTGCCGGGCATTGGTCATACTGCTGGTTCAATGGCTTTTCGCGGCCAATACTGTGCGGTCGGCCGAGGTCAGTGCGCCGCTGGGGCTGATCGGTGCCTTCGATTCGTTGGGCTACAATAAGATACAATGGCTGTACCCTGGGCTGCAGGATACCACCTATCGCAGCGGTTCGAATGTGCGCTGTCGGGGCATGTATGTTTCCAAAGACCCGGGCGCGCATCAGATTGCGTCTCGTTTTGTTCTGTCGCCGTCCCGCCAAGTCCCGGAGTTCGCCGAGATCTGGGTGGAAAAGGGCCGGGATTACTCCAACGAAGATTGGTCAAACCACGCCTCGCTGCGCATCGGGCTGTTCGACAATACGTCGATCATCCCCGGAAATCCCTTGATTGACTTTGAGATATACAGCCCCGCGGCCGCCGGAATCCCGCCGGAGGGCGGATATTTACATGTCGATTTTTTTTCCGGGACGCCGGTGACTGTCGGAGACACGGTCTGGCTGGTCGTCGAATGGCCCCCCGAGTTTCCGGACCTGGTTTGCCTCGGCGTCGATTGCGAACCGGCCATGTTTCAGACCCTGTTCCGCGTTGGGGGATTGCCCGATTCCGAGTGGCAAGTGTGGGTCTTGCATAATTTTATGATCCTGCTGGCCACACTGCCTTACGCAAACGAGTGTATACCTCAGGATGAAGAGAATCCGGATCAGGAATTCACCATTTCACGATATGAAATAGCGCCGGATGACCGGGAAACCGTGGCCCCGAATTACGCCTGTATACCCGGCTCACAATTTTGTTTCGAGGACACCGCGGTCATCGTCGATTTCCGCTACGAGTATATTGTTCGTGCGGTTAACCTTGAGGATACTTCACGACCGGCAATTGTCGGCATAAATCCCGCCTCGCCCTTTCCCTGCGAACTGGAGTTTGAGGAGCAATCCCCGGTCGTGCAGGGCGCGCAATTACAGCTGCCGTGTTCGTTTACCAATTATGGTCATGCACCGCTTGAGGTTAACTTTTCTGCTGGATGGCTTAGACCGGTGTTTCCCGCCGACGGCGTCGCGGGGCCGGAACCTGCGGTCGATTCGATTCCCTTGCAGGCCGATAGTCCCACAATAGTTTTCAATAGGCAGGATTCCGGCGAGTTTGTCCTTCGACCCAAGACGAAAACCCTCGATTGCGGCGTCTATGAGGTTTGCGCACTGTTCCGTGTCGGAAACAACGCCGGCAGGCAGGCGGCATATCTGCCCGAGGGCATCATCGAGATAATTTCCGCCGGTGAAACCGGTATCCAGAATGAGGGGGAGGTCGGCCCGGCGGCGACACCGTCGGTGCGGCTTTTCCCCAATCCCGGCCGAGAGCAGATTACCGTCGAATTCACCCCTCCGGTTGTGCCGGATTTAGAATCCGGGCTTGACCGGGTGGTGGCCGGAGGCGGGCGCCAGTCCTGCCGAATCAGCGTCCTGAATATCCTGGGGCAGGAAGTCGCCCCTGTAGAGTATCACGTAATCGATATTACACGAGGGCGTTACGGCATTTCACTTAATTGCCGAGATAAACATGGAAACCAGTTGCCAACTGGATTGTATTTTGTTACAGTGAGGGCACAAGAGTGGTCGTTATGCCGAAAACTTATGATTATGCATTGAACGGTCGGTTCGCCTCCGGCGATGGTTTCCGGCGGCGGTCATCCGCCAAAGCCATTGTCGGGGTTGCACTTTTTGCCGTTCTATTCGGCTTTTCAATGGGCGGTAGCGGCTTGGCCGAACAACCGAAGAACAGCAAGGGCGGGCAGGGCAAAATCGAAATCGCCGAAACGGTCTTTGATTTCGGTTATATGCCCCAGAAAGGGATCTTCGCGCATGCTTTTATCGCCAAAAACGTCGGCGACGGGGTCTTGAATATCGTAAAAATAAGCCCCACATGTGGATGCACAACGGTCCCACTGAAACAGGCGTTCCTGAATCCGGGGGAACAAGTCGAAATCAAAGTCAATTTCGATACCAAAAATATTCCCGGGAAGGTGGTTAAGAAGATCAATGTTCTGTCCAACGACCCGGTTAACGGTTTGTGCGAGCTCTATGTCAAAGGTATCGTTGGACGGGAGCCCCAATTGGCGGTAGTCGGCGGTCCGACAGTCCGCTTCAATAAAATCGATATCAAACAGCGAGAACTGACGATCACCAATCCCACCGCAAAAAAGCGTATCAGTTTATCTGTCTTACCTTTAGCCCATGATTTCCTTTCGGTCAGTCTTTCAGGTACCGATCTAGGGCCGGGGGAGACGGCAACATTGACGTTTTCCCTGGTGAAAGACCCGCCCTTGGGGGAATACACCAGTTCAATCACTGTCGAATGTGCAGCGGATTCGACCGAGCGTATCTCGATTCCGATCACCGGAATCGGTTATGCTCGTTAAAGAACGGGCGATAGGCTAAGCTGTAAATCATTGTAATCTCATTAGTTGTATTTAAAGGTCACTCCGCTTCTTTCTGTCAAAATAAGGGCGGCGCCGGCGGATTAAGCTGAAGTTTTACTTGCCTTTTATCGTAAATGGTTGATATAAGGGGTGGCTGAACAGCGGATAGAAACGTAAATAATTAATAACGGAGGTGTACCAAGATGTCGCTGGTAATCCTGGAAGATTGCACCAATTGCGGACTATGTTTGCCGGAGTGCCCGACAGAGTCAATCACCGAAGGCGACGATATTTATATCATCGACCCCACCACGTGCAACGAATGCGAAGATCAGGACGACGGCTCGCATTGCGTGGAGGTTTGCCCGGTTGATTGTATCGAAAAAGACGGCAAGGGACCGTTCGGCAAGGGTTAAATCCTGCTAAATGTTCGACAAATTGCGCGGGCCGCATTGTGCGGCCCGTTTTTTTGTGGCAGTCGGCGGAGGACTACGCGTACCTTCTTGGGGAGAAAGCCACGGTGGATTTTATGGCGTATTCATACAACTACTTGCCGGATATTGCGATAGCCGATGTCGCCTTCGAAGCCGCCGGGGACACGCCGGAGGAGCTTTTCCGGGCGGCCGCCCTGGCCGCAGCGGGTGTGATGATCCGCTTGGCCGATATTACTGTCACCGTCCAAAAAACCATCACAATACAGGCGGAAACTCTGGAAGACTTGCTCTATCAATGGTTGTCTGAGTTGATATATCTAAAAGATGTAGAACGAGTTATCTTCGTTGAATTCGACTTAACGATTAAGCATATCGCCGGTCTGTTCGAGCTGGCGGCCGATTGCGGGGGCGGCGAAATCGACCCCGCCGGCCATGAATTAGGACAGGATGTCAAGGCCGTGACGTATCATCTCTTTGAAATTAAAGAGGTTGACGGGAAATTCGAGGCCCGTGTGGTGCTGGATATTTAGGAGATAGCCATGAATTTGGAAAAAATCCGCGATGGTATTTGGGAAATTCCCCAGTCGGCAAAGGCCGGCATGCGCGTTCCAGCCAGGATTCTTTCCTCGGAAACCCTGATTCAGACTCTGGACGAAGGTGTCATCAATCAGATTACCAATGTCGCCACGTTGCCCGGCATCTTGCAGCACGCATTGTGTATGCCGGACGGGCACTGGGGGTACGGCTTTCCCATCGGCGGGGTTGCGGCATTCGACCCGGATGAGGGCGTTATTTCGCCGGGGGGGATCGGCTTTGACATAAATTGCGGTATTCGTTTGATTCGCACTAACTTAACTTCAGATGAAGTGGCGCCGAAGATTAAAGAACTGCTGGATACACTGTACAAGAACGTTCCCTGCGGGGTAGGCGCCACAGGCCTGCTCAAGCTCCCTGAGGCCGAATTCAAGCATGTTTTAGTGGAGGGTGTAGGTTGGTGTGTCAAAAACGGCTATGCCGACCACGCAGACCAGGATCGCATTGAGGAGCAGGGGTGCATTGCCGGCGCTAATCCGGGCAAGGTCTCGTCCAAGGCGTTAAAGCGCGGACTGGAACAACTGGGCACCCTGGGGTCAGGAAACCATTTCCTTGAAATACAAGTAGTTAAGCCGGAAAACGTCTATGATCGGGAGGCCGCCAGGGTTTTGGGGCTCGACCGGCCAAACCAGATTACCGTCATGCTGCATTGTGGTTCGCGCGGTTTTGGCCATCAGATCGGCACCGATTACCTGCAAATATTCGGCAAGGCCATGGCGAAGTATGGTATCTCAACGGGAGACAGGGAGTTGGCCTGCGCGCCCTTTACCTCGCCCGAGGGGCAGGATTATTTTGCTGCGATGAAATGCGCGGCAAATTCGGCGTTCGCCAACCGGCAGGTTATCACGCACCGGATCCGCCAGTCGTTTGTCAAGGTATTTCGCAAGTCGGACAACGAGTTAGGAATGAATATCGTCTATGACGTCGCCCATAACATTGCCAAGCTGGAACAGCATACCATCGAAGGGCGCAGCCGCCGGGTTTTGGTCCACCGCAAAGGCGCAACGCGGGCGTTCGGGCCGGGACAAAAAGAGGTGCCGGAGGTCTATCGCAATATCGGACAGCCGGTTATTGTCGGCGGTTCAATGGAAACCGGGTCATACCTGCTGCTTGGGACTGAGCAGGCCATGCAAGAGACATTCGGCTCGACCCTGCACGGCGCCGGGCGGACTTTGTCGCGCTCCAAGGCCAAAAAGATGGTACGGGGTAATGAGTTACTGCAAAAAATGCAGAAAAACGGCATTGCCGTCCGCGCCGCATCACTGCCGGGCCTGGCTGAAGAGGCGGGATTGGCCTACAAGGATATTTCTCAAGTCGTCGATGCCGTGAAAAACATCGGTATCTCGCGACCCGTAGCGCAGATGACTCCAATCGGTTGCATTAAAGGTTGAAGTTAAGAATATCAGGAACCGGCTTGAAAAAAACCCCCGGTCGTTAGACCGGGGGTTTTTTGTACTCAGGAATCTCGCTCAGGGCGGGATTTACTTCATCAAAACCATCTTCTTGGTGTCGGTAAAGTCACCAGCAGTCAGTTTGTAGAAGTAAATACCCGAAGCGGTGGTGGCATCCCAGTGCAGGGAAACCATGCCGGCTTCGTTGGCACCCTTGAATTCCTTAACCAGCTGTCCGGCTACGTTGTAAATACCAACGGTCCAGTCGGAAGCAATCGGCAGCGCAAAACGGATTTCCGTGCCCGCGTTGAACGGGTTCGGATAGTTTTGCAGCAGCGCGAACGCTGTCGGCGGAGCAATCTTGTTGGTGTTTACAGCAAGCAGGCTGCCTTCCGCGTCGGAGAACTGCACCTCGACCAATTCAACGGTATTGCCATTGGTCGCAACGGTGAACAGGTCATTGGCCCCGGAAACGATGGTGTTGTGCTCCATCGAGAAGACGAGGACGCGCAATTCACCATTTTTATCCGAGGAGCGGATGGTCATGTCGGACGTGGCATCGGTCGCAATCGGTGTGCCGATTTCGCCGGTGTGGCGGAAGATAAACGCCGCACCACCAACGTCGACCGGCGAGTAGGCGGAGACAACCATCTCATTGCCAAGCTCGAAGGACACGTCGGCCGCGTGGGCAAACGGAGCGACTTTGCTTTCACCGGATTCGCCGTACGGAATGGCGTCGCCGGTGAGGATGCGGATCAAGTACACGAGGTCGGCGATGGTCAGCGGAGTGCCGTCATCGTTGACATCAGAGGCCAATACCCGGTTATCAAAATAATCGGGAATTGTGTCGTCGTGCAACACACTCGGCCCATAGATGAAGTAGTTCGAGAACATAACCGCATCGGCGATTTCGTTCGCGATACCATTCAAGTTGATGTCACCGCGATCGTCCGCAGGCGGAATGATGCAGATCTGACCGGGATAGTAGTTGACCCACGGTACGGGATTCCAATCAGATTTGAACCCTTCCAGACAGCCGGGGTCCGACAACAGGTCGGTATCTTCGGCCACAAACAGGATTTCACCACTCCGATCGGAGATGGTGTTATCGGTGCAGTCAAAGAATCCCCAGTTCAAGTGGAAGCACTGATTGAGGTAATTGAAACTCTCCGGAGTGGCAAAAGTCAGCGAGATGATATTGCCGCTCGGGGTGTAGATCGATTCAGCCGGGGTCACGCCGTCGGGCATGTTGGCGATGGCGATAATATGAATGACGCCGGTCGGGCATCCACCACCGCAATTATCCTGCATGGATTTACGGTAGGTGAAGTATTCCCAACCCAGCAGGTCGCCCATCGGTTCAGCCGACAGGAAGGCGATGGTCGGATCGTAAGTGATCAGGAGGTCCATACCACCGATCTCTTCCGATTCGTTAATGCTCACGAATACCGTGGCATTGTGACCCGGGAGAACTGATACATCACTGATATCCAGGTGGAACTTGTCGATGACCACGACTGAGAAATCGCAGATCGCCTGCGCACAGCCGTCGTCAACCTGCAGCGTAATCACCCACAGGCCGGCCTGGGTCCAATCCGGATCCCAACCAAAGTTGTATGTCCCGGAAATGGACATGCCAGCAGGGACGGGAACCGAGATGGCATCCTGGGTCACGCCAAGGATGGTTACGACAACCGGATCACTTGCATCACCGGCGGTGAACGGCAGGCTCATGGGGCCCCAGTAGGACATCCACGGGTCGACGTCAGCCGGGCAAACAATCGTCGGCAGGTCGTTGGTCACGGAAATGTCGAAAGAATCTTCGTCAAATTCGCAACCATCAGTTACACGGACGGTCACGGTGAAGGTCTTGCCGACATCGCCACAGTCCGGATCGAAGGTGATTTCACCGGTGGTGCCGCCAATGCCAATACCATTGACCGGCGTGCCGCCCGCGACACCTTCAATCGTGTAGGTCAGGGTGCTGGGAACCGGGCAGCCGTCATCCGTCGCCGAAGCGGCGTAGAACTGCGTGCCCTGATTCCAATGTTCCGTCTGAGCTGCGGGGACGGTAAGGACCGGCGCTGCCTGGTCGTAAATGACATCAAACGAACAGACCGCGGTGTTCCCGCAAGGGTTCGTCACTTCGACTTCGACCGTCGACGTGAAGTCACACTCGCTGCCGGCAGGGGTGTAGTCGTACAGACCGGTAACCGGGTCCGTGGAACCCACACCGGCAATCTGATTGTACGTCAAAGGCAAGCCGATAGGATCGGCTGCGATGATCGGCTTATCGACAATCGTACCGCCGCAAGCCAGATTTACGTCAGGGGTCGTGCCGCAGACCGGTGTGCCATCATACAGCGTGTTGGTCAAACCGGTGAAGGTGTACACCGAACCGCAACCGCCGAGCGCAAATGCGCTGGGGGCCGGGCCGAAGAAACCTTCTGCAAACACAACATCCGCGCCACACACGTCAGTCGTGGTAACGCAAATGGTGATTAGCACTTCCTGCGCGCCGCCACCGGCGCCAACATAGCCGAGCTGGACCTGGTCGCCAACAACGTTGACAACAACACCGGCCAAACCGGGCATGGTGGTGATGGAACCTGTGGCAAAACCCGCGCCGCTGACGTCGACCGCCATCGTGAACGCCGTAATCCCGGTCATATCATCCGCTACCACATCATAGCAATAAGCAGTGGTGGGCAGAAGAGGATCATGTGCCGGATCCGGCCCGACGATCGAAATATTCTGGGCTTGAGCGAGATTGAATGAAAAGAGCACAACCAGAGAAAGCAAGAGTGAATAGCTTAACTTATGTTTCATTCTTTCTTGCTCCTTTGCGCTTTGCAATTTCAAACGCTCCTTAAATTCCCTTCCGACGACAATTTGGTTTGTCGGAGGGAGAACGTGGTTCCCCTGGAGCAACGAAACCGCCGGTTGTAGAATCCAAGTTGTCGAGCCGCGATTTACGTTAAAAAGGAACCCTCTTAACTAGGGGGTATTTACTTGTAAACCGTGAATCTATGGTCAAAAGAAACTCAAGAATCTGAGCATTGTCCGACGAACAAACCAACTCCTCCGAATTTAGCTTGAATTCGCGGGGCAAGATCAATACTGTGACACACAAAACGAATAAATCTCTTACACGGTGACAACAACTTAACATGATTTTAGCCAATGTCAAGTTTTTTTTCGTTTTTTTATAAAAAATATGTTTTCGGCAACGTATGCGGAAATTATCAGAATTTCCCCGAGAGTAATAAGCGAACAATGCGCCATAGTGGCATTGCCGACAGCCATAATGGCGCTATGCCATCCACGGCAAATCAAAAACGAATCTACCGCATTTGGCCGTTAATCCCGAAAGCCGTGTTGACGCATCCAGGAATCACTTAGAAATTTGCTTAAATAACGCATCCCGGAATCGGGGAGAAGGGTCACGATTGTTTTTCCAACCGAGGAAGAAAGGGAGGGAATCAGTTTGTTGATTGCGGCAATGACCGACCCGGAGGAACCGCCCGCCAGCAACCCCTCCCGGCGAACCAGGTCGCGGGCCGCCAGAAATGCTTGCCTGTCATCGACTTGGATGATTTTATCTACAGTCGAAAAATCCATCGCGCCGGTAAGCACATCTGTACCAATACCTTCCACTTTGTACCCCCCCGGCTCGACTTTTTTCCCAGAAGTAATATGGTCGAAGAAAATCGATCCGACCGGATCGACCGCCACATTCACAACTGCCGGATTTTTTTCCTTAAGGTAACGGGCAATGCCCGAGAAGGTCCCGCCGGTGCCGATGCCGGCCACAAAAATGTCGAGCTTGCCGCCGGTTTGCCGCCAGATCTCCGGCCCGGTGGTCCGATAATGCGCTTCGATGTTCTTCTGGTTATGATATTGATTGATCAAAAACGCGCCGCGCTCAACGGCCAGGCGGCGTGCTGTCGAATAATATGAATCGGGATGGTCGTGGGGAACCTCGTGCGGACAGATAACCACTTCCGCGCCAAGTGATTTGATTAAGTCGATCTTCTCCTGCGAGGTCTTGTCCGGCACGGTGAACAGCGAACGATATCCCTTGATCGCCGCAATCATGGCCACGCTGACCGCGGTATTGCCGGAGGAGTTGTCGATAATCAGCCCGCCGGGCTGGAGCAGACCCTGCTTTTCAGCGTCCTCAATTATATAGAGACTCATCCGGTCTTTAACCGAACCGGACGGATTAAGAAATTCCAGCTTAGCCAGCACGGTGTGGGGGCCGCTGCCGCAAACATTCTGCAATTTGACCAGCGGGGTATTGCCGATGAGGGACAGGACATTTTCGTTGATGGCCGGTGGGCAAGGGCTTGCGGTTTGACTGCTCATATTTTCCAACTCCCAAATGGTGCGACTGGCGGATATTTATTGCTGCACTTCACTTGATGGCGATAACATATTATATTTAAACCAATTACAAACCTATTAAACCGAAGATCCGCAACAAGTGTTACGAGCGCCCGCGGATGATTATTTAGATTACATGCTGCCCCGTAACGGACGGGAGCCGATTTTCTCGACTCCCGGGTACTGCCCTGGTTTTCACAACCCGATGTCTGACCCTCCCCGACACCGGGTTATACTATCAATACATTAGAAAATCGATCCTTTCAAAATCTTCCGCCCGGGGCAAACATCTAATCGATATTAAGTCAATAGCTTAAGTTCAATCACCACTAGGGTGTCGTCATCCCCGGATTCCACAATTCAACCTACGAGAATCGGAGCAACCATGTCAACCGAAAATTCGCATCTTTCGCCAACAGGAACAAAAGGAGGCAAATTGTTCGAACATGGCGTGGGTCATTCCCTGTGGTCAGCCGCGTCGTCCGGTTTAAAATGGGCGGCAAGGTACATGAAGGGAGTACCGCAGATTGCAACAATGACTTTCAGCAGCCAGGTAAAAAGGATCATTTCCAATAAGTGCGGGTACACACCCCAGAAGGCAATCAGTGTAAATATAGCTGTATCAACAAATTGGGAGGCAATTGTCGAGCCGTTGTTCCGCAACCACAAATGCCTGCCGCCCGTAAGTCGTTTGATGGCATGAAATAATGAAATAGCAAGGTTCTGGCTAATCAGGTAGGCGATCATCGAGGCAATCACTATCCGCGGTGTAAGGGAGAATATTGTGGAAAACGCCGGCTGCGCGATATCGTAGTCGGCAGGTTCGAATTTCAAAGTGAACTGGGTGGCGACTAAGAAGAAGATCGAGGCAAAAAAGCCAAGGAATACGGCGCGGCGGGCTGTGTTATATCCGTAGTGTTCGGCCAAAATATCCGTGGCCAGGAAGATTGAGGCATAGACCACATTCCCCCCGGTGGCCGCCAGGCCGAATAATACCATTCCCTTAACAACAAAGATATTGGCCAGGATGACATCGGCCACCACTATGCCAAAAAGCCAGCATTTGCCGAAGCGAAAGGCGATAAGGACAAAGCTCAAGCAGACGAAAGCCCAGATCAGGAACAAGACGCTATTCGCCATGGTCGGAGTGTAGAGCAAATTGCGTTCAACGGCAAGAGTATTTTGAGAATCGGTGGGGATCCAGGGTTCGGCCAATTTGCCGGAAGTCCCGGATTTGTCGAAAATCCCCGCCCCGCGGAAAGCGGGATCAATTTTTGGTTTTTTTGGGGGCGGGAGAACAGTTATATATACTGCTCGGATGAAGGGGGAACAAAGACGATGAACATCCTGGTTATCGGCAGCGGCGGACGAGAACATACTTTGTGCTGGGCCTTGAAGAAAAGCCGTCACACTGAGGAACTTTATGCCATCCCGGGGAACGCCGGCATGGCCCGGATTGCCTCGTGTGTGAATATCCGCCTCGCTGATTTTGGGGCAATCTGCGCCTTTGCCCGGGAGCGGAAAATCGATCTTGTTGTCATCGGCCCCGAGGTACCCTTGGTCGGCGGCCTGACCGATGCGCTGAGTGATGCGGGGGTACGCGTTTTTGGGCCCACCCGCAAGGCAGCGGCGATCGAGGGCTCCAAAGCTTTTGCCAAGGATTTGATGCGCCGGTACAATATCCCCACCGCCCCCTATAGGGTGTTCACCGACTCGGCCGAAGCCATCAAGTTTGCCCGGGAGCAGGACGGGCAGGTAGTGATCAAAGCCGATGGCCTCGCGGCCGGAAAAGGGGTCTTGTTACCGGAGTCTGCCGATGACGCCGCGGCCGCGATTCAGAAAGTGATGGTCGAGCGGGCCTTTGGCGAGGCGGGTTCAAAAATCCTGGTCGAGCAGTGTCTGGCCGGAGAGGAAGTCAGCGTGATGGCCTTCGCCGACGGCCGGACATATTCGATGATGATTGCCGCCCGTGACCACAAGCGCGTTTTCGATGCGGACCGGGGACCAAATACCGGCGGGATGGGCGCCTACGCTCCGACCAGAATTATGGACCCGGAGATCATGGAGCTTGTCGGCAGCACCGTGATTGGCCCGGCAATTGACGGGATGAGGCAGGACGGCTGCCCGTTTACCGGCTGCCTGTATGCCGGACTGATGATGACCGATGACGGACCACGGGTCCTCGAGTTCAATTGCCGTTTCGGCGATCCGGAAACACAGGTTGTCCTGCCGCTTTTGCAGTCGGACCTTGTTGAAATAATGATGTCCTGTATCGAAGGCGAGTTGGACCTGGAACAGGTCCAATGGTCTGATGAAATCGCCGTTTGTGTCATCCTGGCCTCGCGCGGCTATCCCGGAAAATATGATAAAGGAATTCCCATCACCGGGCTGGATTCGGTCACCGATCCGGATACATACATCTTTCATGCCGGCACGACGCTGGACGAAGGGCAGGTGGTGACTTCAGGCGGCCGTGTCCTGGGAATAACGGGGGTGGCCGGCTCGTATGAACGAGCGGTAGCCAAGGCCTATGAGGCCATCGACAAGGTCCGGTTCAAGGGGATGCAATACCGCAGTGACATCGGGTATAAGGCCGGGGTGGACCGGAAGGCACGTACGCGCTCGCGGGGGAGAATGCACTATACTCGGCGGCGCGATTATTAGGACGGGACCACCCCCAAAATCCGGCGGTTAGTTTTAGGCGGAGTGAGTATATGACGGAAGTCCTAATTATGATGGGATCAGAATCCGACCGTACGATTATGGCCACGGCCGGGGAAACACTTGCCGAATTGGGCATCACCTATGCCCTGGAGGTTTCCTCCGCTCACCGGCAGCCGCGGCGCACGAAGGCCTTGGTGGAAAAGGCAACGGCCGACGGGACAAAGGTGTTTATCTGCGGCGCGGGAATGGCGGCCCATCTGGCCGGAGTAGTTGCGTCTTTGACCGATCGGCCGGTCATTGGCGTGCCGCTGTCCGGCTCAGAGTTATCCGGGTTGGATTCATTACTATCGACGGTCCAAATGCCACGCGGTGTGCCGGTGGCGACGGTCGCTGTCGGCAAACACGGGGCGATTAATGCCGCAATTCTGGCGGCCCAAATCATCGCCGTAGGCAACGATGAAGTTCGGAAGAGAATTCAAAAACGGCGCGGTGCCGAGTAAGCGCATGTGTCGTAATAAATTGCAACAATTGGGAAATTTGGCCCGTTACATTGTATAAGACTTTGGTAAACAGCGATAGGAACTAAACAGGGGAGGAGTAGGTTTTGAGGCACACCCAAGTACTTAAACGAACTGCCGGGATGGCCACAATGGTGTTGACCATGAGCATGGTGGTCGTTTGCGCGGCAAAGATTGCCCGGGCACAGATCCCCGACACGGCCAAAGTGCATTTTAATGCCGGCGTCGAGGCCTCCCAGGCGAAGAAAATCGACGTGGCCATCACTCAATATGAAGCGGCAATCAAACTGGCTCCGAACTACCGGGACGCACACATTAATCTCGGCGCGTTGTATTTTGACAAGGGCGATATGGCTAAGGCCTCGGAACATTTACAGGCGGCTTTGAAGCTCGATTCGACCAGCGCAATGGCCTGGAAAACGTTTGGCCAGATTGAAGAAAAAAGAAAACAGTACAGTTCGGCGCTCGAGGCCTATGAAAAATCGCTGAAGCTTGATTCCGCCAATGTATCGACGATGATGATGCTGGCCTCGGCCTACAAGGACGCCAATCAGTCGGCCAAATCGGTGAGCCAGTACCAGGCGGTCATCAGGCTGGATGCCGCAAACTACATGGCGTACTACAATCTCGGCAATCTGTATCGCGACCAGAAAAACAACAGCGAGGCCATCAAGGCCTATCAAAAGGCCGTGGAGATCAAGCCCGATTATATCAACGCCCTGTACAACCTGGCCATTAGCAAACAGCTTGCGGAGGACTATGAAGGCGCGATTGCGGCGTATCAGGCCTTTGTTGATAAAGCCACGGGCAAGAGTAAATGGTCCAAGCAAGTCGAAGAAGCCCGCGGGATCATCAAATCCATCCGAGAGTGGCTCGAATCGCAATAGCGCAACCTTTGGCATACTCACGACATGAGAAGCCCCGCGCCACGCGCGGGGCTTTTTGAATGGTCGATGGCGGGAGTTGTTCATCGCGCGGGCGGGCAGGAACCGGCGTCTGTTCGCGTGGTGGTGGGTGCGCTCCCGGGGATGGTCGGCAGATGGGCATTGATTAGGATTCGTCGATCATATATACTACCAGCTCGCGCAAGCGGGAGGCATGATGTCGGGACTGGATTCAGCTATCGTTTGCTTGAGGATCTGTGTGGTGGCAAACGGCCTGCTGGCCGCGGTGAAACTTTTTGCGGGCATCGTGGGCAATTCCCGGGCGCTGGTCGCCGACGGCATCAACTCCCTCGTCGATATCATCTCATCGGTTGTCGCCTGGGTGGGAAACTGGATTTCACACCGTCCCCCGGACCGCGGCCATCCCTACGGGCACGGCAACGCGGATGTCCTGGCCGCGTTATTTGTCGGCGTGGTCGTATTCAGCACCGGTATTTTCGTGGCCGAACACGCTTGGACCGCCTTGCGCGGGGGTGGGTTGCATTCACCAACGCTCTTGCCCGTAATTGTGGCTGCAGGTGTTATCATCGCCAAAACTGTTCTATATAAATATACATTCCGCGTCGCACAACTGACTCGTTCGCCGGCAGTTTATGCAACCGCCATCGACCATAAATCCGATGTGCTGGCCACCTCGGGCGCTTTAATCGGCATTTTTGCCGCACGGATCGGCTGGCCGATTCTGGACCCGTTGGCCGCGTTATGGGTCGCAGCGCTGATCATGTACCACGCGATCCGTATTTTATATGATAATGTCTATATCCTGATGTCCGGCCAGCCGGATGCCGCAATGCTGGACCCGATCAAACAGACACTGACCCAGACCGCCGCCGTGAAGGGTCTGCACCACACTCGCGCGCGGACCCTGGGCAGCAAGTTTATCATCTATGCTGAAATCCTGGTCGACGGCACATTATCGGTATATGAGGGGCATGAGGTCGCCGGACGCGCCCGGAGAGCGGTGCTGGAACGCCACCCCGAGGTCCAGGATGTCATCGTACATGTCGAGCCGCTGGAAACGTTCCGCGCGGCGCCAGAGGGAGTGAACACGACGGAATGAAAAAACGTGTGCTACTGGTTGTCGAAGGACCGGCGGTCGACGCCTTGTGGCCGATATGCGTCTCACGGCCGCCGTATATGCTCCGCTGTGGGGCGACCCTGTTATGGGAGAAATGGGCTGCGTGGCTGAAACCGGATCTACTGCACTTTTTCTGCCAGACGGAATTAGCCGAAGTAGTTGCCGAACGCACCGGACACCCGGTGAATCGAATGGTTGATTGGGGAAATGCGGATATCTGGGTCCTCGACGCACGTTGGCTGTTACCTCGCAAGTGCCACTTTAATTTACATGAGCTATCCCGCGATGTATTATTACATTGCGCAGGGCGAACAGTCGGTTTGCGAATCGACACGGGCAGGCAACCGCTTCATCCCGGTGTGTGTCGCTGGTTGGATTCAGGCGGGACCGGTGATTTTCCCGAAACCGACGCTGGGGCACATGAGGTCCCCGGTGTGGTCATCGATCATTTATGGGATGTGGTTAATTGTAACCCTGAACAAATCGCAGCCGATTTTGACACCCTGGCGGCCAGAGAGCCGGAATGTCTGATGACCGCTGAGGCGAAGAACGGTGCGCATTTTCTCGAGCCGGGGAGTATCTACCACGGAGCAGGAGCACAAGTCGGGCCTCAGGTCGTGCTCGATGCTCGCGGGGGGCCGATCATCCTCGGCGCCAATGTCAGGATTGACCCGCATACCTATGTTGAGGGTCCGGCTGCGCTCGGTGAAAACTCGGTGATTTTTGGCAGTAAGATACGGGCCGGGTCGACAATCGGGCCGGCCTGCCGGGTCGGCGGTGAAGTCGAGGCCTCGGTCTTTTTGGGTTGGGCCAATAAACACCATGACGGGTTCCTGGGACACAGTCTGGTGGGCGAATGGGTCAACCTGGGAGCAATGACCACCAATTCGGATTTGAAAAACAATTACGGCCCGGTCAAGGTGACGCAACGCGGAGTATCGGTCAATACCGGTGAAATCAAGGTCGGTTCGTTCCTGGCCGATCATACAAAGACGGGGATTGGAACACTCCTCCCGACCGGAGGCATGATCGGTTTTGCCGGAAACATTTTCGGCGGGCACGGTGTAATTCCCAAGTACATCCCGGAGTTTATCTGGGGGGGCAACGGAGCGTTTGTGGAGCATCATCCGGCAAAAGCCCGGCAAACAGCCGAAGCGGTCTGTCGGCGGCGGAATGTGCCGTTCACCGGCGCGCAGGCGCGGCTGTTCGACAGTATTTTTGCCCAATCCCGGAAGCACCGAGAGCTGTTTTTGAGAGGTTGAACCTGGCAAGTCCCGGATTGGCGGGTGGGCCGTTGGTGGAGACAGATCTATGCCGGAATTACGAAAAGATCCTGTGATTGGACGTTGGGTAATTATCGCAACGGAGCGCGGCAAACGACCAACCGATTTCCCGACTCGCACCGATCGAGTCGATTCCCGAATCTGCCCGTTTTGTCCGGGAAACGAGAGCGCGACCCCGCCGGAAATCCTGACCCTCCGTGAACACGGCACATACCCGAACACCCCGGGATGGCGGGTGCGGACGATTTCCAATAAATTCCCCGCCTTGAAAATCGAGGGTGACCTGCAACGGGAAGGCGTGGGAATTTTCGACAAGATGAACGGGATCGGAGCGCACGAGGTCATTATCGAAACGCCCAATCACGAGCAGGAATTGGAATCGATGTCGATCTCACAAGTCGCCGAAGTATTGTGGATGTACCGCGAACGCGTGCTCGACCTGGAAAAAGACTCCCGGTTTCGGTATGTCATGGTCTTTAAGAACAAGGGGGTGGCCGCCGGAGCGTCGTTGTCGCATTCCCATTCCCAGCTCATCGCCACGCCGGTGGTCCCCAAGCGGGTCGCCGAGGAACTGAGCGGGGCGCATAAATACTTTGAATACAAGGAACGGTGTATCTTTTGCGATATTGTCCGGCAGGAATTGAACGACAAAATCCGGGTGATTTCGGAAAATGATTCATTCGTGGCCATTGAGCCGTTTGCGCCAAGGTTTCCCTTTGAGACCTGGTTGTTACCGAAGCAGCACGAATCGCGGTTTGTGAAGATCGGCGATGACCGGATTGAATCGCTGGCGGCAGTATTGAAAGATTGTCTGTGGCGGATTAGCACGGTGCTGAACAATCCGCCATACAATTACATGATCCATGCCGCACCGCACACCAGCGAACACGGGCTGCAGTATCACTGGCATATTGAACTTATTCCCAAGCTGACGCGTGTCGCCGGTTTCGAGTGGGGCACCGGTTTTTATATCAATCCCACTCCGCCGGAGGACGCCGCGCAATACCTGCGCGAGGCGCAGGTCACCAGCCCGGCGCCACAGCCGGTGAACCCACCGCATTAATCGCGAGGGTCGATGCATGGCCAGAAGCTTGAAGATCGTCTATGCCTCTCCGGAAGTCGTCCCCTTCGCCAAGACCGGCGGATTGGCCGATGTCGCCGGGGCGCTGCCCCAGGCCCTGGCCGCCAGGGGCCATGACGTCCGGGTCATCATGCCCCGCTACCAGACGTTATACGACGGCCCACATTCCCCGGCGCCGTCCGGCCTGCCGGCCTTTACAGTGCCGGTCAACGGAAAAAACGAGCCGGTAGAGGTCTATGAACTGGCCGGACCGCGGGGCGTTGAGTTTATTTTCATTTCCCACGAAAGATATTTCCGGCGTCCGGAATTGTATCGCGATCCCGCAACCGGCAAGGACTGGGCGGACAACGATGAGCGTTTCGCTTATTTCTCGCGGGCGGTGCTGGAATGGTGTATACACGCCGATTACCATCCCGATATTATCCACGTCAATGACTGGCAGAGTGCCTTTATTCCCGCGCTGCTGAAAACCGAATATGCCGCCGCTGACTTTTTCCGGCAGACCAGAACGGTAATCACGATCCATAATCTGGCCTATCATGGGCAGTTTCCGCGGGAGCGTTTCGCGGTGCTGAGCCTCGATCCTGCATATTTTGCGCCGATGTCTTACTTTGAGTTTTACGACAAAGTCAATTTTCTAAAAGCCGGGATCTGTTACGCGGATAAAATCAATACTGTTTCCGAGACATATTCCCGCGAAATTCAGACCGGCCCCGATCTCGGTTGCGGGCTGGAAGGCGTCCTGCGCGACCGTGCGGCGGATTTGTACGGTATTATCAACGGCATTGATTATGCGGTCTGGGACCCCGCAGTCGACCCGCTGATTCACGCCAAATTTTCCCCCGGCAATATGCTGGGGAAGAAAAAGAACAAGCAGGTACTCATGGATGAATGCGGCTTCAAGGCTTCCGGCCATCAGTTGCCGCTGCTGGGGGTGATCTCCCGCCTCGACGATCAGAAGGGTTTTGATTTGCTTGCCGCCATCGCCGAACAGCTGTTCGAACGCGATCTATTGTTTGTGCTGCTGGGCACCGGCGCGAAGAAATACCACGACTTGTTTGAGAAATTACAGGCGAAATATCCGCAGAAATTCCATGCTTTCTTGGCATTTGACAACCGCGTGGCCCACCTGATCGAAGCCGGCTGCGACATGTTCGTGATGCCGTCACGTTACGAACCGTGCGGCTTGAACCAGTTGTACTCCCTGAAATACGGGACCGTGCCGATCGTCCGCCGCACCGGCGGGCTGGCCGATACAGTGGAAGACGTTGACCTCGAACGGGGCACCGGTACCGGTTTTGTCTTCGATGCCTATCTGGGCCGCGAACTGCTGGGCGCCATTGACCGGACGCTGGCCGCGTTTTCCCTGTCGTCCAGTTGGGAAAAAATCATGGCCAATGGCATGGGCAAAGATTTCTCCTGGGGCGCATCGGCGGCCAAATACGAACGACTCTACCACGCGGCCATTGCGCCGTGATTTTCATCTTGTCCTGCTGAGTAAAACCGCCTATGTATTAACGCACGGAATGGAGAAGAGGCAGGTATGGAAATTATACATTTATCCAAAGAAGGCGCCGAGAAGCTGCAACAGGAGCTGCACCGGTTAAAGACCATCGACCGCATGGAAGTAGTGCGGGAAATCAAGCGCGCCCGGGAGTTCGGCGACCTCAGCGAAAACGCCGAATATCACGCGGCCAAGGAAAAACAAGTCTTCATCGAGCGCAAAATCGCCGAACTGGAAGACCAATTGACGCGCGTCCGCATCATTGAGGCAGGCGATATTGATGCTTCCAAGGCCTATCTGTTGTCCACCGTCAAACTGCGCGACTGCCGCAACGGCGAGGAACTGGAATACACGCTGGTCTCGGCCGAGGAAGCCGACATCGACAACAACAAAATCTCCATCAAATCGCCGATCGGGAGGGGGCTACTGGGCAAATCGGCGGGAGACAAAGTGCAAATTCAAGTTCCGGCGGGGACGATTGAATATGAGATTCTTGCGGTTACCCGCTAAATGCCACCATGATTGGGCAGGATGCCGCAGCAATTCTTCATAAGTAATTAATTGAAGATCCAAAATCGGGCAAAAGAAAAACCCCTGCCCATGCAGGGGTTTTTCTTTTCAAACCGGGTTTGTTGGAAGTTACCGGTTACTTGGGTTATGAGTTGTTTACTTCACCAGGACCATCTTCTTTGTCTGCGCAAATGAGGATGTACTCATCCGGTAGAAATACATGCCCGAAGAGACCGCCTCACCATTTTCGGTTTTCCCGTTCCAGTTGATACTGATCGTGCCGGGTTCGGCAAAGCCGGTGAACTCCCGGACCAACCGGCCGGCGACGTCATAAATTGTCACGCGCCAATCGGCGGCTTCGGGGAGACGGAAGCGGATCATCGTGCCGGCGTTGAACGGGTTGGGGTAGTTCTGCAACAATTCATACTGTTCAGGGATTGCCGCTATCCGGCCCAATTCCACCAACAGCACGCGGCCTTCACGGTCCGAGGCATCCGCCCCGGCCAGTTCGATGGAGCCGTCTCCCGCCAGCGGGATGGTGAGCAGCTCGCCGGTACCGGCAGGGATGCTGTTTTTCGGATCCATCGAGAAAATCAGAACCCGCAACAGGCCGTCTTCGGCCAGACCGGATTTGACGGTCATTCCGGCAATCTCTGCGGCGGCTTCCAATTCACCGACGTGCAACCCGTCTACTTTCAATGTGAGGGCCATCGCACCCATCGCCACGGGTACATCGGCCCGAATGCGGGCCACATCGCCGCCGCGTTCCAGATAAACTGCTGAACCGGTTTCGGCCGAGGGAGCCGTCCTGGCTCCGCCGCCCTCGCCGGATTCGCCGTAGGGGATGGCATCACCGGTAAGGATGCGAATCAGATATACCAGATCGGCAATCGTCAGCACAACCCCGTCATCGTTGATATCGGTGGCCAGGACACGGTTTTCGTAGTATTCGTCGATCCCGTAACCCAGGGCGGTCGGGCCAAAGATGAAGTAATTGGAGAACAACACGGCATCGGCGATTTCGTTGGCCAGCCCGTTGAGGTTGATATCACCACGGTCATCCGGCGGCGGACAGATACAGACTGCGCCTTCACTGAAATCCAGCGAGGGTTGAGGTTCGATATCTTTTTGCTCGAATCCTTCGGTGCAGTTTTCCCCCGGCAGCAGCCGATCGATATCCTGAGCGATAAATAATGTGTCGCCGAGCTTGGAGGACAGCGTGTTGTCCCCGCAATCGAACCAAGCCCAGTCGAGCCAGAAACACTGGCCGATGAAGGAGCGATCATCGGTGGTGGCGAACGTCAGTTTCACGATCTTGCCGTTGGGATGAAACGCCTCGTCCGGTGGAGTAGGTGTGCCATTAGGCAGATCGGCAATCGCGATAATTCTCAGGAGACCCGAAGGACATCCTCCACCGCAGTTATCGAACGCGCTGCTGCGATAGGTGAAATACTCCCATAAGGGGAGTTCGTTGCCCCACGGTTCAGCAGCAATGAACCGCAGGCCGCTCTGGTCATACGTCAGCAGCAGGTCGATACCGCCGACTTCCAGCGTATTGGTGCTGGTGATGAACACGTCGGCATTGTAACCCGGAAGAACACAGGTATCCGAGACACTCAAGCGGAATTTGCCGGTCACCTGAATATCGAACGAACAGGTCTGCTGCTGGCAACCGTCGTCGACCGCGAGAGTTACCACCCAGTCGCCTTCTTCCAGCCAGTCCGGATCCCAGACGAATTCATAAGCGCCCTCAATACCCATCCCGGCCGGGACGCCGATCGGCTCGCCGAACCAGGTCGTGGACAGGACCTCGACATCGATCGGATCGCCGTCCGCATCACTGGCTGTAATAGTCTCGCGAATTTCACCCTGGTATGAATACCATTGCGCAATATCCGGCGGGCAGGCAATCGTCGGCAGCGTGTTGTTTACAGTAATGGTGAAGCTATGCTGGCCGATATTGCCGCGGCAATCGCTGACCGTTACTACGACAGTGTAGGGACTGCCGGCAACATGGAGACAACCGGGATCATATGTAATCACACCGGTTTGCGGATCAAGGTTCAACCCCGGCATCGCGGCCACTTTGGCGCTGACGCCCGGAGGCGGAGGCGTACCGAGCAGATAGGTGAACTCGGAGGCGATACAACAATTATCCGTGGCCTGCACCTGCAATGTTACCGGCCCGTCTGTCCAGAAATGCGTCTGATTGCCCGGACCGGTGATCACCGGAGCAACGCCGTCAGTGACCGTAATCACCTGAGTGCAGACACCCTGGTTGCCCAGCGCGTCTGCTGCCGTCCAGGTGCGGGTAATCCGTTCAAAACAGTGCGTGCTGCCGTCCACATATGTCGTATCAGCATCGAACACTACTGTCAGGGCAGGGGTGCAGTTATCAGATGCTGTCACTGTCGCTTCCGGTGGGATGGCATCACAATTCACCGTTGCGTTTCCTGGACATCCGGAGAACGTCGGCGCCTCGGTATCCTGAACAGTGATCGTCCGCTGGCAGGTCGCCTGGTTACCGCACGCGTCGGTGGCGGTGAATGTATCGGTATAAATCAGCGGGTCGCTTTGACTGCCGCTGCCGCCGTTATCGGTCCGCCCACAGGCAAGTTGTACCGTCGCGGAGCAATTGTCGGTGGCCACGACACCGCTGGTTTCGCACGGTGGCAGATCTTCCAGACATGCGATAGTGAGGTCACCGGGGCACGTCGAGATAATCGGTGCAACGGCGTCGATGACAGTGAGAATCTGGGTGCAGCTTGATCCGTTCCCGCAGGCATCGGTGGCCGTCCAGGTCCGGGTAATCGTCCCGGTATAGCCGCCACAACCGGTTAAGTCGGCAACTTCATTAAACGCTACCACCGGCGCCGGATCACAATTATCCGTAGCCGTGAGCGTTGCCGGGGCCGGGATGTTGTCGCAGGGGGCCATGATATCTTCAACACAACCGACCAGTACCGGCGCGATTACATCCTGCACCATAATTGTCTGCACAAACTGTGCCGAATTATTGCAGGCATCAGTTGCCGTCCAGGTTCGCGTGATGGTCTTTTCCTGCGGACAAGTCCCGGCAGTCTCAGTGTCGGCATATGTCACCGACGGGGCCGGATCGCAGTTGTCGACTGCGCTCGCCTGGCCGGTAAATGCCGGGTCAGCAGATTGGTCGCAGTTGATTGTGATGCCGGACGGCCCGCTGATCACTGGGGCCTGAGTATCCAACACGGTGATGATCTGGGCGCAACTTGCGGCGTTGCCGCAATCATCGGTGGCGGTCCAGGTACGGGTGATAATCTTCGCCTGAGCACAGGCGCCCGAAACCTGGTTGTCACTATAAGTGATCAGCGGGTTCGGATCGCAATTGTCCGTGGCGGTCGCCGTACCGGTCACCGACGGAAGAACCGACGTATTGCATTCGACCGTGATGGCGGCTGGACAGGTGATCACCGGCGCAGTCAGGTCCACGACAGTGAGGACCTGGGTACAACTGGCCTGGTTTCCACATCCATCGGTTGCCGTCCACGTCCGGGTAATCGTCCCGGTGTAATTGCCGCAGGCCGAAAGGTTGGGCGTTTCGGCGAAAGCCACGGTCGCGCCCGAACAATTATCCTGCGCGGTCACTGTCGGCGGCGCAGGGATATTACCGCAGGTAACGGTCGCATTACCCGGACAATTGGTCAAAGTCGGTGGGGTGGTATCGACAACAGTAATCACCTGTGAACAACTGGCCTGGTTGCCGCAGGCGTCTATCGCCGTCCACGTCCGCGTGATCGTCCCAGTCATGCCGCCGCAACCATTAAGATTGCTGGTCTCATTAAAGGTGATTACCGGACTCGGATCACAAAGGTCGGTGGCTGTGATGCCGCCGGCGGGCGCCGGGATATTATCGCACTCGGCAGTCGTATTGGCGGGACATCCGGCCAGAACCGGCGGGACATTATCGATGACTGTAATCGTTTGCACGGACTGTGCGGCATTTCCGCAATCGTCCGTCGCTGTCCAGGTCCGCGTGATCACTTTGGCTTGCGGGCATGAGCCGGCAGTTTCAGTGTCAGAGTAGGTCACGGCCGGCACCGGGTCACAGTTATCGGTTGCTGTGGCCTGTCCAGTGTTGCTCGGGTCGGTCGACGCGGTACACTGAATTGTCTTATTACCGGGGCCGGAAATGACCGGCGCGGTGTTGTCGATAACAGTGATGACTTGGACACATTGGGCAATATTACCCGCGTCATCAGTTGCCGTCCAGGTCCGCGTGATGGTCTTCTCCTGGCCGCACGAGCCGGCGGTTTCGCTGTCGGCATAGGTAATTGCCGGATTGGGGTCGCAGTTATCGGCCGCCGTGGCTATGCCCGTATTCGACGGGTTGGTGGAAGCCGTACAGGAGATGGTCACATCAGCCGGGCAGGTGATAACCGGGACTGTCGTATCTTCAATGGTGATGATTTGATCGCAGCTCGCCTGGTTGCCGCAGGCGTCCATGGCTGTCCACGTGCGAGTGATCGTCCCGTTTACCGCGTTATCGCTGAATGAGACCGACGGCGCCGGGTCACAACCCGTGTCCGTGGCCGTGGCATATCCGGTATGGGCCGGATCGGTCGACTCGTCACATTCGACATTAATATCGGCTGGGCAGGAGAGTACCGGTGCAACATTGTCCACGACGGTGAGCAGCTGCATACAGCTCGATTGATTGCCGCAGGCGTCGGTGGCGGTCCAGGTGCGCGTGATTGTCCCGGTGTAACCGCCACAGCCGGTCATATTACTCGTCTCTGTGAAAGCAACATTCGGGTTCGGGTCACAGTTGTCGGTAGCCGTCACGTTGGCGGCGGCCGGGATATTGCTGCATTCGACCGTCGCATTGCCGGGACAGCCGAGCAACACCGGATCAACGTTGTCGATAACCGTGATGGTCTGCGTACACTGCGCCGAATTACCGCAATCGTCGGTCGCCGTCCAGGTCCGCGTGATTGTCTTTTCCTGCGCGCATGCTCCGGCTGCCTCACTATCGGCGTAGGTAATCGCCGGCGCGGTATCGCAATTATCCGTTGCTGTCGCGGTACCAGTGTTCGCCGGATCGTCGGATTCATCACAGGAGATGGTCTTGCCCGCGGGGCAGGAGATCATCGGCGGCGTGGTATCCACGACGTTAATTGTCTGGACGCAGGAGGTCTGATTACCGCAGGCATCAGTGGCCGTCCAGGTGCGGCTGATCGTCTTCTCCTGGGCGCAGGCGCCCGGTGTTTCACTGTCGGAGTACGAAATGACCGGGGCGGGATCACAATTGTCCACCGCCGTGGCCGAGCCGGTGCTCGCCGGGGCCATCGAGCCGTTACATTCAACCGTGGCGGTCGGCGGGCAGGTGATGACCGGCGCGGTGTTGTCCTGCACGGTAATGATCTGCTGACACGTCGCGAAATTGCCGGCGCCGTCCGTGGCCGTCCAGGTGCGGGTTATCGTTTTCGCCTGCGCACATGAGCCGGCGGCCTCGCTATCGGCATACGTAATCGACGGATTCGCATCGCAGTTATCCGTCGCGGTCGCCGAACCGGTACTTCCCGGATCAGTCGAGGCGTCGCACTCAACCGCAGTATTCGCGGGGCACGTGATGACCGGCGGCGTCGTGTCTTCAATGGTTATTGTCTGCTGACATTGTGAGGAATTGCCGCCGTCATCGGTGGCAGTCCAGGTTCGGGTGATCACAACGCCGTTTAGGACATCGGCATACGTGATATCCGGTGAAGCATCACAATTATCGGTGGCCGTGGCATACCCGGTCTGAGACGGAGCGGTCGATTGGCCGCATTCGACAGTTACCGCGCCGGGGCAGGTAATCACCGGCGGGGTGGTATCATCAATCGTGATCGTCTGGACACAACTGGACTGATTGCCGCAGGCATCGGTGGCGGTCCAGGTCCGCGTGATTGTCCCGTTGTTCTGGACATCAGCATAGGCAACCGTCGGATTCGTGTCGCAGTTGTCGGTGGCCGTGGCATACCCGGTGTTGGCCGGGGCGGTCGATTCATCACATTCTAGATCGATATTCGCCGGGCAACTGATTACCGGAGCAGTATTGTCGACAACGGTGATCTCCTGCGTGCAATTTGCGGAGTTGCCGCAGTCATCGACCGCGGTCCAGGTACGAGTAATGGTACCGGTATAACCGCCGCAGCCGGTGAGGGTATTCACCTGGTTCAACGTCACGGTCGGGCTGGGATCACAATTATCCGTTGCCGTCACCGCAGCGGCGCCGGGAATGTTGTTACATTCAACAGTCACATCGGCAGGACAGCCGGTAAGGATGGGGGCGGCGTTGTCCACGACGGTAATCGTTTGTACGCACTGCGCGGAGTTGCCGCAGCCGTCAGTGGCCGTCCAGGTACGAGTAATAGTTTTTTCCTGGGCGCAGCTGCCGGCGGTTTCGCTGTCGGCGTAGGTTACGGCCGGGTTCGGATCGCAGTTGTCGATGGCCGTGGCCGAGCCGGTGTGCGACGGGTTAATTGATTCATCGCAGTTGATCGTGATATCCGCCGGACAAGAGATGACCGGATCGTCGGAATCCACGACAGTCAGGACTTGCACACATTGCGCGCTGTTGCCGCAATCGTCGGTCGCGGTCCACGTCCGGGTGATGGTCCCGGCATACCCGCCGCAACCGGTCAGGTTGCTGGTCTCATTAAAGTAAATCGTCGGGCTTTGATCGCAATTGTCCGTTGCCGAAACCACGGCGGCCGAGGGGATGTTGTCGCATTCGACGTTCGCGTCGGCCGGGCAACCATAGATGACCGGCGGCGTATTATCGACAACAGTTATCGTCTGGACGCAGGTGGCGAAGTTACCCGCATCATCCATGGCCTTCCAGGTGCGGGCTATCGATTTGGCCTGCGGACAGGCGCCGGGGGTAATTGCATCGGTATAGCTGATGGCCGGAGTCGCATCGCAGTTGTCCGTGGCTGTCGCCCATCCGGTATTTCCGGGCGCGGTCGAAGCCATGCAGCTTATGGTAATATCGGCCGGACACGTGACAATCGGAGCAGTTGAATCTTCTACGGTAATGGTCTGCTGGCACTGCGCGGAATTGCCGCAGTCGTCGGTTGCCGTCCAGGTCCGGGTAATTGTGCCGCCGGTTTGCTGGTCACCGTAGGTGATTACCGGAGACGGGTCGCAATTATCAGTCGCCGTGGCCCAACCGGTGTGCGACGGATTAATGGACTCATCACATTCAATCGTCACATTCGCCGGGCAACTGACAGCCGGCGCGGTGTTGTCCACCACGGTAATTGTCTGCATGCACTGAGCAGAATTCAAGTCGTCGTCGGTCGCCGTCCAGGTCCGCGTAATTGTCTTTTCCTGGCCGCACGAACCGGCGGTTTCCGTATCCGCGTAGGTGATCGTCGGCGTGCCGTCGCAATTGTCGGTGGCTGTGGCCGATCCGGTATTGGCCGGCGCGGTCGATTCGTCACATTCGACGGTGGCATTGGCCGGGCAGGAAATCACCGGCGCCGTGGTATCTTCAAGGGTAATCGTTTGCTGGCACTGCGCGCTATTGCCGCAGTCGTCGGTCGCCGTCCAGGTGCGGGTGATAATCCTGCCGTTTTGCGCATCGGCGTAGGTGACCGCCGGGCTGGGATCGCAGTTATCCGTTGCTGTTGCCGTCCCGGTATTGGCCGGGGCGGTGGATTCATCACATTCGATGGTGATATTGGCCGGACAGGAGATCGCCGGCGGGGTGGTATCCACGACGGTGATGGTTTGGGCGCACTGCGCATAATTGCCGTTATCGTCGGTGGCCGTCCAGGTCCGCGTAATCGTTTTCTCCTGCGGGCAACTCCCTGCAGTTTCGCTGTCGCTGTAGGTAATCGCCGGGTTCACATCACAATTGTCGGTCGCCGTGGCCGAGCCGGTGTTGGCCGGGGCCGTCGAGGCGCTGCATTCAATAGTAATGTCGGCCGGACAGGTAATCACCGGATTGGTGGTGTCGTCCACGGTAATGGTCTGCTGGCACTGCGCAGAATTGCCGCAGGCATCCGTTGCGGTCCACGTGCGAGTGATCGAGCCGATGTGCTGCTGATCGGAATAAGTTATCGAGGGCGCCGGATCGCAGTTGTCGGTCGCGGTGGCCGTCCCGGTATGCGACGGGTCAAGTGATTCGTCACATTCGATGCCGATATTCGCGGGGCAGGAGATCACCGGCGGCGTATTGTCGACGACAGTTATGGTCTGCGTGCACTGGGCAAAATTGCCGTCGTCGTCGGTGGCAGTCCAGGTGCGCGTGATGGTTTTTTCCTGCGCGCACGCACCGGATGTTTCCGTATCGGCATAGGTGATTGCCGGTGTGGCATCGCAGTTGTCGGTGGCAGTGGCCGTGCCGGTGTTGGCCGGGGCCGTGGAAGCGTCACATTCAACTGTAATATTGGCCGGACAGGTAATTACCGGGTCCGTCGTGTCTTCCACCGTGATTACTTGCTGGCATTGCGCATAATTGCCGCAGTCGTCGGTTGCCGTCCATGTCCGCGTGATGACATCGCCGTTTTGCGTATCGGCGTAGGTCATTGCCGGAGCGGGATCGCAATTATCGACGGCCGTAGCCAATCCGGTGTTGGACGGGTTGATCGATTCGTCACACTCGATAGTGACATTAGCCGGGCAGGTGATCACCGGAGCGGTGATGTCCTGAACTGTTATCGTCTGGACACATTGGGCCGAATTCGCATAATCATCGGTAGCCGTCCAGGTACGTGTGATTGTTTTTTCCTGCGGACACGGCGGGCAGGCCACGCACTTGCTCAGCGTCTCTTCGTCGGTGTAACTAATCGACGGTGACGCGTCGCAGTTGTCGGTGGCCGTGGCCGAACCGGTGTTGGCCGGGGCGGTGGATTCATCACACTCGATGGTGAGGTTGGCCGGACACGTGATCACCGGGGCGACAGTATCGTCGATGGTGATCACCTGCTGGCATTGTGCGCTGTTACCACAATCGTCAGTCGCCGTCCAGGTGCGCGTGATGACATCGCCGTTTTGCGAGTCGGTATGTGTTACCGTCGGGTTGGTATCGCAATTGTCCGTCGCCGAGGCATACCCGGTATTGGACGGGTCGGTCGAGGCCGTGCATTCGATGGTAAGATTGGCGGGACAGGTAATCACCGGCGCCTCAGAATCATCGACGGTGATGATCTGATCGCAAGTGGAAAAATTGCCCAGGTTGTCTGTAGCCGTCCATGTCCGGGTAATTGTCTTTTCCTGCGGACAGGCGCCGGCGGACTCGCTGTCGGAATAGGTAATCACCGGGTTGGGGTCATTATCGTCGGTGGCGGTGGCGTAGCCGGTGTTCGACGGATCGGTCGATTCGTCGCATTCGACCGTAATGTCGGCCGGGCAGGTAATTACCGGCGCGGTGTCATCGACAAAAATGACGAATTGGCAATCCTCCGTAAAGAAGCATGGCGCCAAATCGGTTGCCGTAAAGGTGATGGTGTGATAGCCACCCTGGCCGGAAACAGGTGTCCAGGAAAACGTGCTGGTGACCGGGTCACCGAAAATCGGCAGGGCCGGAGACATTGATGCACCGGTCGGAATGCCGGTGGCCGTCACCGTGACGGTATCGTAATTCGGTCCCTGATCGGAGGCCTGAATAGCGAAAGTAATGAGATTGCCGACTGCCACATACATCGTATCGCCGCAATCCGGCGTGGGCGGGTGGTCGAACTGCGGGGGGATACCAGTGCAGGGAATGGTCTCGCCGCTGCCTTCGAGATTAGCCAGGAAAACACCCGAGTCGTAGATATAGTCGCCCGCGTCACAAATCACCAGCACAAGGGTGTTGCCGGTGCTGCCGGCGGTCACCGCGGCATTCGTGCGCAGTTTCAGTGTACTGCCGTCGTATTCCAAACCGTTGCCGGGAGGCGTTTGAACATACGACCCCGAGAAAAACGGCCCATTGATAGTAATCGGCGCGCCGATATCATCAAAGGCAACCTGAACTCCGTTCAGATACGCCCCAAAAACGTCGTTATATTGACTGCCGACCCATTCGGGATATTCCTCACTCCCGAATACAAAATCAAAAGAGATCGTGCTGCAGGCCGGGCCGGCATCAAAGGTGATTTCAAAAATGGCAGCATCACGGCTGGTATAACCCGGGATCAACGCATTGCATTCGCTACAGCCCGGTTCGCGCAAGTTGGTCCCTGTTTGGCCGGAATTGTCGGGGGGCAGCGCATCGGTTACCCTGCCCGTCGCCAGGATAATCCCATTGTCGATATCTTCCGGGCCGTCGGTGTACAAACCCGCCGCGCGGTAATCACCAGTAAAATCGACATTCGTCACGGTAATGCCCGTGTTCGGGACAAGGAACGCAGCCATTAAATCGTTGGGATTGGTATTTGTGGTAATCGACAGCGCCGCGGCCTCGGCCGCCAGGTTCACCGCAGCATTGCGTTTGGCCAGAAACTCGGCATCGTGCGGCTCGTTTTGATGCTCCTCGCGGTAGCGGAGTGAGGCCTCATCGGACAAACCGCGGACGGCCTGCCATTCTGCGTTTTGTTCCACCGTCGCTTTGGCTTCGGTTTCGCGCGGTGCGGAAATTGTGGATTGATTGAACACGAAAAGCGAGGAAATCAGCAGGACAAGTACAAACCAGGACTTTTTGTTCATTTCCCGTTCTCCTCAGACTCTAAATCATCTCCCAAGAGGGGTATATAAGTATCCCTGTTTTTTTCGCAGTTAAACAGCATCCTGATCCCAAATGAGCGTTCCCACCAGTCATCGGAAATCCCGATGGCGCGGCGGGTGCTCAAAAAAAGGGGAAATCCGGCGGAAAACTTTAGCGCAAGGGCCATCCGGCCTCCCGGGACCAGGTTGTCAACATCATCGCCAATGCACTCGGCATTCGGCGATTGCTGTTTTCATCTTTCGGCGTAACCGGCAAAATATCATTCACCGATCATCACGTTTGGTTATCCCAACCACCCGCGCCACACCACCAGGTAACAGATAGAAATCCTTCGGCCATTCCACGATTCGTTAATGACTGCATCGTCTTGACCACAACCCACGGAACAACCCTGTGGTAAAAATCAGTAAACCCGCACAACCCGGCAGGTTCCTACATTATTTTAGAGAATTCGCGCAGAATGTCAAGGATTACTTTAACAATTTCTAAGATTTTTTTTCGTTGCGGTACAATATGTTAAAGCCCCTCGGAAGACCCGAGGGGCTAAGGTTTTTCGAAATTCGGCGGGGATTATTTCATCAGGATCATTTTCCGGGAGTCACTGAATTCGCCGGACGAGGCCCGATAGAAATAAATGCCGGAGGCCATGATCCGACCACCCTCGTCGCAACCATCCCAATAAACCTGCATAATTCCGGCCTCAGCTGCTCCGGAAAATTCCCGCACTTTTCGTCCGGTTACGTCATATATCGTTATCCGATAGTCGGATGCGTACGGCAAGGCGAATTGAATCACCGTCCCGGCGTTGAACGGGTTTGGATAATTCTGCGCCAGTTCGAAGCCCTGAGGGACTACGGCCCGAGCCGAGTGGATGTCGACAGAAATCGACTGCCCCTGATATGTCGAGGCGTCAGCTTCGGAAATTGAGATATCGCCTGCCTCAGGCATCGGAATGCGGGCCAACTCCAGGTAACCCTCTGGAATTGTTACACCTTTCTCCATGCTGGTCAACAAGATACGCAGGCCGGAGTCGGTTAGCCGGTATTTGGGCGGCATGGAAGCAACTTCGCCGGCGAAGCGCGGACGTTCAGCTTGGCTGAAATCACCACTCAGCCGGAGGAATAACCCACCCATGCTCACCGGCGAACGGCTGGTAATGATGAGTTCGCCATCCTCATACCTTGTTTCCAGTTGTACCGAGTCTCCATAGGGGAGAACCTTGCCCTCCCCGGAGGCCGGGATCGGCTCGGCGTCACCGGTAAGGATCCGAATCAGATATACCAAATCAGCGATGGAGCGGGTCATGCCGTCGTTGTTAATATCGCTCGCCAGCCATTGGTTTTCGTAGTAGATCGGATGCCAAACGGAGTTGCCATAGAGGAAATAATTGGTGAACAGTACGGCGTCCCCGATTTCATTGGCGATACCGTTAAGGTTGATATCGCCGCGATCATCCGGTGGGGGAATCACGCAGATCCGACCGTTGCAAAAATCGATTAACGGCAACGGCAGAAACGGCTTTTCGCTGGAAAGACAATTCTCGCCGGGCAGCAAATCCGCAATATTATATGCAAGGTAGGTCGTGTCGCCCGTGGGACTGGAAAGCGCGTTATCGGTGCAGTCATACCAGCAAAATTGGATGGGGATACACTGACCGATAACATTGCGGTCCTCAGTTACGAAGAAGTTCAAATAGGCCAGATCACCCTTGGGGAGCAGGGCTTCCTCAGGGGGATGGCTGCTGCCATTATTCATATCCGCGACGCCGATCAGATGGACTGCCGTAACATTGCATGGGGAGACACACCCGGCCGGGCTGGCCGCCCGATAGGTGAAATACTCCCAGTCTTGGATGGCCGGTCCTTTGGTCACGTGATTGAACGACAACACGGACGGGTCAAAACAAATCAACAGGTCGAAGCCGCCGAAAGGCATTGCTTCATACACAATCACCGCCAGATCGACATTGTAGCCGTTGAGCGCGCTGATCGTATCGATGCAAATCCTAAAACTGCTGTCGGGCGGCGTGATCGTAATGCACACTACCGTCGATTCGATATCGAACAGACCGCAGGAATCAACGGACTCGAAGACGAAGGGGTAGCAGCCGGCGGTATCCGCCCAAAAACAGTGTTCGGCGTTGATCGTGTTCCGTCCCGCAACACTCGGAAAGGTCCCGGCCCCTGAGAGCAGCGACAAGTCGAACAGTTGATTGAGGTCGGCGTCGTCCGAGCGGACCGGGAAACAGATCTCACCGGGTTCTTCGATATCGACATCAACGGTCGGCACCAGCGTAATCACCGGCGGCGCACCAGCGTACATCGTCACACAGAACGTCTTCACTGCGGTCGAACCGCAATCGTCCGTGGCGGTGATTTCGAAGCAATAGTGACCGGCGGTGTCCGGGTCAAAACACAGTTCCCCGGCAAACATATTCAAAATCCCGATGCCCGAGGTCAACGCGACCCCGGTCAGGTTGTCGTCCGGATCGGCAGCCACGATGCCGGTAATACATACCGATTGGCCGGGCAAACAGAAAAATACCGCCTGATCCCCCGGCACAGTCAACACCGGCGAATCGTTAAGATCAACACTGACTGTAACCGTTGCAGTATCGGCGTCCCCGCAAATATCCACGACAATCAGGGTCATTTTATATGACCCCGAGGTATCGGCGTCGAAGCAGAATTCAGTGTGTGCAGCATTGAACGCACCAAACGGCAGGACTGAAGCCGAGGCGATGCCTTCCGGTTCGATAACCTGCACCGGCAGGCACACCTGCGTCGGCCCGCACAATGCCGTGTCGAAATCACCGGCCACAATGATTTCCGGTTTCCGATTCACGTCCGCCGTGAAACAGACATGGGCGGTGTCTTTGTTGCCGCAGATATCCTCGGCGATCAGGTCGGCACACGCCGTGCCGTCGGCATCAAAATACATGCAAAACAGATTTTCGGCTTCGATGACGGTCCCCAGTGTTGAGGTGACCGAGACATCACCGCCGTCCGGATCGGCGACGGTGTATTCGACGCAGATCATCCCGGGATCGCAAACCAGGGCGCTCGTATCGGCCGGGGCAACGATCACCGGGGGCCGGTCGATAACCACGTGGACACTGATGTTCAATTGTGCAGTCAGACCGCAAAGGTCGGTGGCGCGGACAGTGAAATTGTAAACACCGGTGGCCGCAGGCGTGAAACAAATCTGGGTTCCGTTGTAGGTCCCGGGACCGCTGATCTTCTCGCACAAGCTGAGGTTGCCGTCCGGATCGAAACAGGAGACCGGGAAACAGATTTGCTGTGGTTTGCACAAGTTGAAATCAAGCGTGGTCTGTCCGATAACCTGCGGCGGGTTATTAAACCCGACGGTGACCTGCGCAGTGCACATATCCTGCCCGCCACAGGTGTCAACCGCGGTCACAGTCAACAGGTAAACGCCCGCGGTATCGGCGTCGAAACACAACCGATCGGTGGCCGGGTTATAGTACCCGATCGGGCTGACCGTCACGGTCAGGCCACCGGCGATGGACGGCAAGTTCATATCGACACACAATACACCCGCCTCGCACAGGAGCGTATCGAGCGGGTCGGGGCAGGTAATATTCGGCGCCGCATTCAATGTCACATCGACCGCGATATCGAGCGTATCGGCATCGTCGCACTCATCAACGGCGATCAAACGAATCGTGTAGATGCCGTCGGCGGCCGCATAAAAACACACCCGGCCCAGCGCCTTGTTATACGCGGCATTAGGACTGGCAATGACTTCAGCAAGATTGCCGTCGGCATCGGTGATATCCACGTCGATACATACCGAGTCAGCGGCACACAGACCGACGGCCAGTTGTCCTGCACCACTTATTACGGGTGCTTCGTTGAGAGTAACGGTGACCAGGACGGTATCACGATCGGTTAACCCGCACTCATCGGCGGCTTCGGCAATCACCCGATACACGCCGTCAGCAGTGGGCATGAAACACACCTCGCTGCCGATGACCGTATAACCGGCCGGTGCTTCGATGATCGTGCAGGAGGCCAGGTTATCGTCAGGATCGGTGCAGATAAACGGGACGCAGAGCTGTTCGGGCCGACACAGGAACCGCGCGTAATCGTCAGCCATCGCGATGCTCGGGTATTCATTAATCGTTACATTGACAGTAACATCGCAGGTGTCACCGCCACAGTCGTCTTCGGCAATAAGGCGAAGATTATAAACGCCCGTACCGTTCGTGGTAAAGCAGACTGTACGGTTTTGCGGGTCATATACGCCGATCGGTGAGACGGTGATCGAGGCAGCGCTGTTGCTGACCGAGATCGGGAAACACACCGCGCCGTCCTCACACAATACCGTATCGATCATCCCGGGGCAGGTCAGCGTGGCGCCGCCTCCGCCGGTGATATGAAAATTCACGAACGCGGTATCGGCATAGCCGCAAAGATCGACGATGTAAATCGGGATTTGCACAAGATCCGGTTCGAGGGCTTTATAACACAGTGTAGAGTCGGTAAAATTCAGCATGCCCGGAGCGGTAGTCCAGATCGAGTCAATATCATCGTCCGGATCGTAGGCCGAAAATCCAACACACAGCGAATCCGGACCGCAGATATCGAAATAATTGTCTGGGTCGGCGGTAATCACCGGGGGAGAGGTGGTTTCGACCGTCACCTGGACCATCGTCGACGCTTCGTTCTCGCAGGTATCAACGGCGCGGACCCACAAGGTGTACGTCCCCGCCGTATCGGCATCAAAACACACCTGCTGCAGGTTTTCGTTGTAGGCGCCGATGGGCTCGATCCACAATTGATGGATCGACTCATCACCGATCGGGAAATCGATACAGATCTGTTCGGGCAGGCATGCGGTCCGCTGCCCGATATAGGCCTCCGGCAAGACCGGCGGAGTGTGATCAAAAGCAATGATAACCCAGGTTTCAACCTCGGACCATAAGCCGAGGTTATCCGTGGCGCGGAAAATAAACTGCTTGGAACCCTCCCAGACCGGCACCCAGCAGTGAATGGGGGTAAAATCACCGACACCGATGACCGGGCTAAATGTGCCCTCACCAGTAACCATAGAGACAGTCACGGTATCGCCGAAACAGCCGGGATCGCTGACCAATATCTCCAAACAGACAGAATCTCCCTCACAGATCAGGTGCGGGGGACAGGCCGCGCCGCACAATTTGGCCAAGGCAATCCCGATTTGCGGGGCCTGGTTCTGCGGCCGGACCTCAAAAACCATATCGTTGTAATCGCCGTCGGTGACCCAGCCCAGGTCTTCCCAGAACACGATATACCCAACGCCGCCGGGCAGAGCGTACACCCGGTGGTGAGTCGTCCCGTCATAGTTAAGCGCGGTCTGCGAATACCAGGTCGTACCGGCATCGCGGCGGTGAAATATGCCGTGCAGTCCGCTCAAACCCCCGCCCATAATCGCCGCGTCCCCCGGAATATGCGACCCGGTCAGGACCGTATGCGTATCGTGCGGCGCCAGGGAAGAGTACCAGCCGGCGGTATGGGTCGCGGCGGCACCCGAGTATTCGGCCATTAATGTCCAGGTCGATTGAGGGAACAGGCAGAAGACATCGAGATCGAGCATGTCGTTTTCGGCGTCGATATCATAACCGAAATTATCCAGAATGTCCTGGATACTGGGCTCGACGGGGTACATGACCCCGGCGGCAACGGAAAACAGACTGTCTCGCACGTGCGCTTCCCATTCTGCGCGCGAGTCGGCGGCGGAAGCCGGCCTACCCCACGACGTGAAAATGATACCGAGCAGGAGCGCACCGGTCAGCATAATCCAATGCGATTTGTGCCTATACCCAGTCATGTTCCCTCCTTATAGATCATAAACCAACAGACTTTTGGGATGATCCGCACATGGGCCGGAAAGCAGGAACATACTCGTTTCCCGGCCGTCCCGGACCCTCGTCGAATCACACCCACACCTCACCAGGGCAAAGTCCCCTGAGTCGAATTCGTCACGCGTTTTCGACTCGTTATCCGTTGGCAATGATTCGCTATGTCCCTCGCTTGTATCAACCGACCGATCAATCTCGGTGGCCCTCGCGATTAGTAATGCCCGCCGTAGGGCCGGTACTGTATTGCGGTATGGCGGGGAATACCTCACTTGGCGCACTCCTCCGCTCGTCATCATTATATAACCAAAACTCGAAATGTCAAGTGCTAACCCATTTGAAAACTGCCGGTTCACATATTTTGCAACCGGCGATCCATCGCACAACCCGGCAGTAAATAGGCGTTCCGGTCGGTATGATCTGCATCTCATTGATGTGTCATGTGTTAACATTTTTAATTCCTCGTGCCTCTTTGTCGCCATCCGACTCCGCAGTGTCTTTGCGCAAAACGCATTCCCATTTGTTGATTTACTTCAGCAAACCGGAGGAAATCGCCAAACTTAACGTAAATCTTTAAGTTAACGAAAATTTCGACTCCCCATATTTGCTTTGCTCAATTCGTAACGTCTGATAATATACATTATGTAAATATTTGTATTTAATTCTTAAATCATCCACGCTTGGGCGACAAAACCTCGCCCCCCCGCCAGGCCTGCTTCAGACCTTCAATAAATATTTAAGGTTATTCCATTGTCAGTTTGCCACTTACTTATTTGATTCGAGCGAACTCGCCGCCAGATGCATTTTTTTGCTGGTCAAATCGCTTTGCGTGATGTACGATTAAGCCACGTGGTACTGAACCGGACTGAAAAAATGTGCAAATGATTGCATTTTGCAATGTGTGAAAACGGAAAAAGCAGTTTTCTTGCGGATATTGTTGATTCGAGCTGGGAAGTTATTGACAGCCATGTTCATTTGTATTCTTACAACTACTTGCGGCTGATCACCCAGCTTTCTGCAAATTTTGACGAAGATATTGACCATTTCATCCGTCGGCAAACCCGCCGTCTGAAGATAGATTTGCCGCCGCTTGATCCGGCCGGCCTGGGCGAGCGCTGGGCTTCGCAACTGGATCGGTACGGCATTTCGCGGGCGTGCCTGCTGGCGGGTGTTCCCGGTGACGAATATTCAATCAACAAGGCCGTTCGCGCCCGCCCACACCGGTTCATCGCCTTCATTTCGGTTAATCCCTTTCTCGATGTCGCGGAGGAAGTTATTGAGCACGCGTGGCGGGTTAGCGGGGTCAGGGGCATTTATTTGCATCCCTGTCAACATCGATTTCATGCGGCTGATGAGCGAGTGTACCCGATCTACCGCCTGGCCAAGCAGTTACAGCTGGTCGTTTATGTTGATTATGGTCCCTGCCGCGGTGATCTGGCGGCCGTGTGGGGCGCGGCGGACAACCACGACCCTCGTTTCAACAACCCGGCCCAGCTTCATTTTGCCGCATCCGATTTCCCGACGGTGAAATTCGTTATTACCCATATTTGTGAGAAAAACATCCTCGAGGTGCTCCGTCTGGGTTTGTTATGTCCAAATGTTTATTTGAGTGCCTTCCCGGTCGATGACGTTTACGACTGCACGTATAGCCCGGCCGATTTTGAATACTTGCTGGAGATGTCGATGCGGGCCTATGGGCACACCCGGATACTCTTCGGTACCGGTTCCGGGGTCCTCCCCCGTGGTTGGCGCAGCGACAAGTTTCGCGCGTTTCTGGCGGCATTGCGTAAACTCGGCGTAGCTCACGAGGAAATTGGCATGATTTTGGGTGGGAATATCAAGCGGTTGTTTCGCCTGGACGATCACAACCACTCATATTTGCTGACATTATAATAGGATGTCAGGTGATGTATGGATGAACAGCGCGAACAGGATTTCCTCGAGGTACTGCGGGTCTTCCCCGACGACGCTTTGACCCGTTTCGGCCTGGGGAATTTATACCGTGATGCCGGGCGGATCGACGAGGCCATCGCCCAATATCAAAAGACCGTCGAGATCGATCCGGGATATGGCGCGGCATATCTGGAATTGGGCACGCTGCAGGAGCAAGCCGGGCAAATTGATGATGCGCGGCTGACATACAAACTGGCTATTGCCAACGCCGAAAAAAAAGGCGACCTGCATATCGTCAACCGAGCCAGGATGCGCCTGGAGGATTTGGCCTAACGACTCAGGGTTTGACTGATGCCAGTTGTTAACTGCCCATAAGCTATTGATTTCCCCCGGTTTGCTCTTGACAAGATTTCTCCTCCTTGTATCTTGCCTGTACAGGTTTAGTGCGGTGGTCTTTGGTGGAGTTTGTTTTTAATCGCTGCCGCCCGGCCTGGGCTGGGGTTACCGTCATTTCAACTGCTCTCCGGGCGGCATCAAGTATGACGAATCAAACCGCGGAGGAATAATGATGCGCAAACGGTTGGTTTTTCTGGTGCTCGTTATGCTCCTCTGGTCGGCCTCCCCCCTTTTTGCCGAATGGCGGATTGAGGTAGAAAGCAAAACGGTATTCGCCGGCCAAGAGGATGTCTCGCTAAACATATTAGCTTCGTGGGATAATGGTCTTGCTGCCGTTACTATCCCGCTGGTGATTAAGGAAATCGATCCCGGTTCGTTCTGGTCGGGCGATTTGCCGTATGATACGGCGAATACCTATTTTAATACTCATCCGTTCGCGTACAATGTGGATTGGCGATATACGGATTGGTGCGGATTAGGTCCCTGCCCGTGGACTTCACCACCAATAATTGAATTAAGGCCCTTAGTTCCCGAAGTCCCTTGTGATCCCGTCGGCGACATCGGCTATGATGGAATATCGCCGGATCACTTTGCCGTTATTGTAGATCTTCAAGGCGCCTGTACCTATGCTGAGCCAAGTCTGCAACCCTTTGTCACTATCGCGTTTGACGTCACCGAGAATCCGGGAGTTTTCGAAATTGATACAGGGTGCGTCAGTGGATCTCTATCCACCATTTACATGATCGATTGCGAATTCCCCCCGGTCGATCACGGCCCGACCGGCACCGGAGAGACGGCGTTCAATAAAGGGGTGATCACGATCACCGAATGTTCCTGCGCCGGACTGGGCGATATGGACGGCAACGGACTGATTAATCCCGTAGACGTTGCCTATATGGTTGGGGCGGTCTATTTGGGGTATGAGTTGCCTATCCCCGGAATTTTCGGTTGCCCCGTGCCCAATGGGGACTGGGATTGCAACGGCGTACGCTCACCGCTTGACCTGGCCTACCTCATTCATCTTGTATACCGGAGCCGCCCCGTCGTGCCGTGTGATCCCTGCAGCGGCGGCTGGCTGCCCGATTTGACCATTACCGAGGACGATCTTTATTTCAACCCGGCCCAAGCTGAAGTCGGCGAGGATGTCGGTATCTGGATCAGCATCCGCAACATCGGCATGGATACTGCCTTTTCTCCCCAATTGGATATTTATCAGGGAGATCCCGATGCCGGTGGGATCCTTCTGGGAAACGGGACGACAATCGATATTCCTCCCGGTGGAACGAGCGGGCCATACGGCGGTTTTTTCAGTTTCGATGAACCGGGCACAATCGCAATTTACGGCGTTGCGGATTATCCGGACTTGATTGTGGAATACAACGAGGCAAATAATAAAGCGTTCATGGCATTGGATGTGATACAAGCCGGAATAATTCCGAAATCGGAAGAGCCGAAGCCGGGGACACCAATCCAATTACGCCCGCTTCGGGCAACGGAAATGAGAGGTATAAAATGAAACGCACGCTGACCATTGGCGGATTGGTTTGTACGCTGCTGATGGCTGGAGCGATATCCGCTGAGTGGCGCCTGGATATTGCAAGCAAGCAAGTCAATGCCGGCTGTCAGAATGTGACGGTGGATTTCATCCTCTATAACGAAGCATCGCTTGCCGGGGTCGTCATTCCGGTCGTTGTGCGAGAACTTGACCCGGGTTCCTTCTGGACCGGGGCGCTCCCCTATGACACTCTCGGCACAGGATACTCCCACCCGTACCAGTTTAATGTGAGTTGGAATTGGAACCCCCAAAGTCCCATATGGACTTCACTGACCGAATCATTGCGTCCCGGTATTCCATTGTCACCCTGCAGTCCTGATGGTGATGTCGGTTATGATGGCGTATCTCCCGACCACTTCGCGATTGTGGCAGCGGGTGCCGGTGGGGCCGAACTACCGAATGATGGCCGCCCGGTCGTGACAATTACATTTGACGTTACCGGCACTCCCGGGAGATTCGAATTCGATACGGCATGTTTTGGCGGAGACCTGTCGATAATTTATTTGACCGACGCCGAATTCCCGCCGTTTTGCAATCATGCGTCGCAAGACCCATGGACCGGCTGCGGGCATGAATTCGCGTTTAACAAAGGCGTCATTACCATCATGGATTGTGATTGCACGACGCTTGGCGATTGCAACGGTGACGCGGCAATTAATCCCGTTGATGTCATGTACCTGGTCAACACCGTCTATCGTTTGCGCCCTGCGCCGCCGCCTGTCCCCTGGTGTCCGGCGGTCAACGGCGATTGGAATTGTGATGACGCCATCACGCCGCTGGACGTGGCCGAAATCACTGCTTTTGTGTATCGCAACAGCGATATCCCTCCGTGCAATCCGTGTACCGGAGGCCGCAGGTCGGATCTTGCACTCGCGACCGAAGACATACTTTTCAGCAAATCGGAGATCGAGGTGGGTGAACCGGTCTGGATCGGCCTCCATGTGCATAATCTTGGGCTGATTGCCGCGACAAATGTCGCCGTCGCGGTGTATGCGGGGGACCCTGACTCCGGAGGGCAACTGCTCGGTTCAGCGATGGTCTCGGATATTCCGGCGAATCAAAGCAGGACGCAATACATTGGCACGTTCACATTCGATGCCCCCGGTTCGGTTGATATTTTTGGTACAGTTGACGGCGTAAATGAAATCGACGAGGTCGAGGAGGAGAATAATCAGGCATTGCGGCCATTGATCGTCGAGTGAGATCGTTTTTCTGAATGCGGGCAAAAGGGAATGCTTTTTTGCCGCAGGAAATGTCGGCCGATATATCATGGATGACGATATCGCTTGCAAGAGTAACGAGTACTGACTATCGCCCGCGATACTATTGCCGGGCGTCGTCGGTTAAACCATAGACTCGCGGCGGCGTGAGAATCGTCGGGAATCGCTCGAGCAAGGCGCGGCGGGCTAGAAAACACATATGGCAGGCACTGACGAATCTTTCGCCGATATCAATCGCGTGCGTTTGTGCTAATTCCGCCGGTCCGCCCCGAATAAGCGGGCCGATAATCGGGTCGTGTTCCGGGTCATACTCGGCAATAATATCCTGGAGTGGTTTTTCGAAGAGATTGCCTGCCACCAGACCCTGGCAAAGATGAATCCAGCCGAACGGATCAATGTGCACTCGGCCGACATCAAGAAAATTTTCCTGATCACATGAGGTAAATGAGGCCGCCGGCCGAGTGGGCAGATTTCCGATCAGGTTGTCGACTGCCCGACCTTTGAACGTTATGTCGCCCCCGATCACCGGCTCTCCCCCGCGGCCGTCGCCGGGGACTGCGCATGGGGGCGTGAGGCAGATCTTGCTGACCGGCAATCCGAGGTTTTCGGCCGCGCGTCGCGCATTCTCTGCGCGACTCGGCCCGGTCGCCGGATCGCTGTGGAATTCGTCATCAGAGACGGACAGGTCGGCAATCCCCAGCTCGGCCAACGGTCGAAGATACAGTTCGGCATCCTCGACGCTCGAGGCCCAGTAGGAGTTGCTGACAATCCCGCAGTCATACCCGGCTGCACGCGCCAGCCGCACGCCCTCCAGCAAATGGGCGTAATACAAAAACGGTTCGCCACCTTCGAAGTAAAATGTTTTCACTGAGGGGACTTCGCGCGCCTGACGGATAATCTCCCGCACCTGCGCAATAGTGAACACCTGATCGCTGCGCGGCGATCCATACACAAAGCAATGGTCACAGGCGGACGTGCAGCCATACGTCAACAACAAATGCAAGCCGGAGAGGTTGTGCATGCCGGCGTTCACGACTGTTCCGCTGCCGGCGCGGCATCGGCGTCCGGCGTGCTGTCCCGGTCGGCACTGCCGGCCAGCCGGCGGTCGCAGTACTCACGGATTTTGGGCCAGAAGATAAAGACCAGCGCACCCAGGATGAGTACCAGCAGGATGACGGCCAGCGTTTTAATGACTTTCATAAATCCACTCTCACATTGAATGTCCGCTTATCATTTCGGCAAATTCATGTCGGCGCAAAGCTGTGGACCGCCCAATAAAATCAGATGTGAAATTCCAATACGTCACCATCGTGCACTTCAAAATCGCCTTTCACCCGCTGGCCGTCAAAGGTATGTTGTCCCCAGATCTTGGCAAACTGCAGTTTGAAGGCGAAGTCCTTGTGAATCACCTGCGCGGCATCGGCCACCGTTGCCCCGTAACTTAAGACAACCGGATCGGAGAAATCCGCTTCCCGGCCGGGCGTTTTCGTGTACACCCTGATTTTGCCCAGAATGGAAAACATCGTTTTTTTCAACTGATCAAGGTTCTCGCCGGTTTTGGCCGAGACCTTCGCCACTGGAAAACGCAGTTCCATGACCTCGCGCATGATGTTCAGCCGATCATCCGCGCCGGGCTGGTCGGCCTGGTTGGCCACCAGGATCGTCCGCTTGTTCATGAGGTTGACTGGCTGGTCCATGGCCGGCGGATCATTGTTTAGGATAATCTTGCTCTGTTCGAGGCGTTTGACGGTGTCTTCATAGCTGTCCAGGACATCATCGGCGCCCAGCGACAACACTACCAGCGCGATGTCGGCCACACGCACAATATTGGTCACCCAGTTTTCACAAAATTGAGAACAGACCGGCGGCAGATCGACCATTTGTAATTGCACGCCCTCATAGTCGGTCATGCCGGGCAGCGGCTTGCGCGTGGTGAAGGCGAAATCGGCGATTTCCGGGGTCGCGTTGGTCATCGCGGCCAGCAGCGTCGATTTGCCGCTGTTGGGCGGCCCGACCAGCGCATATTGCGCGATGCCCTCTTTGGGCACATGATCGGGCGCATCGTGGCGCGTGGCGCCGGATTTTTTCTGCTTTTGTTCTTTTTTGAGCCGGGAGATTTTTTGCTTGAGTTCGCCTACCAGGTGGTCGGTGCCCTTGTGCTTGGGGATTTCAGCCAGCATGCGTTGTAACAATTCGAGCTTGAGCGCCGGGTCTTTTTCTGCGCGGTATTCCCTTTCCAGCTCGATATACTGTGGCGGCAAATTGGCCGGCATAACCTCTCCCCCGCTGGGTCGGCTTCTCCCCTATCAATATATTTTACGTGCAATCCGGGTTGCTGTCAATTGTAGAAACCGGGGAATGGGCTACGATAATGGCGTTTTGGTGCCGCCATCCTAACGGGCCGATAATCCGATGTTTGTCTTCGGCGGTTTTCCCGAAAAAATCCCGGAATAATCCTTGACAAAAATTGTAATTCGCGCAGATTTAGAATAGACCGGTTGATGCCGGTTCAAAAGCCGCAGTAACACCTGAGAGAGTGGCGGGTTTGCGCACTCTCCGGGAGACATCGAAAAACCGCGTCACAAATGGGGTGGAATATGCCCTGGGAAGAAGAAAAATATGCAGAAAAGGAGGGGTTGATGTAAACAAAACTGGCTGAGCGGGGTTATATATAGTAGGAAGTGAAAAAACATTTCGGGGGAGGAAGTCATGAGATTACAGAATCTTACGTGGAATATCGCGCGGCTGTTCATGGCGTTGGTGCTGACGGTCTTTCTGGGGGCGATCGCAGCGGCCCAAATGGCCGGCCAATCAGCAGACTCGGCGCGGTATTCCGAGCGTGAGGCATACTTTTCAAAAATGCGCGAACGCCGAAACGATACATCGGCGGTCAAAACCGGCTGGCTCATCCTGGACGGCCTGCTGGTGGAACCGCCGTACACTGTGGCTACGACGGATAGCTCGGTGACGGTCAATGGCTTGGCTGTGTTTACTTCAAAACCAGAGTTTGTCGAAGAAAGCGCGAAATTAACCAAATCTACTGCAACCGGTGCATATGCCGCCATCATCAAGGCACTTGATATTTTCGCCGACTTTCGCGACTCTCTTGGAGTTGCGGAAGCACGCGATAGTGTCTTGTCATTCTTATTAGCACAAGAATCAATCGACACTGCCTACACTTTGACGGAGCAAATCATCCGCTATCGTGATACTATATATCAATGGGAAAAGGAACTATGGCTTACGTCGAATCCTCATGCCATCTCAACGGATGCCCTGGAACACAACCGAAGTAAGCTCCAGGTATATGCCAACCGCCTCATCATCACGCTTAAAGAAGGTGCATTGGTCATCCAAGAAGGCAAACGGAGTCACTCAATTAGTTATCCGCATTCAGAGACGACCTTCTTGCAGTTGCGTGAGGCCGTGGCCACAATCTCCAATTTCGAAGAGCGTAAAAAGAGAATCGCGGAAATAATCGGCAAAGAAGAATATGCCGACAAAATCGCCCGAGAATTCAGGTAATTCTAGCATTTCCTGGTTCAATAAGCGGTGACGGGTTTTGTCGTCATCGCATGTCCGCACTATTGCGTTCAATCCGACAAGGAGTGGTGTCATGAATAAGGCAATATATCGTCTTTGCTGGACTTTGGTTATCGTCACACCCTGGGCGATGTTGGTGGTTGTGGTTTCCCACAATTGTTCGCTGGCGCAATCGAACTATACGCCGGGTGACAATTTGGGAAATGATTGGCATTTATTCCTCTACGCGCCTTTCGCCTGGCAATATTGGGATGGCATGCAAGCGTATTTTGATCATGTTCATGGCAACACCGAAGGCACAACCGGACAAAGGTATGCATGGGAACCGGACTATATACTCACCGATTGGAATGAACCTTCGCCCGGACCTGAAGGGTGCACCCTACCGGTTTTTAAGGAGATACTGGGCTCGTGTTCGGACGATTTGGGCACGCTGTTGATCCAAAGTCACGGATTATTGAACAGGTTGGCCGTCGAAGCTTACAGCAATTCGACAGAAGGTTATGAGGCCAGAGACTCGGTTTACGACCAATATCTTTCCCAGTATACGAGTTACCAAATCACAACGATGGAAACACCAGCTCCATATTATTATCCCTGCATCGCAGTGACGGATTCATATATCCGGGCTTACGGCCATATAGACGGAGCATTAGTATTTATTCAGGCGTGCTACAGTAGTTCAATAATCGACGATCTCGTCAATCCGCATTATGGCAACGCTCGTGTCGCAATGGGCGTTGTCGGAGAGCAGTATGCATATTATATCGGACAGTGTATTGAACAGATTTTCTCTCGCATGGATGGAAAATTCGGGCAGTGGTGCAGGCCGGTATCATGTGCAATAATAGGTACAGAAGCGTATTTAGCGGTCGCCGGACAAGAAAACACGGTGCTCACGATTGCTGTCCAAAATGTGGACTATCCGTCACCTATCAGGTTGGGCGACACGATTACAATTACCTTCGATACAAAATGCAACACCTACGCCTGGCCGGAGATCTGGTGCGATTGGTGGGGTGACATCTGCGAAGTGGGCTGGGATGATGATTCCCTTACGTTTAGAGCTACGTTATGCCAACTGCCGCCATCGGGAATAAGCGAAGTCGAAGCCACTTTGGGCTGGGATCATGTCTGGAGCGCCCGGAATTGGGCGTGTCTCGACGGCAACACCGATCCCTGGGTTGGCGGCAACGCCGAAGGCCCTGCGCACGACGATTATGTCTGGACCATGGCCGTTGCCCCGTGCTTTTGCGGCATGAAAGGCGACATGAACGACGACGGCGGAACCACACCGCTCGATGTCCAAGTCATCTGCAAATTCGTCTATAATCAATTGGATGGCCGTGTGTATCCCGACGGTTGGAACTGTCCGT
>JAGVQM010000029.1 GCA_020051695.1 Candidatus Zixiibacteriota bacterium | reverse complement strand
GGACGATGAATCGGTCGGCGTGGCCAACCAGGTGACTGTCGACTCGACCATTGGCGTGACGGTGCAGTACCTGTTCCCGCAGGACGAAGACAGTTGCGAATTCGTCCACATCAAGTACAAAATCTACACCAACACGATTTTCGATCCGGACCTGATCGTTGGTGTGGCTTCTGACCTTGACGTTGGGACCACGACACCGAACGGCACGAGCAACGGCGACCTCGGCGGGGTCATTTCCAACTACAACCTGGTCTACCAGCACGGCACTGAGCAGGATACGCTGATTGCCCAGCCCGATACCGTCGATGTCACCACGCAGTATGCGGCCGGTATCACCGCTCTGACCTGCTCTCCGGCCAAGCGGATGGTCGTACAGAGCAACCGGAATTACGTCTATCCGGACGGCGGGTACCCGGACCAGTATATTTATGCCGAGCTGGATTCCAACGGCACCACCATCTGGTGGGATCTGGGCGAAGATGATGACGGCAGCGACGACTACGTTGACGACATCCATTCGATCATTGCTTTCCCCCAGGTGACGCTGGTTGAAGATCCATACGCTGCCAACGGCGGTCATGTATTCCACGTCGGATTGGTGTCCTCGACTCAGGCGCAAGAGGATGTGGAAGCCTCCGTGTATCACGGCGGGTCTTATGACGGTTATGTCACCGACCTGATCAACACCACCAAGAAGGCGTGGAAGAAGGCCTTCGGCTGGTGCGGTGATTTTGCGGTCAACGCCGCGTTCGGCGAGTATCCGTACAACATGGGTCCGACGGCTGCGCTGTACCTGAACGCCACCGGTACTCATTTCGGCGGTCTCAGCGGCGGCTGCTGCGGCTGCAACTTCACGCTGGTCAGTGTGGTCCCGGCTACGGCCACGATCACGCTGGTCGACGACGACGATTGCAAAGCCCACCTGCAGACCACTGCTACGCCAGAAGGTGATTATACAGTCACCGTCCGCGTGGCGGACCTCTGCGCTTCACAGACCGACGACCTTACCTTTGACATTCATGTTGCCCAGACCTGCGATTGCGGGATGAAGGGTGATGTGAACCACGACCTGGGAACGACTCCTCTGGACGTCCAGTTCCTGGTGAAGTATGTGTACAAGAGTCAGGATGCGTTGTACCTGTATCCGTCTTGTCCGTGGGGCAAGGGTGACGTCAACTGTGACGGCGGGACGACACCGCTTGACGTGCAGTTCCTCGTGAAATACGTGTACAAGAGTCAGGACGCTTTGTGCGTGCAGTGTCCGTAATCACGACGACTGCTGTTGCAACACTGTAGTATGGAGGACGAGAGGCACTGCCTCTCGTCCTTTTTTTGTCACCGCGCCCGGGGGGGGATGCCGGATCGCCCATGTGCGGCCACAGCCTTCGGAAGCCCACGGGCCGTGGTGCAACGGTGGATTTTGTGGGCGGGTGGCGGCCTCCCCCGGCCTCAGCCGGGCCGGCGGCTTCATTTTTTTCCCGCAGACCGCTTTTTTCATTTGACAAAGCCCTCCCGTGGAGGCAATGTTTATATTAGTGGGGGTGTGGTGTGGTTCGTGGAGACCGGAAACTGAAAATAATCATATCAAAATACAAAGCATAGGAGGCAGGGGAGGATGAGATTTATTTCACGTATCGCTGTAGTAGTGACTCTCGTCATTCTCAGTTTTGCCGTCGGTGCATCGGCCAAATGGGCGGTGGAAATCGAAAGCAAGACTGTCGAAGCGGGGGCGACGGGCGTCACGCTCGATTTCACCGCGTACTGGGATTTGGCGTTGTCAGCAGTATCGCTACCGCTTGTCGTCCGCGAGGTCGATGAAGGCGCATTCTGGACCGGAGTATTGCCGTACGATACCGGAGATGCCACGGGTTTCTATCATCCGTATCCGTATCATGTGGCATGGAGCTGGGCTTCGCCATGGGCGACTTTGACTGAAGGGTTATTTCCATCTGACAAGGACGCCAAATTTAATCCGTGCACACCGATGGCCGATACGCTCTACAACGGCGTGCCGCCCGACAATTTTATGCTCGCGGCCGCCGGGACCGGTGCGCCGCCATGTCCGGCAACTCCCAACGGTCGCAAATATTGTACAATAACCTTCGATGTTACCGACGTGGGCGGCAGGTTTGAGTTTGATACTGCATGCGTGAATTTGCAGCTGAAAACTTTATATCTCATCGATGATGCGTTTCCCCCCGTGGACCATGCTTCTTTGGGGACCGGCGAAGCCACCTTCACCAAGGGTGTGGTCACGATTAATAAGGACACCGATGAAGACGGTATCCCCGACCATTTGGACAACTGCTGGCTGGTCCACAATCCCGCCCAGGAAGATGATGATGCAGATAGCGTGGGCAATGTCTGCGATAATTGCCAGCTGACCTACAACCCGGAGCAGGAAAACAGCGATACCAACGGCACCGACGCGTACGGCGATTCCTGTGACAATTGCCCGTTCCTATATAACCCGGAACAAAGACCGGAAGATTGCCCGAGCGGCATTCTTGAAATTGATGACGCGGTCCCGGGGGATTACTCACTGATGCAAAATTACCCCAACCCGTTTAACGCCAACACGGTAATAGAATTTGCGTTGCGGGAAGGTGGGTATGTCCGACTCGAAGTGTATGATATCCTGGGCCAGAAAGTCACGACTCTGGTGGATGAATACCTGTCCTCGGGGCGCAAGCAGGTGGCCTGGACCGGGAAGGACGCCAGAGGGCGGACGGTGAGTTCGGGGATGTATTTCTACCGGTTGTCTGCGGGTGATTTCACGGAGATGAAGAAAATGGTTCTGATGAAGTAGCTGCAGCGAAATTGAATTCTCATCCCCCGTCGGTTGTCGGCGGGGGATTTTTTAATATATTACAAGGCAACGGATTACGGCGGTCCATGCGCGTTGTTTGGCCAGAATGTTGGCTGAATCAGACCAAAAGGGCTTGACTATCCCGGGGTTTGAGTTATATTATAACTTGAAGTATCTGATCGGGATAGTCCCGGGGAGGCGCAATCGCAACAGAGCAATTAGTTGATCTGAAACAGCCGTCAGGGTGAACGCGTCTGACGTTTAAAGGCAGAGGTCAATTAATTGTGGCAGGCGGTTGAATGCTTTGGGGTGGGATGGGCGGTCTCGAATTTTCCACACATGCTTGGCAATGCGCTGATCTATCAGCTGGCGATTCAGATAATTCGCGGTTTTTGGGGTAAAATATCAGGGGGATTTTGTCATACGCACCGGTGAAGAAATGCGGTATCTTGCCGCATGACAACGGCTGATGCCGCGCCGATTCGCTGGCACGACGCGTCGCAGCCGAAACAAGGGGCGGGCCGCACGTCCGCAGGGGCAAGGAGAATGGGAATGAAAGCGATGTTGTATTGCACCGCAATCATGATGGTACTGATGGCATGCTGTGCGGCGCCGGGCCGGGCCGAGTGGCGCATTGATATTGAAACCAAGACCGTGGACGCCGGCCAGACCGGGGTGACCCTGGATATCACCGTATACTGGGATATTCCGCTTGCCAGCTTCTCTTTGCCGCTAATCGTCAGACAGATTGATTCTGGCGCCTTCTGGACGGGCAATTTGCCCTACGATACCGGCGGGAACGGGTTTTGGCATCCCTACCAATACGGTGCCGCCTGGAACTGGGCCGCACCGTGGGCCAATCTTAATGAGGAGGTCCGGCCGGCCTTAAAAATTCCATTCGACTTTCTGTGCAATCCGCCGGCCGACAGCTTTTATAACGGCCAGCCCCCCGATCAGTTGGTGGTAAGCGCTTCCAGTTCGGGGCTTTACGCTGACGCCCAACCCGCCGGCCGAGTGGTTCTCACATTAACCTTCGATGTGACCAACACCGCCGGGCGGTTCGAGTTCGACACCGCGTGTGTGTCGACATCCAACAGCACTATTTACATGATCGATAATGCCATGATCGCCGTCGATCACGGCCCCAAGGGGACCGGAGAGACTGTTTTTAATAAAGGTGTCGTCACTCTCTGGAAAGACACCGATGAAGACGGCTTCCCCGATGACCAGGATAATTGTCCGCTTATCTACAACATTAGCCAGGAGGATACGGATGCGGATAGTGTCGGCGATGCCTGCGATAATTGTCTGCTGACGCCGAATCCACTACAGGAAGACAGCGACGGCGACCTGTTCGGGGATTCTTGCGATGTCTGCCCGGATCTGTATAATCCGGAGCAGAATCCGTCCGATTGCGATACCAACGCCATTTTCGAGCAGCAGGACGCGGTGCCCGAAAAATATGCGCTGCTGCAAAACTACCCGAATCCATTTAATGCCCGCACTTTGATTGAATTTGTTCTGTCGAGAGGAGGTCATGTTCAACTCGATGTATACGATATTCTTGGGCGAAATGTGGCCACTCTGGCCGAGGGATATCGCGCGGCCGGACAGCAGCAGGCCGTCTGGGACGGCACAGACCGGGACGGTAAGAATGTGGCCTCGGGGATCTATTTCTATCGACTGACCACGTCGGATTTTTCCGAGATGAAGAAAATGGTTCTGATGAAATAATTCGGGGCGCCAGTCAAATTTCTCGCTCGTACATTTAATCGTATACCAGCGGCAGGGAAGTCTCATCATCGAGCAGCCATTATGCAAAGAGGTGGGGTGACTAAGACAGGATTGTCCGGCAGCCGCCGGGGGCCGGGAGTTTCTGTTGTGCGGCGCGTCGGATTGTTTGTCGTATTCGTTTTTCTGGCCGTTCCCGCCGGGGCCGAATGGCGCGTCGATGTGGCCAGCAGGACCGTCGAGCCGGGGCAAACCGACGTGACCGTGGATTTCACAGTGGCCTGGGATAATACGTTGCTGGGCTTGACCGTCCCTCTGGTCGTGCGCGAGATTGATCCCGGCTCGTTTTGGGCCGGTCCGCTACCCTATGACACCGGAGCCAATGCCTCAAACCATCCGTATGCACAGGGAGTGACCTGGAATTGGGTTACGCCATGGGCGTATATGGTTGAGGAGGTTAGGCCGATTGCCGGGATCCCGCAAGGTAATCGTTGTGTATCTGCTTATCATGATAACTATGAAGGGGTATCGCCGGACCATTTGGCGATCAATGCGCTTGGGGCATTGCTGGGCGCCGCCCCCCAACCTCTGGGGCGGGCGATTGTTACGATCACATTTGCGGTTACTGAGCAACCCGGAAAATTCGAAATCGATACCTCCTGCTTCACGACCGCCCTTCAAACCGTGAGCTTGATTGACGGCGGGTTGCCCCCGGTTGACCATGGCCCCAGTGGAACCGATGAAGTTGTCTTTACCAAAGGTATCATTACTATTGCATCACCCGGGGGTATTCTGGACGCGGATGATGCAATCCCGCTGGAATTCGAGCTGGCGCAAAACTACCCCAATCCGTTCAACGCCGGCACACACATTGAGTTTTCCCTGCCGCAACCGGGAATTGTCCGTTTGGAGGTCTTTGACATTCTGGGGCGGAGCGTCATCACGCTTGTCGACGGCCCAAAGAATGCGGGTCGGCAACAGGCATTTTGGAATGGCGAAGACTATCGGGGTGAACGGGTTGGCTCGGGGATCTATTTTTATCGCCTCGCTGCCGGAGACCACCAGCAAATGCGAAAAATGCTCCTACTGAAGTAAAAGAAGCCGACCGCCCCGCGATTTGGCGCGATTTTGCCCTCCGGTTTTGTTCCTCATTATCTCCCAATAGGTTAGAAGAAATATCTTGACTTCACCCCCTCTAAAGAGTTTAATACTTGCTTAGTTGATTTTGGGGCAGGTTCGAGTAATTTCGCCAAGGAGGCGTCGCCATAATTGTAACAGCTGGTAGCGCAAAGAGTTCGCGGACCGCACTTAAGATTGTCGATAATAAGTTCGTCATCGGCAAGGAAGAATATGCGCCTTTTGCCGCGGAAATGCACTATTTCCGCGTGTCCAAGCGATACTGGTCAATTTGCTTTGAACGCATCCGCAAGGCGGGCTTCCGCATTATCTCAACTGCCGTTCCCTGGAACCTGCACGAGCCGCGCCAGGGGGAATTCGATTTTTCGGGCCGATCGGACCCAGCCAAAGACCTGGTCGTTTTTTTGGAGCTTTCGCGGGAGTTTGGGTTTAAGATAATTCTCAAGCCGGGGCCGTGGATTATGGCCCAGTGGGACAATGGCGGGATCCCCGATTTCGTTTTTCGGCACCCGGAGACGGCCGCCAAAAATAAAGACGGTGAACCGCTGGCCGCCAAAGCCGATGTCGGAGCGATCGGGGGGCTGACGCCGTCATATCTGCATACTCGTTTTCAAATCCTGCTGCGCCATTATTTTTCCGTCTTTTCCGAAGTTGTGAAAAATTACATCTACCCGCGCGGCCCGGTGTTCCTGATTGAAATCGACCATGAACCGTCGTTTTGTCATAATTTCGACCCCTACTCCGGTGACTACAATGAATATGTCGTCCGCAGTCTGTTCCCCAAATTTCTGGAAGTGAAACACGCGTCCATTGAACAACTGAATAAAATTTACAAGACAAAATACAAGGATTTCGCGGAAGTCATCCCGCCGCGGGAATTCGAGGCCAAAGACCCGGCGCAGGTGGTGCCGCATCTGGATTGGATTGCATTCCGCGAACATTTGGTCAACCGCTATGCCGATTCCATCGCCGAGCTGCTTTCGGGCGCGGAGATGTCGGCGATGTTTTCCCGCGCGTGCGCGTGGAACGGCGGATATAATTTCCCGGATTTGGCCGATGCCCGTACCGCTGAACGGACGATTTTCACGACCAATATCTCCCTGGATTCGCCGCTGGATAAAATAATGGACCGGGGACGATCGATCTCCGATGGCCAGGAGATGGGATTTGTTTCCAGCTTTGGAGTGGGGCGGGCCTCGCCCAACCCCGATGTTTCGGAAAAATTCCGGCCGATTACCGAGCGCGAAGTTAAACGGCAATTGACCGCCGCACTGGCTTCCGGGGTCAAGGGCATGAATTTCAGTATGTTTGTCGGCCGGGACCGCTGGTATGGTGCGGCCCTCTCCGAATCGGGCGCGATCGGCCCGTCATATGAAATCATCCGCCGGGTGAATTTTCAATTGGCTAAAATCGAATTCGAGAAAATGCGTCATTTCGCCTCGATTTGTCTGCTGCGTTATCGGCCCTACCTGCGCGGCATGGTTCTGGGGCGGAGTGGGCCATTCTCATATTTGCCCGATCTGGTTGGGCACGGTTTTGAAGCTATTGGCCGCGACCTGATGCGGTGCGGCTTTGATTATCGGATTTGGGACCTGACCGTACCCGAAACGTTGGGCAACTATAAGGTCTTGATTGTGCCGCTCGCCGAATATATGTCGGCTGAGGCCCAAACCACCTTGGTCGAATTGTTGCGGGGCGGAGTGGGAATGGTGTTTTATGGCTTGATGCCGCGGTTCGACGATAACATGGAACCCTGCGATATCCTGGCCAAAGCCCTCGGTGTGCGGACCACGCCGGATTACCGGATTTGCGTGTTGGATACTCCTGCCGGACCGTTTGTCTCGCAGGTGTATGGTAACATTCGCCGCTTGCCCACGCGGGCCAAAGCGCTGGTCAAATCGGGGGCAAAAATCTATGGCACAGTCGGCAAACTGGGCCAGGGTCTCTGGCACATGTTGACTTTTGATCCTGCGTCCTCCGGGGACCCCTCACATGGGCAGTTTTTCTCATCATTATGGCCCAGCCACCAACTCAAGCCCCTGGTCGGCTCACCCGACAGCGCGGTAAGTGTGGTTCTGCACACTAGTGACAAATGCGGATTGTTGTATATCATCGAGAATTCCGCCCATATTGCCGATTGGCAGGATGATTCAACAGACGCCCGCCCGGTGATTGTATGGGCGGACCTGGCTGCGGCAGGAATTAAGTCCAAACGCCTCAAAATGATGGACATTTACACCGAGCAGGAAATCAAGGTCGCCCAGGCAGAATTGGCCGCCGGGTTGTCCCTCCCGATCCGGCCCGGTGATTCGCATATGTTTTTTGTCAGCAAGGGGTAGGTCGGCGTCCCGCCCCCGTCCGGCACGGAACCGTCGCCTTCGAGGTACCGCAGTCGGCCCGAAAATGGCATTACTGTTTTATTTGCTGCAACATGTCCTAACCTCAAGCGTATAAAGTGTGGTTTTTGAGCGAGAAGGGGGGATTGGCGAATCCGCGATTACTGTCATTATTTTTTCGAGTCCTTGACTTTGATTGACCTTTCGGGTAACTTTCTTGTTTGTCGTATATAGCGAGCGATTCGTGATATCCAAATGATGTGGGGCGCCGGGATTTTGAGCAGAGGAATATCAGCCGTTATCGCGGCTGTTTTTGTCTTTAGCGCTGTGGGCGGGGACGCCGCAGCGCAAAACCTGCCGTTGACCGCCGAGGGGCATTCGCCCTTTGTCGAGGTGGTCCGCCGGGTTAAGGACGCGGTGGTCAACATTTCCGCCGAACTCAAACAAACCGAGCAGGATCAAACTAATCCTTTCGGTTCACTATTTGATGAGTTATTCCCCTGGCACGGCGAGCAACGCCAGAGGTCGCTGGGATCGGGTTTTTTGATCTCGGCCGACGGCTATATCCTGACGAACAACCATGTGGTGGCAGGCGCCGATGAAATCACCGTCCGTCTTTCGGACAAAAGCGAATTTACCGCCGAATTGGTCGGTGTCGATGACGCCACTGACCTGGCGCTCTTGCGGATCAAAGCCGATCATGTGGTATCCTATTTGGAATTCGGCGATTCCGACTCGCTTTTGGTCGGCGATTGGGTGATTGCCATCGGCAACCCCTTCCCGCAGCAGGGGCTTGACCGGACAGTGACGGTGGGGGTAATTTCGGCGCTGGGGCGGACTGATTTGAATTTTATGGAAGGCACGCCGACTTATCAAAATTATATCCAGACCGACGCCTCGATCAATCCCGGGAATTCCGGCGGACCGCTGGTCAGTTTGTCGGGCCGGGTAGTGGGGATAAATTCGGCAATTGCCAGCCCCACCGGATCGAATGTCGGGATCGGTTTCGCCATTCCGATCAATTTCGCCAAAGTGGTTATCCCGGACTTGCAGTCATCGGGCAGGGTCAACCGGGGTTGGCTGGGTATCGAACCACGCGATATCACCTGGGATGATGTCGAGGCGGAAAGTCTGCCCTCGGCCGACGGCGTGCTGATCAACCGGGTGTTCGAGAATACTCCGGCTGAGGCAGCCGGGTTGACCCCCGGGGACGTGATCGTCGGTTTTGATCATGAGAAAATCACCGACGCGCAGCATTTCATGCGGCTGATCTGGATGGCCAAGCCCGACGCGGTGGTCAACCTTGCGGTCATTCGCCGCGGCCGGCAATTGGAGATCCCTGTGCGTTTAAGCGATCGGGATGCGGGACTGCTGGCGGTGAGCAGCCGGCAGGACACTTCGGCCGTCGCCCCGGCCCAGCGCTGGCTGGGGCTGGAGGTGGAAACTAGCACCCCACAAATCGCCGAGCGGATGAATTCAACGTACCAGCCGGGTGTGCTGGTGATAAATATCGACCCCGACGGCCCCGCGTATGAGAAGGGCATCCGGCCGGGGATGGTGATCGGGGAGATCGATCATCAGGTTGTCGAAGATATTACGGATTATAACACGGTGGTCGGTTCGCTGACCGACCGCAAGAAGGCAGTATCCCTGCTGGTCTACGATCGGCGGGGCAATACCGGGTATATTGCGGTCCGTCCGGAATGACCCGTAACCTGCTGGTAAGGGGGTGGAATAATCGCAGTGCGATCGTCCCGCAAGTACCGGGATGAAGACCGGTCCCTGGACTTGTACCTGAAGGAAATCGGCGAAACGCCGCTGCTGACACCTAAACAGGAAGTATCGCTGGCCAAGCGAATCCGGGAGGGTGATCAGGACGCTTTGGAGCGGTTGACCAAGGCGAATTTGCGCTTTGTGGTATCCGTGGCCAAACAATATCAAAACCAGGGTTTGTCCCTGGCGGATTTGATTAATGAGGGCAATATCGGATTGATCAAAGCGGCAAAGCGGTTCGACGAAACCCGGGGGTTCAAGTTCATCTCCTACGCCGTGTGGTGGATTCGCCAGGCGATTTTGCAGTCCCTGGCGGAGCAGTCACGGATCGTGCGCCTGCCGTTGAACCGCGTGGGCACGCTGCATAAGATCGGCAAGATTTCCAGCTCACTCGAACAGGTGTTCGGGAGGGAACCCACGGCTGATGAAATCGCCGACAAACTGGAACTCACCTCTGCCGAGGTTTCCGACACGCTGAAGATCTCGAACTCGCATTTGTCGCTGGATGCGCCGTTTGCGACGTCCGAGGACAACAGCTTAATCGACGTGTTGGAAGATGAGATGCAGCCCGCGCCCGACGAAACGCTGTTGAGTGATTCACTGCGTTCGGAGATCGAAAAGGCGTTGGATACCCTCACCCCGCGTGAGGCCGAGGTGATCAACCTGTATTTCGGGTTGCACCATGAAAAAGCCCTGACCCTGGAGGAAATCGGCGTGCGCTTTTCGCTGACCCGCGAGCGGGTCCGCCAGATTAAAGAGAAAGCGATCCGCCGTTTGCGCCATGCTTCGCGCTCCAAGTCGCTCCGGGCATATCTTGATTGACCGGGATCACCTGTAAAAAGCACATGATCAAGCCGCCCTGCGTAACCGCGGGGCGGTTTTTTTTTGTGATGATGTGGGGGGTGGCGGCAAAAAGGCCGCTCTTTTCCGTTGACAAAGGTGGCTGGGGAATACATATTTCGTTTGATCAGAAGAAGATGCAGGCAAAACACTTTCGCTGGGGGGATGCGCCTAAATGGCAGAATTCCCAAAGGCCAGAATGGTTTTTCTCGCCGGGGCATATGTGGACATGTGCCGCCCACAATGTCGGATGTCGGCCAGCCGTAAGGGCGAATAAAGGCAATATGCGATATCAATTATATGAGGAGGATTCGATACAATGTATGATTTCGTATTCTGGGCCTGTGTTCTCGTATCATTGATCGGCCTGGTCGTGATCGCCGGGGTCGTTTGGTTTGGATTTGTGCTATCCAGACATCAATTCGAGAAATGGTTTCCGGGTCGTCATCCCTTTTGGGAGGAAATAATTCATCATCACTTGATGAATTCACCACGCACTTATGATGATATTCCGCGATATCTTCATGATAGTTATACGGAATATCTTCAACGGCGCAACGAATTCTGGACATCATATGGTCAAGTTCTTATTGCGGTTCTAATCGTGATCGTGCTGAGCATATTGCTGATGACTAAGACGATTTCAGCAGAAGCAGGTCTTCCCATATTATCAGGGGTATCTGGATTTGCGATAGCAAAAGGCGTTGCCGCTGGCAGAGGTTTAAGTATGCCTCAGGACCGACAAAAAGGATAATGCTCAATCGAAGTGAGTCATGCACGGAGGCCACTATGGCTTTACTGGTTTGATATTGATGTGGGGCAGATGTGGACATCTGCCACCCACACAGCACGTTGCGCGATACAAGGGGAGGATGATTCATGCGGATTCTTCACGTACATATTGAACATTATCGTTCAATTAGGGTATTGGATTTCGAACCTGCACTCTACTGCGTTTTGATTGGTGAAAATAATTCCGGGAAATCGAATATCCTTCGTGCCCTTTCCATTGCACTCGGAGAAACGTGGCCGACTGAACGCATGTTCTCCGACGAGGATTTCTATAACCAGGACACTTCTAATGACATCGTTATTCAGGTGTTCTTCGACGAGGTCGCGGAGGAATGGCGGAACAACTTCAAGATGGAGATCGCCGGGATCGAGCTCCGCTGCAAGGCATACAAAATCAAGGTGAAGGGCAAGCCGGCCGGCACACTCACCACAGACTACGTCTGTATCAACAGTGCTGGCAAGACGATTTCCTACCCTGCAGAGAAGTTGGAAAAGGGTAAGAAGTATAGTGGGCAATGGGTGCCTTACCGGGTTACCAAGGACATTCGGGAGCAACTCCCCTCCATCTACGTCGACGTGTTGCGGGATTACAATCGACAAACCCCCGGCAACCGTTGGTCCGTCCTCCGGCGACTGTTCAATGAGGTAAATACAGAGTTCTTGAACAATAAGACCCTGATCGAAGTGACACGCCCAGACGGCAGCTCGGTAAAAATGACAAGAAGAGAGGCGTTCGAAGAGTCGGTGAAAGATGCTTACAAATACCTCCGTACTGAGACTTTCGAGGAAATCGAATGCAAACTTGCGCAGAACGCGATTCAACAGATGGGATTGGACGCGGGGAAAAGCAAGGTTGAGCTGCATTTTGAGACGCATGACCCTACCAACGCTTTTAAATCGCTCCAGCTTTACGTCGACGAGATGGGGATTCGAAGTCCTGCTGGAGACGTTGGCGCGGGGCTACAGAGCGCTATTGTTGTGGCGATATTCCGGACCTATGAGGAACTGAAAAAGGAGGGGGCGGTATTCGCAATCGAGGAGCCGGAGGTTTTCCTTCACCCGCAAAAGGCACGCTACTTTGCGTCCGTTCTTCGGGGCCTTTCTGAACGGGGCAACCAGGTGTTTCTCACGACGCATTCTCCGATATTCGTCCAACTCCATGAACCTGAGGCCATCGCGGTGGTCAGACGGCAGGCAGATTCCGGCACGGAAGTTAATCAAGCAATGAAAGTCGATCTTGCGGATAACGATAGAAGAGCTCTGCGGCTTCTGACAGAGTTTGATGCGCAAAGGAGCGAATTCTTCTTCGCTCGTCGTGTGATGTTTGTGGAGGGAAACACGGAAAAAGTAGCACTTCCCTTAGCGTTCAAAGCACTTGGGATTGATGTCAACAAAGAGAATGTGTCTGTGATTGAATGTGGTGGAAAAACTAAGATACCCCTATTTGCGCGCACTGCCGATGCTTTCAAGATACCATTCGTGGTTTTGGCCGACCGAGACGTTAAGGATATTGAAAACGCATGGTCGGATAATCGCAAAAAAGAGCAACAGGATAAGAATACCAAACACGAGAGGTGGAACAAGGCGATCCTTGATGTTGCTGGCGGGGATCGCACGTTTTGGCTTGAGCCAGATTTCGAATCATCTATGGGGCTTCCCAAAGATGAAGGTGAGAAGATCGATAATGCCCTGGGGCTGTTGGCCCAAGCGAAGGAGAAGGATATTCCCGAATGCTTGTCAAAACCAATCAGATCGCTTTTGGGAATTCAGGCGTGATCAGTCAGCAGGTCGAAACCCCCGAGGTTTCGATAAACGGTTGGACTTCATTTGAACGCCCTTCGGGCGTATGTCAAAACCATAGGGGTTTTGACCTACTATGATCCCCCTCAAGGGAAATGATGAGGCTGTGCCCGGCCCGCCACGGCGGACCGCCCACATATTTCTTGCTGATTTCTTTACGCCGTTGTAGTACCAGGTTGGATGGAACTTGGGGGAGGGGGGATGGCCGAGGGAGTGGGTCGAGAGGTCCCGTTCTTATGCAATCGTGTGCCGAACCGGGTGAGGACGACCGCGCCGATACCGGTCGTCGTCGCGACAAACGATACCGCAATACCAATGCCGAACAAAATCCAGCCGATGACCTGAATCGGCGTGGTCGGAATAATGATTAATGTGCAGCCGATCATCGTGATCATCAGCAGCCCGGCCGTCCCCAACAGGGTCTGCGCCAATTGGGACCTGGCTTTGAAAACCGTATTCTCCGCAAGTTTTCCCCCAAAACGCAGACCGACCGCGGCGTACCCCATGACCTTGGCCAAAAACACCGCCAGCGGCAAGACCAGAATTGCCACCGGGATCCCGATCACTGTGATAATCAGCAAAACGAACGCCAGCGGCACACCCAGCAGCATGGATACCAGCCCGACGAAAAAGGATTTGACTCCCGATTCGGCGACCCGTGTACCGACGGTTTTGATGTTTTTCGCCCCGAAAGCATGCGCCAGCAGGGTTAGGAAGATCACGAACACCGCCACGCCCAAATAAATGAAGAAAATCGCCAGGTAGATACCCTGAAACAGTTGCGGACGAACGGGGATCCGGACATTGGTGCGTTCCCGCTTCCCGCCGACCATCGAACCCGGCGCAAGAGTAATCGTCCCGCCGACGACGTCCTTGCGCACGCGCCCGGTCGAAGTCACCTCCACTTCGCCCAGGGGTGCGACCGCCGAGCCGTGCACGTAACCGTCGACGATCACATCGCCGAAAATAGCTACCGCGTCGCCTTTGACTTCACCTGTGACGTGCACATCGCCACCGAAAACCACCACGTTGCCTTCCACGCGTTCGTTTTTGTCGACGGTAACACTCGTGCCGATCTGGACGATATCTTCGGTTGAAATTAGATTGCCCTCGTCAGAGAATACATACACGTCCCCCAGTCCTTTTGGTTCGCCAAGGATGAACACGGGCGTGCCGGCCGTATCGTAAAATTCAATGCCGGTCGGGCCGATGGTTATTTCGGTGGTGTAGACCGTATCGGGCAGGATGATTTCCCCGCCGATGTCCCCCACCCGGGGTGTGGCAATCACCAGCCCTTCAAGCTGTCGGCGTGCCTTTTCGAGCGCCGCCCGCGATTCCTCGGAGGGCGCTTTCACGGCTTCGAGTGCGTCAAGTGCGTCCAATACCTCGAGATTGTCCAGGTCTTTCAGGGCATCCAATGATTTAAGCGATTCGAGTTTTTCGCGCAGGTCAAGTTCGCTTTTCCTGCGTTCTTTTTCGATGCGCAGGAGTTCCTCATCCTCCAGGGTATCGCCGGGAATGAAGTAGGTTTTGGGGGCCGGGGGAGCGGCGTGTTTGGCGGTGTCCGGCCGGGGTGGATCAGTCTGGGCGGCTGCCGGCAGGCAAAGCAGGACCAGGCATAACGTCATGAAAAAATCGGATTGAAGCATTCTCATCGCACGATCACGCCTTTTCGGTCGCCGGCCTGCCATGTCACATCATCGGGTTTTTCAATTTCTTTTTCAGCAACTCTCGCGCGCGAAAAATCCGCGCTTTGACTGTCCCCACCGGGATATCCAGGATGCGGGCGATTTCGTCGTAGGACTTGTCCTCGCTGTGCCGGTAGACAATTACCTCGCGGTATTTGCTCGGTAACGTGGCAATGGCCTCCTCAATCGAAATCCGCTGTTGCTTGCGGGTGAAATCGAACTCCGGATTGTGCGTCCAATCGGGGAGCTGCAATTCCACCGAGCCGTCTTTGGTCTCCACCGGGCGGTCGAGCGATAAGGCCTCGATCTTGCGTTTGCGCAACAGATCGATGGCATTGTTCGCCGCGATCCGGTACAGCCAGGTCGAAAACCGGTATTCGAACCGGTAGGACGACAGCGACGCAAAGGCCTTCATGAATGTCTCCTGGACCAGGTCCGCCGCTTCCTCGGAGTTGCGTACGATTTTGTACGCAATATGGAAGATCGCGTGGCGGTGCCGTTCCAGGAGCTTTTTATAGGCCTCCTGATTGCCCTGCAGGGCGCCTTTGATCAGTTCTTCGTCGGTATTTTCGACCACCGACTGTTCCTTTCTGTCCATACGAACGCCCGATCCGCCGGGTTGCGGTCCGGGCGCAATTGCCCCAAAATATGCGGCAACGCACTTTCCCCCAAGGGAAAACTCCATTTGGCGTCAATACGTTTCATTTCTGTATAATTCCCCCTCAAAGTTTTGCCACAATTGAAACACTTATATTCAATCTCGCTGAATCGCCGTCATTTTCATTTTTTTGTCTCTCTTGGAATGGCGGACATCCCATACTCCGGGGAGGTGTCCACGATATTTATGAATATTCAGCCGACGAGTCCCAAAGCGATCACCCCCTTAATGCATTATAAGGCAAAAGAATACATCGCAGAGCAGGGCCTAAGATGCCGACCGGCAGCACAATTGCTGTTACAATATTTCAAAACGCGTTAAAGATTTTTGACATTCGCCGATAATTCCCCCGGAGGGAAAATATGCCCTTGCGGTCGCCTCCGGGGAATTCGGTTAGCCCGGAGGAACAATCGCGATGCGGAAGGGCAAAAAAGACGGGCTGAAACTGCCGGAAAAGACGTATTGGCACCTGTACAGCCTGCAGAATCTGAATCCGGAAAAATTCATCAAAGTCGTGGACAAGATCTTGAAAAGGCATTTTCTGCTGATCAAGTAAGCGGGTTTGGGAATTGCCGGAAAACCACCGTTCAGGGAGGAACGGGAACAGTCCTCGGGTTTTTAGGGTCGCAGTCAAAAACCGGCCGGGGCCGCAAGTAATGTGGCCGGTGAGCTAATTATATCCTTGACATTGGCGTCTGCCCCCCCTATCGTCTCGCAAGTTTTGGCGGACCCGGAGACGGATTGGCCTCATGGAGGACGGCATTGGCAGGCAAAAAGAAGAAATTTAATGTCTTGATTGTCCCGCCGAATTCGGGTGAGACCATCCAGTTTAGAATCCCTCAATTTGTCGTATCGCTGCTCGGTTTTTCGCTGGTCTGTGTGGTTTTGCTTTTCGGCTATTTTATGCTGGGCCATCTTAATCGCCAGGAGGCCCGGGTGCAGTTGCAGGCGCTGCAGGTTGAAAATGCATTTTTACAAAGCCGTCTGGCCGGGATGCGGTCTTCCATGGCGACATTCGGCAACTATTTAAGTGAAATCGAACAGCGTGAGGACGACATCCGGCAGGTTTTCGGCTTCCCGGATGTGGACCCTGCGGAGCGGGCGCTGGGTATCGGCGGTTTTCCCAGCACTACCGATAGTCTGAGCGCCTATGAACTGCTGTCCTACGATACCGAAGTCGATTTGTCGAACCTGCTGCGCAAAGCGGGCTTTGAACGGGAAAATTTCCGGGCGATTCTTGATTCGCTGCATACACGAAAAAATCAACTCGATCATACGCCGTCGATCCGGCCCTGTCAGGGGTTGTATTCGGGGGCATTTGGGATGCGGAATCGCCACCCGGTTACCGGCGCGCGGACCATGCACAATGGTGTTGATTTTGCCGCGAGTATCGGCACTCCGGTCCGGGCGCCCGCGGACGGCAGAGTCGTTAATATCTGGTACAGCAAGGCGTTGGGCAAAACGTTGGTAATCGACCACGGCTTTGGATTGCAGACTCTCTACGGACATCTCAAAGACACTAAAGTAAAAGTCGGGCAAGAGGTTAAACGTCGCGACACTATTGCAGTCATCGGTCGGACCGGCCTGTTGATAACCGGCCCGCACCTGCATTACGAAATCCACGTGGACGGCGATCCAGTTGACCCGATGAAATATATTTTCGACTTATCCACTCCCTCGTATGCAAGCATGTGATCAAATGATCGCCCCGCCGACTGAAGATTAGGCGCTTGGGGAACTACCTGCCATGTCTGTTGCAAAGTGCCTATACGACAATTTGTTATGCGCTTGTTCGGAACCAAATCTTACTATATTCGTATAGTATTAGGGCGTTTGTTCGGGGCGGAATGGGGCATTTTTGCGATGGAAAGGTCGTTTTTGGTGATGTTAAGACGCAAATTGCCGTTTTCTGAGCCGATTGTTGTATCATCTGTCTCATTTTCTTAGTAACTTGGCGAAGCAGGGTGCAGTGTATCGGGGAACCGGGTAAAGGGTAGGATTGTGGCCAGACCGCGGAAAATAGATAAATCAGTTGCTGCCGCTGACGAGCCGGAGCTGATCGAGGTCGAAAAAACGGCCGATGAGCTCAACGACGAGGCCCGGGAGCGGCAGGAGGCCGACACCAAGCGGATTATTGCCGAAATCCAGGCCGGCCACAAGGAACTGTATTCCGAGCTGGTCGGCCGCTACCGCAACCAGGTGGCCGGGATCGCCTACAAAATGGTCGGCGATTACGACGACGCCAAGGACATCACGCAGATGGTCTTCGTGAAGACCTATTACAACCTCGAGCGGTTCGATACCAGCAAGCGGTTTTCGACCTGGCTGTACCGTATTGCGGTCAACGCCTCAATCGACTATGTCCGCAAGTTCCGCAAGCACAAGTTTGAAGAGCTGGACGATATCAAGGAATCCAAGGAAGTCAACATCAAGAACCCCGAGCAGTTGTTCCAGCTTAAAGAGTTGAAGAACTATGTGATGGAAGCCGCCGAGAAACTCAACGACAAGCAGCGGGTCGCCTTTTTAAATAAAGATGTCAAGGGGTTGAGCATCGACGAAATCTCCAGCATCATGGGGATGCCGCAGGCGACAGTCCGCTGGTATTTGCACCGTGCCCGCAAGAAAATCCGCACCGACCTGCAACGCCGTTACCCCGACACGCTGGCCAAGTTGGGGCTGTCGACGAAGTAGCATCTGCCTGCGTCCAGCTTAAGCAGATTTTTGTCTCAATGCGTCGTAATGTTTGAGAATTTGGGGGACGACTCCAGCCGCCTCGAATAAATCCTTGTCAGTCTTGCCTACTCCGCTGAACGTGGAGAGGATATATTCGACATCGTCACGTGTTATGCCATAGAGCAGGAAATAGGCCGCATCAAGTTCTGCCGACAAGTTAACTCGATCTCGCGGATTCCATTTGTGGATCGGGGGATCAAATCCCGCTGCCTCGGCCAATGGCCGCATTTCTTCGTTGGTGCAAGTAAGTTTCAAAACGCGGTCGGAAATCCATTTTTCCAGCGTCTGCCGCTTATCCCACGGGCAGCGTTCGGCATAAAAATCCGGATTGAAAATAGGTAATTGCTCAACGATAAAGAAATTTAGATGTACTCCGCCCACTTTCTGACGAGCAATAAAATCCAGGGGAAGGCTATTCAAATTGGCTAACATGCATAATAGTCTTCGAGGAGCAATGTCCTGCCCGGTAAATATAATCGGCGCGGAATTAAGAGTCCCGACGAGAGGCAAATACGCGGCGATCATTGTTCGTCGGTTGGTTGCGCTGGTTACGTCTTTAATGCATATGAAACCAGGAATTTCGACGTCGAGCAGCCGTTTAAGGATTTCCTCTTTCTGGACCCACCACCGTGGAATCACGGTAAATTCCGGATTTTGATGTTGTACTTGAACGGTCTCTTCAGTTTGTCCCTGGCGCATCCAGTTTTTTTCTTCGATGACTACACTCGCAGCCCGGTGATCGTACATCTGGATCATCTTCGCTTCGTAAAGTGGAAGAAACTCGGTCTTGCCTTTTTTCCAGCGTGAACCATGCAATTTGAATTTGGCAGATTTCAAATCTTCTGCCGTTTTGAATAATTCTGCATCATTTGTCTGGTGGAACATGGTGAAGAATCTAATGCCCCACGGATTACCACCTGATTTTCGTCGTTCGTCGACCAGAATGGGCACGCGTTGGTAGATCACTTTGGTCAAAGCTGCGTCCCGGGGCGAACGGAAAATCGGGCATGTTTTTGTGTTGGGATTAAATAATTCAATATCTGCCGGGCTTAGCTTGATGTGCCGGGTTTTGTCTTGCAGGTCTTCCATGTGATGGGCAAAAAACACAAAATCCACGTTGGAAGTTGTCATCTGGGTCCCGCCGAAAAGCAGGACACAAAATTTAAATCGCCCGTCTACGTCCGGGAATATTTTCTGACGATTTTCAAAATCGAATAAGCCGGAGAGACGTTTAGAATTCAATAATTCTTCAAAAATTTCTTTTGTAGTATGATCCGTGGCAATTCCCGATGGCACCAACAATCCCACTCGCCCCTCAGATGAAACAAGGTTATTGGCCAATTCGGCAAATACAGCATATGTGTTAATATCCCCCTGGCCGGTCAAGGGGTAGACGCCGGAAGCACGAATATATGATAGTGTTGCATCAGCATCGTTTCTGGCCGTAAGATAACGGTCGTACAGTCCGGGGTCGGTTTTCTTCAGTTTGTCGATTAATTGCCGGCGTTTGGCGGCGTTAACCGTGGAGGCGATCTCCGGCGCACCGGCGTCGAAAAATTCGCGTTCCTGCAGTTTGATCCGCTCCCACGGCGGATTACCGATGACACAATCGAACCCCGGATTTTCTTTTTTGAATACGCCGGGAAAGACGTTTTCCCAATCCAGTGCCAGCGGGTGCACATTTCGGTCAGAAACCAGACTATTACCCTGCACGATATTTTGGGACAAGTCTGCAAGTGATCTGCCCTTGCGCGCGGTGCGAAGCCATAATGACAGTTGCGTGATCTCAACTGCTTCTTTCGACAAATCCACACCGTACAGATTGTTTTTAACGATAATATCTGGAATGTCTTCCAACGGGTCGGGGACGTTGGTGCCGCCATGATGGGATAAGTACCCTGTCACATAATTATATTTATCGTCCAATGCCTCATACGCGGCGATGAGAAATGCACCGCTGCCGCAGGCCGGATCGACGATTCTCAAGTTTTGCAGAATTTCGAGGCACCCTTTCCAGTATTTTGCCTTGTGGGGGGCGGGTTCGCCCGTTTCAAAGTCCGTTCGCTTTCCGCCGTATTGATGCGCCAGGGCCTCGAACCGATCATCGATTATTCTCGTTACCGTGTTGGCCACGATTAATGACGTGAATTCGGGCGGGGTGTAGAAGATGCCGAATTTTTTGCGCTCGGCCGATTTGAGCATTTTGGGAGTGGAATCGTCCACCGGTCCCGGTTCAAAGAACCCCCCACGACGGATCACCTCCACGTCATTGATTGATCTTTCGAAAATATGTCCCAGGATGTCGACGTCGATTTCATGGCGGAAATCATACTCCCCGATGGAATTAAAAAAGCCAGTCCATTCATCATCCAGGTTCAATTTGTCAATGTCGTCATCGACGCGAAATAGTCCGCCGTCATATGGGGAAATGCCTAATGCCCTGTCTCCTTTATCAATTTTACTAAACAGGTGTAAGAAGTTTTGCCACCGTGGATTGGTCATCTCGTGATATGCCGCGACCCTATTGTATGCCTTGAGAATGGAATCTGCCGGCAGCAAGTCGCGGTCTTCACAGAAAGCGATGAAAATTATGCGGTCAAGAATTTTTTGGGCAATGCGAATAGCTTTGTCGACGGCCCTCTTATGTCTTTTTCCAATCAAGTGGACAATTAGATCATAACGCTTGCGGTCATACTCATTGTACAGTTCATCACCGACTTCCCGCTGTCTTTCATCGGTTTTCCGCAGCAAGTTTACGGCGCGGGGAATTTCACGGTCAGGTGAAGGCAGCAGCCCGCCTTTTTCCATGACATAGTAAAATTGGCGGAATACCGATAGTTCGCGGAGTTCCTGCAGAACAAAAAGTTGATATATTTTAGAAGAAACGGAACGGTGATATAACCTGATACTCACATAGTTTGATACGATCCCCCATTGGCAACCGGGTAGAGCATTCATGTAATCCCAGCATTGTTGGATAGCGGTCCGTCCATTGAAGCGATCCCGGTCCAGGTTGGTCTGCGGTCCTTTCAGTTCGATCACAGCCAACGGGGTTGCCGGAGTGTCGTTATTGAACAAACCGATTGCCGCGTCTGCAATCCCGCCATTAATGGAATACTTAGGATTCAGGTTCCATTCCCGCAAATTTTCCGAAAACAAGGTATAACCCAGCGCCTTGCCGAAAACGTCGGTCAGGAACTCACCTTCCAGGGCGGTCTCATTCTTTTTAGCCAATTTGCCGCTTTCTTCAAGGTTGGCCCATTTTTCAATGATTTTGAACGCCTGTTTTTGAGTTTCATCCTCCAACCGGGTATCGGCGGAATCGATTTTCAATAATTTGGGGAGAAAAAGACTGCGTTGCAGGCGGTTTTCGCCATAGCGTGCTTTATGATCCCGGGGGAAGAGGGTTTCCTGATTCGGATTCATTGTCTTGTCTATCTCATTAAACCCATACGACCGATCATAAACAGACCAAAATAAAGTAAGGGCCAGTGCCGTATCCTGCAATCATTTTTTGGGTTACCAATCCCCCTTGCCTTCCCCCGCCGGAGGGATATATTGCCCGGCGGGGGAAATGCGTATAATAGGGCAAGGAGGTACATATGCCGAAACTTCGCTGGTTGTCACATAGCTGCTTTTGGCTGGAGGCCGGGGGCAAAAAAATCTTAATCGACCCGTTCTTAAGTGGGAATCCGCTAGCCAGGGAAAACCCCGAAATGCTAAGGCCCGATTATATCCTGCTGACCCACGGGCACGGCGACCATCTGGGGGACGGGCTGGCTATCGCCAAATCCTCCGGAGCTACGATTGTCGCGCCCAACGAGTTAGCGGTCTATTGTAATCGCCAGGGCGCCACCGTGCACCCCATGCATATTGGCGGCGGATGGGATTTTGATTTTGGCCGGGTCAAACTGACGATTGCTCATCATGGCTCCGGCGGTGGGGATGACGGTACGTTGTATCTGGGTAATCCCTGTGGGTTTTTGGTTTTCTCCGAGGGCAAAACAATTTATCACGCGGGCGATACCGGGGTTTTCTACGATATGAAACTTATCGGCGAGATGCATCCGGTGGATGTTGCCCTGCTGCCGATCGGCGATAATTTTACGATGGGGCCGGCCGATGCGGTTAAAGCTGTGGAACTTCTGGCGCCCAAAACGGTCATCCCCATGCACTATGACACCTTCGGCCTGATTAAGCAGGACCCGCATGCTTTTGCCGCCGAAGCGCGCAAGAAAGGCGCGAAGGTCGTCGTGCTGGAAGTCGGCGGAGAGTACGAATTCTAATATGACTGCAGCTTCCCCGGAGTGTTGCCGATGAATCGTCTGATCCGTGTGGTGTTGATTCTGGCCGGCACGCTGGCCGTGGCGTTTGTCCTGGCGCTTGTTTTCGCTCGGTTGTATTTCACCGATGAGAAAATCCTCGCCACGGTACGGCCGCAACTGGAGCAGAACCTCAACCGCGAAATCGACATTCAAAGCGCCAAGATATCATTCTGGGGCGGTCTGGGTGTCCGCTTGGAACAAGTCACCCTCGGCAACGCGCCGGGCTTTACCCGACCCGTGTTTTTGCATCTGGACGAGTTAGATGTCAAAGTGCGGTTTTGGCCGTTGTTGTCCGGTGATGTTGTTTTGGATCGTGTGTTAATCGGTCCCGGTGAATTGCGGTTGGAGCGCGATGCTCATGGCAACAACTGGACCAACATTGTCAAGCCCGACACAACAACAGTCCCGGTCACGCCGGTTGACAGCGCCATCGCCGCGTTGCCGCGGATCCCGGTTGCCGGGGATATGGAGTTCATCGGGATCACTGTTTCGCTGGATGATTATGCGGCCGAGACATCTTTCGAATTGGCGCAGACCAACGGGCGGTTGGAATTGACCGCGCAGGAAGAGGAACTCACCGCCCGGGCCCACGGCCGGATTACCGTTGACAGCGGGAAATTCCATACCGGGACATTTGATCTCGATTTAACCAAGGCCAGGCCCGGACTCGATTTTGATCTCCGGATGGGCCTGATGGATAAATCTTTCGCCTGGGAGCAGGCAACATTAACCGCATTCGGCATTCCCGTTACGCTCAGCGGCACTCTCAAAAACCCGGGCGATTCGGCAGTCTATGCCATCGAGATCATGATCGAGCAGACAGCATTGGGCCGGATTTTCGACATCCTGCCCGATACACTGCGATCTACCGTCTTTCCGGACGGCCCGCCCACCGGTGAATTGCAGGCGGAGGTCGGGATATCGTCGCCCCCGCCGGGAGGCACGTTTCCCTACGCGGAGGGCAAAATCCTCCTGTCCAATTTGAACGGCAGCTTGGGTGAGCGAAAACTCCCCTTCGCCATCGGCGGGCTGGATATCCGGTTGAACAAGACAGTGGCGTCAGTGACCACGCAATCAATGAACGTCGCTGATATTCCGGTAAGCGCCAATGTGGCAGTCGACCAATTCGCCAGTCCGAATGTCTCCGGTGGAATCAATTGTACCATCGAGATGGCCCGACTTGTTAATGTGTTGAAGTACCCCGGCACAGCCGAAACCGGGGGGCAGATTGCGATCGCACTTTCCGGTTTTGGGGCATTGAAAAACTGGCAAACAATGAGTGTCAACGGCCAGGTGGCGTTGCAAAATGTGCGCTGGCGTTCGGCGGATACGACGGTTATGCCGCTTGATGATGTTTCCGGCATGATCAGGTTCACGGGTCGGGAGGCGAGTGTCGAGCGGTTTACGCTGCGTTCCGGGCCATCGACGGTGGAAATCAAGGGGCGGATTCATGAATTGGTGCCTTACCTGTTGCATGGATTCAAGGATGTCGCCAAACCCCGCTTTGATTTCGAACTGCACTCACCTTTCATTGATCTGGATCAGATGTTCCCGGAAGACGATACCTCATCTGTTCCGCCGCCGCTGCCGCTGGTCGATATGATCGCCGAGGGTGTGATGCAAGTGGACTCGGCTGTCTATTTCGGTGTGCCGTTCGGCGGCGTCACCGGCAGGATCACCTATGCCGATTGGATTTTGGCGATCAGTGAGATCAACGGCCGAGTTTATGGCGGGACAATGACCGGAAACGCCCAGGTCGACTTCACCGATTTCACTCGGCCGGTGTTTGAACTGAAAACTGAAAGCCAACAAATCGAGGCCAACGAGTTCCTGAGCGATTTCACCGGGTTCGGCGGGCATCTGTTCGGCAGAATAAACCTGTCAGGGACATTTGGGGGAGCCGGTGTCGAGGGGGGCGATGTTTTCCGCTCGCTGACTGCGACCGGTGATGTCACGATGCGTGAGGGACGGTTTGCGGGTCTGGCGTTCCTTTCTACACTGGCCGGCCGGGCACAGATCGCCGATATCAAAGATTCCGGACCGATCAAAGACATGACCGCCCATTATTGGATCGAGCAGGGGCGGTTGTACTGCCGGGACTGGCGGTTTACCTCGGAGGGCATCATGTATGATATCGCCGGTTCGGTCGGTTTTGACGGTTCGCTGGATTATCGTGTCCAGCTTCAACTGCCGAAACAGGGTGGTGGTTCCGGCCTGCTTTCACAGTTGGGCGATTTATTCGGCGGCGCAGGCGGTATCGCGCTGGATCTCGCGCTGACCGGCACATACGCCAATCCGGTAATTGCCCTGGACACCAAAAATAACCGCCGGCGTTTTGAAGACAACCTCCGGGACAACGCCAAAAATCTGCTGGACCAGACGCGGCGGAGGAAATGATGCTGCGTCGGATTACAATCCAACGCCCATTGAGCATTGTTTTTTTTCTCCTGGCGTGTTGTCTGGTCATGTCACGTCCGGCCCGGGGTACCGACGCCAGGCCGATTATTCATCCCGTCTTTGAAATCCGGGATGCCCAGCCCCAACTGAAGCAGACGATTGATTCGATCCTCACTGCGGCTGACCGGCAATTGGCCGCGTATGGCGGCATCGCATTTGCCGATACGATTGTGGTGCTGGTGGCCACCCGCCATGAACAATTCGATTCGGTGGTCGGTGGACGGTTTCCCGACTGGGGGGTGGGGTGCGCCATTCCCGAGTTGAACACCATGATCATTTTGTCTCCATTCCTGTATCCGTATCAGATTGAACTTGCGGAAGTCCTGCGCCATGAGCTGGCGCATCTGTATCTGCACCGGCTGGCCGGCTGGTCGCGGCTGCCGCGCTGGATGGACGAGGGGTTCGCCATGTTGATCGGCCACCAGTGGCGGTTCGGAGATGACTGGCAAGTCGGCCGCGCGGTGCTTACCGGGGAAGAATTGACGCTGCATGAAATCGATGCGCTCAATCGTTTCGGCGAAGGGAAAGCCCACCTGGCGTACGGTCAATCTTATCTGGGGATGAAATATCTGCTAGATGAATATGGCTGGGATTCATTTTTATTATTTATCAGTGAGCTGCGCCGCCACAACCAGCTCGATCCCGCGTTCATGGCTGCGGTCGGCCTGGATTATGCCGGATTTCAGGATGAATACGCCGCATATCTCAAAACCAAGTACAACTGGGCCACCCTGCTGTCGGATACGATGTTGTTCTGGATTGTCATTGTGTTGTTGCTGTTGCTGTTGTATTTATTCAAGCGCCGCCACGTGAAGAAAAAAGTCGAGGAATGGGAACGCGCGACACCGACGGACGATATTTTTTATCCCGCGGGAGAGCGGAAAGATCAGGAATACCCGGGAATCGGTCAGCAATGAGTATTGTCGAGGCGGCAGCATTATTGTTCATGAGTTATCTACCTCCCCGGTCCTGTGCATGAGTACATTAAATTATACACTGCAGACCATCGGATTGAAAGCGGCGGCAGCGCTGGCGCGCGCGCTGCCCGAGAAATCGGCATACGAACTCGGGCGGAGTCTGGGGGTGATCGGGTATCATCTGGCCGGGTTTCGCCGACAGGTAGCGGCGGATAATCTGCAGCGGGCCCTGGGGGATGAGCTTGCGCCGTCGGAGGTCGATAGAATTACTCGGGAGGTATTTCAAAACATCGGCCGGACCGCCATCGAGGTCTTTCGCTTTCCATCACTGCGCAGGGAAGAACTATTGGCCAAAGTCGATTGTGATAATCCGGGGATGTTCGATGAGGCACTGGTGGAGGGCAAGGGCGCGATTTTGCTGTCGGCGCATTTCGGCAATTGGGAGATGTTCGCGGCCTGGATTGCCGCGCGGGGGTATCCCATCGATGTCGTGGTCAAGCCGCAGCGCAACCAATCCGCCGATGAGTTCTATAATGACCTGCGGCGCGCCACCGGTGTCGGGATCATCCCCACCCAAAAAGCCAGCAGACAAATCATCGTTTCATTGAAGAATAATCGTTTGGTGGCGATCCTGGCCGATCAATATGCCGGTAATGACGGCGTGCCGGTGAAATTTTTCGGCCGCACGACCGCCACGCATCGCGGTCCGGCGGCCATTGCCTTGAAACTGGGCTGCCCGATTTATCATGGTGTTTTCGTGCGGCAGCCGGACGACCGCCACCGGGCGATCTGCGAAGGGCCGCTGCAGTATTCGCCGAGCGGTGATACAGATCAGGATATCATGGCTCTCACACAGTTGTATACCACTAAACTTGAAGAATACATTCGCCGCCGGCCCGAGCAATGGCTGTGGACCCATCGGCGCTGGAAAAATGTGCCATGATGTCGCTGGTGAAAACCGATTCGATTATCGTGCGCGCGCCCAATTGGGTGGGGGATGCGGCGATGGGCACGCCGTTCTTTGCGTCATTGCGCCGGACATTCCCCAAAGCAACGATCACGTGCTTGTGTCGCCCAATGGTCGCCGATATCTTCAGGCATAATCCGAACATCAATCATATCCTCGAACTCGATGAATCGCGCGGTCGCTCAGGGTGGCCCGCGATTCGCTTGAACGCGGTGCGTTTGCGCCGGGAACGTTTTGATCTGGCGTTCTCGCTGCCTAATTCGTTATCGGCGGCGATGATTTTTTGGCTGGCGCGGATTCCGCAGCGGTTTGGGTATCGCGGTGACTGGCGGCGGCCGTTGCTTACGGGTTCGCTGCCCTTTCCCGAGAAAGGCAAACGCCCGCACCGAGTGGAGTGTTATCTCGAATTGTTGAAACTGGCGGTTATTGCGCCGATATTCGACAGGAAGTTGTCGTTGACAATCCCCGGTGAAATCGCCGCAGCGATTACCGGCATGATGGCGGAGCGCGGCGTCGACCCGTCATTGCCTTATGTCGCAATTGCCCCCGGCGCGGCGCAGCCGAACAAGATGTGGCTGCCGGAACGCTTCGCCGAATTGGCGCAACGGCTGATCGATGCCGGCACACCGGTGGTGTTGGTCGGCGGCCCGGCCGAATGTGAATTGGCCGGGAAAATTGTGAAGTCGTCCGGTCGGGTTGACATTGCCAATCTTGTCGGCACCGGATCACTTTTGCATACCGCGGAAATTATCCGCCGGGCGGCGGTGTTTGTTGGCAATGATTCGGGGTTGGCGCATGTCGCGGCGGCAGTCGATACACGGTCGGTCATTCTCTCCGGCCCCGGGGATCAGACAGAAGTCGCGCCTTACAGCGACAAAGCCATTACGATTGCGAAAGGAATTTTCTGCAAGCCGTGTTATAAGAATTACTGCTGGCGCAAAGACAAACCGCTGGAGTGTTTGGAGCTTATTGGTGTTGATGAGGTGTACGACGAAATAGTCAGACTAGTAGGGCAGGATCCGAGCGCAGCGAAGCGATCCTGCCCATCGATCCTGGGGAAATGGCCGGACCGCTAAAGGGTCCTGCCCTACTCTGAGTAATAGAATTATCTAAATAACGTTTAGACACCGGAGGAGAAACATCTTGCCCATGATCTGCATGGCCGAGACGGCCATGCCACGTGGGTGCCTACTCGATGATTCCCGTTCAAGTTAGGTGCCTTCCCAAAGCGATTGACACCACTGTGGTTTTCGTGTAGTTTGACCGGTGTTGGAAGAGGGCGGCCGGGGTGGTCCTGCGCCCGGTTCCCGTACGGGATTTGATATAGTAAAACAGCACTCAGGGAGGATTATGAAGGATAAACTGAAAACCACCATTGATTACCTGAAGTCGAGGGGGGTCGATTACGGCGACATCCGCTATGTGCGGAGGGAAACCGAGTCGATCAAAGTCAACGACGAAACAGTCAACTCGCTGAGCAAGGACGTCGATCAGGGGTTCGGTATTCGGGTGATCGCCGACGGGGCGTGGGGTTTTGCCTCGTCCTCGATTTGCACGGCCGCGGAGATGCGCAAAATCGCCAACCGCGCGATTACTATCGCCAAGGCCTCGGCCATGACCAAAAAAGAAGACGTCCGGCTGGCTGAAGCCCAACCGCAGGTGGGAACATATTCCACGCCGTTCGTGACCGACCCGTTTGGAGTGAAACTCAAACCCAAAATCGCCTTGTTGCTCAAGGCCAATAAAATTCTGGCCAAAGATAAGCGGATCAAGGTCGCCGAATCCTCGATGGATTTTTTTAAAACGTATAAATTGTTCTGTTCCACCGAAGGCGCGGAAATCGAACAGAATCTGCTGGAATCGGGCGCCGGATATACCGCGACGGCGGTTGACGGCTCGGAAGTACAACGGCGTTCGTATCCAAATTCGCACGGCGGCGATTATGGCACCGGCGGGTTTGAATTTGTCGAACGCATGAATCTGTTGGACCATGCCGAACGGGTGCGCGAGGAGGCCATTGCCCTGTTGAGCGCGCCGCCGTTGCCCGCCGGAAAACGGGATGTGGTTATCGGCGCCTCACAACTGGCTTTGCAAGTCCACGAATCCTGCGGCCACCCCATCGAATTGGACCGGGTGCTGGGCACCGAGATTTCGCTGGCCGGGGGGAGTTTCCTGCAACCGGAAAAACTCAACAGGCTGCAGTACGGTTCGAAAATCGTCAACATCGTGGCCGATGCCACGACCCCCGGCGGGCTGGGTACGTTCGGCTACGACGACGAGGGTATTCCCGCCATGCGGGATTTCATTGTCCGGAATGGGCTGTTTGTCGGGTATCTCAGTTCACGGGAGACCGCGCCGGTGATCAACCGGCAATCGAACGGGGCGATGCGCGCCGACAGCTGGAACCGCATCCCGCTAATTCGGATGACTAATATCAACCTCGAACCGGGTAATGTCGGGTTCGACGATTTATTGGCCGATACCGAGGGGGGCTTGCTGTTGGAGACCAATAAATCCTGGTCGATTGACGACCAGCGGTTGAATTTCCAATTCGGTGTCGAAATTGCCTGGGAAATCAAAGGCGGCAAAAAAGGGCAAATCTATAAAAACCCCCTGTATACCGGGATCACACCGCAGTTCTGGAATAGTTGTGACGCCATCTGCAATAGAAACCACTGGCATGTCTGGGGGGTGCCCAACTGTGGCAAAGGTGAGCCGATGCAGACGGCACATGTGGCGCACGGCGCGGCGCCGGCCCGGTTCCGCAACCTCGAAGTGGGGGTGATGCAATGATCGGCAAAGACCGCATTCTTGATACGCTGGGCAAAGCAGTCCAATCATCCGCGGCCGATCATACCGAGGCGGTGTTTATCGGCGGGGAATCGGGGCTGACCCGTTTTGCCAATAATTATATTCATCAGAACGTGGCCGAAACCAACAGCAAGGTGTTTTTCCGCGTGGCGCTGGGCCAAAAAATCGGGGTGGCGTCGACGAATGCATTTTCGGCGACCGACTTGCGGCGTGCCTTGAAAAACGCGATGCAAATCGCCAAAAACCAGCAGGACAACCCGCATTTTTCAGCCATCCCGGCCAGGGCGCAATACCCGGCGTTGCAGACGCTTGATGAGCCGACCGCCCGTTTTACCCCCCGGCAACGGGCGACCAAACTGAAAGCTATTTTCAAAAAAGCAGCCGGCAAAGAGATGAACCTTGCCGGATCGTTTTCCACCGGTTCCGGGGAACTGGCCATTGTCAATTCCGCGGGCGTTGCGGCTTACCAGCCGTTCTCGTCCGCGAACGTGGGCGTTATCGCCATGACCGATACCAGCTCGGGTTTTGCGCAGGGGCTTTCACGCAATGTTGCCGACCTGGATATTCGGAGCATCGGTGAACGGGCGATCAAGCGCGCACACCGCTGCCGCAATCCCAGGGATATCGAACCGGGGAATTACGAAGTCGTGCTCGAACCGGCGGCGGTGGCGGCCTTGTTGGAATGGATCAATTACATTGGGTTCGGTTCGAAACCCTTTCAGGAACAGACCAGTTTCCTTTCCGGGAAGATCGGGCAGAAAATCACCGGCGAACGTTTTACCGTATGCGACGATGCCACGGATGAAGCAGGTGTGGCCTTTCCCTTTGATTTTGAGGGTGTGCCCAAACGGAAGGTCGAGCTGATTACCAACGGCGTAGCCAAAGGCGCGGTTTACGATTCAATATCCGCCGCCAGGGAGCATAAGCAATCGACCGGCCACGCGCTGACCCCGAATTATTCAGGCGAGGGTGGACTGGCGCTTAACTTATTCGTCGCCGGCGGCAACGACTCGGTCGATGACCTCATTGGCGGCGTGGAAAACGGCCTGCTGGTGACCCGGTTTCACTATATCAACGGCTATATCGATACCCCGAATGCGGTATTGACCGGCATGACCCGTGACGGGTTGATGCGGATCAAAAACGGCAAACTCCGCGGGGGCGTGAAAAACCTGCGGTTCACCGATAGTATGTTGCGTGCGTTTTCCGACATTCGGGGGATTGCGAAGGAACGGGAGCTGGTCAGCTCCTGGTGGGATGCGCTGGGGTGTATCACGGCGCCGGCGATGCGGCTCGGATCGTTCAAGTTCACCGGCAAAACCGACTTTTAATCGGCGCAACTAATTGCCGGGCATACATATATCTCGCCGGAAGGATTGTGACATTATACCCGGCGGGGTTGCGTATTATGAAACTTCATCTGCGCCCTTTCCGTAGAGCATAAGTGGAAGGGATGGAATATGGCTGAGGCAACGGAAGGAGCGACATGATTTCCAAAACGTGGGCCTGTGGTGCGGTGCCGTTGTTTTTGGGAATGATGCTGGTCGCCGGGACAACAGCTTTCGCGGGTGAGTATACCATTGCGGATATTCGCAGCATGCGCCCGGATGACCTGAAGGCCGTCGCGTTTGTTGTCAGCGAAGACATGGATGTGCATATCGATGCCGTAGGGGGGCGGCACCGTAATGCCGATTGGATGTTTGCTTACCCCTGGCTGATCGATGCCACGACGCGGGAAGTTGTCTGGGCCATGGAAAAGGGATTCAGTTCCCGTCGCACCGGCAGTCCGTATCTCTACAAGATGGAGGATGATATCCGGCTGCCGCGGGGCACATATGAGTTGTACTACTTTGCCGGGCGGCTGCGGTATTTCGGCAGCAACCTGAAAATCGAAGACCTCGGCGATTTGAAGGAGCTGGTCAAGGACTGGTTCGGCAAAGCGGATGAACAGCTCTCCGACCGGGAGCTGGTTGATGAATGTTATGTCGAACTGACCAGCGATTCCGACACTTTCAGTAAGCTCCCCCAGGTCCCGGGACCGGCCGCGGCCGCCGTGGAACTGATCCATCCGGATAACGATCAGTATTTGCAGGCCGGCTTCGTTCTGGACCGTGAAATCGAAGTCCAGGTGTACGCTGCCGGTGAATATTCGGAATGGTCGGATGTTGCGGTCGACTGGGGTTGGATTGCCGATGCGGACGATCGGGAACGGGTGTGGGAGATGGACCGCTGGAACAGCGACTGGGCCGGCGGCGCGGAGAAAAACCGGGTCTCGCGCGAACAGGTAACCCTGCCGGCCGGCAGGTATATCGCATACTATGTCACCGACGATTCACATACGTACGGACAGTGGAATGACAGTCCGCCGTACGACCCGGAGGCGTGGGGGTTGCGCATCAGCGCGGTTTCGCCCGCCGATGCGGCAGTTATCCGTCCCGCGGACGTCGGCCTCGATGAAATTGCCTTCATCGCGATCACGCAGGTTTGTGACAACGAGTTTTTCTCTGAGGGTTTCCGATTAAGCACGACGGCCGACGTGCATCTTTACGCCATCGGTGAAGATGATCGGTACAACGACGGGCTGGCGGATTATGCCTGGATCAACGAGGCCAAGACCGGCGAACGGATCTGGGTCATGGATGATGACAACACCAGGTATGCCGGCGGCGCGGAAAAGAACAGGATGTTCGATGATGTGATTACCCTTGAAGAAGGCGAATATATCATTCATTACGTGAGCGACGGTTCGCACTCGTATTGTGACTGGAACACGTCACCACCGTACGACCAGAAGTCGTATGGGGTGACCCTTTCCCTGGCCGGCGGAAACGTGGATAAAAACATTTTCACCCGCTTTGAACCATCCGAAGGCCCCAGCGACGCGCTGGTTGCCCTTACCTGTGTCGGCGATGACGAACGGCGCAAGCAGCGTTTCACGCTGGAGAAAGTTACGCGTGTCCGGATCCAGGCCCTGGGCGAGGGCGATGACGACGAGATGTATGATTACGGCTGGATTGAGGACGCCAATGACGGCACCATTGCGTGGGAAATGACCTTCCGCAAGACCCGATACGCCGGCGGTGCCAAAAAGAACCGTGAAGTCGACCAGCAGATCCTGCTGGATAAAGGGTCGTACATTGTATATTATGTGACCGACGGGTCACATTCCTGTAATGATTGGAACGCCGATTCCCCGGACAATCCGTTCTCGTGGGGGATCGTAATCACTGAGGTTAAATAGCCACCATTCGCGCTTTTCGCCGGTTGAAAAAATGCCCCCGCCGTTGCGGGGGCTTTTTTATGTGAATAGCAGTTGATTCCGAGTTTCCCGGCCGGGCGTGTCAATACGCCGGATCGTATCTGGCTTTGAACGCCAGGATGCTGCGGTAGATTGCCTTGGCGACGTCTTTCTGAAATGATTTTTTCCGCAGTTCTTTCTCTTCTTTTTCATTGGAGATAAACGCAGTTTCCACCAGCACCGAGGGCATATAGGCCTTGTTGAGCACAACGAATCCCGCCTGGTCCACGCCGCGGGAGGGTATCTTCAATTCCTGTTCGAGCTGGTCCTGGGTCAGTTCGGCCAGGTCGGCCGATTCCCGCTGGAATTCGGTTTGGATCATATCGAGCAGAATGAAATCGACCACAGAGGTATCATCGGGGTCGCGGTCCTCGTACTGCAGGGCCGCGTTTTCCAGCTGGGCCACGGCGCGCGCATCGTTGTTCTTGGCGTGGGCCAGGAAAAACGTCTGGCTCCCGCACGGTTTGGTTTTTTTCGAGGCATTGGCGTGGATGGAGATAAACAGGTCCGCCCCCGCATCATTGGCGATCTGGGCCCGTGTTTCCAACGGGACAAAAACATCGGTGGAACGGGTCATGATGGCCGTCAATTCGGGATCGTCGTCGATCAGTTCTTTGAGATACCGGGCGATGTTCAGCACGATCTCTTTTTCCTTCGTGTTTTTATGGGGGCCGATCGCGCCGGCGTCCCGTCCGCCGTGGCCCGGATCGATGATAATCAGGTCGATCGGATCGGGAGTGGCGGTAATCCGGGTTTCGCCGGGTACCGGATAGTCCGGGAAATACGTGGAATCCTCATAGATGATTTGTATCCGATCGGGCGTGGTCTCGGTGGCGGTGACGAACGGCCCGAGGTCACGGGCGAATCGAAAAGAGATCTGCGCCGAATTAGCGAATTGATAGGCCTTGATCTCGCTTACCACTCCCTGGCGGTCGCGCTGGTTGAATTCCGCCGGTTCAAGCCGGCCTTCCTGCAGCGAAATATTCAACCAGTTGCCCTCGGAGCTGAAGGCCTCGAATTTCAGCGGCCGGCGCAGGATGAGTTCCAGCAGCAAACCGTTTTTCTTTTCATGGACGGCATATTCGACGACGTTGAATTTATCAGTCTCGATGGCGAGCGTCGTTGTCTCCCGGTCCCAGACGATTCGCCGGGGAAAGGCAAAATCCAGGATCGGCGCCACCGTCGCGATGGAGACCATGATATCGCCGTCATCGTAGGCCACCGGATATATCAGGTTGTGCGCATCGCCGTCCACGCCGACAAAACTGGAGAACAAATGGAAAAGCCAGTGGTGTCCGGCCAGTTCCACGTTCAACGATTTGTCCAGCGCCCCCCACTCGATCCGGCCGCCGAGGGCCTCGAACAGTTCGATCGCCGAGACATGAATCCCTGATTTTAACTCCACCGACCGGATATTGATGCGTTTTCCTGCCGAGGACAGCGTAATGTCGGCCGCGGCGGGACCGGCAGGGGCGAGGACTTGGAGCAGCGCACAGGTCAAGGCGAGTACAACTGTCTGCAATATTCTCACCGTCGGTTGTCTCACCATTGCACCCGGTGCACGTTTGCTTGTGATTTGTGTAAACAAAACCCCGGTTCAGCGGCGGCGAAAAGTTGCACGTTGCAGCTCACGATCGGACTCCCGCCGTGAAATCGCCTCACGTTTATCGTATAATCGTTTCCCGCGCGCCAACCCCAGTTCCACTTTGGCGGTGCGGTCCTTGAAATAGACGCGTAAGGGAATCAGGGTCAGCCCTTTTTCCTGAATTTTGCCGATCAGCCGGCGGATTTCGCGGCGATTCAACAGCAGTTTCCGCGTCCGGGTAGGGTCATGATTAAAACGGTTGCCCTGGTCATAGGGGGAAATATTCATTTTTTCCAGAAAGACTTCCTCGCCGACGATCCGGGCATAGGAGTCCATCAGGTTGCATTTGCCCAACCGCAGTGACTTCACTTCGGTACCCACCAGGACCAGTCCCGCCTCGATGGTTTCCAGGATGAGATAGTTATGGCGGGCCTTGCGGTTGGAAGTCACCAACCGTTCATTGGCGGCCGGTTTTGTCTGCCTGGTTGCCATAATCACACTACCCGTACCGTTGGCCGGCGGCACTCGCGGTACTCCAGCGCTCCCCCCGGGGGGGAATGTAGAACTCTGCCCCGGCCAACTCAAGTTTTTTTACACTTTTGTGGGGAATATGCCGGTAGTATTTTTGTATTTTCTCAGCCGGGCCGGAGTAGACCTTGATCGGAATGGATTACAGACATATATATCGCCGGATGAAAACCATGCCGGCCTTTCAGCGGGTTACGCCCCTCGGGCGGCCTCGCCTGTTCTGCGGATCAGCATGGGAAAGAATTGCCATGCGGGTCGGGCTGCTGTTGTTGTGGCTGCTCCCGGCAATCCTTTTCGGCACGTCTCCGGCTACGGCAGCCGAACGGGGGACGCTCCGCGGAACGGTGACCAGCGCCGAAGACAATTCGCCGCTCCCGGGGGCAACGGTCTATATTCGGGAATTGGGCAAAGGGATTTCCACCGATACCGAAGGGCGTTACCGTTTTGCGGAAATCATTCCCGGATTGTATACCGTCGAATTTGCCTCAATCGGCTATAAAATCGAGCAGCGTTTAAGTGTCAAGCTCGGCGGCGGAGATACGACTGTCGTGGATGCCGCGCTGTCGAGTACGGTGCTGCCGCTGGGCGAGGAAGTGGTCGTCGTGGGGCGCAAACCCCTGCTGCACCTGGATGTCCCGGCCACGCAGCGGGCCGTGGACCCCGCAGCAATGCGGCGGGGTACGATCGTCGAGTTGTCTGAAATTGTCGCCGCGCAGCCCGGCGTGGTCCAGTTGGAAAACGAGCTGCATGTCCGGGGCGGACGGACATATGAAAACCTCTATGTCGTCGACGGTATTTCCGTCACCGATCCGTACCTGCGGCAAGGATATGGGATTACCCCATCGGCCGATGCAGTGGAATCCCTGGAAATCCATACCGGTGGCATTAAAGCCGAATTCGGCGAAGCGAATGCCGGAGTCATTGAAATCAAGACCGGCGAGGGGACCGCTGAACATCACGGTTCGCTGACATACAAGACCGACCATCTTTCGGGTGGCGCGGGGTTCAACACCGACGATCTGGCGTTGTACGTGTCCGGGCCGCTGCCGGTTTCCGGCGGCCTGATGCCGCCGACTTACCTGCTGGACCTGCAGGTGCGCGCCGGGGATTCGTATCTCGGGCACGCCGATCAATTGTATTCATCCAGCTTCGGCGGCACTTCCCTGGCCTTGCGGGAGGACAACCAGTATCGCTGGCTGGGCAAAGTCTCCTGGCGGCCGGCGGTCAAACACAAGCTGGCCTTATCGCTTTCCGGCTCGGCGACGATCAACCAGGACCGGGACCAGTTGGATACGCGGGTGCGGTCGGTGACCTACAGCCACGGCCACCCGTTTGAATACAGCAAGATGCTGGATTCCTACAACACGTTCACGCATAGATCGGAGGCGCAGACGTTTCAGTGGGACCTTCGGCCTTCCGACCGCACCCGGTGGAGCATTGTTTTCGGCCGGTTCGTCTCGCAGCTGCGCTCCGATGTTGCCGGCAAACACTGGAACGAATACACTGCACCGGTGGATACTCTGCCGGTCGTTCATGAGCTGAGCGCGGACTCGGCTTATTTCATCATTGGTCGGGGGGACGGTTTTTATGACGGCGGGGACGGCGATACCTGGTATGATCATTACACCGCGACCACGTCGCTTAAAGCCGATTTTTCACGGCGGGCGAAATCGAACTTCACTTATTCCGGGGGGATCACCGGCGAGCGGCAGCGCCTGCAGATGATCGATATCTTTCAACCGTGGCTGGGGAATGCCGGGTACGGTTTGGACTATGATGTCTACGACGTTACTTCCACGACCGGGGCGGCGTACGCACAGGTGAATTTTAATCTGGGGGGCGCCGCGATTTACCTGGGGCTGCGCGGGACAATCTGGTACCCGGGGTCATATATCGAGGAGTCGCTGGCCGATACGACGCGCCCGATGATCACCCAGGGTATGCGTGATGCTTTTGCTGACGAATCGTTTTCGTTTTTCGGGGGGCGGGCCAAGAGCTGGCTGCTGCCACGGATGGGTTTTTCGTTTATCCTCGGCCCGAATGTCAGCTTGTTTGCCTCCTATAATCGACTGGCCCAAAAACCAAACCCCCGGTATCTGTATGCCAAACTGAATTCAAGTTCGCAGGCGACATTCCAATTATTCGGCAACCCGGCGTTAAATCCTGAGAAGACCACGACCATGGAACTGGGGATCAAATACCTGCTGTCGGCGGATAACGCCATTCAACTGGTCGGCTATCAAAAAGACATCCGTGATTATATTTCCGCCTCGGTGTTTATTCCCGATTCGAATTACATGGATGAATATTACTATATTTATTTCAACCGCGATTTGGCCAAATCGACGGGGGTCGAACTATCTTATGAGAACCGCGTGGGCAACTGGTTTGCCGGGTCGGCGGCGGTGACGTTCTCGCGGTCAATCGGCGAACGGTCGTTGCCGACCGACATTTTGCGCGGTATCCGGGGGCGGGAAGCCGACCTGTTGTACGAGGAAATCAGTTTCGATTGGGACCGGCCATGGCGGGTGAGTCTGCAGGCAAATTTCGCCGCCGATCAACATACTCGGCCTGAAATTCTGGGTGTGACTCTGCCTGCCGACTGGAACCTGAATATTGCCTGGTGGGCCGAAGCGGGGAAGCGGTATACGCCATATCGGGCCGACACGACGATCGATCCGTTATTTGGCGAGCAGATCAGTTATTCCCCGACCGGGGAAACCAATTCAGCACTGGGGCCGTACCGCAGTTCGCTGGATTTCGCACTGCAGAAATATTTTGCCGTGGGCCGGTACCGCTGGACCGTGTATCTGGAAATCGTCAACCTGCTGGACCATAGCAATGTGACACTCATCAATCCACTGACCGGCGAGGTGTTCACCGAGGGGGATCAGATTCCGACGGGGGGGAATCTGTTTGAGTTGCCGCCGCCGGGATACAATCTGCCGATCTGGGATGATCCGTCACGGTTTGAGAATCCGCGCACTGTCCGGCTGGGCGTGCGGTTCGGCTGGTAGGGCATGAAAATGATGATCAAGATGAGCAACGGTTGCCGCGGGCTGGTTGTTTTGGCAGCGGCTGCACTGATGGCTTTCGGCTGCATCGGCAGGACTGAATATCCTACCGCTCTGCCCGGCTCCGACGGCACCGGCAAACCGACCGATACAACGTATGTTGTCATGCAGCCACTGTGGACAACTGCCGGGGGGCTGGAGTTCAATCATCCGCGCGGCGTGGCGTTCGGCTATGATCATTCGGTGTACATCTGTGACACCGATAATGATCGAGTCGTGCGGTTGAATGTGACCGGGGAATATGTCGAGGAATATTCCGTCCCGCACCCGGTGCAGATTACCCAGGACCGCCAGTTGAATTTGCTGTGTGTCAACGGCGAAAACGTCGCTTATCGCCGGGCGTATTTCGGCGGCGGGGAGTTTGACACGGCGTTGTTCCGGGATTCGCTGGGCGTTTTTATCGAAACGCAGCACATGGGTGTGGATTCACTCTTTTATGATTCGTTGTATGTTGACACCGCCTGGGTGGAATCAGTCTGGGTGGAGATTCAGGTTGTGATCACCGATACGGTTTTGGTGCGCGTGCCGACCGGCTTTCTGGGGATCGCTGCCTCACCGGCGACCGATCGGTACTATTTTGTCCCCGACACGACCCGCGATATCATCTCCATTCTAAATGTTGCGGACCACGGCTTGGCCGGAGACATTTTCCGTGCCTATGCCCGGCCGCCCGCGGAAAATCCGGTGGGGATCATGACCTATGCCACCGGTGAGGATTCCTACAACATTGTGTTCACGCAAATGTCACGATACGGCGGGGTGCGGATTGTCCGCAGCCCGGCATTTGAGGATGTTGTCCTCGATGACGGCGACATTTACAGTATGTTGCCGGCGGGACACAAACAAATCACCCGGGATGGTTTGGGGAATTTCCTGGTGGTAGCTACGACCGCCAACGAGGTTTATCAATTCGATAAACATGGGGCATTTGACTTGAAATTCGGCGGCCCGGGGGCGGAGCCGGGACAATTTAACGGGCCGCACGGTATCGCCTGGGGGGAGGGTGTCCTTTACGTGGCCGATTCGTATAATAATCGGATAGTGCGCTATCAACTTTCGACGGACCTGCAATTCTGATAATTACGTTATCGTTATGTCCGGCAATGTGTTATGATTGTATTGCGCGTAACTGATGGCGCCTGCTGAATTTGACGTTTCGATCTTGCCGAAAATGAAAAAATCGTGTACAATGGCGTTGGGCCGAAGTGGTGGAACTGGCAGACACGCGGTGTTCAGGGCGCCGTGTCCTTACGGGCGTGTGGGTTCGACTCCCACCTTCGGCACCAAAATTCAAAACCGGGGCGGTCATCGGACGACCACCCGGTTTTTTGTGTGTTATCGATTGATTCCGATACTCGCTCTCCGCATAATCCGGCATGGATAATAATCCCAAAATCCAACTGACTGCCGCCGAGCGCAAATTACTCCGGGCCGCGCAGGATATACGCCTGAATGCCTATGCCCGGTATTCCGGGAAGCAGGTCGGGGCGGCGGTGTTATCCAAGTCCGGAGAAATATATCCGGGGGTCAATGTCGAGAGCGGCTCATATGGCTTGACCGTCTGTGCCGAGCGGGTGGCGGTGTTCAACGCAGTTACCGCTGGTGACCGGGAGTTGATCGCTGTGGCCGTGGCCTCGCCGGATAACCGTATCTGGTATCCCTGCGGCGCCTGCCGTCAGGTGTTGGCGGAATTTTCACCCGAGATGACCGTGCTGGCGATCAGCCAAACCGGCATGATCGTCAAAACCGATATCAAGACACTGCTGCCCGACCGTTTTGCTTTCGACCCCGATGATCAATAGTCTAAGATGAGGTAACCATGGATTTGCCCCGATCGATCGCTTCGATGCTGGACCATACGATGCTGGCCCCCGCGGGGGGAATCGCCCAAGTACAACAACTATGTGATGAAGCCCGCGCCGGTGAATTTGCCTGCGTGTTTGTCTATCCGCTATGGGTCCGCCATGCGCGGGAATTTCTGGCCGGCAGCGCGGTGCATGCCGGATCAGTGGTCGGTTTTCCCACCGGCGCGCACACTACTCGTGTTAAAGTAATGGAAGCCGAGCGGCTGCTGGATGACGGCGCCGAGGAGATCGATATGGTCGCGGCTTCCTGTTTGCTGGTCGATGAACGCTTCGATGATTACGCGCGGGACATCAAGGCCGTGCGCGAGGTGATCCCGACCGCAGTTGTTTTCAAAGTCATTATTGAGGCGCCGCTGTTGCCGACGGAGTTGATCAGCCGGGCCGCGGAAATTGCCGCATATAACGGCGCCGATTATGTCAAAACCGCCACGGGCACCCAGGGTCCCACCGCGCCGGGGCATGTCCGATTAGTTCGCGAGGCGGTGAAGGGGGAAGCAAAGATCAAGGCCTCAGGGGGGATCCGCACCGCCGCCGAGGCCAGAGCCATGATCGAAGCCGGCGCCGAGCGCATCGGCACCTCCTCGGCAGTGGCTATCCACCGCGAATGGATGAAATTGTATGGGGGCCTGAGATGATCCCCTATCAACTGATCGCCAAAAAGCGGGATGGCGGGGAATTGACCGCCGCTGAAATCGAGCAGTTGATTGCCGCGTATTTGACCGGGGGATTCACCGACGAGCAAATGGCGGCGTTTCTGATGGCCGTTTTCCTGCAGGGGATGACTACGGCCGAGACTGCGGCGCTGACCAGGTCAATGACTGCTTCGGGAGATGTTTGGGATCTCTCGTCGGTTCCCCAACCGACCATCGATAAACATTCCACCGGCGGCGTGGGCGACAAAGTCTCGCTGGTGCTGGCGCCGTGGGTGGCGGCTTGCGGCGTGGCGGTGCCGATGATGTCGGGCCGGGGGCTGGGTCATACCGGCGGCACGCTGGATAAGCTGGCGGCGATTCCGGGGTTTTCGACTTCTCTCACTAAAAAGCGTACGATTTCCCAACTGAAAAAAATCGGTGTGGCGATGCTGGCGGCCACCGAAAATATCGCCCCCGCCGATCGCCGAATGTATGCATTGCGCGATGCCACCGGCACAGTCGAATCGGTCCCGCTGATTACCGCCAGCATCCTCTCGAAGAAAATCGCCGAGGGCGCGGATGGTTTTGTCTTCGATGTCAAGTATGGTTCGGGTGCTTTCATGCCGGAGATCAGGCGCGCCAAAGCGCTGGCCGAATCACTGGTCAAGACCGCCATCAAATCCGGCAAAAAGGCGGTGGCGCTTTTGACCGCCATGGACCAGCCGACCGGCTGCGCGGCGGGCAATGTCTGCGAAGTCCGCGAGGCCATCGATTGTCTACGCTTGAAAAAACCCGAGGACTTATATCAGATCACTAAAACCCTCGCGGTTGAGATGCTTATGCTCGCCGGATCGTTCCGTTCGCGCACTGCCGCTGCTGCGCAATTGGAACAGGCCATCGACAGCGGCGCGGCATTGGAGAAATTCCGCCGGTTGATTCAGGCGCAGGGCGGAGACCCGCGAGTGGTCGATAATCCGGAATTGTCGCCCCAGGCCGCTCACCATAATGAAATCAAAGCTCCGCGCAGCGGGTATCTCCAAAAAATCGATACCCGCCGCATCGGCTGGGCGCTGGTTGAACTGGGCGTGGGACGGAAAAAACCGGATGATGATATCGACATATCGGCAGGTTTGCTGTTGTCGAAAAAGATCGGCGACCGGGTAGCCGAAGGCGAAAGTGTAGGTACTATCATGGGCCGCTCACGCCGTACGTTTGCTTTGGTGGCCAGGGAAGTTGCCGCGTCGCTGAGTATTGGCGCAACGAGGACCAGGCCGCAGAAGTTGATTCACTCGCGGTTTGACGGGCGGTGGATTCCGCTGTAGACGATTGGTGTGTACAGTATGGATCGCGGCAATTGTCGGCAGGTGAATTGTTGGACACGGAAGATAGTATAAAAATCCACGATCAAGAGGCCGCCGCCTACGACCGGCAGGTCAAAGAATATGAGTGGCATGGCCATGATGTAATTTTCGGCATGTGCCATGAATATATGCAAGCCGGTGACCGCCTGCTGGACCTTGGCATCGGTACCGGACTGGCGTCACTGCCGTTTGCCGGGGTGGGGGTGGAAATTTACGGCATAGATGGTTCGGCCGAGATGTTGAAAATCTGTCGGACGAAGAACATGGCCAAGGAACTACGGCAGTTTGACCTGCGGAACACACCTTTCCCATACACCGATCACCTTTTTGATCATATAATTTGCTGCGGGGTCCTGCATTTTTTTGGCGAACTGAAGCCGATATTTGCCGAGACGGCCCGGATCATCAAGCCGGGCGGCCTATTTACTTATATCATTGTCTCGCCGGTCGAGGGAGATGAAGATTATTCCAGCAGGATGGTGGGCGGAGGAATAGTCTTTATGCACAAAAGAGAATATATCGCAAAGCTCCTGCGGGACTGCAGATTTGAGAAATTGAAAGAATTGACGATGATGTCGAAAACCGGCGCGGCAGATGTCCCGGAACTGCGCTATGGCGTGTACGTCACCCGACGATGCAGCGAGTAAAACCGATCCTGAGCAAGGCTCTGCATTCCTGCCGGTTCCCTACGGCGCAAATCGCTCTTCCAGAAATTCGCACAATGCATGCAGGCAGAACAGGTGGGTTTCCTGAATCCGCTGCGTGTTCTGCGAGGGAATGACCACCGCGAGGTCCGCCAGTTCGAGCACCCGGCCGCCGCCTTTGCCCAGCAACGCCAGAACCGGCAGATGCAATTCATGCGCCTTGTTCGCTGCCATCACGAGGTTGTTGGAATTCCCCGAAGTCGAAAGTATCAATAATCCATCACCCGGCCGCCCCAAGGCTTCAATCTGTCGCGAAAAAATATATTCAAAACCAAAATCATTGGCCGTGGCGGTTAAAATCGACGTATCGGTGGTTAAGGCGATTGCGGGCAGAGGATCACGCTTTTGTGAGGCATCCAGCCGCACGACCAGTTCGGTGGCCAGATGCTGGGCATCACCGGCCGAACCGCCGTTGCCGCAGATATACAGGCGATGACCGGACTCGAAGATTTCGGCGATTTTTTCCAGTAACAGCGAAAACTGCTCACCACATTGATCGATAAACTTCTGTTTGACCGAATAATTATCCTCGGCCAGCACCCGCAGGTGTTCGACAAGCGAATTTTGTTCAGCCATTGTTCCGTTGAGTTTTGGCGGCCGCCGGGCGCGCCGCAGCCGCCATTTCCTTCAAGAAACCGGTCGTGGGATTGAATTCCAGCGCACTGCCCACCACGACATAATCGGCCCCCGCCTCGGCGGCCTCAGCCACTTGCTGCGGGGAAGTCAATCCCCCGCCGACGATCAGCGGAATCGTGATATATTCCCGGACCTGCCTGATCATTTCCAGCGGCACCGGGCGTGGGGCGCCCGAACCGGCTTCGAGGTAGACGAATTTCATCCCCATATATTCAGCCGCCAGCGCGTGCACCTTGGCGATATCCGGTTTGTCGGCGGGAATGGGCAGCGTCTGGCTGATGAACTGCACGGCAGTGGTCGCGCCCGATTCGATCAGCAAATAGGCGGTCGGGATCGGTTCGATACCGAAAGACCTGATCATCGGCGCACCGTCGACCTGTTCGCCGATCAAATACCGCGGGTTGCGGCCCGAGACCAGCGAGATAAATAATATCGCATCGACAAAACGATTGACCTGGATCGCCGAACCGGGAAACAGGATCAGCGGCAGGTCGGTATGCGTACGGATATTTTTAATCGTCGCCTCGGCGGCTGGGGAATACCCGGAACTGGTCCCGATCAGCAGCGCACTGACACCGGCTGCGCGCGCGCGTTCCCAGCGCGGATCGACCATCTCCGGCATGACCCGGGTTGGGTCGATCAGCCAGAAAAAGCCGCAGCCGTTGTGGCGCTCAGTCAGATCAGTATAGATTCGCGTCTGGTGCATGCTATTTGACCATTTCTGCGATGGCCGCCATCCAGCGGTCTTTGGTTTTATCCCATTCCGACAGGTTTTTGCCCTTGCCCTGGGCGAAATTGGGTTTGCCGCCGCCGCCGCCGCCCAGAGCGCCGGCGGTCGCTTTCATCAGGTTTCCCGCATGTGCGCCCAATTTGATCGCGGCTTGGTTGGCCGCTGAAACGAGAATTCCGGCATCATTGGCCAGGAAAATGATGGTCGGCGCATTTTCCTTTTGCCAGCGGTCGGCCAGGGCGATGAGATCGTCCGCCGAATAATCAGGGATTTTTTCATAGAGCAGGTGCAAAGTTTTGCCGTCAAAGTCCCGCGCTGACGGCATTGGCCCGGCGGAAGCCCCGGCCATCAGCCGCTCGCGCAATTTCTTATTCTCCTGCTGCAGCCGGCGGATTTCCTCCAAACGTTCCTGCAGCCGGTCAGGGGCCTTGTCGGGCGCCGTGCCCAGCAATTGGGCGGCCTGATGGATCATCTCTTCATGGTACACGGCCTGCTTATAGGCCTGTTCCCCGGTAATGGCTTCGATCCTGCGCACGCCCGCGGCCACACCGGTTTCGGCAATAATCCGCAGTTGCCCGATTTCACCGGTGGATTTCACATGTGTGCCGCCGCACAATTCGGCGGAGACGTTGCCGATCTTCACTACGCGCACCTCATCGCCGTATTTCTCGCCGAACAACGCCATGGCGCCGGATTTGACCGCAATATCATAGCTGGTATGATCGGTAACCAGCGCAGTATTCGCCAAAATATGCGCATTCACCTGCTGTTCGACGCGGAGCAATTCGTCCGGTTCCGGCGGTTTGAAATGCGAGAAGTCGAAACGCAACCGTTCCGGTTCTACCAGTGATCCCGCCTGGTGCACGTGCTCACCCAGGACATCGCGCAACGCCCGGTGCAGCAGGTGCGTGGCCGTATGGTTACGCATGATACTCCGCCGCCGCCGCTCGTCGATGCGGGCTATCACTGTTTTGCCGCACAACTCCGCGGCATCGCCCAATTCAAACCGCCCGAGATGAAAAACGGTGTCGCCTCTTTTGTTCATGTGCTCGATTACAAAGCGGCAGTTTTCACATTCAATGACCCCGAGGTCATCGACTTGTCCGCCGGATTCGGCATAAAACGGCGTGCGGTCCAGGACGACCGCGCCCTGCTGGTCGGAGGCCCACAGGACAGTTGCCGTAATCTCGAATGAGTCATAGACAAATTCTGTCGGGCCGGCCTCCCGGCATTCCTGAGGGACAGTAAGATCGACGGCGAATGTGCTGGCCTGGCGCGAGCGGGTCCGTTGTTCGTCCAGGGCCGCCTGGTAACCCGCTAAATCGACGGTTAATCCCTCTTCCCGGGCCATGACCTCGGTCAAATCCAGGGGAAAGCCGTAGGTGTCGAACAATTTGAACACGTCTTTCCCCGAAATGACATTGGTATTCGATTTTTTTAACTGCTCGCGAATCCGTTCGAATTGCGCTAGCCCGGCATCAAGCGTTTCGGCGAAACGTTCTTCCTCGGATTTGATGACCGTCGTGATATGTTCCTGTCGCGCGGACAAATCCGGATAGACCGGACCCATCAACTTGACCAGCGGCGGGACCAATTGATACAAATATGGTTTTTCCAACCCCAATACTTTGCCGTGCCGTGCCGCGCGCCGGAGAATACGCCGTAACACATACCCCGCGCCGTCATTGGAGGGCAGACCGCCGTCAGCAATGGCAAAGCCCAGCGCGCGAATATGGTCGGCCGCCACCCGGTGCGACATCCCCCCGGCGCCGGGTGTATAAGTTATGCCGGAGAGTTTTTCGACCTGATTGATCAGCGGCATAAATAAGTCGGTTTCGTAGTTTGACGGCGTATCCTGCAGTACGGCGGCAAAGCGCTCTAGTCCGCCGCCGGTATCGACCGACGGTTTGGGCAGGGGTGAGATGGTGCCGTCCGCCGCCCGGCTGAACTGCATGAACACGAGGTTCCATAATTCAAGATAGCGGTCACATTCGCAGTTGACCGAACACTCCGGCCGGCCGCAACTGTACTGCGCCCCGCGGTCATAATGGATTTCCGTGCAGGGACCGCAGGGGCCGACATCGCCCATACTCCAGTAGTTTTCTTTTTGCCCAAAACGCAGCACGCGGCCTTTCAAGGCCGGGTCTATTTTTTCCCACAGCGCAAAGGCCTCGTCGTCGTCGGTATACACCGTGGTATACAGCCGGTCTTTCGGCAACCCGAGCGTTTTGGTCACCCACTCCCAGCCATAGGCAATGGCGTCGGCTTTGAAATAATTGCCGAAAGAGAAATTGCCCAGCATCTCGAAGAAAGTATGGTGGCGCGAGGTCTGCCCGACATTTTCCAGGTCGTTATGTTTGCCGGAAACCCGGAAGCACTTTTGGGATGTGGTAGCGCGCGAATATGGCCGTTTTTCCGAACCAAGGAATACCGATTTAAACTGGTTCATCCCGGCATTGGTGAACAACAGGGTGGGATCGTCCTTGATCAAAATCGATGATGAGGCCACCTCGGTATGTCCGTGGGCGACAAAAAAATCCAAAAAGGAGCGCCTGATTTCCGCAGATTTCATTGTCTTAAGTCCTATGTCAGGCGGCCACACGCCGATCGGCGGCGCAGGCCTCAATGTTGCAATGTAACATGTATATCATCAGTTGGGCAAGCCAGTTTCACCGCCGGGAGCGGCCTTGCGGTTTCCCGGGGGCGCAGTTTGTCAGATTTCGGGATAATACATGTTCAATATTCGACGGATATCATCATAGGTGAAGCCACGCCGCGCCAGGAAACCCAGTAATCGGTTTTTGAACCGGTCCGGGTCGGACCGATCGGACGACTGGACTCGTTTGCGGATCAGCTCGATGAGGAGTTTTTCCTCGTCGGTGGGGCCCAGCATCTCGTCCAGGACGTCGTTTATGACGTCCTGAGAGACACCCTTCTGCTTCAATTCCAAAACCAGCATTTGGCGGCCGCGTGGATGGTAGGCCTTGCGCCGTTCAACCCAGGCCCGGGCAAACCGCCGATCATCCAACTGGCCCAGCGCCTCCAGCCGATCCAACACGGTTTTAACCGTGGCATCGGGGAACCGTTTTTGCCTGAGTTTGGCGGCCAACTCGGCCCGACAGTGCTCGCGCCGGGCCAGCGACAATAGCGCAGACTCGCGGGCGGCCTCCTGGATAATCCGAGACCGAAATTCGGAGAAAATCTCCATTCCTAAAGTCAAGTCTAAGTCGCGGATGGCCTTGGCCGATAATCCGGCCAGGAACAGATCGTCGACAAACACGGAAATGCGGGCGACTGCGCCCTTCTGCCTTTCCAATTTTGTGATTCGTCCCATACTTTTACTCCCAAAAAGTAAGGAACAGTGCCGGCCGGCGAAATTCAAGTGTAAGATAGACCTCGTTTTGGATGAGTACACCCAGTACCCCACCGGTGCAGAAACAGCCAAATCAGCCGAAAATTAGATATATCAGGCCGAGACAGGGCTGTTGAAAGAATGGGGCGTGTGATTTTGTCGTTGGTTCCCAACGCAAGAACAGCAATCTTCCGGTATCGGCCAACAATTACCCGTAGGGATCGTTAACCTGGAACACGGCAGCAATTTGCCGCGTACCGTTGGTCGAAAGAGAGAGGTCAATGGCAACCACCACCGCGATCAGTAATCAAGTTGCCGGCTCAATGGCCGGAGGAGAACGGCAGATGACTGCACAGGTTAACCCGCATGATCACGCGGCCGACCCGCTCAATTTGCGCAATGTGGGACGGGTGTACTGGAATCTCACCACTCCGGCATTGTACGAACAAGTTGTCCGCCGTCGTGAAGGGGAAATAGCCCATCTGGGCCCGTTGGTTGTCCGCACCGGGTCGCATACCGGGCGGGCCGCTGGCGACAAGTTCATTGTGCGCGATGAGGAATCCTCAGACAAGGTGTGGTGGGGCAAGAGTAATCCGCCGTTTGAACCGCAGCGTTTCGAGGCCATCTACCGCCGGATTTGCGCGTACCTGCAGGGGCGGGATTTATTCGTCCAGGACGTCTTCGGCGGCGCCGATCCGCGCTATCGCATTGCCGTGCGGGTAATCACCGAGACGGCATGGCATAGTCTTTTTGCCCGAACGATGTTTGCGCGCACGACCCGGGAGGACTTGGAGCGGTTCCGGCCCGATTTCACCATTTTGCACGTGCCTAATTTCCATGCCTTTCCGGAAGTCGACGGCACCAACTCGGAGACATTCATCATTATCAACCTGGCGAGGAAACTGGTCGTGATCGGCGGTACCAGCTATGCCGGGGAGATTAAAAAATCGATATTTACTGTCTTGAATTATTTGCTGCCGCAGGAAAAGGTGTTGTCCATGCACTGCTCGGCAAACGTCGGGCCCGACGATGATGTCGCACTGTTTTTTGGTTTGTCCGGGACCGGGAAGACCACGCTTTCGGCCGATCCCGACCGGCGTTTGATCGGCGACGATGAGCATGGCTGGAGCGACCAGGGTGTATTCAACTTTGAAGGCGGCTGCTATGCCAAAGTCATCCGGCTTTCCCGGGAATCCGAACCGGAGATTTACGCGTGCACCCGGCGCTTCGGCACCATCCTGGAAAATGTAGCTTATGAGCCGCTGACCCGGCGGCTGGATCTGGACGATGCCTCGCTGACCGAAAACACTCGTGCGGCATATCCGATCACCCACATTCCCGGCGCAATTCGCACGGGGCGGGCGGGTACTCCACAGAACGTCATTATGCTCACCGCCGACGCGTTTGGCGTGTTGCCCCCGATTGCCAGGTTGACTCCGGAACAAGCCATGTACCATTTTATCTCCGGGTATACGGCCAAGCTGGCCGGGACGGAGAAAGGTCTCGGCGCCGAACCGCAAGCCGCTTTCTCAGCTTGTTTCGGGGCACCGTTTATGGCCCTGCATCCGTTCAAATATGCCACATTGCTTAACGAAAAAGTGAGGGCCGGGAATGTCGATTGCTGGCTGATCAACACCGGTTGGTCGGGTGGTCCGTATGGCGTCGGCCAGCGGATGAAAATCAGCTATACCAGGGCCATGGTTAAAGCGGCGCTGGATGGAAAATTGAAAAACGTGAGTTTCAAACCGCATCCGGTGTTCAAGATCAGTATGCCGGAAAGTTGTCCGGATGTCCCGCCGGAGGTACTTGATCCACGGAACAGCTGGAAAGATAAGGCAGCGTACGATCGTCAGGCGGCGGATCTGGCGCGCAAATTCAAGGAGAATTTCAGGCAATTTGAGGATGAGGCCTCCGCTGAAGTGCGCCAGGCCGGGCCTGAAGCATAAAAAGCCAACCGGAAATGTGCCGGCAAAATCATGAGGGGAGGTCGAGTGGAACACCGCTTGCAAGCGGAACTCGACCTCCTCAGCGGATGCGGAATCGTCTAATGGCAGAGGATATCATTCAATGAAAGCAATCAGGACGCTGGAGATTCGCCCGGCATTGCCCGATCGACTGGAACCGTTACGGGAGATTGCCTACAATATTTTGTGGAGCTGGCAATTGGAGGCGGTCGAATTATTCCGTCGCCTGGACCGGGAGCTGTGGGAAAAGACGTACCATAATCCCGTATTGCTCCTGGGGACCATCGCGCAGGAAAAACTGGACCGCGCAGCAAATGATGACGCCTACCTGGCGCATCTGGAACGGGTACATCATGCGTTTCAGTCGTACGAAAAGGCTGCCACCTGGTTTTCCAAGACGCATTTTGCTGCGAATACGCCGGTCATCGCGTATTTTTCCGCCGAATTCGGACTGACTGAATGCCTGAAAGTCTATTCCGGGGGATTGGGCATCCTCGCCGGCGACCATTTGAAATCGGCGAGTGACCTGGGCGTGCCGCTGGTCGGCGTGGGATTGATGTATCAAAAGGGGTATTTCCAGCAATATCTCAATGCCGACGGTTGGCAGCAGGAGTTCTATCCGGAGAATGATTTCTATAACCTGCCCATATGGCCGGAAGAATCGACTGATGGTCGGCTGTTGAAAATTTCGGTTGCCTTTCCCGGCCGCAAAGTCTACGCCCGGGTCTGGCGCGTGCAGGTCGGTCGCGTGCCGTTGTTGCTGCTTGATACCAATATCGACGAAAACACGCCGGATGATCGACGCATCACTGCCGAATTATACGGCGGCGACAACGAAAATCGGCTCAGGCAGGAAATCATTCTCGGTATCGGCGGCATCCGGGCGTTGCGGGCCGCAGGGATTGTTCCCGCGGTCTGCCATATGAACGAAGGTCACAGCGCCTTTTTGGGACTGGAACGCATCCGCATGATCATGGCCGAAAGCAACCTGTCTTTCGGTGAGGCCCTGGCCATCTCCGGGAAAAGCACGGTATTCACGACCCATACGCCGGTTCCGGCGGGCATCGATGAATTCCCCCCGATCTTGATGGGCAAGTATTTCGGCGATTATTACCCCGAACTGCGGATCGGCTGGTCGGAATTTCTGGCGATGGGCCGGCGTAACGCCGGCGATGAATCCGAGCCGTTTAACATGGCATACCTCGCCTTGCACCTTGCGCCGTACGTCAACGGGGTTTCGCAATTGCACGGTGCGATCTCGCGGCGGATGTGGAAAAACCGCTGGCCCGGTGTTCCGGTAGATGAAGTCCCCATCGAAAGTATCACCAATGGGGTCAATACACGGAGCTGGATTCCTGCGGAAATGGGGCAGTTGTTCGACCGCTATCTCGGTCCGGACTGGTCCTCGAAACCCGCCGACCAGTCCATCTGGGAGGGAATCGATTCGATCCCCGATGAAGAGCTCTGGCGGACCCATGAACGCCGCCGCGAACGGCTGGTGGCTTTCACCCGGCGCCGGCTGGCCTACCAGCTGCGGCGGCGCGGGGCACGCGACCTTGAAATTCAGGCAGCATCAGAAGCCCTGGACCCCGAGGCGTTGACCATCGGCTTTGCCCGGCGTTTTGCGACCTACAAACGGGCGGCGCTGATTTTCCGCGACCCGGAACGACTGCGCAGGATACTGACCAGCTCGACTCGCCCCGTGCAGCTTATTTTTGCCGGGAAAGCCCACCCGGCGGACAACGCCGGCAAGGAGCTGATCAAACACATTGTCCATTTCGCGCGGGCCGAGGACCTGCGGCGGCGGATCGTTTTTCTGGAAAACTACGATATCACCATCGCTCGCTACCTGGTGCAGGGCGTGGATGTCTGGTTGAACAACCCTCGCCGCCCCCTGGAGGCCAGCGGGACCAGCGGAATGAAAGTCCTGTTTAACGGGGGGCTGAACCTTTCGGTCCTTGACGGCTGGTGGGTGGAGGGGTACGCGCCAAACCGTGGCTGGGCCATCGGCAATGGGGAGGAGTACGACGACCTCCAGCATCAGGATGACATCGAGGCCAGCGCCATTTACGATCTTTTGGAAAAAGAGATTGCCCCACTATATTACGACCGGGGGCGGGACGGGCTGCCGCGCGGCTGGATCACCAAGATGAAAAATTCCATGCGTGATTTGTGTCCGGTATTCAATACCAACCGCATGGTCAAGGAATACACCGAGAAATATTATCTGCCGGCATACGAACGGTATCGGCGGTTTTCGGAGAGCGGCACCGCGGCGATCAAGAGCTATCAACAGTGGATCGACAAGGTTCGCAGCCAGTGGGCTTATATCCGCATCGTCGATATGGCCTCCGACAGCCAGGGCCCGATCTCGGTGGGCACGCCCATTTCCATCAAAATTCATGTGCAACTGGGTGCGCTGGTCCCGGACGATGTTTTGGTGCAGGCATATCTGGGGCGGATGGATAGCGAACAACAGATCATCGAGGCGATGCCGATTCCCATGTCGGCCGTGGGGCAGCCCCTCAATGGCGTCTGGGAGTTTGCGGCCACGACGATCTGCCGGCAAAGCGGCCGGTTTGGCTATTCCGCGCGGGTATTGCCGTTCCATCCCGAACTGGTCACACCCTTTGAGCCGGGTTTGATCTGCTGGGCCAACGGCGACCATGACGATCCGCCGGTGAAGTCGGCACCGCAATATGCCTATCATGGGCGTGCGTAAAACATCGACGATCATGGGCGAGCGTAGCGGAGTATACGGCAATCCCGGAGCACCTGCTGTTCCCGGGCAGGGCGGTGGAGTGCCGGTCTGTACCGATTATCCCCTGACCACGGCGCTGGGGGCGAACCAGTGTCCTGCGGGTGTGCGGTTTGCCCTGTTCAGCCGGCATGCGACTGCCGTGACCCTGCTGCTGTTTGACCAACCCGACGATCGTTTGCCCAGTCGTGAGATTCCTTTTGATCCGCTGGCCAATAGGATCGGAGATATCTGGCACTTTACTGTCCCGGGAGTGAAGCCGGGCCAGGCGTATCTCTATCGCGTGGATGGCCCCTATCGGCCGGAGGACGGGCACCGTTTTGACGGTACGACCTGTCTGCTTGATCCGTATGCCAAAGCGCTCACTCGCGCCGTTCCCGCTTATCATACGGGGGACAGCAGTTCATTTGTGCGGCCGATCCCGCGCTGTATCGTGGTCGACGACACGTTCGACTGGCAGGGTGACCGGCCGCTGCAGATCCCGCTCAGCCGGAGTGTGATCTACGAAACACATGTCCGCGGCCTGACCTGCCACCCCTCGGCCGGAACGGCGGCCCCCGGGACATTTCGCGGAGTCATCGAGATGATTCCGTACTTGCAGCAACTGGGCATTACTGCCGTGGAATTTTTGCCCGTTCAGGAATTCCACGAATGGGACCTCTACCGCTCCAACCCCCGAACCCACGAACCGCTGCGCAACTATTGGGGGTATGCGACGGTTGCTTTTTTTGCGCCGAACAGCCGCTATTCGGCCTCCGGTGACGCTGGGCAGCAGGTGGTGGAATTCAAGGCAATGGTGCGGGAGTTGCACCGCGCAGGCATCGAGGTCATCCTCGATATCGTGTTTAATCACACGGCCGAAGGCAACGAAGACGGCCCGACGATTTCCTTTCGGGGTATCGACAACGTCATCTATTACATGCTCGAGCACGACAAGCGGTTTTATCGTAATTATTCCGGCTGCGGCAACACCCTGAATTGCAACCATCCGGTGGTGCGCGATTTCATCGTGGACTGCCTGCATTACTGGGTATTGAACATGCATGTGGACGGCTTTCGTTTCGATCTAGCCTCAATCCTGGGCCGCGATCGGGACGGCAACCTAATCCCCAACCCGCCGCTGGTCGAACGGATCGCGGAAGACCCGATTTTGCGGGGGACCAAGATCATTGCCGAGGCTTGGGATGCCGCCGGGGCGTATCAAGTCGGCTCGTTTCCCGGCGGCCGCTGGGCGGAGTGGAACGGCCGGTTCCGCGATGATGTCCGCCGCTTCTGGAACGCCGAACGCGCCCAGGTCGGCGCGCTGGCCTCGCGGCTGGCCGGCAGTTCCGATTTGTATTTGCGGGACGGCCGCGCCCCATTTCACAGTGTCAACTTCGTGACCTGC
>JAGVQM010000005.1 GCA_020051695.1 Candidatus Zixiibacteriota bacterium | reverse complement strand
TCAATCAACTTGTCCGTTTCGTCCCGCTTGTCGACCATGAAGTCCCTCCTTCAATCCAATATACTTCATGGCCACTTACACAAAAATACTTACACCCCTTATTCAGAAGCCAACGCCCCTTTCTCAAGTGAGGAATAGGATCTCGATATTAACCACAGCGCCCCCGCAATGCTCGATTGATCACCCTTCATTGTACAATGGTGAAGAGCGGCAAATGCCGCATTTATCATTTCATCATATTCTTCCGGAGTGCGATCCTTTTTTTTGAGCAGTACATGAATCCGGTCAGCGCATCTTGCGGCGAATACGCTATGACATTCATTAAGGGGCAAATAGATGCTATTGGACATATTTAACTCCTGTTATTGACCCGTCTCCCAGCATTTGATAATTGGACCGGTGGCCCGCCCTTCGGGCGGGTTTTTTTTCGTATTGGCGCCGCGCCCACGGGCGCGTTTTGTCAGTCGCAGCGGGGCAGAAAAATGGCCGAGCCTTGTGTAGCCGCAATGTCGCACGCCTGATGTGGCCGCTATTGTTATCGATGGATTCAGGTTTCATGATTTCTTTGCCAGCCTGGAATTTTCCCGCTACTCAGGTTTAAAACCGATCCGGCGTTTTTTGGCCGGCGGCGGCGTAATGAGTTGGCGGATAGTTGCGACAAGTGACCGAATTGATTCGTCATGTACGCTGACCTTGCGTTCCAGTTGGGCGATCTTCGCCGCAAGCTCCTTGTGGTCGGCAACCAATTCACGCAGGCGGACGAATGCCCGCACCACGAAAATACTGGTCGCCACAGCACGCGGAGAGTTGAGCACGCTGGCCAGCATCACGGCGCCATGTTCGGTGAAGGCATAGGGCAGATGGCGCCTGCCTCCCCGGCCTTGTTTTGAGGTCGCAATTTGCGACCTTAAAGACTCCGCTGCCGCCGCCGTCAACTGGAAAACGAAGTCAGGGGGAAACCGTTATAGGTTCCGCCGGACCTGCTCGTTAAGTCGTTTCGTTGCCACATCGTACAAGACGGCCAGATCGGAATCAAGTATTACTCGCCAGCCGCGGATCAAATAAATCGTGTGCTCGATCCGCTAACCGACGCTGGAGACTACCGTGCCCGGCCTTTGGTGCTTGGTTTATTCCCGGATTCCGTCATCCGCATATCCGCCAATGAATTTGCTCAAGCTGGTGCCCTAATCGCTCGCGGTGGGTGCAGATTCATTTCTCCAATCTTGAGCGTGGCGTATATCTTTCCTACCCGCCACACTGAGAAGTAAGGATCAACATCGGCGTTTTGTCAATCATTTAAAGCCAACGGGCATTGAGTTTTCTAAACTAAATGATTGCCTTCCCGTAGGATATTCGTTTTCTTGGCTTGCGCGCGGTGGTCGATTTGTTTTCGCGCGGGCAGATTCAAGTGAGACATCGCCATGCTGGCTAAAGTCCTCTCTACAGCAGTTTTGGGTATCGACGCCTATGTCGTTGAGGTCGAGGCCGATATCACGCCGATGTTACCCTCGTTCGCCACGGTCGGCTTGCCCGACGGCGCGGTCAAGGAATCCAAAGAACGCGTCCAATCGGCAATAAAAAATTCCGATTTTCTTTTCCCCAATAAAAAGGTGACCATCAACCTCGCTCCCGCGGATGTGCGCAAAGAGGGGTCCGGTTTCGACCTGCCGATTGCCCTGGGCATTCTTGCCGCCACCGGCCAAATTTTGCGGGAGGATTTTTCCGATTACATTTTGTTGGGCGAGCTTTCGCTGGACGGGTCGTTGAAAAGAGTCAACGGTGTCCTGCCGATGGCTTTGTGCGCGCTCAAGGAAGGCAAAAAAGGCGTCATCGTCCCGCCGGAGAACGCGCAGGAGGCGGCAATGGCGCAGGGGCTGAATGTCTATCCGGCAAAGTCCCTGCGTGAGGCGGTGGAATTCCTCGAAAAAGGCAATACCATCAAACCTTTCGAAATCGATATCGACGAGATTTTCAATAAAGCCCGCGAATACGATGTCGATTTTACCGATGTTAAAGGCCAGCAGCATGCCAAACGCGCGCTGGAGGTCGCCGCCGCCGGCGGGCATAATATCCTGCTGATCGGGCCGCCCGGCTCCGGGAAGACCATGCTGGCCCGGCGCCTGCCGACCATTATGCCCAACCTTACCCTGGACGAAGCGCTGGAAACGACCAAAATTCATTCCGTCGCCGGAGTCCTGCCGCCGCATACCGCGCTGATCGCCACCCGGTTGTTCCGTCCACCGCACCACACCATTTCCGATGCGGGATTAATCGGCGGCGGACGAATCCCCCGACCCGGAGAGGTCTCGCTGGCCCATAATGGGGTGTTGTTCCTCGATGAGATGCCGGAGTTCCGCAAGGATGTTCTCGAAGTCCTCCGCCAGCCGATGGAAGACGGGGTGGTCACCATTTCCCGCGCGCTGACTTCGCTAACCTATCCCGCGCGGTTTATGCTCGCCGGGGCGATGAATCCCTGTCCCTGCGGCTTTTTCGGTTCGGCGGACCATCGGTGCAAATGCACGCCACAACTGATCCAGCGGTATATGAACCGGATTTCCGGCCCGCTGTTGGACCGCATCGATATCCACATCGAAGTCCCGGCGGTGAAGTTCAAGGAATTGACATCCGAACATCAGGGCGAACCCTCGGCGATCGTCCGCGGCCGGGTCAATGCCGCCCGGACCCGCCAACTGCAGAGATTGAAAGGCGCGAAAAACATGTTTTGCAACGCCCATATGCGTTCCCGCGATATCCGTCGGTATTGTGTGATCGACCAGGAATCAACCGATTTGCTCCGCCGGGCGATTACCAAGCTGGGCTTATCCGCCCGCGCCTATGACCGCATCCTGAAAGTCGCGCGCACCATCGCCGACCTCGAGGGACACGCCGACATTGCCCCCCAGCATATTGCCGAGGCCATCCAATACCGGAGTCTGGACCGGAATTTGTGGATGAATTGAGATGGGTTGACAGTCTTATATGACATTGTGGCATATGCAATAATCATTATAATACTAAAGCAATTTCTTAAGTGTGGCGCGCAACTCGTTGTCAAAAATTGTGACTTCAAAAAAACTCGCCAACTTGATTTTCGTATCCTGAAACGTTAGTATCTGTAGTCGGTTTTGGGGGAGGATGAATGATACTGCAAAGATATTCTAGTGTAACGCAACCCTATAAGGAGTGGCTGATGCAACGACGCACCGTCTGGGCGGTTACCGTGTGTGCACTGGTGATTTTTGCCGCAGCATACCCGGCGACCGCGCAAAACATCGACGCCAAAGAATATACCCTGAAAAACGGGATGCAGGTGTTGATGGTCGAACGGCACGAGGCCCCCACGGTTATGGCGGCGATTTTCGCCCGGGTGGGCTCGGCCAATGAGATTACCGGTATCACCGGGATCTCCCATTTGTTCGAACACATGATGTTCAAAGGGACGGAGATCATCGGCACCAAGGACATCAAACGCGACCGCATTGTCATGGCCAAACTCGATTCGCTCAAAGCGCTGATGCGCAAGGAAGAGGCCATCATGCGCGAGCAATTGCGGCGGGGGCAGATCGAGGACCTCATGGCCCCCGAGGCCAAAACCCCGCGTTACAAAGAGCTGGATGCGGTGTTTGACAGTCTGATCCTCGAACAGCGCGAGCTGATCATCAAAGACCAGCTCGACGAGTTATATTCCAAGAACGGCGGGTTTTTCCTCAATGCGTTCACTTCCGACGACATGACCGGGTATTTCGTCCGCCTGCCGAAAAATAAAATCGAATTGTACATGTGGCTGGAATCGGACCGGTTCATGAATCCCGTCTTCCGCGAGTTTTATTCAGAGCGCAATGTGGTCCGTGAGGAACGGCGGCTGGGGGTGGAATCGACCCCGACCGGTTTGATCGAGGAAGATTTCCGGGCCATGTTCTGGAAATCCTGTTCCTACCACTGGGATGTGATCGGTTGGGCTTCCGACGTGGAAAATATCACCCGTGAACAGGCCGACAGTTATTATGACACCTACTACGCCCCAAACAACCTGACGATGGCGCTGGTGGGTGATCTTGATCCCGACGAGATGATCAAGCTCGTGGAGAAGTACTTCGAGCGGATCCCCCGTGGCACGACCGAACCGCCGGATGTTATCACGCTGGAGGCCCCGCAACATGGCGAAAAGCGGATGCTGGCCGAGGCCGAAACCAACCCGCAGGCCGAAATCTGGTGCCATACTGTCGCCTGGAAACACCCGGACAGTTATGCGCTGGAAGTCTTAGCCGGGTTGATGAACGGTAAGACCGGGCGGTTGTACAAAAAACTTGTCGACGAAAAGAACATTGCGCTGGGGACCAGCAGCGGTGGCGGCATGTTTGGCGGCAGCGGTTTGCGTGTGAATGCCGGACAGAATTCCAACAAGTATGCCGGGTATTTTTCCCTCTCGGCGGAAGGCAAATGTGAGACCCGGCCGGCACAGCTGGAAGCCGCGATGTACGAGGTGCTCGACGATCTGCAGAAAAATCCTGTCAGTGAGAAAGAACTGCAGAAAGTCAAAAACCAGTACATGGTCGACAATATCCGCTTCATGGATATTATGTCGGGCATCGGCATCCTGTTTTATCTCGGTTCGAACGCGGCGTACGGTGATTGGACCGAGGCCAATAACGGCCCGGCCATGGTCCAGAAAATCACGGCTGAAGATGTCATGCGCGTGGCCAACAAGTATTTCGCCCCCAAAGAACGCAACGTGCTGCTGATCGAGACCAAAAAAGTCTGCGCCCCCGGCGAGGAACCGGCAATGGATCCTCAGATGGCCCAGGCCGTGCAGATGATCAAAGGGATGAACGATGCGGCGAAACTGGAACAGATGATCGGCATGTTCTCCATGCAGCTCGATCAGGTGGAGGACCCGGACCAGAAAGCGCAGATGGAACAACTGCTGCAGATCGCCAAAGACCATCTGGCGACATTGAAAGCGGCTGAAGAAGGTAAATAATCGTCGGGAGGAAGATGACCATGAACAAAGATGTGTCTCATTCGTGCGTTCGGCTGCCGGCGATGCTTGCATTCGTTGTGGCCGCCGTGGCGTTGCTGTGCTGTCCGGCGTTCGCCGACAAAATCGTCGATCATCCGGAAAAACTGAAATACAAAGACCTCGATTTCACGCCGCCCGCGGCCGAAGAGTTTCGCCATCAGCTTAAATGCGGAGCGACTGCCTATATCGCCGAGAACCATGAGGTCCCGACGTTCGACATGACTGTCCTGGTGCGCACGGGTTCGATCTATGAATCGCTGGACAAGGCCGGGCTGGCCGATATGACGGCGTACATGATGCGCAACGGCGGCATTGCGGGGATGACGATCAAAGAACTCGATGAAGAACTCGGATTTTTGGCGGGCAGCATCTCCGTCAACATCGGCACGACCAGCGGGTCGGCCAGTCTGTTTTGCCTGGCCAAAGACATCGACCGCGCACTGGAGTTGTTCAAAGGCGTGATCAAGACCCCGGCTTTCGAAAATGAGGCGACGGAGCGCTACCGGGAAGATGTCATCTCCAACATGAAACAGCGCAACGCCTCCACCAATTCCATCGAACAGCGCGAATGGATGTACCTGCTGTACGGCGACCATCCGGCGACAAAACCGTACCGCACCACCGAATCATCAATCAATTCGATCACCCGGGAAGATATGCTGGCCTTTCAACAGCAGTATTTCTTCCCGAAGAACTTCACCTTCGCGCTTTCCGGTGATTTCGATACGCAGGAAATTATCGCCAAGCTCGACGCCATGCTCGCCGACTGGCCGGACCGCGACCTCCAATTGCCCGAGATCGTCACGGATGTGCCGGAGCCGCAGCCCGGTGTCTATATGATCAAAAAAGAGGACGTCAATCAATCGCGCATCCGGCTCGGGCATCTCGGCACGACGAGGGATAATCCCGACGAGTTTGCGATCGATGTCATGAACGACATCCTTGGGGGTGGCGGGTTTACTTCCCGTATCGTCCGGCGCGTGCGTTCGGATGAGGGGTTGTCCTATGGCCAGGGCAGCCAGTTCAACCGGCCGGTGGAGTATGAAGGTACGTTTTTTGCTTTCTTCCAGACAAAACATGCCACCGCGGCGTACGGCACGCGGCTGATTATGGAGGAGATCAACCGCATCCGTGACGAACTGGTCGAAAGCGAATTGGTCGAAAACGCCAAGGCGAGTTTTATCAGCAACCTGGTCAATCCGTTCAGTACCAGGAACAACATGGTCAACACTTTCGCCCAGGATGATTTTACCAAACGGCCGGCAGGGTACTGGCAGAATTACGTAAAGAACTACCAGGCCGTCACGCCCGAAGCGGTGCAGGCAGCGGCGCAAAAATACCTGCACCCGGACAAGCTGATTTTCCTGGTGGTCGGTGATCCTGACGCGGCGATTGCCGGTGATGATAAACATCCCGATAAGTACACCGATTTCGGCGAAGTAAAAATTATCCCGCTGCGCGACCCGCTGACGTTGAAGTAGGATGACGCCGTAGGTCGGGTTCCGAGCGAAGTCCCGCTTACAAGCGGGACGAACGAGAAACCCGACAAAGCGCGGCTCTTTGTGAATAACAAAGCCCCCCATGAAAAGGGGGCTTTTTGTTTTATCCTGTGGCTGGTGCACCTCCTGGTGCATAGCGGATTGTGACGATCCCGCCGCGGCGGGGAATCCAGGGGTGGAGAAGATGCAGAGCCGCGCGGCGGCCGCCCATAGCATTTCGCGCTTGACTTGAAGTAAGTGGGTGTTATACCGTATTCATGGGTTTCATCGACGCCCTTCGCGAAGATGAACCGGGTGTGGGAGAATGGGGCATTACAGGAGTTGCCTGGCCGCGCCTCTCATGGCGGGCCGACCACGAGAAGGTGAAAATGAAAATGAATACCGACGAGCTTATGAAAGCACCGCGGGTTGATCTACTGATCGCCATTCTTGTCCTTGGTTCGCTTTGGGGTTTTTCGGAGGTTGTTCTAAGCAGCGCCATTATGGCGGCCGGAATTCCCTACCGGGCCGGCATCCTGACCGGAGTGGGGATGGGGCTGATGGGCGTCGCGCTAGGCGCTTTCCGAAAACCCTTATTGCCGGCGGGGATGGCGCTGGTGGCGGTGTTGTGCAAGCAACTTGTCGTACCTATCCTCCATGTCTCGGTCATGTGCGAGGCAAACTCCTGCGTGGCGGTAATGTTGGACGGACTCGCCCTGGCCGGAGTCGCAGCCCTGGCTGGACGCAGACTTGACAAGGGATACCCGGCCAAAATTGCGGTCGGCGCAGCGGCGGCACTAGTGGCGGCGGCGGCTTTCCACGTTGTCGGCATGCGGGTCGCGCCATGTCAGCACCTCTTGTCCTTCAATCGCGCCGGTGGTTTTGTGGCATTTGTTACCTCTTCAGGTCTGGTGTGGGCGTTTTTCTCGGCAATTCTTTTCCCCCTCGGATGTTTGGTGGGGACGCGCTTCCGGAATGCTGTTCCCGCTTTGAGAACGAGGAAGCCCTTGTTTTATTACACTGTCTCTGCAGCCCTTGTGGTTTGTTGCTGGGCGGCGAGTGCCGTGGTTATTGCTGCTGAGATTTAGGCGACGAATGCCGGTTGCGCCTTGGTGCCCCACGGCTTGCCGTGGGATGAGACTTTTGGAATATTATGACAAAGCTGCGCCACATCGACGGACTCAACACCGCCCGTTTTGTAACCTTCTCTTGTTTCCATCGGTATCACCTCCTCAGAAATGCCGGTGTTATCGAGGATTTTCTGGCTGTAGTGGACGAAATCCGCAACGCCCGCGGTCTCCTGCTATACGGTTATGTAATAATGCCGAACCATATTCACCTCGTCTTGTGGCCGCCGAATGACCTGCAACTGGGGCGGGTCATCGGCGAATTGAAATCACGGGCGGCGCGACGTATACTCGCGCGCGTCCGTCTGGAGCGATTGTTCCTTATCGATCGGCTGTTGCACGGAACCGGCGAGAAAACATCCGTTTCGTTTTGGCAAAGGCGGTGTTATGATCATAATTGTCGAACACCGGAGACGGTGCGGGAGAAAATCGAGTATTGCCATGACAACCCGGTAGTGCGTAAATTGGTAAGTGAGCCAGGGCAGTGGCAATGGTCAAGTTACAATTGGTATATTGGAAAACGGGATGTGCCGATCAGGATTGATACATTTGAGTATTGAATCTCAACCCCCACGGCAAGCCGTGGGGCACCGGAGCCCGGGTGGGGCACCCGTGCCCGCCGCGGCGGGTGGGGCACCCGTGCGAAGGAGAATAATAATATGGCTAAAATGAATCCCAATGGACTTTCTCACATGGTTTGTTTTTCCTGTGGCAATATTTTCCCCAATGAGCAAAAGAATCCAATTGCATGTTTATCATGTGGCTATGAAATAAAAGCCGAAATGTATCGGAAAATTATGAAGCATGCAATGTGTGCGGTGTACTATGGATATGATTATCGGAAGGTATATGAAAAACAAATCGCAAATAATAGCCTAATCACCGAGAGATATGCCTTAGTTGACCCTTCGACGTTGCTGTGCTTCTGTGCGGCAGCAGCTCTTTCGGGGATAATTGGCGGGATTGCCTATGATTGCGTAAAAAAGGCAATCAAGGCGATAATAAGCAATGGAAACGCAATTAAACAAGATATTGGTCAATCGAGAATATATTTATTCGAAAGTCATGAGTTAAACACTTTTATTAGATACATAAGGCAGTATAGCATAGATCGAGATGAAATCGATAGCGGAGTTCTTAAAGAGATTGAGGATGAAGAGATTGGCTGGGCGGCAAGCTCCATAACTACGGAATTGATCTTCAGGGGGGTGACCCTCACAGAAGAAGAAATAAGAGAGGCGATTCACGACGCCATCCACGATGCCAAAAATCCGGATCGGCCGATCAAAGATAACTTTGTGAGGTTCTGGGAAAGTCTCCCGGCTACGGAAGAAGAAAGCAATAACGCTTAGCACGAAAATTTGTGTCGTACAAGAACGATAGGTTTGCGCCATCAAGGCTTGTGCTTTAATGTGTATTTCCTGCTTCCATTAGCGATATAAGATTTGTCAATTGCCGTTGATCAGACACCGAATAGAGAAGCCGGCCGGTCGCTTTGGAGGGCTACTGGAATATCTTATTTCGCCCCAAATGTACGTCCCCTTACACCAGCTTTCAAGTGTCACCCCTTCCCCGTCAGAATCAAATAAATCCCGGTCAACGGCCCGGCGTCTTTTAGGGCCAGAATCAACTGCGCGGTTTTGTAATCCCAGATATACGCCGTCGGTTTGAACAACCCTTTGCGCACACCGGCGCCGAATTCCTTTTTCACTTCGGCGTATATTTTCTTGAAATCCCGCCGGTCAGTCGTGGTGACTAGTAAGTTCTGGCGGTGGATGAGGCCATTCTGAACGGTAATCGAGGCCAGCCAGCGGGTGTTGAATAATTCGACATACATGCCGTCATAGGTGCCGTCGCGGGCCGGGGTGTCTGCAGCCGGGGCTTCGCCGCGCGCGAGGCGCGAAGAGCATGCGGCGATGGGTGTCCCGAGGGGGTAATGCCAAATCTGATCGGGGGAGACCTGAATTTCCATCATCCCGCCTTTGCCGCAGTCAGGTCGGCGTCACCGCCGAGGAGCACCGCTATCGGCTTCAGTGGTTCAATGTGGGCGCACACCACTTTGATTGCCGCGGTGATCGGCACGGCCAGCAAGATACCCACCATCCCCCATAACCACCCCCAATACACCGTGGAAAGTAAAACCGCGAGCAAATTCAAATTGACTTTGTCGCTGACCAGCTTGGGCGTGATCACATTGCTTTCCAGCAGCTCAACAGCTTCCATGAAAAATATCACCAATAATGGACTGGTGATGCCGCCGGTTTGAATCGCCGCCATAATCGCCGGCGGCACCATCCCGATTACTATGCCGACATAGGGGATCAGATTCATCACGGCGGCCAGGGGGCCCCACACATACGCATAGCTGACATCCAGCATCAACAAACCGACCGTGAACACAATAGCCAACCCTACGGTCGTGACGAATTTGACCAGCATGAACCCGCGAATCTGCAGGTTGATATCATCGATGATTTTCCTGGAGACCGCCGGATCACCGCCCAGCACCATTGTCAGCCGCCGCCGTATCGATTCTCTGTCCAATAACAGGAACACGGTCAGCAGGACGATCAGCGCCAATCCCATTACCGAGGAAAAAACCGAGCCGAGGCCTTTGAATATATACGCTCCCACACCGGAGAAATCGGCGAAAGAGATACGTTCCAGCAACGATTCATCCAATACCGGCAATAACCGGCCGGTCGTCTGCTGGAATGAAGCATAGGCGGTAAGTCCCTCGATCAGCCAACCCTTGACCGTTTCGTAATATTGCGGCAGCTCCGAGGCCAGCCCCATCGACTCCTGAAAAACCAAATACCCGGTACCGAGCAATGCTACTGCGCCGATTGCCATGACGATCAGCACGGCGAGCGTATGCGGGATTCTGGCTTTCTTTAGCAAATCAACGGCGGGGGAGAGGATGTAGGCCAAAGCAATTGCCGCCACCAAAGGCACGATAAACGGCGCGGAAAAATATAAAAACGCCGTTCCGGCCATCACAGTCAGGATGGGTAAGGCAATCGATTCCAGCTTCAATCCCGTGGAGGTCAGAGTCCGTGACGTCGGGCGCACCGAGGGTTTTAGCGGCTGCCGCCGGTCCCGCTCGCTGGTTCGGCGGGCGGGTCCCCGGTCGCGTGAACTGGGGGGACCACTTCGTGGGCGGGATTGCCGATCACTCGGTTTTGGTAAGTGGTCAAAAGCTTTTCCCCCCTGACCGGTTTGTGGAGCGGCACCGCCGCCGGGTGATGAGCTCTCCTCCGGTTTTTGCGCCTGTTCGGGAATTGCCGGAGTTTCTTGCCGCGATTTTTCTGCTGCTTCGGTTTTTGGTGCCGGTTTTCCTCGCAGGGGCCGACGGTGAAACCGTCCAAATGATCGTTCAGTCATGGTGTGCTCCAATCCGGACGAGAAACTCCTGTTCGTCCCAGATCGTAATGCCCAGCTTCTGGGCTTTCTCGAATTTGGCGCCGGGATCGATTCCGGCAATAACATAATCGGTCTTGGGCGAGACCGAACCGCTCACCCGGCCGCCGCGCGCGGCGATGAGTTTTTTGGCCTCGCTGCGCGGCATGCTGGTCAATCCGCCGGTCAACACGAAGGTTTTTCCTGACCATTCCCCTTCACTCGCGGCTGCTTCCATAGAGGGGAATTCAACTCCGCCTTTCTCGAGTTTCTCCAGCACCTTGCGATTGTTGGCCTCCGCAAAAAAACCGATAATATTCGCCGCGCCGACCGGCCCGATTTCTGGAGTGTTTTGCAGTGTTTCAAGATCGGCGGCCATTATCCCATCCAGCGATCCGAATGTCGCGGCCAGGACTTCCGCCAGGTGTTCGCCGATTCCCGGAATGCCCAGCGCGGTAAGCAACTTGGCCAGTTCGGGGCGGCGAGACTTATCGATCGCCGCCAGCAGGTTTTCCGCCAGCTTCGGTCCCATGCGCTCCAGGCGCATGAGCTTGTCGGTATCGAGAGAATACAAATCGGCCGGATCGCGGACCAGACCCAGGTCGACAAGCTGCTCAACATATTTGGCGCCCAGCCCGTCGATATCCATCCGGCCTTTGGCGGCAAAGTGGGTGATGCGTTCTTTCAACTGCGCCGGGCAGGACAAGCCGGTGCAGCGATGATGTGCCTCCCCCGGGGCGCGTTCCACATGTGAGCCGCAGACCGGGCAGACTTGCGGAAACGAATATTTTTTTTCCTGGCCGGTGCGGCGCTCAAGGATCGGTTTGACCACCTCGGGGATCACATCCCCGGCCCGGCGCACGACGACAGCGTCGCCGATGCGGATATCCTTGTTGTTGATTTCATCCTCATTGTGCAAACTTGCCCGGCTGACCTCCACGCCCCCAACGCGCACTGGTTTAAGCACGGCCACCGGGGTGATTACGCCCGTTCGGCCGACCTGCGGGATGATGTCTTCGATAATTGTCGTGGCCTCTACGGCCGGGAATTTCCAGGCAATCGCCCAGCGGGGCGATCGCGAAACTTCCCCCAGGCGGCGCTGTAATGCGTAGTCGTCCACCTTGACCACAATGCCGTCCATTTCGAAATCTTCCATGTCCCGGACAGCCAGCAGCGAGTCGTAAAAAGCGAACACATCGTCAAGCGTCTTGCAGACTCGCAGATGCGGCGTAATCCTGAAGCCGCACCCGCGCAAATACTCCAGAGTTTGTTTTTGGCCTGATAATTCCACTTTTGTATACCTGCCGACGCCATAGGCAAAAAAGGCCAGCGGGCGGGAGGCGGTGATTTTGGAGTCAAGTTGCCGCACGGCGCCGGCGGCGGTATTGCGCGGGTTGGCATACAGTTCTTCACCGGTCTGAGCGCGTTGGCGGTTCAGCGCCTCGAAATCCCGTTTCCCGATTAAAACTTCCCCCCGCACTTCCAGCACCGGCGGCGGGTCGTTGCCGCGCAGTCGCAATGGGATTGTGCGGACGGTTCGCAGGTTGGCGGTCACGTCCTCGCCGCGAGCGCCGTCACCTCGTGTCAGACCCCGGATTAGGACCCCGTCCTTATAAATCAGCTCCACCGCCAGCCCGTCGAATTTTGGTTCGGCAGTGTAGGTGATGCGGACGCTCTCATCATTAATAAACCGCTTCAGCCGCTCCTCGAATTCAAGCAGTTCTTCCCGCGTCATAGTCTTGCTTAGACTCATCATGCGTTGGGAGTGGGCCACTGTGGCAAAGATTGCCAGCGGCGGGGCGCCCACCCGCTGAGTCGGAGAATCCGGCGTGAGTGCTTCCGGATACTGCTGTTCGAGGGTACTCAGCCGATCGAACAACCGGTCATATTCCTGGTCGGAGATAACCGGCCTGTCGAGGGTATAGTAGCGATAATTATGCTCGTCCAATTGCTCCCGCAATCGGGATATCTCGCGCAAGATGTCTTGTGGCACGGCCATGCACATGCTCCGAACTATACGTTCGGCAAAAAGTTAGCGGCAGAATCGACCGGGGGCAATCAAAAAAAGGGCCAGGGAGCCGCCCAGTCACCTCTGTCTCAGCCGTTCAGCGCAGCATCAGAGTCCGACCGCATCAATCCTTCCTATGCAACTTTCCGCTGACTGGCTTGTATTCCATATTGGGCAGGGGAATCGGGCAGCAGGGGGCAGAGGCGTCAATAACCGCCGATTTTTTTGGCCGACGTATTTCCATCGTGCCTTTTGTCTTGACTGCAACTCCCCGTTGCATGATTTATCCCGATGTGAAGTGAACCAAGCGAAAGGAAGGGCCCGTGGAAAGTGGAATCTGGAGGATGGTTTCCGAATCGGGGCTGTTTGCCCAATTGATTCTGGCCGTCCTGTTGGGCATGTCGGTCATCTCCTGGGGCATAGCTATAAATAAGATCCGCTCGTTCCGGAGGACCATGGACAGCAATGCCCGGTTTATTCGAACATTTCGGCGCAAGGCGCCGCTGGTGGAACGGGCGTCATCACTGCGCGTTTTTCGCGGCTCACCACTCATGGCCATGTACGAAATCGGCTTGACCGAAGCGGCCGAATTCACTGTCGCCAACCGGGAGGCGGGATTGGTGGATGCGGACGCCGGTTTTTTTCTCACGCTGGGCCAGCGCCAGGCCGTGGCTGATTCCCTGACTCGTGTTGCTCAGGAACAAATCGGTCGGCTGGAGACGTGGGTCATCTTCCTGGCGACCACCGGCAATGCCGCTCCCTTCTTGGGCCTGCTGGGGACGGTGTGGGGTATCATTGATGCGTTTGTGTCAATCGGCGCACGGGGGTCGGCCACACTGGCGATCGTGGCGCCGGGTATCGCCGAGGCGCTGATCGCCACCGCCGCAGGGCTGATCGCTGCCATCCCCGCGGTCGTGGCCTATAACTGGTCGAACAATAAACTGCGCTGCATCCGTGATGACCTGGACAATTTTTCACTGGAGTTGTTGACGGCGCTGGTCAAGGAACAAGCCGCCTCACCGGCGGCAATCAAAGCCGAACTCCAGACCTGAAGGGGCGGGGAGCCGGCCGCGTAAACGGGGGGAACGAAACTGACGTTATCGTACGGATGCGGCGCGGTTATCGAGGAGCTCACGCGTGAAAAAAAGATCATACCATGCGATGTCGGAAATCAATGTCACCAACCTTGTTGATGTTGTGTTGGTGTTGCTCATCATCTTTATGATCACGGCGCCGCTGCTGCAAAGCGGGATCAACGTCGATTTGCCGGGTACGCAGACCGGTGACGAGACCACTGCCGAAGGGATTGTGATCACGATCACCGAGAACAATTCCGTGTTTATCGACGATCAATACGTCGATCTGCGTCACCCGGAGGAATTTGCCGAGCGGGTCAAGGCGGAATTAAGCAAGCTGAGCAAGAACGTTGCCTACTTGCGGGCCGACCAGGCGGTACCCTACGGCGCGGTCGTGGATATTCTCAACAAACTGCGTCTGGCCGGGGTGACCAATGTCAGTCTGGTTACCGATCCGGGGGACAAAAAAACGCGGGGCGGGAAAAGCTGAGATGTCCGGGCGGGACTTATTGTATTCATTTGGCGGCCACATTATTTTTGCTCTGGCCTTGTTTTTCATTGCTCCGGCTTCATTCGGGTTGTGGAGTGATGACAGCCCGCCGCCGTTGTTTCTCGATGTGTCTATTGTCGAGTTGCCGCCCGGGCCGCGGCCGCTGGAGCGCGCCTCAAAATCCAGACCGAAAATACCCCATCCGGCGCCGGACGAAACGCCCGAAATCAAACCGGTAGAGAAACTGCAAAAAGAAAAGCTGGGGGAGAAGCCTGCCCCGGATTCTGTCCGGACAGCGGGGGCCGAAAAACGCGGTGGTGACACGACCAAAATCGCCGCAGTGCCGGAGAAAGCGTCTGACGGCAAGACGGGGGAGATATCACATACCATTGCCGAGGGGATCGGCGGTGAAGGTGTGGACGATATATTCGGCGAATATGTGCCTGCGGTCGGATACGGCGGGACCGACCCCTATTTCCAATCTTTATTTCTGGCCATTCAACGCTCGTTTCGCAATCCCGTTCCCGGCTATAAGCCGATCAGGTGCGTCGTGACTTTTACGGTTTTACATTCAGGGGAAATCAAAAATATCAAGCTGGAGGCTTCCTCGGGTATCCCGCGTTTTGACCGGGCGGCCATTCACGCTATTGAACAAATCGAGTGGGGACGGCGGTTTCCGAAAAAATTCGACGACTATGATGGGTATCATATTACGATGCCTTTCGAATATGTACCATAATGAGGTGGGGAGGCAGATGACCATTCGCAAGCTGGCAGTCGTGGCGGGAGTTTTATTTTGCGGCGTTCTCTTTCGGCAATCAGCGTGGTCTGCCGGTAAGTACGGCGAAATAATTGCCTCAATCCGAACTGGAGTGTTTGAACCGTATCGGATTGGTGTTGATGATTTTATCCCCAAGGACCCGGCTGCGCCCGAGGCGGTCAGGCAGACCGCCCGCCAAATTTCCGACATCGTCCGCGACGATCTGGAATATTCTTATTTGTTTGCCACACGCGCTCCGGACCCGGAATATCTGAAAGTGTTTGGCGTGGAAAAGCTTAGTCTATACGATTGGGAAAAATTGTACGTCGGATTTGTCCTGGTCGGCGACGTGGAAACTGACGGTACAGAGGCGATCATCCTCTCCTATACATTATATAGTGTCCACAAGCGGCTCAAACCGGAGGAGATCTCCTCGCGGCGAATCCGGGCTTCTGCTAGGGAGTTGCGCCTGCTCGCCCATAGCATTGCAGATGATATCTATAAGCAAATCACTGATTTACAAGGTATTTTCCGTTCCCGTATCGCTTATTCCCACATTGATTCCGTGGGGAAAGAGATTTTCATTTGCGATGTCGACGGCCATATGCCGCTGCGGGCGACTTTTGATCGCTCAATCAATGTTTCACCGCGTTGGGCCTCGGCCGATGAGATTTCGTATACATCATTCAAGGGAAATAATCCGGATTTATGGTTGTTGAATATGCGCGAGGGGAAAAATCGGCGATTATCTTCCTTCCCCGGTTTGAATTCAGCCGCGGCCTGGTCACCGGATGGCTACCGCTTTGCGGTGACGCTGACCAAAGACGGCAACCCGGAGATTTATGTTTTCAGTAAAGGAGAGGATAAAGGCGAACGGATTACGTTTACTCCGGGAATTGATTCCTCCCCGACGTGGTCGCCCGACGGCAAATACCTGGCGTTTACGTCCGATCGTTCCGGGAAACCCCAGGTCTACATTATGGATGTCGATGGCGGGAACGTGCAGCGGCTGACCTACCAGGGAGGGCATAATGATTCGCCGGCCTGGTCACCAACGCTGGATTTGATCGCATATGTCTCGCGCGGGCCGGATCGGCGGTTCGATATCTGGACGACCACGATTAACGGCACACACCAGCGCCAATTGACGTCGGTCGGCGACAACGAAAATCCGCAATGGTCGCCGGACGGGCTGCATCTGGTGTATTCATCGACGCGCAGCGGGAGCGAGGAGATTTACACGATGGATTTTGCCGGGCAAAATGTCCGTCGTATCACCCACGGCGGGGGGAATTCCAACCCCTCCTGGTCGCCGCGATAAAACCGTTGCTGAAAAGCGTGACTTTGCGGACAAATAGGGTAAAGAAAATGCTTGTGGTTTGATTTATATGAATGCTACATGCTATGCTCGAAATGGGGCGAAAAAAAAGCAAGCTGGGGGAAATTACTATTGACCGATAGGTAAAACTCCCTAATCTATAGGCAGGGTAAAAGGCAGGGCAAATGAGAATGAAATGCGAATACAGTAACGCAAGGAGGGTGGAGCCGTGAAGAGAGTGTTGTTGCTGGTACTTATGGGCGCGCTTGTCGGCCTCGTGGTTGGCTGTGGATCTTCTGCGCCGCCGGTTGAACAATCCGGGCCGGTGGATGCCGTCGATGATATGCCTGATCGTTCCGGTCCATCGGAAGGGGATGATGGCCTGACCGACGAACAGCGGATGGTCCAGTACCTCGAAAGTCTCGGTTTTGAGACAGTATATTTCGATACCGACAAATGGAATATCCGTGAGGATGCGCGCGATGCGCTGAAGAAAAATGCCGCGATTATGGCCGACAATCCTGATATTTTTATGACCGTGGAAGGCCACTGCGACGAGCGCAATACCGTGGAGTACAACCTTGCGCTGGGTGAACGTCGGGCGCAATCCGTCCGTGATTACCTGGTCCGGCTGGGTGTGAATGATTCGAGAATGAAGACGATCTCCTATGGGGAAGAGCGTCCGGCTGCCTTCGGTCATGATGACGATTCGTGGCAGAAAAACCGTCGCGCTGAATTTAAAGCCAGTAAGTAAGAGCAGGCAGGACGAAGTGAAATATGGCACACCGCGCCCCGCTTGCGGCGGGCGCGGCGGGGCTGCGGTGGGGCCGTGGTTGGGTGCTTCGGCGCCGTGACAGTGGGTAAATGTGTGAAAACGCCGGTCGGATGGAAATTGTGGGTTGCAGGTATCCTGTTGCCAGTCGCACTATGCACCGGGTGTGTTCCGCGGGGCACGCTGGAAAAAATGCAGGACCAGCTCAATTATCTGGAGTCGGCTCAGCGGCGGAATCAGCTCGACATGGAGCGGCTCGATTCCTTGTTGATCGTAAACACCAATGCCAACCGGGAACTGCGGGCTGACGTGGTTACCACTTTGGATGAATTGCGCGGTGAAATGGGTGCCATCTCGCAAAATATGCTCGATTTGGGCGCCAAAATCGACCGGCGGGGCACCGAACACCCGGTTTCCATTTATCCGCAACAGGATACGGGCGATTCTACAGCAGCCCCACCGCCGGGGACTACTGTTGATCCAAATGGTCAAATGCTCACCGTCGATTGCGGACGCATCTATAACCAGGGGTTTGACGACCTTCGTAACGGTAACTACGATATGGCTATCGAAGGATTTACCGAGTTTCTTGGGCGCTGTGCCTCATCCCCTGATGTTCCCCGGGCTTTGTACTGGCTGGGCGAGTGTCATTACGCCAATGACGATTTTGCCGCTGGAATCGAGGTTTTCAACCGACTTGTCGAGGGATATCCCACTTCCGATCAAATCCCGGGGGCATTATTCCGTTTGGGTCGGTGTTACGAAAAATCGGATCAGCCGCGTCACGCCGAGGAGTTCTATAACCGGCTGATCAAAGAATACCC
>JAGVQM010000023.1 GCA_020051695.1 Candidatus Zixiibacteriota bacterium | reverse complement strand
CGCACGGCCCGCTTGCCGGGGGCCAGGTAATCGCCGACCTCGACTTTGAATTCACCGGTCCGGCCGATTTCGACAATCGTCCCCGGTCGGCAACGCCCGCCGGGCTGGACCAGCGCCTCCCACGTTCGGCGTTCCATTTTTCGCAGCAGGAATACTTCCACTTTGCCGCCGGTGCCTGCCTTATGGCCCAATAGCCGCGCGGGAATCACTTGCGTATTGTTGAATACCATTAAATCAGCGGTGTGCAAAAACCGTGGGAGTTCTTCAAACGACGCATGAGTAATCGAACCGGTCTGCCGGTCCAAAACCAGCATGCGGCACTTGCGCCTGATCCGCGCGGGATAATGCGCAATCAGATCGCGCGGCAGATGGTAATCGTAGAATCCGGTGTGCACAGGGATTATTTTTTGAAAACCAGGTTAAGCAGCAGGGTCAGGGCGATGCTCAGGACAAACGATGAGGCCAGCGGGAAAGAATAGGTAACACCCTTGCGCTGCCAGCGGAAATCACCGGGCAGCCGGCCCAAAAACGGGACCTTGTTGATCAGCGGGGAAAACATGCCGACTAACAACACCGCCACGACGACAACAAAAATCAACCTGCCCATCGGCGTTCCTGGAATCGTGAGTGAAAAATGATTACAGCATTGACGGTTGGCCGCCACTCCTGCCGGGGGTTAGCCCGAGGTGTTCGTAGGCGCGGGGGGTGGCAGTACGCCCGCGCGGCGTACGATTGAGGAACCCTTCCATGATTAAGAACGGTTCGTACACCTCCTCGATAGTCTCCCCCTCCTCGCCGACCGCCACGGCCAACGTATTGATCCCTACCGGCCCGCCCTTGAATTTTTCCACCACCGTCGAAAGGATTTTAAGGTCCATATCATCAAGCCCGACCTCATCAACATTCAATGCCGCCAGCGCCATGCGCGCGGTCTCGCGGTCGATTACTCCGGCGGCGCGGACCTGCGCAAAATCCCGCACCCGGCGCAATAGCCGGTTGGCTACGCGCGGGGTGCCACGCGAGCGGCGGGCGATTTCAGCGGCGCCCTGCTCATCGATTTCAATGGCCATGATTTTTGCGGAACGTTTGATAATCCGCAGCAGATCATCACTCGTGTAATAATCCAGCCGGCCGACTACCCCAAAACGCGCCCGCAGCGGGGAAGTCAGCAATCCCGCGCGGGTCGTGGCTCCGACCAGCGTAAAATGTTTCAACGGCAGCTTGACCGACCGCGCCGCCGGACCACGGTCGATCATGATATCCAGCCGGAAATCCTCCATCGCCGGGTAAAGAAACTCCTCGACGACATGGTTGAGCCGGTGAATTTCATCGATAAACAGGACTTCCCGTTCATCCTGGTTGGTCAGCAAGCCGGCAAGATCGGCCGCGCGTTCGAGGACCGGCCCGGAGGTGCATTTGATGGAGACATTCATCTCCCGCGCGATAATGTGCGCCAGCGTCGTTTTGCCCAGTCCGGGCGGACCATAAAACAGCACATGGTCCAGCGCTTCCCCCCGCCCCCGCGCCGCCTCGATAAAAACTTTCAGGTTGTCTTTCAACTTATTCTGACCGACAAAATCATCGAAAGTCGTCGGTCGCACCGACAATTCGATATCGACGTCCTCGGCGTGTAACGCGGGCGCGGTGACCCGCCGTTCCTGATCGTCGTGCTCGTCTGTCGCTCGTTGTGTCGCCATCGTCTTGACCGGTGTCTCGTCCGCCTGCATCGACTACTCACATGTGCAACGCGGTCTTAATCAATTCTTCAATGTTCCTCGATGTCCCGAGTCTGGCACGAGCGCGCCCCAGTCTGATCGCGGCTTCCGGACGATTGAGCCCCAGGGCCAGCAGCGCGGTAATTACCTGTTCATCATCGCTGCTGTCCAGACCCGAAACTGCAACACCGGCCGGAGTTCCCACGGCCACACGGCCGATTTTTTCCGCCAGCTCCAGCACGACTCGTCCGGCGGTCTTCTTGCCGATACCCGGGATCACGGTCAGAGCGGTTTCATTGCGTTCACGCACGGCACGGGCGAACTCCTCGACCGACATCCCGGAAAGCACCGCCAGCGCCAGCCGCGGACCGATACCGGAAATCGAGATCAACAGGTCGAAAATCTCCCGCGCCTGTTCGGTGACAAAACCATACAGGTGATGTGCATCCTCGCGGATGATTTGCCGCGTGAGGATCATCACCTCCCGGCCGTCATCGGGCAAAGCTTCGTATGTCGACAACGGGATGAAGACTTCATATCCCACACCGCCGACATCGATAATCACGGCCACCGGCGTTTTCTCGACAATCTGTCCGCGCAAGAACGTAATCATCTGCCGGTTACCTCAGTGCTGCGGCGGTGGTCCGGCGCATCAGATGGCACAACGCCAGGGCCGCCGCGTCCGAGGCATCCTCCGGGACCAGCGGCTCACGCAGACCCAGCAGGTTCCGAACCATAAACCCCACCTGGCCTTTGGCGGCCTGGCCCTGGCCGGTCACCGCCTGTTTGACCAGCCGCGCCGGGTATTCAAAAATGGGGACCCCGGTCTCCACCGCGGCCAGCAGCACCGCAGCGCGCGCCTGGCCGATCACCAGCGCGGATTTGACATTCTTGCCGTAAAACGATTCTTCCAGTGCGGCTTCACCGGGAGAAAACTCACCGCACAATGAAGCTACCCCGTTAAAAATCTCATGCAGCCGCTCGCCGACCGGCCCGGTGCGCCGGGGACGAATACACCCCGAAGCAATTAATGAAAATTTGCCGCCGGCCTCACCGACTACAGCCCAGCCGGTCGTGCCGATCCCCGGATCGATGCCCAAAACCGTCGTGGCGCACTTGCTCATTGACTCCCCATCCCCCGCCGGTCCTGCCACAGGCGGGCAACTTGCCATATTGTACCTGCAAACAACAGTAAAAGGCAATCACTAATCGGGGCCGGCGCCAAGATAAACGCCGGTTTCCGTTTGGCGGAAACCGGCGGAAACCTGCAGCAATCCTGGAATTTATTCCGCCGAGAGTTTTTCAATCAGCGCGTCATCGATATCGAAATTGGCATACACTTTCTGGACATCGTCGTGGTCCTCCAGCGCCTCCATCAGCTTGAGCATTTGCCCGGCCTGCTTTTCATCGAGGTTGATGGTATTCTGGGGGATCATCGCCAATTCGGCCGAGGAGATCTCAATCCCCTTTTGCGCCACTGCCTCGCGCACCGTATCCAGATTGGCGGCCTCGGTATACACATCGTATGTCGATTCTTCGCGTTTGACATCCGTGGCACCGGCTTCCAGGGCAAGTTCCATCAACGAATCCTCGTCGATCCCCTCGCTGTCAATTTGAATAAAGCCCTGTTTTTCGAACATCCAGCCGACAGAACCGGCCTCGCCCATATTTCCATTGTGCTTGGCCAGCAGATGCCTGATTTCGGCCACAGAACGGTTTTTGTTGTCGGTCATAACCTGGATAAGCATGGCCACGCCGCCGGGGCCATACGCTTCATAGGTCAGCTCGTCGTAGGTGACCCCGGGCAGTTCGCCGGTCCCTTTCTGGACGGCTTTCTTGATATTGTCGGCGGGCATGTTGGCCGCCTTGCCCGCGGCGATTGCCGTACGCAAACGCGGGTTTTTCTCGGGGTCCCCGCCGCCGGCGCGCGCGGCAACCGTGATTTCACGGATCAGCTTGGTAAATGTTCTGCCCCGCTGGGCGTCAAGTTTGCCTTTTTTATGTTTAATGCTCGCCCATTTGCTGTGGCCGGACATGGTCCACCTCCCACACAATAGTTGCTTTATTCACTCCTGAATATACGCTGTTTCCTGCCGCGGGGCAACTCCCGGCCCGTTTCGATCAATATTCCGTCCGTCACCCGCGCGCGACACAATAACGACAATCCACCAGAATATCGCGGCGATCCTGAGTAATATCGACAATGCGGGCGCCCTGCCGCTGCAGGAATTCAACCATCTTGTTGCGCGTGATCCAATACCCCTCCATGCGGGGTTGATTGTGATACTTCACCTTGCGGTATGTCGCATCCAACAGGCGCCGGGGAGTGAAACGCAGTACCATTCCCCGGAAATGAGGTTTCCATGGCGCCCGGAACAAAATTGGATGACTGGGTAGCTGAAAAACCAGCACCCCGGCGGGCGTTAGGACCCGCAGAAATTCCATGATATATTTCCTGGCATATTTCGGCTGCATATGCTGCAGCGTAATGCACGAATACACAAAATCAAATGCCTGCGCAGGAAAAAGCCGCAGATCGTCGGTTTCGTTTAACTGAAACCGGCAGGCCTCGCCGAACCGGTTGTAGGAGTTGGCGGCGGCGATCATCGACGGTGCAATGTCTACGCCGTCGACACGCTCGAAATAGCGGGCCAGGGCCTGCGTCAGTCGGCCGGCGCCACAGCCGAAATCCAACGCCCGCCGCCGGATGAGCGTGAGCTTCAGTGAATCCAGATGCCGCATGATATCGTCGATTTCCTGCCGCCCGTGAGCGAAAAATTCATCGGCATCCCACTTATTGCCTTTTTTATCCGGACTGGTCAGCACCGCCCACAGCGGATCGCTTTTGCCGAAAGCGTCCCAGTGTTGTTGCAGTTCCTTGATTTCCATATTGTGCTAAAAGAACCACACCAGCCCGGCCCGCAATTCCCACCATTGATAATTATATTTGATGGTATTCTCAAAAGTCCCGGTGCCATCCGGCGATTTGAATTCGGTGGTGACTGCTTTATCCTGCGAAAACAAAAAATGGCGGACAACATCCGCGAATAACATGGCTGATTCATCCATTCTTAAGACTAAACCGGCTTGAACGAAACTACCCAGGATATTATCGCTTTTGTGAGTGAAACTCTGGCCTACCGATGTAAACGACACGGTCGATTCCGGCCCCGGGCCATAAAATGCACGCGATTTCCATTTGAGGATCTGACGTTGGAGTCCGCCGCCAATCGAAGGAGAAAATCTGCTGCCGGCCCAGGGGATCACCCGCAGTCCCAACCGCACACCACGGACGGTGATTCGGCTGTGGGGAGTGGCGTACAACGTGTCGTTGACAATTGATGAGGGCACATTATCGCCGAAGCCACTCTCCGAATAACCCAGGGAAAATACTACTGCCGAACTGAAACCGTCTGCTGGTGAGCCCTCGCGACCGATACGCCAACGCCAGACCACGCCACCCCCAAATGAGTGGCCCTCTTCCGCTCCGGATTTGCCCCGTTCGACAACCGTTTCGCCGAAATCTCCAGCGGGATTGGTCCCCCCGACAAAGGCGGTGAATCCAACCTGCGCCCGGCAGGGCGAAACAACAAAGAAAAAGGCGGCCAGCAATACTAGTCCGGCCGCCATAATTGAACAATGCGCGACAATGCGCATAATCATCCGCAACAGATGCAGTGGATGCCGGATCACCATGCTCCGCCGACGCTCCAGATATGGTTTTGCTGCTGCCGACATAACGATCAACTTTCCGCGTCTTCTTTTTGCTTTTTGGCCTCAGCAATCACTTTCTCGGCATTATCCCGGGGCACTTCCTCATAATGCGAAAATTGCTGCTTGTGCACGCCGCGCCCCTGGGTCAATGAGCGCAGAGTGACCGAGTATTTGTACAACTCCGCCAGCGGGACCTGGGCTTTAATGACCTGCCATTTCCCCTGCGGATCCATCCCCAGGATTTTGCCGCGCTTGGAGGACAGGTCACCCATCACATCACCGGTGTTTTCATCCGGCACTTTGACTTCGATGATATAAATCGGTTCCAGCAGCACCGGGGTGCTCTTGGCAAAAGCTTCGCGGAAACCCATCAAGCCGGCGACCTTGAACGCCATGTCGGACGAGTCGACATCGTGGTAGGAGCCGTAAAACAACTCGACAGAAATATCGACCACCGGATGCCCCGACAGCGTGCCCGCCAGCATTGCCTCGACCACGCCTTTTTCCACCGAGGGGATAAACTTCGAGGGAATGACGCCGCCGACAATGGCGTCGACAAACTCGAACTGCCCGCCGCGCGGCAACGGTTTCATTCGCAGGTGCACGTCGCCGTATTGCCCGCGGCCGCCGGTCTGTTTTTTATACTTATAGTGGACCTCGGCTTTGCCTTTGATCGTTTCGCGGTAGGGGATGCGCGGTTTTTCCAGTTCGACATCCACGCCGAAACGCTTTTTCAGCTTGCTGACCATCACATCGAAATGCATCTCCCCCTGGCCGTACAGGATCGTCTGCCGCAGGTCGGGAAACACTTTGTGCGAAAATGTGGGATCAATATCGTGCAGCCGCGACAACCCGGTAGCCACTTTGTCCTCATCGCCCTTGGCCTTTGAACGGACAGCCATTTCGAAAATCGGCGCCGGGAAGTCGATCGGGGGCAACACCACGGGCATTTTTTTCTCGCATAGTGTATCGCCGGTATGCGTGTTTTTCAATTTCACCACCGCGCCGATATCACCCAGTATCAGCTTGCCGATATCCGTGCGTTCCTTGCCGTTCATCGAGAAAACCTGTCCGATCCGCTCGTTTTCGTCCTGGGTGGCGTTATAGGCCTCCATCCCGGCAGTCATCGTCCCGGAGTAGACGCGGAAGAACGACAGTTCCCCGACATGCTGTTCGGAGACGGTTTTAAACACGAAAGCGCAGAGAGGGGCCAGCGGGTTGGCCGGACATTCGACATCCTCTTCCGAACGCGGTTTTTTCCCCACAATCGCCGGGCGATCCAGCGGCGAGGGGAAAAAGTTGACCGCAAAATCCAGGAAAGTGGACACACCGACATTCTGAGCGGCCGACCCGGCAAAAACCGGAGAGACCACGCCTGAGGCAATGCCCTTTTTCAACCCAGTGATGATTTGCTCTTCAGAAAGCTCGCCGGCTTCGAAAAACTTTTCCAGCAGCGCATCGTCGGCCTCGGCCGCGGCCTCCATCAACGTGGCGCGGGCGTCTTCCGCGGCCTCTTTAACGTCGGCGGGGATGGCAGCTTCCTGCGGTTTGCCTTTGGCATCGAAAGTGTACCCTTTCATTTTCACTAGGTCGACCACGCCCTTGAACTCGGCGGCCTCGCCGATCGGCCAGGATACCGCCACGGCATGGGGCGAAAAAGTCTCGCGCAGCTGATCGATGCATTTTTGATAATCAGCGTGTTCTTTTTCCATTTTATTGACAAAGAACGCCCGCGGGCCATCCTGTTTGCTGATCGTCTCATACACCTGTTCCGTCCCGACTTCAATCCCGGAGGACGCTGAGATCAGGACCAGCGCCAAATCGACGACCCGCAGCGCGCTGACTACTTCCCCGGAAAAATCCGCATAACCGGGCGTGTCGATGACATTGATTTTATGATTTTTCCACTCCGCGTGCAATAACGCCGATGAAATGGAGAGCTTGCGTCCGATTTCCTCTTCGGTATAATCCGAGACGGTGGTGCCGTCATCCGGTTTTCCCAGGCGGTTGGTCATACCGGCAGCAAACAGAATGGCTTCCGCCAAAGAGGTTTTTCCCACTCCGCCGTGCCCAAACAGCCCGATATTGCGGATGTTCTCGGTGCTAAATTCTTTCACCGTCTGCTCCTTTGTTCATTCTCCCACATCCAACTAAAACACAAAGTTGTGAGTATACGAAAAAACCGCCGAAAGTCAACTACTGATGGCTTAAACCAGACCGCAGTATGTCTTTTTGCGGTTTCCCGGCGCGGGGATTAAAATCAGACCACCCCGCGATCCAGGGCGCCCATCGGGGCCGTCCGGCCCTTCCCGGCAACGTTAACCCGTTATGCTCTATTAGATAATCTGGTCGGCCCGGAGTTTATCAAACAGTTTTGCCGCCACGTCGTCGGGTTCACCTTCAAGGATTTCGCCCTTTTTCCGGGTGGGCGGCGGTTGCGACCGGACAATCGTCGTCGGGGAATTCGGCCCCACTTTCGCCGTGTCCACGCCCAAAGCGGCGGCGGAAAAAGTCGCAATCGGTGCCTTTTTGGCTCTCATTTTGCCCTTGAGCGAGGGCAACCGGGGCTCGTTGATCTCCTTGACCACCGACACCACGCCGGGGAGCGGGATTTCGCAGGTGTCATATCCGTCCTCAGTCATCCGTTCGACTTTGGACTTATCCGCCGAAAGCTCCACGAACTTGCGGACAAACAATACCTGCGGCCAATTCAGCCGGCCGGCGACATACCCCGGGACGCTGGAGGCGTCGGTGTCTACCGCGTTCCGGCCAAACAACACCAGCGAGACCTTATCCAGTTTGCCGATGCCCGCCGCCAGGAGCGTGGCCGTGGCCGCCGCATCCGAACCGTCAAATGCGGGGTCCATCAGGTGCACTGCCTCGTCCGCCCCGAGGGCCAGCGCTGAACGCAAGGCCTCTGCGGCGCTCGCCGGTCCCATGGTCAGCACCGTGACCGTCCCGCCGTGCTTTTCCTTGATCCGCAGCGCTTCCTCGATGGCGTACTCATCAAAGGGATTAATCATCGACGAATCTTCCGGGACAATCACTTTTCCCGTGCCGCTATCCACTTTCACCCGTTCGATTTCCGGGACCTGCTTTATACACACAACGATATGCATCGTCTCCCCCTGTTACCTGACTCTCAAATCATAGCGCAATAGTATAACCGATATCCGCCCCTGGCGCTACGCCTTTTCGTCGGGTCCATTCACCCGTTGTCATTCCGAGCGGTACTCAGCCGGGCTATACACCCTCACTTTTGCGCAGTACACGGGCCGGGACCCCGGCCACGATCGCATCCGGCGGCACATCTTTGGTGACCACCGCGCCCGCGCCGATGATCGCCCGTTCGCCGACAGTGACCCCGCACATGATCACCGCCCCACTGCCGAGGGAAGCCCCTTTGCGGATGAAGGTAGGCACGACCGACCAGTCGGCTTCGGTCTGCAAGCCGCCGGCGGTCGCGGCGCGCGGGTAGCGGTCATTGATAAACATCACGCCATGCCCGATAAAGACCTCATCTTCGATGGTCACGCCCTCACAAATAAACGTATGGCTGGACACTTTGACCCGCCGGCCGATTTTCGCGTTTTTCTGAATTTCGACAAAGCAGCCGATTTTCGATTCGTCGCCGATTTCACAGCCATACAGGTTCACAAACCCGAACACTTTGACATCCCGGCCGAAGCGGACATCCGGGGCAATACGTGAAAAATCAGCGGTTATCTTTTGTTGCGACACACGAGACTCCGTTTTTTGCACTGTGGCGTTGAATGACGATCGACGTTACCTGCGCAAACCCAGCTTCAGGTAGACCCAGGGGCGCAGCATGCTCCACCAGCCGGTAATGGCTTTGATTTTCGAATAATTCTTCATACTCGGCGGATAAATCATCGAAATCGGCACTTCTTTGATGTTCAGGCCGAGTTTGGTCGCGTAATAATGCAAATAGAATTCCAGTTCATACTTGTCGAGCCAGTCCTGTTCGACATTGACCTCCGGCCGCCGCACCAGGTCCAGCCGATAAGCCCGAAAACCGCAGGTGGCGTCGGTGCCTTTGTATCCGGTCAGGAACCAGACCAGCTTTGTGAAAATCGGGATGGTGATGCGCCGGAACAACGGCAGGTTTTCATACCGCCCGCCGGATAAATAGCGCGACCCCTGAACATAATCGACCCCCTCGGCACGGATCGGCGCGAGCAGAGAATCGGTTTCCTCAAGCTGCATTTTGCCGTTGCCCGCTGCGATGGCCAGGATATCGTAGTCGTGCGCCAACGCATAGGCGATGGCGGTCTTGATCGCCCGGCCGACTCCGCCGTTCCGTTCGTGCGAGATATGGGGGTAGGGAAATTCCGCGAGGACCTTCCCGATGCCGTCGGTCGAGGCATCATCGACAATGAGCACATCATACGAACGCCGCTCGGGGATGGTCTGCAACGTCCGGCGCAGTTTTTCGCCTTCGTTGTAGACCACGATTGCGGCCAAAGCCCGCAGGTGTTCGCCGGTACGTTCAGTCATATTCTTGCCCACGGACACCAACCCGGATTGCCTCAGTCCGGGGTACGCCGGATATCAGGCCAGTGGGATCATCTTGCCGTTATCGGCCAGTGACCGGTTGGCGGCTTCCAGTATCTGCACCACCCGGTATCCCGCGTGGCAGTCGGTCAGCGGCGCGCGGCCCTCGGCAATTGCGTCCAAAAATTCGCGCGACATCAGCCGCAGCGCCTCGGTACTGTCGATTTTCGGCGCGGTCATGTCCCCCACGCGGTACTCGACCAGGATTTTGCGCCGGGCTTCCTCATCGGTCAGCAGCTCGACACCCTTGTCGTACACTTTGATCTTCTCGGAGGATTCCATATCATCATAGACGACCATTTTCCGGGTGCCGCCGATCAGCGTAGTGCGCACTTTCACCGGCGCGATCCAGTTGACATGAAAATGAGCAATGGCCGTCGAGTCGAACAATACGGTCAGATAGGCCATATCCTCCAGCGTTTCGCTGAAATGTTTTCGGCCGATGGCCGAGACGGCGATTGCTTTATCGGCCATCAGGTGGTCCATGATCGACACATCATGCGGCGCCAGGTCCCAGATGACATTTACGTCGTGCTGAAACAACCCGAGGTTGACACGCACCGAATCGAAATACAACACATCGCCGATTTCGCCCTTGTCGATCAGTTGGCGGACTTTGCGCACCGCGCCGTTGTAGATAAAAGTGTGATCGACCATCAGCCGCAGGTTTTTCTGCTCGGCCAGGTCGATTAATTCCCGCGCCTGGGCCGCGGAGGCGGTCATTGGTTTTTCCAGCAGGACATGTTTGCCCGCCTGCAGTGCGCACTTTGCCAGATCGTAATGCAATCCGACGGGTGTGGCAATGACCACCGCGTCGATCCTGGTATTGCCGATCAATTCGAAACCGTCGGCGATGACATTCACCGCCGGGTACTGCCCCTGGATAAACTCGCGCCGGTCGGGTTTGGCGTCGGCCACTGCCAGCACGGTACAATCCCGGTGCGCGTTAAAATTCCGGACCAGGTTTGGCCCCCAGTACCCTGCACCAATAATGCCAAGATTGATCATATGCTCCTCAATTTAGAAATATACGTGAGCGTCCGGGCTGATCGCTCCCAGGATGAGTATGCGATAATCGCCGTTTTGCAGACCGGGCGTTTCCGACAAATCGAGCGGCTCCAACCCCTCCGGCCCCCGGCGGCGGTTGGTGGCGCCGGCCAGGGCCCGCGGAATCGGTTCCCAGATGCGCGGGTCGTCTTCTTCATACAACCGTTCGACCGAAGTATTGAAAAACGTCGGGCCCGGCCAGCGGTCCCACTGGTCAGCGGCCCGGTAATCGCCAAACAGCCGGACATAGTTTTTCTCGGCGTCCCCGCCGCTGACCCAGACCCGCACCAGCAATTCTCCCTTTTCGCTCAGCGAGGTGACCTGGGGACTGCTGACTACTACGTTAACCCACTGCCGGATTTCATCCTGCCGCTTGCCATACGCCCGTAAAAACGGCTGGTACGTCGGCTTGGCATAAAAAAACCCGGTGAACTCCCCTCCGGGGAACGCAAACACCGTGGAATCGGCCTGGACATACAAGGTAAAATCCGTCCCCCCACCTGATTGAATGTCCAACGCGAGGAATACGCTTTTGAATTCCCCCCAATCATAGTCCTGGGGTACCCTGATCACCCGTTCGGCTACCTGCGATTCGTGATACAATTTTGTCGACCATTCCACCCAACATTCAGGCGCCATCGCTTTGACCCATAATAACACCTGACCGGCCAGCAAAGCACCGCCAAACAGCCATACCGTACGCCGCGACCAGCCCAGCCACCGGCACACCAGAAATATATCACCCAGCAGGACCACTGCCCGAGCCGTTACCACCAGCACCTGGACGGTGTGCGGCGCCAAGGAACCGGCAACACCCAACAGCATGCCGACATCCAGCCGGCCCCAGACAAGATAAGTGAGGATGGCTGCGGCGCCCAAGGGCCACCAGCGGGAAAATGACAGATGCGCATTCAATCGCCGCCCGAGTACGGCAACGCCGACCACCGCCGCGCCGATGACCAGCGGGATCACCGGCAGGGCATACCGCGTGAGTGAATGCCAGATCGTGTGCAGGACCGAGACATACGCAATTACCGCAATTGCCACCAGCGCCGCGTGGCGGTTGAATTGCGTCGGCCAGAAGAACAAACCGATGATCGCCAGCAAAACCAACAAACGGTGAGACCACGTTTGCGCGGTCACGCCCACCAGCAGGGAATTGCGATAATCGTTGTAAGAGCGGTTCCAGAGGCGATAAAATTTTTCAACATACAACTTAAAATATTCGCCGGGTTGCGACACCATCGCCTGCCCTACCGGATACGTCCAAAAATCCGCGCGCGCATGATCGAGGTCGTATCCCCGGTTCGGCAGCATGTTGGATGAACGGAAATTTGCGGCGCCGTATTCGGGATCGCGGACCCCCGGGACCCCATAATACACCCAGACCAGGATGACCCACGGCAACACCGGTACGGCAAACCCCACACCCAGTCGGACAAGCGCCGGAATGATCCGCGCCCGTTCGCGCCACAAAGCCAGGGCGATGCCTGCCGCTAAAAAGACGACTAATCCCGCCGCAGCCGCCCTGGTCAGCAATAAAAGCCCCAGCACTGCCCCGGCTGCGGCAAACCGCCGCGGCCGTTCGTGGACTATGGCCGAGACCGCCAACGTGACCGCCAAAATAGTAAGCATCCCGGAGATCGGTTCGAGGTTAAGCTCGCCGCATTTGATAATATACCCCGGATAGACTGCCAACAGCGCCGCCCCCGCATGGGCGGTGACTTTGCCCACGGTCATCAGCAACAACCAAAACAGCAGCGCGCAGGTCACCGCGTCAAAGACCGCATTGGCCACCCGCGCGGCGGCAAAATCCTGCCACCAGTCAGGCCAGAACAACACACTCAGCACCGCTGGATATACCGGCCCGGCAAAAAACACACTTTCCAGGGCTTCATCAAAACTCGGGGGCGTGTAGTACAGCCAGTGGACCGTCTCCCCGCGCAGGACATCGCCATATAGCAGATCGTAACTGATATTTTTCCGGGCGTGTTCATCGAATAATATCATCGGGTGGGTGACCGCGACGGGCAGCGCCAGCGCACAGGAAACATAAATTCGCGCGTCGAATTGCACGGGCGGCAGCGTGCCCCGGAAAATGAAGATTAACCGGACGACAAAACAGAATACAACGATCCAGAAAATGGGGCGCCGGAAGAGGGCCGCAGCGCGTGACGGCAGGTTGGGGGAAAACATCGTCCGCATAGCGTACCGCCGCGAATCAGGGGGCGCTGCCTGCTTCACCGCCGCCGGGCGGCAGGCCCTCGGCAGCTTTTTCAGTTTCGATTTCGATCCGGCCATCGGTGGTGCTGAACCTGAGATGCTCGTTCTTGAGATGATAAAAACCCAGCAGGGTGATCGGCAGGTATTGTGCGGCATGCATCACGATGGCAATGGCCGCCGCCTCGCTGACGAAACTCCCGGCGGGAACATCCAGATACACCTTCAACGCCAATACGCACCCGGCGTGGAACACACCAAAATAACCCGGAGTCGACGGCACGGTAATGGCCAACGACACCACCACCAGTACGACAAACGAAGCTTCGATCGGCAAATAATGCGCGCCGTCGCTCGGCGACGGGCCATAACCAAACGCCAGGAAAATCAGGTAATTGGACAACGCCATGACCGTCCACAGCACCAGCGAGGAAAAAATGATGCCGATGGTATTTTTGACACCCGGCGCGAGAGTCAGCCCGCGGGCGAATTTTTCAGCGATTTCCCGCGCGGGGGTACGGACTTTCTTAGGCAGCCAGTGAGACAGGCGCCCCAGCCAGTTGAGGGTCGCCTCAGTCTTTCGCTGCAACAGGACCAGCAATAGCAACAACCCGATATTGATCACTAGAAATATATACCCAAAAGATTTGATCGCCGCCGCATCGGTGGTATTTGCCGCCCGGGAAAACAAAAAAACAATCCACAGCATAACCAAAAGCGTGAACGAATCATAGACCCGCTCAACAATAATCGTGCCGAACAACGCCGAACGGGAAATCCCCGTGCGCGCGCCCAGCGAATAGGCCCGCACCGCCTCGCCCAGCCGGGCGGGCAGGATATTGTTGGCCATAAAGCCGATCATCGTCGAGGCATACAACCGGGCCATCGGCACCCGCCCCAGCGGCGAGACAATCAGCCGCCAGCGCCAGGCGCGCAGGACCATACTGAAAATGACAATGCCGACAAACGGCACAAGATACACATACTGCGCCCGTCGCAAAGCCGTCCAGAGCTGGCCGTAATCCACGACCATCAGCATCGCCGCCAGAATGGCCAGCGAGATGACCGCGCCAATGATCGCTTTTTTTCTCATGCTGATGCGCCCTGTCCCGTCCGGCCGGCAACAATGCGTCCAATCAGGGCCTCGGTCGCCCGCGCCGTTTCGTCCCAGTGAAATGATGCCGCCCAGGCCAGACCGCCCCGCGATAGTTTTTCCCACAATCCCCGGTCGGTCAACAGCCGCGTCAGCCGCTCGCGCAAGGCCTCGATGTCCCCATGGGGAAACAACAACCCGGTCTCGCCGTCACGGGCCGAATCGCGCAACCCGGGGACATCGGCGGCGACCACCGGCGTGCCGCAGGCATTGGCTTCGATATTCGTCAGGCCCCAGCCCTCTTTCAACGACGCGCACACGGCAATATGTGCGCGGCGCAGATAATCGACCTTGGTCTGCTGATCGACGAAGCCGGTAAATGTGATTCGCTGCGTAAGCTTTAGTTCACGGGTAAGGCCTTCCAGCCGCGGCCGGTCATCCCCCTCACCGATGATCACCAGGCGCCAATCACCGACCGAATCGGGCAGACAGGAGGCGGCACGGATAATGTGATCTACGCTTTTATATTTTTTCAGGCGGCCCAGGTATACGATAGTCGGTTGGGCAAACCGTGCGCCGTCCGGATCGGGGCGATACACCTGATGGTCGATTCCGCAATGGACCACCGTGATGTTATCGGACGGCACACCCCGCGCAACCAGATCATCCCGGGTGCTCTCCGAGATGACCATCCAAGGCGATTCTTTATAAACGAGACTGACCGGCCGCTCCATCAGATAAATGTATGTGGCCAGGACCGGGTTGATCTCCTGAAATACCGTGGTGGCAAACAGGTGCGGCACAATCGCCAGCAGCGGCACCCCGGAAAACAGCGGCAGATAAAAAGGGATCTTGTTGATATCTTCAAGAATGATATCGTATTTTCTTTCGGCTAACAGCCGCCGCGCGTGCAATGGCGCGACCCAGTTGAAGTTCATCCGCCGGCCGCGGCGGATGATGTGCTGCCCGCTATATGTTTCCTCGGCCGGGGCATCGGCAAACCCGGAACACAACAGGGTCACCTCGTGGCCCCAGTGGCCCAGGCGCGAAAGTATTTCCTGCAGGTGGACCTCGGCGCCGCCGGCCAGCGGGTTTTTCAGGTCCTGCCAATTAACCGCCAGAATGCGAAAGCCCAAAAAAAATCCATCCTCCCCTGCCGGCCCCGGACCGCAGGCCGGTCGGCGTGCTCACTACCGGCCCCGCTCAGTTCGTATCGCCCGGAAGATCCTCTTTCCGGGGCGTCGAATCACCGGCGGTATCATCCAGATCCGTCGTACTCAGTTGCGCTTCGAGATCAAACAACATCCGCGCCGACTGGGTATCGGCCGGGTTTTGCCTGACCCATTCACGCAGCGCGGCGATCAGCGTGTCGTAATTGCGTTCCTCATGATAGGAACTGATCAGGGTCTTGAACGCCTTTTCGTTGTGCGGGTAGACCTCGAGCACGCGGCGCAGCATCCCCTGACCCAGGGTACGCCGGTCGAGCCGCTCATAACTATAATAGACGTTGGGGACAACCTGGGCCATGTCGGCCCGCGAGGCCAGGGCCTTTTCCATCAAGGTCTCCAGGGTCTCGGTGGATCTGAGGTCCACGGCCAGTTGGGCCAGATAGACATAGGGCTGCCATTCATCCGGCAGAACCTCCATGGCCTTCCGGGCCTCCCGCACCGCCCCGGCCAGATCGCCGGCCTTGCGTTTGGCATCGGCGATAAACAAAAACCCGGAGGCATAATTGGTGATCAACCGCCGGTCACTCTCGGTTTGATACAGGTCCGGGTCTTTGATCGAACGGAATTGAAAGACATTCCAGAATTTCTCATGCATGAGCGTGGTGTCCACCATGTCTTTCCCGGTCTCCGGCACCACCCGGAAACCCATGCCGATCATTTTCAGGTGATCATCCAGACCCTCCCCCTGATACCTCCGGTTGGATTCCGGAACGGTGACCGCGAAATTGACCGGCAGGTTCCAACGGTTGGTGGTGATGATATCGTCGATCATCCTGTCCTGCAGCCGGTAGATTTCGCCCTCCGGCGTCATCACGTGGGCCAGCCGGTCGATCTGCTCGTCACTGAACGAAATCGGCACCCCGAGTTTGTTTTTCAGCTGTTTGATATACCACTGGGTATTGATCAAACTCAGGTTGGTCACTTTGACATCGGGACGAATGCCGTACACCTGCTGCAGACACCAGACCGGAAAAGTATCGTTGTCCCCGTTAGTGAACAACACCGCGTTTTCGTCGGCGGTCTGCAGAATGTTATAAGCGTAATCCCAGGGGATATAATCATTCGATTTGTCGTTGGGGTGATAATTTACCGCCAGTGTTTTCAAGGGCAGCAGGGCCAGGGCGCCTCCGAGCCCCAGGGCGGCGTAACGCAACGGCCGCGCCACGCGCGCCTCCTCTATGGATTTCCCCAAAAAACCAACCAATGAGGCCACCCCCAGACCCATAGCCAGGCCAAACAGCATAAACGCCGGCGTGAAGAAATAATCACGATCGCGGACTTCGAGATAGGCATCCTGCCGTGACGGATTATATCTGGTCCCATCGGCGAAATTCATATACCAGATCAGCCCCACCGAACTAAGCAGCAAGATGAGAAAGACAGTCAATCCCTGTTTCCACTTGTTCCGGACCGCAGCGGCCAGGCCGAACAATCCCAGCACAAAAAACGGCAAAAACGCGGTGTCGTTGTACCCATACTGCTGATCGAAGAAACCCCAGAACCCCATGCGCCGGTGCTGGCCGAACTGGTTGGCCCATTCGCCCCGGCGGGTCAGGGCGCGTTCGAACATCGATTCCTGGCCATACTGTTTGCGTTCGAGGAAACCCTTGAACGTTTGCCAGGTCTCCGGGTCGTTCATATCCAGGACCGGGTCATGCGCAGTGCGCAGCGGAATATACCCCTGGACGGTATAACCGGTAAGCCCGGCCAGGATGATCAGATGCGCCAGCATCCAGGAACGCTGTTCGTGCATGATACGGAAGACAACAAACAAAACCAGTGATGCCGCATAACCCATGAGATACATGGGCCACCATTCGCCGATATTCAGCGACCAGAAACCGCCGACCAGGATACACGCCAATGGTACTGCCACCCAACCCCGGCGAATATGCGGCCAGTAGTGTCCGCAGGTGGCCGCCAGCAGCCAGATGGTCGTCGGCAGCAGAAAAGTCTCCACGCTGCCCACGACCAGCGCCAGGCAGATGCCGGTAATCCAGAACCGCCAGTCCCGGCGCAGGCGCGGGGAGGCCAGCAACGCCATGAAGAAAATAGGAAACATCGCCAGGAACGTGGTCATGTGGATCCCCAGCGACAAAATGGCAATATACGACAACGCGATCAGATATTTGTCCGAGCGGTGGTCCTGCCGCCGTTCGTACCAGACCAGCGACAACCAGATCAGGGTCATCAATAAGAACATGGCCGCGCCGTAAACTTCCGCCTCGACGGCATTACCCCAGTTGGTATCGGAGAAAGCCAGAAACAACGCCCCGGCCACACTCCCGGCATAGACCGCCAACCGCGGAAATACCGACAGCCGCTGCGGAGTGTAGGTATCCGATTTCCAGGCGGTAATCAAACGCGCCAAAACGAAATAACCGACCATGGCCGCACCGGCAGAGCAGACACCGGACAACCAGTTGACCCGGGCCGAGATATCACCAACGATAAATCCCGGGATCATGCTGAACACCCGGCCGATCAGAACGAATAATGGTGTCCCCGGCGGGTGGGGAACTCCTAGCGTGTACGAGCAGGCGATAAATTCGCCGCAATCCCAGAACGGCACCGTCGCCGAGCGGGTCAGCGTATAAATCACCAGCGTGAATAAAAATATGCCCCACCCGAGGGCCAGATTGACCCGGTCCAACGGCGGGCGTTCGAAGGGGACACTGTCGATTGTTTCTTTCATGTGTTTTTCGCTACTCCCTGTTCGGGCTCCAATACACCTGCCGCAAATCTTACAGTATAAGCTCCGATTCGGCCCATGCAAAACGAAAAATCGACTCCCCTATGGACTATTCGCGATTAACCTGTTGAAATATTGACAGTTGCCGCGGCTATCGCCACATACAGCGACGTCCGACCAACTCGGATACGGGCCGTGCGGCGATTTTATAACCGGCGGCTATGACCGCGAAATCAGCGAAAATTCTTCGTGATTATGCCGGTGGAGGTGAACCCTGTTCGCGGCGGTAGATGGCATCCAGGATGCCATTGATGAACTTCGTGGATTCCTCGGCGGAATACTCGCGAGCCAGTTCGATGGCCTCATTGATTGCCGTTTTAGGTGGTGTTTCCCGCAAATAGAGTAATTCAGCCAGTCCCAGCCGCAGGATGTTTTTGTCAATAGCCCCGATGCGTTCAAACGACCAGTTGGCCGCTGCCTCGCGGATCTGACGATCGATCTCGGCAGCGTTGTCGATGGCGCAGGCAAACAGCCGCCGCGCAAAATCAGCGGTGTCGGCGGCCGGGCTGTCTTTGCCGCAGACCGCAGCAAACACCTCGTCGGAGTCATCACCGGCAGTGTAAAATGCATACAGCGCCGACAAGACAATAACCCGGGCGCGGCGGCGCCGGCCGCCGGTCTTTTTAGCAGGAGTGGACATCGGTCCCCGGTCGTCGCTCATGCCAGCTGCCGGTAGAGATTGGCCATCTCGATGGCCGAGCGTGCGGCCTCGCCGCCTTTGTTGCCCGCTTTAGTCCCGGCGCGTTCGACTGCCTGCTCCAGCGTGTCGGTGGTGATGATCCCGTACACCACAGGCACCGCCGCTTCCAGAGAAACCGCGGCCACACCCTTGGTGACTTCGGCGGCAATGAAATCGAAGTGCGGCGTATCGCCCCGGATGACCGCGCCGATGGCAATCACGGCATCCACATCGGTCTGCGCCGCGCGTTTTACCGCGGCCGGGAGTTCAAAAGCGCCGGGGACTTTGATCACGCTGACCCCTTTGTCGATATCGGCGCCGTGCCGTGACAACGTATCCAGACACCCTTCCAGCAACCGATCGGTAATAAAATGGTTGAACCGTGAAACAACGACGGCAAACCGCAGTCCGCCCGCGGTCAGTGCGCCTTCAATCACTTTCGGCATTACAGGTATCCTCGCTGAATTACTCTTCTCTTCGTTTCCGTCACGCATTTTCGGATTTTATTTCAGCTGTGGGCGCCGGCCCACGCTGCGTCTCCGGCACATGCAGCAAATGACCCATTTTGTCACGTTTGGTCTTCAGATACTCAATGTTGTCCGCGGTGGGAATGGTCTCGATCGGCACGCGCTCGACCACTTTCAGACCATACCCCATCAACCCTACGATCTTCTTGGGGTTGTTGGTCAACAGCCGGATCGATGTCAGACCCAGATCGACCAGGATTTGCGCCCCGATGCCGTAATCGCGGAGGTCGGGAGCAAAGCCAATTTTGACATTGGCCTCTACGGTATCAAAGCCCTCCTCCTGCAGGTGATAGGCGCGGATTTTATTGGCCAGGCCGATGCCGCGTCCCTCCTGCCGCATATACAGCAGGACACCCGCGCCCTCGCGGGCGATCATCAACATCGCCCCACCCAACTGGGGGCCGCAATCACAGCGGTGTGAGCCGAAGACATCCCCGGTCAGACATTCCGAGTGCACCCGCACCAGCACGTTTTTTTTGCCTTCGACCTCGCCCATCACCAGCGCGACATGTTCGGCAGATTCGACATTGGAGCCATAGATGATCAAACGAAATTCGCCGTATTCAGTCGGCAGCCGGGCCTCGGCGAGGCGCTTGACCAGCCGTTCCGTGCGGCGCCGATAGGCAATCAAATCAGCGATGGTAATGATTTTCAAGCCGTGTTTTTCGGCGAATTCCAGCAGTTGGAGAGTCCGGGCCATTTCCCCGTCCTCATCCATGATTTCGCATAATACCCCGGCGGACCGCAGCCCGGCCAGGCGGCACAAATCAATCGTCGCCTCAGTATGCCCGGCGCGTTTGAGCACGCCTCCGTCAGCCGCACGCAGCGGAAAAATATGCCCCGGACGTTCCAGGTCCTGCGGCACGGTCTGCGGATCGACCAGCCTTTGGACGGTCAGGCACCGGTCATGCGCGGAAATGCCGGTGGTTGTGCCTTCCCGGGCGTCGACCGAGACAGTGAACGCGGTCCCCAGCTTTGCGGTGTTGTCGGAAACCATGGGGTGCAGGCCCAGCGCGCGGAGCCGTTCGGCGGTTAAGGGCACGCAGATCAGGCCGCGGCCGTATTTCGCCATGAAATTGATGGCCTCGGGCGTGACTTTTTCAGCGGCGAAAATGAGGTCGCCTTCATTCTCCCGGTTTTCATCATCCACGACAATCAGCATTTTCCCCGCGGCAAAATCGGCCACTGCGTCCTCGATAGTGTTGAACCTGCCGTGGAATTCCCCGTTTCCGTTCCCGTTCATCGATCCACTCATCAGCTATTCCTCAGTTTGTTGCGCCAAGCGGCGCAACACCGCATTTTTTCCCATGATGGGCGGGCGTTACCACCCCGCGCGGCGCAGGCTGTCCTCGCTCAGCGATGAAACAACCACCCCCGGCATGCGCGCGTCGACCGCGGCCTTGATCGCCTGGTCGAACTCCAGATTCACGGCATCCCCCGGCCTCAATCCGCCGATCGTCGTTGCCGTCCAAGTCGTCGGAATGATCCCGACAGTAAGCTCTCCCCGACCTAATTCGGCGATAGTCAGACTGACGCCCTCGATCGCAATCGATCCTTTGTCCACGGCCCAGCGGTCGAACGCCTGCGGGTAGTTGATCGTGATGTTCCCGCCGTCAACCACCCGCTGGATTCGTTTGACCCGGCCGACGATGTCCACATGGCCGCTGACCAGATGCCCGCCGAAAACATCCTGCGGGCCGACCGGCAGCTCCAGGTTTACCCGGTCACCGGCACGCATTTTCCCCAGCCGTGTGGCGCGCAGTGTTTCGGCGATCACCGTCGCGGTGAACCGCTCGCCGGTGACCGTCTCCACCGTTAAACACGCGCCGGCGGTCGCTACTGAGTCGCCGGGTTTTACGCGCGCAGCGGTTTGGGGGGCATGTATTATTAACCGTCCGAACACCCCGGTCCGGGTGAGTCGCTCGACTTTGCCGATTTCACTGATCAAGCCGGTGAACATTGTCGCGTCCTGTCCTACGCCTCGGGTTCCCGTGGCGCCGGGTTATTGTCTTCCCATACCGGGTAGCCGGTAATCATCAAATCCCGGCCCAACCGGACGACATCGGTATCAGCCAGTTCGACCGCCCCGCCCGCAGTCCGCAGACGATAACCCGCTAATGTCGATTTCCCCTCGCCGAAGAACGTGGGCGCCAGAATAAGATGTATTTTGTCGGCCAGCCGTTCGCGGAGAAACGATCCGAAGACCTCCGCGCCGCCCTCGACCAGGATGCCGGTAATCTGGTTCTCTCCCGCGATTTCCAGCAGCCGATGCAAATCGATTTGATGGAATTCATTGGGAGGGATGCGCCAGCGGAAATTTTCCACCGCGCCCGATACATTCGGCCGCCCGGCAATAGCCAGACTGACCATGATCGTCTTTTTGTCCAGGTTATTCGCCAGCACACCGGCGGTATAGGGAATTTTTTCCCAGGAATCGAGGACCAGCCGCAAGGGGTCGCGGCCCTTGATGGCCCGGACAGTCAATTGCGGGTCATCGGCCAGCACCGTATTTTTGCCGACCAGCACGGCGTCATAGCGGTTGCGCAGTTGATGAACAAAGGCCTGCGTTTCCGGGCCGGTAATTTTGGCCGGGCTGCCGTCCGGCCCGGTGATTTTCCCGTCAAGCGTCTGGGCGATTTTAAGCACGACAAGCGGCAAACCGGTCAGGACATATTTGATGTGGGCCTCATTCAGCCGGATTGACTCCTGCTGCATCACGCCGACTTTGACCCCCACACTCTGAGAACGCAGGATGCGGATACCCTCGCCCCGGACTTTCGGGTTGGGATCCTGCATGCCGCACACCACGCGGGTGATCCCGGCCCGCAGGATGGCATCGGTGCAAGGCGGCGTTTTGCCGTAATGGCAGCACGGCTCCAGATTGACGTACAATGTAGCGCCCGCGGCGGCCGGGCCTGCCGATTTAAGCACCGAGACTTCGGCATGAGGGCCGCCGGCCCGCTGATGGTAGGCGCGGGCGATAACATGTCCGTCCTTGACCAGGAGGGCCCCGACCATCGGGTTCGGGCTGGTGCGCCCGGCGCCCCGCGCTGCCAGCGCCAGGGCTTCCGCCATAAATCGGTGATCATCTTCAAGCGATGGCCGGCCCGAGGAAACTCTCATTCCCGACCCTGTCTCACTGCCGGTATCAGCAGATAAACCCGTCATATCATCCCTCGCTTGCACAGCTCAATAAAAAACCCCGGTCGCCTCAGGGGATCGGGGATGCGATAAGCCGGAACGCGGAGGCGATACCTCGCCCCTCTAACACCGTACATGCTACAGCGTTCGCGTTGACCGCCTTCTCCCATCCGGACTGTGACCGTCGGCGCCGGAGTTCCACCGGCTCAACCGGGGCATATGGGGAAACTGCACTGCTGTACCGCTTTGGCCCCGGGTCGCGGGCTGTAACCGCCGATCGAGGAATTTCACCTCGCCCCGAAAGCGATATTCAACACTCCTACAATACGCAAAATTTGCCAAAATGCAACGGGGTTTTGCCACAGTTATGTCAAAGAAATCCCGATTGGACGACAAATTGGTTGTTCGGGGCCGGGCGCATTTCTGCCGATGACGGAATAGTGTCGGGATTGGGACGGGCCGGAGTTATATTGCCGCGCGGCATGGAGAGAGGATAAATTGGTGGCGATCATTCACCAGGTGGGCCGGCCCGAATCGGAAAGCGAGCGGCAGACCATCCGGCTGTTGAAAGAACATTTGCCGGAAGGCTATATCGTATTCCACAATCTGGAAACGGTTTCCGCCGCCGGTTTCGCCTATGAGATCGACCTGCTGGTCATCGCCCCCCATGCGGTGTATGTCATCGAAGAGAAGAATTATACCGGGCACATCCGGGGCAACATTCGGGAATGGCTGATGTTCAATGGGGCGGTGTTTCCCAGCCCGATCCCAGCGGTCAATCACAAGACCCGCATTGTCGCGGCGCACCTGAAAAAACATGATCCGCTGCTGGCCGATGTTTTTTGTCAGGGGGTGGTCCATCTATCGTCCCCTAGGGCGAAAATCAAGATCAATGACCCGCAAGCCGAGCGGGTCACTGTGGCCGAGGAGTTGATTGCGTATCTTTCAGACCCGTCCCGCCTGCCCTCGCCGGAATGTTCTACGGCGGGACTGCGCGACAAAATCTGCGGCGCTGTCTTTGCCGGATTCGAACCGCCGCGTCCCCGGCGGGAAATCGGCGTGTACCGTATCCTGGAAAAACTGGGGGAAACACCGGAGTATACCGAATATCTTGCCGAGCACCGCTACGTCAAAATCGAGCCGCGTACACGGCTGAAAGTGTACCGCTTCGAAATGTATGAAGAGCCGGACAAACGGGACAAACAATTGGAATTGATCTTCCGGGATGTCAACGCCCTGAAAATGCTGGCCGGCCACCCCAACATCGTCCGGACCTCCGACATTTTTCCCTGGGAGGGTGATTCGTTTGTTTTGCCGACAGAATGGGCCGACGGCTATTCACTGCGCGGGCTGATGGACGGAACCGGAACATCACTCGCGGTCCCGGATAAACTCAACATCTTCCAGCAATTGTGCGCCGGGTTGGAATATGCCCATCGCCACGGTGTGATCCACCGGGACCTGCGACCCGAAAACATCGTTATCTGTGAAAACGGCACGGTCAAAATCATCAATTTCGATTTCGCCCGCATCGCGGATGTCCGCGTGCAGACCATCGCCGGCCAGATTGACGGGCTGCTCAACATGCGGTACACCGCTCCGGAAGTCCTCACCTCGCCGGCCAATGCCTCACCCCGTTCCGATTTATATTCGCTGGGCATCATCATCTTTGAAACGATGTGCGGCCGCCCGCCATATACAACACCCCATGATCTCCTGGGCAGCAAAAACTTCCTCTGGCAGCTCCCCCTTGACACCGCCGGACCGGCCGTGGAGATCAATGCCCTCATCCGACGCCTGTGCGCTTTCGCCCCGGAATTCCGGATTTCCTCGGCAGCCGAGGTCACTTCCCTGCTGGGTCGGTTGACAACAGCATGATAGCCGCAAAACTATGAGTGGAAGGAAGAATCAAGCGCAGCCCAAGTTGGGTCACGGCCGCCGCGGCGGGGAATCCAGGTTCACTTTGTGTTTTCTGCTCGATCATCAGCCGGGTTCACCCACGAGCAAGCAATATCACGATGCATGGCCGTCCCGGCCACGCATCGTGCACGGGCAAGATGCCCGTGCACCAGCAAACTAAAAAAGGGCGATCCATTCGATCGCCCCTTCTTCTTAGTGAAACCGGCGCATGAGGATATGCACCGGCCATTATGACTACTTCTGCTCGATCGTATACTTCGGCGCATCGGGCACGCCGTCCATGCGCTGGGCATGCGGGTCGGGCCCAATGGTGCCACACGGCTTCTTCTTGCCGATTAATCCCAGGTACGAGAACACCAGATTGCGTTTCATCAACTGGATCGCGCGCGCCGGGTCGACACCTTTGGGACAGACATTGGAACATTCACCGGCGTAATGGCACCGCGCCACGCCGCCGGGACCACCCGCGATTTTCTTGCGTTGCTCGAACCCGCCGTCACGCGTATCGACATTATAGCGGTGGAACTGCGCCAGCGGCATCGGGCCGTAGTATTCCTTGTCCGTCGCCATCGTCGGGCAGGCCGCCATGCAGCAGCCGCACTTGATGCAATAGGAAAACTGCAGAAACCGCGTCAACTCCTCGGGTGTCTGATAATATTCGTCGGTCGGCACGGCTTTGGGGTCGACATCGGTCCGCCGGATATTCGGCATTCCGGAGATATGCCGATTGAACATCGGCCGCAGATCGGGCACCAGATCGCGGATGATCTCGAAGTTCGGCAGCGGCCCGATGGTGAGGATCCGCTCGGCGACATGCATAATCTGGGTATTGCACGCCAGCATCGGCTTGCCATTGATCAGCATGCCGCAGGACCCGCAGACCCCCATGCGGCAGGAAAAACGCCAGACCAGCGTCGCATCCTGCTCGCTTTTAATCTGATGCAGCCCGTCCAGCACGGTCATCCCCGGCTCGACATGGACGGTAAACTCTTTATTATGCGGCGCAGCGTCGGTTTCCGGATTGTACCGGCGGACGACATACACTATGTCGCGGGCGCCTGCGTGTTGGCTATCCATCATCAACCTTCCCGTCTCCCGATTACACCGCTTGTGCGGCAACTGCGGCCCAGGTGCCGAAGGCAAACAGGGCCAATCCACCGATCACCAGTACCGCGTTGACAAATGAGCGCGCGCCCTTGCCGATCCCCAGTTCGAACACGATGTTGCGCAGCCCATAAAAACCGTGGAACAACGCTGTGCCCAACAGCAGGATGTAGATCACCACGTAAGCGGTCTGTTTGGCCCGCGCGGCGACATTGGCCCAGTCGAGCGCATGGGGCCCTGCCGGATTGAACAATCCCAGCACGCCGTCCAGGTGCATGGTGATCATATGCAGACTGCCGAGAATCAAAATCGCGCAGCCCGCCAGCAAGTGCCAGGTCCAGAACTTTGTCTCTCGCATTTTGATTCCCTCGTCAATGCAGCATCCAAAAATCATACCCGGTGACAATCACCGCGACTCCGGCCAAAAACATCATCGCGATCATCAGCGGGCGTTGCGTGTTCAACGACGTTTTGTAAGGATAGATCGGTTCCTCGGCGGGGCCGACGGCAAAGCCGAGTTCGATCAAGATCAGCCGGACGCCGTTGAAGGCGTGAAAGATGAACGCCAGGACTACCAAAAATTCCCCGACGCGGAAAAACGGCCCGGCCACCGTGCCCATCCACTGCTCCCAGGCCACCGACCCGAAGGCGCGGGAGGAGGTAACAAAGATGTGCAGCACAAAGTAGCTGAGCACTCCCAGGCCGGTCAGGCGGTGCAGGGTATACAGGTACCGCTCGAACCCCCAGCGGCCGCCGCCCCACCAGCCCTTCAAGCCCAGTCGGTTGTCATATTTCTTGGGATCTGCCATATCAATCTCCCTTAATATTTCCGCTCTACCGGTTTCCACTTGGTCATGGTGACCGGTTTATAATCGAGTTTCGGCCCGTCAGGTGTGTAGTACACCAGCGTATGCTTCAACCATTTCTCGTCATCGCGCGTGGGGAAATCCCGCCGGGCGTGCGCGCCGCGCGATTCCTCGCGGGCAATCGCCGCGGCCATGAAGGCATGGGCCTGGTCGAGGAGGTTTTGGATCTCCAGGACATTGATCAGGTTGGAATTGTAGACCCGGCCCTTGTCGGTCACTTTGATTTTCTCAAACCGCGCGGAGAGCTTTTTAACTTTTTCCCAGCCGGCTTTCATTTCGTCGCCAGTGCGAAACACGCCGAGGTGCTCGTCAACTGCTTCCCGGAGTTCACGGCGTATCTGATAGGGATTTTGTTCGCCGTTTTTATTGAGCAGCACACCGAAGATCCGCTTTTCCTCGGCCTCAACACGGCCCTTGGGCAAATCGAGCAGCGGCGGGTTCTTGTCGATGAACTTGACGATCTCCGCCCCGGAAATACCGCCCCACACCAGACATTCGGCGGTGGAATTGGTCCCCAGCCGGTTGGCGCCATGCAGCGAAACGCAGGCCACTTCACCCGCGGCCCAGATCCCTTTGACTTTACAGGCCCCGGTGATATCGCACTCCACCCCGCCCATCGAGTAATGCGCGACCGCACGGACCGGGATGGGCGTGGTGATCGGGTCCAGACCGTTGAATTTCATACAAACTTCACGGATCAACGGCAGGGCATGATTGATGCGGTCCGCGCCCAGGTGGGTCATGTCGAGATGGATATAGTCCAGCCCCTTGGGGCCTTTAAATCCCCGGCCCTCGAGGATTTCAGTGATTTCGGAGCGGGAGATAATATCGCGCGGCCCCAGTTCCATCTTGGACGGGGCGTACTTCGACATGAACCGGTCACCGTCTTTGTTGCGCAGGTACCCACCTTCACCACGGCAGCCCTCGGTCATCAGAATGCCCGACGGCACCAGACCGGTGGGATGAAACTGCACAAATTCGGGGTCTTCGAGGGCCATCCCCGCGCGATAGGCCATCGCCTGGCCGTCGCCGCTGACTGTCTGCGAGTACGTGGTAAATCCGTACAACGTCCCCAGTCCGCCCGAGGAAATCAGCATGGCCCTGGCCCGCAGGGTAATCAATTCGCCGCTAGCCATATCGATGATCGTCAGCCCGCGGAATGTGCCGTCCTCGGCAATAATCGAGGTGGCGAAAACTTCCTCGTACCGCGTGAAATTGGTGTAACGCATCAGCTCATCGTAGAGCGTCTGCATTTCGAAAAAACCGGTCTTGTCGGCGGCCATCGTGGCCCGGGGGTAGGAGTGCCCGCCGAACGGCCGTTGCAGAATGCGACCGTCATCGCGCCGCGACCACGGCAGTCCCCAGCTGTCCAACAAGTGGATTTCCTCGGGGCATTTGTGGACGAACACGTCGATGACATCCTGGTCGGCCAGGAAGTCGGACCCTTTGAGCGAGTCCCACGCGTGGAGGTCGAAACTGTCACCCTCCCCCTCGCGCAGTACTGCCGCTGTCCCGCCTTCCGCGCAAACCGAATGGGCCCGCATCAACTGCACTTTGGAAACCAGGGCCATGTTGATCTTGTCGCCGGATTGCCGGGCGATTTCCACCGCCGCACGCAAACCCGCGAGCCCCGTCCCCAGGATTATCACATCATGAGTTGCGACCTGCGCCATGGTGAACTGTTCTCCTCACCGAATAGAGTTTACACAACGGGGCTATTTAACTTCGCGTCCACGGCGCTGTCAAGGTCAGGTTAGGGATTCCTGTCTAAAAAAATCCTATTGGTCCCAACACGTTACGCCACAATCTGCCACACGCCGGAGATAATGTTTGACATTCATTTTAAAGAGGATATCATCGTCAAAGCCCTATAAAGGAGTGCCTAATGCGCTTTCGTACGCTCGAATTCACCGGCAGCACCCTGCGCCTGCTCGACCAGACCAAGCTGCCCCGGACCGAACAGTTTCTCGATTGCACGACGGTCAGCGATGTTTTTCACGCCATCCGCAGCCTGGTGGTGCGGGGCGCGCCCGCCATCGGCGTGGCGGCCGGGTACGCAATGGTCCTCGCCGCCCAGGGCGCGGATTGCCGGTCCCGCGCCGGGATTTTGGCCGCGTTGAATCAGGCCGGGGATTACCTGAAATCCTGCCGTCCCACCGCGGTCAACCTGGCCTGGGCCATTGACCGGATGATTGCTGTGGCGAATAACAGTACCGCCAATAATTGCGGTGAATTGGTCACACTGCTGGAAACCGAAGCGCGGGCCATCGAAGCCGAAGACCGGACGATGTGCGAGAAGATCGGGGCCAATGGTGAGCCGTTGATCCCGGACGGCGCGACCATCCTGACCCATTGCAACGCGGGCGCGCTGGCGACCGCCGGAATCGGCACCGCATTGGCGGTAATCTACGCCGCGCAGGCCCACGGCAAGAAAATCCGGGTGTACGCCGATGAGACCCGGCCGTTGTGGCAGGGCGCCCGGCTGACCGCCTGGGAGTTACAGCAGGAGGGCATCGAGGTGACAGTGCTCTGTGACAACGCGGCGGGCTCGTTGTTTGCCGCCGGGAAAATCGATGCGGTCATCGTCGGCGCCGACCGCATCACCAAAAACGGCGATGTTGCCAATAAAATCGGGACATACAATGTCGCGGTGCTGGCCGAAAAACACGGCGTGCCGTTTTACGTCGCCGCGCCGCAATCGACCATCGATCAACAATTGATTTCCGGTGAGCAGATCCCCATCGAGATGCGCGCGCCCGAGGAAGTGATCAAACCCGGGGGCGTGATAATCGCGGCTGAGGGGACCAGAGTATACAATCCGGCATTCGACGTAACACCGAACGCCCTGATTACCGCGATCATTACCGATGAGGGCCTTTGGCATGGCGGCCGCTGGGACGGCCGGACTTAACCGCGCAAGTGCACCACCCGCCGGGCGTAGAGTGCGCCGGTAATAACATAAAAAATGACGACCGGCCAGATAATATGCCCGGCCGTCGGTTGCCAGTCGAATGTCCAGCACAGCAGGTTTATGGCCCAGAACAACGCAGCAAGTTTGCCGACAAACATCGACCCGGGGACCGTCCCGGCTTTCTTCCACACCAGCCGTCCACCGATCACCAGCGCCAGGTCACGCGCAACGGCAATCAGCAGCGCGGCCGGCGGCATCCCGCGCATGACCACGCAGAAAACCGCCACCGCCCCGGCGGTGATTTTATCCGACAACGGGTCCAGCAATTTGCCGACTTCGGTGATCTGGTTCAGTTTCCGGGCCAGGAAACCATCCAGAATATCGGAAATTATCCCGTAGACGATCAGCACTCCGCCCCAAACCCAATAACTCCGGTCGGCTTGGGACATCAGCCAGAAAAACAGCGGCAGCAAAGCCAGCCGGGATATACTGAGGACATTGGGTATGGTCCAGAAACGGCGTGATGGCTCGGTGCTCATAGTCTTGCTCCCCGCCGGAATATTGGCGGAAAGGGGGCGGAGGTCAATTTGAAAAGAGGGGGGAAAATGATTGCGGCCGTTAATAAAATATCTTATAATTTGAACGTATTTTTTGATGGGGCAGATTTATTATCCTAATTCTGTCGCCATGGGGTGGGTGGCGCAAGAAATGTATAATGATAATATGCAAACATCCGAAGACAACAAATCTTCCGATAATGTCCCCCTTATTTCAGCATATGCTGGAGATATGAATTTTGTCGTTCCATTTCTGAGAGATGGTGGCCCCGTATCTTATCGCAATAGCGAAGGCGATACGATGTTGCATGCTGCGGCGATGGGCTGGTAGCACAGGATGGTTGAATTCTTACTATGCTGGGGTGCAGACATAAATGCCCTTAACAACGATGGCGATACTCCCTTGAATATTCTATCCAGTAGTCCCCAAATTCCTCAAGATGGAATCTTCCTTAATGGAATCGACCCTCAGGAAGCCCGGGGTGAGACTTTTCATGCATTGCGTATAAGAAAAGCGGACGCAGCAATCATCAACAAATTTGGATTCAATCCATTGCACGTTGCGGCTTCAAATGGTGATCTATTTGCTGTCAAACAGTTGGTATATACTTTTAAACTTAAGGACGAAGTCAGCTCCAAAGGCGCCACTGCATTGGTCTATGCCATAATGAATGAGCATTCAGAATGTGCGAAATTCCTTATAAACGCTGGGGCTAATCTATACTTGCAATTTTATGAGCGTATACGACCTATCGACTTGTTGTATTCCAGCAAGAACGAGGAAATGAAGGTCTTATTTAAAACTGTGACAGCAAAAAATAATTCTTGATGCTGGATTATCGGGATGGCTTCCGTCGGGAGGCCCACCCATCCTTCTTTTCTTTGGAGGAAATGATGAATTTGCGAGGGAGAAGAGACGTGAGTGTCGAATATGACATTGCGCAGATTTGCATGAACGGCCACGTGGTCAATCGGGGTATGAGGCAAATGCCGGGGGCCAATCAAAATTGTTGTTCGAAATGTGGTGCGCCGACAATTCACAAATGCCAACAGTGTCAAGCGGATATAAATGGAAACCGTCTTATGTCCGGACCTGGGGGATCTTTAATTACTTTTGATCAACCCGCGTATTGCCCAAAATGTGGTACTGCTTACCCGTGGATTGTATCAAAAATTGAGGTTGCCAAATTACTTATTCAAGAAACGGATGGTCTCGAAGATGCGGAGAAAGAAAAGTTAGCGGGAAGTATAGACGATTTGGTTAAAGAATCGCCGCGTACCCAGCTAGCTGCCACGCGTCTTAAGAAGGCTGCCGGCAAAATTGGCGTTGAGGGCTTAAAGGTCCTCAAGGATACAATTAGCGACATTGTCAGCAACACCGTTAAAGAACTCCTCTGGCCAACCAAGTGAAGGCATGTGACCTTTGGCCGGCACCTCCCCCCACGAGTGAGTGAATAAGCTCCATGCTCCTTTGCCGTCGCTTTGGTTATACCGTCGCGCAGGCATCGATCTAATAACCCCCCCCGCCGCTTCAAGTCCGTTCCGCTTGACGCGGCACGGACTTTCCGCTTTGGGTGGGCCACCGGAATTTTGCTTATAAATGCCACATATGAAAAAACGCCCGCGACCGGTTAAACGGGGAACCGGAGGCGGGCGCGTGTGCCCGTTTTTGGGGACAGACAAAATCTATCTAAATAAAAATCGAATCGTATCCCCCGGCTGCACGACATACGCCGAGGCCGCCCTGGGTATCGCCTCGCTGTTGACCGTGTACACCCAGTACCCGCCGTCGCCGTTGCGCCGCTCGCCGATTTGCTCGACCATCGTCCCGACGGCGTACTCGCGCGTGACCAGCGCAATACTCTCGCGCCGCGTCAGATTGATCAACAAATTCAGCACGTCCAGCGAATCATGGCGCGAGATGACCGTTGCCAGCGTATCGATCCGGTCGGTGGCATAATCGATCAACAGATGAACCGAGTCGATTGTCCCGCGGATTTCTGTTGCGGCCCGTTCCTGTTTCGCAGATTCAGTTCCGCAACCCAGCAGGACTATCAGGGCACAAGCCGGCAGGATTATCTGTTTGTTCATCATGCGCTCGTTGTTAATAACCCCTCAGGGTGGCCCACCATTTCATGGTGGGTAAGCGAATCGATCCCGTTTACTGACCCACCATGAAGGGCCTGTTGAAAAACCCATATATGAGAGGATATGTCATCGCGAGGAGTCCCGCCGCCGCGGCGGACGACGACGCGATCTTTTTGTAGTTCATTGATACCATCAACGTGTAAGATTGCTCGCTTCGCTCGCAATGACAATATCGGGACTTTTTCAATAGGCCCTAAATCGTGGGGTCCCCGTGCTCAGAAATACAGTTCCATCCCGACTTTGAAAGCCCGCCCCGGCAACGGATAGCCGTCACGCAACGCCGCCGCTTCGTTGGTTAGGTTTTCGCATTTCACGGTGAACACCGGGTCAAGCATCTCCCAGGGGATCGTGCGCCGGAGGGTCAGGTCAAACCAGCGGTACGGCGGCAGCCAGGTTGTGTTGTCTTTATTGGTATAGCGACGATCTTCCCACCGCGCGGCCAGGTGCAGATCGAATCCAAGGGAATGGACCCGCGTGTTTGCCTGATAAGAATGCCGGGGCCGTTCGACCAGGAATTTCCCCTGATACTCACCCGGCGCCTCGTCCGTGGCCCATAACAGGGTATGGAAAAACTCGAGGCGCAACCGCTGATTAAACGCCGTCCATGAGACACCGTCCTCCCGCCCGACCAGTGTCGCCCGAGGGAGGTTGACCGGCGACCAGACCCAATCGGCCCCGGCGGCCCACTCGATGAAACCGTCATAACTGCGGTCGAAAAAGCGCGTGCTTACGATAAGATTCGTCTGGGGTGGAATAATTTCGATTTTGACATCCCACTCGCGCGCCTTTTCCGGTTGAAGGTCCGGGTTGCCGCGCGTATAAGCATCCTCCCAAAATAACGAGGTCAACAACGGCCTGCGAAACGAACGCCCCCACGAACCACTGAGATTTACCACCCGCGGCGCGCCCCACCCCCAGACCGCGCCGAGCCGGGGCGCAAGATATGACGGTGTTCGGTCATCGGTATCATAACGGAGACCGCCGGTCAACCGGCCGGATCCGGCCCATGCCGGGAGATCGTATGGCGGGCGCACCTGCACCTGGCCCCAGACTGCCTCGGCGGTCCGTGAGGCTTCATCAAATGCGGGCTGGGCAGCGATGAAATCCTGCCCGGTCAACTGGCGGTGCTGCACCTCCCCGCCCGCCGAGGCGGTAAGCGGAGAATTTTCGTACGGGCTGAACAACACAGCGGCGTCAAGCAGATACGCCGCCTCATCATATTGAGCATGCGATTGATAAGACAATGTGTCGCGATACAACGTACGAAAATCGGAAAGCGATGAACGTACCGATACGGACAAGCGTTCACCGACAACACCGCTCAAATTTCCCCCGGCAAGGCGCCGGCGTTCTTTGACCTCGGCCGCCGGTGTGGAATACAGGATAGTACCCGGGACCCCGCGATTATTTTCATGCAACAAGCCCGACACACCCCAATCCCACTCGGGGGCCAGACGACCACCCAGTTTGCCGTAGATTTTTTTGATCTGGAATTCTGAATTGGCGCGGGAGACATCCTGCCCCAGCGAATCGACATAGCTGTAGGCGCTGTTGCGGTCGGCGATTTCACCGGTGAGTAGATACCCGTAATTCGATCCGGCCATCCCGGAAATCGTGGTGGAAATATTCCGTTCATCAAATGAACCATACTCGAACGAGACCGCCCTGGCCGAGGAAAAATCCCGGCGGGTATTGATGTTGACCGAACCGCCCAGCGCGGCATCGCCCCACTGCCCGCCACGGTGAATTTCGATATTCTCCACCGCCGAGACCGGAATTGCCGACAAATCGACCTCGCCACGAACGCCTTCAGCCAGCGACAAACCGTCCAGCGTGAATTCCAGCCGCTTCCCCGCTTCGCCGCGCACGGTTACCTGCGGTGTACCGGAGGTTGAATAGCCGGTATTGACCACCAACCCGGGCACTGCGGCCAGCGCCTGCGGGAGATCACGATAACCCGCCGCCAGCAACTCGCTCCCGGTAAGCACAATCACCGGCAAACCAAATAAATCATAGTCCAGCCGGGTACCGGTGACCCGCTGCCCCGGAATGATAATCGCCGAGGGTAACAGTTGAATCTCAAGCTCGCGCGGAACAGCTTCCGCAACGGTCACATGTTCGCCGGTCCGGGTTTTATACCCCATCCGCGAGACAGTCAACGCCCATTCGCCGGCGGGCAAAACGGGAAAGGCAAAATGTCCGTCTGCGCCGGTAAAACACACCTGCTCCCCGTCATCAAGCTGCACTTTTGCTTTTTCGACGGGCGCGGCGGTCAGCGAATCAAGCACCACGCCGGACAATCCGGCGGCAACGGTGCACTCGGCGGCGCTGCCGCAGACAACAGTGAACAACAGACCTGAAAGAAACCTGGTGGGAAACATCATCCGGACCCCTCGCCGGTTGTCTGTGCCCGCAGGGGACCGTCTAAAAAATCGCCCGCCTCACCGGGAAGACGGGCAGTATGCTCGATTCATTTGCCCGACCTTCCCGCGAAGGCCCGGGAGCCGCCGACCATCGGCGGTCGTCCCACTACGGGGCGTTCGGCAGGTTTTCTGACTTGCGACTTGGCCTTCGACGATCCGCCTTCCCGGAGATATTCTCCAGTGGCCGGGTTGTACACCCACGACCGTCGTTGTAGCCGCTTACAGCAGCGGGGCTGTGGCGGATTCTCACCGCCTTCCCTCACGCCGCCTGGGCGCGTTTCCGAACGCAAATTCATTAAACACGCGGCAAAATAACCTGTCAAGCAAAATTCATCCCGGCAATATTCCGTGCATCCTGCCGGTCGATCTAGTATACCTGCTCTATGGCAACGAATACAACAACCGGCAAACCCCGGATCATGGTGGTTACCGACCTCGACGGTTCCGTGCTGGATTTTAACACCTATTCCTGGCAAGCCGCATTACCGGCAATCAGATTGTTGAAGCGGCGGCACATCCCCCTGGTGTTTTGTACTTCCAAGACACGCGCCGAGGTGGTACAACTGCAACAGCATATGGGACTCACTGACCCCTTTATTTCCGAGACCGGCGGGGCCATCTGGTTTCATCCGGCCCATACCCCGACAAAACCGACAGGCGCCGGGAAACTGGCCGGCTTGTACGCAATCGTCCTGGGCTTGCCCTATCGCACATTGCGCGGCGCGTTGATCGAGTACCGCACGACGGCAAAACTTGAAATCATCGGTTTCGGTGATCTGCCGGCTGAACAGGTCGGCAAGCTGTGCGCCGTTCCCGCGCAGGTTGCGCCGCTGGTGAAACAGCGGGATTTCGATGAACCGTTTATTTTCGCCCAACCGCCGACAACCAAAACCATCGATGACATGCGCCGCCATTTCTCACGGCGGGGGATGCGGATCATCCAGGGCGGACGGTTCTATCATTTAGTCGGCGATACCGACAAGGGCACAGCAATCCACCGATTGCGGCAGTGGTATGAAAAGCAAACCGGAGCGCGGGTGACCATCATCGGGCTGGGCGATTCACCCAACGATATCTCGCTGTTTGCGGCCGCGGATATCCCGATATTGGTCAAACGTCACGACGGACGTTACGACCCACGAGTGCGGGCGGCGATCAAAACCCGGCTGGCCGGGGCCGTTGGCCCGGCCGGCTGGAACCGCGCGGTACTGCACGTTTTGAAAAAATTCGATTAGACCGTTATTCGTCGTCAATAACCTCTTCATGGCTGAAGGGAATACTAAACGACGCGGAAAACCGCAGATTGAAATCCCCGGCCAGTTGCCGGCCATTGAAGTGCTGATACACCGGGTATTCAAAGAAGGCCTGCAACCGCAGGAACTTGGGGATGATCTGATAGTGCACACCGGGCACAGCGAAAAGTTGATGCTGGCCAGTGGAATAGACCTCACCCGACAGGCCGATGTCCCGGCCGCGCACGATGCCGGATAATCCGGCGGAAAGATCAAGGCGGCCGGTCGCGTGCAGATTGGCGGTCACCTGATACGATAACTGATCACCGAATTCGTACCCCTCGTATTCGGTGGTTAGGACATAGGTGGCCCCGGCGATCAGGTCCACTTTTTTGAATCCCTGATAAAACGACAGCGAACCCAGATAATCCCACGACCCGGTCCCCGGCTGCAACTCCAGCGGGATCGATAAACCGGCATCACGTTTGTCGGTCGAGCCGGTCGGCGCTTTGAACCCCAGCCCCACCGCCACTTCGCGAAAATTCACAAACGTGCGTTCCACCACCGAAAACCGGGCCAGGACAATACAGTCGCCGAACCCCTCGGTCTGATTCACTTTCCACAGGTCGTGCTGGTACAGGTACCAGGATTTTTCCTTGCGCACATACGGCACTACCGCCGCGACACTGACCCGTGGCACGACGCCATAGGCCAGCGTCAACAGCACGCGGTCCCAACCGGCTTCAGTCTTTTCGGGGTCGTCGACCTTTGTTGAACCTTCGTATTTATCACGGGACCGCAGGTGCTCATAGTGCAGGGCGGCTTCCAGCGTCTGCGGCAGCGCGGTGGTTTCCCCCAGCACTCCCTGCTGGGAAACTGCAGGCGAGCAGCAGTTCTGCGCCAGGGCCGCGCCCGACACAAGCAACAGGACGGCCGGCGCCGCAAGAATGATTATGCGGTACATGCTCACTGTTCGCCCGCCAACACAACTACCGCCACGCTGTCGGTCGCCTCGCCACCCTTGCCGTCTTTTACCGTGGCCAGGACCCAGGTATGCAAATCGTCGACAATCAGGCAGCCACAGGTCGTGAGTATTGCCGTATTGCCGGTACTCGAAAACCATTCGAGCACCGATTCGCCGCGATGGTCCCAGTAATACTGCAGCCCGTCGCCGTCCGGGTCGGTCGCGGTAACCGTGATCGTGCTCAAATCTCCCAGATGAAACGTTGACGGATTGGCGGTGATTGAGGAAATGGTCGGAGGATGATTGTCCGAAGCGGTCGGAGGATCGTCACTCCCGCACCCGGCGGACAACAGCATAACACTACTCGCGGCAACAAACACCACGAAACAACGGACCACATTCATGCCGGTTTTCTCCGTGACAAACAGCAGTCTAATATTCGAACTCCAGCGGAATAGTGATAATTGTCGCCCGGCCTTTGGCAAATCGCAGGGTGGCCGTGACATCGGTGATTTTTCGCGCGGCGATGGCTTTCAACGGTGTCACCTGCAACAACGCCTTGCCGCCGGGCGCCAGCTCCATTGCGGATAAAGACCAGTTGAGCAGCGTATCGGGCATGCTCAATACCTCGATGCGCACCGAATCGGCCAGCCGGTTGGTAAACTCCACGGTTGCCGGCGCAAATTGCTGTTGTCCAATTTTGGCCGGCCAGACCAGCTTGCCCGGCAGGGCATTAATAAACCCGGTCGTGTCGGTTTCCGAGTACACATTGGCCAGAATGCTGTACCGGAGTTTGGGTGTTTCGGGAACATCGGTCTCCACGAGCGTTGTCTTCTGCACACGGGACTGATACCGGCCGGAATTGAAGGTCACCGTAATCCCGGCGCTGTCCCCGGGGGCGATTGGTCCGTCAAGTTTGGAAACGCTGGTACAGGAACAGCCGGCCTTGATATTGGTCACCGTCAACGGCTTCGTTCCGGGATTTCTCACATAAAACACCCAACTGACTTCCGACTTTTGCGGCACATACCCGAAGTCCCATTTTTCCAGTGGGGCTTTGTCCGTTGCGGCGGATACCGCAAGCGGCATGGCCAAAACACTCATCATCAACAACACGGTACTGAAAAGTCGCTTCTTCATCATCTCCCCATCCCCGGGTCCGTTGTCTGTTTGTCCACCACTTCATCCTGATAACTAATACACTATTGTAAAAAGATCGTCAATCCCGTCCGGATGAAAATATCGGAATGATGAAACATATATAATTACTCAGCTTTCTTTTGCTCATGCAGTTCGGCCAGCAACCGGTACTCCGCCGGTCTGCGATCATCGAGTACATGGTTCCGGGGCGTGATGTGCTTGGCACGGGCCTTGCCGACATCGATGTCGGCGATGAGTACTTGCTCCTGTTGTGCGGCGGCGCTGGCGAGGACGTCACCCCGGGGATCGACGATTCGCGACAATCCGGTAAAGGCCAGATCGCCCTCCCGCCCGGTCCGGTTGGCCAAAATGACGAATACCCGATTGGTCATCGCGTGGACCTCCACCCCGCGCTGGGCCAAACCCGGCAGCACCAGATTGGCGGGGTGGCAAATAATATCGGCGCCTTTGAGCGCCAGGATGCGCCAAACTTCGGGGAAAAACCAATCAAAGCAAATCAGCAACCCCACCCGGCAGCATCCCAGATCAAAGACCGGCAATCCCAGGTCCCCCGGCTGGAAATAGTCTTTTTCGTTTAAAAACAAGTGCAGCTTGCGGTATTTCCCAATGACACCGTCAGGTCCGAGCAGCACGGCGGTATTGTACAACTGATTATCCGCCAATTCATTAAATCCGCAGACAATCCGGCAGCCGCCACGGCTGCAGATCCGTTGGAGATGGTCAAGAAAAGCGCTGTCCCCAATTGGTTCGGCAAGGTCTCGCGCCTGTTGCATTGAGGTGAAATTGTATCCCGAATTGCATAATTCGGGGAGCACCAGAAGTTCCGGCAACGCCACACCAGCCAGCAAGCGGTCGATGGCGGCCAGAGTGGCCTGTGGATTGCCCAAAACGGGCGCCAGTTGTACCAGCCCGACTTTCATCGTCTGGACCTTTCATCCGAAGTGGCCGCCGCCTGCATCATAATAGAATAGTATCGCACGGCGCGCGAACGGCCGCAACCGGATTCCAATCAGGGGGAAAATTGACTGCTTTTGTTTGACGGTTGCGCCAACCGGACCGTAATGTATAATGTTATTTCGTGGCGCTGGCGCCGGCGGCGAAAATGTCACGCCCACGAAATCGACTGGAGCAAACCCGGATGTCCAAAAGCAAGCAACTGTGGCTGATCGCCTGTATCGTTTTTCTGCTGTCAGCAGTCTATCAGCGCGTTACCGGACCGACTCATCCCCAACGGGGGAGCATCGAGCTTGCCGGTCAGGAACTTGACTATCGGTTCAATCGCAGTCACGGTAAGTTATCGGACCATCAGGTGAAAATCAGGGTCTCCGACTCCAAAATCCGGGGCACCTTGTCTTATCGCCGGTACAAAGCGAATGACTCCTGGACCGAGAGCGCCATGGTCCGGGACGGCGAAAACCTGCGGGGCGATTTGCCACAGCAGCCCGCTGCCGGGAAGCTGGAATATCGGGTCAAGCTGCAAAGCGGGACCGAGGAAGTCATCGCCCCCGCCGGAGACCCGATTATCATCCGCTTCACCGGGGAAGTACCAGCGGCGATTTTATATGCGCATATCCTGTTCATGTCGCTGGCCATGTTGTTTTCGAACCGGGCCGGGCTGGAAGCCCTGACCCGGCAGGGCGACCCGAGGAAATTCGTCTTCTGGACGGTCATCACGCTGTTTGTCGGCGGCTTATTTCTGGGGCCGATCGTCCAAAAATACGCCTTTGGGGATTTCTGGACCGGCTGGCCCTGGGGCCATGACCTGACCGACAATAAGACCCTCGTTGCCTTCATCTTCTGGCTGGCGGCATTTTTTGTGGGGCGCACAGGCCGCCGCGCGCGGGGTTGGGTGCTGGCCGCGGCGCTGATTACTCTGGCCGTCTACCTGATCCCCCATAGTGTGCTGGGTTCCGAGCTGGATTACTCCCAAACACCAGTTGAGGGTTAAACTGTATTCGGGCCGGGGGCGGCCGATAAGGAAAAAGTGCGGCCGGCGGAGGTCGGGCTTGACAACCCGGCGCGGGCCGATATATTGCGCGGATGAAATTGGGGCTGTAGTTCAGCTGGGAGAACGCTTGACTGGCAGTCAAGAGGTCACGGGTTCGAACCCCGTCAGCTCCATTACAATTTGCGGGCCGGGTGTTTGCCCGGCCTGTTGAATTAAACGAAAGTAGTGGGATAAACCCCAAACGATGGGGCAGGTGAGATGTTCAGTTATATCAAGCACCTTGGCGAGCACGTGGGCGCAGAGGTCACGGTCCGTGGCTGGTTATACAATAAACGTTCTTCCGGCAAGATCCGTTTCCTGGTCGTGCGGGACGGCACCGGTCTGGTGCAATGTGTGCTGGCCAAAGGGGACGTTTCCGACGAAGTCTTTGACCGGCATGACAAATTAAATCAGGAATCGTCCCTGCAGGTTACCGGCGTGATCCGCGCCGACACCCGCGCCCCCGGCGGCTACGAACTGACGGTCACCGGGCTGGAGATCGTCCAGATTGCCGAGGAATACCCGATCACGCCCAAGGAACATGGCGTCGATTACCTGATGAACCTGCGCCATTTGTGGCTGCGCTCCAGCCGGCAGCACGCCATCATGCGCGTGCGCAACGAAGTGATCATGGCCATCCGGCAGTATTTTTATGAGCGCGATTATATCCTGATCGATACGCCAATCCTGACCGGCTCGGTGGGGGAATCGGGCCAGACCCTGTTTGCCACCGAATATTTCGATTTGGGCAACGCCTACCTGGCGCAAACCGGGCAACTCTACGCCGAAGCGGGCGCGATGGCTTTCGGCAAGGTCTACTGTTTCGGGCCGACTTTCCGCGCCGAAAAATCAAAAACCCGGCGACATCTGACTGAGTTCTGGATGATGGAACCGGAGGTGGCGTTCAACGACAACAACGACAACATGGACCTGCAGGAAGAGATGATTTGTTATATCGTCGCGTGGGTGTTGAACAAATCCCGCGCCGAGCTGCAGGTTTTGGAACGGGACATCGCCAAACTGGAACAAGTCAAAAAGCCGTTTCCCCGCGTATCCTACGATGAGGCGGTCGAAAAACTGCGCGCCTCGGGGGAATCGGATATCAAATATGGCGACGATTTCGGCGGTGACGACGAAACGGTGCTGACCAATATGTACGACCGGCCGATCCTGGTGTACAACTACCCCCGAAAGGTCAAAGCGTTTTACATGAAGCAGCACCCCGAACGCGCCGACCTGGTCTTGTGCAACGATATGCTCGCGCCGGAGGGCTATGGTGAAATCATCGGCGGCTCTCAGCGCGAGGAAGATCCGGAAAAACTGATCGCCCGGATCAAGGAGGAAAACCTGCCCCTGGATGCGTACAAATGGTATCTAGACCTGCGCCGTTTCGGCTCGGTCCCGCATTCGGGGTTCGGACTTGGCCTCGAACGGACAGTGGCCTGGATGTGCGGGATACATCACATTCGGGAGACGATCCCCTTCGCCCGGACGATCGGCCGAATTTATCCGTAACGGGTGAGATTCTGTCGGCGCATTACCGCCCGTCTCCCGCCGGACCGAAAACATTCAGTGGTGAATACAGTCATGGAAACCAAAACCGCCCGAACCGATTTTGTTGCCGTCGGGGAAAAATGGCAGAAAATCTGGGCCGAAACTCATCTGGCCGAGGCCCCGGAGTTCCCCGGGAAGAAAAAATATTTTGTGATGCCGATGTTCGCCTACCCCTCGGGCGACATTCATATCGGTCATTTTCGCAATTTTTCGATTACCGACGCTATCGCGCGCAAAAAAATGATGGAGGGGTACGAGGTCATGCACCCCTTCGGCTGGGATGCGTTCGGCCTTCCCGCCGAACAGGCAGCGATCAAGCGCGGGCTGCATCCCGAGGAATGGACGCTGGGCAATATTGCCGTCTCCAAAGCCACCCTGCAAACATGCGGCATCCTGTTCGACTGGTCGCGCGAGGTGACCTCCTGCCTGCCTGATTATTACCGCTGGACGCAGTGGTTATTCATCCAGTTGTACAACAGGGGGCTGGCGTATCGGAAATCGGCCACGGTCAACTGGTGCGGGCATTGCAATACCGTGCTGGCTAATGAACAGGCCGAGGGGGATATGTGCTGGCTGTGTCATAACCCCGTGGGCAAACGCGAACTGGTGCAGTGGTTTTTCAAAATCACCGACTATGCCGAGCGGCTGCTGGCCGGGATCGATACGCTGGAGGGCTGGCCGGAAAACCTGCGCACGATCCAGCGCGGCTGGATCGGAAGGTCTGAAGGCGTGGAAATCGATTTTGTCCTGGAAGGCAGTGACCTCAAAATTCCGGTGTTTACCACCCGGCCCGACACCATTTTCGGCGTGACCTTCATGACCCTGGCGCCCGAATCGCCGCTGGTCGGGCAATTGGGCATTTCCGCCGAACGGCGGCGCGCGGTCGAGGAGTACATCGAACAGGCCCGCAACAAAACTGAAATCGATCGCACGGCCCTGACCGAAAAAGACGGCGTGTTCACCGGCAGGTATGCGATCAACCCCCTGAACGGGGAGCGCGTCCAGCTGTGGATCGGCGATTATGTGCTGGCGTCATACGGAACGGGGGCAGTGATGGCGGTCCCCGGACATGACGAACGAGATTTTGACTTCGCCAAAAAGTACGGGCTGGAGATCAAATATGTCATCAATACCGGCCGGAGCGATGATTTCTACCGCGACAAACCGGCGGCCGATCCCGCCTATGGCACAATGATGAACTCCGGCCCGTTCGACGGCGCGGTGGGCCGGGAAGCGATCCACAAGGTCATTGAATACTGCGAAAAACAGGGAGTGGGCCGGGCGCGCACCAATTATAAAATCCGCGACTGGTTGATCTCCCGCCAGCGGTACTGGGGGTGCCCGATCCCGATGGTCCATTGTGACTCCTGCGGGATCGTGCCGGTGTCGGAAACCGACCTGCCGGTCGAACTGCCGCGGAAGGGCATCGATTTCCTCCCGACCGGTCGTTCGCCCCTGGCCGACGCCGCAGAGTATATGAATACCACCTGCCCGAAATGCGGCGGCGCAGCGCAGCGTGACCCGGACACGATGGACACGTTCATGTGTTCATCCTGGTATTTTCTGCGCTACACTGACCCGAAGAACGACCGGGCCATCTTCGATCCGAAAAAGGCGACGGCCTGGCTGCCCATTGATATGTATGTTGGGGGAATCGAGCATGCCACGGGGCATCTGATTTATTTCCGGTTTTTTACCAAGTTTTTGCACGATCTGGGCCTGCTGAATATCGATGAACCGGATCTCCGCATGTTCAATCACGGAATGGTCAACGACGCCCAGGGACAGAAAATGTCCAAGTCCAAAGGCAATGTCGTCTCCCCGATTGACCTGGTGCGGCAGTACGGCCCCGACCCGGTACGGCTGGCGGTGCTGTTCGCCTCGCCGTCGGATAAGGAAATCCTGTGGTCCAACGCCGGAATCACGGGGACCGAGCGGTTTTTATCCCGTGCTGATGCGTTTATCCGGGCCGCGGAATTCGGCGAACAAGTCGAACTGGACCGGACATTCCCGGTGGAACAACTGCACGAAAGCGACCGCACCGCCTATCTGGCGTACCATCTGGCGCTGAAAAAAATCGACGCCGATTTTGAGCGGCTGCAGTTTAACACGCACATCGCGGCGATTATGGAACTGCTCAATGCCGTGCCCGCCGACTGCGGCAGCGCCATGCAAGCCCATCTGGCTGGGAATATCGTGCGCCTGCTGGCGCCGCTGGCCCCGCATGTGGCCGAAGAATGGTGGTCTGCGGTTTTGGGGCGCGGCGGGAGTATCTTTGCCACTGGTGGCTGGCCGGTGCTCGACAGCGCGGCGATTGCGGCGGCAACAGTGACTATTGTCTGCCAGGTCAACAGCAAAGTGCGTGCGCAATTGACCATCGCGCCGGACATCGGCCGCGAAGAACTCGAACAACTGGCACTGGCCGAACCGAAAATACAAAAACACCTTGAGGGTAAAAAAATCCGCCAGACAATTATTGTCCCGCGCCGGCTGATCAATTTTGTGGTTGGCTGACGCCGGCCGGTACAGCATAAAAAAGCGCCCCGGGAATTTTCCGGGGCGCTTTTCTTTCGGCACTACACCAACATGCGCATCAGATTACAGCATCGTCCGACGTGCAAGAAAGAATGCCACCTTCGTCCATCGTCCAGGTATCCGGCGCGACGTCATCGTCGAGGCCGGGGTTGGCGACAGTTGCCGTTGCCGTGAATGTGTTCTGGGCACAAACCAGCGAATAGGTGTACCGGGCACTCGCCATGATTTCCACACCGATACGGGCAAAGTTGGTCGGGTTGGCCGCATCAGCGGAAATGCCGTTACCCCAGTAGGAGTCGTATTCCTGCCGGTAGGCGGCTTCCATGGTATAGATTTGTTTGAGAATTTCCTTTGCTTCCGACTGCTTGGCCCGGGTGGTCGAGGCCATGAAACGAGGGATCGCCAACGCAGCCAAGATGCCGATGATGACCACGACGATCATCAACTCAATAAGGGTGAACCCCTTTTGATTGCGCCGTTTGTTGATCTTGGTGAGCATCTTTCCTCCTTGAGGTTGATTAGTGTTTGGTTATTTTCGTTTTCTTTTCCCCTGTATTGTTCCCGCCTGAGCTTATTGCAAACCCTGTGCCGTGATCTCGTCCTTTTTTTCAGCAGTGTGAAGGCCCCGGCAAGCTGCTGTGTGCCATGGCCATCCCCCACCGGTTCGGTGAGGTGCACAACGGGATGGGACACACACCATACTTTCTGTTCCCGGGATTAAATGAATTTTGCCATGAACATCGCATTTTGCAAGACCTCGAACATCACTGGATCGCATCATCGCTTGAGGCGGACAATATCCCTGTATTGTCAATGATCCAGGTATCTGGTGCCGCGTCACTGTCCAGACCGGGGTTGGCGACCGTGGCTGTCGCAGTAAACGTGGCGACCCCGGCGTCAACGGTGGTTATGGAATAGACATACCGCGCAGGCCAGGCGATTTCCACACAGAGGGGCGCGAAGACATGCGGATTGTTTTTGTCGGCGACCCCGCCGGGGATAAAATACCGTGCATATAACTGCCGGTAGGCCTGCTGTTCGGTATAGATCTGTTTCAGAATACCCTTGGCTTCGGCTTGCTTGGCCCGCACACTGACCGCCATCATCCGCGGGATGGCCAAAGCAGCCAGGATGCTGATGATCACGACTACGATCATTAATTCAATGAGTGTGAACCCGCGCTGTCCCGGCCTGTATCTTCGTCGACCTGCACCCATTTCCTGACCTCCAGATTATAAACCCGCTTCCCGGCCATGGCAGACTACTGCAAATAACGGGCCGAGATGAACGAAATCGGTTATAACCTTGGAAAACATGCACATACCGGCCATCCTATCATCGAAAAGCCGGGGCGGCGCTAAAATCATCTGGGATTTCGCCTACCGCGCTTGCAAAATGCAATGCGGAGATGCTATATACAGGCCGCGCCGGCGGCTGAGGGGGTGGTCGGGAACCAATCGGTCGCAGCGGGTTAGGATTGATCAGGGCGCAGCCCGTCCCTGATTGAGCAGATATGAACGGTCGATACAACAAGCATAACTGTGACAGCCAAACGGGAGGAAATCATGTCACTACGGGTGCCGATTGTTGTTTTGAGTATCGTACTGCTGGCGCTGGCCCTGCCGGCCTACGGCGAATATAAACCCGATCCGACCTGGAAAATAGCCTTTGTCCGGGACAATAACCTGTGGGTGATGAACGCCGACGGTACCGCGCCCCGGCCAATTTTCAAGGGAGAAAATGTCTCCGGCAAAGTCTCCTGGTCCAATGACGGCCAACGGATCGCGTTCAGCCGACAGGGTGAGGTGACCATCAAGTATCCCGACGGCGGCGGCGGCGGGCACAAATGTTACGATATTTTTGTCGCCCACATCGACTCGGTCCAGCGGGAGTTCTGGTGGTTCATTACCGATGACCTCGGATCGGCGTACGCCGAGTGGTCGGCGGACGATCAGCTATTTGTTTATCACCATGATGTCGCCGCGGCCAAAGCCAATTCAGTCATGCCCGAGTACCGGATTTGGTACCGCAACTGGAACGGCACGGTCGCCCGCTGCCTGGCCCCGGACAACGCCGGGCCCGGTGAGTACCTCGGAATTCAGCCGACGATGTCGCCGGATAAGCAAACCGTGGCCTATATCCACTTGAGCAAGGGCCAGAAAGCGACGGAAGTCCGTAATATCGGGATGGTCATCGTCCCGCGCACGGGCATCACCCGTACCCAGGCGGAACTGGAAATCGAGGCGACAAAATTCGCGGGCGCAGGCAGTCCGGCGTTCTCGCCGGACGGCAAAACGATCGCCTATATCCACAACGAGGATAACTGCATTTATCTGGTTTCCCCGGACACCCGGGAAAAACGCAAAATCTTCACCCCGACCGCCGGCTTTCAACCCCGGCCCAACGCCATCTCCTGGTCGCCGGACGGTGCCTGGCTGGCGTTTTCCAATTACGACGGCAATATCCATGTCGTGGATACCACCGGACAGGGATTGAAGCAAATTTCGTTTGGGGGAAACGATTATTTCCCGGCGTTTTCCAAATAGTTGCGGCCTCCCGCCAATAAAAAAGCCCCAGCGGTCCAGGAGGACCGCGGGGCATTTATTTTTTCCCGGCGGTATCGACCGGCCGGATCAAGCCAGGACCGGATGTACGCATTCATTCAAGGCGTCGTTCAACTCTTCCATGGAAAACGGTTTGGCCAGGAAGCGGGCCGCGCCGGCGAGCAACGCGCGCTTGCGCATATCCCCGTCGGCATACGACGACACCAGAATCACCGGCAGCTGGGGATGCTCGTGGCGGCACGTGGCCAGCAGGTCAAAGCCCGTCTTCGGCTCCATTTCCACGTCGGAAACCACCGCACACACATCGGGGTTGCCGATCTGCAGCAACGCCTCGGCATAGCCGTCCGCGCGATAGGTTTTGTAGCTGAGTGCCTCTAAAACCCCGGAGAGGACTTCCCTGATTTCCGGGTGGTTATCGACAACTACGACTGCCGGTTTCCCTGACATCATGTTCCCCCTTACCGTTCGCTCTTTACTTATCATCGACCGGCCGGCGAAAAACATGAATCCGGTGCCCCGCGCTTACCCAAAAAACAAAGCGCCCCGGGTTGTTACCGGGGCGCTTCGCCAGGGAGGAAGGGAAACGAAAATAAGTAACTCACAAGGAGGAAATAGGGAAAACGGCTTTTTGCTCGACTATTTGCCCGGCGCCGTCGGCCTCGCCGAACGTCAGGGCCATGAATACAGCGACAATCAGGATACACAACAGCCACAATGTCCGCCGGTCAGCCTGCTGTTGGGGTTGAGGATGATTCATCATTCGCCTCGTCATTGTCGTCTCCTGTTGTTTTTCCATTTTGCAAACGCGATGCCTGCAACCTAATTTCGAAAAAATATTTTGCAACGCCTTACCGGACTTCATGTTACAAACACGTTCCTGTTGGGCAATTCCCTGATTTTACCCGGCGAATATGCATCGTGCTGCAGGTTATGGTACCCGCGGCGGTTTGCTGTGAATGAATTTGAAGATAATCTCTTATCCAGATTACCGTTGACCTGACGCGGGGAAACAAGCATACTTGCGGTGGAGGATTATGTTTGCCAGCCCCGATTTGGGGATTGGGAGGAGGGGTTCAGTTGAGCGTTCAATTTCCTGAATGCCAAAAATGCCATCAGGGTGTCTTGTTGCCGTTGTCCGATTACGGCCGCGACGGGGCCACGATCCGGTACAAGGCGTGGGTGTGTTCCAACCCGGAATGCGGATTCAATATTCGGATTGATAACGGCGAATTATCCATCGGAAAGGTGGTCGAACGGTCGAATAAATAAGCAAGGCCCGATATTATCGGGAGAACATGCTTGAGATCCGACTGGACCGGACGGCCCCGGTGGGTGGTGGGCCGTTTTTTCGCCGGCGTCTTATGAAGTGGGTGCTGCAAAATTTCTGGATCAAGCTGCTGGCCATCCTGATGGCTTTTCTGCTGTGGTTCCATGTGGCCACCGAAAAAGAACACGAAGTCGATGTACGCTATCGCCTGATCTATGAAAGTCTGGCGGACAGTCTGATCCTGGCCACCCCGCCGCCGGATAATATTGTCGTGCGCTGCCGGGGCACGGGCAAAAACCTGCTGACACTATTGTTCAAGGAACGAGTGTGGCCGATCAATCTGACCGATTCCACGCCGGGTCCGGCCTGGATCGAATTGTTTGCGCATAACACCCCCCGGCTGAACATCGCCAACGTGCAGTTCCTGTTCATTGCCGGACTGTCCAGTTTCCAGCTCGACATCGATCGGCTCCAGCGCAAAACCGTGCCGGTTGTTTCCACCAGTACATATGAACCCCGGCAGGGCTACCTGCGGGTCGGGCCGGAGGTGCTCAGCCCGGACTCCGCGGTAGTCACCGGCCCGTCCCGGGTCGTAAAGGACATCGCGCGCGTGCAGGCGCGGCCGCGGACATTCAGCGACCTGACCGGCCCGGTCGATGCAAAAATAAAGCTCGCCCCGTTCACGATGTTCAATGTCACGTTGAACACTGATGAATGCCGCTTGTTCGCGGATGTCCAGCAGTATGGCGAAAAAACCATTCCCGGGGTACCGGTCCAACTGCCCAGGCGCGGCAGAAACATGCTCTCCGCCGAGCCGCGCACGGTGACGGTCAAAATCGGCGGGGGTGTCCGCGTCCTCGGGGCGGCCGATACTACTCTGGTTACGGTATTTCCCGACTCGGCAGCGCTCGATGCGCTGACTTTCGACAGCCGGCCTCGGCCGGTCGGGTTGTTCGTGGACATTCCGCCGGAATTCAATTTGATCGATATCCAGCCCGACACCGTCCACGTGCGCCGTCAACGCTAACCCCATGTCGGTTATTGTCGGTATTGAAACCTCCTGCGACGAGACCGCGGTCGCGGTAGTCGCCGGGCAGGTCCGGGTCAAAGCCAATATCATTTACACGCAGACCGTGCATGCCCAGTATGGCGGCGTTGTGCCCGAGCTGGCCTCGCGCGAACATCTCAGCCGGCTCGAGCCGCTGTTCACCGCCGCGCTGGAGCAGGCCGGCATCACCAGCAGGGAGATCGACGGCATCGCGGTGACCCGTGGCCCGGGGTTGATCGGTTGTCTGCTGGTTGGTGTGGCTTATGCGAAGGGCTTGTCGGTCGCACTTCGTGTGCCGTTTGTGGGAGTGAACCATCTGGAGGGCCATGCAATATCCAACCGGCTGGCCGCGCCGGATTTCGGTTTCCCGCACGTGACCTTGATTGTTTCGGGCGGACATACTTCGCTGGTCAGAGTCGAAAGCTGGGAAAAATTCACCACGCTGGGCCAGACCCGGGATGACGCCGCCGGGGAGGCGCTGGACAAAATCGGCAAACTGGTCGGACTCCCCTATCCCGCGGGCGCGGCCATTGATCAACTGGCGCGTGGCGGTGATCCCACGACGATCAAATTTCCGCGCGCGCGGCTGGAGGAAAACAGTCTCGATTTTTCGTTTTCCGGCGTGAAAACAGCGGCGGCCATGTATCTAGAGAAACATCCCGACACCGCCCGCCCGGAATCACTGCCCGATTTTTTTGCCTCGTTTCAGGCGGCGATCGTCGATGTGTTGGTGGAGAAACTGATCCTTGCCGCGCAGATGCATCATGCTGTCGGTGTCGCGCTGGCCGGCGGCGTGGCCTGCAATTCGCTCCTGCGACAACAGACCAAACGGGCTGCCGATCAAACAGGTTTGGCCTATTCGTCTCCCCCGCCGGAATATTGCACCGACAACGCGGCCATGATCGCCGCCCGTGGCGCGATCGAACTGGATGCCGGACGGCACTCATCCCTGGAGATGGTCGCGGTACCCAGCTGGCCCGTGGGGAATTTTATTTGACTACACGATCATACATTACTAACGGAAACGAAAGAGCTTGCCGCCGATAAGTGGCGTAGGTCGGGTTCCGAATTTCGTCCTGCTGCAAAGCGGGACGGAATGAGAAACCCGACGATTCCCTCTATGGGAAAAGACGTTCGGCGATCCCGGCATCGACGAAGGATGCGGAGCGGCGGCGACCGATGACGGCGGCGCCGTCGTTACCGGAGAAAGGACGGTTGACGGTTTTCACAGCAGTGTGTTTCTCGTCCGACTGGACGGAGACGGGGACATAATCTGGGAGCGACAATACGGCAGCGATTTCACCAATCGCGGGAATGCGGTGATTAAGGCCGGTGACGGCGGATATATCGTCACCGGATATGCCGGGAAGATACTGTACCCGATTTACTTCAAGCAGCTATATGTGCTCAAGACGGACGGCTCAGGGGATCTCCAGTGGGAAAGCGAATTCGGGGTCACCGGCCGTGATGAAGGATCCGCGCTAATTGCCGCACCGGACGGAGGATTCGTGGTCGCGGGCACCGCAAGCACCCAGATGTATATGGTGGGAATTGATGAATCGGGGAATCGGCTTTGGGAGCGGACGCTGGGGAGTTGTTATCAATATCAAGCCGGGACCTGTATCGCCGCTGTCGCACCAGGCGTGTATCTGGTCGGCGGCTCCGCATATAATCCGGCTACAACTGACATGCCGGGACATTACGATATCCACCTGGTCAAGACCGGCGGCTGGAGCGACGTGGAATTCTACTGGGGTGGAACCGGTGATGACATCGCCTGCGGGATGTGCCTGATGGCGGACGGTCATTTCATGGTGGTGGGGTCGACGAGTTCGTATGGTACAGGAGGACCCAACATCTACCAAATGAAGATCAACGAAAACGGGGAATTTGAAGATTAGTACCCCAAGCGATCAAAAAGTCGGGCAACATCGCAGGTTTGAACGATCCGAACTCAGCGTGGCGCGGCTACTTCTGTACGACACACGCCACTTTCAACACCATTTTGCACCGTCCGGCTTGGAATGTCCGGCAGACAATTGATGGGCCCGCCAGAGGCGAACGAAGCATCGCCTCTGCGGACTCGTACGCCTGAGGCCCATTCGATTCACTCTCCGCCTCCAGTAAATTAATTAATTATGAATCAATGAATTCCGGCGCGGATAGAAACAGCGCCCTTTTTCTTTTGTAACCCATATTACCATAATGCTAAATAGCGGGCAACTGCGAAATCGTCTATTCGCCGGCATTGAAATCGCTTTTCGCCGCAATACCGGAACATAAGATCGGGGTTTTCGTAGTGTACTCAACAATGAAGGATTTTACGAATCTATGAATGAGTTGACCCCGGCCGATGTCAAAAATGATAATAACCGTGAAAGATTGACCAGGCGAGACGGAATTAGACTAGAGACGTGAAAATAATGGAAAGGCTTTAGGAACTTAAACCGGAGAGGTTCTATCATGAAGATTGTGAGACGGTTAGCGCCGGTCACCATGTTCATCGCTATCATATGTAGTGGCTATTCTTATGGGACCGATATCCCGGCAGCACGGGAGTGGGTTTTTCAGATGGAAAAGGTCTGGGAAATCCAGCAGATCGGGGAAGATGAATTGTTGCGTCCGGCAGAGCCGCGCATTGCTGATGACGGGACCCTGTATTTCCGTGATTTCGACCGGAATTTGAGTTACATCATTGACGGCAACGGCAAGCTGGTCGGTACGTTTGCTCCCCAGGGTGGCGACGAGGGCAAAGTGTCATTCTATTTTAACTGTTTCCCGGCCGGTGATCAAGTAGTGATTTGCGCCCCGGACAAACTCCATTTTTTCACCAGGCAGGGGCAATTCGTCAAGGCCATACCGAACAATCCGTTTGTGCGTTTTCCGCTGGCGTTCAAAAACGAGAACGAATTCTGGGTGGCTCCCGGTGCGCTGGGTGATGCCCCCGAAGGCAAAGCAGTGGTGACGCATGTCAATTTGGCGTCCGGAAAAGAGACAATCGTCCACGAATTTGCGCTTTCCGCTGAAGAGAAAAAGCCATCCGGAGGTGGCGTGGTTGTCGGCCTGACACCGCAGATGAAGATGGGTTTTGACCGTCAATCCGATCGGATCTATTTCGGCAAGAACAGCGACACCGTGATCTGCCGGCTCGCCGGCCACGGAGGCAAGGTCGAGTCTTTTTTGTTCACCGGGGTCCGGCAAGCGGTCAGCGAGACGGACAAGCGGAACCATTTCGCCAAGTTCGACATTCCGGAGGAGCGTATGGCTCCGATGATCGCGGCGCTTCCTGACCGGATGGCTTACTACAATCGAATCCAGGTTGTCGACGGTCTGGTGTATTTGTTTAGTGCCGAGAGTCTTGGCCACACTCAGACGGGGCAGGTCGTCAATATCTATTCCCCGGATGGTCGGCATCTGTACTATGGCCGAATTCAGGTGGAGGAAGGGTGGCATATCTCCAATCCTGATAATCTGCAACTGGCCCATGGGATCGTTTGCGCGGTGCAGGAGAACGACGCCGGAGACAAAAAGATCGTCAAATACCGGATAGCACTGCCGCGATCGTAAGTCATGGGGCCCGTGCAATCGGCGCGGCCCTCTTCCCTCATGAAAGATGTCGCCGGTAGGGGCGTTATCAGCAGTTGCGCAGAACCGCCAAAAGCTCATTAATCAGAAAAAGAACTGCTATCAGTGATTCTTTAGGCGAAAGTGAGGCGGTCGCTTCGTCGTCGATTCAAGAAGGCCATGATGGGCGAAACGAGCTTCAATAGGCGGTCAGAGTGTGTAAGTATTTTTGTGTAAGTGGCCCTGAGGTATATTGGATTCAAGGAGGGACTTCATGGTCGACAAGCGGGACGAAGCGGACAAGTTGATTGATAAGCTGATTGCGGGCAAGACACCCGAGGAGATTGTGGGCGAGGGTGGGCTGCTTGCGGCTCTGACCAAACGGATCTACGAGCGCGCCCTGGACGGGGAGCTGACCCATCACCTGGGCTACCCTCCGCACGCGCCGGAAGGCAAGAACAGCGGCAACTCTCGGAACGGGAAAACGTCCAAGACGGTCAAGACCGACCGTGGCTTTGGTGCCGCACCCAACGGGTACGCGATAAAATCCGTGTTTTTCCTGTGGCTTTTATCCCCATAGCCGGACAGCGGTGGCAAATCTGGTGGGGACAGATGAACCTGGCAATCTATGATGAAAAAAACGGGCGCGTCGTGCGCCCCGCACCACCCCCAAAAACAAAAAGACTCGGCGAGCATTATGTCAATCGAGCCAGACCCAATTCTCCAGATTGCCGCTGCCGGTGAAAGTCTCGCCGTTACATGTCAGCGAATCCGCATCGCGTTCGGCCCGGGAGATGATCAACTGGTCCCGGGTGTTGACGCCGCGGGCCTGATACGACTGAAACAGCGAATCAGTCATGACCTCGAAATACGAAATCAATCTGGAGCCCTGCGGTGTGGCCACACATACGGCGATGTCCGACATGGTCTCGTCACTGGCATGATGGCCCAGAAGTTGCCCCGCCGCAACCGAGTTGCCTTCCTGGGGACGAGGCGACAAGTTCACATGGAAGATGCGAAACACGAACGCCGGATATTCCTGCGACCGGATCCAGACCTGCGTCCCGGCCCATTCGTCAAACACCCGTGAGACAGTCCCCGATATCGGGGATGAGATGGGGATGGTCGTCCATGACGGATAATGGTGCCCCATCACATCGCTGGGTGGCGCGAAGTAGTGTTTCATGCTGCGGCAGTGCTCGAGGTAATCATCATGTGAATAATCGTGTCCATACGCGGAACGGAACCGGGAAATGCCATTGATCGAGGCCAGGTCGACGTAGTCGGTCGTAACGAATTTGGGGATACCGTCTGCTTCAATATCCCATTGCGGGTTGTTGTTTCCGGAAGAAGTGGATTTATCACCGCACCCGACTAAAACCACTGCCGCCACCAGCACCGAGACCATGAGGCATTTAGGTCTGGAATATCTGTTCATTCCGGACTACTCCTTTCGCCATGCGGGAATACCTCCAGCATCCGGCACGTCATCAACATTCGCTTCGCCCTATCTCCGGCAAAGGCAATAATATTCCAATTATCGTGTCCAGTCAAGGGCCGAATTGAAGCGAAGCATAAAGGCGGACAATACGTACGCGGCAAGTCATAATCGCGCTGAGAAATAGGACAACCCACTTCTTCGGTCGGCGAAATGTTGGTGGCCGACGTCCCCTCGGCCACCAACCAAAAATCCTGAACATGCAATTTATTGCGTGTCCTGATTCGGCCTTAGCATTTCGTCAAAAAAATCCGCGATCAGATGATGAACGTGCCTTTTCATCTCCGGGGTGGACAGACCGTGCTTGCCGCCGGGGTAGGTCATCAGCCGGAATTGGGTCCCCTGATTCTGTAACGCAGCCATGAGTCGCGTGGAATTCGAAAATAGCACATTGTCGTCGGCCATGCCGTGAACCAAGAGCAACGGCGCAGTGAGGCCCGCAAGTGAGCCGAATACGGCGCTGGAATCGTAACCGGCGGGATTGGCTTGCGGCGAGCCGAGGTAATGTTCGGTATAATGCGTGTCGTATAGACGCCAATCCGTGACCGGTGCTACGGCAACGCCGGCCGCGATTTGATCGGAAGCTTTGGCCAGCAGCATTATGGTCATATAGCCGCCGTAGCTCCAGCCGAAGACGCCGATATGCGCCGGGTCGACGAACGGCTGCTGCTTAAGCCACCGGATACCGGCCAGTTGGTCGCGCACTTCGACCTCGCCAAGTTTGCCGGCGATCGGGTCGGAGAACTTGCGTCCGCGCCGAGCGGAGCCACGATTGTCGAGGGCGAAGACAATGTATCCCTGCCGTGCCATATATTGGTCGAAAAGATCGCCCCAACTGCGCGTCACCACTTGCCCCCACGGGCCGCCGTATACAATAATGAACACCGGATAACGATGTGCCGGATCGAAACCCAACGGTTTGTACAGGTAATACGCCAGCGCCTGGCCGTCCTCGGCTTGCAGCGTGCCGAATTCCGGTGTGATGTGCGTTTCGCGGAATGGCCAGTAGGGATGATTTTCGTCGAGCGGGTTTTTCTCGAGCCACACCAGCCGCCGCCCATCCGGTCGGCAAATGGCAGTCTGCGGAGGAGTTAATGGATCGGAATATGTCTCGACATACATCGAGACTTCCGCAGCGTCTCGCGCGAACGTGGCCTCGTGCCAACCGTCGCCGATGCTGACGCGAACAGGCGGGTCCGAGGTTTCGCCGTCGAGCCGGATAGTGTAGACCTGTTTATCAATCACAGCGTTTTCGTTGGCGGAAACATAGATTAGTCCTGCAGTTTCGTCGATGGCCAGCACCTTGTCGATATTCCACTCTCCGCCGCTTAAGTTACGGACGAGCGTGCCCTCCAATCCATAGAGATACAGATGCTTGTATCCGCTGCGTTCCGACGCCCAGACGAAAGCCGGTTGTCGTTTGAGGAATCGCAAATCGTCGTTGAGATTAATCCAGATCTTGGAGGTTTCGGTCAACAAGTTTTTCTGGGTGAGCGTCGCGACATCAACCGCAACCAGGTCGAGCCGTTTCTGGTCGCGGCTTTGGCGTTGATAACTAAGGATTTTGCCGTCCGGCAGCCAATCGACACGCGCCAGATAAACATCCGAATCCGGCCCCAGGTCGATCCACCGGACAACTCCGCCGGCAGGTTGAACCAGACCCAGGTGGACGATCACATTTGAATCGCCGGCCGCCGGGTAACGTTGCTCGATCACCTCAGTACGATCCGAATAAACCTCCATACGCCGGACCACCGGGACCGGCGATTCGTCGAATTGTTTGAAGGCAATCGCGCTTTCATCCGGCGCCCACCAGTAACCACTGCTTTGGTCCATTTCCTCCTGGGCAACGAATTCGGCTTCGGCGTTGTGGAGTAAACCGCCGCCGTCGGCAGTGAGCTGCCGTTCAATCCCCTCGGCCACGTCGATCACGAACAGGTTTTGATCGCGCACGAAAGATACATAACGACCCAGCGGTGAAATCTTTGGATCCAGCAAACCCGCTCCCTCCACGATCTTGCGAACCGTATTCTCACTTCTGACGTCCGGATCACAGAGATACAGCGCATCGCCCAGGGGAAATAGGAGCTTGCGGCCATCCGGCGCCCACTGGTAATCCACGATGCCGTGCAGTGCGGCAGTGCGGGCGCGTTCACGGCGTGCCTTCTCAACATCCGAGAGGTGTTTCTCCGGAGCCAGTTTTCGGGAATCGACCAGAAGATGAGATTCACCTTTATCGAGGTCATAGACCCACAAATCGAGCTGGAACTGGTCATCGCTGCGACCGCGCAGGAAACCCACGCGGCGGCCATCAGGGGAAATCTTCACTCCACGGGGTGTGGGACCAGACAGCGCCGGGTCACCGAAAATCCGCTCAATAGAGAGTTCTTCGGCCATGACCGGCAGTGCCAGCATCAGCACCAGACCAAGGCCAAAGTGGAAAACCCGCCAACCCCTACCCGGTTTTGTGAATGACTGGGGCTTGCTCAGGTGATGCCCGAAACGGGCCCAGTGCATTACGGGTCTAGTGTTTGCCTGGCGCATAGCGACTTCCTCTTCGATATGCATGGACTTGAATGGTCTTGATTGAAGTGCACGATATGCGGCTCTTTCCCCGCCATCATTTTTTCTCAGGCCAGTTGATATCGGGATGCACGGGCGCAATCGGAGGCTCAACTGCCGGTTCCGGTGTAACGGCCAAGCGCGGTTTTTTTGATGCCAGGTATGTATAAAGCGCCGGAATTACAAATAACGTCAACCCCAGGGAGAACAACAGACCGCCGATAATCACGATCCCGATGGATACACGGCTTTTGGCGGCCGCACCCAGCGCCAGGGCGATAGGCAAAACCCCGAAAACCGTGGCCAGACTGGTCATCAGGATCGGGCGGAATCGCTGGACGGCTGCGTCGATGACCGCCTCTTTCACGTTCAGACCATGTGCCCGGCGCTGATTGGCGAACTCCACGATTAAAATGCCGTTCTTGGTCACGATGCCGATCAGCGCGATAATCCCGATCTGGCTGAAGATATTCAAGGTCTGATTAAACAGCCAAAGCGACAGAACCGCCCCCGCCAGCGCCAGCGGAACGGTGAACATGATGATCAACGGATCACCGAAACTCTCGAATTGCGCGGACAAGATCAGATATACCAGGACTAATGCCAGAATAAACGCGAACAACAGTGTGTTGGAACTTTCCGCATAGTCTTTGGCGGACCCGGCCAGACTCGTGGCAAAGGATTCATCAAGTGTTTCAGCGGCGATCCGATCCATCTCATCGATGCCATCCCCCAGGGTATACCCCTTTGTCAGCGAGGCCATGATGGTCGCCGACATATAGCGATTGTAGTGATACAATTGGGGCGGACTGCTGCGATATGATAATTTCACCAAATTATCGAGTTGAATCAACTTCCCGCTGCTGTTTCGCACATAAATCGAGCTGACATCCAGAGGGTCATCGCGGTTTGTCCGGTCGGCCTGCGCGATGACGGAATATTGCTTGCCCTTAAAAACGAAGTATCCATAGCGTTGACCGCTGAAAAACAATTGCAGGGTCGAGGCAATATCCCGGACCGTGATGCCCAAAGCCCTGGCCCGCTCACGTTCGATTTCGATGGTCAGCTCCGGTTTATTGAACTTCAGATCCAGGTCGACCACATCAAAGACCGGACTGGCCTGCGCCTTTTCCATGAATCCGGGAATCACCGCCCGCAGCTTGTCGAAAGATGATGTCTGGAGCACGAATTGCACGGGAAGTGCCCGTCCTCGCTGGGCGGCGATAGTCTGCTCCTGGGTCACATACGTCCGGGCAAAGGTATAATCACGCAATTCCCCGGTGAGAGCATCGGCGATTTCCTGCTGACTGCGTTCCCTGGCGTCGGGCGGCACGAGACCGACTCTGACAAAACCGCTGTTGACGCCACCCCCACGACCGATCATGGATATAATTACGTCCTTTTCCGGCAATGAGTCGACGGCGGCGAGAATCTTGTCCATGTAATCGGTAATCGCTTCGAATGATGTGCCCTCGGGCGCAGTGGAGTTGATCATCAAACGGCTTTTGTCTTCCATCGGGGCCAGTTCTGAGCGAAGGAGTGATCCTACTCCCAGAATAATCGCCAGGGCCGCCGTCATAATTGCCGGGGCTAGCCAGCGCCGATCCGTGAACGCGCGCAGCCAACGCTGATATCCGGAGATCAGACGACCGAACCACCTTTCGCTCGCCGCAAACAGCCGGTTCTCATGCGTGGGTTTTTGCAAGATCCGCGCACTCATCATCGGCGTCAGCGTCAACGAGACAAATGCAGAAATGAGCACTGAACCGGCCACCACGACGCCGAATTCCCGGAATAGACGACCGGTAAGCCCCTGCAAGAACATCACTGGGAGAAACACCGATGCCAGTGTAATTGTGGTCGAAATGATGGCAAAAAATATCTCCCGCGACCCCTGGTGTCCGGCTTGTACGGGGTCGGTTCCCTTTTCAATCCTTTTATAAATGTTCTCCAGGACGACGATGGCATCATCGACCACGATCCCGGTGGATAAGACAATCGCCAGCAGGGTGAGAATATTGATCGAAAAACCGGCAAGATACATGATAAAGAAAGCACCGATGAGCGAAATGGGGATGGCCAGCATGGGGATGATCGTAGTCCGCCAATGCCGCAGAAAAACGAAGATGACCAGCATGACCAACAGAAACGCAATCAGAATTGTTTCGACGACTTCGGTAATGGCTTTGCGGATATTGGCCGTCGTGTCCATGGCTACGTTGAATTTGATGTCCTCGGGCAGGTCTTTCCGCATCTGTGCGGTACGGCGGTAGAATTCGTCGGCGATGTTTATGTGATTGGAGCCGGGCTGGGGGATCAGGACGACACTGACCATCGGAACCCCACCATTGCCGCGCAAACTTGACCGTTCATCCTCCGGCGCCAGCATGACCCGGCCGACATCCCGGAGTTTGACGACCGCCCCGTCAGTCTGTTTGATAATAAGCTCGCTGAATTCTTCCACCGAAGTAAGCCGCCCGAATGTCCGGATAGATAATTCGGTATTGTAGCCTTCAATACGTCCTGACGGCAGTTCGACATTTTCGCGATCCAAAGCATTGCGCACATCGAGAGGAGCAAGGCCATGGGCCGCCAAACGTGCCGGGTCGAGCATCAGCTTCATGGCGTATCTTTTTTCGCCCCAGATCGCGACTTCGCTGACACCGGGAATCGTCTGCAGACGCTCTTTGAAAACGTCGTTGGCGATCTCCGAGAGTTCCAGAAGTGAACGTTGGGAACTCTCGACGGTCATGAACAGGATCGGACCGGCATCGGCATCCGATTTGGAAATATTGGGAGGATCTGCGTCCGACGGAAGATCGTGAATCGCCCGCGAGACGCGATCCCGAACATCGTTGGCCGCCGCTTCCATGTCGATGCCGAGTTCGAATTCGATCGTAATCCGGCTGCTGCCGTCGCTGCTGGAGGAGGTCAGCGAACGAATGCCGGCGATGCCGTTGATCGACTCCTCCAGCGGCTCGGTGATCTGCGATTCGATGACGTCGGCATTGGCGCCCGTGTAGCTGGTGCTGACAGTAACTACCGGGGCGTCGACACTGGGATATTCGCGGATCCCCAAAAAGTAGAACCCGATCACCCCAAACAGGACAATCAGGATGGAAAATACGGTGGAAAGCACCGGGCGATTAATGCTGATGGAGGAAATGTTCATGGGGTGCGACGGCGTCAATCATTCTGGAACGCGTTGATCCGGACATCTTTGCCGTCGGCCAGCTGCAACAGACCGGTGACGATCAACGTATCGCCGGGGGTTAAGCCCTCGGTGATCTGAATACCTCTTTCGTTCCTGATCCCGGTCTTGACCGAAAGGGATTGCGCCTTGCCGTTCCGGCAGACATAAACGATTTCGTCATTAATCCTCGGAATTACCGCTCCGGATGGAATCACAATAGCATCCGGCAGTTCTTCAAGAGTAATCTCGACTTTGGCAAACGAACCCGGAAGCAGCCGGGCGTCTGGATTCGGGACGGTTGCTCGTGCTTTAAGGGTCCGCGTCCCAGGGTCAATTTTCGCTTCCACTGCGTAGATCGTTCCGGCGTACGAATTCTGTTCGTCACCGACCTGGACTACGATCTTCGCGCCGCGTGATAACTGTCCGGCATATTTCTCGGGGACGGAAAATTCGGCTTTCACCGGATCGATATCCTGCATAGCCGCAACCATGGTGTTCGACGAAACGTAACTCCCTTCGCTGACATACCGCAGACCGACCACGCCATCGAACGGCGCGATAATCTCTGTTTCGGCAAGCTGGGATTCGATGACTTCCCGTTCGGCTTTGATCATGTTCAGCTTGTTGAGCGTCTTGTCGTACTCTTCCCGGCTAATGCCATTGATTTCGAAGAGCGCCCGTTGACGCCGTTCTTCATCACCGGCGAGTGTTTCCTCGAGCTGCTTGCGTTTGAGTTGGGCTTGCAGTTCACGGTCATTGAGTTTCAGGAGTACCTCGCCCTGCCGAATCCGTTGGCCTTCAGCAAAAAAAACACCGGTGACCCTGCCGGATATTTCGGGGCGCAATTCCACCTCTTCATTGGCCAACATTGTGCCGGTGGTGAAGATTTTATTTTCGAGCGGCTGAGGTTTGACCACCAACGCTTCAACCGAAACTGGTCCCCCGCCGCTGCGACCGGGGGTTTGACTGCTACCCCGGTTGCATCCGGCCACGAACCACACGGGAAGCAATACAAGGACCAGCCCGGTGAATACCCGATGTATACGTGTCCTCGCCATATTTCGTACCTCAAACACTGGAGTATACGTTTTCGGGTCTTCCGAGATAAACACAATTTTGCCACTTTCGCTGGCGCTAGACCGCTTTGTGTCCCGCGTCTATTATCATTATCCTTGATTTTGAAAAATTACAAAACAGACATAGCATTCGATCCCTAAGTTCCGGTGCCGCAACTCGTTGACCATTAATAGACTATACACCCCACACCCGAATTGAAAAGGCAGGATTTTGAATCCTGCCTTTCGCCTGTGCAATCGAGTCGGGATTACTTGCCTAGCGCTTTTTTCACTCCGGCGGCATACGCCGGATCGGCTTTGGCGAAATGCTCGAGTTGGCGCTTGATAATCTTGTCCGGCACCCCGCTCATGGCGCCGGCGATCGCCCGATGCAGGCGCTCCCGTTCACCATCCGACATTAACCGATACAGGTTGCCTGCCTGAGTAAAATCGTCGTTGCCCGCCCGATGATCATACCTGTCGGCATCGCCGGAAATCTTAAGCGGCGGTTCTTTGTACTGGGGATCTTCGACCGGCCCATCGAAGCTGTTCGGTTCGTAATTGACCGCCCCCCCACTATTGCCGTCAAAGCGCATTGCCCCGTCACGGTGGTAGGTATTCACTTCACCTTTCGGGCGGTTGACCGGCAGACTCTCGTAATTGACCCCCAGCCGATAGCGATGCGCATCGGCGTAGGAAACCACGCGAAATTGCAGCATCTTGTCCGGACTGTGGCTGATGCCGGGGACGACATTGGCCGGTGAGAACGCCGCCTGTTCAATCTCGGCAAAATAGTTTTCGGGATTGCGGTTCAACTCCAGAATTCCGACATCGATCAGTGGGAACTGCCCATGCGGCCAGACCTTGGTCAAATCGAAGGGGTTGAATGCCGTTTTTCCCGCCTGTTTTTCGGTCATGACCTGGATTTTCAGGTTCCATTTGGGATAGTCTCCGCGTTCGATAGCTTCAAAGAGGTCGCGCTGATGACTCTCGCGGTCTTTGGCGATGATGGCTTCCGATTCGGCGCCCGTCAGACACTGGATGCCCTGAGCGGTCTTGAAATGGAATTTGACCCAGAACCGCTCATTGTCGGCGTTGATGAAACTGTAGGTATGGCTGCCGAAGCCGTTCATGTGCCGGTAACTGCGCGGGAGGCCCCTGTCAGAAAACAGAATCGTGACCTGGTGCAGACTTTCCGGAGACAACGACCAGAAATCCCATTGGGCGGTATTGCTGCGCAGGTTTGTTTTCGGATCCCGCTTCTGGGTATGGATGAAATCCGGGAATTTATAGGGGTCCCTGACGAAAAACACCGGGGTGTTGTTGCCGACCAGGTCCCAGTTACCTTCGTCCGTGTAAAACTTCATCGCGAAACCGCGGACATCACGCTCGGCGTCGGCGGCACCGCGCTCACCGGCGACCGTGGAAAAGCGCAGCAGGCAGTCGGTCTTCTTGCCAATTTTGGCAAATAATCCGGCTTTGGTGTACCGGGTAATATCATGTTTGACGGTCAACGTCCCGTAGGCGCCCGAGCCTTTCGCATGCACGACACGCTCCGGAATACGCTCACGGTTAAAATGAGCGTGTTTTTCAAACAATTGCCAATCCTGGACCAAGAGCGGCCCGCGCGGCCCGGCGGTCAGGGCGTTCTGGTTGTCGCCCACCGGAATGCCGGCCGAAGTGGTCAACTGCCGTTTCTTTTTCATGTGCTCCTCCAGCTTTTCGAATGCAGGCCGGGGCGGCAATAACTCCCGTGGCCGGCAATCGAGACTCTTTCCAATTTTAGACAACTTTTAATCATTGGACAAAAAAAAGCTCATTTTCTTTTCGTGCGGCGTCCCCTCAGGATGACCTGGTATTCCCGGACCTCGTAGTCCCTCAGTTTCTCTTTCCCGGAGACCGCCAAAGATGACCAGGGGATATCATAAATGACGCCGGTGTCGTCGTCAATAAAATGGTGATGCTGCCTGGCATTCGGATCAAAAACCACAGTCCCCTCTTTCAAGACCTGCGTCTTGAGTAATCCCTTGGCCGCAAGCAAATTAAGGGTATTGTAAACCGTAGCCCGCGAGACGGTCGGACATTTTTTGCGCGAGTGGTCCAGGACGTCCTCCGCCGTGGGATGGGTCGTGCTTTTGAGCACGTAGTTCACCACGGCAATTCGTTGCGGTGTCGGTTTTATCCCGCAGCGGCGCAATATGGTCAGGGCGTCATTCATATAATTAGAATGCTTTTAAATTTAGACGGTGTCAAGAACAAAATCAGTATCGGCATACGAAAACGAACATAGATCTAATTGCCTGGAAGGAGGTTTGTGAATTTGTGGAGGATTCGCTCGCCATTCGGACTTGCGGTTGAAGTTTACGGGAATTGGTCAAATATCATCCAGGTGGACAAGCACTTGGGCCCGATTCTGATGGCTGCATATTGGTCAATATGGAGCAATACGTACTTGCATCGAAATCACTTGACAGATTGTTTTTCTGCTCGATATTTCAACCCCAGACAAACGCTGAATTCCGCTGAACGCGGAAGCGGGGGACCCGAATCCCGGGGCGTATCGCCATAAGGCGTAGGGCAACTCTTTCGGCCCAAGCCCGGCAGCTAACCTCGCAAGCGTCGAAGGGGAGAACCTCTGGATTTCTGCGGAGGCACGCTCTCCGAGGTGAAGTGTTCTGGAGGTTTTGGATGGGCCATTTGCCTAAGCCGGATGTGGATCCGGCCCCCGAGGACTTCGAAAAACCGGCTCTGGGCGATCGGGTCAAACGACTTCTCTTCGGCGCTCCCCGTAATCTGGCTGACAAGAAGGTCTTTCAACACTTGTCCGTGGTGGCGTTTCTCGCATGGGTCGGCCTGGGGGCTGACGGGTTATCATCGTCCTGCTACGGCCCGCAAGAGGCATTTCAAACCCTGGGTGCACATACATACCTGGCAATTGCGCTGGCGCTGGCAACAGCGATCACCGTTTCCACAATCGCCATAGCTTATAGCCGCGTGATCGAGCATTTTCCTCACGGCGGCGGCGGGTACATTGTCGCGACCACCATGCTGGGGGAAAAAGCCGGCGTCGTTTCCGGGTCGGCGCTCCTGGTAGACTATGTATTGACCGTCGCCGTATCAATTGCGGCATCAGGCGACGCCTTGTTCAGTTTTTTGCCCCCCGCCTGGCACGGCATGAAATTGCCCGTCGAAGTTCTCCTGATTCTCTTTTTGACGACGATAAATATCCGCGGTGTCAAGGAGTCGATTCTCATTCTGCTCCCCATATTTATTCTCTTCCTCCTTACGCATGCCATCCTGATCATCGGCGGCGTACTGTCACATTTGCCGCAATTTCCCGCAATGGCGGACAGAATCCATGGCGAATTCGACATGGGAATTTCCACTCTCGGCATGGGGGGCATGCTCTTGCTGTTCATTCACGCGTATGCGATGGGCGGCGGTACCTATACCGGGATTGAGGCGGTATCCAACGGTTTGCCGATCATGCGCGAACCTCGTGTCCGGACCGGCAAGCGGACAATGGTGTACATGGCCGTATCACTGGCCTGCACCGCCTCCGGGTTGATACTTTGTTATCTGTTATGGAATTTGTCTCCGGTCGAGGGCAAGACGATGAACGCCGTCCTGGTCGAAACATTTGCGGGCCCGGGAATGGTCGGAAAAATTTTCGTTTTGCTCACGCTTCTTTCAGAAGGTACACTCCTGATTGTCGCGGCCCAGGCCGGGTTCGTCGACGGCCCGCGGGTCCTGGCCAACATGGCCGCTGATTCCTGGATGCCCCATCGTTTCTCCTCTGTGTCCGAATGGCTGACCACGCGGAACGGGATTCTCCTGATGGGCGGAGCGGCGCTGGCCGCCCTATTGTACACTGGCGGAGACATCCGGCACCTGGTCATCATGTATAGCATCAACGTCTTTCTCACGTTCTCGATGACGGAAACAGGCATGTGTTGGTTCTGGTTCGGCAGCAGGCACAAACGGCCGGACTGGAAAAGGCAAATAGCGGTCCATGTGCTCGGACTCATGATGTGTGTCACGATATTCATCGTGATCGTCGTGGAAAAATTCAGCCAGGGCGGCTGGATGACCATTTTCATTACCGCCTCGGTGGTGCTGCTGTGCATGTGGATCAAACACCACTACCGCACAGTATATTCGAAACTCCAACAGTTGTACGCCAGCCTTGCCGATCTTCCTCCCTCGCCCGATGCCCATGCCCGGCCGGTCGACCCGAGCCAGCCCACTGCCGCCGTGCTGGTCTCCAGTTATGGGGGATTGGGATTGCATACTGCGCTGAAAGTCTCGCAGATGTTTCCGGGACATTATAAGAATTTCGTTTTTATTTCGGTCGGCGTCGTCGACTCCAACGTGATGAAAGCCGATGCGGGTGTTAAAGAACTGGAAGACAAAACGCGGAACGAATTGAAACGGTGGGTCAAACAATTCAAAGGGCTGGGGGTGCCCTCGGCGTACCGCATGTCGCTGGGGACAGAAGTGATTTCCACTCTGGAACAGACGTGTCTGGAAACCGCCAAAGATTTCCCGAATGTAACGTATTTTGCCGGACAACTCGTTTTTGAAAGAGAACGATGGTACCAGGCATTCCTGCACAACCAGACGGCATACGCCCTGCAAAAGCGACTGCAACTGGCAGGTTACGCCATGGTGATAATTCCGGCACGCGTCCGGTAATTACGCAACCCACCGCCGTCGTTATTCAAAAACCACTCCGCAGCCACCACCAAAAGGCCGCTTGGAGAAACAGGAAGATCCCCGGCCGTGTGAAAAAAATTGTACATTCAGACTAATCAATGAAAATACATTGTGCCCGTGAAAACCTTCCGGGAAAAACCTCGATTAAACCGCCACAAGGGGGAATTGATGCGCACTATATTCATGGCGATAAGTGTGATTATGTTTGTTGTGCTGAGCGACGGCGGGGCTGTCGGACAAGTGGAAACAGATTGGTCGGCGGTTTTGACCGGAACCGGCGAAAATGAAGACAGCCCGGTCGGCATCGGGTTTGACGCGGAAGCGAACTGTTATGTTGCCGGCTTAAGTTACGACGAGTCAACGGATTGGGATTTTGTGGTCGCCAGGTACACCGCCGGCGGGGTTGCCATGTGGGAGCGGCGCTACGAAGGCGCGGGTGATTCAACCGATTGGGCGACGACCATGGCCGTCTCAGATGACGGCCGCGTCTACGTGTCCGGTTATACGTGTACAAAAGGAACGGTCGGTTACGATTTGCTCACCGTTGCCTTCGGCCCGGACGGTGACACCCTCTGGTCCAGCGGGCTTGATTTAGGCACTACGGCACTATCGCGTGACATGAAGATTCTTGCTGACGGAAATATCCTCCTTGTCGGCAAGGGGTTATCGCCGACATCGGTGGTGGTCGTCAAATACGAACCGGACGGTGACACCCTGTGGGCACGGTCATATCACTGGAATGGGTCGACGATGGACGACGGGAGTTATATGGATTGCGATGCGGCGGGCAATATTTTCGTCGTGGGAACGGCATTTAACAGCGGGAAGTTTGATTTGTTGACCGTCAAGTTCTCACCCGACGGCGACACGCTGTGGGGGCGCATTTACGACGGCCCCGGTAACGGGGCGGAATATGCGCGTGACATCGCCACGGATGTCGAAGGCAATATCTATGTTACGGCCCAAAGCGAGGGTTCCGGCACCGGCAGTGACATTGTGGTGCTGAAGTACAGCGCGGCGGGCAATCTTATTTGGGAACGCCGCTACGACGGCGGGATCAATAACACGGACGACCCATATGCACTCGATACCGATTCATCGGGGAACGTTTATGTCACCGGGAGCAGCACGGGTGGTGGCACAAGTACGGACGTAATTCTCATCAAATACGCACCTGATGGGGACACATTGTGGACCACGCGGGAGGGCTCAACGGCGTATGAGGAAGCCCGGGACATGGCCTGGGATTCGGTGGGGAACATCTACGTCGGCGGGTGGCGCCTCCACCCACCGGTCTATGTAAGGGATTACCTGACCATGAAGTTCGATTCGCTGACCGGGACCAAACAGTGGGAGTACGAATGGGACGCCTCCGGACAAGAGGATAAAGGCCTGTTCCTCGCGGTCGGCCGGGAAAATCACGTGTGGCTCACGGGAGAGAGTGTGACCGGCGGTCTCCCGGCCACCGGTCAGGACATTGCGACCGTGAAATGCAAACCGATCGGGACGGCGGTGTTGGAGCCGCTTGCCCCAGACCTCCCGGGCACATTCCGGTTGTTCCAGAACGTGCCGAATCCCTTCAACACAACAACGGTTATCCGGTTCGACCTTCAGGTTCCCGGACGGGCTGAGCTGACGATTTTTGACATTCTCGGTCAACCCGTGATGACATATATGGAGGACCACCTTCCGCCCGGCGCCCACTCGTTTACGTGGGATGGACGGGACACGGGCGGCAGAGCGGTGTCCAGCGGCGTGTATCTGTATCGCCTGAGTGCGGATGGGGCCAGTGATACGCGCAAGATGACTTTGCTCAAGTAAATTGTGCGGCGTACGACTGAATCGCCGGCCAAGGCATAATCGTCATGGCCTATGCGCTGATGCCCGGACATCTCCATCTGTCGGCATTTTATCAAAAACCGCTCCGCAGCCACAGCCAGAAGGCCGCAACAGTCAAAGTGGCGATGGTTATGGGGATGCCGCTGCGCGCGTGCTCGCGCCATGAGATATGAACACCAAAGCGATCGGCTTGTTCAACGACGATAATATTAGCGATCGAACCGACGATCAGCAGGTTCCCGGCCAGCGTAGATGAAAGTGCCAGAATCGGTCCGGCCAAGGGATGCGTGGCCACGGGCAGCAGCAACATGACCGCGGGGACATTGGAGACAATATTGCTGAGGACGACACCGGCGATAAACAGCCATCCGGGGTCGTGCAGGTCGAATCCGGCGGCGGCGATCCCCTGAATCCAGGTTTGATAGCTCCCCGCCTGCCGCAGCGCGAAATTGACGATGAACAGGGAGACGAACAAGACCAGGAGCTGCCAGTCGACCAGTCCCAGGATTTCCCGGGAGCGCATACGCCGGGAACACAAGAGGACTCCGGCAGCAGCGAGAGCCACCAACTCCCGGGGCCACGATCCGGCAAGAAAAATCACGATCAGGAGCACGGTAATGACCGTGCCTTTCACGGCCTGCCAGTTACTGAACGGCGGCGCATTCGAGGATATGCCCGGTCCGGAGTATGCCCACCGCTGCCGAAACTGCAGCCCAAGAATCAGCAGGACCAGGAAGAGACCGATGACCACCGGCGCCGTGCTTTCGAGGAGGTAGGCCGAAAAACTCAGCGACAATGACTGACCGATGAGAATATTCTGCGGATTGCCGATCAGGGTCGCGGCAGAGCCAATATTCGAGGCACAAGCCAGCCCCAGCAAACAGGGTTTGGGATTCATTTTCCGCGCGGCACACAACTCGAGGACCATGGGGGTCATTGCTAGGCAGACGATATCGTTGATCAGTACGGCTGAGAAAACACCGGCGACACTGATAATCAGGGCGAGCAAGAATATCGGAGATACATCGAACCGGCCGATTCTGCGGATCAGTTGAGAGTAAGCCCCGGCCAGCCGGAACTGCGCGGAAACGACCATCAGCCCGAACAGCAGGGCAATCGTGGGAACATCGACGGCATCAAGCAAATCACCGGTCTGAACCCGGGTAAAAGCCAGCAGGGTGATGGCCCCCAGCAGGGCCACGCCGGTGCGGTCAACCGCCAAACCGGGAATCTTGCCCAGGATCATGCCCAGGTAAACGACGGCGAAAGTGACGATGACCAATGAATCCAATGGCCCACTCCCTGTCTAACCGCTCCTGATGTAAATTAATGCCGGACAAACGCTCACACGCCACCAATTTGATGGCGCCGATCAGGGAGACTGCCCAGAGTAATTGGCCCCCTCCGGACATATCTAAAGTATTTGCTCTAATTTCACATATTGTTTACAATCCTCTCACTATATCGGCCGGCGGCTCGCCCACAAATCCCATATCTTATTAGTATATAATTTGTTAGATTCTTTATCGATTTTATTTACTTATCCAGCAACTTTAACTGAATTGAATCGTAGAATACTTTGCAACGAAAAGTAATTGATAAAGCAAAACCGAGAGAAAGGAAATATTCAAATGAAACCAGCAGATTCACTAGAGGAGCTTGAGCGCCGGGCGTACCGCTCGACATTTGCCGACGGTCTTTACGACATCCCCTTTGGGTTGGTCTTTTTGATTCTGGCATGGATCCCGGCTTTGGAGACCGCCGGAATTTCCAGATTCTACAGCTATGGCCTGTTCATTTTTCCGATCCTGGTCTCCTGGCTGGGCAAACGACATATCACCATGCCCCGGCTGGGCACGGTGGAATTCGGACCGAAGCGGAAATCGAGGAGCCACTTTTTGTTCTGGACCGGCGCGGTCATCGTAGTCCTCACTCTCCCGCTGGTGCCGATGATCATCGTTCGCGGTCTCCCCGGCGGCCTGGCCTGGATGACTATCGCTGTTTTTGTCGCCCCGCTGGCAGCGATCGGTGTGTTTATTATGGACTATCCGCGCTTGTATGTTTATGCGGCATTGCTGCTGGCCGGGGTGGTTGAGGCGGAATTCCTGCTGAAGTACATCGGCACACCGTTCAATGCCCTGGTGAGTTTCGGCGTGCCGGGCCTGGGAATCGTGGCCTACGGTGCCACACTTCTTTGCGGATTCATCAAAAAGTACCCCGTGCAATCCCGGGAGGCGCCATATGTCGGCTGAAACGAATGCCGGAGCGCACCACCTGCCTGATGTCGACCGGCTGATCCACGAACCGGCGAGATACAACATCATGGCCTTGCTGTTTGTCATCGAACGGGCCGACTTCCTGTTCGTGCAAAATCAAACGGG
>JAGVQM010000022.1 GCA_020051695.1 Candidatus Zixiibacteriota bacterium | reverse complement strand
TCTGCCTCGGCCTCGCGCGGTCGGGAGACAATTTCCATCCGCGACACCGAAGCAATTGAGGGCAGCGCTTCCCCGCGAAACCCAAACGTGGTGATCGCGGCCAGGTCATCGGCCGTGCGCACTTTGGATGTCGCATGGCGTTGGATGGCCAGCTCTATTTCCTGCGGCGTCATGCCCAACCCGTCATCGGTGACAACAATCTCCTCGCCCCCTGCCCCGGTGACCTCCACCGTGATATTCCGCGCAGCGGCATCCAGCGCATTTTCCACGAGTTCCTTGATCACCGAGGCCGGGCGTTCAATGACTTCCCCGGCGGCGATCTGGTCGATCAGCCGATCGGGCAGGACCACAATTCGATTGTATTCCACCGTGCCTGCCATAAGGGGTACAATACAAATAACCGGCCCTTTAGGCCAGTGAGGACAAAACGAAAAAAACCGGAATATTAAACGGGAATTAGCCGCGCCGCAAAATGTCGTCCAGCAGCCCGCGATCAACGACCACCGCTTCCCCGCCGATTTCCACGTCGGTGGCCGCAGCCCCGTCCCCGACGACCGTCACATGCACGCGGCCCCGGCAATTGATGATATCGCCCTGTTCCCCGATATATTCGGCACGGGGCGGCTTCTGGTTATCGACAAATTGATAAAAATAGGCGCCCAACGGCCCATTGATCGCGCCGGTCACCGGGTCTTCGTTGATGCCCAGCCCGGGGGCGAAAAATCGGCAATGCCAGGTATTGCCTAAATCCACAGTCTCGCCGGTGAAAAAACAGGCCGTGCCGAAACCCGGCTCCGTTTTCATGCGTGCCCAGTCCGGACGAAGTTTGCGCAAGGTACTCAGACCAATCGCCGGAAAATACGGATCATGTTGGGTGGCCATCATCGGCCAGATCGTCATGCGGTCGCTTTCATAAAAACTGAAGATGGACTTTGCCTTTTCGTGTTCCAATTTGAACGGCCGGAACTCCGGCACCGGCACCTGCAGGCGGTGCAATTGGCGCTGTTTATCCCGTTCGACTGAAATGCGCAGGATCCCCGAGAGTGTTTCGATGTGCTGATGGACGCCGTCAACAGGGATACGTGACAAATCGGCCAGGACCTTCAGCGTGGCTATTGTCGCGTGGCCGCACAAGGGAACTTCGACCGTGGGGGTGAACCAGCGCAACCGGAAAGCGGCATCGGGGACTGTGGCAGGCAACACAAAGGCAGTTTCAGAAAAATTCATCACCCGCGCCACGGCCTGCATTTGCTGCTCGGACAATCCCCCGGCATCCGGCACAACCGCTGCGGCGTTGCCGCCCGCCGGATCGCTGGTAAAGGCTTTGACGGTGTAAATATCACGTTTTTCAGTCATCGATAGGGTCCTCGTCTGGTTCCGTGCATACGTTGGCAGTCCGGGCACCTCCCTGCACCGGTTCGATTCCCTCTAATATACGGTACGGACAGCTCGACGGGCCAATGGAAAAGACCACCGACAAATTGACGGGAATCTCGGCCTATTTCGGCAATTCAACCAAATCGACCACAGTCGCGCCCCATGAGCCGCCGCTGTCGCCCTCATGACGATAGGCCCGGACAGCGGGATGTTTGTCCAGGAGTGCATGGACCACCCGCCGCAGCGTACCGGTGCCTTTGCCGTGGATGATGCGCAATTGCCTGATGTCGCGGCGGAGACATTCCTCGATATATGTCGGCACGAGGTCTTTGATCTCCCGGGGCGCGAAGGTGTGCAGGTCCAGGGTGCCGTCGATGGGTAATTCCGGAATGTCGGCATCAAGACCGTCGGCAGCCATCGAACAGGTTCCTATTGTTTGGCCAGCTCAAGCAGGCGGGCCAGAACATTCAGCGCTTCCAATGGCGCCAGCTCGTCGATCCTGATTTTTTTCAATTCCTGAATGACGGGGTGTTCCACTTCGCCGAATAACGCAGTCTGGCCCGGCGGCACGATACTCGAGCGGCGGATTTTTCTCCGGAGGACCTGGGAAAGCATCGGCGCAAAATTCCCCGCTTCGATATCGGCCAGGATCTCCTTGGCCCGCTCGACCACGGCCCGGGGCACGCCGGCCAGCCGCGCCACATAGATCCCGTACGAATCATCGCAGCCGCCGGGCACCACCCGGTGCAAGAAGGTGACTTCCCCCTCACTTTCCGCGACGGCCATCTGATAGTTGGCTGCGCCGTCGGTCTGGTGGGCCAGCGCAGTCAATTCATGGTAATGTGTCGCGAAAATCGTCCGGCAGCGGAGCCCGATCGCCCGGCAGAGATGCTCGGTCACCGCCCAGGCGATCGACAGCCCGTCATATGTCGAGGTCCCTCGGCCGACTTCATCAAATAGAATCAGGGAACGCGGTGTGGCGTTATGCAGGATCGTGGCGGTTTCAGTCATCTCGACCATGAACGTCGATTGGTTTTTGGTCAAATCATCGGCCGAACCCACGCGGGTAAAGATGCGGTCGGTAATCCCCAGCTCGACCTGCTCTGCAGGAACAAACGAACCGATCTGCGCCATCAGAACAATCAAACCCACCTGCCGCAGGTACGTCGATTTCCCCGCCATGTTCGGCCCGGTAAGCAAATGCAGAAATTCGCCGGGATGATTAATCGTGGTGTCATTGGGGACAAACTCACCCGCCGAGCCGAGCGTGGCGATAATCGGGTGGCGGCCGCCCCGGATACGCAACATCGTCGAATCGAAAATTTTCGGCCGGGTGAATTGCCCATCCAGCGCGGCGCGGGACAGCGAAGCCGCCGCATCCCAGAGGGAAACGACCTCGGCGGCGATTTTCAAATCGGCCATACGGCCTTTGACTGTTTCACGCAATTCGAGGAACAACCTGTATTCCAGGTCGAATATTTTTTCCTCGGCCCGGGAGATAAGGTCTTCCGCGGCTTTCATCTTTTCGGTGATATACCGTTCGGCATTGACCAGGGTCTGTTTGCGCACCCATTCGGCGGGGATTTTGTCTTTGTGGGCGTGCGTGACTTCGATATAATAACCAAACACCCGGTTGTACCCGACTTTCAGCGAGGGGATCCCCGTTTGATCGCGCAGGGTGGTTTGCAGCGAGGCCAAGTAGCCCCGGCTGTCCCGAATCGAACCGGTGAGCTGGTCTAATTCTGCCGAGTAACCGGGGCGGATCAAACCGCCTTCGGTCACCGATAACGGCGGGTCGTCGGTCAACGCCCGGCGCAGTGCGGTTGTCAATTCGGCAAAATCGGGGACGCGGGCGGCAGCATCCCGCAACAGTCCGGGAGCATCGGCAAACAACCCGGCCAGTTCGGGCAAGAGCCCCAGGGCATTGGCCAGCGAGATTAAATCACGGGCATTGATCCGATCGGTGCCGAGTCGGCCCAGAAAACGTTCAAGATCAAAGATTCCCGCAACCAAACTCGTGAATGAGGCCAGTTTGCCGCGCTCGTTCACCAGAAGTTCGACCGCCTCAAGACGGGCTTCGATTTTGTCCACCGACAACAACGGAGAGATTACCCAATCCTTGAGCAGACGGCGGCCCATCGGGGTCACACAGCGATCGAGTAACCCGAGCAACGATTCGGCGCGGTTGCCGGTCTGGCGGTTGGCCAGAAGTTCGAGATTGGTGATTGTCGCGGCATCGAGGGCCATCGTTTCCGCACGCTGCACGCGGGCGATGCCGGTGATATGCGCCAGCCCCGCGCGCTTGGTATCGCGCAGGTAAAACAATACGCCGCCGCCGGCCCTAATCCCGGGCGTAGGCGTGCTCACCCCGAACCCGGCCAGCGTCGAGGTACCGAATTGTTTTTGCAGAAGGCCGATGGCTTCATTCTCGGCAAAACGCCAATCGGGCAGGGCGGAAACGGCAACATCCAGCCCGGTGATAGCCGGATGATCGACCAGCGATTCGGGGACCACAATCTCGCGCGGACCCCAGGCGGCAACCGAGGCCGCGATTTCGGCCTCGGCACATTCGTCATAGACAAATGCGCCGGTAGTTACATCCGCGGCGGCCAGACCCCAGGTGCGGTGGGCGGAGGTCAGGGCGCCTTTAGCTTCCGGCGGCCCGACAATGCCAACCAGAAACTGCCGGTCACCGTCGGAAAGCGCCCCCTCGAGCATCAATGTGCCGGGAGTGAGGATCTCCACAACATCACGCTTGACAATGCCTTTGGCCAGCCGGGGGTCTTCCACCTGTTCGCAGATAACCACTTTTTTCCCGGCGGCCGCCAGTTTTGCGAGATAACGCTCGGCGGCATGGTACGGCACTCCGGCCAAAGGAATTTTCTCTGCCTTGCCGTGGGCGCGAGAGGTCAGCGCGATGCCGAGAATTTTGGCCCCTTCGACCGCATCATCACCGAACATCTCATAAAAATCACCCATGCGGTAGAAAACAATATGGTCGGGAAAGCGGCGTTTGAACTTCAGGTATTGTTTAAACAGGGGGGTTGTGCCTTCAATCTCGCTCATCGTAGTCCCGGCCGTTTCATCATACCGTTGGTGGAATGTAACATGTAATTCGGAAATTCTCAACCGACACTATCGGGCGGCGCCTGCGGGTTCCGGAAACTCCGGCCGAGCGTTAGCAGATGTTCCCGCAATTCGGCGGGCACATCCGGCATGCGCAGGATATGGTCGATTTCCGCCAGAGCGGAATCGGCCCGGCCGGTACGATAAAGCCAGCGGCTCAAATTGACGCGGGCCGGGATTAAATCGGGGTCCAATGCCAATGCGTGCCGCAGCGAGTTCCCACTTTCGTCCAAGCGGCCCGCCTCGAATAAAATCCAGCCACGGACACTGTGATAGACCGCGCTATCGGGGGCCTGCTGGAGGGCCACGTCGATTTGCCGCAACCCCGCCTCGTATTGGCCAAAACTCAGGCATAGCGTGGCCAGATCATGCCGGACATTGTGCGCCCCGGCATCCAGCCGCAATGAGCGGTCATAATACACCAGTGCCGAATCGTAGTGCTGGAGTTCACGATAGGCCGAGGCGAGATAAAATGCGCCTTTAGCCCAGGATGTGTCTTTCGCATAGGCAGTGCGTGCCGCCTGCAAACCCGGTTGATACATCCCCTCCCTCAAATACGCCAGCGCCAGGGCGCCCCAGTAACGCTTGTTGTCTTCCACAGCCACCGCTTTGCGCCAATGCTGGATTTCCTTAGCGATATCGCCGTGGTCATGGTACCAGCCGGCCAGAATTTCGTGGCCGTACCCACCGCGGTTGGGGTCGAGCTCCAGCAGGTTGTCAAACCGATCAAGAGCCGCGGACTGCCGAGCATTAATGCTCACAAAGACAATCAATACCATCGCCTGGGCGACCAGGGGATGCACTACAACACCGGGAGACATTTTTGTCCGCAGGTCAGCCAGTCGTGTCGCCGACCAAACAACCAGCGGCAACAAACCCAAGCCGAATAAATCCCAATCGCGCGCCAGACCTAGCTTGGGATCCAACAGGAGAACCATTGCCACCCCCCCGGCGATAGCCAAGGGCCAGAAAAATGCACGCTCGGCGGGATTAGTCGTCGAGTGTCGATTGGCATATAAGATTGGCGCAGTAAGCAGTACACCCGGACACACCAAAAACAGGAGGTTGGCCACATCCAACAGGTGTACCGGACTGAACAGGCCATAATGCGTCGGCGGGTGGGACAACAGCGGTATCATGACCCCGCCCATGGCCGCCTCATCAGCATATGCGCTGACATAAAACGTAAAATATGCCCAAATCAACGCGGCAACCGCCAGCGATCCAACCATGACTAATCGCCCAAACCGTCTTTCATGCCGGGTCAGGGCCAATGCAAATACCGCGGGAAACAGAATAATGCTGATGAAATGCGTCGTTGTGGCGGCAAACAACAGCACAATTACCGGGAAAAACGGCCCTCGCCCTCGCCGGGCGGCTTCGGCGGCCAACAGCGCGCCGGTCATCAACGCGCAGGGCAACGCATATGACTCCACATAGCCATAAAACAACGTGCTCAGACCGCCGGCGACCAACAAAGCCCGAACGATCAGCCCGTCGCGGGAATCAGACCAGATCCGTCGCGGATAATACCAGATAAAAACCAGAAACAAGCAGCCGGCAAAAATCGAGACAATCGCCACCGCCAGCCAGCCGTCAATACCGAAAACCGGATGCCCCAGTTCATAAACTTTTGCGGCCAGCCAACCCGACACATATTCAACAGGCCGAATGATATCGGATTGTGCCTCACGCCCGCGCAAGCGGCCGTCACCCAACAATGCGGGGGAGGCATGAAACAGGATAAAACATATAAACAGGATCAGGGCCATGATCGACGATTGCAGCATGCGAGCCGGCCGTTGTGTCGGTGGTCCTGCGAGGTGACCGAAAAGGCGGCCCGGCAAGATCAGCAAGATCAAACCGCAGCCGAAAAACACAATCCGTAGTCCGTACGGCAAAAAAACAGGCAGATGCAAACCCCAGACGCGCCACGCCGGGAATAACGTTCCAACAAAAACAGCGCTCAGCCACAACAAGAATGCAAGACGGACAATCGTCAGGATGCGGGGCGTGCCTGGGATATCTTTACTCACAAGGAAAAGATATGCCGGAAAACCGACAAACTACCAGGTTTTTTCGATGAGAGAATTGTGAAAGCCCATCAGATATTGAAGCGAAACAGGATGTAATCGCCGTCATTGACCACGTACTCTTTGCCTTCCAACCGGGCAATTGCGGCCTTACGGCAGGGGGCCATCCCCCCAAGTCGGATAAAATCCTCCACCGGCGCTACCTCGGCGCGGATGAATCCCCGCTGGAAATCCTGATGGATGTGTCCGGCGGCTTCCGGCGCGGTCGAGCCGCGCTTGACCGGCCAGGCGTGCGATTCTTTTTCCGCCCCCGTGAAAAAAGTGATCAATTCCAGCAAATCATACGTCAATCGGATCAGTTTGGCCGTCGCCGGTTCCTCGATCCCGAAATCGGCCAAAAACGCCGCCCGGTCATTCTGGTCCAAGCCGATTACTTCCATTTCCACCTTCCCGCACAACGAGGTCACCGCGGTATGCGCTGTCATCTGGGGATCAGCTTCGATGGCCGTAATGGTCCGGGCGTCGGCTGGCCCACCCTCCGCAGTATTCAGGACCACGACGAAGGGTTTGAGCGACAGGAAGGCGAACCCCCGCAGGGAGCCGAGTTCCCGCTCGGAAAAATCGACATTCCGCAAGGGGATCCCCTCTTCCAGAAGTTCGGCGGCCTTGTTGACCGCGGCCAGCTCGGTCGGGTCAGCTTTGGCGCCACGGGCCGCTTCCTTGATCAGTTTGGCTTTGCGCTTGTCGGCTACGATAAAATCCGCAAGCATCATATCGCCCTGCAAACTGCGCAGCCGTTCCAACGGGGTTTGCTCGAGGGAGGGATCATAACAGTTGATGACCGCCACGATGCCGTCGCATTCTCGCAGAAGTTGCGGAAAGACGTTTTCCGAGTCTTTGGCGCCCCGGACTGGCGGGGGAAAATCAAAAAATTCAATCTCGGCGGCGACTTTTTTTTTCGCCTGTAACATTTCATGCAGGGCATCCAGACGGGGATCGGGGACTTTGACCGTCGCCCGGTGGATTTCATCGGGCTGGCCAAAACCGCCGACCGCCGCCTGCGCCCCAGCGACAGCATTAAAGACCGTGGTTTTCCCCGAATGCGGGAGTCCGATTATTCCGACACGCATGTTTTTTCAATCCTACAGGATCAGGACTCCGTGGTCGAACACGGAACGTTATAATTGGCGCATTGACGCTGAATAATGGCGTACTTGTCCAGGCCTAACTCCACGCAACGGCGCAGGATGCGTTTGATCTGCTCGTTGAGATTGCCCATTTTATAGCGCACTTTGATCGTCAACAATTGCTGGATTTCCGGATCCTCGTGCAACGCGGTGGGGACTGCTTTTTTGGAAAAGCCCATTTGTTTTTGCGATACCGTGGTCACCTGGCTCATTTCGTCGAGCAAACCGGTCAATTTCAGTTTTTTCGCGGCGACGATGCCCAGCTCTTCCAGCGAAGCCAGTTGCTCTTCGGACAGTCGGGCGATTTCATCATCGGTCAACGCTATTCCGGCCATATGTCCCTCTCCCTCAAAATCTGCAACAAGGAAGATGATTTAATCCGTCCTGTCAAGCGACCGGGTGCCATGTCTGCACAATCGATGATTATCTGACATATCCCCGCCCAGCAATCACGGAAGGGTGGTTGCTCAATATCCGGCCGGCGCGTACATTGCCGCTGACGGACCCTGAATATGCACGGGCGGACTATGGACAGTTACTGCGATATTGTCGTCGATTTGCCGGTCCGGCAGTCGTTCACCTATGGCGTACCGCCGGAGTTGTCGGGCCGCGCCCAGCCCGGAGTACGCGCCCGGGTGCCGTGGGGCACGGGCATTAAAACGGGGCTGATTATCGGCCCGGCCGGGGAAATCCCCGAGACCGGGGTGAAGCCGATTATCGATCTGCTTGACGATGGCCCGATTACTACACCGGAAATCATCGGACTGTGTGAGTGGATCGCCTCGTATTATTTCTGCTCGCTGGGCGAAACCCTCCGGGCGGCAACCGGCCCGATATGGCCGGTGTATCCCCGGACTATCTACTACCCGGTGCCCGAACGATGGCATAAATCGGCCGCTGAACTGCGCCTGCTGCCCCAGGGCGCGCGTGATGTGCTGGCCCTGATTTCCGGCAACAAAGGTATTCCCCGGGCGCAAATAGCTGAGTCATTGGGGCAGGCGCGCGCGCAACAAGCCCTGGCCCGGCTGCAAAACGACGGCTGGATCATCCCGCGAAACACTATGCGCGCCATGCCCATCCCGCAAAATGCCGTGATCCTAAGTCCGGCGTTGACACAAAAGTCAGACTTGCCGGAGGACGTTCTCCGGGCATTGCAACAAATCGGCCCATGCGGCGTATCCCGCAAAGAATTCGCCCAAGTATGCGGCATTCCTGAACGACTGCTGTCCGGCTGGATGCGAGACGGCGCCATCCGCTGGCGGCCGGCGTCCCCACAGTCCGAACTTGATAATAATGCACCCGGTTTGGCTGCTCCATTGACCGACGAGCAACAAACGGCTGTGGATGCGCTGGTCGAAATGTCCCACGCCAAAAAGCCGAAACCTGCCCTGCTCTTCGGCGTTACCGGTTCGGGCAAGACACGCGTGTATATCGAACTGGCCCGGCGCATGCTGGAGACCGGCAAACGGGTGCTGGTGCTGGTGCCGGAAATCGTGCTGGCCCGGAGTGCCGCCGGGTTATGGTCGCATGTTTTCCCCGGCCGAGTCGCGTTGTGGCATTCGGGTCTAAAGGCCTCCGAACGGTACTGGACATACAAAAAAATCCTGGAGGGTGAATACGATATTGTCGTGGGCGCGCGATCGGCCATTTTTGCCCCATTGGCGGACGTGGGGTTGATTGTCGTCGATGAAGAACACGCCGACACCTACAAACAATCGGAACCCGATCCCCGCTACCATGCGCGGGACGCCGCGGTGGTGCGCGCCGGGCAACAACGTTGTTTATGCGTGCTGGGATCGGCCACGCCTGCAGTTGAATCGTATCACAACGCACAGCAGGGCAAATACGAGTTGCTTGAACTCAAACGGCGGGTGCCGGGCCGGGCTTTGCCGGTGGTGCACCTGGTCGATCTTGCCGGGAGGCGGGCGGCAGTGGAGGAAAAAAGCGGCACGATTATCACGTCACTGTTGGCCGACCGCCTCGCGGAAACCATCGCCGGCGGTCAGCAGGTCATTTTGTTTTTAAACCGTCGCGGTCATTCGACCATGGTCACGTGTACGGTATGCGGCTGGCGGTTGGATTGTCCCCACTGCGGAATTACCCTGACGTACCATATAACCGACCATTCCTATCGCTGTCACCTGTGCGAGTTCAGCAAGCCGGCCGGATCAATCTGTCCCAGTTGCGGCAATCACAAATTCGGCTTCCGTGGTGTCGGCACCCAAAAAATCGAAGAGCAACTTCACGAACTCAACCCCAAGTGGACTATCGACCGGCTGGACACCGACACCGTCGGCGCCGGGCATGACGCCGGAATGATTCTCTCGCGCTTCTCGGCGGGAAAGACCGACATTCTGGTCGGCACGCAAATGGTGGCCAAGGGCCTCGATTTCGCGCGGGTCGGGCTGGTGGGCGTGGTCTGGGCCGACCGTCATTTGTCATTCCCCGATTTTCGCGCCGAGGAAAAGACGTTCCAACTGGTAACCCAGGTGGCAGGGCGTTCGGGCAGAGGCGGCCGGGGTGGTACGGTTGTTGTCCAGACTTTTCACCCGGAGCATCGGCTGATCGAACTGGCCGCGGCGCAGGACTACGTCGGTTTTTTTGAACGGGAAATATCCCGGCGGAAAGAGTTAAGTTATCCGCCATACACGCGGCTGTTGCGGCTGGAATTTTCCTCGACCGATGAACATGAAGCGCACCAGGCCGCTCGGGAGGCGATGAAGCGGCTCCATCTTGCCCTGCGGCACACCGCAGGCCCGTTCAGGATTCTCGGCCCGGCGCCCGCGCCGATAATCAGGATTCGGCGACGGTTCCGGTGGCGAAACCTGGTCAAAACCAAATCCATCCTGACCTTGTTGCGGGATCTCCGCCCGCTGCTCGACGAGCTTGACGCCGTCTGCCGTAAGAAAAAAGACCTGCGCTTGACGGTTGACGTAGACCCGATCGACTTTCTGTAGGCATATAACCTGCTGACAGGTATATGATTATGAGAACTATTGACCATATTGCGACTGGATTTTGCGTTCGGCAAAACCGGATTGAGCGCGAGAGTCCATATCCAATTATCCGCAAACAAGTTATAAAATAGGTCGTAAGTTTTTTATCCGGCATGAAAAGTATTTGGAAATGGTGTTTGCCAACGAGAATAAGTGCATTATAATGTATTGGATAGGTCGGCCATCAGGCCCTCCAGATGACTGAGGATATTGTTGTGTTTATATATATGTTTCTTAATCCCAAAGACGGAGGCAGGAGGAAAAACCCAACCGGCGGTCAGATGGCCGCGCCCTGAAACTCAATTCCAGGGTGAGGAAAGTCCGGGCTCCACAAAGCGGGGTGCCTCGTAACTCGAGGGCGGAGTAATCCGACGGAAAGTGCAGCAGAAAATAACCGCCTCGCGTGAAAACGTGAGGTAAGGGTGAAAAGGTGGTGTAAGAGACCACCGCCGGACGGGAAACCGGCCGGGCCGTGTAAACCCCACCCGGAGCAAGGCCAAGCAGGGAGACAGGGGTCGCTTGCCCCGTTCTACTCCCGGGTAGGCTGCATAACGTTGTCGGCGACGGCAACGTCAGATAAATGGTCATCGGTCCGCGCAAGCGGATTACAGAACCCGGCTTATCGATCACCGGTTGGGCGCTTTTGCCTGCTCTCCGGGAGCTAAAAAAGGTGCTCAGTTTAAAATGGGTCTTTGCTGAAACGCCAGACCCGGAAGCGGTCCGCCTGTTGACGGACCAAACCGAATTACCCCCGGAAATTGTTCGTATCCTGATCAACCGCCGGCTGGTCAGCACCGAACTAATCAATCGTTTTGTTAACCCGGACATGTCCGATTTGTTTGATCCGTTTGAACTGGAAGGGATCGAACAGGCCGTGACCCGGATCATCCGGGCGTTGCGGGACCAGGAACGGATCATGGTCTACGGGGACTATGACGTCGACGGCATCACCTCGGCCGCTTTGACCTTTCTGGTGTTGAACCGACTGGGCGCCGATGTGTCGTATTATTTGCCCAACCGGCTGGTGGAGGGGTACGGGCTTTCCGAGGACGGCATTCAGGAGGCAATCAACCGCAAGATTAGTTTGATTATCACGGTCGACTGCGGAGTGACCGCGATCAATGAAGTCGAGTATGCCCGGGGCAAGGGTATCGACGTGATCATCACCGACCACCACGAACCCGGCCAGAACCTGCCCAACGCGGTCTCCATCGTCAATCCCAAATTGAATGCGGCGATGCCCGGCCAGGAACTGGCGGGGGTGGGCGTGGCGTTCAAGCTGGCCCAGGCGTTGTATCGTTCACTGGGACAAAACGACGCCGAACTGGAGGAACACCTCGACCTGGTGGCCATGGGGACCGCAGCGGATATCGCTCCGCTGATCGGCGAAAACCGCATCCTTACCAAGCACGGCATCCGGCAGATCGCGCGGACCAATAAACCGGGGTTGAAATCGTTGTGTTTTGTTTCAGGATTGATGGGCAAAGAGATCACCTCGGGACAGGTCGTCTTTATTCTCGCCCCACGGATTAATGCGGTGGGCCGGCTGGGCGATCCCGAACTGGCGATCCGGCTGCTGACCACCCGGGATGATATCGCCGCCACCAAAATCGCCCGCAAACTGGACGAAGAAAACAAACTGCGCAAAAAACTTGATGAGACCACGCTCCGTCAGGCGCTGGAACTGGTCAAGAGCGAATGTGACCCGGAGAACGATCCGGTAATTGTGCTGGCGGCGGAGGGCTGGCATCAGGGCGTCATCGGGATTGTTGCCTCGCGCATCGTGGAACGTTATCATGTCCCGACGGTGTTGATAGCCATCGACGGCAAAGAGGGCAAGGGTTCGGCACGGTCGATCCCCTCGTTCCATCTGTACAACGCCATGCGGGAATGCGAAGACTTGTTGCTGCGGTATGGGGGACATAAATACGCCGCGGGACTGTCCATTGCCACCGATAAAATTCCAGAGTTCCGGGAGCGCTTGAAAAAAGTCGCCCGCGGGATGCTCAGCGATGAAGACCTGACCCCGACATTGACCATCGATTGTTATATGGACCTTGATCGTCTCGACGAGGATTTTATCAGACGGCTGGAGGAATTTGCCCCGTTCGGCCCGCAAAATACGCGACCGGTGTTTATGACCGGCAGCGTGGAGCTGGTCGGCACGCCGTACATTGTCGGCCGCAATCACCTGAAATTCCGCGCCGGCAAAGGGAACAGCCGCGTGTTCGATTGCATCGGCTTTAATATGGGTGACATTGCGCGGCGGCTGAGCGCTCACGCCGGGACGATCGACATGGCCTATGTCGCCGAGCGCGTCTGGTGGAACAACGCCCACCAGCTCCAATTACGGATCAAGGATATCCAGCTCAATTGACGGATGCCGCATCCCCGCCGGATACCCTGAAGTCCCGACCGATACTCATGAGCGTACTCGATAAATTCGCGGCCGGCGATCATGTCGCGCTGGCCAGGATCATTACCGCAGTGGAGGACCGCCGCAACGGTTACCAAGACCTGCTGGCCCGGTTGTATGCGCGTTCCGGCCGGGCCTGGCGTGTGGGGATCACCGGTCCGCCGGGCGCCGGAAAATCAACCCTGGTCTTTCGGCTGGCCGAGCTGCTTGCCGCACAGGCCAAAAAACTGGGGATTATTGCTGTCGATCCGACCAGCCCCTTCACCGGCGGCGCGCTGTTGGGCGACCGCATCCGCATGCAGGACCTGTCTAATAATCCGAATATTTTCATTCGCAGCATGGCCACTCGGGGCTCCACCGGCGGTTTGGCCGAGGCCACACGCGATGCGACAATGGTCCTCGATGCGTTCGGCATGGACGTTATTTTAATCGAAACGGTCGGTGTAGGACAAGTGGAGCTGGATATTGCCCGGGCCTGCGATACGGTAGTCGTCGTCTTTGTGCCTGAATCGGGTGATGCGATACAGGCGATGAAAGCCGGGTTGATGGAGATTGCGGACATTTACTGCTTAAACAAGGCCGACCGTGAAGGGGCTGAACGGCTGGTGGTGGAATTGCAATCGGTACTGGGACTGCGCAAAAAAACGACGCCCTGGGAACACCCGGTTATCTCCACGCAGGCCTTGAATAACAAGGGCATCCCGGAGTTATGGGCTTCGGTCGCCGCCCATCGGGAATTCTGCCAAAATCAGGCGACCTTTGACCATCGGCGGGAACAGCGGATTGCCGATGACCTGCAGACAATCATCAAAAACAAAATCGACCGCCGCGTGCAGGCAGCCCTGCGTGATTCAGAATCGTACAGGAACAAAATTGCGGAAATTGCCGCGGGAACGACAAACCCCTACGCCGCAGCAGTCGAATTACTGGGGGAGATTGCCGGCTCGCTGGCCGATTGACGGCGGGGATTGACCCGGCAGCGGTTTTTTTCGTATTATAGGTGCAGAATCCGGACGGGCGGCAGGGCCCGAGGGACAACCAGCGTCGCGACGGAAGGTACGACATGGCTGAGATAATCGATTCGGCAAAAAAAGGTGTGGAAAAAGTGCTGCCCAAATCTGACCGCAAAAAATACGAAGAGGCCAAGGCCAAGTGGGAAAAGGAACTTTCCGGCGCGGAGAACCTGGACGGCCGGAAATTCATTACCGTCTCCGGCGTACCGATTAAGCCAATGTACACGCCCGATGATGTCGCCGGGAAAGACTTTATGGCTGAGGTCGGCTTTCCGGGCCAGTATCCCTACACCCGCGGCGTGCATGCCGAGATGTACCGCAAGCGGCTGTGGACGCAACGGCTGTTTTCCGGGATGGGCAACGCCCGACAAACCAACGAGCGTTATCATTTCCTGTTAAGCCAGGGGCAGATGGGACTGTCGGTGGCTTTTGACCTGCCCACGCTGATGGGGTATGACTCCGACCATCATTTCTCCCGGGGCGAAGTCGGCAAATGCGGGGTGGCGGTCGATTCGCTCAAGGACATGGAGATTATTTTCGACGGGATCGACCTCGGTAAGATTTCGACATCGATGACGATTAATGCCCCGGCGGCCATTATCCTGGCCATGTACGTTGCGGTCGGTGAGAAAAAAGGCGTACCCTCGGAACAGCTTACCGGGACGCTGCAGAATGATATTCTGAAAGAATTCATCGCACAAAAAGAGTGGGTGTTTCCCCCTCTGCCCCACATGCGGCTGATTGTCGATACCATCGAGTTCGGCACCTACCACATGCCCAAATGGAATACGATCTCGATTTCCGGCTATCATATCCGCGAAGCGGGCGCTACGGCCGTGCAGGAGCTGGCCTATACGCTGGCCGATGGCTTTGCCTATATCGAGGCAGCCATGAGACGCGGGCTGGATGTCGATCAGTTCGCGCCGCGGCTGTCGTTGTTTTTCAATTCGCATCTGGATTTCTTCGAGGAAATCGCCAAGTACCGCGCCGCCCGGCGCATCTGGGCCCGGCGCCTGCGTGAAAAATACAACGCCAAAAACGAACGGTCGTGGCTGATGCGGTTCCACACCCAAACCGCCGGGGTTTCGCTGACCGCGCAACAACCGGAGAACAACATCGTGCGTGTGGGCTGGCAGGCGATGGCCGGGGCGCTGGGCGGCACGCAATCGCTGCATACCAACTCGATGGATGAAACGCTGGCGTTGCCGTCGGAAAAAGCCGCACTCATCGCCCTGCGCACCCAGCAGTTAATTGCGCTGGAATCAGGGGTGACCAATACGATCGATCCGCTGGCCGGGTCGTATTTTGTCGAGGCGCTGACCGATCAAATGGAGGCCGAAGCCGAGAAGATTTTCGCGGAAATCGAAAAACTCGGCGGGGTGCTGGCCGGGATCGAAAAGGGTTATTTCCAGCGCGAGATTGCCAAGTCGGCTTATGAATACCAAAAGCAGGTGGAGAAAAAAGAACGCATCGTGGTCGGGGTGAACGAATTTGTGATGGACGATAAAATCGAAATCCCGCTTCTGGAAATCGATGAGAGCGTGGAAATCGAACAAATCGAATCGCTTCGCCAACTGCGGCAGGCGCGCGACAACCAGCGTGTGCAAACCACACTCGCCGCATTGAAAGCCGCGTGTGAGGATGAATCGCAAAACCTGATGCCGTATTTGATCGAATGTTCAAAAGCGTACGCCACGTTGGGCGAAATGGTCGACGTCATGCGCGAGGTTTTCGGTGAATATCTGGAACCACCGATGTTTTAGGGGATGGTTGCAAAATGCAAGAAGTGTACCGGAGTTCACCGCAGACCGCCCTGCCATGTCATTCCGGCGCAAGCCGGAATACAGGGGCGGAGGGTGGCAACCGAGAAAAGGCAAATACATAAATGCCTGTCTTTCCCCGCTACGTCATTCCGGCGGATGCCGGAATCCAGGGGCGGAGTGTGGCACGGGAAACAGCGACAATGTACTATGTCTATATCCTCGCCAGCCGCAAAAATGGAACATTATATATTGGGATGACCTCAGACTTGATGAAACGAATTTATCAACACAAAAACGATTTGGTAAAGGGATTTACGAAAAAATACAGTGTTCACACACTCGTTTACTTTGAACAAACAGCGGATGTACAAGCCGCGCTACGAAGGGAAAAGCAACTCAAGTCGTGGAAACGCGATTGGAAAATGAGACTGATTGAAGAGAGCAATCCGGGATGGCATGATTTATATGACACACTCGCGTAAAGACTGGATTCCGGCCTCCGCCGGAATGACAAGGTTGAGGTTGTTCTTTTCTGTCACCCCAGCGCAGGCTGGGGTCCAGCGTAACGGCAGGTCCTCCTGGATTCCGGCCTACGCCGGAATGACAGGGGCCAAGTTGTTCTTTTTTGTCATCCCAGCGAGCGTACTATTTCCTATCACCCCAGCGCAAGCTGGGGTCCAGTTTAGCGCATTTGTTTTCTGGATTCCAGCCTCCCGGTATGAAATGTCAGCCGTGACCTGAAAGGACAGAACCATGGCCATCTATGTTTGCAGAAATCCCATCGGATTGGGCGAGAAATTTTGGGCAGATCGCGAGCGTGGTTTTGTGGCAATCGGCTTTAGTTTCTTCTCCGATATGGATAAATTAAAGAGTCGAGATGCTATTAAGAAAATTCTGGCAGCGAATGATCCAGGAGCAAACAAATGGAAAATAGCCAACCACGCAGGACAGTTATGGCGGTTCTCAAAGGAAATCAAAGACGGGGATTCGATCTTAAGTCCTGATAGGAATGAACCAATTATCCATGTTGGAAGAGTCGTCGGCAATTACCGTTACAATTCCAAAAACCTTGACGGTCTGTGTCCTCATATCCGAGATGTAAAATGGATTGTCGATTTGAGAAGAGCAGTCATCAGCCAAGGTGCACTTTACGAAATCGGTTGTCAACTGACCGTGTATCAAGTCACTACTCATGCCGATGAAATTAACGCTTTAATTTCGAAAACCATTAGCGGACCGAAACCTGAACAGGATGTGCCTGCCATTGGTGATGAAGAAGAGGGAATCGGTACAGACAGAGTGACAGAACTTACAACTGATTTCGTCCTAAAAAGACTAGAGAAATATTACAAAGGTATTCCTCTTGAGGGTCTCACTGCAAACTTGATGGAAGCAATGGGGTATAAAACCAGGCATCGCGATCGACCCGGTCCTGATGGAGGTAAGGACGTTATTGCGCACCCGGATGAATTTGGCTTTCACTCCCCCGTAATCCGAATTGAAGTAAAAAGCCATGTTGGTCAAGCTGGCGGCCCTGCTGTCCAGAAATTGATCGGCGGCATGAACAGTGGCGAATTTGCATTATTCATATCACTAGGGGGGTTCAATCAGGAGGCCAAGATGGCGGCGGCTGGACGGGGAAATGTCCGACTTATTGATGGCCCCGAATTCGTGAAGTTAATCTACACGTATTACGATCAATTGGATGCCGAACACAAAAGTCGTATCCCTCTGCAAAGAGTATTTGCACCGGATATTGGAGAAGAAAACTGAGCAATAAACGAAAATTTCGCTGGTAAAATAATATGGAAAAAATCAGAGTTCTCTTAGCCAAGCCCGGTCTGGACGGGCATGATCGGGGAATCAAAGTCATCGCCGCGGCGCTGCGCGATGCCGGGATGGAAGTGATCTATACCGGCCTGCGCCAAACCCCCGAACAGGTCGTCAACGCGGCGATCCAGGAAGACGTGCGGTTTGTCGGGATGTCGATCCTCTCCGGCGCGCACATGACCTTGTTCCCGGCGGTAGCCAAGCTGCTCAAGGAAAAAGGCGCGGATAAAAACGTCCATTTGTTCGGCGGCGGGATCATTCCCGATCAGGATGTCGGCAAGCTGACTGCTGCGGGCGTGGGCAAAGTGTTCACACCGGGGGCGTCGACCGAGGATATCGTAAAATACATCCGCGAGACCGCCGCGACGATGACCGACGAACCGCTCGTGTAACTGCGTGGCATGGGCGTCTCGCCCATGATGCGACCCGACCGGAACGGTCGGGCCGCAGGAAACAAGCATGCAAAAAAATCAGCGAGCCGATTAGGACCCGCTGATCACCGTCCCTGGCAGTAACAAGGGATAGGCCTTGCGGCCACCCCCCTCTATTTCTTATACGCGATTAACGCGCGGATATTCCCGGATCTGTAAAATCAATCGACCCTCCACCTCAACCGCAGATCACTGCGGCCCAGGACTCAACCGCCCCGTGGACGGCAATCCCTCAACGTGTAAATAATATACTATTTTTTTTCGGCGGCGGCAATCTTTTCCAGACGTTGTCTATGTCGGCCGCCTTCGAAAACGGTGGATAAAAACACATGCACGATCTTTTCGGCGTCTTCCGGGGTGACATACCGCGAGGCCAGCGAACAGACATTCGCGTCGTTATGCGCGCGCGTAAGCATCGCCATGTCTTCATTCAAACACAACCCCGCGCGTACTCCCGCGATTTTGTTCGCGGCGATACTCATCCCGTTGCCGGTCCAGCAGATGGTGATCCCCCGGTCCGCCCGGCCCTCAGCCACCGCCCGGGCCACCTGCAAGCCATAGTCGGGATAATCGGACGAATCTTCCGAATGTGTACCCACGTCAGTGACTTCATGCCCTTGATCTTTGAGCATTGCGCTCAAGCGTTGCTTGAGGGAATATCCCTTATGATCGGCGCCGATAAAAATTTTCATCGATCTCCCCTACCTGGAAACGATTGCTTCCTGCGGCACCGGGGTCAACCAGCCATACGTGTCTTTGATTTCGCCGGCCAAGTATTTAAAGAAATGCTCCTGCAGTTTTTTCGTAATGGGGCCGCGTTTGCCGGAACCGATGCTGATTTTGTCGATCGAACGGATCGGGGTCACCTCGGCGGCCGAGCCGGTGAAGAAAACCTCGTCGGCAATGTACAATTGCTCGCGCGGGATGACATCCTCAATAACCTCGATCCCCAGCTCCCGGGCCAGGGTCATCACACTGTGGCGCGTAATGCCGAAAAGGACCGACGAGCCGAGCGGCGGAGTGACCAGCACGCCGTTGCGCACGATGAACACATTTTCTCCCGACCCCTCGGAGACATGACCGAAGGTATCCAGCGCGATGCCCTCCGTATAGCCGTTGGCCCGCGCCTCCAGCCGGATCAATTGCGAGTTGGCGTAATTCGCTCCCGATTTGGCCATGGCCGGGAACGTGTTCGGGGCAGGACGGTTCCAGGAGGACACGCAGATATCGACGCCGCTTTCCAGCGCCTCCGGCCCGAGATAGGCGCCCCAGTACCACACGGCAATGGCAACATCGATCGGGCACCCGGTCGGATCGACACCCAGCTGCTTGTATCCGCGGTATACCAGGGGGCGGATATAACACGATTCAAGTTTATTATAGGCAATTAAATTCAGGATGGCCTGGTTGATCTCGTCTTTGGTGAAGGGGATGTCCATCCGATAGATTTTGGCCGAGTTGAACAACCGGTCGGTATGTTCCTGGAGCCGGAAACAGACCGGGCCGCTTTTGGTTTTATAACAACGCTGCCCCTCGAAAACCGATGAGCCGTAATGCATGGCGTGGCACAGGACGTGGACTTTGGCGTCTTTCCAGTCGACCAGCTTGCCGTTCATCCAGATTTTTTCGCATTCTTGAAAGGCCATCGTGTGCTCCTTTACCCGGGCCCCGCGCGTTTTCTCCCGCGCAGACTCTGTGTCCGTCACTACCTCTTGGACGAAAACATACAGTATCGTGCAACAAAATCCAACGCCGGTTTGACAAAACCCGGAGCCGGGTATATGTTTATCACCGGCAAAAAAACCGCCGGATGGCGGCTTGTAATGTCTTGATTGGACGACAATTATGACAATCAGTTTACTGTTTGTTCCGTTGGACCAGCCGGTCCCGGGCCAGCGCGCGGGAAATGACCAACCGCTGAATTTCTGAAGTCCCCTCGCCGATTTCGCACAATTTGACGTCGCGCCAGATACATTCGACTTTATAGCGGGCATCAAAACCGTCCAAACCCATAATCCCCAAAGCTTCCTCGGCACAAAAACGCCCGGTCTCTGAGGCATCGAGTTTAGCCATCGCCGATTGTTTGGCAAATGGTTCTTTGCGGTCTTTCATCACCGCCGAGGTATAGACTAAATGGCGCGACGCTTCCAGCCGGGTGGCCATCGACGCCAGTTTGAAAGCGATCCCCTCCGAGTAGGCCAGCGGTTTGCCGCCGGCCGAATGGGTGTCGGCGTACTCGGCGGCGAGGTCGAACGCTCCCTGTCCCAGGCCCAGCGCCATGGCGCCGATGGAAATCCGGCCGCCGTCGAGGGTGATCATAAACTGCTTGAATCCCTCGCCGATTTTGCCGAGCAGATTTTCTTTTGGGATTTCGGCGTCCTCGAAATGCAGCATCGCGGTATCCGAGCCGCGCAGCCCCAGCTTGTTCTCTTTTTTCCCCACCGAAAAGCCGGGAAAAGACTTTTCGACGATAAATGAAGAAATATCGTGGGCATCGCCTTTGTTGTCGGTGCGCGCAGTGGCCACGACAAAATCGCCGATCGTAGGGTTGGTGATAAAACATTTGGAGCCGTTTAAAATCCACTTATCACCTTTGAGCACCGCCGTTGTCTTGGTCCCGCCCGCATCCGAGCCGGCGCCCGGTTCGGTCAGACCAAACGCAATCAGCGCGCCCCGCTCCCCGGCCGGACGCAGATATTTTTCTTTTTGCGCTTCCGTGCCGAAAGCGAGGATCGGGAAAATGCCCAGCGAATTGCAGGCGGCCAGGGTAATTCCGGTCGAGCCGCACACCCGGGAAATTTCCTCGACGCCGATGGTGTATTGCATCGTATCGAATTCCGCCCCGCCGTACTTTTTCGGCAGCACCATGGTCAACAGCCCGCGCTGATGCAACAACGGGATCAGGGACAGATCAAATTTGCCGTCCTCGACCATGCGCACGGCGATGGGGGCCACGGTATGTTCGGCGAATTCGCGGATTTCGGCACGGAACGTCTCGTACTTTTTATCCCACCACATCTATTTGTCCCCCCTTAACACGGCACGGGAAATAACAATCCGCTGGACTTCCGAGGTCCCCTCGTAAATTGCGGTAATGCGGGCATCACGGAAATACCGTTCGACGGGGTATTCTCTCATATAACCATAGCCGCCGTGGATCTGCACCGCCTCGTTGGCCACCCAATTGGCGGCTTCCGAAGCAAATAATTTAGCTTCGGCTGCTTCGCGGGAAAACCGTCTCCCCGCCTCAGCCAAGGCGAAAGCGCGATAAGTCAGGCACCGCGCGGCGTCGATGCGTGTGCGCATATCGGCCAGCTTGAAGGCGATGGCCTGGAACTCGCAGATCGGCTGATTAAACTGCCGCCGTTCTTTGGAATATTTGACGGCTTCAGCGAAAGCCGCTTCGGCGATCCCCACTGCTTGTGCGGCGACACCCAGACGGCCGTGGTCCAGCCGGGCCAGCGCAATTTTAAAGCCGCCGTTTTTCTCGCCGATCAACTGGGCCGCCGGGACGCGGGCATCCGTGAATGAAATGCTGCGCGTATCCGAACAACGAATGCCCAGTTTTTTCTCTTTGGCGCCGATTTCGAAACCCGGGGTATCGCGTTCGACTAAAAACAACGAAATCCCGTGCGATTCCTGGGCCGGCTCGGTGGAACAAAACACGAGATAAATTTTCGAGTAATCGGCCGAAGTGACAAAGACCTTCTCCCCATTGAGCAGATATGAATCACCGTCACGAACCGCCGAGGTCCGGAGTGAACCGGCGTCCGAGCCGGCGGCCGCTTCGGTGATGCAATATGATCCGACCTCGCCGCCGACCAGTCGCGGCAGATATTTCGCTTTCTGCTCCTCGGTACCGTACTCGGCAATCGCCCCGCAAATCAGCGAACTATGCACCGACAGCGTGGTGCCCAGTCCCGCACAGGCCCGGGAAAATTCCTCAATGATACAGGCATAGGAAATCGGATCCAGTCCCATGCCGCCGTATTTTTCGGGGACCAGCATCCCCATATAACCCAGCTCCGCCAATTCCGCAAACAACTCGGCAGGCAGGCGCTCATCCTCGTCGTATTTCGCCGCGTTGGGGTACAATCGCTTCTCGGCGAATTCCCGCGCCGCATCTTTCATCATTTGTTGATCTTCATTCAGTTCACTAGGCACCGCGACCTCCACGGTTTACTGCAGGCGTCAGCCGGGACAAGTCCCGGGTCACTTTTTATCGTACACATAAAACCCGCGTCCGCTTTTGCACCCCAGATGGCCGGCGTGCACCATCTTGCGCAACAACGGGCAGGGGCGATATTTCGAATCGGCAAAGCCTTCATACAATACTCCCATGATCGCCAGGCAAACATCCAGACCGATAAAGTCCGCCAGGGCCAGCGGCCCCATCGGATGAGCCATGCCCAGCTTCATTACTGTATCGACAGCTTCGGGCGTCGCCACCCCCTCGTGGACCGCGAAAATTGCCTCGTTGATCATCGGCATCAATAGCCGGTTGCTGACAAATCCGGGGTAATCGTTGACCTCCACGCCGGTTTTGCCCAGCGCGCCGCACAAGTCAAAGATAGTCTGGAATGTCTCATCACTGGTCACATGGCCCCGAATAATTTCGATCAATTTCATCATCGGCACCGGGTTCATGAAATGCATGCCGATAACTTTTTCGGGCCGGCCGGTAACCCCGGCCAGTTGCGTAATAGGCAGCGACGATGTATTCGAGGCCAGAATCGTTTCGGGCCGGGTCAGCGTGTCCATTTGCAGGAAAAGATTCAGTTTGACCTCCAGCGATTCGAACGCCGCTTCGATGACCAGATCGGCGCCGCGCGCGGTCTGCAGATCGGTGGCCGTCGCGATCCGGGCTAGCGCGGCGCTTTTGTCCTCGACGGAAATGATCTCTTTTCTTACCTGGCGGTCCATGTTTTTGGCAATAGTGAACATCGCCCGATCGAGGATTTCCTTGGTCGTGTCAATCAGCGAGACGGCAAAACCCCTGACGGCGAAAGCATGCGCGATCCCGTTCCCCATCGTCCCCGCCCCGATGACGCCAACGTGTTTAATCTGCATCTGTCAGACCTTTCTGCCAACTATTCCGGACATACCGATTATGCGCGGCTCCAATCATACTCACCGAACCACCGAGATCATCAGACCCCGTCGCATTTCACGTGCGTCGACCGTCAATCAATGAACACATGGTCGACGCTACTCATTCCAGCTCAATAGCCATTGCCACTGCGTTTCCACCGCCGAGACACAACGTGGCCAGGCCGCGCTTTTTTCCACGGTCTTTCAGCGCATAGATCAATGTAGTCAATACCCGGGCGCCCGAAGCGCCGATCGGATGGCCCAGCGCGACCGCGCCGCCATTGACATTCACCTTGTTCCAGTCCCAGCCCAGCTCGTTGCCGTCGGCGAGGCACTGCGCGGAGAAGGCCTCATTGGCTTCGATCAGATCGAAATAGTCAAGTCCCACGCCCAGTTGATCGCACAACTTGCGGACCGCATAAACCGGTGCGTAGAATAAATCGATCGGCTCGGTCCCGGAAACGGCATACCCGACGATCCTGGCCAATGGTTTAAGATTGTGTTTGTCGGCGTACGTGCGGCAACTGACGACCAGCGCCGAGGCGCCGTCGTTCAATCCCGGCGAGTTGCCCGCGGTCACCGTGCCGTCTTTTTTAAACGCCGGGCGCAGTTTGGCCAGCGTTTCGAACGTCGTATCCGGGCGCGGACCCTCATCGGTATCAACAATCTTCGGATCACCCTTGCGTTGCGGGATGGGCACCGGCACGATTTCCGCCTTGAATTTTCCGGCGGCGATTGCCGCAGACGCTTTGCGCTGCGAATTGGCCGCGTATTCATCCTGCATTTGGCGCGTCAACTTGGATTTTTCCGCGGTATATTCGGCGGCCAGCCCCATGTGGAAATCGTTAAACGAATCCCACAGCCCGTCGAGGATCATCGCGTCTTGCAGCTGCTTGTGGCCGAATTTCAGTCCACTTTTTGCGCCATGAATGACGTAGGGGGTGTTGGACATCGATTCCTGCCCGCCGGCCACCACCACATGCTGCTCATTGAGTTTGATCGACTGCGCAGCCAGCATCACGGCTTTCAGACCCGAGCCGCAGACTTTGTTGACCGTCAGCGCGCCCGCTTTGGCGGGCACTCCGGCTTTGATCATTGCCATCCGCGCGGGCGCCTGCCCCTCCCCCGCCTGCACGACCTGACCCATAATCACTTCGTCGATGTCGTTTTTGTCAATCCCCGCGCGTTTGATCGCCTCGGCAATCACAATCGCGCCAAGTTCATGCGCCTTTAACGACGACAGAGTGCCCAAAAACATCCCGATCGGCGTGCGACAAGCCGAGAGGATGACCGGATCGTTCGGATTATTCGCCATGTCAGTGCTCCTTCAATAGGCGGAAATCTCCCGCCAACAATGATGCTATTCGATCTGTTTTAATTCGATCAGCACGTGCTCAGTATCGACCAGCTGCCCTTCTGCACAATTGACTTTGACCACCTCGGCATCATACGGCGCCACCAGCGGATTTTCCATTTTCATCGCTTCTACGATCACCAGTTTTTCCTTGGGGCGCACTTTTTGGCCCACGGCGACCAGGACCTTGACCACCTTGCCGGGCATCGGCGGGACTAATTTCGATTTATCACCGGCCGGTCCACTGTCATCACCGAAGGTATCGCCATCGGCCGCAGCCGGCAGCTTAAACGTAAATTCACCGCCGGGTGTGGAAACAAATACCGTCTCCCGGTCTTTGACGGCGATGACCCGTTGATTCAGACCGTTGGCCTGTAAGACATGCGTTGCCGCATCCAGAGAATAAAATGTATACTCGCGCGTGGTATCGCCATCTTTGATGGCCAGCCGGTCTTTGCCGACTTCGGCGCTGATGGTTATGTGTTCATCATTACAGATAAGGTCAAAATCCATTTACATCTCCCAATTGGCCAGTTGTGACCAGATCGACGGCGCGGCGTGCATTCCCGCGCCGGTTCCCACGCTCACCGTTGTGCGCGATAACGCCAAAATCGCCGCCGCGCGGGCCAGATCAAACTCCCCGGCCGGGGGCTTCGGCGTCCATTCCGGGAAATGCTCACCGATGAATCCGGTATGGGTATGCCCTGCGGCAAATTCCGGATGTCCGAGAATATCGATCAGAAAACGAATATTGTTCTTGATACCCAGCACGCGATAATCAGCAAGGGCCAAAATCATGCGGCGGGTCGATTCGGCCCGGTCCCGCCCCCAGGTAATGACTTTGGACAGGATCGGGTCATAGAAAACCGGGACTTCACACCCGGAATACACGCCCGAATCGATGCGCAGGTGGGCCGCAGACGGTTCGGACAAATGGACGATTTTCCCGGCGGAGGGCAAAAATCCCTGAGCGGGGTCTTCGGCGTAAACGCGGCATTCCAGCGCATGGCCGCGCGAGTGAATCTCTTCCTGCGTGAAGAGCAGTGAATGACCCGCAGCAATGTTAATTTGTTCTTTGACCAGATCGATCCCGGTGATCATCTCGGTGATCGGATGTTCGACCTGGATCCGGGTGTTGACCTCGAGGAAATAGAAACTGCCGTCTTCATCCAGCAGAAATTCGACCGTCCCGGCGGACAAATAATTGGCGGCTTTGGCGGCTTTGACCGCGGCATCGCCCATTTTTTTTCGAATCTCCGAAGTGACCGCCGGAGAGGGTGTCTCTTCGATAATCTTCTGATGCCGCCTTTGAATCGAACATTCGCGTTCGAAAACATGGACGGTATTGCCCTGAGCGTCGGCCAGCACCTGGAATTCAATATGTCGGGGACGTTTCAAATATTTTTCGAGATAGACCGTGGCATCGCCGAAGGCCGACTTGGCCTCACGTGCGGCGCCCTCGACCGCATCGGCGAGATCGGCCGGGTCATCAACCACACGCATACCCTTGCCGCCGCCGCCGGAAGCGGCTTTGATCAACACCGGATAGCCGGTCTTTTCGGCGGCCCGGCGAAAATCCTCCAGCTTACCCGACTCCACGCGTTCCCCCGGGATTACCGGCACTTTCGCGGTTTCCATGGTCTTACGCGATTCGAGTTTATTGCCCAACAGCGCGATGGCTTCCGGACGCGGGCCGATGAAAATCAATCCCGCATCCGCGCACGCCTGCGAAAATCCCGCATTCTCGGCCAGAAAACCGTATCCGGGATGGACAGCGTTACATCCGGTCTGCCTGGCCGCGGCAACAAGTTTGTCAATTGCCAGATAACTTTCCAGCGGCGCCGGCGGACCGATCAATACCGCTTCTTCGGCTTCCAGGACATGTTTGGCCTGCGCGTCGGCTTCTGAATAGACAGCCACCGACGGAATATCCATTTCCCGCGCCGCACGCATCACGCGCAGGGCAATTTCACCACGGTTGGCGACGAGGATTTTTTTTATTTGACTGGCCAATGGATAAATCCTGCTCATGATGACTTCTGATTGTCGGGTCTCCATCCCGCTTTCAAGCGGGATGTCGGGACCCGACCTACTCCACCCATTTCGGTTTACGTTTGTTCAAAAACGCGCCCATGCCTTCCTGCGCCTCGCCGGACATGCGCAATTGAGCGATGACCTCGGCCGTGTATTTTTTGTATTCCGCTACGGTCTGCCCCGGCACGGCATGAATCAGCTCTTTGCACACCCGCAATGCTTTGGGACCCGAGGACAATAACTGTTTGATCATCTTGTGCACAGCGTCATCGAGCTGGTCGTCGGGCACAACATGATTGACCAGACCGGTCTCCAGGGCGCGGGCCGAGGTCATCCGTTCGCCGGAGAGAAACAACTCCCGCGCCTTCCCTTCCCCGACCCGTTTGATCACGTAGGGTGAAATGCACGCCGGAACAACGCCGATTTTCACTTCGGAAAACGAAAAAACCGCCCGTTCGGCGGCAATGGCAATATCGGTCACGGCGACCAGTCCGGTGCCCCCGCCGATGGCCGCGCCGTTGATCCGGCCGATCGTCGGTTTGGGGAATGAATAAATCGCATGCAGCATGTCGGCTAAGGCCAGGGATTCTTTCAGGTTTTGCTCGTAGGTGAAATCCTTGACCTCACGCATCCAGTTCAAATCGGCGCCCGCACAATATGATTTCCCCTCGCCGGACAACACGACCACCCGGAGTTGATCATCGTCTCGCAATCTGCCGAAAACATCGAGCAGTTCATAGATCATCGCCGAATTGAAGGCGTTGTGCACTTGCGGGCGGCAGAAGGTGACATATTCGACGTTGCCGTCGCGCCGGGTGGTGATTGTGGCATACTCGCTCATGTTTTTCATTCCGGTGTCGGGTTTCTCCTTCCCCGCCGCGGCGGGGACTCCGGAACCCGATCTACGCTGCATCATCCGTGCCCGCGTGCGTCAGGTCGGCAATAAAAATATACCGGCTTTTCCCCAACCCGCGCCTCCTCTGTGACTACCAGCCACACCCACTGAACGCCGCATAGCCCGCCTTCGGCGGCCTTACATGCGGAAGATGCCGAACTGCATGTCGGGGATCGGCGCGTTCAATGATGCCGATAACGACAAGCCCAACACATCACGGGTCTTGACCGGATCGATGATCCCGTCATCCCAAACCCGCGCCGTCGAATAATAGGCCGAACCCTCGCGTTCGTATTTATCAAGGATCGGCTGCTTAAACTCCGCTTCCATTGCAGAGGTGACAGTCACTCCCTGTTTTTCCAACTGCCGTTTCTTGACTGTCCACAGCACACCGGCGGCTTGTTCGCCACCCATGACCACGGTCGAGGAATTGGGCCAGGTATACAGGAAATTGGGATGATACCCCCGGCCGCACATCGCGTAATTTCCCGCCCCGTTGGAGCTGCCGACAATGACCGTGAATTTCGGCACCTGCGCATTGGCCACCGCGTGCACCATCTTGGCGCCGTCGCGGGCGATGCCGCCATGCTCGTATTGCCGCCCGATAATGAACCCGGTGATGTTCTGCATGAACAACAGGGGAATCTTCCGCAGACAGCATAATTCAATAAAATGTGCGGCTTTCATCGAACTTTCGGAAAACAGTACGCCGTTGTTGGCCAGAATGCCGATCGGGTAGCCGTGGATGCGGGCAAAACCGCAGACAATCGTCGTCCCGTACAGCGCCTTAAATTCCTGGAACCGGCTGCCGTCGACGATACGGGCGATGACCTCGCGGATGTCGTATGGCCGCTTCAGGTCCGACGGCACTACCCCGTATAATTCTTCGGGGTCATAATGCGGCGGTTCACTCTCGGTGCGGCCGATCTCGGCCTTGGGGCGGTGGCCGAGGGCCTCGACGATATTGCGGCACATGGCCAACGCATGCTGGTCGTTGAGCGCATAGTGGTCGGCAGTACCGGAGATGCGGCAGTGGACATCCGCGCCGCCGAGTTCCTCGTCGGTCACAACCTCACTTGTCGCGGCTTTGACCAGCGGCGGCCCGCCGATAAAAATCGTGCCCTGTTTGCGGACGATAATTGCCTCATCAGCCATCGCCGGCACATACGCCCCCCCGGCGGTGCAGCTCCCCAGTACCACGGCAATCTGTGGGATATTTTTCGCCGACATGACGGCCTGATTGTGGAAAATATTGCCGAAATAGTCTTTATCGGCAAAGGTGCCGGCCTGTTCGGTCAGGAAAATTCCGCCGGAATCGACGAGGTAAATGCACGGCAAGTGGTTTCGTTCGGCGATGACCTGGGCGCGGACGTGTTTTTTAATGGTCATCGGGAAATATGTCCCGCCCTTGACTGTCGCCAGATTGGCGACAATCATCACCTCGCGGCCATGGATTACCCCCACGCCGGTGACCACCCCGGCCGAGGGCGCTTCGTCGTCATACATGCCGTTGGCCGCCAGCGCGGAAAGCTCCAGAAACGGCGTATCGCGGTCCAACAGCAGTTTGAGCCGCTCGCGGACCGGCAGTTTGCCACGCTGGAGATGGCGGTCGATCATATGCTGCGGTCCACCGGGATAGACGGTGTCGAGTTTTTCCCGCAACGTGCCGACCAGCTTTTTGTGGTGCTCAACGTTGGCTTTGAATTCCGCCGAGTTGACGTCTATTTTCGATTCGATGCGATACATGGGCTAAATCACCGGCACGAATTTATAGCCATACGACAGGATACCGGCATGGCCGTCGGTTTGAATGCGCCGGAACTCCACTTGCAGCTCCATGCCCGTTTTGATCTTGTCGAAATCGATATCGACCACTTGCGCAGTCAGCCGGACACCCTCGGGAAACTCACAGATGCCCAGCGCATACGGCGACTGGTCTTTGAACTGGCTGGCCGGGGTATGGATGATCGTGTAACTGATCAGCGTGCATTTTTCCGAGAGTGTGATCGTTTCAAATTCCCGGTGCCCGCATTTATCACAGATCAACCGGCCGGGGACGAATGTCTTGCCGCATTTTTTGCACTTGAACGCTTCCATCCGGTAGCGGTGCGGCATCTCACGTGCGTATCGTGCTGGAAACATTAGGTCACCTCCAGGATGTGCACCAGGGTACTGCCGCCGGAGCCGCCCATATTCTGCGCCAGCCCCACGCGGGCGTTGGCCACCTGCCGTTTGCCGGCCTCACCCCGAAGTTGAGTAACGAGTTCGTGGATCTGGGCAACGCCGGTCGCACCGACCGGATGGCCCTTCGATTTCAATCCACCGGAACAATTGATGGGAATCCGCCCGCCGATCGACGTCTCCCCGGCTTCAACCGCCGGGCCGCCCTTGCCTGGCTCAAAAAAGCCGAGCGATTCGGAAACGATAATCTCCGCGATGGTGAAACAATCGTGCACTTCGGCCAGGTCAATGTCGCCGGGTTTCTTCCCGGCCATGGCAAAGGCCTTCTTCGCCGCTTCAGTCGTGGCCCGGAGGGTCGTGATGTCCGCCCGGGAATGCAGGGCGATGGTATCGGTGGCATGCCCTGAACCCGTGATTTTCACGACCGGCTTGCTGGTGTATTTTTTGGCGTCTTCATACGGGCACAAAATCACCGCCGCCGCGCCGTCGGTGATCGGCGAACAATCCAGAATCCGCAGAGGATCGGCGATCATCACCGACGATTTGACCTGCTCCAAAGTGACCGGGAACGGGTATTGGGCATTGGGATTGTGCTGGCCGTTGCCGTGGTTTTTCACGGCGACATGCGCGATTTGGTCACGCGTCGTACCGTATTTTTCCATATGCGCACGGGCCATTAAAGCATACAAGCCGGGGAACGTCGCGCCGTTGTATACTTCGTATTCCTGGTCGGCGGCAGTCGCCAGCGCGTATGTCGCGCCGTCGCCGGAGGTGTCGGTCATTTTCTCCACCCCGCCCGCCAGGACAAAATCAGAAATCCCGGAAGCCACTTCGATAAATGCGCACCGGAAAGCAAGACCGCCGGAGGCACAAGCCGACTCCACCCGCCCGGCCGACAGGTACCGCTGCCCCAGATAATCGGCCATCATCGAGCCGATATGCTCCTGCCCGACAAACAGGCCGCCGGTCATACAGCCGATGTACATGTTGTCGAGCTTATTTACTTTGGTATCGGCCAGGGCGTTCAGCGCGGCTTCGACGAAAATATCGCGCATCGACTTGCCCCACAGTTCGCCCCAGGGCTGGATACCGATGCCAATTACGGCCACATCTCTCATCTATGGATCTCCTTAATAATTTTTCAAAATTTTACGGCGGTACTTGGCGTACGTGCCGTAATCGATATACGTCAGCCGCTCATCCAGCAGAGTCCGCGTTTTGGTCGTGACGTTTTGGACTTTGGCCAGCCGGTCGGTACATTTCCAGATGAAACCATCCGAACCCGCACCCGAACCGTACGAAACCATGAAAATGCGGTCGCCCGGCTTGGCGACATCGAGGATCGCGGTCAAACCCATGGGCGAGGCGCCGGAATAGGTGTTGCCCAACGTCGGGGCCAGCCAGCCGGTCAGGTTTTGCTCTTTGGTAAAACCGAGCATTTTGGCTACCCGCATGGGGAATTTGCCGTTGGGCTGGTGGAACACGCAGTATTGGAAATCACCCGGTTTGGCGCCCGCCTTTTTCATCAAGGCATTGGCCGCGCCGGTAACATGCTTGAAATATGCCGGTTCACCGGTATAGCGGCCCGCATGCTGCGGATAGAACTCATGTTCGCGCCGCCAGAAATCCGGCGTGTCGGTCATATAGGAATGCGTATATTCGATCTCGGCGATGATATTTTCCCGGCCCATGATGAACGCCGCCGCGCCCGCTGAGGCGGAATATTCCAGCGCGTCGGACGGAGCACCCTGGGAGGTGTCGCCGCCGATGGCCAGACCGTAGTCGATATACCCGGCCTTGACCAACCCCAGCGCGACAAACATCGCCTCCGAACCGGCTTTACAGGCGAACTCATAGTCGGCGCAATGACAATCGGGGACCGCGCCGATGGCCTCGGCCACCGTGGTCCCGGAGGGCTTAACCGCATAGGGGTGCGATTCCGAACCGATATACACCGCGCCGATCTGCTGACCTTTGATCCCGGCGCGCTTGAGGGCGCGCTTGGCGGCTTCCACCGATAAGGTAATCGTGTCGACATCCGGCGGCGGGACGGATTTTTCGCGCAGTTCCAGCCCGCGTTTATAACTTGGCGCATCGGCGCCCCAGACCTTGGCGATTTCCTCCACTTTGATGCGGTGCCGGGGGATATGCGCGCCATACCCAACGATTCCTACCATCCACTCCTCACTTTCCTATATCGTTCAATACTTTCGATCATGCCATCCGGACAAAACTTTATAATTTAGCGACCGGCAATGGACTTGTCAACCGGGCGAGCCGATCTGCGCACTGATTAACTATAACTGCGCAAAGGATTTGACAAAAAGCAAATGAGAGACGGGACATTTCCTTTGACAGCGTCACCATGACCCTCAGAATCCTGATTCTAATATAAAAAACCCGGCTATCGAAGATAACTCATTGCATGGCAATCATTCCGAAGGAATTAAATCCGCGCCGGAGCGTCTCCGGCCTTTGCGCCGGCTTTCTCCCCGAGTTGCTGCGGCCTGGCCCTCGACCACAAAAGCATCGGTTTTGCTTCGGGAGAGCACTACTGCTTGGCGGCAGCCATGCCAGAATATCGAGCGATGCTCGACTGTCGCGATCACCTGCCGGTCAGCAAGAATGCCACCGATGCCACCAGCGGCAAGATAGTCGGCAAACTGGCGGTAGTGCTCCCGCCCGCCGATCGCCTCTACCAGGCGCAAGGCAAGACCGTGGGCGTTTTTGGGCAGCGGAACATGCGAATCGACAATAATGACTTTGTGCGCGATGCGTAAGGCCTCAGTGAGTACGTCGATTTGCGTTTCCCGGGGGATTTCATGCAAAAGGAAAAGGACAGTGGCATAATCGAAGCTGCCCCGATCAATCCCCGAAAGGTCGGTCGCATCACCATGGATAAACTCCACGTCGTTATATGGATTGCGGCTCCGCGCGAAGTCAATCATCCTGTGTGACAGATCAATGCCCACCACACGACACTTTTTCTTTTCGCGCAATTCAAGGCAGAGTTGGCCCGTGCCCGACGCAATGTCCAACACCGTGGATTTCTCAGGTATTAAATCCAGGACCATTCTCCGCGCTTCCGCCAGCGGGCGGTCGTACACGGCATGATAGAACGCTCCATGGGTGAAGCGCCTCTTCTCTTCAGAACCAGCTGAGCGCGTCAATATCGCCGACACAGTTTCAATCCACTCAAACCGGCGCGCCGCCGGGTTGACGATCGATAAAAGAGCGGATCATCCGAAAAGGCCTCAACTCATCTGTCTTTCCGCGCCAAGTAATTGAAATGATCGAAATATTTCCGCCACAACGACTCGGACGAACAGAAGCGGTTCGACCCGTAAAAATAATCAACGACGGCCTCGCGCAAGCGGGCGAATTCTTTAATACGGGGAAATGATGTGTTCGAATCCAGACTGAAATCAAGCAATTCCAGCGCTCGCGCAGATGCTCTTTGGGACTGCTCCTCGTTTCCTTTTTGGCGCCAGTTTAAGGCCCGGCATACTTCACTGCCGATATGGGCCATTTGTTCGCAGACAGGCAGCAAACTCCATCGTCCCTTGGCGAGGTTTTTGTGCTGGATCGTCATGCTTGAATCCATGTCTGTACGACCGAAATAATCTCCAGCCGGATTTCCTCATCATCAACACCCCGGCTTGTATTACCCTGCGATGGGCGCATATTGATCATCGAATCGAATTCCAGAAAATCTGCAGCGGGCAAATCAGGGTACAAGTTGACCCCCCACAAGTCCTTTTGCCGCGACCCGTCTTCCAAAAGCAGAGACTCAAGATCCGCGTGCAATTCCGCGTCGAGGGCGATTAGTCCCCGATCGACGTCAACGACGGCTTTGACCATATCTCCAAAGGAATCCTTCGCGATTGTCTTCAGTACGTCGATCGTGATCGGTTGTTCCAGTATCTGCATCACCAAACCCGATAATGACGCCAATCGGCGCCCATGACGGATAAGACAGTGATCCGGCGGGAATTCACCGGCCGTTAAGCGAATCGGTCTCTACCCACGTGCTGTCGGAACCCCAATCGCAATCGATAGTCTCGCCATGGCGGTTCCAGGTCACCGGTTCCGAGAGAGGCAGCGGAACGCGAATAGCCACCGTCGGATTCACAACTGTAAGACCCCCACAATCGATGAGCGGACAGTCCTGGCCCGGTTCGAGTACGGTATAGTCGATCGTCGTTCCGGATTCTCCCGCCGTGAAATCGTACAACCAGATGCCACCGCCCCAGCGGGTTTGCTCCCCCGCGCGCAAAACGATCACCGCGTGTGTGGTGAAATCCACATCAAACCCACCCCAGGCCGGCGGCATAATGATCGTATCGCCGGGCGGAATCCAGTTAGAGTCGCCGGAGGGCATGGTCGGATCTTCGGTACGGAACCACCGCGCCATGTCGCAAGCCCACGCGGCGTTCATCCATGATTCAAATGCCGACGAATCACGAATTATCGTCTCCCCCGATCCCAGGTCGCAGACGGCATCAGTGTAGTATAGACTCAACGGAAGGTCGGGGTCCGGCTCCCACATACAGGTAAAAACCGTATCGCTGCGCACCCAGATGACCGGCTCATTGACGGGTCGCGGAACCTGTACCGCAACTGTCGGTGAATTCGGCGCGACAATCATCGGCATCATGAGAATCTCGACGCAATCCTCGCCCAACTCCGATACCTGATAGCCCACGGTCGTGCCGGCCGCGTTGCTGGAGACTTCGTTTACCCATACACTCCGGCCGAAACCGGAATCCTCCTCAAGGCTGATCACAACCACAACGTTCCTGGTGAAATCCACCCACGGCGCCTCGGGGAGACAGTCGTAGCAGGGATAGATGGTGTCCACAACGGCGGTGTCGACCCAGCCGCTGTCAATCAAATTCGAGTCGGTCCAGGAACTGTCGATCCAGACGCTGTCCCCATGCTCGCCGGGCAAGCCATCAGGGCCTCGGCCGCTGTCGGGGACAGGATCTCCGGGCGGGATAGTATCGCCCCGCCACAGGCAGGAAACCGCGGTCTCCCACCAGGCAACCCATTCAGCGGAATCACGGATAACATGCTGAGTTGGTTGTTGACCGCAGTCGACGTCAGAGTAAAACAGGGGAATCAATCCGGAATCCGGTTGATAGCCGTCAAAACCCGGATTTGTCGGGCCGGAGTCTTCAGGTCCGCCACAAAAGGGATCGCCATTTTGCAATCGCCCCCCACCGGCAAGAGCTTGCCGGTATTGGTCCTGCGGTTGTGTCGGATTGTCGTTACTACATCCCCATGCGATAAAAAGAACCAGCATCAGTGGTAGAAGCATGCGCCTGGTCATGACCTTGTCTCCCGGGTTTGAACTGCATCCATTACAGTCCCCGAACCTGCTTACTTCAGTATACAAACGGCTGCCGATGATATTCCATATGAAATTATTTTCACGAGAAAAATTAAAATGCCGTGGAGTCGACGTAACGTATTGTGTTTTAGTTAGATAGTATTGTGAGGTTCAGATTGTGGTCGTGTTTGCCATTCGTCGGATACCTCTTTCAATAAGGCGAGCCATAAAGACGATGCCGTTATAAAAAACTTGCCGCATTCGACTTCGGCTGCTCTGCGGGGGGCGGGAATAAGTTTAACCGTAACATAAGTGACAAGACCCCGCAGGCTGAGCTCCTGCGGGGTCTTGCATCGCATATGGACTGCCGCATTCGGCCGCGGTTTTCGACCGGAAAGCGGGGTCGTCAATGCTCCGGATCACCTGACGGTGCCTCTGCGGCCCTTTCCCTGCCCATTCTTCTTTATTGTGGGGGTAGTGGACAAACCTTTGTTGACTTTGCCTTTCGGGCCGGTGCCGTCACAAATCCCCGTACCGGTGCTGTCACTTTTGGATCCCGGGCCATAGCCGGTACCGTCTTTGGGACCGTTGCCACCGTTGCCGGTGCCGTCGGCCGGGCCATAACCGTTCCCCTTCCCCTGACCGCCTTGCGGGACATTGCCGTTTGGACACACACGATCACCGGTGGCAGTGGTGGTTTGTTTGCCTTTTTGCACGCCGTTCCCGGCCAGCGCCAGGGAACTCAGCAGCGTCGTGATGGCGAACACGACGACTGCGGTGATCAACATTTTCCGTGTCATGTTAATCCTTCCTGTTGATGGTTTACATTCTCCTTTTGTCCACCGGTGAAGCATAAGGCAATGACCGTGCCTGAAATGCGATGATTGCGATAACTGTATGATAATTCGCTGGTTATTGTGACAAGCGGGATAAACCTGGTAAGCTTGAGTGGTTTTTTGCACTTTTCCACACAGGATATGTACCGATTGGTTCGGCAATTTAGATGGGGATTCTGACAAACGAAGAAACGCCCCGGCAAAAACCCGGGGCGTTTCAGTATAGCTCTCTGGTCAGTGCTTTCACTTTTTTATGCGTCGGCGCAACATGCCCGCGCCGATCAGTCCGGTACCCAAAAGGACCAAAGTGGCCGGCTCCGGAATAGCGCCGAAATCGTACTCACGCTCGATCAGGTCGTTCCCACAGGCCAGAGTATGATGGAATTTCACCGAAGCCAGCGGTTCACTGAGTTTTGCGCTGTTAAACAGGGACATATCGATGGCCCATTCATAGACATATGTATCACGGTTGCCAAACGGGCTTAACGGTTGGCCGCCGTCGATAATACCTTCGTAATTGGTCAGATGGGTCATCATGAAATCAGACAATGACCCGATCAGCGACCCCTGGGTCATCCGATATGCACCCACTTTGTTGCGGATGGTCAAATTGTTGTAGTAGGTCCCCGGCAGGTTCAGGATAGGCGACCAGCCGCCGACCGCGTACAGATTACCCGTACCCAGGTCGATGCAATATTGATCGTATGCTCCGTTGAACCCGAAAAACAGGTGACCGGTCTCGTACGTCTGATTCCAATCGGTGGAATACACACTGGCGCCGAACGAATTGGCCAACGCACCGTACAACATGCCGTTTTTCTCGGCGATAAATAAACCTTCTTCGTCAAATGCCTCGCCCCCCATGCCAAAGGGACCCGGGGACGGCAGGTTGCCGATCAGCGGATAGGTAACCGGGCTGGCATTATTGTTTTCGTCAAAGACTGAAGTCCCGAAATCGGGATAGTAGTTGAAGACAAAACCGAACGCTGAAGTGCTGGTCAGTGTCAGTCCCAGGATCAGCATCACGATGATAGGCGTCTTTCTCATAGGTACCCCCAATAATTTCCTTTCTGAAGATCACATCAGCAAAGGGCATACCGGGACAAAACATATCAGGATATTTTCCAAAAAATCGAGATATTAAATTGATTAACAATGACTTGCACTATACAATCTCTCGACTGTCCGAGGACACTCCGGCTTTAATCAGGATATTATTGTCCAGCATTTTGACAAAACAGCCAAAGATAAGGCAAACTTAACAATCAACTTTAATTAAATGCAGTTAGTTGAAATATATCATTTGGATACAATATTAGTAGTTAACAGACTTGATGCTCTACCCGGTTAAATGACAACAAATTACCCGGTCGGCCGACGATACGACGGCTCGAGGAGGTCGTATTTTATGGATTGAGATTCAGCACGAGATGTCATTGGTCGTGATTTTTTTGTCAAGAGTTTCGACGGTCCGACCTGACCAGAGGACGCATATCTTTGCGGCAAAAACAAATGGCTGGTCGCAAGAAATTGAAAAACAATATTTTAGGTAATTTCACCAAGCGGCTGACAAAACACGTTCCGGCGCCTGATTTATTTATTGTGTGTTTTTCATACTCTCTTAACGAAATGATATATCCTGAATGAGATGACAAAAAAGTCGGGGTTGACAAAACCCGGATAATCAGTAAACATGGATAGAGTGGGAAAAACCGGATGGGTCGTGCCCGGTCGAAAGCGGCGGAAAATGGAACGATTGAATGCACATGAACGCTGGCAAGCGGTGCTGGCCGGTGACCGGCCCGACCGGCCGCCGATGTCGTTCTGGCGTCATTTCTATGAGGCCGAGAATTCGCCGGACACGTTCGCTGAGGCCATGGTCGGCTTCCAACGCCGCTTTAATTGGGATATGGTGAAAATCAATGCAAAAGCAAGTTATCACGTTGAACCGTGGGGTGTTACAGTAGAGCGCGGCAAAACGCCGTTGGACAAGCCGAAAATAGTCTCCTGGCCGGTTCATCAGGCGGAGGATTTGGCCGCGGTAAAGGTCTTGCCGAGTTCAGATCGCGAATTCGCGGCGCAATTGCAGGTGGTGGCGGCGATTCGCAAAGCGCTGCCCCGGCCGTTGCCGGTGCTGATGACCGTGTTTTCGCCCTTGTCGGTCCTGGGTGACTTGGTGCCGGATGAGGGACTGTTGGTACGTCTGATGGCCGAGTCGCCGCGTGATATCCACGCGGCATTGGAAAATATTACCGTTACTTTTTCGGCACTGGCCACAGAGTTTCTCAATGCGGGCGCCGATGGTTTGTTCTTGGCCACCACCGAATGGGCCTCCAGCGATGTAGTCCGCTGGGAGCACTATGAGCAGTTCGGGCGGCCGTATGATTTGCGGGTCCTGGCCGAAATGAAGGGAAATGCCTCGCTGAGCGTGCTCCATGTGTGCGGTTCGAACAATTTTCTGGGAAAATTCGGCGATTATCCGGCCGAGGTTGTCAACTGGGATGCGGCCGATCCGACCAATCCCGCGTTGCGTGAGGGACACGCGATGCTCCGGAAACCGATTATGGGGGGATTGGACCGCTATCAGGATCTCATGGAGTTGGAACCCGCGGCGCTGGCGAATAAAACCAGGAAGCTGGTTGAGGCGCACGCCGATTTGCCGTTTGCGGTCGGCCCGGGATGCGCGGTGCCGGTAAGCGTCCCGTTGGAACGACTCGAAATTGTGAAAAACGCTGTAAATGACGCCGCCAAACGACGATAATCGAGACCACCATGACCGGACAATTAATTGAATATCAAGTGATTAAAGATGATATCCTGCGCGCTGTCAAAGCCGCGGATACAACAGCAAGGGCCATGGAGTCGGTCGTCGTCGAACTCGCTCGACGGCTGCCGCATTTTAATTGGGTGGGGATCTACCTGGTGAAAGGCGACACTTTGGTCTTGGGGCCGTTTCGGGGTGACCCCAGTCCGCATACTCGAATTCCGCTCGGCCAGGGCATCTGTGGCGCAGCAGCAGCAACCAAAACGACAATTGTTGTCCCTGATGTCAATGCCGACCCACGCTATCTGGCCTGCAGTATCAAAACGAAATCGGAACTTGTTGTCCCTATTATGGATGGAGTGGCATGTCTCGGCGAAATCGACGTGGATTCATTTATGCCGGACGCCTTTACCGCTGCCGACAGCGGTTTACTTGAAGATATTGCTGCCGAATTGGGGCAACGACTTAATTCACCGAAATAACCGGCCGAAACAGGAAAATATATGAAGCACGGACCGCTGCTTCGTACGTATAATAATTCGGTCATGGAGGGTTTTATGAATAATGAAGTGGGATTGACAGCGGGCGATGTATATCAAAAGTTGACTGCGAAAGGCCAGTTAAGCATGAGCCGGCTGAAAAAAGAAGTCAACCAGAATGATGTACTGGTCGCGATGGCAGTCGGCTGGCTGGCCCGGGAAGGCAAAATCAAATTGTCCAGGGATCGGAACACGCTGACAGTCGCCCTTAACGGCAATTGATTGCCATCGACATGTGAACTCAGGCCGGGGCTTACCCGGCCTTTTTTTTGCTTGAACCGGGAAATTCCCCGGCCGGCACTTATTCTGACAACACCTTCATCAAACCGCTACCCATGCCGTGAAACAGTATTGTATATTTGGCTCGATATTTTCCGGGATGAGGAATCAGCCGGGGATGACAAACGAGCGGGACATGCCTGCCGGTCAGGCCGACAAAGAGACACCTCGCGCCTGTTGTGCGTCGGCTCCGCCGACAGCAGATCCTTCGGGTGACGGCTCCGGCTCCACTCCGTGGGACCGCATGGCTGTCTCGCGCGAGGTTTCCACATTCGAACGCATCCGCTGGGGGGCGATCAGCGCCATCCCCACTTTTGCCCTGCACTTTTTTACTCATCCGTATATCGCCGGCGCCGATCGTGCCGACGCTTTGGCCGTAGCCCGCAGACTATATGATAAGCGCGGGATACATTCGACAATTGACGTCCTCGGCGAGGCGGTGGAAAACCCGGAAGCGACCGCCGAAGCGCTCGAGGAATACCTGCGGTTGATCGATGATGTCGGACGGTCGGAACATATTTCAATATCGACCAAGCTTTCCGCACTGGGCCAGGGGATCGACCGGGAGTTATGCGACCGCAATGTCGAAACGCTGCTCAACCACGCGGCGAAATACGATTTGTTTGTCCGCTATGATATGGAAGACCATACGACCATTGACGAGACATTGCGAACATACCAACGGTTCATCGGTAAATTCCCCAAAACAGGGATCGTCCTGCAATCGATGCTGTTCCGCACGCCGAAAGATTATGCGGCGGTGGCCCAGCTGCGGCCAAACGTGCGCGGAGTGATCGGCATCTACCGCGAACCGCCGGAAGTCGCCTATACCGACAAACCGACGATGAAAAAACATCTGCTTAAGTTATTCGAGCAGATGTGGGCCAACGGGTCCTATGTCGCGATCGCCACCCACGACCGGGAGGTTGTCCGCTCGGCGTTGGAAATGGCGAAGAAGATGGGTAAAACCACCGCTGATTACGAAGTCCAGATGCTGTTAGGGGTCCCGTTGAACAACTTCCAGGATGATCTGGTGGCGCGGGGAATTAAAGTCCGGCTATATGTCCCCTACGGCAAGCACTGGGCGGCCTACTGCCGCCGCCGGCTGAACGCCAACCCCAATATCGCCGCATTGGCCCTGCGCAACATGTTTCGCGTGGGACAGTAAATAAGACTCCGTATTACGCATTCACCTTTCCCGAAATGGCTTGAACTCGCCGCGCGGGCCGATTATCTTGGAGGCAACGGCACGGGGAGTTCTCAACCATACCTGCGTGAAGGAGGATCAGGATGAGTCCCATAGAAAGAAGATCTGTGAATATCGCCCTATTCAGCACGATTGTGCTGTTCCTGACGACCGGCTGCGCCACGCCAACCCTGCAACCTCCGCAAACACCGACGAACCCGATAACCGATACTTATCATGGTGTTGAGGTCATCGACAACTATCGCTGGCTGGAGGACGGCAGCGACCCGGCGGTGCAGGCCTGGGCCCAGGCGCAAAATGATTACGCACGATCATATCTCGACGCAATCCCTGCGCGGGCGGCGATTGTCGAACGGCTGAACGAACTCTATCGCGAGGGTTCGGAAGAATATTGGTATTTCACCTATCGCCCGGGAATGTTGTTTGCCTTGAAATCATTGCCGGAAGACGACCAACCGCGATTGGTGGTGATGAATTCGGCGCACAAACGTGACAGCGAACGGATCATCCTCGATTTGAATGCCTATGATACTACAGGGTTGACTTCGGTTGACTGGTACCGGCCGTCGTTTGACGGCAAGCTCATCGCGGTATCGCTGTCGGTCGGCGGCACGGAGTGGGGCACGGTGCATGTGTTCAACGCGGCCGACGGCACGGAGACCGGCGAGATGATCCCCCGGGTGAACGGCCCCACGGCCGGTGGCGGGATGGCCTGGACGGCCGACGGCAGCGGATTTTATTACACACGGTATCCCTACGAGGGCGAACGCGCGCCCGAAGATATGAGTTTTTATCAACAGGTCTATTATCACAAACTGGGAACGCCGATTGCGGAGGACACGTATGTCGTCGGCAGGGAATTTCCGCGGATCGCCGAGGTCGAGCTGGAGGCCTCCGAGGACGGCCGGTATTATCTTGCGACTGTGGCCGATGGTGACGGTGGTGAGTTTACCCATCACCTGCGTGGGCCGGATGAAAAGTGGGTCCAAATCACCCACAATGAAGATTTGATCTCGACTTGCCATTTCGGACCGGACAATTCGGTGTTTATGTACTCAGTGATGAATGCGCCGAAAGGGAAGATTATCAGACTTGCCGCCGGCGAAACCGATGTGTCGCGTGCGACGACCATTGTCAAACAAAGCGACGTGGTGATCAAGAGTTTTACGGTCGCCCGTTCCCGGATCTACGTTCGGGACCTGGTGGGCGGACCATCACAAATTCGGATTGTCGATTTTGACGGCGAGGAGAAAGGGACAATCCCCATCCTCCCGGTATCCTCGGTCTGGGGGTTGACCGCCCTGGATGGCGACCGCATACTCTACAGCAATTCCAGCTATACCCGGCCCACCGCATGGTACACGTATAACCCCGACGCTGATGACCCGGCCGGCCAGCCGCAACAAACCGAGTTTGCCGTGACCACACCGGCGGATTTCAGCGAGATCGAAGTCGTCCGCGAATTCGCGACTTCCAAAGACGGCACGCAGATCCCCCTGAATATTCTCCGCCGCAAAGGGACACGACTCGATGGATCGAATCCCACGATCCTGTACGGGTATGGCGGATACGGGATCAGTCAGACGCCATACTTTGACCGCAAGCTCAGTATCTGGCTTGCTCATGGCGGCGTGTATGCCACAGCCAACACCCGCGGCGGCAGCGAATTCGGTGAGGAGTGGCACAAAGCGGGATACCTGACCAATAAACAGAACGTGTTCGATGATTTCATTGCCTGTGCGGAATACCTGATCGAGGCAAAGTACACCAATCCCGATAAATTGGCGATCCTGGGCGGCAGCAACGGCGGCCTGCTGGTCGGCGCGACGCTGGTCCAGCGGCCGGAGTTGTTCAAAGCGGTCGTCGGCCTGAAGGGCGTCTATGATATGCTGCGGGTCGAGCTGGACCCCAACGGCGCCTTTAATGTGACCGAATACGGCACAGTGAAAGACCCCGAACAGTTCAAGGCCCTGTACGCCTATTCGCCATACAATAATGTGAAAAACGGCGTGCGTTACCCGGATTGCCTGTTCACGGCCGATGAAAACGACGGCCGGGTGAACCCGTCCAATTCGCGCAAGATGACCGCCGCGGTACAGGCGGCGACCACGAATCCCGGCCCGGTGCTGTTACGTATGAGCGCGAGTATCGGCCACGGTATCGGTGGTTCGCTGGACGACAAGATCGCCCTCGACGCCGACTGGTATGCGTTTTTATTTGATCGGTTGCGCGTACAGCATCAGGCTAGATAACATGTCGTTCCCGCGCAGGCGGGAATCCAGTTGTAGGGCAGGATCCTTTGGCGGTCCTGCCTTTTTCTGCTTCACCTATTAGCAGGAGTACGTCGCTGCGCTCGGCTCCTGCCCCTCGCGACTATTTACAAAGCACACGGATCGCACGGCCCGGGCGCCGGGTAGCGAAAGATATAACTGACCATATGCACGATGTCGACCAAATTGATACTCCCGGAACAATCCCAATCGCCGCGATTGATTGCCGGGCAG
>JAGVQM010000027.1 GCA_020051695.1 Candidatus Zixiibacteriota bacterium | reverse complement strand
GATATTATCGCCGGCCTGATGGCCGCGCAGATTTCCACGACCATGCCCAACGTCGCGGGAATTGTCCTGACCGGGGGATTTCTGCCCTCCCCGCCGATCGATCGGCTGATCACCGGCCTACGTTCAATTCGCGTGCCCATCCTCTCGGTCGAGTCGCATACATTTGAGACCGCAATGGCCATCAACAATGTCAAATCGGTCATCCGGCCGGGCAACTTTCGCAAGATCGATGCGGCGCTTTCATTGTTTGCCCGCCATGTCGATGCCAACAAATTGCGCGACAAAATCTCGATCGAAGTGCCGGAAGTCCTGACACCGAAATTGTTCCTGCACAACATTATCCATAAAGCCGCCCAGAATAAAAAACGCATCGTCCTGCCCGAGGGGAATGAGGAGCGCATTCTGCGCGCCGCCGAGACTCTGGAATGCCGCGATATCGTCGATGTCATCCTCATGGGCGATGAAGAGACCATTCGTGCGCGGGCCGACGACCTGAAACTGCGGCTGAAGGACGCGCGGATCATCGACCCGGTCAAGCAGGACAACTTTGAGGACTATGCCAAAACCTATTTCGAGTTGCGCAAACACAAGAAGATCACTCTGGATATCGCCCGCGACACCATGACCAACCCCATATTCTATGGCACAATGATGGTCTACAAGGGAGATGCCGACGGGATGGTCGCCGGCTCGAAAACCACCACGCGCGATACCCTGCGGCCGGCCTTCGAATTCATCAAGACCAAACCGGATATCTCGCTGGTTTCCAGCATTTTCTTCATGTGCCTGGAGGACCGGGTGCTGGTCTATGGCGATTGTGCGGTCAATCCCAATCCGACTGCCGGGGAACTGGCTGAAATCGCGATTACCAGCGCCGACACCGCGGCGGCTTTCGGCATCGAGCCGATCGTGGCCATGCTCTCCTACTCCACCGGCGGTTCGGGAGGCGGGACCGATGTCGACCATGTGATCGAAGCCACGCAGATTGCGCAACAACGCCGCCCGGACCTGGCCATCGAAGGCCCGATTCAATATGATGCGGCTATCGACATGGGCGTGGCCAAAACCAAAATGCCCGACAGCAAAGTGGCCGGGCGCGCGACGGTCTTCATTTTCCCGGATCTGAATACCGGCAACAACACCTACAAGGCGGTCCAGCGTTCGGCGCACGCACTGGCGGTCGGCCCGGTGCTGCAGGGACTCAACAAACCGGTCAACGACCTCAGCCGTGGCTGCCTGGTCCCGGACATTGTCAATACCGTGGCCATCACCGCCATCCAGGCCCAGCAAAATTCCGTGTGAACGCAGAGGAAAACCCGTGAAAATTCTGGTGATCAACTCGGGAAGTTCGTCTATCAAATATAAATGCTTCGAGATGCCCGAACGGACAGTCCTGGCTTCCGGATTGTGTGAAAAAATCGGCGAACCGGGCGGGCGGATCACGCACCGCGCCGCCGAACGCCAGACGAAAATTGAGCAGCCGTTCCCCACTCACGCCGCCGCACTGGAGAAAGTGCTGGACTTATTGACCGGCAACGGCGGCGCGCTGGCACACAAAGAAGATATCAGCGGCGTGGGGCATCGCCTGGTCCATGGCGGCGAGGCCTTTTCTGCCTCGGTGCTGATCGACGATGAAGTCATCGCGGCCGTGCGGGAGAACATCCCGCTGGCGCCCTTGCATAACCCGCCGAATCTCCTTGGTGTCGAGGTGGGCCGTTCGCTGCTGCCCGGCGTACCCCAGGTCGGCGTCTTCGATACCGCATTCCATCAGAGCATGCCGCCCGAGGCCTATTTGTACGCGCTGCCGTACGAACTCTACCGCACATCCCGGGTGCGGCGCTATGGTTTTCATGGGACATCACACGCCTACGTCGCGCGTCGTGCCGCCGAATTCCTCCAGCAGCCGGCGGAGCAGCTTAACCTGATCACCTGCCATCTGGGCAACGGGGCCAGCATGGCCGCCGTGCGCGGCGGCAAATCGGTCGATACCAGCATGGGTTTCACGCCGCTGGAGGGACTGGTGATGGGGACACGGCCCGGCGATTTCGACCCCGCGATTATTTTGTACCTGATGGAAAATCAGCAGATGGATGCCGCGCAGATCAACAAACTGCTCAATAAACAAAGCGGACTTTTGGGACTTTCCGGCAAGACGAACGACATGCGCGAAATCGAAGCCCTGGCCGCCGCCGGCGACGGACCTGCCCGGCTGGCGTTCGCGGTCTATTGTTATCGCGTCCGCAAATATATCGGCGCGCTGACTGCGGTGCTGGGACATGTCGACGCCCTGGTCTTCACCGCTGGCGTGGGCGAAAATTCATCTGCCGTGCGCGCCACAAGTCTCACCGGTTTGGCCGAGCTGGGCTACGCCCTCGATCCTGATAAAAATGCCTCCACCCGGGGCACCGAGGCCGACATTTCCGCGGCCTCCTCGCGGGCCCGCATCCTGGTCATCCCCACCGATGAGGAAATCGCCATCGCCGAGCAGACCTATGCTATCATCACGCGGTAATCAGTTGCCTTGGAGGATATTACATTCGGGGTGAATACGGGCGCAATCGAAGGGGAATCCGGGGAGTGATTCGGACCCGGCAATGATGAATCATTCGGGCAATGCTGGGATAATCACATGAATGAATTGAGGACTTCCTGCAATTCATTCATTTTAAACGGCTTACTAAGAAAGCCGTCCGCCCGGGTCGTCACAGTTTCATCATCGGCGGAGTCAATCGTATAGCCGGAAATCAACACTACCGGCATCTTGGGATATTTTTCCTTGACCGCCAGCAATAATTCGGTGCCGGTCATTTTAGGCATCCGCAAATCGGAAATGACCAGCCCGAATTCCTGATCGTTGACCAGCTGCAGCGCTTCTACGCCGTCCGACGCCGAAACTGATTCAACTTCAAATACCTCCAACATATCGGCCAGCAGACCCGACATGTTGGGATTATCTTCGACAACGAGGACTTTTTTCCTGTTTTTGCGCCCCATGTCTTCCTCCATAGCGGCTGAGCAACGCAGATCGGACACCAACCGGGTACCCGCCGAGCGCACGACGCCCTTTTACCTATGTATCGGAAATCCGGGGAAAAATCTTAGGTCGGTGGTAGTATATTGTCACCCGGATTGAGGTCGCGGCGCAGCACCCAGCGCTGGTAATAGTACCCCAGCCGGGCCACCAGCCGTTCAATTCCAACATCTTGCAGGGCGGAGACAGCAACCAGATCGGTCTCCGCGACAAAACTTGACACCAGCGGCCGCCGCTCGCCGTTGACCAGATCGATTTTATTGAGCACGACCAGCCGGTCGATTTTGTCCGAAGCCATTTGCGCCAGGGACGATTCGACTTCCCCGGTCTGACGGCCGACATCCTCAAGCGAACAGTCGACCACATGGACCAGCAGATGGGCGTCGGCGATTTCGGCCAATGTGGCCCGGAATGAGGCGACCAGCTGTGCCGGAAGTTTGCGAATAAACCCGATGGTATCGGTCAGCAGCGCGCGGCCTGCCTGCGGCAAATACACCACGCGGGTGGTCGCATCCAGCGTGGAAAACAACCGGTTATCGGCAAACACATTCGCCTTGGTCAGTCGATTGAACAACGTCGATTTCCCGGCGTTGGTATAGCCCACTAGGGCGATCTTGAATACATCGCGGCGGCGTTTGCGCTGCTCGTTTCGTTCACGGTCGATCCGTTCGAGTTCGGTCTCCAGCCGTTTGATGCGCTTGCCGACCAGCCGCCGATCGACTTCCAGCTGCGTTTCGCCCGGGCCTTTGGCGCCGATCCCCCCGTATTGCTTGGAAAAGTGCAACCAGCGGCCGGTCAACCGGGGGTACAGATATTTCATCTGCGCCAGTTCGACCTGCGTTTTGGCTTCGAGGGTTTTGGCGCGGCGGGCAAAAATATCCAGGATCAGGATCGAACGGTCGATGATTTTTACCTCCAGGTCGTTTTCGAGATTGCGGACCTGCGCCGGGGACAGGTCATCATCGAAGATAACCAAATTGCCCTTGTGTTCGCTCAGCAGCGTGCCGACCTCAGCCAGCTTCCCCTTGCCGATAAAATGCGACGCCCGGGGCGGGCCGGAACGTTGGACGACCTCCCCGACAACCTGCGCTCCCGCCGATGTCGCCAGAAAGCGCAATTCAGCCATCGAGCTTTCCAGCTCGGCGTTGCGGTTATCGTGACGGAACCCGACCAGGACGGCTTTTTCGACGAGCTTGGCTTTAAACGTCTCGAACACGTGTTTTTCCCCGGCGGGGCTTTGTCCCAGCCTGCAGATAATATACGCAATTTTACCCGACCCGGTTAGATAAACTCTGGACGCGTGCCCCTTCCAAATGGGAGGTACCGACATTGACAAACAACTGTCGATTCACTGTGCTCCCGGAAATAATTCCCGTTTTCATGCGACGGCTCAATTCATGGTGAAAATACAACGAAAAGCCGTCCTGAAAACCATCAGGACGGCTTCATTCTCTCCGCTGTATTCTATGATCGTTAGCCCCTGGGATCGATCAAAAACAACACCTGGCCGTATTCCACCGGATCACCGTTTTCGATTTTGACTTCTTTGATCACTCCGGCGATTTCGGCCTCGATTTCGTTCATCAGCTTCATCGCCTCGACAATGCAGATCGTATCGCCGGCGTTGACCCGTGTCCCGACCTGCACAAACGGATCGGCATCGGGTGCGGGGGCGCGATAGAATGTGCCGACCATCGGCGAGGTCACCTCGATCAACCCCGATGTGTCTTTTGCTACTGCAGCAGACGGCGCCGGGGACGGGACGGCCTGCGGTTTGGGGCTGACGATTATTGTCGGCGCATCACCCGTGCCGTTGGCGCTGAGTCTTTTGGTGATGCGAATTTTGCGAAAAAACCGAGAGACTTCCAGCGATTCAATATCACTTTCCTCCACGATTTTGATCAGCCGGCGAATCGTCGATTCATTCATCGTGCAACCCCTTACTTGGGAGTACGGCATTCATGGCCGCAAAAATTCAGCGCCCCGCAACTACAAACAGATCAGCCCGCGTTCGGCCTTGTTCAACACGTTGACACCGTTGGCGGTAACCACGACGTCGTCCTCGATCCGCACCCCGCCCCAGCCCGGAAAATACACTCCCGGCTCGACAGTCACGACCATCCCCTTGCGCAGCGTATCGGGCGATTGTGTCGACAGCGACGGGCCTTCGTGCACGTATAACCCGAATCCGTGGCCCAGCCCGTGGCCGAAATTTTTGCTGTAACCCGCGCGTTCAATGATCGACCGTGCTGTTTTATCAACAGCAATCCCGGTCTTACCCGGTTTAATGCTGTTGACCGCAGCTTTTTGCGCGCGCCGGACCAGCGCATACACTTTTTTCTGCCGTTCGGTCGGTTTGCCGACTACCACCGTCCGGGTAATATCCGAAACATAGCCCTTATAGGTCGCGCCGAAATCCATGGTCACAAAATCGCCTTTGGCGATTTTCTTGGCCGAGGCAATACCGTGCGGCAGCGCCGCGCGCGCACCCGAAGCGATAATTGTCTCAAAGGCCGGCTGCTCCGAACCGGCTTTTTTCATGATATACTCCAGCTCGGCGGCAACATCTAGTTCCCGCACGCCGGGGCGGATATATTCCAAAATTCGGGCAAAACCGATATCGGAAATTCCGACGGCCTTTTTGATGGCGGCCAGTTCGTCGGCGTCCTTGACCATCGTCAACGGTTCAACCAGGTTTTCCATGCTGACCATCAACGCCTGGGGCAGCAAATGCCGTAACATGCCGAATTGTTTGTGCGTGATATAATTCACCTGAACACCGATCTTGGTCCGTGGCCGGGCTGCCTCAGGGACATCCGGGAGGTTCCTCCAGATATCGCGTTCCTTGACGATGACTTTCGCGCGGGGTACTTCTTTTTTGGCTTGTTCCAAATAGCGGAAATCGGTGAAAAAGTGGGCCGCTTTCTGCCCGACGAATAATAACCCGTTTGAACCGCTATAACCACAGAGATAACGCACGTGCGGCCCATAAGAAATTAACGCCGCATCAAGATTTTCCGCCGCGAGTCGTTTACGTAACGCGGCCAGTCGCATCGAATAATTGGCTGCTTTCAAATTTTCTCTCCAACAAAAAATTACCCCCCCACAAAGTGGGTGGGACCACCAGCGCCTTGTGGCGCCGCAACCGCTTTCCGCAGTAAAACATACGCGCCAACGGTGTCCGTCGTCAAGGAAAAAGCCCGTACCCGGCGGCGGAACCGGGGTAAGCGGAAGATTACCAGCACATTAAGGCATAGTGTGGGGCATCGATTCGATAGTCCGGGAATCATCGAATTACGGTGGCCGATCAACTTGACGCGGTGATCAGCGGCTCGGGCAACATTTACTACAGGGGGCATCCGAATATTAGCAAGACCATTACCGGAACGGGGCATGTGGTTGATGCGAACTAGCGATCAGACTGGGCCTTTTCGACTGCAATCCGAGGATCAATACAAGTGTGGAGTTCCTTCCACGATGGATTGCGAGGCAAGGCCCGCTCTTCGAGATATTTACATTCCATGACTTGTGCCCACATTGCTTCACAGGATCGTCTGGGATATCGGGCAATAAACGAGTCTTGAAAATCCCTGCGCACATCATAGTGAGTGTCAACGATGAAAGGATCCCACTTTCGACGAACTAAATCTTCATTTTCAATATCAATGATCTCAATCTGGCCATAGTTCTTTGCATTATTTTTTGACCATGCCATCTCCATAAGTTTAATCGCATCGACGTCTGCGCTTGGAGCACTGTATCCAAAAATGGTCACAATAAATGCATGTTCAATTCGTCTTTCCAATTTTTTCCATTCATTCCGTATGAAATGGTCTTGAGAATAGTCCTTTTCTCTTATGGGGTATAGTAATTTAGTGTCACACAAAGGATTACCGCATTTGGGGCATTTTGCTCCTCGTACGGCAAGGAGATAATCCTCATGACAACAACCTATGGCCACGTTGCCATGCAAAAAAGCCGCCTTAGGCATATCTCCCTTTAAGTGATTTCGTTGCAGTGCAAGGAATAGTAAAGGATCCCAATTAAAAGTCGCAATTATGTCTTTACCGCGCAGGGATAAAACCAATTGATCGTAAAGCGTAATCTCTTGGGGTAGCTTAAGTTTTGAAAAATATGCATCAATAGTGCCTTCAATGTTCCTCAGCAGTTCTTCATCGTCTAACTCTGAAATTTGACAGTAGACTTCCTCAAAATCGTCACTTTTAAACTCCTTCAATGCCTTTTTTATAATTGGTGATAATCCTATTTGTTCGATTAAGTCTTTCATTAATGGAAGGGAATTCCCATTTACATCACCTTGCGGGAACGCTGCCCTACTGGCTCCTGCACCAAGAATTACAACATGTGATTTGCCCATTGACACATCATTAACTTCATCATAATCATTCATCTTTTTTGCCGCTATATTAATATTGTCCAAATCACACTTTCGCAGGCAGTGTAATTTTCTTGATCAGCGCCGTGGTGCTTTTCCCCCGCCGCATTTTCATGCGTACGACTTTTCCGCCCCAGGATTCGACTTCCGCGGCCCCGACGATATCGGCTTTTTTATATTCCGATCCTTTGACCAGAATATCCGGTCTGATGGCGGTGATCAGTTTGAGGGGAGTCGCCTCACGAAATGGCACGACATAATCGACCGACTCCAGCCCCGCGAGGACTGCCATGCGATCGGCCAGTGGATTAATGGGACGGCCGGGGCCTTTCAATTTCCTCGTCGAGGCGTCGGTGTTCATCCCGACGATGAGTATGTCTCCCCGCCGTTTGGCCTCAGCGAGGTATTCGACATGGCCGCGATGCAACAAGTCAAAAATGCCGTTGGTAAATACAATTGTCCTCCCCGCCCGTCGCCAACCCGACCGTTTGCGCAACAGTGCGGGCAAAGAAACAAGCTTGTCGACCCGTGCCGCCATCAAGCAGTCCCTTTGTCGGCGGCCATGACCGCCTCGGCCAGCGCGGCAGTCGTGGTCTGTGCCGTGCCGATCTCGCGGATCACCAGCCCGGCGGCGAAATTCGCCAGGTACGCCGCTTCTTTCATGCTTGCCCCCGCCGCCAGTGCCATCGCCACTGCGGAAATTACAGTGTCTCCCGCGCCGGTGACATCAAAGACCTCGGTGGCGCGGGTGGGAAAATGAGTCAGTTCAATCGGCGGTTCAAACAACGCCATCCCCTGCGCGCCCCGGGTGATTAATAACGAATCGGCCTCCAGCCGCCGCAACAAATCGAAACCCACCTCGCGCAAACTGTTTTCATCAGTAATCCGCCGCCCGGCGACAAATCCGGCCTCGTGGTGATTGGGCGTCAATGTAGTCACACCGCGATAGGAGAAAAAGTGCGTGTCCTTGGGATCGACCACGACAAACTTGCCCTCGGCCCGGGCCTGGGCAATGATTTTCCGCAACAGTTCACCGGTAATCACGCCCTTACCGTAATCGGAAATAATCACGCCCCGGCAACAGGCAAACCGGTCGAGAAAAATCTCCCATAACCGGGCCTCGACCCCGGCCGGGACTTGATCCGTCAACTCAAAATCAGCGCGCACGACCTGCTGGCTGTGGGCCACGATCCGGGTCTTGCGGGTAGTAGGCCGCGAGGTGTCGATCACCAGCCCGCTGGTGTCCACATTTTTTTCCCCCAAAGCGGCCAGCAGCAGCTCTCGTCCGGTGTCATCACCGGTGACCGAGACCAGGCGCGGGCTGCCGCCGAGTGCGGCGATATTCAGGGCCACGTTGGCCGCCCCGCCGGGTTTGTGGCCGGTTTTCTCGACCCCCACGACCGGCACCGGGGCCTCGGGGGAAATCCGCGAGACACTGCCCCACCAGTATTCGTCCAGCATCGCATCGCCAAAGACCAGGACGTCTTTCCCGCAAAACGAATCCAGAATCGATTGCAGACGTTGTGGTTCGGGTATGGTCATTGTACCTCTTGGCCAATTTGCGATCAACCGTTTCCGCCCGGCCCACTGCTTTAGCGCCGGGCGAACAAGTTGACTTACGGTCTCCAATGTAGTTAATAGGGGAAGTTTTTCGCAAGGAGGAACGCAGATGCAGATGAAACCGCAGCAACTAAACGTGGAACTGGGTGAAAAAGAATCAGAAGGCGTCTACTCCAATATGGTGCTCATCGCCCAGTCGCCGCATGAAATCGTGCTCGATTTTGCCCGAGTGGTCCCCGGCGCCAATAAAACGAAAGTGTATTCCCGGATTATCATGACGCCGGCCCACGCCAAACTCCTGCTCAAGGCGCTCGGTGAAAACCTGAAAAAATTCGAAGAACAGTACGGCGAGATCAAGCTCCCCGGCAGCCCGGAGAAAAGTATCGGCTTCCAGGCGCAGAAATGATCCGCTGTACGGGCTTCGCTGATGAGAAAATAAAACACCATGAGTGACCAGCAGTTAGAGAAAACGCTGAGGACATATTTTCCCTTCGGGTTTCACCTGTCCGGCAAATCGTGGGAAAAGTATGACATATATACTTTGCTTGACGATGCGGTAGGCAGCCCGGCGAAATCGGAATTCGACGCACTCCGCCGGCTGGCCGTCCACTATGGCCAAAAGTTGTACGCCGATACCGGGATGGCCGGGGCAGTGCAGGCCGGGCAATTGATCACCGCCGGAGTGCTGGTTGACATCCTGCGTTATGTGCTGCGACTGTATGGTTGCAAACAGGTACCCGGAGTCATTGCTCAGGCACGGGCATGGACCGGCAGCAACCGCGGCCGCGAGACCGCAGAACGGACCCCGCCGTCATTTGTCGGCTTGTTCCCGCCGCTGGCCGTAGTGAAAAAAAAGCTGGATGGACAGGAATTCATTCAGGGATCGACAACGTCCATCAGCAATTATGATACAACAATCGGCGAGATCATCCTGCTTTCGCTGAGTATGGCCAATCCGGCCTTCAAGCCGCTGTACCCGCTGTTCGACGACGCCGAGTTGAAAAAACAATCACCATACATACGCTTTATCGGGGCGCTGGAGGAATTTTTCGGCCGGCAACCGGTCTTCGAGCCGCTGGGTGAACCGTTATTCGCCTGTTTACGCGCGCCGATGCGGGCCGCGCCCGATTCTCTGGACGGCCAGTTACGCTATATTCGTGAGCGCTGGGCAAACTTCCTCCCGGCCGAATTGCTGGAACGGCTGCTGCTGGCCGCGGATATACTCAAAGAGGAACAAAAACTGCGCGGTTTCGGCCCGGGGCCGCTACGGGCGCTGCGCTTCGGACCGGACACCGGCTTTGCCGATTTAGCGTACCCCGAACCCGCGCGGTTTTCCCGGGATGCCGACTGGATGTCCAACGTAGTGATTATCGCCAAATCAACGTACATCTGGCTTGATCAACTATCCAAAAAACACCGGCGGCACATCCGGGTCCTCAGCGATGTCCCGGACGAAGAACTCGACCAGCTCGCCCGCTGGGGCTTCACCGGCCTGTGGCTGATCGGCCTGTGGCAGCGCTCGCCAGCCTCACAGAAAATCAAGCAATTGATGGGGAACCCCGAGGCCGCGCCCTCGGCGTACTCACTGTATGATTATATCATCGCCGACGACCTCGGCGGCGAATCCGCTTACGAAAACCTGCGCGAGCGGGCGATGCAACGGGGGATCCGGCTGGCCAGCGATATGGTGCCCAACCATGTCGGCATCTACTCCAAATGGGTTATTGAACATCCGGGCTGGTTCATTCAGGCCGGTTACCCGCCGTACCCCTGGTACCAGTTCAACGGCATGGATTTGTCGGACGATGACCGCGTAGTGCTCCAGATCGAGGACGGTTACTGGGAGCACCGCGATGCCGCGGTCGTATTCAAACGCATCGACAAATGGACCGGGGATGTCAGGTATATCTATCACGGCAACGACGGCACCAATATGCCGTGGAACGATACCGCACAGCTGAATTTCCTGCTGCCCGATGTGCGCGAGGCAGTCATCCAGACAATTTTACATGTCGCCCGCAAATTCCCGATCATCCGCTTTGACGCCGCGATGACCCTGGCCAAAAAACACTATCAGCGGCTGTGGTTCCCGCTCCCCGGTGAGGGGGGCGCCATCCCCTCGCGGGCCGAACACTCTCGGAGCAAAGCTGATTTCGACCGCGACTTCCCCGTGGAATTCTGGCGCGAAGTCGTCGATCGCATCGCCGCGGAAATCCCCGATACCCTGCTTTTGGCCGAGGCCTTCTGGCTGATGGAAGGGTATTTCGTCAGGACGCTGGGCATGCACCGGGTGTATAACAGCGCCTTTATGAATATGCTCAAAATGGAGGACAATGCCAAGTACCGGCTGACCGTCCGGAATGTCCTCGAATTCAGCCCCGAAGTCCTCAAGCGGTTCGTAAATTTCATGAACAACCCCGATGAGGATACCGCGGTCGCCCAGTTCGGCAAGGGGGATAAATATATCGGCGTGGCGGTGTTGATGGTGACCATGCCGGGGTTGCCGATGTTCGGCCATGGGCAAATTGAGGGGTTCACCGAAAAATACGGGATGGAATATCGGCGGGCCTACTGGGACGAACGAATAGACGATGACCTCGTGCGGCGCCATGAACGGGAAATTTTTCCCCTGATGCGCCGCAGAATATTGTTCAGCGGCGCGGAGAATTTTGCGTTGTACGACTTCACCGTCCCCGAGGGATGGGTCGATGAAAATGTCTTTGCCTATTCCAACCGGTTCGGTGACCAGCGGGCGATCATTCTGTACAATAACGCCTATAACTCAACCCGCGGCCGGGTCCTACTATCCACGGCAATCAACATCGGCGCGGGGGACGAGAAAACCCTCATCCGGCGCGGACTGGCTGAGGCGCTGGGGCTACGTGCCGACCATGGAGTCTATTACACGTTCCGCGACTACCAATCGGGGATGTGGTATCTGCGCTCGGGGCAACAACTGGCGGCCGAGGGTTTGTATGCCGAACTGCATGCATATCAGTATCATGCTTTTCTGGACTGGCGGGAAATCCACGACGGCGACGGCGCCTGGGCGGAGCTGTCCCGCCGGCTGGCGGGTTATCCGGTCGCCGATATCGATGAAGCGTATCGGGAGATGCTACTCGACCCGGTACTCCTTCCCTTTCGGGAAATTATGAACGCCGCGATGCTCAGGGGATTGGCCGCCGGCAACCCGCAGGTCCGGCTGGATTTTGTTGCAGGATTGGCGCGTTTTCTCACCGCAGCGGGCAGCTATGTCCACAGCAAAATAATCCTCGAAGACCACCTCAAAATCGCCGCCGAGGAATTGAATACCCTGCCGCTCAAAGCGTCCCTCGCAACCGCCGGCGTGGAAACAACCCCGGCCGCCAAAGCCCAGGCCCTGCTCGATCCGCACAGTAAGCCGTTGGACCATATCACCATCGCGTGGATGACCGTCCATCATTTGGCGGATCTGCAAAAACCGAAAGATGGACCCGATGTTCCCCCCACGGTACGCAAGTATCTGGACGAGTGGCTGCTGCATAAAGTGATCCAACAGGCGTTTCGCGAGTATGGCGCAGATGAGACGGAAGCCCATTTCGATACACTACTAGTCTCGATCGTCGCCGTCTACGGCGATGTGCTGCTGCCGGAAGCAAGGCATGTATTATCGGCGAAAATGCAAAGACTGTTCGAGGACCCGGCGGTCGGCGAATTCCTGAATTATAACCGGTACGATGGCGCGCTCTGGCTGAATAAAGAACGGCTCGAACGGCTGGTCGCGGCGTTATTCGCAGTGGGGCTGGTTCGGCGGCAAACCAGTGGAGATTTGACCGACCACGGACTCTCCGAGGTCTGCCGGGCAGCCCGGCGCATTCTGGAAAACGCCGAGCGCGCCGGGTACCGGCTCGATAAACTGGCCGGCGCATTTGGCGAACCTGAAACAACTCTCTGTTAATCTGTTCGAAAAATATGCGGGGCGAATTTTTTGCCTTGACGGGCGGCTTTATCTATATTTTGTGGTGCTGGCTGCCGACGTGAGGTCGGAGGCCGGACAGCGTGGTTACTTGAGTATGACCCACTCATCCAAGGAGGTCGGTGATGGCAAAAGACAAAGACCGCGGCAACCGGGAAAAGAAAAAACCAAAAAAAGACAAAAAAGATAAAAAGAAAAAAGACGTGATCACCCCGCCGTCGCCGCTGAAATCAGAATAACGGCTAACCGCAAGCAGCGCTGTGCCGTACCATGCATATCGGCCCTAAAAAATTAGGGCCGGAAGATAGCCCGCATCGCCGGCCGACGGTGATATCCGTCGCCGGCATGCGTGCGGCGTTTTTTATCGTGAAGAACAGATGAAAGAAGCGGCGAACAAACGATATGTGCACGTCTATACCGGCGACGGCAAAGGCAAGACCACCGCGGCGTTCGGGCTGGCCCTGCGCGCAGCCGGGGCCGGGATGAAAGTATTCATCGCCCAGTTTGCCAAGGGCATGAAATATTCCGAACTGGAATCATTTAAGCGGTTTGAGGATGTCATCACCCTCCGGCGGTATGGCCGTGACCGGTTTATCATCCATACCCCCACGCCCGAGGATATCGCCCTGGGCCGCCAGGGGTACGAGGAAGTGCTGCAGGTGGTCAAATCCGGCGAATACGGCCTGGTCATCATGGATGAAGCCAACATCGCCACCTACTACAAGTTGTTTTCTGTCGAGGAACTGCTGGCGTTGATAGACGCCAAACACGAACAGACCGAACTGGTAATCACCGGCCGCAAGGCCGACCCCCGGATTATCGAACGGGCCGATCTGGTCACCGAGATGAAAGAGATCAAACACTACTACACCAAAGGCGTCCCCGCCCGCAAGGGCATCGAGATGTGACACAGGCGAGATTCCGCCAATCGCTGCCGGTTCACACTTCCAGTCCCACCGCCTCCGCCAGGAATTTCACATACGGCGTATACGCCCGGCAAATCGTCGTAAATGTATCCAGGAATCCGGGTGAGCAGACTTCTTTTTCGCTTAATGTCGTGACCACCAGAAAATCTTTATATTGCAGGTACTCCATAAGCGGAAAATCGGGATCGTACCCCTTCGGCGGGCGAATGAGTTTTTCGCCGGTAACAGTACAATATTGTATGAACGATTTGGCGGCCAGGATCCGCTTGAATTTTTCGGGGTTATCCACGATTGCCTGCCGGACGCTGGTGGCGGTCCCGGTATCGGGATGCCAGATCCCGGCCCCGGCAAACACCTCCCCCGGTTCCAAATGCAGATAAAACCCCGGGGCGTGAACATTTTTGCCCTTTTCGTGGTTGAATTGAGCGGCGGCCATGGTCTTATACGGGCTTTTATCCCGAGCAAACCGGACATCCCGGTAAATCCGGAACAATGAACCACCCAGCGGCCGGGGATCGGCCACAAAATGCGGATTGAGCTTGTGCAGCCGGGGCGCAAATTCTGCGATAAAAGATAGAAATGGATCGCGGACATCGTCGATATAACGCTGTTTGTTGTCCTCAAACCATAACCTGTCGTTATTTTTCTTTAAGTCCCGTAAGAACTTAAAAAGCTTCGGCGTAAAATATGCGCGTTGAACCATGCTTCCTCCTGTCCAGCCCAAAAATATCTTCTCCCCTTCTGCATTCAGCAACATCGGGACACTTTTGACAATCATTTTTCAAGGATTACACATTCGCCATAAAAATCGCGATAATGCATTATATACCTTACTGTTACAATAAATATTGCTGGTCGGCAATGCGTGGGCGGCGTTGTTTTCTGCCATTCCCCCCCTTGACACCCGAAAAATTATCCATAAATTCCGGCAATTATTAGCACTCACATTAAATGAGTGCTAACAAAAGCCGCGAAGGTTAGTATAAAGACTTGAAGATGCCAAGTGAAGCGAAACGTCGGGTAAGCACATAAACGAGTTTTTGTAATCATATAATTAACAAGAACAGCAAAAGGAGTGAGCGATGAACATTCGTCCGTTGGCTGATCGCGTGGTTGTAAAGCCGTTGGATGAGCAGGCCGAACAAAAGCGCGGCAGCATCATCATCCCGGACACCGCCAAGGAAAAGCCCTCACAGGGTGAAGTCTATGAAGTCGGGCCGGGCCGCAAAACCGAAGAGGGCAAACTCGTTGCCCTGGAAATTAAAAAAGGCGACAAGGTGCTCTATAGCAAGTATGCCGGCACCGAGTTTCGTCTCGGCGATGAGGAATTGATGATCATGCGCGAATCCGACATCCTCGCGGTCATCAACTAAACGGGAAATAAACGTTACAAGGAGATACACTTATGCCGAAATTGTTGGAATTTTCATCCGTCGCGCGTGAGCACCTCAAGCGCGGCGTCGACCAACTCGCCGAAGCGGTCAAGGTCACCCTTGGCCCCAAAGGCCGCAACGTGGTGATTGACAAGAAGTGGGGGTCCCCCACGGTCACCAAAGACGGTGTCACTGTCGCCAAGGAAATCGAACTCGAAGACCATTTTGAAAATATCGGCGCCCAGATGGTCAAGGAAGTTGCTTCCAAGACCTCGGATATCGCCGGGGACGGCACCACGACCGCGACGATCCTGGCCCAGGCGATCTATCGCGAAGGGCTGAAAAACGTCACCGCGGGCGCCAATCCGATGGCCCTGCAGCGCGGCATCAAGAAAGCCGTCGATAAAGTCGTGGCGCACCTCAAGAGCTTGTCCAAGGAAATCCCGGGCAAGCAGGAGATCGCCCAGGTCGGCACGATCTCGGCCAACAACGACCATACGATCGGTGAGCTGATCGCCGAGGCGATGGAAAAAGTCGGCAAGGACGGCGTGATCACTGTCGAGGAAGCCAAGACCACCGACACCACGCTGGATATCGTCGAGGGCATGCAGTTCGATCGCGGCTATCTGTCACCGTATTTTGTCACCGACGCCGAAGGCATGGAAGTGGTGCTCGAGGACGCCCAGATTCTGATCCACGACAAGAAAATCTCCAGCATGAAAGACCTGCTCCCACTGCTGGAAAAAATCGCCCAGGTCGGCCGGCCGCTGTTGGTCATCGCCGAGGACATCGAAGGCGAAGCACTGGCCACGCTGGTGGTCAATAAATTGCGCGGTACATTAAAAGTGGCCGCGGTCAAGGCCCCCGGCTTCGGGGATCGTCGCAAAGCCATGCTTGAAGACGTCGCCACCCTAACCGGCGGCAAAGTGATCTCCGAGGAATTGGGCTTCAAGTTGGAAAATACCATGTTGTCCGACCTCGGCAGTGCCAAGCGCATTACCGTGGACAAAGATAATACCACGATCGTCGAGGGCGCCGGCAAGCAGGAAGATATTAAGGGCCGGATTGCGCAGATTCGCGCGCAGATCGAGGACACAACCTCCGATTACGACCGTGAAAAACTGCAGGAACGGCTGGCCAAACTGGCCGGCGGTGTGGCAGTGATCAATGTCGGGGCCGCGACCGAAACCGAGATGAAAGAACGGAAAGCCCGCGTCGAGGACGCCCTGCACGCGACCCGCGCGGCTGTCGAGGAAGGTATCGTCCCCGGCGGCGGTGTGGCGCTGGTCCGCTGCATGAAAGTGCTGGATAAATTCGACGCCACCGGCGACGAATTGGTGGGAGTCAATATCGTCCGCCGCGCACTGCAGGAGCCGATCCGCATGATCGCGGAGAACGCAGGCGCGGAAGGTTCGATTGTCTTCAACAAGGTCGTCGAGCAAAACGGCGCATTCGGCTATAATGCCTTGACCGATACCTACGAAGATATGCTTAAGGCGGGCATTATCGACCCGACCAAAGTCACCCGCATCGCGCTGGAAAATGCGGCATCGATTTCCTCGCTGCTGTTGACCACCGAAGCGGTAATCACTGAAAAACCCGAAGAAAAGAAAGCTGCGCCCGGCGGTGGCGGTGACATGGGCGGCATGGGTGGCGGCATGGGCGGCATGTATTAATCGATCATTTATTTGCTGTACAACTTGGACGGACAACAACAACCCCCGGTCTGGCAACGGACCGGGGGTTTTGGCATTCATGTGACTGGTGGCCCACCATTCCATGGTGGGCGGGCAGACTATTGATTATCGCAGGCAAAAGTGAAGTGGCGAGTTAAAGTCAACGCCCACCGCAAGAGGCCTGTTGAAAAACCCACATATGAGGGAATATGTCATCGCGACGTC